>NZ_AGTR01000017.1 GCF_000235625.1 Marinobacter manganoxydans MnI7-9 | reverse complement strand
CGGGCCGACGGCCCTACACCGGACGCCTACTACGCTGCGCTCCGTAGTCGCCGCTAAACAAAAGCGTTAGCACCAAAAAGTTCAGATATGGCAAAGGTTAAGAAAAAGCTCACTCCGGCTCAAAAGAGAGCAAAGAAAGCCGCGAAGGCAGAGCGGCAAAGGAAGTACCAGTGGGTCTTTATGAACGGTAAGCAAGTCAGAATCAAGCGGCCACCAACCGTGGATGGTATGCCTGTAGATCAGTTCATCCAGGAGAATGCTGATCCGATCTGGCTCCATCAGAACGAGTTGTGGGAGCTGATGCCAGTTGAAGACGCACTTTTTGGCCCAGAGCCGTCTACCGAATTAGATGCAACAGAAGACGAAGACGGATTACCATTTTGACTTTAGCCGCAGGTGTTCAGTTGAGCAGTGCTAACCAGTCATTCCAGTACGTTACGGGCCTAACGGCCCTCCACCGGACGGCCTTTTCTCCGCTTCGCTACGCAAAGGCCGCCGCTGAATATTGGCGTTAGTGGCTGTGGCTTCGGTCCTTTTGGGCTGCGGTGTGCCAGTGGCCTTGGTGCCGTGCTTGGTTGCCAAACCCGCATATTCTGGTGAGCACCAAGGCCGTCCGAATCCGCGTTCGGTTTGGTTGCATCAGTAAGCAAGAGTTTTGGCGGGAAATTCGGTGTTCACCGTGTGGGGTCGTCCGCCGAAAATTGGGTCTGGATCTGCTACCTTTGAGTTCAGGTTCATTCACCGCATCATTGGCGGTGTTTCAAACAGAGTGCATCGGCTCATGTCGGTGCCGGGTTACGGAGTAGGCCGTCAAGGTCAGTGCCAGGGAGCCGGCAGTGTCATTACCTGCCACTAACCAGTCGCTGTAGTACGCGGCCGATGGCCGCCGGACGCCCTTTTCATTGCGGCTTCGCCTCCATTACAAGGGCGCCGCTAAGCTTCGCGTT
>NZ_AGTR01000018.1 GCF_000235625.1 Marinobacter manganoxydans MnI7-9 | reverse complement strand
CTCATGACGAATCATCCGGGGATCCCGCTGGTCGGTCAGAGTCTCGGCCAGCCGTTGGGTTAACCGGTGTTGTTTGTCGACTTCGCGCAGTAACAGCAAGCCGGCATCGGAGGTGATATGGCCTCCGGAGAAGTCGGTTTCAATCTGGCGGCGGGAAAGTGGCGAGAAGGTCAGTTTTTGAGGTACCATTTTGGATAGCGGTTGTTGGTGTTGATTGATGGTGTAAGGTCCTGAAATTTTAACACTTTCAGCCGCTTTCTTTTATCCCCTCATGAGAAATTCGGGTTAGCTGTCATTCCTGGAAAGCAGCTTGCCGGGATTTATGAGAAATGGGGACCCAGGCTCTTAGAAGCAAATGTCCGGAGTTTTCTGCAGGCCAGGGGAAAGGTAAACCAAGGTATCAGAAATACGATTCGCGATGAACCGCACATGTTTTTTTCATATAACAACGGATTGAGTGCAACAGCAGATGGAATTGAAATAAAGCAGTTAGAATCTGGTTTGGAGCTAGTGCGTGCAGATAATCTACAAATCGTGAATGGCGGTCAGACCACCGCATCTTTACATGCGGCAAAGAAGTTGTTTGAAGAACAGTTAGATCAAATTCATGTACAGATGAAGTTAACTATTGTACCCCGTAGTCAATCAGAGGAGGTTGTACCTCGAATTTCAGAGTACGCAAATAGCCAGAATAAAGTTAATGCTGCAGATTTCTTTGCGAACCACCCATTCCATATTCGTATAGAGGAGTTTTCCAGACGGTTACTGGCACCTGCGGGAGAGGATGGCTACCGCGAGACGAAGTGGTTTTACGAACGTGCTCGTGGTCAGTTCGCAGATGAGAGAGGAAGACGGACGCCTGCAGAGAGGAAAAAATTTGATGCTGAATACCCTCGAGGGCAATTCTTCACCAAAACGGATCTAGCGAAATATGAAAACACCTTCGAATGCCTTCCTCATATTGTAAGTCGAGGGGCGCAGAAGAACTTCGCAGAGTTTGCGAAGAACATTGGAAAGCAATGGGGCAAGGATGGCTCTGTATTCGATGAACTTTGGTACAAGCGACTGGTCGCAAAGAACATTGTTTTTAGAACGATGGAGAGATTGGTTTCCGGTGCTGAATGGTATGAGGGAGGGTATAGGGCGAATATCGTGACATATGGTATTGCAAAAGTCGTTTACGACGCCACGCAAAAAGGGAAAGTTATTGATCTTGACCTAGTGTGGAAGAATCAAACTGTCGCTCCCGAACTTAAATCGATGCTTTTGGCAGCTGGAGAGGTTGCCCAACTTGTTATTAATAGCCCACCTGCGGGAGTTCGAAATGCCAGTGAATGGGCTAAGAAAGAGATATGCTGGAAATGGCTCTCTGAAAAAGATGTTGTTTATCCGGGAAAAACTGATCGGGTGACCATTTCCTTTGAATCTGCCAAAAGCAGGGCAAGAGAAGCAAAATCTGAGGCTGCATTGGATCATAGTGTGAACGCGGAGATTGAAGTTCACACGCTGGGTAGTCAGTTTTGGAAAGGTGCACGAGATTGGGCCCGTGAGCGAGCGCTATTGAGCCCTAAAGAATTAGGGGTATTGGAAACCTGCTCCGCAATTCCTAGAAAGATGCCGTCTGAGCGCCAGTGTGCGGTGGCGGTTGCTGCGCTACAAAAATTAAGAGACGAAGGTTTCTCGAGTTGAGAGGTGGATATGAGCGAGCTGAGCTCCCAATTGAAAGGGGTTTTAATTCGGAGCTCAGGTATCCTTCATTTTTTCTGATTTAGCAGAGAGAAAACAACTTTGGCAATATGATTCGCGAGCAGCGGGGGTACCGCGTTGCCAACCTGAACATACTGCTCAGTCCTGTTGCCTTCAAAGAAATAGTTGTCAGGAAAAGTCTGAATTCTGGCCGCCTCTCTTACAGTTAAACTTCTGCACTGACTCGGATCATAATGAATGAAGTAATGACCATCTTTTGAGATGTGGCTGGTTACCGTGCTGGCGACTCGGTTCTCTGCCTGTACCTTGAAGCGGTCGGTAAAGTTTCCAGTAGTCCAGTTCTTGTGTTTGGGTGCCAAGTTTGTAGGGTAATCACGAGAACGTGGCGAGGTGCCATTTTTTGCTGCAGCATAGCAACTTGCGTACAGATATCGATGCAGATCTTCCGCCATGTGATTCCTGGCTTCGTGGTTTACGAATCCTGGTAAGCACTTATCTTCATACCACTGCTTCAGCTCAGCAGGCAGGTGGCTTTTGGCTATTCGCTTGGCCGGGACCCATCGTCCACCTTGATTCAGTTCTTGAGTAGCGGACTCATATGCGTTTTTAGCGTTATCTTGAGCTTTTGTCGAGAAGGCAAGGTCCGGATAAATTTTGAGAAACCCTCTCTCAAAGTTGTTTTTCCACGCTTGGAAATCATTAGGCGTAGTTCTGGATAGTCCACTTCTGAGTCGCGGCAAATTGTTGATGACTTGCCCTGTAGTGACTGGATTATCATGTTTCCAGTCTGACAGAAGTTCACCAGTCAACTCTCTAGGCAGCAAATCTTTGCGAACACCGAGGAGGATAACTCTATGACGTGCTTGCGGAATCCCAAACTCTTCAGCTCGAATCACGAAATCCTTGTTCTGATAGCTGCCGTAAAGGTTCTGAAATTCAAGAGGATGCGCAAATGGCAATAATTCATACTCAACTTGGTCTCGGCTGCTGCGAAGAGCCCGAGCAGGGCAAACAAGATCTTCTCGGATTTTCTGAAAAATCGATTCACCGTTAACCTTTGCTGTTAAAATGCCTTTGACGTTCTCCATAACGAAAACATCTGGCTGAACGAGGTCGAGAACTTTCAGATACTCTTTGTAGAGGAAATGGCGATGGTCCTCCTCGGCAATATAACCTTTGATGCCTTTGTTTCTGGCTCGACCAACTAGTGAATAAGCTTGGCATGGAGGCCCGCCGATAACTATTTTTTTCCCGTATGTCCCGCAATCTGCTTTTCAATTGCTGAAAAGATTTCGTCATGGTCTTCACTGCCTAGTGCTTTGGGGCCACCAAGCGTCTCTCGCTTTGCTGCCGCCCATTCCTTTGGAAACTTATCGGAGAAGAATTGCTCTGCGCTGATTTTGGAATCGCTCCGAAGGTATTCATAGTATTCGGGAGGAACTTTGCGTCCTAGGAACTGGCGATAGAAGGCTCGCAAAGTAAGGGTCTTGTGCGCACTAGCTTCTTTTTCAACTGATGCTGCTATCTTGAATGGATATTCCCCTTCGGGAATTTTGAACGCGGAAAATCCTTCACCAAGCCCTCCAGGGCCAGCGAAAAGATCGATTATTTTGATAGTGTCGGTCATCAACAGTTCGCCAAAGTCAGGTAGGCGAGTAGGATACCAGGTAGCCGCCCAAATTCCAGGAGGTATTTCTCAAGTGGTCGATGTAGTAGACCCGGAAACCCGCTCCAAAATGATGTCTGGGATCCGGGGCAAGAACACGAAGCCGGAAATTTTGATCCGCAGGGCTTTGCATGCTGGCGGCTTCAGGTTTCGGTTACACCGTAAGGATCTGCCGGGCTCTCCTGACATTGTTCTACCAAAATATCGGGCAGTGATCTTGATTAACGGATGTTTCTGGCATGGCCATCAATGTCGATTATTCAAATGGCCCAAAACAAGGCCTGAATTCTGGAGGAACAAGATAGAGGGCAATATTCGCCGGGATCAGCAAAAATTGTCTGAGCTGAAGAGGCTGGGTTGGCGTGTATGCCTGCTTTGGGAGTGCGAAATCAAAGGTGCAAACGAAGAGCACCTGGATAGAGTAATCGAAAGCATATCGAAATGGTTGAAAGGTGAAGAAAGTTCTCTCTTCATTCCTGATAGCAGAACTCAAGCGATTAGTGATCAGCTAACAAATATCGGATGAAACAGGGAGTGAAGGGCCGCAAATGACAATCGCCCCATACAACCGCAACGCTCTAAACTTCTTCGTTCAATACCAGTCCCTGACCTTCGACCAAGTGCACAGTGACTGGTTGCCTCAGTTGGACCAAAAGGCGGGCCTCGCTCTGGATGTAGGCGCAGGCAGCGGTCGCGATTCCAGCGCTCTTGCAGCGCAGGGCTGGGATGTTGTTGCGGTAGAGCCCGCAGCCGGCTTAAGAGAGTTGGGGCAGGAAGCCACTCGCAGTCAGAGCATTCACTGGGTAGACGATCAATTACCCGATCTAGGTAAGATCCGGAAGCTGAGCTATCGCTTCGATCTGATTCTTGTTTCCGCTGTCTGGATGCATATCCCACCCTCTGATCGTGAACGTTCTTTTCGAATTTTGACTGAGCTTTTGGCACCGGGTGGCATGCTGGTGATTACGCTCCGGCATGGGCCCGGTGATGGCGAACGGCTTTTTTACGATGTCAGTAGGGAAGAGCTGGAGGCTTTTGCCAAGCGCCGGGCACTGATCCCGCTTCCGGTGCCTGTCGAGCGCAAGAAGGATGAGCTTCAGAGGGATGAAGTTTCTTGGCAGACACTGGCTTTTCGGTTGGCGGACGATGGCACAGGCGCATTGCCAACAGTCCGCCACATCATCGTTAATGATAATAAGTCTTCGACTTACAAATTGGGTTTGCTGCGAACCCTTGTCCGGATTGCTGACGGTGCGCCTGGCCTGTCGCTTAAACGTACCGATGACTGGGTGGAGATTCCGCTTGGTGCAGTCGGGCTGTTCTGGATTATGCTCTATCACCCTCTGATTCTCCGGCATCAACTGAGGCAAGCACCAGGTAGTCGTGGCTACGGCTTTGCCACAGACGATTTCTTCAAACTGCAGAATTTCACGCCTCTGGATTTCAGAGTGGGTATGTCGCTGTCGGCCGATGTTGCTCCGGTGGTCCTGCGCGCTATCCGGGATGCTTGCTCGACCATTCTCAAGAACCCCGCACGTTTTACGACCCGGCCCGGCAGTAACCGTCCGATCTTCGAGGGCGGTTCGGCCAGGATGACCATCAAGAAAGCACCGGTGCGTTTGGATAAAGCAACGCTTTCCCGGTTCGGTACCTTCCGTGTTCCTTCGTTTCTCTGGGATACGTTCAGTCGCTATGCCTGCTGGATTGAACCTGCGATTGTTAATGAATGGATTGATTTGATGGGTAGCTGGGATCTTCGCTATTCCATGGATGTCTATCATCGTGGTTTACAGTGGGTTGAAGGTCAGCGCGATACGTCAGCTGTCCGTCAAATGATTAACCAGCAGCTCGAGGCTGGTAGGGTCGAGTGCGTATGGACGGCCCAAAATCTCAAAGCGAAGCGGTTTGACGTCGACCACTGTTTTCCGTGGTCACGATGGAACAACAACGATCTCTGGAATCTGATGCCAGCGACTCATACGGCGAACGCTTCTAAGTCCGAAAAGCTACCTGGGGACCTTCTGCTCAAGGAGGCGCACCCTCGAGTAGTGAATTGGTGGGAGCAAGCCATTGTAGGCACGTCTCGTGAGGAGCAGTTCTTCTCAGAGGCTGAGGCCTCACTGTCATTGCTGGGGCAGGAACGAACCGTGGAAGGCGTCTTTGAGGGGATGCTTCAGCAGCGACTGAGGCTGAAAACCAATCTTCAGCTGGCAGAGTGGTTGGGGCTGTAAACTTATGCTTGAACAGCAGGAATTATCCATGACCGAATCACCGCTTGCCCAACCCCTGAAACTCCCCTGCGGAGCAGTCTTGCCGAACCGACTTGCCAAGGCCGCCATGACCGAAGGGCTGGCAGACGATCAGCTCCACGCTACCCACCGCCATGAAACCCTTTACGGTCGATGGTCCGATGGCGGAGCAGGGCTGTTGATTACCGGCAACGTGATGATTGATCACCGGGTGCTGGAGCGGCCGGGTAACGTGGCGATTGATCCGGCGCCGGCCGAAGGCGAGCCGGAGGGTATGGCGCAGTTGCGTGCCTGGGCCGAAGCGGGCACCCGCAAGGGCAACCATTTGTGGATGCAGATTTCCCATGCCGGTCGGCAGTCGCCGCGTCACGTGACCACACGCCCAATGGGGCCTTCGGCGGTGCAGCTATCGCTGATGGGCAACTACGCTCGCCCACGGGCACTCACGGAGCCGGAGATTCTGGACTTTATCCAGCGTTTTGCCAATGTGGCCCGGATCGCCAAAGAGGCGGGGTTCACCGGTGTTCAGGTGCACGGGGCTCATGGGTATCTGTTGTCGTCTTTTCTGTCGCCGGTTACCAACCAGCGCACCGATTGCTGGGGTGGGTCGCTGGAAAATCGCGCCCGTTTCCTGATCGAGGTAGTGCGGGCGACGCGCGCTGCGGTGGGGCCGGAGTTTCCGGTGGCGGTAAAGCTGAATTCCGACGATTTCCGCAAAGGCGGCTTTACGCTCGACGAGTCTGTGAACGTGGTGCGCTGGCTCAATGAGGAGGGTATTGATCTGCTGGAGGTGTCTGGCGGCACCTACGAACAGCCGCGGCTGCTCGGGTACAGTGGTGATGCCGACACGGCGAGCGAGGGGCCGGCCATGCGGGAAAGCACTCGCAAGCGGGAGGCTTACTTCCTGGATTATGCCCAGACGATTCGAGAGGTGTGCGATTGCCCGCTGATGGTCACCGGTGGATTCCGTACGCGCACGTTGATGGAAGAGGCGATTGCCAGTAGCGAAACCGACGTGATTGGCCTTGGCCGGCCTCTCTGCACGGATCCCGATACGCCCAAAGATCTGCTTGATGGCCGCATCGATAAGACGGTTTGCTACGAAGATTACGTCAAACTTGCTCAACGAGGGTTTTTCTCACCAGCGAGTCCGCTGATGCCAATCAAAGTCATTAACGTGTTGGGCGGCCAGGCGTGGTACTACCAGCAGATTTTCCGGCTGGCGGATGGCGAAGAGGCTGATCCGGACCTGGGTATCCTCAAGGCCGTCGGGGCTTTTGTTAAGGATGAATTGAGCCGGTCCCGGCGGGTGAAGAAGGCCCGCCTTACCTAAAGATGATTCTCTGGATCGACCGGGGAATAAACCGGGTGATAAATTCGGCAGCGTAGGTCTGGGGTGTAACCAGGTATCGAGGCTTGGGTCGTGTCGCCTCTGCTGCCCTGACAATCTTTTTCGCGACGTCCGACGCACTGGCTGTAAAGGGCTTGATTCTGGCGCCTGGCGCGAGCGCTGCTTCCATTGCCTTGTACTTTTCCCGGTGCACGGCGCTGGCCTGGCCAAGCACGGGCTGCAACGCGGCCAGGGCATGCTCTCTGAACCGGGTCACCACGGGGCCCGGGAGCACCAGCGAGATACTTTCCAGGCTGTTGCTGCCCTGTTCATCAAACCAGAAACTCTCATGGGCCGTGTTCATCGCGGATTTGGCGGCACAGTAGGCGCCTTTCATTTTCTGGGGCGCGATGGAGAGAACGGAGCTAACCGCGATGACCCGCAAGGGTTTACCGTGCTGTTCGCAGAGCCCCAGGCAGACAGCAGCCAGCTTGATGGGGCCGAATACGTGGGTACTGAACTGCTTTTGCCACATGGGTTCGGAGAGATCGCGAAGCGCGCCGAATTGCCCGTAACCGGAGTTGTTGACCAGAATCACCCGCTCGGCTGCTGCAATTTCCGTGTCCAGAGCGCCCGCAAGCCCTTCGATCTGGTCAAAGGACTCTAGATCCAGCGCCAGCTCCAGATCGGCAGACTCGACACCAGCTGGCTGTCGGGACAGGGCGATCACCCTGTAGCCTTTCCGGGCAAAGAGGGCGCAGGCTTCACGGCCAATGCCGGCGCTGGCACCGGTTATCAGAGCGAGTTTGGTCATCGGATCAACCTCCAATCCTGCATCCGCAGCTGAAATTCACCAGCCTGTCGTCCGGAAACAAAAAGGCTGACCGAAGCCAGGTGCGAAAGATTCAGTGCTGCCTCATCGGTCAATGTTTTGCCGCGCCAGGTAGGGATGAAATCACTGAAGGGGAGTCGGATGCGGCTCCATTCTTCTGTACCTGGTGTGAATGCATGCTGGTACACAATGCTGCGCCGGTTGGTGCTGTTGCGAAGGCCGATCTTGTAGGTTTTTCCGTCGCCCCGAGCAAGAAGCTCGATACCGGTGTAGTCAGCTGCATCGAAAGGTTCCGGCAGGTCAGCTTTCACAGACGAAAATCCGCCGCCGTTGTCCAGTCGCACAGTGCCGTGAAAGACGCCAACGCCGCCCTCTGCAAGATCAACGGTGCCGTTAGACTGCCCGCCCATCACGCGGTCACCGAGGGGCTGCCAGGTTAACTGGCTTGCCTCTGAATGGAACGAGACAAGTATCGGGTTTTGCGTGGCGTTCCCGGAAATATCCCGGTTCTGCATAGAGTTACCTTCGATAGTTCAAAAACGTATTAAGTGTCGTTCGCCGCAATAGCTTACTGGCTATCCAGTACTTCCGCGGTCAGTGGATGGCGAGCTGGAAAACCATCATGCCCAGAAAGGCCAGTACAATCACAACACCAACTGAAGCCGGCTCCAGCTTTTTATTAGCATCCGGCAGAAGCTCGGCAAACACCATCCAGATCATAGCACCCGCAGCCAAACCAAGGCCGAAGGGAAG
Organism: Marinobacter manganoxydans MnI7-9; assembly: GCF_000235625.1. Taxonomy (GTDB): domain Bacteria; phylum Pseudomonadota; class Gammaproteobacteria; order Pseudomonadales; family Oleiphilaceae; genus Marinobacter; species Marinobacter manganoxydans. The sequence continues at coordinate 62,737 of NZ_AGTR01000018.1, read as the reverse complement.
CATGGGTTTGAAGGTACTTACGAACAGGTAAGCGGGAATGGCCATCAATGGTTGCGGCAAGCTGCTGAAAATACTCCAGTCGGCGGCCTTGGTGACGGACATGCCTCTTGGCACCAGGATAAGTGCAATGGGTGTGCAGCTGTTTCTGTGTTCCGGGAATTATCGGTAACTACCGAGGAATCCTCGTTTATTGCCTGTTTTCCCAATAATCTGGCTCGCGATGAAGATTCATAACAGCAAGAATGAAAATGCTGTTCTTCTTTTCAACGTAAAGAACGCCATAGGGAAATCGTTTGACGAGTGAGCGACGAACAGGCTTTCGAATGAAGCTCCAGGCCTGGGGGAATTTGACAGCTCTGGCTACTGCTTGCTCGACTTGCTCGGCGAGATCTACTCCGAGGCCAGTTTGAATTGATTCGTAGTAATCGATTGCATCATTCAATTCCGCTTCCGCTGCGGGGTGAAAGGAATAATCCATTATTTCTGCAGCCTGCTCCGAATCTTTCTGAAAACCTCATCGCCGGGCACAGGATTCACCCTGCCGGAATCCAGGTCGTCCAGGCGGCACTTGGCAACTTCTACCCATTTTTCGTCAATACTGGCTTCGTTTGGGTTTAGGCTTTTCAATAATGACTCTATAACCAGCGCTCGTTCGTCGACGGGAAGAGCGCTAGCCTCGTCAATTAAATCCTGAAGGCGCATATTTTTTGCTCCAAGAGTGGTGAGGGGCCAAGTACGGTATCCATATTAACGCTTTATGAGTTATTTTGCTTCCCAGCCCATACGCAAATCCAAGAATAACCGTGGTACGCCCTTGAACGACTATCTCGACAAAATCCTGCGTGGCCAACCGATTAATTATGAAGCCTTCCTGAAAAAGCTTCCGGAGCAGTTTCGCCGGCGCCATCGGGACATGTTTGCCACAGAAAAGGTCCAGTCCAACCGATGGCTGGTCACGGTCCGGGATGAAACCGCTTTCGCGGAGCTGCAGAACGTCGCGGAGGCTCCCTTAAACAGAGTAGACGCCGCTAGAAAAGGTGACTCTCATCGCCATGGTACTGAGGTAAGTTTTCTTCTGGTTTACCATGGGGTATTGGCATCCAGCCGTCCGGATGTGGTTGTTATCAAGAGCGATTCTGTTGACATCGGTTTTCAGCGCGCCGGCTCCGTGCTGGTAATAGAAAACGAGCGTAACTTCTACCAATATCAGCAGATGCTGAAGTTTACCGGTGAGGCTCTTGGCTGGGCCTTGCATCTGGCGGACTGCGATGTGGTATTGGGCAGTGGTAACCGGGTGACCCGGCGCGCGATTCTCGACTGGTTGCAGGGCTATGAAGAAGTATTCTGCGCATTCGATTATGATGCGGGTGGTCTGCAAATGTTCTCGACGGTCGCAGCCTCTCTTGGTGACAAAGCCACCTTTGTTCAGCCGCCCGACTGGCAACCATGGCTGGGCCGGTTCCGCAAACTACCGGACACCACCGAACGGTTTACGAGGGCGATTTCCTTGGCGGAGGGGCATGGCTTCTTTGCCCTCGCAGAGGCCTTCCGGGCAACCGGCAAATTCATGGAACAGGAGATGATTCTGGATGAGTGACTCCCAGGGGAGCCCAGGCAATTTCAATTTTGGTATTCGCCGTCTGGTGTTGGTGGATTCCGCCGGCTTCTGTTACGTGGAAATTCCGGTGGATAACCACGGCCTGATCCTGGGCCCGGGCAATCTGGGCAAGTCCAGTCTGCTGAATTCCCTGCGTCTGTTTCTGCTGCCGGAAAACAACTTCAAGAACAGTCGCAAGAAATTCGCGTTCCGCAATGCCAGTGCCGGCAGCTTCTACTCTAACGAGGAAAGCTACCAGCATTATTTCCCCAGTCAGTTCAGCTTCCTGATCATGGAAGCGGAGAACCCGGCGGGGGTGCATTGCCAGATTTTGTACCGGGACAGCGCCAGCCAGCTCAGTTATGCCCGCGCTTTCGTGCCGGTTGGTTACGACCAGCTGCGGCCGCTGTTCTGGAATGGCGATGGTGAGGACGGAATCGGCCAGGCGGTGCCGGAGCTGTCGTTCAGCCGTTTGTCCGAGGCGCTGAAAAAGTTCTCCAAAGATACCCGACTGGTCAATGAACCGGCCAAGCTTAAAAAGATGTTGTACAGCAGCGAGCTAATGAACGCCGATGCCGTACGCTATTCGGTGCTGCCCCTGGGTGAGTCCGACGAGCGCCGGGTGCAGTCGCTGCGCACGCTGATCCTGTTGCTGTTTGAAATGAAGGCAGACGATCAGGCCATGTCCAACGCGGTGGCCAGCATTATCGAGGCGGACAAGAAGTTTGCCGACGATGCCTTCGATTTCAATATCGATGAGTTTCTCAACCGGCACGATCAACTGAAGCAACAGCAAATCCAGCTTAATCAGATTGAAAAAGAGCGTTCACGGTTCGAGAAGCTGCAAAGGGATTATCAGGCCTACCAAACCCTGCTTCGCAGCCAGCACGATTTTGCGGCTTTCCGGGATGGCGTCACCCATGCCTTGCAGGATATTGGCGCCAGGCGTAAAGCCGCAGTAGAGGCGTTCAATGAACAGAACGAGACCCTGCGCCATGTGCTCCAGGCTCTGAAAAAACTGGAGCAGGACGCCAGTGGCCTGAAGGGCGAGATCCGTTCCGCCGACCGTCGCATCAAGCAGGCCGAGCAGAACCAGAAAGATGGCGATCTGCTGGTATCCCAGTACGGGGAGATGACCCTTCAGGAAATCGAGGACATCCAGAAAGAGGAACTCGATAGCAAGAAAGGGCACCTGGCTGCTCTCAAGAGTGCCGCCCAGGCGGAAATCCGGCTGGAGCAGATCCAGAAAAAGAAACAGGAACTTGAACGCAAGCTGGAATCCCTGAGGGAAAGAGAGAGCAAGCAACATTGGCAGTTGCAGAACCAGTTGGATGAGGCCACCGCGGCACCGCTGCGGGCCGTGGACCCCCGATTGGTGATGGCCAGCCCCGGTCAGGATCTGGACGCCGACAGCAAGGCGGCCATCGAAGCGTTTGCCCGGCTGTTCGTGCCCAATGACAAAGGCTTCGACTGGTTCGACGCCGAATATTCGGCCCAGCCGGCCCGGCAGACTGACTTCGCAGAGCAGCGCCGGCATATTGAAGGTGAGCTTCATGGCCTGGAAAAGGAGCGGGCGGAGCTGGCAGACACCGCCAACCAGGAACATGACCGGCCACGGTTGATCGAGCGCACGGAAAAAGAGATCCGCGCCATCGAAAAGGATCTGGATACCCTGAGCCGTTACCCGGCAGCGGCAACCACACTTAGGGACGCTACTGAGGAGAAGCAGGCGGCGGAGGAACAGCTGGCCAGGCTGGAAGAACAGGCCCGGCTGGAGCAGGAAAAGCAGGATGCGGTTCAGCAGAAGGCCGCCAAAGCCAGGGCCGAAAAAGAGCGTATCGAAGAGCGGGAACGGGAATTGGCGGGCCTCAGCCGGAGTGTTGGCACGGTAGAGCACCGGTTCCCGCATCTGAAAGCGGTGGAAGCGGAACAGCCTTTGGACATTGAGCAGGTGTCTGTGGCGGCGTTTGATGACCTTCAAACCCAGCTGGACGACCTGGAGGAGCGCCGTCGCAGTATCCTCGACCACCTTCGTCAGTTCGTGTATCTGGGCATCCACGACGACACCGAAGGCGAATTGCAGAAAGACAGCCCCGCGTCATCGGCTATCCGGGAAACGTTCAAAGGTCTCTCAGATCTGTTTGCCGGCATGGCAGAGCGCTGGAATGTGCTTGAGCAGCAGGTGGGCATCCACAATGAAACCGTGGCCAGCTACCGGCAGGCCCTGAAATCCAACCACGAGCACATTGCCCGTTTCGAGGCGCAACTGAACCGTGAGCTCGAAGGGGTGCGCATCAACGATCTGGTGGAAATCCGCGTGGATATTCATACCGATCCGAAATTCCGCAATCTGGTGGAAGAAGCGAACAACATCGACCCCTATGGCAACCAGCTGCAGTCGGACGCGTTTTATGACCGTTTGCGGGTGTTCGTGGCGGACTTTTTCGGGGAGGGCGGCAGCAAGCGCCTGACCATGGACAAGGTGATCACCGGCATTTCCTACAGAACCCGGAAGGAAAACGCCACAAGCCTCGACAAGAAGGGCCAGTCCACCTCCACCACGGCCCTGATCAATCTGGAACTGGTGTACCGGCTGCTGAAACGGGTGTTGTACCCGGGCGTTCAATTGTCGTTCCCCATGGTGCTGGATGAGCTGGCCAGCGTGGACATCAGCCAGATGCCCTCGCTGCTGGAGCGGTTACGCAAGCAGGGCTTCAACCTGTTCTCTGCCGCCACTCATAGCGCCAGCGCGGAAGTGATTTACCTGATCGGCCGACACCTGGAAGTAGGGCAGATGCGCACCGCGAAGCCTTACAGCCCGCAACGTACCCTGGTGTTCTGGGGTGGAGCGGAGGGCTTTACCAACGGCGAGGCCATGAGCCACTGGGCTGATCAGACCCAGGCTAGCCTGATGGAGCAGGTGGATGAGTAAACGGTTCAGCACCCTGGATACCACCCGGCTGCTGTTCGAGCACCCGAAGATCCTGTTCCGGATGATCGAACGGATGGACCGGAACGAAGCCCGGTATATCCGTGAGAGCGATCTGGTGGCCGAGGTGATGGACTATACCCGCACCCTTGGCAACGCCGACCGGGATCGGGTGCGTTTTGCGCTGAATACCGACAATCTGTTCCGCAGCGGCCTGGTGATCGACATCATCAAGGCCGAAGGTGAGCGGCGCCTGGTGTTTCAGGATGCCCTGATCAACCTGATGCGTGCCTGCAACGCGTCGCTGTACCAGGAACTGACGGATGCTCGGCTTCGCGGCCATCTTGTAACCCTTCGGGACGTGCGCAATCGGCTCGAGACCAGCTCTTTCAGCGACGCCGATCCGGACTACACCGAACTGAGGGATGATCTGAACGAGCGGGTGAGCCAGCTCATCGGTTTGCTGCGCCAGAATGTCCTGCGCATGCAGACCATCAGTGCGCAGCTTGCGGATCTCTCCGGCGACGCCAGCCGGGCGCCCCAGAAATTCCTTGAGTTCCGCCAGAACCTGTTTGAGCAGATCGTTACCCTGTACGAGCGCCACATCAAGCCGACCCTGGTGTTTTTGAACCCGGATACGCGGCTGCCGGATGGCAGCAACCTGTTCGAAACCCTGGAAGCGATGGTGCGGTTGCTGGAAAATCACGGCGATCACAGCCTGGCAGATCAGTTGTTCCGTTCCTCCATTAGTTTGAACGCCCTGTACAAACCCATTCAGGCGGTGGCCCAGGAGGTGGAGCACTTCCTGCGCAAGACGCGCCAGGGCATGGTCCAGTACAACGCCATGGAGCATTTCTACGGCAAGCTGCAGGAACTCAAGGGGGAAACCGAGACCCTCAGCCTGAAACGAAAATGGCTGGAAGGTGGAGACTTTGCCCGCAGCACCGGTTTTCTGATCGGCCTTCGGGCCCAGCAACGACCGAAACACTACGCCTTCGGTGAATCGTCCAGCTACTACCAGCTGTTGTTCAGCGAACTGGAGCTGCGCCTGAACGACCTCCGACGCAAGGCTGAAGTGCCGGTTCTGCAGCAAGTGGATGGCAGCGGACGCCATACCCGGATTGATGTCCAGCGTATCAACCAGCTCTATCAATGGCTGGAAACCCTGGAACTTCGGCCTACGACCGACCTGGTGCGTGAGCTGCACGGCCGCCTGGACGGCTTTATCCCCGGCTATCGCTTTCCGGACCTGCTGGCGGCGTTAAACCGGCTGGTAAACTCGCCCCCCGAGGGCTTGCAGGTGGTGACTACCAATCGCTTCCGAATCCTCGATCAGTCATCCGACAGTGAACAGTTTGTCTACCGAAAGCGTCGCCTGGAGCAACAGAATGTCTGAATTTGAAGAAATCCTCCCGGCCCACAGCGCTGCCATCTACCGGGAATTCCAGGCCGGCCGGGTGATTGTGCGTGATGTGTGGGACAGCAACCGCTCGGAGTTGCGTGCCAATCCGCTCTACAATCTGCTGTATAACCATCTGTCCCACTTCCGGACCTTATACGAGCACCTGGGCAGCGAGCTGGTGTTCAACGAAACCGGCGCGTTTTTCTTCCTCAAGGAAAGCAGTGACGACGAGAATGAAGAGCACGACGAGAACGCCTTCCGCGTGCAGGTGATCCTACTTTTGATAGGGCGTTATTTCGCACGCAGCGGTCGGGATCTTGAATACCTTGGCCGGCCCGACGCCGGGCTGAACGAGCAAGACCTATCGGCCCTGGCGAGCGATGAGGAATACCAGGAGATCCTGAGGGCCGCACGGTTTGAGAAAGGCCTGCCGGAAGCCCTGGACTACCTCGATAAACGCCACCTCTTGTTTCGAGCCGGTGCAGGGCGGTGTTTCCTGAGTTCCGCCGGGCTGTATTTCCTGCAGGAGTTGGTTCGGGAGTTTGAACAGGGGTAGTGTTTTCCTGGTCAGAAGCTGGCCAGGAATTCTTCAACTTTGTTTGCCGGCATGGGCTTGGCATAGAGAAAACCCTGAGCGAGATCACAACCCAGTTCGGTGACCAATTGGGCCTGTTCATCCGTCTCAACGCCCTCGACCAGCACGCTTAAGCCCAGACTGTGGCCGACGGTAACCATTGCCTCCATGATGGCCATGTCGGCGCTGTTCTGCATCGCATGTTGAAGAAAACTCCTGTCGATTTTTATTCCGCAAACCGGGAGCTTTCTGAGATAGACGAGAGAGGAGTGGCCGGTACCGAAGTCATCGATCGAAATGTGAACGCCTGCCTGTTTCAGTTTTTCCAACTGTTTGGTTTGGCTTTCATCGCTCCCGAAAACCTCGTTCTCGGTCAGCTCCACCCCAAGCTGGTGTGGCTGAAGATTGTAACGCTCCACCGTTTCGAGAATGTGGCTCGCGAGATGTGGATTGGTGAGCTGTCGTCCCGACAGGTTGATATCAACCCGCAGGTTTTTCAGAGGGGTATCCTGCCATGCGTCGAGTTGCTTGCAGGCTGCTTCGATTACCCATTCGCCGATCCGGTTGATGAGACCGGACTTTTCAGCTACTGGAATGAAAGTAGCTGGCGACACGGCCCGGGATTGACCGTGAAAACAGCGGAGAAGTGCCTCGCAGGAGTCGCTTTTTCGATCAGCCAGGCTGATCTGGGGCTGGAAAAACAATTCCAGCCCATCGTTATTCAAGGCGTCTCTGAGCAGGTTGGTGATTTCCTGATAATGGACCAGCCTGTCGTTGATGTCGGGGGTATAGAAACACACGCCGTTCTTGCCGGTTTCTTTGGCCTGGTACATGGCCGCGTCTGCATTGCCCATCAGCTCGGCCACGGTAGTGCCATTATGGGGGAAAAGACTGACGCCGAAGCTGGCGGTAACCTGGTAACAGTCGCCTTCCAGATGCACTCTGTGTTCCAGAGCGTCTATCAACCGAAAAACAAGTTCGTGAATACCTTCAGGGCCTTCGAAATCGAAGATCAGCAAGACAAACTCGTCCCCGCCAAAGCGGCTCAACAGGTCTCCGCCTCGAAGTTCGGCCCTCAAGGTTTCGGCCACCGCTTTCAGGAGGCTGTCACCATGATGATGGCCAAGCGTATCGTTGATAATCTTGAAATTGTCCAGATCGATAAAGACGACCGCCAATTCCTGATGCAGGCGATCAGCCTCATCCAGTCGGCTCGACAACTCGGCTTCCATAAAGTGCCGGTTGGGTAATCCGGTCAGGTCGTCAAAACTCGCGCGCCGATAAAGCTCGTCTCTGGCTTGTTTCTGCTCTTCGAGGCTTATGTCGATGCAGAACATTTCACAGGCCCCGCTGTCCTGTTTGATCATCACATGGCTTGAGTAAACGGGAACCAGATGTCCTTCTTTGTGTTTCAGTTCAAGTTCGTCGGCGGGAATGCTGATGTTTTTCTCAAGCCAATTGCGGTGCGCGTCGATCACAGCGTTGCGCATGTGATCGGGGATGATCAGGTCCTCCAATAACTGTCCGAGCGCTTCCTCGTGCGAATAGCCATAAAGGCGTGTGCTTGCCTCGTTCCAATATATTACCCGCCGGTACCTGTCATAGCCCTGAACAGCCACCATGGGCAGACTCTCGATCAGCTCGTAAAACCTGTTTTCACTGTCCTCGGTAGCCGATCGACTTCCTTGTCCAATATCCATTGCGGGTCAGCATCCTCATGATTAGCGATAAACGTTTCGCGAAGCGATGATGCAATAGAATGAGAATAGTTCGGGATCCCAGGGTTATCTAGTTGGTTTACTGATTGGTAGGGCGGTGCTGTCTTTAGAGCGGCGTTGCAGTCTGCTCTGCGGTTTCCTGCTCCAGCTCTTGCTCCAGCCTGGCGATACAGCGATCGAATGCCCGGCTGATCCTGGTCTGGTCCTTGATCATGGCCAGCCGTGGCCATGTGGCCTGTTCACCGAGATTGATATACATCTCGAGATCTTCAGGGGTCGGGTTGGAGAGGACCTTTCGGTAAAGGGACGCCTTGGGCGGGAAATGGATGTTGATGTCCCCGAGGTATTGCTGACTGGTCATGGCGTAGGCCTGCTCGATGAGTGGCCGTGGCTTCTGCTGGGTGCGGGTGGGGGAGACGGAGATATTCAGTGTTCGGCCACTGTGCTCATAGGCTTCCTTGAAACTGACGCTGCCCAGATTGTGCTGGAGATGCTCCTGAAGTTGGCGTGGATCCATGGCATGGCCGGCCCTCAAGCCTTCCGTGACGCCGAGCCAGCGGAAGGCATTCAGGTGAATCCGTTCCGGATGGTTAAAGAACTCTGCCAGTTCCTTGTCGTTCCGTGTGCAGATGGCACCCGCCACGATGGCACCCATGCTGGAACCGGCCATGACATCCGGCAGCAGATCCTGTCGCCAGAGCGCCCGGGTGACACCGATGTGGTAAATACCAAAGGCCGCACCACCGCTGAGCATCAGGGCCGGCCGGCCATAGACCCGCTCGGCGTCCTGAAACATTTTCAGTTTTCGGGCGGTTGTCACTTCCGGAATAGGGTGGTCGCAAATGAATTCCATGGACGTCTCGACGGCATCCAGGAATTCACCCACCAACCGATTGGTGCCGCTGCGCGCCACGGTGTAAAGATCGGGATAGGATAATTCGCCCAGGTGACGGTAGAGGCTCTCCTGAAGGATCCGGATCAGTCGCCGCGTGTCGCCATTCTGCCGGCAATGGTCCATGAGGCCCATGTGCTTGCGCATCAGGCTTTCATGCAGCATCCCGGTCTCTTCCTGCTCGCGCCAGTCCAGCAGCCCGTCCATGTCATCGAGCGCGGTAGCGGCCTCGCACCAGTGCTCGTAGTCGTGGGCCTGTTCCAGTTGCTGCTGGAGCTGTTTTCGGGTCTTCAAGGCGTGTTTCATGCTTTTTACCTTAACCCATACGGCCCAAGCTGTGCAGAGGCTGGTTTCCTGGCTCCGGGTTATTTGCTATGTTTAGGCCCGTGGGTTGGGTTTTATTACCAATCAGACATGTCTGCGGGAGAGACTGAATCCCTTGCGATCAGCGCCGAAGGAGCAACTGCCCCGGAAACTCTCAGGCAAAAGGACCGCTGGCATGAATACTTTCCGAAGAGCTGTCGACAATCGCGTCAGTCGGCACACCGAAGGAGCAAACGACCGTTTTCGTTAAAACGGCTCGTGAATCTCTCAGGTCCCGTGACGGAAGGGGTGCTTTCTGCCATTTCGAGCAGGGAGGAAACCCTTGGCGCTCACGGAGATTGGAATGAAGCGAATCGCAGTAATTGGCGGTGGTATCACTGGTATTACCACGGCCTACACCCTTGCCAAGCGCGGGCTTGACGTTACGGTTTACGAGAAGCATCGCTATGCGGCGATGGAAACCTCCTTCGCCAACGGTGGACAGCTCTCCGCTTCCAACGCAGAGGTCTGGAACAACTGGCAGACCGTGATGAAGGGCATCAAGTGGATGTCCCGCCGGGATGCGCCACTGCTGGTCAATCCCAAGCCTTCCTGGCACAAGCTGAGCTGGTTCGCCGAGTTCATTGCCGCCATTCCCCAGTATGAAAAGAACACCACGGAAACTGCACGCCTGGCCATTGCTGCCCGTGACCACCTGTTTGCCTGGGCGCAGGAAGAAGGCATCGATTTCGACCTGAAGAAGCAGGGTATCCTGCACATCTACCGGGACAAGGCCGGGTTTGATCACGCTGAAAAAGTATCGCGCCTGCTGGCGGCTGGTGGCCTTGAGCGCCGGTCGGTGACCCCGGAGGAAATGAAATCCATCGAGCCGACCCTGGCCGGCAACTATTACGGCGGGTTTTTCACAGAGAGTGACTCCACCGGTGATATTCACAAGTTCACCAATGGACTGGCGGATGCCATCAAGCGGCTGGGCGTTAAAACCTGTTATGGCCACACGGTGACCGAGCTGAGCGCCGATGAGCGTAATGCCTGGGTGACCGCCCACGATGGCACCGAACAGTCCCGGGACACATTTGACGGCGTGGTGATCTGTGCCGGCGTCGGCAGTCGCGGACTCGCGAAAAAGCTGGGTGACCGGGTGAATATCTATCCGGTTAAGGGTTACTCAATTACCGTGGAGCTGGACGACGAAGCCTCGCAAAAGGCGGCACCGACCGTGAGTTTGCTCGACGATGCCACCAAGATCGTCACCAGTCGCCTGGGCGATGGCCGTTTCCGGGTTGCCGGTACCGCCGAGTTCAGCGGTTACAACCGCGATATCAAGGACGACCGCATCCGCCCGCTCACCCGTTGGGTTGAGCAGTGCTTTCCCGGAGTCTGTACTCGCAAGGTAGTGCCCTGGGCCGGCTTGCGGCCAATGCTGCCGAACATGATGCCAAGGGTTGGGCCAGGTCGCCTGCCGACCGTGTTCTACAACACCGGTCACGGTCACCTGGGCTGGACGCTCTCTGCGATTACCGCTGAGTTGGTCGCTGAGAGCGTTACCGGGGATAGCCGGTAATCTCGCGGATTTTCCGGTACAGGGGTTGAAGCTGAGGGTACATCTTCAGATAAACCTCGGAATACAGCCGCTGGTAAAGAGCCCGGGTTTCTTCGTTGGGATGAAAAACGTCGCCAACCCGGGTCATCTTCGCCACGGCGGTGTCGAAATCCGGATGCAGCCCTAGCCCGACAGCGGCATCAATGGCGGCGCCGAGCCCGGAGGTCTCATAGGTGTGAGGCCTCTCGGCCGGCAGCCCGAGCACATCGGCGGTGAGTTGCATCGCCGCATCGCTCTGTGAGCCACCGCCGGCCACTCGCAATTTCCTGATCTTCACGCCGCTTCGCTTCTCGATTTTTTCCTTTCCTTCCCTGAGCGCGTAGGCCAGACCTTCGAGGATGGCGCGATAAATGTGGGAACGGGTGTGAACGTCCCCGAACCCGATGATCGAGCCTTTCGCTTCCGGCCCCGGCTGGCGCACGCCGGGTGACCAGTAGGGCTGAAGCATCAGGCCCATGGATCCTGGTGGCACTGCCTTGACCAGTTCATCGAACAGCGCTTCCGGCTCGATACCTCGTTCCTCGGCCAGTTTCTGTTCTCTCAGCCCGAACTCCCGCTTGAACCAGCTCACCATCCAGAAACCCCGGTAGATCATGACCTCCGTCGAGTAATGGCCGGGCAACGCAGACGGATAGGGCGGCATCAGCCGGATCGGTTCGACGTAACGCTGGCTGGTGGTGTTGATGGTGGCAGTGGTGCCATAGCTCATACAGCCGATATCGGGTGTCAGCCCGCCGGAGCCGAGAATTTCGCAGGCCTTGTCGGAAGCTGCGGCGATTACTGGGAGGCTTTTTGCCAGGCCCAGGTGCTTGCAGGCTTCGTCGGTCAAATGGCCCAGTGTTTCGCCGGGTGCAACCAGCTCAGGCAGCATGGAAGGCTCGACTGGCATCGTCTGCCATTTGAAATCCCGCCGGCCGGCCCAGCGATGCTTTTTATAGTCGAATGGCAGGTATCCCACCTGGCTGCCGGTCGAGTCCCGGAATTCTCCAGTGAGTCGGTAGTTGAGATAGCCGGACAGCAACAGGAAATGCCGGGTTTTGGCCCAGATCTCGGGTTCATTCTGAGCGATCCAGTTGGCCTGGGTTTTTTCCCGGAACCGGTTGATAGTGTCTGCCAGACGGGCAACTTTGAACAGCCATCCCCAGGGCCCTTTGACGGGGCCTTCTACCCTTGCATGGCGCTGGTCGAGCCAGATGATTGCCGGACGTAGAGGCTGTCCATTTTCATCCAGATTTATGACGGTGCCGCGCTGGGTGGTCACGGTAACGCCGGCAACCTGATCCGGTGTCGCGTCTGTGGAGCTCCAGAGCAATTGGCAGGCTTCCGCGAGCTGCTCCCAGAAGTAGTCCGGGTGCTGCTCGGCCCAGCCGGGCTCTCTCGAAAAATAGGGCTCTATTTCCTGCTTGCCTTTGCCCACCAGATTGCCACTGGTATCGAAGAGCAGCGCCCGAACGCTCTGGGTGCCATTGTCGATGGCCAGGATGAGCGGCTCAGCTGGCATCGGAGGCCTCCTGCGGTGGCAGCGAATAGGCGTTGTGATAGATCGACAGATAGCGGGCCTGTTCCTCCTCCCAACGCTGGTCAGCCCAACCAAGCAGCGGCTGGCAGTGGTTACGAATCTGCGGGAGAAGGGCTTCGCCGGCATTCGGTAGTACCATGCCTAACCGCGTTCGTCGCAGAAGCAGGTCATCCAGATGCTGCACATCTTCTCTCCGGCACGCCCAGCAAAGCTCCGCCCAGAGCAGGTTGGAAGCCCGATTTGGAGTGACAGGCTCCAGTGGGCCCGAAGCAAGCAGTTGATCAAGCTCGGGGCCATAGAACCCCTGCAGTCGCTGCCAGCACTGGTGGCTAATGGTGGCTGGCCTTGAGGGGTGATCTGTGCCCTGAAACACCGGTTTGGATGCGGGCCGCAGAACCTTGCTGGCGTCTTCTCCAAGCCCCTGGACGAGTGCCTCGCGGGCGATGACCCGGAAGGTGGTGAGCTTGCCGCCGGCAATGCTGACCAGCCCCCGATTCACCCGAAGTGCGTGTTCCCGGTTTTCCTTGGACGGCGCCTTACCCGTACCATCGGTTACCACCGGCCTTACACCGGCCCAGGTTGAAAGGATGTCGCTTCGGGTAATGGGGCTGCCCGGAAACAATCGTGAGGCGATTTCAAGCAGGTAGGCGGTCTCGGATTCAGAAATCACCGGCTCCTGATCCAGGTTTCCCTCATGGTCGATATCGGTGGTGCCGAGAACTGTAGTGCCCAGCCATGGGAAGGCAAACACCGGGCGGCCATCTTCCGGATGAAACAGGGAAACCGAACAGGACACCGGCAGACTGGACCAGGGCAGCACCAGGTGGCTGCCACGCAGGGGCCGGATGTGCATGGTGTCTTCAGAGGTCTCGCTGGACTGCAGCCGATCTGCCCAGGCACCGGTGGCGTTGATGACCAGGGGCGCGAAGACCTCAATGGGCGTATCGTTTTCCTCTGCTTGAATCAGCAAGCCGGATACATCGCCGTTGCTGCGCTTTATTTCACCGGCTCTTGTGTAATTCAGGCACATGGCTCCGTCCCGCCGGGCTTCGGCAATCAGGCGCAGGACCAGGCGCGAGTCGTCGGTGACTGCATCGGTAAAACCGCTGGCGCCGGCGAGTTTTTCGCCCGTCAGGCCCGGCACCCAGAGCATGGATTCGGCCGGGGTCAGAAAGTGGCGGCTTCGGTTGCGGGCAATAAAGTCGTAAACCCGAAGCAGTGTCTGGAACAGGCGCGGTCCGGGGAACTGGCCTTTAAAGTGTGGCATGATGAAGCGCAGGGGCTCAATTAACCCCGGTGCTTCCGCCATTAACCGTTCCCGCTCGCGCACGGCGTCCCGGGTAAGACCGTAATGCCCGCTGCCCAGGTACCGAAGGCCACCATGCACCATCTTTGAGGACCGGCTGGAGGTACCCCAGGAAAAGTCCTTCTGTTCCACCAGAAGCGTGCGCAGCCCGCTGCCTGCTGCTTCCCGGGCCACGCCAGCGCCGGTAATTCCGCCGCCGACCACCACCACATCAAATTTGTTGGTCCCTGAGCGCAGCGCATTGAGAATGTCAGTCCGGTTCATATTGGGGCTCCCTTTGGGCGTTGCGCTCATTTGACCAGTGTTTCCGGGTTCAGGATCGCGTCGGGGTCAAAGGTGCTGCACAGGGAGCGGATGGCAAGCATTCCCAGTTCCCCTTTCTCCACCGGCAGATAAGGGGCGTGATCCTTGCCGACACCGTGCTGGTGGCTGATGGTGCCGCGGTTGTTCACGATCAGTTCGGACGTGGTGGTCTTGAGTTTTTGCCAGCGGGCGAGCGTTTCCTCGTAGCTGTCGCCCACCCGGAACACGTAAGTGGTGTAGATGCTGCAGCCCTGGCTGTAGAAATGGGACAGGTGAGTGAATACGTGGGTGTTCTCCTGCTGGTCGTTCAGCCCCTCACGAAGATTGGTCTCGATCAGCCCCAGCAGATTGTCGGCGTTGTCCCAGTCGGTGGCGGTTTCGAGAGTGTCTACGGCGTACCCCATCTGCCAGAGCGCCTCCCTCAGATAGGGCATGGTAAAACGTTTGGCCGCCCATTTGTCGCCGAGCCGGGTGCCGGTATAGACGCCGTTTTGGGCCTTGCAGATGCTGCGGGCTTCTTTCAGGGCATTACGGGTCTGGCGTCGGGTGCCGGTGATGCCGAAGGTCATCATGCATTTGCCGGTACCCGCGCCACGGAGCGAAAGAAAGCTCTCGAGCATACCAATCAGTTTGGGGTGGCCAGCCAGGGCCAGCTGGGTTTCGGTTTCCACTGCATTACTGAGCCTGAGCATGGACAGCTGGGTGCGGTTTTGCACCAGCCGGCGGCTGGTCGTCCGGGCGCTTTCCCAGTCCGGGAAAAAGACCACATGGAAACTCTCATGTTCGGGCAGCGGGGTTACCCGGACCTTCACCTCGGTGATCAGCCCGATACGGCCCTCAGAGCCCAGAATCATTTCCCGGATATCGGGGCCGGCGCTGGAGGCCGGTATAGTTGGCAAGGTGAGGGTGCCTTGCAGGATTTCGACGCGTCCACCCGCAAAGAGCTGTTCAATGCGCCCATAACGCAGGGACTGCTGGCCACTGGACCGGGAGGCCACCCAGCCGCCAACGGTGGACAGCTCGAAAGACTGCGGAAAATGCCCGAGGGTATAGCCGTGGGCCCGGAGCTGGGATTCCACCAAAGGGCCCGGCGTACCCGCGCCGAACGTCGCGATCTGGCTTTCCGGATCCAGATCCAGCAGGCGATTCATCTTGCCCATATCCACGGTCAGCACCGGCTTGCCCCTGTCCAGCGGGTTGATATGCCCGGCCACACTGGTGCCACCACCGTAGGGGATCAGGTGAATGCTCTGGTCGGCGGCCCAGGCGAGCAGGGTTTGAACGTCGTCGCTGGTGGTGGGGAGGGCAACGCCATCGGGAAACACACCAAACTCGCCACTGCGCATCGCCAGCCAGTCCGCAAGGCTCTGGCCACGGGCATGGCGCACCCGCGCTTCCGGGGCTGTATCGATCAGTGGTTCCAGCTCTGCTGGCGGGTTGAGGCGGGATTCCGGCACTTTGGCGCAGACTGACTCCAGGGTGGCGTCCGCAAGCGGGCGGCCGTTACCGATCCGCGCAGCCAGGAAGTCCTGACCCTGTTCCGGCATTGCCAGATTGAATCCTTCGTCACCCCAGCCGTTCCAGCGTCGCATGTGTCTCATTCTCCCGGTTAAAAACAATGGGGCGCATTCTAGCGGGTCTGCGCCTTCTGAAGATGTCGCTTGGCGCCAATGGCGCTGTCATTTGCCGCCAGCCGATACGTTGAAATAGAGCTCAGGGCCGGAGTGATTCGGTCAGCCGGCTGTTGAGGTCCTGCCACCGTGAGAGTTTGCCCGCTTCGCCGATCCGGGTGCGCGCTCCGCCGGACTGGTTCAGCCAGAGGCCTTCACCGTTGAAGCTGTAAACGGGTTCAAGATCAGTACGTTGAGATGCAGGTTTAATGTCATTTATCAGGTTGTCCAGAATCAACGGATCGGCGTCTGGCTCCGGGTACCACGCCAGCACCATGTGGGCCTGGTTCAGTTCCAGCGCTTTGACATACACGATCCGGAGCTGATCATCGGGCACGCCCATGGACTTGAGGGTCAGGTATTTGGCAATTGAGAAATCCTCACAGTCACCACCGTTGGTGGTCAGCAGTTCTACCGGGGTTGCCCAGTAGTCTTCCTCGCCCCAGTGGCGGATATCGCTGACAAAGGTGACTCGATTGAAGAAGGAGTTCACCAGCCGGAGCTGTCGGTCGATGGGGGCATTTGCGGCAAGAGCATGCAGGCGCTGCCAGTTTTCCAGACGCTGGTGGGCTTCGGTTCCGAATTCTTCCTGAACATAGTTCATCAGACGGGAGCCCAGCTCGAAGGCACTCACAAGAGAGACCACGAGCAATAACGCAGGCAGAAGAGTGGAACGGCGGCGAATCTGAAGGGCGGCCGTTTCCATAGCGCGCCTCAGTTATTGTTCCGTAGGCGTTCCCTGAGCTGCTCAAGGCGCCGGCGGATTTCCTCCCGGCGCTGCTCATCGCTGGTGGCGGAAGCGGGCGCTCTCGAGGGTGAGGGGGATGCAGCCTGCTGGACGGCGGGCGAAGGCTCTGCCTGCTGGTCGGCCGTAAAGGATATGCCGCTGCGGTCTTCGGATTCCGGGAAGTAGAGGTTTTCGAGTTTGCCGGAACGTTCAATGATCACCCGGTTCGGATGTACCGAGCGCAGTGTGGCATTACCGGGCAGTTCGTCACCCACCAGGTAGGCTTCGGTTTTACTTTTGTCATCTTCGATCAGCGCGCTGCCCGGGAAATCACCATCCGCGGCCAGTACGCCCCGAAGGAACAGCCGGAGGTTGGTTTCAGGGAGATTCTCGGTATCCATTTCTACCGGCTCGCTTTCGCCGGATGCAGCTCCGAACAATTCCAGGGAGGAAAGGTCCACGCTGGGTGGCTCGCGACCGGCGGCCGGGTCGGAGACCAGTGGCTGCACGTTATCGTACTGTCCCTGCTGGCCTTCCATTTGCCAGAAACGGTAACCCTGCCAGGCTGTCAGGGCGACCATGGCCGCCCCTGCCACGAGCGCGAGAATCAGGGGAAACCGTTCATTGTTTAGGAGCATTGATCATCCTGAATGCAAGTTTGTGGGCCGGGAAAAAGCTCACAGGTTATCAGACTGCAACGTTTTATTGGGAGTATAGTGTATAGAGTTATTCAGCGGGTCCATATCCTGTGGTAGCCTTTCTGAATTAGTTGAATCGAAAAGGGTTTCACGAACGAGGACGACCTTGACCACAGACACTGAACTTCAGCCGCAGGATGCTCCGCTGGGCCGTCTTCCGTTTACTTTTGCCAAGCGCAACGGAGTAATCCTGACCCGTTCGGACGCCGGCGAGCCGGTTATTCTGGTTCGGCCCGGTGCGTCCCATTCTGCGCTGGCGGAAGCGAACCGTATCAGTGGCGGTCGTGCCCGTTTTGCCACCATCGATCCGGACCGTTTCGACCAGGCCCTGAATTCCGCCTATCAGAACGATTCTGCGGAAGCGATGCAGATGGTGGAAGGCATCGGCGATGACATGGACCTGGCCTCACTCGCTGACTCCGTGCCGGAAACCGAGGATCTTCTGGAGCAGGAAGACGATGCTCCAATCATCCGTCTGATCAATGCCATTCTCACTGAAGCAGTGAAAACCAGCGCCTCGGACGTTCACATTGAAACCTATGAAAAGCGCCTTGTGGTTCGCTTCCGGGTGGATGGTGTGTTGCGTGAAGTGGTAGAGCCCAAGCGCGCACTGGCCCCGCTGCTGGTGTCCCGGATCAAGGTTATGGCGAAGCTGGATATCGCTGAGAAACGGGTGCCCCAGGATGGCCGTATTGCGCTGAGGGTCGCTGGTAGGGAAGTGGATATTCGTGTGTCGACCATGCCGTCTTCTAGCGGTGAACGCGTGGTTCTGCGTTTGCTCGACAAACAGGCAGGTGCCATACGGCTGGAATCCCTTGGCATGGCGGGGCAGGACCTGAAGGTTCTGCGCAAGCTGATTTACCGGCCTTATGGCATTTTGCTGGTCACTGGCCCGACGGGTTCCGGTAAGTCCACCACACTCTATGCTTCGCTCCAGGAAATCAACGATCGTAGCCGCAACATCCTGACTGTTGAGGACCCCATCGAGTATAACCTGCCGGGCATCGGCCAGACCCAGGTGAATACCAAGGTGGACATGACCTTTGCCCGGGGTCTTCGTGCCATTCTGCGTCAGGATCCCGACGTGGTTATGATCGGTGAGATTCGGGATCTGGAAACGGCAGAAATTGCCGTACAGGCGAGTCTGACGGGCCACCTGGTCCTCTCCACGTTGCACACCAATACCGCCGTTGGCGCGATTACCCGGCTTATGGATATGGGTATCGAGCCCTTCCTGATTTCATCAAGCCTGGTGGGCATTGTTGCCCAACGGCTGGTTCGGGTTCTGTGCAAGGAATGCCGGGAGCCGTATACACCTACAGAAGAGCACTGCGAGTTTCTGCAGCAGGATCCCGCCAACCCGCCCACCATTTACCGGGCAACCGGCTGTAGCCATTGCAACCAGCTCGGTTACCGTGGGCGTATTGGTATCTATGAGGTGGTGGAGATCTCCGAGGAAATCAGTTCTCTGATCCACAAACGTGCCGGGGAGCTGGGCCTGGAAAAGGTGGCTCGCCAGCATGGCCCGAGTATTCACGCAGACGGCGTGCAGAAAATCCTGGATGGTGTGACCACGGTGGAAGAAGTACTCCGCGTTACGCACCGGGGTCAGTAAACCATGCCAGCATACGAATACAAGGCGCTCGATTCCCGAGGCAAGCAGAAACAAGGTGTCGTGGAAGCCGATGCGCCGAGAGCCGTTCGCCAGCAACTTCGGGAGCGAGGCCTCACGCCGCTGGCCGTCGAACCGGCCGCCGAGAAACAGGCCAGGAGCAATCCCCTGGGCAGCCGGGGTTCGCTGGCCGCGGCCGATCTTGCACTGGTTACACGCCAACTGGCAACCCTGATCCAGTCCGGCATTCCCATCGAGCAGGCGCTCTCGGCGGCCGCTCAGCAGTCACCGAAACCCAGAATACGCAGCATGCTGATCGCCATTCGCGCGAAAGTCATGGAAGGCTACACCCTGGCGGACAGCCTGGGTGAGTTTCCCCGGGCGTTCCCGAGGCTGTACCGGTCTACCGTTGCTGCGGGTGAGCACGCCGGCCATCTCGATCTGGTTCTGAACCGGCTGGCGGATTACACCGAAAACCGTCAGGAGGCTCGCCAGAAAATTCAGCTGGCGGCCATCTACCCCATCATTCTCAGTATCGTCGCCATTGCCATCGTCGTGTTCCTGCTGACCTACGTGGTGCCGGATATCATTGATGTGTTTCTGAAGCAGGGGCAGGAGCTGCCAACGCTGACTATGGCCATGCTTGCGGTGTCGGAATTTCTGGCGGATTACGGTGTCTATCTATTTATACTGCTGGTCGCCGCATTGATGGTGTTCCGCTTTTTCCTGACCAAGCCCGGGTTTAGACTGCGGTTTCACAAACGTCTGTTACATCTCCCCTTGTTTTCAGGGATGGTTCGTGGCGTTAACACTGCCCGCTATGCCAGCACCCTCAGCATACTGACGACCAGTGGCGTGCCGCTGGTAGAGGCAATGCGCATTGCCGGTGAGGTGTTATCCAACGATTTTCTGCGGCAGGAACTGCGGGACGCAGCCAGAAAGGTCAGCGAAGGCGGCTCATTGCACCGTTCCCTCGATCAGACCGGGTATTTTCCGCCGATGATGCTGCACATGATCGCCAGCGGGGAGGCCAGTGGTGAGCTGGACAGCATGCTGGAACGAACCGCGCGCATGCAGGAAAACACCCTCCAATCAAAGATCGCTGCGATTGTGGGGCTGTTCGAGCCGATGATGCTGTTGGTGATGGGCGTGGTGGTGCTGATCATCGTGCTGGCCATCATGCTGCCGATTCTGAATATGAGTAATCTCGTGGGATGAAACCCGCGCCGGAGTGTCAGTTGACGAGCCCGGACCAAAGCAATCCATGCCAATAACGAGTGAGACAATGACGACCAAGAACCTCAATTCACGCAACCGTAACCGCGGCTTTACCCTGATTGAAATCATGGTGGTGATGGTGATCCTGGGCCTGCTGGTGGCCATCGTGGCTCCAAACATCATGGGTCGGAGTGACCAGGCCAAGGTCACCGTGGCGGAAACCCAGTTGAGCAACATTGCCAATGCGCTGGACCTTTATCGCCTGGATAACAGCCATTATCCCTCCACCCAGCAGGGTCTTGAGGCGCTGGTTTCCAAGCCAAGTGGCAGCCCGGAGCCCAAGAACTGGAATTCCGACGGTTACCTGAAGAGCGTGCCGGAGGATCCCTGGGGTTCTGAATACCAGTACGTAAGCCCGGGTACCGAAGGTCCCTACGATCTGTATTCCTATGGCTCTGACGGCCAGGAAGGTGGCGACGGCGACGCTGCGGATATCAGCGTCTGGGACACCGAGGGCTAAATCACTGTGCAGATCAGATCCCGACAGACCGGTTTCACCCTGATTGAAATACTGGTGGTCCTGGTGGTTGTGGGTCTGCTGGCGTCCCTTGCGGTATTCACAATGGGGGGAAGCTCCCAGCAGCGTGAACTGGAAAACGAAGTGCGGGAGTTGTATCTGCTCATGCAGACAGCCTCCGAGCAGGCGGTACTCAATAACCTGGAACTGGGCCTGAAGCTGGAAGAAGACGGCTATCAGTTTGTGGCCTTTCAGGATCAGACCGGGGACTGGAAAGCCTCTGGCGAGCGCATGTTCCGGGCCCGAAGCCTGCCGGAGTGGCTCACTGTCACCGAGTTCATCGAAAGCGACGCGCCCAGGCTGGCATCATCCGAAGATACCCTGTTGCCGGACGTCGTTTTTTTCTCCAGTGGCGAGACAACGCCGTTCGAGCTTGAGTTCACTATCGGAAACGGGTCAGACACGATGCACGTTCTGGCCTCGGATGGGGCGTCGCCCATGGACTGGCGCAAACCGGGCGATGAGGGGAGCAGCGGGTGAGGACGCAGAAAGGGTTTACCCTGATCGAAGTACTCATTGCCCTGCTTGTGTTCGGCCTGATTGCAACGGCTGCGGCCGAAGTTGGAAGCCAGTACATTTCCAGTTACGAACGGGTTCGGGACAAAACCCTGGCGAGCTGGTTGGCAGATAACCGAATAAACGAAATTCGACTGCAGGAAAACATTCCGGGCATCTCCGAGAACTCCAAGGATACCGACTTCGGGCCGTATCGTTGGCGGGTGACCACCGCGATTCTTGCAACCGCCGAGGCGAAGATGCGTCGTGTGGAGGTTACGGTTGCCCGTTATCGCGAGGAAGGCGCGACGCCGGAGCCGATCCATACCCTGTCGGCTTTCGTGGGGGCACAATGAGGTTCCCGTCCGCACACAGCTGCCATCCGCAACAACGTGGTTTTACCCTGCTGGAGGTTTTGATCGCGGTTACCATCACCGCCGTTATCGGGCTTGGCGTTTGGCAGGTTATCAACGGAGTGGTCAATTCCCGCGATCGGGTGAACGAACTGGCGGAACAGTTCGACGGTTTGCAGCGGTCCATGCTCCTGCTTGAGCGGGATATCATGCAGGTGGTCAACCGGCCGGCCAGGGACATTTACGGGGATTTCCAGCCAGCGCTCTCCAGCCGTGCGGACGACTTTTCCCTGTTGCTGACCCGGCAGGGCTGGCGTAACCCCCTGGGCATTCGCCGCAGTGGCCTGCAGCGTGTCGGTTGGGAATATACTGGCAGCGAACTGCGGCGCCGGTACTGGCCCATGGTGGATCAGGGCCAGGAAGATGACAGCCGCGACGTGCTGCTGCTGGAAGGCGTAAAGCGCCTGGAAATAAGGTTTCTGGATGCCAACCGGAGCTGGCAACCGCAATGGCCAACCGATGAGGTGATGGCCGGACTGACCCCGGGTAGCCGCCCTGATATTCCACTGCCGCTGGGCATGGAAGTGACTCTGGAACATGAGCGTTTTGGAACGCTGGTGCGGACCTTTGCATTACCGGATTTTGATCCGGCCGTTGCCCAGGGTGCAGTAAACCAGGCCAACCAGGCTGCCAGCGAAGCGGAAGAAGAAAGCACAGAAGAAGAGGCTACCGGAGAACAAACCGGAGAGAATACCGGTGCAACGGGGCAGGGAGGCTAGGTAGCGATGGGCCAGACCCCGAGGTTATCGAATCGTCAGCGCGGCGTTGCTCTGATCATGGTGCTGCTGGCCATGGCTCTGGTGGTCATGCTTGCTTCGGGGATGACCCAGCAGCAGAGCTTGCGAGTGTTCAAGGCGGGACATTATCTGGCTCAACAGCAGGGCCAGAGTATCGCACTTGGCGCCGAGGCGTTCGCCCGCCAGATCCTGCGCAGGGATTATGACGAGGACAAGGAAGAAAACCTGATGGTCGATAGCCTTGACGAGTTCTGGGCCGCCAATGCAGCCGTTCTGCCGCTGGATGACAATGGTGTGGCTGAGGTCCAGATTGACGACCTTGGAGGCCGGCTTAATCTGAACGACCTGGTCGGCGCCAATGGCCAGGTGGATCCCATCGTCAGAGATCGTTTCGTTCAGCTGTTTGCCGCACTGGGGATTACTGCAGTTTCCGTGGATTCGCTGGTGGACTGGATCGACCCCAACGACCAGACCGTCACGGCGTACGGCGCAGAGGATGGCCAGTATCTGATGGCTGAGCAGGGTTACCGGGCTGCCAACCAGCCGTTTACCACGGTGACCGAATTGCGCCTGATCGAAGGCATGACCGAAGAGATTTATCGGGCCCTGCGGCCCCACGTGGCGGCACTTCCTGTAAATGGTGCGGGGATCAACGTGAACACCGCGACGGCCATGGTGATCCGCTCTCTCCATGAAGAGCTGACGGACGCCCAGGCTGCGTCTATTCTTGAGAAGCGGGAAGAGGAACGGTTCGAGAACCTCCAGGACTTTCTGGCGTTACCAGAGTTCGCCGGGCTCGGGCTCAAGTCGGTTGGACTGGGGTTGCAGACCCGGTTTTTTGAAGTTGCCTCGCGGATTACCTACGATAACCGTGTCGTGAATATGGTCAGTACCGTGTTCCGGACTCCGGAAGGCGAAGTCCAGACGGTTAACAGGGATATCGGGCAGAAAAACCGAATCACCAAAGAGCCTTTCACAATTTCAGAAGGATAATCATGTCTTATCGCCTTTACGTCCGCCCAATACCGCCGTTTGCGGACGCTGACCAGGACCCCGGTGCCCAGATGTTCAACTGGGTCCTGCACGATGCCAGTGGCGATGCGCAGGCTCGCGGCGCAGGCGACAGTCGGGAAACCATCGAGCATACCCTCGGCCAGAATGCACTGGATAATGTTCTGTTGATCGGCCTTATCCCCGGCGAAGAAGCGATTTATTGTCTGGCTGATATTCCCGCGAAGCAAAGCCGCTTTATCAATCAGGCGTTGCCCTACGCTGTCGAGGAGCAGATTGCCCAGGACATTGATTCTGTTCATCTGGCGCTGGGCGCCCATACCGATCACGGCTACCGCGTAGCGGCCATTGATCGCGAACGGATGGGGCAGTGGGTGAATCTGTTCAGCGGCTGGGAGCATGTTCGCCTGGAAGCGATTTTTCCGGATGCCTCATTGTTGCCGCGCACCGAAGGCGGCTGGTCGGTCTGCCTGGATGGCGAAACGGCAATGATGGTGAGCGAACGCGGCGAGTGGCTGAGTATGCAGTCTGCGAACCTGGGAATGTTTGCTCACACGCTGGCTGCACCGTCTGCGGAGGAAGTGGTGGCTGAAATTCCGGTCACGCTTTACGGCACCGCTGAAGAATTTGATCTCCAGCAATCGGCCATCTCGGAGTTGAACGGTTCTGGTCGGCTTGCGGTTCGCAAGGAAGTTCTTGAACTCATGCCTCTGGAACTGCTGGCCTACGCCCATCACCATCATCTGTGCGAACCGGTAAACCTGTGCCAGGGCATGTTCTCGTCCAAATCGGGCAAGGCGAGTCCGCTCAAACCATGGAAACCCCTCATCGCAGTTGCCGCCGTCTGGTTCGTGGTTCAGGTGGCGTTGAATGCCGGAATGGGATTCTACTATCAGAATCAGGCAGAAAAACTGCGAAACGAGGCCATGGCAATCTATCGCGATGCGTTTCCGAATGACCGGCGTACCCATGCCGGCAACGTCCGGCGCGTGATCGAAGGCCAGTTGCGGGTTGCCGGCGCAAGTGGGCCGGAAGTGGACTTTATTACCCTGATGAAATACACCGGACAACAGTATTCCCGTTTGCCGGGCAGCCAGGGAGTGAATTTCAATTCAGTGAATTACAGCCGCTCACGGGGTGAGCTGGTCGTAGACGTGAGAGCCGATAGTTATGACCGTTTGAGCGCTCTGCGCAACGGCCTCGCGAACCAGGGGCTTGAGGCGCAGATTGGTTCGGTGGTGAACGAAGCGAGCGGCGCCCGCGGCCGCCTGACGGTCTCAGGAGGTTAAGGTATGTTTTCCCGAATCAAGGATCAGCCGGCGGTCGGCAAACTCATTGCGCAATACGACCAGTTGCCCCGTCGCGACCAGCAGGCTTTGGTGGTGCTGGCCATCGCTGTGTTTCTTGGCCTTCTGTATTTTGCCGTTTGGCGACCGGCGGCCGGGTTCTACGACCAGGCGGAAGCTGCCAGAGACAATGCCGGCGAATTGCTGGCCTGGATGCAGGCAAACCAGCGGACAATTCAGCGTCTTGGCAATACAGGCGGTGCCAGCACCACGGCGTCGGCAGACAAACCTGCGGATGGCCGTGCCCTGATGGCGCTGGTGACCCGTTCCGCCGGGGAGGCGGGTCTGTCACTTCAGCGCTTTGAGCCCAGCGGTGAAGACGCCATCCGAGTCTGGCTTGAGAATGTGCCTTTTGCAGAGGTTGCCGCTTGGTTAGAGCGATTGAATGGCAACCATGGTGTCGTCATTGACCAGGCGGCCATGGACAGGGCCAGTGAGCCAGGGCGGGTTTCCGTTCGTCTCACACTGGCCATCTGATTCTGAAAACCAGATTCCGGGCCTTTTGTCCGGAACTGACGCAGGAGAGGGAAGCGATGAGTAACGGCAGCGACAACAAGAACAAATCCGAGCCAGCCATTGTTCGCCTGGACGAAACGGCGCGGAATGAAGCCAGATCCATTCTGTTTCACGCCTACCGGAACGAACCGACGTTCCAGTACCTGTTTGATCACCGGCGCCCCGGCTACGATCAGAGGGTGAGGGCGACCATAAGGGAGCTGATAGACCTTTATTTTGAGCTCGAACAGGATGCCATTGGCGTGATGGTTGACGACACGCTTGTGGCCGTTGCGTTCATCGGGGATCCCGAATTAAGGATGAACCTGGCTGATCAGATCAGCTGGCGGATTCGTATGGTGCTGACGACGGGGTTTGCCTCTACACGTCGGTATCTGGACTACCACGAGAAAATTCGCGACATGTTGCCACAACCACTGGCGCATCAGTTGCCCATGATGGGGGTTAATCCCAAATACCAGAATCGCGGCTACGGCCGTTTGCTGCTGAAAACCGTTGAAAAACTCTGTGCCGAGAACCCGCGTGGCAGCGGGCTGGTGCTCGATACAGGAAACAACCGTTATCTGCCGTTTTACGAATCCGAGGGTTTCCGGAGCCTTGGCAAGATTCAGCTCGGCGATTTTGAAGATCACGTGTTGTTCAGGGAAGTGCATCCGGAAACCAAAACGGCCACCTCCGGCCAAACCTGATTTTAAAATGTGTAACGGGAGAAGCTGTGTCTGACCAGCAGGATTTTGATCTGATCGTTATCGGAGCCGGCTCCGGCGGCGTTCGCCTCGCGCGGATGTCTGCCCAGCGGGGCGCCAGGGTGGCCGTGGTTGAATCCAGGTATCTTGGCGGAACCTGCGTAAACGTTGGCTGCGTGCCCAAGAAACTGTTTGTGTACGGCGCTCACGTTCACGATGAGCTGGAAGATGCAGCCGGCTACGGTTGGCAGGTTCCACTCGACGATGTCAGTTTCGACTGGCCGAAGCTGGTTGCCAACAAGAATGCCGAGATCGAGCGTCTGAATGGCATTTATGGTCGGTTGCTGGAAAACGCCGGTGTGACCATCATCGAAGGAACGGCGTCCTTGTCAGACGCCAATACCGTGGTGGTCGGGGATACCTCCTATCGGGCCAAACACATCACGATAGCCACCGGCAGCTGGCCGGTGATTCCGGATGTGCCCGGCAAGGAATGCATTCTTACGTCCAACGAGATGTTCTACCTGCCGCAGCTGCCGAAGCAGGCCGTGGTCTGGGGCGGTGGCTACATCGCTGTAGAGTTTGCCGGCATCCTGGCCGGGTTGGGTGTTGATACAACCTTGCTGTATCGCGGTGATCTGTTCCTGCGCGGGTTTGATGGCGACATCCGACGGTTTACCGAACAGGAAATGCGGAAAAAAGGCGTAAACCTGCAGTTCGGGGTGACCATCGAATCGGTTGAGGCCGAAAATGCCCATTACCGGGTTCAACTTAACAATGGCGAAACCCTGGAGACTGGCCTGGTGATGGCGGCAACCGGCCGTCGTGCCCTGGTTGACGGTCTTGGTCTGACTGATCTTGGCGTTCAGCTCAGCGCCTCGGGGCATGTTGTCGTGGATGATCACTTCCAGACTGCCGTGCCCTCAATTACTGCGCTGGGTGATGTGATTGGAACTCCTCAGCTTACGCCGGTTGCCCTGGCACAGGGCATGGTGCTATCCAGACGTTTATTCGGCGATGGCAAAGGCGAAATGGACTATTCGGCGATTCCAACGGCCGTATTCTGCCAGCCAAACATCGGAACGGTTGGGCTGACCGAGGAAGAGGCCCGGGAAGCGGGGCATCGACTGCGGATCTACCGTTCGGAGTTCCGCCCGATGAAATACACCCTCAGTGGTCGTGACGAACGGAGCTTGATGAAGCTGGTGGTAGACGACGAGACTGATCGAGTATTGGGTGCCCACATGGTGGGTCCGGACGCTGGTGAGATTACCCAGGGGCTGGCGGTTGCCATCAAGGCTGGTGCGACCAAGGCCCAGTTTGATTCTACCCTGGGCATTCATCCGACATCTGCCGAAGAGTTTGTCACCATGCGCGAACCGGTGGCGTGATTTAGTGCCGGCGTCCGGTTCTGGGCGCCGGAACCTTTCTAGAGCTTGATCCAGCGGCTGAGCACTTCGCGGAGCATTTCCTTGCGAACAGGCTTGGCCAGATAGTCGTTCATGCCACAATCGAGACAACTCTTTTCCGTGCCGGGCAGAACGTCTGCCGTTAGTGCAATGATCGGTGTCCCAATCTGCGCGTTGCTCTGCTCCCATTCCCGGATATAGCGGGTGGCCTCGTATCCGTCCATCACGGGCATCTGACAGTCCATCAATATGATGTCGTAGCCTGTGTGGTTAGTGGTCACCCTGTCCAGTGCTTCCTTGCCGTTGTTGGCGGAATCGGTATGGAAACCCAATCGCTTGAGCATAGCCGTGGCAACGCGCTGGTTTACCGGGTTATCTTCCACCACCAGGGCGTGGCTGGTGCCATTAATCGTTTCCCTTGGCGGTGTCCCGGTCGGCTCGGGATCGATGGGTCGATCCGCCAACTCGAAGGGCAGCTCAAACCGGAACGAGGAACCCTTACCCAGATCCGTTTCCACCTGAATGTGCCCGCCCATGAGTTCAACCAGCCGCTGGACCAGGGACAGGCCAAGCCCGGTGCCCCCGTATAGCCGGCTGTTTCCGCCGTCGACCTGTTCGAAGGAGTTGAAAATGTCGTGAAGGCGCTCGGTCGGAATGCCGGACCCGGAGTCGCTGACCGAGCAATTCAGAATGATGCAGTTGTCTTCCAGGGCGAAAAAGCCCGCCTGGATATTGATAAAGCCATCGCCGGTAAACTTGATGGCGTTGTCAGCCAGCCCCGCCAGAATTTGCCGCAGACGTGCGGGGTCACCGATGACAACGGGGTTGTCCGGCCAGTCGCCAAAGAACTTGAGGTTGAGGGCTAGGCCCTGTTGCTCGGCGAGGTGTCGGTAGGTGGCGGTGCAGTTGGAAATCAGTTCCCGAAGGTTAAACTCCTGGCTGTCGAGCTTCAGGGTGCCGCTGTCCATCTTCGAGTAATCGAGGATGTCCCCGATGACGGTCAACAGATCCTCGGTGGACTGGCGGGCAGTGTTGAGGTATTCGCGCTGGCGTTGGGTAAGCGGTTCTTCCTGGATCAGATCGACCATCCCAAGCACCCCGTTCAGGGGCGTACGCAACTCATGGCTCATGGTTGCCAGAAATTCGGATTTTGCCTGATTTGCCATCTCGGCCTTTTCCCGGGCACCTTCGGAGGCGGCGAGGGTCTGGTCCCGTGCTGTTTTCAGGCCGGCCAGGTGATGAGCCAGCTGGTTGAGTTGCTCTTCAATGGCAACGATCTCCTTCGAACTCTGGTGAGTATTCAGGGGACGTTCCTGGTAGTCACCATCGGTGAGTTGACCGATTCGCCCGGCGAGGTCCCGTATCGGTGCCAGAATTGCTCCAAGGAAATGATTGATGATCAGAATGCTGAACAGCAGCAGGGCCACGCCAACGGCGATCGATGTCCAGAGAATATCCTGCCGCCTTTCGGCAAGAACATCCTGACTTACGCCAACCTGAACAGTGCCAACCCTCAGAGAACCGGAACCAAAGCCATAGTCTGGCTCAAACCACTCCGCAGTGCGCTCCGAACCAAATTCCAGGGGCTGCTGGAGAATCTCGGCTTCGTAGATCTGGTAGCGCTCGGGTGTTTCACCCGGGTTGATCGGTTCGTGGGAAACGAAGCCGAGTTGGTCTCCCATAACGTCAGAAACCCGGATCCAGTCGGCTTTGCTGCGACGCAGCGACTGGGAAAGGATCTGGTCCAGTGCCAGAGTGTTGCCAGAGACAACGGCGTATTCCAGGGCAGGGGCGAGGCTGTCGGCAAGCATCTGGCTGCTGTCGGAGAGATCCCGGCGCGCATCCTCAAGGCGCACAGACGTGAAGAACACCATCAGCACGATAAACATGACTATGGCTGGCAGAGCTCCGAGGAGCAGCAGCTTTCGGGACATGGGGCGCTGTTGTCTGTGGCTGTTATTCATCAGACGCCTCCCCATTAATCGCTAATTGTCGATCCACCCGTGTGGCAATATCCTCACGGCTCGGCAAGGGAATGTTCAGAGAACGTGCAACCTGGGCATTGACCTCGACCCGAAACTCTTCCGGATACGAGGGTTCCGGATATGCACCAGTTTCGAAAAAGGTCGATAAAAAGCTGCCAGCCATCTCAACCATTTCAGGGAACGGAGCGTAACTGGAGGCCAGGGAGCCTGCCTTGACATAAGCCTGAGTGGGGCCGATGACGATCTGGTTACGGCGGTAGGCGGTCAGCAGAATATGTTTGATGGTTCTGGGGTTGTATATGGCACTGTCTGGGGCGGCCAACAGAAAATCTCCATAACCCAGGGCCCGGACAAGTGTTGAGATCAGGTTGTCGTTGCTTTCTACCAGAAATATTCTGGCCGACATGCCATAGGCCGGTAGCTCATCAATCAGCGGTTCGTAAAGTTCCACCGAGTCTGCGGTTGCCAGCAGGGCTATCTTGTTGGCCTGGGGCAGGATGGCTTTCCCTGTCAGGGCCTGGCGGATCAGGGGTACGTTGTACAGCACCCCGGTGATCTGGCCCGGAGACCGCTCTGCAAACCCCGAGATAAAGGACTTGTCCACCAGCATGGCCAATATGGGTGCCGAGCGGTTTGCCTGACGGACCCGGGAGAAGGCGGCGGGCCCCACGCTGATGATCGGCCCGGAATCAAGGGTGGCCAGCTGATCATCAGTAATTTCTATCAGGGATGTTGCTGGAGCCAGCTCTCCTCTCAGCAGCTGAATCAGGTGTTGGTCGAGAGGGGCATTGCCCGAACCCGCAAAGTAAACCACTCTTCCTTGCGATTCCTGGCCTTGCGATTCCTGGGCGCCGGAAAACACGGAAAAAACGGTCAGCAGCAGAATGCACAGGGTCTTGGGGAAAAGACTCCGGATTCCACATATGGACCGTTTTTGATCTGCCTTGCCTGTACTTCGCTCCATACCGTCCAGGGCTCACGCTTTCCTTGTTAAATTCAGAAACGAATCCCAGCTTCAACAAAAAACTGGTTCTGATCCTCAATCCGGTTGTCAGGGCTGATCCATGGCTTGGGGTTAAGGTAATGCTGGATCGTCAGTGCCAGCATATAACTGTAGTTGGTTCTGTCCACCCGACGTGCGAGCCTGAAATCGGCCCGCTCGAACCGGGTATTGCGCACTTCATTGGTCCAGTACATGGCCGCTGAGGTCATGAAGCCCATTGGCAGATCCTGGATCCAGGCAAAACTACCGGAGTCACGGGCGGAGAGACGGCCCATAAGATCTACGGCACGTTCCTGCTTGTCGACCGGAAGCGCGGCCGGGTCGCCAGTGTATCTGCCTTCCTGCTCAAGATACGCGTAGGTAGCCCGGAGCTTGGTTCCGGAAAACTCCAGCGAGGTTTCCAGCTCGACGCCTTCCTGCTCAAGATCAACGTTGTTGGCGATATACCATTCTTCTTCGTTGATGACGCCACTGATCATGTCATGGAAATCGTCGTTGAAGTAGCGCACTTCCACCGAGAGCAGGGCACTTTCCAGATGGAACTGGCCAAAGTAGCTGATCTCCCGGGAGGTGATCCACTCCTCTTCCAACTCCTGCCCGTAAGTGGACGTAGTCGGGTCCAGGATGTCTTCCACTTTGATTCTCTGGCCATCCAGTGCTTCAAAGGGTGGCTGAACGTTGGTCGGTGTATAGGACCAGTCCGGATTCTGCTCGAAGGCATCCGGTGTGCGGACCGCCCGGGAAAAGACAAACCGCAGCGCGTGGTTGTTGTTCAGGATAAAATTTGCCGCGGCTCTGGGGGAAAAATAGTCTTCATCGGTGGTCGTGGTCCGCTCCCAGTTGCCGCCTGCGTTGAAGGTCAGCCACCGAAAGGGCGAGTACTCAGCGTTGGCGAATACCCGGGATTGGTAATTGTCCCCTTTACCGTTAAAGAAGGTTTCGGAATTGAACGAGTCCTTGCGATAGCCCACACCGGAGACCAGCTTGAACTGGTCACTGAAAATAATGGTGTCCTGGAATTCAATTTCCTGCCGGGTTTCTTCCAGGTCTTCGTTCAGGTCAGCGATGAACGGACCCTGATCCTCGGGGAAGGGTGGGAACCCTGTCGGCAGCAGGGCATTGATCTCCGCTGCAGGCGCGGAAACGGTCCACCGCTGCCTCTGTCGCTGATTCTGATAGCTCGCCTGGATATGGTAGAAGTGGTCGGGCGAGGTCGCTCCGTCGAACCGGACATGGAGGTAGTAGTCATCCATGATAATGTCCGGGTTTGTGGTGGCGCCCAGCTTTCCGGACTTCTCGAGATCTTCTTCATTTACGCCATCCAGAACGCCTGCTCGCACGTCAACCGAATGCTGGCGGTCAATTCGGAATACGCTGTCGAAATTGAAGTTGTTGATGTCGTGGCCATCGTGAAAGGGGATCTCCTGGCCGCCATCAATCTGACTATCAAAGCCGTTGGATTTGCGCTTCTCGTACGACAACCGCCAACTTTTGTCGGCATCGGTATCGCCCACGGAGGTAAACGTGCGAAGGTGACCACGGGACCCAACCGAGGTGTAGGCTTCCACCCCCGCCGTGTCTTGCGGTGAGCGGGTAATGATATTGATGCTTCCAAGAAACGCGTTGATGCCATAGGCGGCGGAATTTGGGCCCCGGCTCACTTCAATACGTTCGATATTTTCCAGTGCCACCGGCATGCCCAGCCAATCTACGTCTGCGAGGCTGATTCTGTAGGCGGTTCGCCCGTCAATCTGAACCTGCAGGCGGCGTTGCTCGTATTGGGAAGTACCGCGATAGGTTGCCACCGGGTTGGTACTTCCCCAGTGGCCAACCACCATGCCCGGAACCAGCCGGAATGCCTCTACGAGGTTCATGATGCCGAGGTCACGGATCATGTCGCCGGTGATGATCGTGGTGGTGCCGGGAACCCTGAGTTTTGACTGGCGCAATCGTGTCGTAGTCAGTACTTCGGGGATTTCGCTTTGTTCGCCTTCGAGGGCAAGCAAGCCGGGCATGAAATCAGGTGTGTCAGTTTGGCCGAGCGCGGTAGCCGGAAGCAGGGCGGACAGGGCAAGGCTGATGCCGAAGCAGGTTGCCAGAGGGCGGCGGTCACCCATTCCTGCCGTTTTTGTCGATTGATGCATGGTTGACGTTCTATAATCTGCCGAGAAAAAAGGATAAAGCGGTTTTATTATGATTAGGTCCTATCGTAAGGGACTACAGACAGTTTGTCTCTCTGAAATGTAATAAATCTAGGCCCGGGAGTTGCAGCTTTATGAATTGTTGGGAAATCCTTGGAATTGAGCCGACCGGCGATCGCCGGAAGATCCAGGATGCGTATGAGCAACAGCTCAAGTTTGCTTCGGAAGACGAGGCAAAGAGCCTGGAAGCGGCTTTCCGGGAGGCAGTCGGGGACGATCCGGGCCCGGTAAAGCAGGCTTCTGACACGGTTCAGACTGAACCGCATCGCGAGGTGCAGGACGAGGAGCCTGATCGTCCGCTGGATGCCAACGAGGGCCAGGTGGTTCGTGAGGTGGTTATCCAGATCAAGGCCTTGCTCAATGACTCCTCAAGAAGCAAGGACCCGGGCATCTGGAAAGCCATTCTGGACGAGCCGCCCGCCGATCAGCCGCGGTTGCGACGCGAGATTGGTCGCCAGTTGGAGCCCCAGATACGGCCGATGGCGGAAAACGGTACCTTTCCGGCGCCGGTGGCCCAGTTTCTCGGTGAGTGGTTCGACTGGTTCACTGTGGAGCAGGCGCCTGAGGCGGCCGACGATCGGAATTACCCGGAACCCGATATGGCTGAAGAGCAGGGCGAACAGCCACCGCAAATGGTCAATTTCTGGCCGGCGGTGATTGGCTGGATTGTAGGGCTGGCGATTCTTGCCACACTCTTTGGCGGAATGGGTGGCGGTTGATTTCGCCGCCCGGATCAACCCGTTTTCTCTGCATTCGCCCTTTCAATTTTATCCCGGTACTTCTGGGCCAGGAAGGCTCCGACGATAACCTGTATCTGGTTGTAGCACATGATCGGTAACACGATCATGCCGAAGCCCGGGTGCCCTGAGAACAGGACCTTGGCCATGGGCAGACCAGACGCCAGGCTCTTTTTGGAGCCGCAGAACACCACCGCGGCTTCATCCTCCAGGCTGAACCCGAATCGCCGTACCAGGAACCTGGCAAACACCATGAATAGCAGCAGCAAGCCCAGGCACAGCGCAATGGCGAAAAGGATGGCCTGCAGGGGCAGATTCTCCCAGAGTCCGCTCTCTACCGAATGTGAAAAAGCGGAGTAGACGATCAGCCAGATCACGCACTGATCGTATCGGGCCATCAGTGTTTCGTTTCTGCCAAGAAATCCGCCGAGCCATGGTCGGAGCGCATGCCCAACCGCAAAAGGCAGCAGCAGTTGCAGAACGATGTCTTTCAGGGCTTCCGCTACGGAGAAATCCCCACCGCCGGACGTGCTTGCCAACAGCAACAGCAGGAATGGCGTCAGCATCATGCCAAAGACATTGGAGGCGGCTGCGCTGCAGATTGCCGCCGGAACATTGCCCCGCGCCATCGCGGTATAGGCGATGGAAGAGGACACCGCCGACGGCAGGACGCCCAGGTAAAGAAACCCCAAACCAAGATCTTTCGGCATCCAGGATGGTGCGATATTGCTGAGGCCGTTAATCGGCAGCACCGCAAGTGGAAAAAATACGAAGGTGAGCGAAGTGATCAGAATGTGCAGCCGCCAGTGGGTGGCACCGGCAATAATCTGGTCCCGGGACAGCGCTGCGCCATGGAAAAAGAAGAGCAGGGCGACGGCGACCGTTCCGGCGGTGGCCAGTGCCTCGCCTGCCTGGCCAGTTGCAGGCAGAAAGGTGGCTAATACGATGGCGCCCAGGAGCAGCAGGGTAAAGGTGTCGATCCGGAACTTCATGAATCAGGACTCCCGACGCTTCAAGGCCTGGAGGCTGGGTTTCAAAAGCGCCCTTGCCAGGGATTCTGCCTTGCCCTCATCCTGACGCCGGACCGCCGCGAGCAGGAGTTCATGGTCTTCCTGGGAGGGTTCCGGCAGGTCTGCGTCGGTTTCGGTCTGCTCGATGGTCTGGCTGACAGCGTGGGAAAAGTAGTCGTAGAGCTCGATCAGCGCTGAGTTATGAGAAGCGGCAACCAGGGCATGATGGAAGGCTTCGTCGTGCCGGATGCGAGCCTGCAGGTCATCTCCCGCTTTGGCGCGAGCATCGAGGGCTGTGGTCATGTGCCGGAGATCCTGTTCTGTCCGCCGGTGCCCTGCCAGCTTGGCGGCCTCCGTTTCCAGCATGATCCTGACCTCCAGCTGCTCCGCCAGCTGGGTGCGGGCAATTCTCCGCAGTGTCTCCCCGGCGTCCCGTGTCGCTCGTACGTATGTGCCATCCCCCTGGCGGGTTTCCAGCATCCCCACGTGTACCAGCACCCGAACCGCCTCACGAACCGTGTTGCGGCTTACTCCGAGGGATTCGGAAAGTTCTGATTCGACGGGCAGGCGATCGCCAACCGACCAGTCACCTTTTTCGATGGCGTTTCTGAGACTTTCGATAGCAGTCTCGACCAGCGAGCCTTTGCGAATACGTTCCAGCATGTGTATGTCATCCTTCTAACCTATAACCCAATCATCCTATGAATATGGCCGAGGTTCAAGGGCAAAGGCTTTCACCCGATTACCCCGCGGTCTGGCCGGGGTAAAGAAATTGGTAATCAGCGGTGTCTACCCGGCGGGTCGCGAACCGGTAGGTGAAGGTGAATCCCGGCCAGTTGATGGTATTGCGCCCATGCTCATCGAGGTACCAGGAGGTGCAGCCGGAGCTCCAGACCGTGTCTTCCAGGCCCTGTTGAACCACATGGGTGAAACGGTCCTGCCGGTCTTGCCGGACGTCCATGGCGGAGTGAGGGTACTTTTCGAGCGCCTCCAGACATTCCAGAACGTAGCGAAACTGGGACTCAAGCATGTACAGAATCGAGTTGTGGGCCAGGTTGGTGTTGGGCCCATAGAGCATGAACATGTTGGGAAAGCCACTGACGGTGATGCCTTTGAACGCCACAGCGCCGTTCTGCCAGGCCTCGTTCAGGGTCTTTCCGCCCCGGCCTGTTATCCGGATGGGTGACAGGAACTCCGAGGCCCGAAAACCAGTGCCGCAGATAATTGCGTCCACTTCATGGTGGTGTCCTTCGTGCGTAATGACGCCGGACTCGTCAATGTGGTCAATAGGGTCGGTAATAAGATTCACGTTCGGCCGGTTGATGGCCGGATACCAGTCGTTGGAAATCAGAATCCGTTTGCAGCCGATCTTGTAGTCTGGAATGATCTTTTTCAGCTTGGCGGGATCTGTGACCTGTTTTCTGGCCTCCCGCTTTGCCATGTTCGCGTAATACTCGAGAAGGCCACTGAATTTGGTGAAAGCGAGGGCGCGACTCTCGTTTTTCCAATAAATGAGGTATCGATAAAGGCGATCCCAGGCCGGCACTTTCTGGAACAGCGTCTGCTCCCAGCGCTTGAAAGGCCGATCCGGCTTGGGCAGGACCCAGGCCGCCGAGCGCTGAAACAGGTCCAACTGCTTTACCTTCGATGCAATCTCCGGAACAAACTGAATGGCACTCGCGCCAGTTCCAATGACCGCCACTCGTTTATCGGAGAGGTCGTAATCATGATCCCAGCGGGCTGAATGGAACATCTTGCCCTGGAAAAGGTCCAGGCCCTTCAGGTTTGGCCAGGCAGGTTGATTGAGCTGTCCGGTGGCGGTGATGAGTACGTTGGCGGTCAGCTGCTCACCGTTTGCGAGAGTCACCGACCATTGATTTGTTTCGTCGTCAAACGCGGCTTCCTGCACCTCGGAGTTAAACCGGATGTGACTGCCCAGGCGATATTTCTGAACGCAGTGCTCCATATACCCGAGTATTTCGGGCTGCAATCCGAATTTCCGCGACCAGTTGTGCTTGGGTTCGAAGGAGTATGAATAAAAGTGGGATTGCACATCGCAGGCGGCACCGGGGTAGGTATTATCACGCCAGGTACCTCCAACCCGGTCGGCTTTTTCCAGCAGGGTCAGGTTATTGAATCCGGCCAGTTTCAGTTTGATGGCCATGCCCAGACCACCAAAACCGCTACCGATAATCAGAATGGACGGGTGTTCTCGCAGGCTGGCTTGGCTCATGATCATATGTCCGGCGTTATTATTGTGGTCTTTCCGCTTCAGTATACGGATGTAAGTCAGCCTTATGGATGACATTTTTCGCCACTCGGGCTAGTCAGAATGACCAATCAGCGTCCGGGTCAGGTAATTGTCCTGAGTCTGGGATAGCAGTTCCCTGAGTGCCGGCGTCTCGAACTGGCGCCGGATACTGATGGCGTAGAACTCCTCGAAGACGCCTGGCAGGGCGCCGTAGTCTGCAAGGGTTCCGCTCTTCATTTCGTCGCGCACGACCACCGGAGGCATGATGGCGAAATGACCGGTATCCCGGGTGAGAAGTCGCATCATCGCCATATCATCCACCTCGGCGGCGATGTTGGGACGCAGCCTGTGATACTCGCACAACTGGTCGAAGGCCTGGCGTATGTTGTTGTCCGGGCCCGGCACAATCAGGCTTCGGCCACGCAGTACGTCGACAAAATCGCCCTGAACGTCTATTCCCCGCGGCCCGATGATGCTGACCGGCTGCTTGGCAATCAGCCGTGACCGCCAGGGATTCTGTTCATCTCCCTGTACCGCCTGGTTTGCGAGGATCAAGTCCAGTCGATGCGCCGAGAGCCGTCTTAGCAGCTCATCCATGTGGCTACTTTGCAGGCTCAACTCAAGGTCTTCGCGGTTCAGCAGCGGCTGAAGAAAGCCTTCCTGGAAGTTACGGGAGAGGGTGGCCACCGCCCCGATCCGGAGTATCTCGCGGTTTGGTTGAGCGCCGGAGGCGAACAATGCCGTCAGTTCCTCACCCTGGCGGAAGATCTCCTCGGCGTAGGAGAATGCCATTCTCCCGGCTTCAGACAGCTTGAGGCGCCGCCCCTCGCGAATGAAGAGGTCGTGTCCCAGGCTGTCTTCCAGCTTGCGTATCTGACCCGACAGCGCCGACTGGGAAATATGCAGCGAGTCAGCTGCCCGCGTCAGGTGACCGGTTCGCGCGACCTTCCAGAAGTAGTAAAGGTGATGGTAATTCAGCTTCATGTGATTTCGTTCTCTAAAAACGAATGATCTGATAAGTATAAACCATTTTTTATATGTGACGAGGATCGGCAAAGTACTTGCAATCAGGAGGTTTGCAAGTATGAATCCAATCGCCGAATTTTCATTGCTCTCGATCCTCGCACTCTGGCTGCTGCTGCCGGTCGGTCTCTTCCTGCTTGCCGGTTTGACTGGCTGGCTGAAGAATCCACTGAAAGTGAACCACTGTTGGCGACTTGCCGGGTGGGCATTGTTGGCTTCCATGGCTGTTTCGGTCGTGATGGGAATCCTCCTCCTGATTCAGCCCTATACAGGAGGCGACAGCAATCGTTTAGCCACCCTGGGTGGGCGCTTCGGCCTGTATCCAGACGGGATAGCGGTCTGGATGGCCACGATGGTGGCGTTTATTGGCTGGGTTATTCTTCGGTTTGCAGACAACTACCTCAGCCAGGACCCTGGCCGTGACCGTTTTCTTCCATGGTTTCTGGTGACGGTTGCCTCTGTTCTGGTATTGGTGTTTACCAACCATCTGCTGATTCTGGCAGGCGCCTGGATTGGTGTCAGTCTGGCCCTGCATCATTTGCTCACCCTCTATCAGGACCGGCCCCAGGCGCGAATGGCGGCGGTTCAGAAGTTCATCGTCAGCCGGGTGGGGGATGCGCTGGTGGTCTTTGGTGTGGTGGCGCTCTACCTGCATTACGGCACCTTTTACCTGCCAGACATCATCCAGAATGAGGGCGCCCGAGCCGGTGGCTCAACAGCGCTGACAGTTGCCTCGGTGGTTCTGGCTCTGGCGGCGGTTCTCAAGTGCGCCCAGATTCCCTTTCATGGCTGGCTCATCCGCGTTATGGAGGCTCCCACGCCCGTGTCTGCGCTGCTCCATGCCGGGGTTATCAATCTTGGCGGTTTCCTCTGGCTCCGTTTATTCCCGGTGTTCGATGGCTTTACGGCCGGCCACATGATTCTGCTCGTGATCGGCGGCATGACGGCGGTCGTTGCGGTTCTCACCATGATGACCCAGTACTCGGTCAAACATGCTCTTGCCTGGTCAACCTGTGCGCAGATGGGCTTTATGCTGTTCGAAATCGGCATGGGGGCCTACACACTGGCACTGCTGCATCTACTGGCCCATTCGCTGTACAAGGCGCATTCGTTCCTGGCTTCTGGTCGCACGGTGGCGGTATCGGCAGCAACGCGTTTTCCCGAATCTCCCTCTGCTAACCGGCTCTCCTGGGCCGGGCTTACCGGCCTGTTGGCGGCGGCGATCCTGGTTCAGTTCCCGTGGATCGTGGAAAACAATCCGGTTTTCGGAGCATTGCTGGTGCTGGCGGTATCGGCGGCCGCCATGGGCATCCCGGCCGGAGCAACCAAAGCGGTGAAGCTGAAGCTTGCGGGACTGGCAGTGCTCCTGGTTCCGCTGTACTCATTGTTGCACTTTCTCATCGGCCCGGCCGTTCCCGAGCAGGAAGGGTTTGCTATCCCCGGCATTGCTCTGGGAACGGGCGCCACTCTGGTAACGCTGCTCGCCGTGTGCTCTTTGATGATTGTATTCGGTGCTCGCTTCCCGGCCACCCGCGCTCTGGGCGTTCATTTTCTTCAGGGGCTTTACCTGGAATTGCCCTTTGATCGGTTGACCCGCTTCCTGGCGGCGGAGGCTTTGAAGGTGCCGGCCATGTTCCGCAGGGTTCCGCATCATCCGTTCAGACTGGAGGAGAGATCATGAGCGATGTAAGCGCCCCGTTACCGGAACTGCAGTGGCTGAGCGATGACTGGCGTAAACCGGTTAAACAGGCCTGCGACCTGATCGCCCCTGTTTGGCCTCTCGATCAGTGGATAGCGGTGAATCCGTTCTGGGGGCTGAGACATTTTCCGGCCCCGCGGGTTGATCAGGTGCTCAACGAGCGCGCGGGTTTCAGTATGCTTATGCCAACCGAGTTTTATCGAGAAGCCTGGGAAGGTGGCCGGATTCGGGAAGACGATCTGAGGGCAAGTATTGCGGAGCGCGGCGATGAGCGGAATACCGCCTGGTACCTTGATTGGCTGGGTCGAAAGGGGGCGATAACTGCGCCAATGCGCGGTTCCATTCTGGATACCGTTGCGGTTGCGAATGCCCACGAGGAGGCCGGTGTTCTGACTGACATCGTTTGCGACCAGGTTTCTCGCGTTTGCGGCGCCTTTTTCGATCAGCGCCAGAGCCGATGGTCCGTTTCGGGCAACCAGGCCAATGGGGGGTTGTTCGGTTTTTGGCTTGAATCAGTCAGGCAGGATCTGGCGCTTGATTTTACGACCGGGTTGAAAGGGGGCCGTGCGTTCTTCAAGACGGTTCCGGACGGCAGGGATCAGGCAGTACAGGAGGCGCTGAATCGGATCGGCGCTCGTGGAGATGAGTTGGAAGCGCTGTGCCATAGCCTGTTGTTGAGAGTGAACGGCTGGGCCTCCTGGTGTCGCGGAGAAGACTGGCGGGCAGGCCTTGAGGGGCGTTCATCCGATCGGTGTGAGGACATTCTAGCGATCATGCTGGTCTGGGAGTCCGCAGGGGTAGCCTTCGCCTCGACGGCACAGAAAGCAGAGTGGCAGAGGCAGAGAGCCCGCGCGAGTCGCAGGGGCGCCTACGATGACCGCAGCAGGCTGTGGGTGTGGCAGCGTGCCTTCGAGATTGGTTACCAGCGCACCTTGTGGCAGGCACTTGAATCTGCGCCGCTCAAGCAGGCGTTGCCAGACTCCGGGCGTGGCATTCCTGCAGTCCAGGCGGTTTTCTGTATCGATGTTCGCTCCGAAGTGATGCGACGCCACCTTGAAGCAGTGTGCCCCGACGTGCAGACGCTCGGATTCGCCGGTTTTTTCGGAATGCCAATCGATCATCAGCAACACGGACCGCTTGCCCCGGCCCGCCGACTGCCGGGCCTGTTGCCCGCGTCTTTCCGGTTGATTGATACCAAGGGCAGCCTGCGAGAGGATCTGGCAGTGAATCGCTCTCTCGATCAGAGAGAGATCGCCCGTGAATCAGTCAGAAAGGCGAAATACACCAGCTTGTCGACGTTCACGCTGGTTGAGACCACCGGTTTGGCCTGGGCCTGGAAACTGGTGAAAGACACTCTGAAAAAGGGCCACAAAACCCGCCCTGACCAAAGTGTAGAGGGGCGTCTGGTCCATAGCCACGGAGGCGACCCGCTCTCTGATGCCGAGAGGGTTGCGCTGGCGGCCAATATGCTCCGCGGGATGTCTCTGACCAGTGGTTTCGCGCCTTTGCTGGTACTTGTTGGCCATGGCTGTCATACCGATAACAACCCGAACCAGGCTGGTCTCGACTGTGGTGCATGTGGCGGCCAGAGCGGCGGCGTGAACGCCCGGCTTGCAGCAAGCCTGGTCAATGATCCACAGGTCAGGGCGGGGCTTGCCGACGAAGGTATCAGAATTCCGGACTTCACCTGGGCGGTCGCTGCCGAGCACTGCACCGCGACGGACAAGGTAACGATTGCTGATCGCCATCTTATCCCGGATTCGCACATGCAGCACCTGGCAGATCTGGAAGCCGGATTCGAAACAGCCGGCATCCGGGCTCGAAAAGAGCGGGCAACGCCGCTGAAATTGAACGGGTTGGACGACGATAACCTCAAGCAGGCCATGGAAACCCGGACCCGGGACTGGTCAGAGGTTCGTCCGGAGTGGGGGCTGGCCAATAACGCGGCAATCATCTTCGCGAAGCGCAGCAGGACCCGGGGCTGCAACCTGTCCGGCCGCGTATTCCTGCACGATTACGATCCGACTCTGGACGAAGATGGCGGTCTTCTGGAGGCTTTGCTGGCGGCACCAATGATCGTCGCCAACTGGATCAACCTTCAGTACTTTGCTTCGGTAACGGTTCCCGAAGTGTATGGCTCGGGTAACAAGCTCCTGCACTCCGTGGTTGGCGGGAATGTCGGCGTTGTCGAAGGTAATAACGCACGGTTGAGAATTGGCCTGCCGCTGCAGTCGGTTCACGATGGTACTCATTGGCGCCATGAACCGGTTCGTCTTACTGTTCTGATTGATGCGCCGGAAGATCGGATCGAATCTGTGTTGCGTCGCCAGCCAGATGTGGCGGCTCTGGTGGAAAACCAGTGGGTCAGTCTGCACCGGATGTCTGGCCGGGGCGTAGCGCGTTACGACAATGGCAACTGGGTAGCCGTGGCATGAGAGAAGGGCGGCGGCGCCGCCCCTGTCCTGCTATTCCTGTTCTGCGTTCAGCAGCTCTGGCTTTTTGAGAGCTTTCTGGAACAGGTCTTTGTCCTCCGCTATGGCCATGGCACAGCGTTCGGCCAGATCGTCGCCCAGGCCTTCAACCTTGCGGCCAAGGAATACCTGAATTTCCTCCGCCAGTTCGAGCACTTTGTCCCGGGCGTCGGCTTCGGCTTTTGAAGTGAACAGCATCGTCTCAGGATTTTTCAGTGCCATATCCAGGCCGTCCCTATCAGAAAAGTAGACTGCTTGTACTGCCATGGTTATTCCTCGCAGTGAGCGTTATTGGTACTGTATAAAAATACAGTCTATCTGACAGGGTGCGGTAAACACAATGA
This sequence comes from Marinobacter manganoxydans MnI7-9, assembly GCF_000235625.1. Taxonomy (GTDB): domain Bacteria; phylum Pseudomonadota; class Gammaproteobacteria; order Pseudomonadales; family Oleiphilaceae; genus Marinobacter; species Marinobacter manganoxydans. Next base: position 20,731 of record NZ_AGTR01000018.1, on the reverse strand, counting down.
AAAACGGGCTTCAACAAAAGCTGAAGCCCGCCTCTGGTTCAAAACGAGTGGCGATCAGAAAGCTGGCCGATCAGTAACGGAGCAGTGCAGAGCCCCAGGTAAATCCGCCGCCAAAAGCCTCAAGGAGAAGCACCTCGTTGCGCTTAATCCGCCCATCTCGCACAGCCACATCAAGGGCGAGGGGGATAGATGCAGCGGACGTGTTGCCGTGCTCATTCACCGTCACGACAACCTGATCCATGGACATGTTCAGTTTCTTTGCCGTGGCCGAGATGATTCTCAGGTTGGCCTGGTGCGGAACCAGCCAGTCGATCTCGGATTTCTGCATCTGGTTGGCTGCCAGGGTTTCATCAACGATCTTGCCCAAGGTGTTGACCGCCACCTTGAACACTTCGTTACCTTTCATCTCGACGAAGGCCCGCCCCGCCTTTACCTGATCGTAATTATCTGAGATGCCGCAAGGCACGTGGAGCAGATCTTCGTATTGACCGTCGGCGTGGATATGGGTGGAAAGAATTCCGGTTTCCTCGTCGGCTTCCAGAATCACGGCACCGGCCCCGTCTCCGAAGAGAACACAGGTACCGCGGTCTTCCCAGTTAATGATGCGGGAAAAGACCTCAGCGCCGATAACCAGGGCTTTCTTGCTGCTTCCGGTCTTGATGAACTTTTCGGCTGTTGCGAGGGCGTATACAAATCCGCTGCATACCGCCTGTATGTCGAACGCGGGGCAGCCATGGATGCCAAGACGCGCCTGCAGGATGCATGCGGAACTCGGAAAAATCTTGTCCGGGGTGGAGGTGGCAAACACGATCAGATCGATGTCCTGTGCATTGGTGCCCGCGGCATCAATGGCATTCCTGGCAGCCTGCTCCGCAAGATCCACTGTGGTCTGGCCTTCAACGGCAATGTGACGTCTTTCGATTCCCGTGCGCTCGCGAATCCACTGGTCGGTGGTGTCGACCATTTTTTCGAGGTCTTTGTTGGTAACAATGTTTTCAGGCAGGTAGGAACCGGTGCCGGTAATTCGTGCAAAGGTCATTCGCAAGTGTCCCGAGGCGTAACTGGATAACGTACTACCATGCTATACCCATGCAACGTCGTGCGTAATTAGCGATTTGTCAAAGACGCCCAGAAACTGGCACGCTCGTCTATGCTGAAGGTGATCAGCTTTGATCAACACTCTGCAAAGAAGAGGAGAGGAATACGATGGGCATTTCCAGCCATGAGCTTCACGTAGAATTCCCGCAGTACCGAGAACTGATTCAGGAACTCAAGAACAATGATCTCAAGTTCAACGAAAAGCTTCAGGAGTACACGCATCTCGACCACGAAATTGAAGGGCTGGAAAAGAGGGATTCTCCCATCGGTGATGACAAACTCCACCGCATGAAGCAGAAACGCGCACAGCTGAAAGATGACCTTTACCAAGTGTTACTTTCAAACGCCAAGGCGTCATAAGACTGCCATCAAAAGTACACAATTCTGACACCCAATAATGCTTGGAGCCCCTGTTTATAGGGGTTTCCAAGTATTCAGAAAGCTCCTCGTCAAGCTTAGAATAGGACCCTAATTAAACAAGGTCCCGGTTTTCGGAGACCAATATTCTGGGGTTGACCAAGGAGTAATGAAATGAAAAGAGCTGCTTCGCTTTACAAAGGCTGGCGGATGAAGCGCAACTTTATCCATCTGGTGATGACTATGGATCGTCGGTTGCTGAACGATGTGGGATTTTCCCCTGAACTGGTTGAACAGAAACTGAGCACTCCGTTCTGGAAATTCTGATCCTCGTGACTGATCGACTCTGCTTTCGGTAACCTTCTGAACTGGTTGAAAAATAATCAGCCCAGAAGGTTACAGACTGTCACAAGAATGAAATATCCCATTGTTCTTAAAGCCCTTTTATCTCGAAAAAATCTAAGAAAATTGATCTGAATCTGTATTCTCTTCTAGCGGATCGTCCTATAGTTACGCTACCTCCAGAACCACACCGGTTCACCCTGAAAGGAGAGCTTGACGATGATCCAGGAATTCCTTCAAAGCAATTTGCCCTTAGACTCCTCAGTAAGCCTCAAGCGTTCAGATACCGAGCCTGATAAAGACATTGCCAATGCCCGCAGCGAAGCCTTTGAGATCGTCTCAGACTCCGGTGAAACCGTAGGCTTTGTGAAGGCCTGGGAAGATGATCCGAGTTTCCGCGGCTACGTCCACTTCGATTCCGACGGCAACGTGATTGACTGGAAAGTCTTTAAAGACCGGTTGCAGAGCTGACGCTCACACCAGCCAGCCAAAAAAGAAATCGAACAAGACGCTGAAAAACCCGCCGCCGGTGCTCTGAGAATTATCGGCAACCGCGGAATTTTTCGATGCTGTGTTTTCTCCTTCGATTGGCTGGGCTTTCTTCATTTCCGTTGCTTTCGGTTCGGTAGGGCCCGCACTGGTGGGCTCTGAAGGGAGCTGGGCCAGCACCGGGTCTGGTTCTTTGGTGGCTTCCGGTATTGTTTCCTCGGCGACCGCAGGTTCCGGCGCGGGAGCTGGAGCTGAAATGGGAGCAGGGGGCTCTGAAGCTACCGGCTCGGGTGTTGTCGGGGCTGCTTCCGCCACTTTTTCTTGTGCCTTCACTTCAGGTTTTTTCGAAGTTCCCTCAGTATCTATCTGGTTTTCATCAGGTTCGGCATCGAGCGAAGTTGTTGGCTCGCCCTGTTCGGAAGATTTTTGAATGGGGGCCGGGGTAGGTTCTGGCGAAGGCTTTGGTTCAGCCCTGGCAATGGTCGGGGTATTGGGCGCGGGCTCGGGGAGGGACAAACCGAGCTGTGCCAATGACGCCTTTCGACTGCCGACTGAATTTGCAGTGATGGGTGCGCTGGATGTTTTGGTCACGCCGAGCGCTTTCAGTGTTGCCGTATCCAGGTTGCCGTTGGTTTGCAGCCCATTTTGAGCTTGATAGGCGCGTATAGCAGCTCGGAGTTGCTCATCAATCCAGCCATCCGCCCGTCCGATATCATGACCGGCACCGTAAAGTGCATTTTCGGCGGCGAAAATGACTTTCTCGGGTTCGGCGGCTTGAGCAGTGCCGAGGCAGGCAGCCGCTGTCAGCATGGCAATGACAGGGCCGCGAGCGCCTTGCTTCCTGGGTGATTGAGAGCGCGTCATGGCGGGATACCTCCGGGCAGTCCGTTTCCGGTTACATTGTGTAACTTGAAACCCAAAGGTATCAGGTAATCATCTGCGCTCTCGTGAATTGGTTAACATCTGCAACCATTGTGTGTTCAGGATTCACTGGCCCTGAAGCGTCGCACGAGCGTATTCAATTCATCAGCCATGTTCGCCAGAGAGCGGCTTGACTGATTCACCTGTGAAATGTCTCCGGCCAGTTCCTCAATTGCGCCACTGCTTATTTCCACATTCTGGGTCATCTCCGCGGCGGTCGCTCTCTGCTGCTCGGTCGCGCTTGCAATCTGGGTGGTCATTTCAACGATGCTGTTAACCGCCGCGAGAATGTCCGTCAAAGCTTCGCCCGACTTGCTTGCCTCCTCGCTGGCCTCTTCGGCCATCTGCTTGGCTTTGCTCATGTCCACTACTGCGCCGGCCGCGCCCCTCTGGAGCTGGGACACAATTCGCTCGATATCGACGGTTGATTCCTGAACGCGCTTGGCCAGTCCTCGAACTTCATCGGCAACCACGGCAAATCCCCGCCCGGCGTCACCGGCTCGAGCCGCCTCAATGGCGGCATTGAGCGCAAGGAGATTCGTTTGCTCAGCAATGCTCTGGATGACAGCCAGCACATTGCCGATTTCGGCCGATTCGTTCTCCAGTTGTTGGATCCGGTTAGACCCCTTCTCAACCTGATTGGCCAGGTTCGTAACAGCCCTGATGGCTGAGCCAACGGTTTCTTGTCCGGAATCCGCAAGCGATGAGGCCTTACGGGCCGATTCGTCAGTTTCGCTGGTGTTCGAGGCGATCTCTTCGGAGGTGGACACCATTTCCTGCATGGCGGCAGACACCTGCGTGATCTGGTCGCGCTGTTGCTCCGAATTGGCCGTTGTACGCTCTGTGATACCGGAAAGTGATTCGGACTCGCCGGTCAGTTGGCGGGACGCCGTTACAATTCGGGAAATCGTTTCCTCGAGCGTTTGCAGGAAGGTGTTGACTGCGTCGATGAAGTCACCGATTTCGTCTGGGCGACCCGGGGTCAGCCTGGTGGACAAGTCGCCGTTATTGTTGGCGATGTCGTCGAGGTAGCCCAGAATTTCTGTTTTCGCACGCTTCACGCTTGAGCCCATCAAGCGACTCATCAATACCGCAACGATCAATCCGAGAACCGCAGAAGCCACAAATGCGATGAGCGTGAATTTGAGTGCAAGATCAGTGGCAGCCGTTGCCTCATCCGCTTCCATCTCGAGAGACGCGAAAATACTGGCCTCCAACTCGCGCGCCATGCGGGCGATTTCGGGCCCGAGTACATCGAGTCGGTCTGCCTTGACGCTGACGACGATATTCTGCTGTTCCACCATTCTCTGAACTGCAGCCTGATAGTTTGCCAGCTCTTCGACAACGGTTTGCATGTACACCTGCACAAAGTCCGGGCCATTTTCAGGTTGCAGCAGCTCCAGTGCATCGGTCAGGTCTTCGATGGCCCAACCGAGAGCCTTGCGGGAATCCTCATCGCCGTTGGTCAGGTAGCGTTGGGCGGTCAATTGCATGACCATGGCATCGTTTAGCAGTTGCTCGAGGCCGGCCCTCAAATCGCTTTCGGGTTCCCTGTTGGCAACCCCGTTAAGGGCCATCCGCAATGCCTTGGTGGCATTTGGACCGTATACGTCCAGCTCATCCTTGATAATTTTCAGGACCTGGCGTTTGGCCGGAACCAGCTCGTTCCGGAATGCCTTGATGTATTCATCGGTGGTGGTCTTGATCCGATCCACCAGTTTGGCCGCACCAGGGTCCTGGATGTTCTCCTGCGCTCTCGCCATCACCTCATTGAACTCGGCTTCTAGCTCGCCGAAGTGGGCAAGGGTTTCTTCATCGCCAGTGGTGAAATAGTCGAAAACACGCAGGCGCATCCGATAGACGCTGATGACCGATTCGGTCCCAATAGAGGTGTCCGGTGCCAAGTCCCTGGCGACGGTGTTCATTCGACGGTCTAGTTCCTGGAATTCATAAACACTGAAAAAAGTTACCGAGGCAAAGAGCAAAAGAATGAATACCGGCGCAATCAACAGTTTCCCTGGGACACCCAATTTACGCTCTATAGATGAGAGGACAGAGGAAGCCAAAACGTCATCCTTCAGTAAGTTGTTTTAGTGATTATCGGCAGCGCTACTGAAACCTGAAGCCTTAAGGCCGGTGTTTCATTTGGGCGCAGCCGTCTCTGGTTGAGCGGCGCCCCGGTTACTCGACAAAGTTGGCCTGGCTCGCAATCATGGGGGAGAGATCAAGATTCCAGTGTTCAAGGCCGCTCGCACTGTACACGTAATGCCCACTTAGGGATTTAAGCTGCGGTATCTGATCGGGTCTCATGCCATTGAGGATCAACGAGGCCAGCCTGGCTGCGGTGAGCCCCTCTTGTTTGGCCGAGATAGTGAATCCGCCGATGCTTTGTTCTTCGCCAACAAAGATATCCCAGAATGAAAACAGTGGGAGCTGAGCCCGATAAAATGCTTCCTTCAGCAGATCGTAGGGTATGACGTACTCGCCATCTTTGTCACGGATGGTGTGGTGGGTGCCCAACACAACAGCATCATAACGTTCGTGGGCATTTACGACCGTGTCCAACCAGGTGTCCCTGTCGTTGGTCAGAACGATGTCCAGTTCGGAACCGTAGATCGTGGCCTGGCGCTTGTCACCAAAGTATTCGTTCACCGCATTACGCATGGTAGGTGAGTCATCCATCAGAACCAGGAAACGCTCTTTCTGCCGGAGTATCTTTCTCAGGTGACGGATACTCTCGGAGAAGAACGGGCGTTCGAGGATCCCAGTGACCAGCGGGTGTTCAAGGGTAGGGTGCTGAACGGGGCCACCATTCACACCAAGAAAGACCACGGGAATCTTTTGGGCGACCAGGTGGTCAGCCATCAACGTAAAGGCGTTGTCATCACCCAGAATGGCAACGTCGGGATTAACGTTTGCAATTTTGCTCTGGATTTCAGCCACTTTCTGTGGCCATTCCGGTTTCGACAGGCGCTTGGTGTCGAGTTCGAACACGTGAAGGTCGTGATCCTGCCCGAGCACGGACCGGACCGCGTCGATATAGTCCGCGTCCCATTTGTACTCGAGGTGGTAACTCTGGATGACGACGACGGTTTTGCCAAAACACAGGGGACTGACCAGCAAAAGAGCCAGGAAGAGTAAACGCATAGTTGTTCCTTATTATTGTCCGAGCAAGGTTGAAAAACCGAATACTTAACGATTTGTTCTTCAGGCAGTTTTTATAATTGTGACCGGCTTGAATACAGAAACCGTGCCAGTTAGCCAACTCACTGAAAATAAGAGTTTTTTAATGATATGGAGGGTTTGCTTTCCCGTTTTTAGCGTGAAGTGTCCGGTGTACTGGACAGTTGGCGGCGTGCTGGGCTGAATGTGTTTGATTTGCCGGACAATTGCGTCCGAAAAATCGGACATGGAAAAGCGAGTCTGGGCCGAGGTTTACGCGATCTCGGTCCTTGGATTGCGTGGGTAATACCGCTCAGGGAGGCGTTCGATGTGAGGGAAGAAGCGGGTGTCCTTGTAGGGCATCTTCATGAACCCGGAAACGCCCAGGCCGGTAATCTGCTCCACCGATGACAGGATTACGTCCAACAATCGGCGGAACTCCTGTTCCCGGTCCGGATCAAGTAGCCGATAGTGGCTGTGGATTTTAAGATGGCGGGGCAGGGCTTCGAAGATGATCATGCCAGTGTGGTGAATAGCGTTGAGTTCTTCGAGGGCGTGAATAATGGTGTCGGGTAACACCAGGAATTCCTCCGGGTCCGGGCCGTCCTCGAAGTAAGAGTGGACCCGGCTTTCGTCTTCAACCTCAGGCGCGGGGCTTACCTCGTAGTGCAATTTCATATCGGGTGATACAACAAAGGGGTGGGTTGGTTCATCGCGATCAACGTGCAAGGTATTGCGGGCGTTGAACAGACAGCTTTTGAAAATCCCCTTGCGGTAAATGGCCTGGGCCAGGAAAACCATATTGTTGACGGCCTGCACAAACGCCGACTTCAAGGCAGGATCGTGCAGATTCAGGGAAGTGTCGATGTAGATGCCATCGGTTTCCCAGCGCACGGCCAGTCCACCTTCCACCGGGTAGCGCCCGAGCCGGCTCACGGCTGCCAGAAACGCCTTTTCGGTTTCGCCCATGCCCTGCATGAAATTCTTGTAGTAGCGGTCCAGCTGTACGTCATTGACGTCGTTGAGGGTTTCCGGTGCGCCTTCCTCCCTGAGAAAGGATTTACGCGAGCTGTAAACCACGGTGTCAATTTCCTGGTCAGAGGCACGCACCCACACGGGTACCTGGGCCGCGACCGGGGTTTCCGGCAGATCGATCATCACCGTGCGGGCCATACGCGGCATCTCTGTCAGATAGTAATCGCCGGCCTTACGGCGAGTTTCCGGATCCGGTGACAGCATGCCATCCAGCATGCGCGCGAATTCCATGGGCAGGCCCAGTGAGGTGGCCGGGATGGCCCGATGGCCAAAGCGGCAGGATTGGGCTGACGCCAGGGCATAGAGCGTGCCGGCTGCTCCCTGTTCATCGAAACGGGGAGACGACAGCCCGCCGTTGAGCTGTTCCTCGCCGATAAAATACACATCCCCGAGCCGTGCGTTTGTTTGCTGGAGGTTGTCGGACATCAGCTCCATCACGTTGGCGGTGATGAATTGCTGGTTGGCGTCCAACTGAGCAAACACGGAAGAGCCCCAGTCAATCAGGGCAATGTTTTCAGTGCTGGCGTCGAAGACCAGATTGGAAGGTTTGATATCGCCATGAACGATTGGCCTGCCGGCCGGTCCATTTTCACGGCGAAGGTTTCGCAGGGTGTCGGCCAGCTGGTCCGCGATGCGCATGATGAGCCGTGGTTTCAGACGACCATCACGCAGGGAAACCTCTTCCAGATTTAATCCGGCAGCACGCTCCATCACCAGAATCGGCTGGTTATTGGCTCTTTGGTAGGAAATCAGCCGTGGCACCCTGGGATGGCTGACCTGCTCCAGAATGTAGGCTTCATCTTCAAGCCGGTCCTGAAGATGCCGAGGCAGGTTGATGCGGGTGAATTTGAAAACATGTTCCGGGCCCCCGGCTGCGGTGCCGGGCAGGCGGCCTGAGAATACAAAGCCGTAAGCACCCTTGCCAATCAGCTCTATGTTCTGGTAGCCGAGTTGGCGGAGCTGGGCGGCGCAGAGCGCCACCCAGTCTTTGAGCTTTTTGGCATCATCATGGCTGAGCAGGTAGATCGACTGCTCTTCGGGTATGTAGAACTGCTGCAGTTGCGTCTTCTGCGCCATGATGAAACGTCAGCCCATATGCAGGAGCATGGTTTGGGGCGATTCGAGGTAGCCCTTCCAGCGGTTGCAGAACCGGGCGATGGTGCCGCCGTCGATAATGCGATGGTCGCCGGCCCAGCTCACGGTCATGATGGCGCGCTCCACCACCTGGCCGTTGGCGTCAAACCGGGGCAGTTTCTGTGTGCGCCCAAGGGCAACGATGGCCACTTCCGGCGCGTTGATAATGGGCGCGGTGTAAGTTCCGCCCAATGCGCCAATGTTGGAGATGGTAATGGTGCCGCCCTTGAGGTCTTCCTGGCTGACGCGGCCGGATCGGGCTGCTTCGGTCAGGCGCACAACCTCGTCGGCAATGCCCAACAACGAGAGGCTTTCCACGCCTTTGATGTTCGGCACCGTCAGGCCGGCTTTTCCATCCACCGCCATACCGATATTGCACTGGGGCAGGTAGTGAATCTCCGTGACGTCATCGTTGAGCTGGCTGTTAAGTACCGGGAATTCCTGAACTGCCAGGGCCATGGCCTTCATGAAGAAGGGCATGAGCGTCAGCCTTGAGCCCCGCGCTTCTGCCTCCGGTTTCAGTTGTTCCCGCAGCTTGAGCAAATCGGTGACATCAATATCCTCGCTGTAGATAAAGTGAGGAATGGTGGTGGCCGATTTGACCATGCTTTTCGCCATCGCAGCTTTTATTCCGCGGATGGGTTCGACTCGTGCTTCCTGTTCGGCGGCAGGCGCCCTGCGGGCACTGCTGGTGGTGGCCGTTTGCGCATCGTCGGCGGGAGCCTGGTTCTGTGCCTGGACGTGGGCCTGTTTCGGGCCTTCCTCGATATGAGCCAGTACATCGGCTTTCAGAACACGGCCATCTTTGCCGGATCCCTGAATATCCGAGAGGTTGAGCTCATGCTCCCGAACCAGACGGCGAACGGCAGGGCTGGCCGGAATACGCTGTCGGCTGGCCGTAGCGACAGGCGAGGCTGTCGCGGTTGAGAGTTGAACCGCGGGCTCCGGTTTGGTTCTAGCTTCCTCCGGCTCTTCACGATCCCGGGGAATGAACGCAAACAGCGGGGCATGAACCTTGGCCATAGCCTGCTGTTGATGGTAAAGCTTGGTCACACGCCCGGCTTTGGGTGCGGTAATCTCGACCATGGCCTTGTCGGTCATAACGTCCACAACAGGCTGGTCTTCCTCGATTTCGTCACCTTCGGCAACGCGCCATTCCACCACCTCGCACTCAACGATGCCTTCGCCGATATCCGGCAGGATAAAGTCTTCGGTGGCGTTATCGTCCGATTCGGCGCCGGAGGCCGGCTGTTTTTCCGCCTCGGGAGCCGGCTTTGCTTCGGCAGGCTCCGGAGAACTGGCCGCCGGCGCCTGGCCATCGCTTTCGCTCTCATCCACCAGCTCAAACAGCGGGGCGTGGACCTTGGCGATATCGCCTTCCTTGTAATAAAGGCGGGTCACACGGCCCTTGTAGGGTGCCGGAATTTCCACCAGGGCCTTGTCGGTCATTACCTCGGCCACTGGCTGATCTTCCTCGATGACATCGCCTTCGCTCACCAGCCATTTGACCAGTTCACATTCCACGATACCTTCGCCGATATCGGGCAGTATAAAATCACTCATAGTCGCTCTCCTGTCCTGATATCAGCCTAGAATTCAACGCTCGCCCTGATGGCCTCGTAGACCTTCAGGTGGTTGGGTAGGTGCTCTTTTTCCAGCACCAGCGGGAAGGGGGTGTCCATCCCGGTTACCCGAGCGATCGGAGACTCCAGATACAGGAAACAGCGCTCCTGAATCGTGGCGGCGATTTCACCGGCGAATCCGCCGGTCAGGGGAGCTTCGTGGGTGACCACCAGCCTTCCGGTCTTGAACACGGAGTTGGCGACGGTTTCCACATCCCAGGGCAAAATGGTCCTGAGGTCGATGACCTCACAGGAAATGCCATCTTTCTCGGCCCGTTCCACGGCCTGATCAATCACTTCCATCTGGGCGCCCCAGCCCAGAATCGTTACATCCGTGCCTTCCTTGGTGACTTCGGCCTCGCCCAGAGGCAGGCGGTAGTCTTCATCTGGCACCTCACCCACCGAGGCCCGGTACAGGCGCTTGGGCTCGAAGAACAGGGTAGGGTTGGGATCGTGGATAGCTGCGAGCAACAGCCCTTTGGCCTGATGCGGGTTGCGCGGCACCACGATTTTCAAACCCGGGGTGTGGGCAAAGTAGGCTTCCGGTGATTGTGAGTGATACAGGCCGCCGGCAATGCCGCCGCCGTAAGGCGCGCGAATGGTCAGCCCACCCACGTCGAACAGGTTGCCTGAACGATAGCGGAACTTGGCGGATTCGTTCACGATCTGATCGAATGCCGGGAAGATATAGTCGGCAAACTGGATCTCGGCCACCGGCACCGACCCTTGGGCCGCAAGGCCGTTGGCAAACCCGATGATGCCTTGCTCTACTAGAGGCGTGTTGAAGCAGCGGGCCTTGCCGTATTTCTGTTGCAGGTTGCTGGTGGCACGGAAAACACCGCCAAAGACGCCGACATCCTCACCGAAACACAGCACTCGCTCGTTTTCCGCCATTGCGGTGTCGAGGGCATTGTTGATGGCCTGGAGCATATTCATCTTGGTCATCTCAGGCCCCTCCCTTGGCGTGTTCGGCACTCTTCGGGTATTCGTCCGGGTACCGGCGGATATGCGCCTTTAGTTTGTCGAACTGCTCAGCCAGGGCAGGTGGCACCTCGTCGTAGACATCGCTCACCAATGATTCAAGCGGCGGTGGTGGCCGTTTCTGGGCTCGCTTCATGGTTTCGAGCACTTCCCGGCGCATGTTTTCCTGGAGCTGCTTTTCGTCGTCCTCGCTCCACCATTTCTTGCTTTCCAGCCAGAGGCGCATACGCAGAATCGGATCTTTCTCGCGCCACACGGCTTCTTCATCCTTGCTCCGGTAGCCGGATGGATCGTCGGAGGAGGAGTGGGCAGCCAGGCGATAACTCATGGCCTCAATCAATACGGGGCGGTTGTGTTCCACGGCGAGCTTTCGGGCCTCCTGCGTGGCCTGATACATCGCAAGAATGTCGTTCCCATCCACCCGGATCACGTCCATCTTGTAGCCGTAGGCCCGGGGTGCAACGCCGTCGGCAGCAAACTGTTCGGCGGCCGGCGTAGAAATGGCATACCCGTTGTTGCGGCACAGGAAGATCACCGGTACCCGATGAACCGCAGCCATGTTCAGGGCAGCATGAAAGTCGCCTTCGGAGGCGGCGCCTTCACCAAAATAGGTAACCGTGCAGAGGCCTTCGCCTCGCAGTTTCTGACCATAGGCATAGCCTGCGGCCTGGGGAATCTGGGTGGCCAGCGGCGAGGAAATGGTCATGTAGTTCAGCTTCTTCGAGCCATAGTGGACCGGCATCTGGCGGCCCTTGCCATAGTCCATCTCGTTGCCGAACAACTGGTTCATGAATTCATCAATGGTAAAGCCGCGGTAGGCCAGGGCACCTTGCTCCCGGTACTGCGCCATGATCATGTCGCCATCATCCAGTGCTGCGGCACTGCCGATCACGGCAGCTTCTTCGCCCGTGCACTGCATGTAAAAGCTCAAGCGGCCCTGCCGTTGGGCAGCAAGCATTCGCTCGTCAAGAATTCGGGTAGTGACCATGGCCCGGTATATACGGAGGGCCTTGTCTTTGTCGAGATCAGGAGCTTTGGCGCTCTTGTAGAGCTTGCCGTCCTGTTTCAGGAGCTTGAAGGTGGGAATCCGGAACTCCGCACCGTCGGTAAACACTGGGGAATACACAACTTTGGACTTTGTTGTTGTCATAATCCTCTTCCTGGGGTAGTGGCCTGAGGAACAAACACTCCTTGTGGGAGTGTAGTTAATGTCATTGTAGACAGCCTGGCGAAATCTGGTGTGATTCCCGCCAGTTCATGTTTACCTTAACGTAAACTGCGAAACAGGGGTAGACCCTTCTGTTCAGAAATTTCCTTTGTTAATGAACGCTCGGCACGCGTTTTCCGTGTCTGCCGAAGCGTGCTACCGTCAATACACACACTTTTCCAACCTTGTTCAGACATTCGACTCACGTGGGTAGGTTTTAATGAACGTAATCATCATTGGCGCAGGGATCATGGGCACAACTTTCGCGACCCTCGCGAAGGAGTTGGCACCGGAACTGGATATCACCATTCTCGAAAGACTGGACGGCCCCGGGGCAGGCAACTCCTGGGTGTTCAATAACGCCGGAACCGGGCACGAGGCGAATTGTGAGCTGAACTATACGCCGGTGGACGAAGAGGTTATTTCAGTCGAAAAGGCGGTGAAGATTCACGCTCAGTTCAATGTGGCCAAGCAGTTCTGGGCGTACCTGATCCAGAAAGGGGCCATCAAAGACCCCAAATCGTTTATCAACCAGACCAAGCACTGCACCATCGTCTCCGAGCCGTCTATTCAGGAACTGAAGCTCCGGTTCAATGAGATGTCGTCCCACCATTTCTTCGAACAGATGCGTTACTCCGAGGATTTCGACGAGATCAAGAGCTGGATTCCATACACCATGGAGGAGCGGCCCAGACACGAGAAAATGGCGGCGACCGTTATCGAGACGGGCACGGACGTCAACTTTGGCGCCCTCACAGAGCAAATGGCCAAGCATGCTGTTGACGATCTTGGGGTGAAAATTGAATACGGGACGCACGTCAAGCGAGTGCATCGCAGCCCCGCCGGAAGCTGGCTTGTGGAAACCCAGAGCAGGGGCGTTGATCGCCGCTACAAGGCCGACGTTCTTTTCGTCGGTGCCGGCGGCGGTGCCTTCCCGATCCTGAAAAAGAGTCACTTGCCTTTCGCGCGCCGCTTCACCGGTTTTCCCGTCGGCGGACGGTTCCTGCAGGCCGAGATCACCGCCGAACAGGCCGAGCAGTACAGAGCGAAAACTTACGGAAAGGCGAAAGTGGGTGCGCCTCCGATGTCCGTTCCCCATCTGGACCTGCGGGTTTCGGATGATAGGTATTATCTTCTGTTTGGTCCTTTTGCCTCGTTTAAACCGGTGCTGGAGAGGGGCCGGGGGTTCCTGGACTACCTCCGATCCATGCGCCTCCACGATATCCCGAGCTTGCTGAATGTCGCCATTGAGCACTTCCCGTTGGTCAAATATCTGGTTTCAGAGACCTTCAAGGGTGAAAAGAGCATGTTCGAGGAGCTGGACAGTTTCGCACCGGGCATGAGCAAGAAGTTCAACTGGAAAGCGGTTGAGGCCGGGCAGCGGGTTCAGATCATCCGCGATGGAGATCTGCAAATGGGTACAGAGATCCTCGTCTCGAAAGACAAGACCTACGGCACGCTCCTGGGTGCATCGCCTGGTGCGTCGGTATCGCCGGAAGTCATGCTACGTTGCCTTGAACAGCTTTTGCCGTCTATTTTTACCAGTGAGGAAGCCGGCAAAAAGAAAAAAGAGATATTCCCCGAGGACAATCTGGATTTCCTGGCGAAAAATCCCGAGCGTTACCGGGAGATCCGGGATGCCGTCAATGAACGGCTAGGGATCAAGCAGTCGGCATCGCAGCAGGACTGACCAGGCCAACAAACAGCAGGGAGATTTTCATGGACAGTAGAATCAGTGTGACCTCGCCCCTTGTAATCCTTCACGGCGACGAGATGGCTCAGGTTGCGTTTGAACACATTCTCAAGAAGTTTGTGAGCTCACGGCTTGATATTCAGCTTGAGGAAATCGATCTGTCTGCGGAAAACCGGCTGCTGACCAATGGCCAGGTGGTTATTGATGCCATCGATTCGCTCCAACGCCACGGAGTGGGTGTAAAGAACGCTGGCATGACGGTAAACCGCCAGCAGTTGGAGGACTTGCTCAGGAAACACCCGGATGTGGATGGCGAAAATCTGCACCCGCTGGCGACCAAGTCCCCCAATGGTGCGATCCGCAAGGGCATCAGTGGCAATATTACCCGCGAGGATATCCAGTTCCGCAACCTCAACATCCGCCGCCCCCAGTGGGTCGGGCGTGACATTGAGGTGGATACCATGGAATTCGGCGGCATCAAGGACAGCTTTAACCAGCTTTCCCTGGCAACCGGCGTGGTCAAGCTGATGTTTGTGGGCAGCAGCGGCGACCCGGTAGAGCTTCATCGGCGAGAGATTCGCAAAGGCGATCCGTGGCTGCTTGCGACGAATGACATCGAGGATGTGAAAGCCTGGGCGCATCGCTTTTTCCAGCGTGCAATCGCAGAAAAACGAGACGTATACCTCGGCCTCAAGGATACGGTGATCCCCGGCTACGATGGGGCCATGCGCTCGGTGATCGAGGACATCTATCACAGTGACTACAAGAAGCAGATTGAAGACCTGGGGCTGAATTACTACTACGAACTGATTGATGCCCAGGCAGCCCGCATTGTTTCCAATCCGCCGGAGCGTGCGCTCTGGGGTGTGCCGGATAATACCACCGGGCGAAAGCTGCTCAAGCTGGTGAACCAACTCAAGGAATTCGGCATTCCAGGCCGCGGGGCTCATGTGTCCATCTCACGGATGAGCGCTGGGGGCGGCGACCAGTATGGTAGCTTCAACATGGCGGCCAAGGAGGATGGCATTCTCAAGGTGATCGTCGACGGTGACGAGAAGCATGCCCGCCGGGTCAGGAAAGGCGACCCGATGCTGCTCATGTCCAATGACCGGGAAGCCATCAAGGACTGGGTTCTGCAAGTCTTCCGGGATGCCTCCCGCAAGGACAAAGAGGTGTATTTTGGTCTCAAGCGCGAGTACATGGAGTACGACGAAGTCTACAGCGAGGTCATTACCGAAGTGCGCAGGGAACTGGCCAGCGAGCATACACCGCCGCCCTCGTTCATGATCATGCGGCCGTCCAGCCAGCTTAAAAAGATGATCACGGATCCACCGAGAAATGCGCTTTATCCCTCCCAGAACCTCGACGGCGATATCTTCTCGGACATTTCCGCCGCTCTCGGGGGAAGCCTGGCGACGGCCAGTTCAATCATCGAGAGCAAAGACGGAACCATGCTGTTCGAGGCACCCCATGGCACCGCCCATGATCTTTACCTGAAGTATCTCGAGAGCGACGGTAAGGTAGCTCATTTCAACCCGTCGGCCCTGATTTTTGCGCTGGGCAACGCTCTGGAAACCCTGGGTGAGCGGGAAGGCAACGAGCCTTTGAGCCAATACGCCGTTCAATTGAAAGCGGCATTAACCGACACGGTGGACAGCGGCATCGTTACTGCCGATCTGAAAGGAAAAACCGTTGATCCGGAGTCTGAACAAGTGGTGGATATGATTGGCTTTCTGGAGGCGGTGGAAAAAGCGCTCCAGTGAGCGTCTGAATCATCGGAGCGCCGGCTTTCCAACCGTATTTGACGATATTGCCCTGAATCAGCATGCCGCCAAGCTTAACGGTGCCCTGAAAAAGTTAATGGGGAGGAAAAACGAGTATTCTGCTTTGGTAGCCTGCAGAAAGTGCTAAGTTTTTGTTATGACCATGACCATGACCTTTCGATAAAGGATAGTAAACATGATGCGAAGCGAATTTCTTCAGGAATTGATCAAGCAGCTCTCGCCAACACTGGATTCGACAACTTATGTCTACTGCACGGTGCCAAAGGCAAAGTACGGTGAACTGGAACACCTCAAGCCCATTGTCAGCATTGCCGAACTGGAAGGCCTTACCCTGGTCATTCCTCTAGATGAGGCCAAGACCGAAGGCCTGGACTACTACAGAGTATTCCGTCGCATCACTCTGGAGGGCCACTCCAGCCTTGAAGCTCTCGGGCTCACATCTGTCGTCACAAGCCTATTGGCTGAACGGGGCATTACCACTAACGTGATAGCAGGGTTCTATCACGATCACATGTTTGTGCCTAGCGATCGCATTGATGAGGCGATGAGAGCGCTTAAAGAGCTTGCCAGTAATCCGGGTGGCTAGCTTTTATGAGCCAGCGAGTTGGTTGTCGTTCTGCTTATCAACCACCTGAGTTTTGCAGGCGGCGTATCTCAGTGTTACGGCCAGAGCGAAAAATGCAGCCAAGCCGCCAAATAGGGTGATCACAGGGATGACGTTCATAAGTTTGAAAACCTCCAATGGTTTTTCGATGGATCCTGCTTCCGTTTTGCAGAGGCTTCTCCCATCGATCAGTTGCAGCGGGCAAACATCGTTTGTCGATGCATTGTGTTCAAGCTAATGATTAGTGTACTTGAAAGAGGCTTTCACGGACGTATGCAGAAACCATTACTGCACGTATGCAAATACCCGTAGACGACGTTAGAAACTTCTCAACCCGCGACGCTGCCCCGGGTTGATTATCTGAGTGTTCTGCTTGAAAAAGTGAGATCAATTCAACATGAGCCAGCCACCTGAACGCTGAAGCTGAGTTCTCTGCTCGGAGGTCAACAGGTCGCGAATGTCCTGTTGGGCTTCAACCTGTAATTCCGTTATTTCCTTGATGACGTCGAAAACCTTTTGCTGTTGATCATTGATATCGCCCGCATCGAGCTCATCTTCGGCGTAAAGCTCCTGTAACTTGAGCGATTCCTCGTACCTTTGGACCTTCAGTTCCTGAAGATCTGATCGCAGCTCCTTTTCAATCCCAGCAATCTCTTCAAGTTGGCCATCGTCAAGATCAAGCTCCATCGAAGGGCCACGAGGCGTGCCCTGATAGCCGTTCATACCATGATGCATCCCACCTTGATTGTGCATGCCATGATGGCGCGAGTGAGCGCTGTTGCCATGGTGTCCTTGATAACCATTTTTATGAGAGTAGTGGTGCTGCATTCCCTGCGCGGTGCCTCCATTCGGTTGGCTAGTGTCAGGGCCCGATGAAGACGGAGCCGGGCCTTCGTGGGCGTGCGCCGTAAAAGCGGTGGCAGAAAGACCCAGAGAGAGAGCCAGGGCAAGCCAATTGCGCGAAGTTTTCTGGAATTTCATTTTTTGTTCTCGCTGTTTTGTGAATGAACTGAGGGACCCATTCCATATCCCGAGTCTAGTTCATACGAGTTGATTCCAGGATTGGCTGATGTGTCTCGCGCCGTCGTTTTGTAAAAACGTATTGGGCGCAGTATCGTTTACTGCGAGTCTGCACCCGTCAATACCTCGACGAGGCCGGCAATCACGGAGCTATGTCTATGACCAAGTCGATGACGGGCCTGCTTACCGATATACTCGTGGCTGAAGGAAAGCTGGACGACAATGCGCTGGTCTCCTCCATCGTTCCAGAGTTTGCGGACAAGTGCATTTGGATCAGCAACTGTCCGACAGGTGATGTATACACCAGGCGGTAGCCGAATATCTTATGTTGGATTAGAGGGAAGGGTTCCTGGGTTATCTCATGCAGCCAAGCGCAATGAATTGCTACAACATCGTTCAGCTCTGTTTGCAGGGACTGATCTCGCTGGTTTTGATCTTATCAGTCACCGGCACGGTTAACGTTTCCGCTTTGGTGACCGCGATCGGCCTGTCGCAAGGGTTGGCTGTGATTGAGGTGTGGTCGGCTGCCAGAGGCAACACCGGGTCAACGTTTGTCCCAAGCCTCATCCAGGTCGGTGCGCGGATCGCAGTATCTGTTCTCTTATTTTTATTCCTGCCTCTCGGCCCACAGTGGATGATTGTGATTTTGGGCGTGGCCTGGGTCGGCGCGGATACCTTGAGGTATCTGTATTACCTTGAGAAAGCGAACCCTTTGCTGGCCTGGGCACGCTACAGCGGCTTCATCGTGCTTTATCCCATGGGTATGGCGCTGGAAAACATGATAGTCTGGCGCTTGATGCAGCACTATCTCAACGAGCCGTTGTGGTTTTTTCTGCCGTTCTTATCCATCTACCTCGTCTTTGCCGTACAGATGTATCTCTATATGAGGGCTGGCAGACAAACGCGAAAAATAGCGCAAAAACACTCTCAACCTATTGAACTACTGATTTTTTGGTCACCCAACCTCCCGAGTACATGCCATTCTGGCCGATAAGCGGAACTTGGCCTTGTTGTCGACCCCGCATACTCTACCCGACTGGGGACTGACCTTAGCGGATGCGGATTGCCTGGAAGACGTCGTGCCGAAGACCGGGCTGGTTTCGAGTGAAGATGCTACAGCGTTGTGGAGCGCTCGGCGCCAGCTTTTTTAAGCCGGTTGCCGGTCACGGTGCAAGGGTGTCTACCAGGGCGACAATACGCTGAAGGCCTCCTGTCTCTGAAAAAGTGAGGAGTTACCTGTCTCACTGGAAGGAGAAGTTCCTTAGCTGGCCTCGGAATCCGCGTGATGTTGCATATTGATCTGGCGCAAGCCTGATCCCAGATCAATGTGTGACTTATGTTGGCCTCAATGATTAGCTTACGATTTACTGTTACTGAGTCAGCAATAGCAGGACAGCGATATGGACCCACAAATCCCTCGAGATCAGTTTCCTTTCACCAGTGCTCGGGTGGCAAGGCGCTGGCGCAAGTTTACTGGATGAGCGCTTGAAAGACCTTGGGGTTACCCAGGCTCGATGGTTCACCATGGTCTGCCTGCAGCGTGGTGGTGGAGGATTGACCCAGCGGGAGTTAGCCCATTTGATGACCATCGAGAATCCGACATTGGTCCGCCTGCTTGACAGCCTCGAGGAGCAGGGTATGGAGGCTATTCTCTGTGCTGCGGTGCACGGCATCTTTGCCGAGGCTTCGGATCAGTATCTTTTGGCTGCGGGTTTACAGTCTCTGGTGACCACCAACACCATTCCACACAGTACCAACGGTATTGATGTCAGTGAGTTGCTGGCGCCACCGATCAGGCATTTTCTCAATCAGGACAGGAGTAAGAGTCGATGAATATTACATTCCTTGGTGGCGCAGAGACGGTTACCGGATCCAAGTTCCTGATTGAAGCGGGGGAGACGCGGGTTCTGGTTGATTGTGGTTTGTTCCAGGGTTACAAGTGGCTGAGAAAGCGCAACCGGCAGCCATTGCCGCTGGATATAGAATCACTGGACGCAGTGCTTCTGACCCACGCCCACCTGGATCACTCGGGCTATATACCTGTGTTGTACAAGCAGGGGTTTCGAGGGGCGGTTTATACCCACCACGCTACCCGTGATTTGAGTGAAATACTGCTGGCTGATAGCGGCCATCTCCAGGAAGAGGAGGCGCATTACCTCGGCCGCCATAAACTGAGTAAACATGAAACTCCGGAGCCTCTGTATGACCAGGATGATGCGGACGCCTGTATGGAGTTGTTTCAGCCGGTAGACTTTTACGAAGAAGTCCAGCTCGGTGATATACGCTTCCATCTTCGGCCGGTTGGGCACATTCTCGGTGCTGCCTGCATCATTATTGAGACGGAAGGTAAACGCATCGGTTTTTCCGGCGATGTTGGGCGCCTCAACGATATTTTCATGAGGCCACCTGCGCCTCTGCCAGCTCTGGACATGCTGATGCTGGAGTCAACGTATGGCAATCGTCGCCACGACGATGCGGACCCGTTGTCGCAGTTGGCAGACATCGTTAATGAAACCGTCGACAAAGGGGGCAATATATTGATTCCGGCCTTTGCTGTGGGCAGGGCGCAGGTTTTACAGCATATGTTCACTACCCTGATGAAGGCGGGGCGAATTCCAGTGCTTCCAATTTACCTCGATAGTCCCATGGCAATCGATGTTTCCGAGATTTACTGCCGCTACGAGGATCAGCACCGATTGAGCAGTTCCGAGTGCCACGAAATGTGTAGCACCGTTCATTACAGTCGCAGTGTTCAGGACTCCAAGGCGCTGGCTGGCCAGGCATACCCCCACGTAATTATTGCCGGCAGTGGCATGGCAACAGGTGGACGCATACTTCATCATTTCAAGCGCCTCCTGGGCCAGCACCGCACAACTGTTATTTTCGCCGGCTATCAGGCCGGGGGAACACGAGGGGCCAAGATGATTGGCGGAGCGGAAAGGATCAAGATCCACGGTGACTGGTTTCCTGTCAAAGCCAGATTGGAAGTGTTGAGTGGGCTTTCCGGGCACGGGGATTTCGCAGAGATTGAACAGTGGCTTGCTCAGAGTGACCTGGCCCCCGAAACGCCGATCAACCTGATCCACGGTGATCCGGAGGCGCTGGAGGCGCTGAGGGATCACTTGCGTCAGAACACCCGGTTTGAGGTGGATGTGGCAGGCTACCAATCCATTTTGCGTCTTTGACGATGCCCTGACGGCCATCTTCGAGGGCGACCTGAATGAGCCGCTTAAGATCCGGCAACGACCTTGGTCGCGGCGGCTGCCGAGTGCTAGAGTGGGC
>NZ_AGTR01000019.1 GCF_000235625.1 Marinobacter manganoxydans MnI7-9 | reverse complement strand
GCCGCCTTGCGTCGTAAAGGGGCCTTACTGAGCGGAGCCAGTTGAGAAATGCGGTCACGTTTGGAATTGCATTCGGATAGCGCCCCTCCGGGCTATTGAACCACACCAGAAGAATGTATAGAGGATCGCGAACAACCACACCGTCACCAAACATGGTTATCGAGTAGAGAAGGTCAGCTAGTTGGCCGAATGATAGTTGGCCGTGGATATGTTCACCGAACGGGAAGTAGCCACCTTCTCGCGGCGTGTTTTCCAGAAAGTGTTCGTCGATCAAGGGTCGATAAATGTGCGTCTCGGCAGAGCGTTCTCGGATAAAACATTGACGCTGTCGAGGAAGCTCAAAGTATGCGTCGTATAGCTCCATGACTTTTCTACGGGTCAATGGGGGGAGTGCGTCATTCATGTTCGCGTCAAGTGAGATACCAAGTACATTCTCAATGAATTGGTAGTAGTCGATTTGGCTAGTCATGTAGTCTGCACCTCAGCTGTTCCTGAGCTTGGCGAATGCTTGAGGATCGCTGAACAGTATTTTAGTTTGAATTCCGACTATACCCCATTTAGCGTCGCTGAACAGCGACCTTGACAGAAAAGTAAATTCGCATATATATCAATCATCTATCGAGACAATCACGTCTGAAGCGGCGACTTTCCTCTGCGCGAAAACGCCCCTCGCCGTATCTGCGCCTGGCCCTCTCGGGGTTAACGAGACCCTGGAGCATCGGCGCTAAAATTCTGTACTCACAACTGTTTAGTTGCGTAGTGCAGCATCTACTTGGAAAAGTTCAGGGCGCGGAGAGCTCTATTTTGGGCTTCGAGAAAGGTCCGCTTTTGGTCAATCTGGATGTTCCCTTTGCGACCAGCCCGCGCTTAAACAAAAGCGAACATTTGATTCAGGGCTTGTCTCTTGAGACTCCAAGCTAATCACAGTCATTCCACCCAGTATGATTGGCAGACCAAATTGCAGACGCTGAATGATCACCTGGCAGAGATAGCCTCGCTCGGCTAAGCTATTGTTTTATCGATTCATGTGCAGCGTGATTGATGGCTCGAAGTCAGTATTAATGACGCAGCCAAATTTCTGCAATGATAAAGCGCGGTGCCCAATCGCTATTAGCAAAAAGGGAGGTTTCGTGTTTAACAAGTATTTTTTAGCCAATGCGTGCTTTTTAGTGATGATTGTGAGTGTGATCGCCGCTTTCATGGATAAGATCACTTGGGGCGATGTTGGTCTGATTTTTGTTGGTACAGTTGGCAGTTTCGATCATAAACGGAATTATTCTTGGTCGCCGCATTCGAAATCGTGAAATTTAGCGTGAACCTGAGTGTTCGGTGACTGGAAAGCTTTCCCTAAGGGAGAAAATCGATGGTTCCATTTGCGTTAATTGTATTGATCGCTGGAATCGGCGCATTTTTCGAAGGTGTGTCAGGTTTTTTTGTTGGGGGAGGGATCGGTTTTGTTAGCGTAATGATGGTTGGCTGGGTTGTTGGCAAAGTTCAAGGAGGAATGCTGCCGCGTAGAGTGCGCGATGAAACCGCTACGGATTTTATCGCTGAGTATCCAGAGCTTATCAAATCAGCTTATCCAACATTGAGCGCGTATCAGGCAAAAGAAGAAATAGGCAAGTTATTAAACTCCATGTTCCAGAAAGCCAACTCTCACAATCACTCTATCGATGTCACCAATGCAGGAAATCCAAACGTTTTTATACCGAGTGCATTGCAGATTGCCCGGAACCAACAATCGGAAATTGGCGTAGAGCTGGCGGAAGAGCTTGTCAGGTTCGTTGAGCGCCATCATCTTTGGTATGGGCGCTAACTTTTGGCTAAGAATGCGCGCCACACGGATGCGTTTTACGCCGCTTCGCTCCGTAAAGTTCACGGGCGCGCTTTGCGTTAAATTTTTGGAAGGCATCGAGACTATGGGAGAAAATATGAAGGGGCTTTTTATAGCTCTGTTGGTGATACTCATTTCGGGCTGCGCAACTCATAAGAGTCCTCTCCAGTCGGATAATAAGTTCATTTTTGTCACATCAGACGAAGAAGCTGTTTTCCAGGCTGCTTACGATGCGATGCTTGAGGGCCGTAAAGAGTCTCCCATAGCCGACATTAATGGGCCTATTCGCGGGTACAGCCTAACCAGAAAATGGGGGCTGGATTATTGG
>NZ_AGTR01000020.1 GCF_000235625.1 Marinobacter manganoxydans MnI7-9 | reverse complement strand
CGCTGAGAGGCACGACAGCAATGCTTGTCACGCCCTTGACTCTGGCCAGAGCATCAACCACATGCTCTGCCATCACTTCTCTGACATACGCTTTTATTTCATACATAAACCGTCTCCTGACTATCAGACTGAAACGTCACGACGTTCAGATGCAAACCACTGGTACACACTGGGCAACACCACCAGCGTCAGCAGCGTTGAAGTGATCAGACCGCCAACCACAACCGTTGCCAGTGGCCGTTGGACATTAGAGCCAATGCCATCGGCCAGCAGCAGGGGAATCAGCCCCAGAATAGCCACAGAGGCGGTCATCAGAACCGGCCGCAAACGGCGTTGAGCACCCAGCTTGACTGCTTCAATGACTTCGTAGCCTTCGTCCCGCAACTGGTTGATGTAACTCACCATCACCACGCCGTTAAGTACGGCCACACCAAACACCGCGATGAATCCCACGGCAGCGGGCACAGAGAGGTAAAGCCCCGTCACAAACAGCGCGACAATGCCACCGGTAATCGCAAAGGGCACATTCATGAAGATCAGCACCGCATAGCGCAGACTACTGAATGCCGAGAAAAGAAGCAGGAAAATAAGCGCCAGGGTAATGGGCACAACGATCGCAAGCCGAGCCATGGCCCTTTCCTGGTTCTCAAACTGACCGCCGAACTCCACGAAATACCCCGGCGGCATGTCCACTTGCTCCTCGATCCGCTTGCGCAAATCCTGAACAACACCGCCCATATCGCGACCACGTACGTTCATCTGCACGTACTGTCGCCGACTGGCATTGGAGCGCGAAATTTTCTTGGGGCCAGCGTACATTTCAACATCGGCCACCCGTGAAAGCGGGATGAGCTCGCCACTATTACCCCGGAGGGGAAGCTTTCTGATTTCATCGATGGACCCGCGATAGGACTCTTGCAGCCGGGCGAAGATCTCAAATCGCCGGACACCGTCGAAGACCAGCCCCGCGCCTTTACCGCCAATCCCGGTTTCGACCGTACTCATCAGGTTATCAATGCTGATGCCAAACTGCGCCAGCACTTCACGGTCGGGGCGAATAACGATCTGTTTTTTACCTGCGCTCTGCTGAGCGCGCACATCCGTTGCCCCCGGCACATCATTCGCCAGGGCCGCCACTTCCTTGCCGATCCGGCCCAACTCGTCGAGGTCGTCGCCGAAAATGCTGGCAACCAGTTGCGCCTGAACGCCTGAGAGGAGTTCGTCGGTTCTGAGCTGAATCGGTTGTGACAGATTGTTGGCAAGCCCGGGAACCCGCTCAGCCAAAGACTCCGCAATCCGGCTCTGAAGGTCCTCATAGCTCACATCTTCGCGCCACTGATCCAGAGGCTTCAGATTGACGAGCGTCGCGACAACGTTCACGGGTTCAGGATCACCGCCCACCTCGGCACGACCGATCCTGGCATAGGTGCCGGTGACCTCTGGAAATTCATCGACAACGGACTGAATCCGTTTGCCATACTTGATGGCGGATTCAAGACTGGCTCCAGGAGGCAGTGTCGAGCGAATCTGGAACGTGCCTTCCCTGAGCGTGGGCACGAACTCGCTCCCGAGATAGGGAAACAGCAGGAGACTGCCGGCAAAGGCAATGACGGCCACGCCCATCACAATTTTAGGGGCTTTGACGACAGTATTCACCACCGGCTTGTATAGCCGGTTCAGGAACAGAACCAGCTTCGGCTCTTTGTGTTGTCCACCCATCTTGAATGACAGCGAGGCCAGAACCGGCACCAACGTCAACGCGAGTAACAGCGCACCGATCAACGCAAAACTGATGGTGTAGGCCATGGGCGAAAACAGCTTGCCCTCAACGCCCTGCAGCGTAAACAGCGGCAGAAAAACGATAATAATGATGCCAATGGCAAACACAATCGGACGAGCCACTTCCCGGGCAGATTCACCTACAAGCCTCAGAACACTGACCTTTTCCTCTGATCGTTCTTCCAGATGTCGGAAGATGTTCTCTATCATCACAACGGCGCCGTCCACCATCATACCGATGCCGATAGCCAGCCCCCCCAGACTCATCAGATTGGCGGACAGGCCCGAAATCCGCATCGCAATGAATGCGAAAAGCACAGACAACGGCAAGGTCGCCACCACGATCAGTGTGGAACGTATATTTCCGAGGAACAGATAGAGGAACACCAGCACCAGAACCGAGCCCTCAAGTAAGGCTTTCTCGACAGTGCCTATGGCCTTGCCCACCAACTCCGCCTGGGAGTAATAAGCCTCTATTTTCAGCCCTTCGGGAAGTGACTTGTTCAGATCATCGATTTTTGCGTTGACGTCCTCGAGTACCTGACTGGTGTTGGTTCCGATCAGCTTCATCACGTAGCCGCCCACGGACTCCTCGCCCGAGGACACCTCCGCGCCGCGGCGGATCGCCGGTCCAAGGCTAACCTCTGCAACATCCCTGACATAGATAGGAGACTCTCCCTCACTCTTGGACACAATGATGTTCTGGATGTCCTCGATGCCCTCGGTACCTGAATTAACCCAACCGTACCCGCGAACTATATACTCTTCACCGCCTCGCGTAATGAAAGAGGCGCCGACGTTCCGATTATTCTGGGTGAGGGCGCCGCGAACGTCAGACACTGTCAGGTTCCTTGCCTGAAGCTTCTGCGCATCGATATTGACCTGGTACTGTTTTACCTCGCCGCCGATAGACAGCACACCGGTTACACCCGGCACGGTTCTGAGCTGGGGTTTGACAATCCAGTCCTGGATCGTGCGGATTTCCTGCAGGCTGTATTGATCCTTATCCTCAGCTTCCAGGGAATACATCAGGATGCGCCCAAGACCGCTCGCTATGGGCCCGAGTTCCGGCTGCCCCATCCCCTCGGGAATCTGGCGCTTGGCCTCGGAAAGCCGTTCGTTTACCAGCCGCCTGGCGAAGTAGATATCGGTGCCATCTTCGAAATAGATGGTCACCCGCGACAACCCGAAAATCGACGTGCTCTGCACTTTTTCCAGCTTGGGAATTCCATACATGCTGATCTCAACGGGATAGGAAATCAGCGTTTCGATATCAACCGGCGACAGACCAGGACTGGTGGTAAACACCTGAACCATGGTCGGCGTCGCGTCGGGAAACGCGTCCACCGGCAGTTTTTGAAATGAAAATACGCCGGCAACGATCACGGCGATCGCAAAAACAAGCGTCATCAGACGATTGTTCAGCGCATAATTCACAATTGCGTTGATCATGCTCCCCCCGGGGTTTAGTGTCCGTGAGCGGCGCTGCGGCCACTGGCGGTAATGGCCGACATCAGATCAAAAGCGCCTACTGAAACCACTTCCGTGTTTGCGCTGATGCCGGACTTGACCTCGATCCAGTCGTTTGCCTCCTTGCCAAGCATGACGGGAACCGCCTTGTAAGCCCCTTTCTCATCACCCGGAACAAACACAACAGATTCATCGCCAATGGTTTGTACCGCGTCATCCGGAACCAGTGGCAGTGAAGCCTCCGATTCCGTCATGATTCTGGCCGTGGCATAGGTATTCGGGCGAAGGTCGCCCCGGGGAGACTCCAGCACAACACGAACCGGGATGGTGCGGGTCTTTTCATCGAGCATGCTCGACACCCAGGATACCTGCCCACTGTGAAACCGGTCGGAACTTGAATCCCTGGAGGAAATCTGAACCTGGTCTCCCATTGAGATCCGGTCAATATCGGATTCCGACACCTGAAGAATGGCCCACAGCACCGAGGCATCCGCCACGATGAAAGGCGTATCCGACGGACTCAAGGTCTGACCCAGCCGGACATGCATCTGCTCGACACGGCCCTCAATGGGTGAGCGGAGCGCGTATTGCGCCAGCCCCCCACTGTCACCTGACGACTCGCTGCCGTAAACCGCCAGTTGTTCCCGCACCGAATCGTACTCCGCTTTTGTTTCAAGAAAGGCAGCCTTGGCATCCAGGAACTCTTCTTCACTGGAAATACCCTGTCCCTGCAACTCCCTTTCACGATTGTAGTCAGACTCGGCCGCTTCTTTGCGGGCCTCCAGCGAGATTAACCGGGAGCGAATCCGGGCCAGCTCCACACTGTTCAGGGTTGCCAGTAACTGCCCCTTATTGACACGATCCCCCAGATCAACCGCCAACCCTGTCAGTTTTCCCTCCAGCAGCGGACCAACCTCGGCCACGCGGTCCGGCACATACTGAATCTCAGCAGGTGCAGTGACAATTGCGTCGGCACGCCCCTTGGACACCGCCACGGTCTGTATGGCCAGCAACTGTGTCTGCTCCGGCGTCAAATGAATTCTGCGGGACTGGCTTTCCTCTCCAGCATGCCCGGCTTCTTCATTTGCGTGCTGGTCACCTTCAGCTTCTCCGGCAGCGTATACCTGCGGCATACCCAGAACGCTGACAACGATTAAAAATATCTTCAGATTGCGAATCATTCGTTCACCCTCAATATTAGATAACGGTTAATCTTGAGTTTTTTATCCTCAGGAACCGGCTGACATCGACAGAGCACCTCCCGTGCTTATCTCCAGCGCCCGCACGGCATCGATATAATCGTTCTGCGCCTGAACGTATTCCTGCCTTACCGACAGGAGGTTGTCCTGGGCCGCCAGAACATCCGAGGCACCGACCTTGCCCGCCCGAAGTGCTTTTTGCATCAGTTGTAATGTTTCCTCTGAACGCTCCAGGATCGACTCGTTCATCTGGCGCAGTCGAACGGCGGTGGATTCATACCGGGCCACAGCCGACACAACCTGACGCTCTGTAGCCAGGCGCAAAGCCTCTGCCTCAAGCTCGGAGGTTTTCAGCCGCGCAGCAGCTTGTCTCTGCTCACCGGAATAATCATGAAAAACGGTCAAAGGCATCGACACCCCTGCACCAAAAAGGTTGGAGCCTTCCTCACGATCATAAAATCCGAAGACTTTCAGATTTGGAATCGTCAGGCTTTTCGCAACTTCAAGGCCAGATTCATCCGCTGCAATTCTGGCGGCCGCCGCTTTCAGGTCCGCTCTCTGACTCTGTGCCATCTCGACAAGCTGGCTGGTCGGAGGCAGGTCTTCGAGCGTCACATCAAGCTCGCCGGTCACCCCAACGGCATCGGAGGGGGACACCCCGAGCACTTCGGTAAGATCAATTTTTGATTGCTCGAGCTTTTGTTCCGCCGAGGCTTTCTGATTCCGGGCCCTGGCAAGCCCAATGACTGCGGTATTGAGATCAATCCGGGTTTGTTTTCCCTGTTTTACGGACATTTCAACGAGGTCTTTGGTGCGTTGCATCAGGTCAACGGCACGGGTTGCGGTTTTCAACTCTTTCTGAGCCAACAGTATCCGGAAATAGGCGGCCCGTACGCGCGCCTTGGTGGCCACCTTCAGGTATTCAAGCTCCTGTTGCCGGGACGTGAGATTGCTCCGGGCACGCGACTGGCCAAGGTCGCCGCGGTTACCCATCCAGATCTCCTGAGTAACCCTAATCCCGTATTCCAGGGACTCATCAGCCTGCTCCGGGGCCTGACGCCCCCCCACCTCAAACTCTGGATTGCTGGGCGCCCAGCGGCTGGCATGGTCAAGCTGGCCCTGCTGCATCGAGACCGCGGCCCGCCTCAAAGCCAATACCGGGCTGTTCTCGAAAGCCATCACCATGGCCTGGTTCAGGGAAACAGCCTGGCTGGCTTTGGCCTGCTGATATTCTTTCAGCGACACACTCTCTTTTGCCTGGGCCGACACCATGGGAGAGACGGCCAAGGCTCCCGGAACTATCATCGCGCACAACAACAATCGTTTGTTCATTCAGTATCATCCTGGCTGTTTGACTGAGGTCAGTGAGTCAGCATTTTTGCGTGGGAATCTGGAACGACCTTACAGACAAACCTTTAATACAGTTTGAAATTCAGGCACCGGATAAGAAATGAGCTTTGGCGGCAGGGGGGGGGCAGAGGTAAGGGCGAGGATGTCGAGTCACCGGGCGTCAAGGCAGGCGCACGATGGTGGGTTCTTGCATGATAAATAAAAACCGGCCCGTCATTTGGGCCGGCTTTTTATTCTGGATCTGAATTGCTTGTGATCACTTGGCCGATCAGAAACTCCTGCTCCAACCCAGCCAGAACTTCGGATCATCCGAGTTGACAGAGCCAAGCGCGTCGGTTGACTCAATGTCCGCGTACTCCACGTTAACACTGAAAGAACCGAAGTTTCCCGCATCCTTTGTAACGTTGGCGGCGACGTGTGAATAACTTGCCTCGCCGACAGAAGCCTTGCCGTCATCAGCGAAGTCGTAATAGCCAAGCGTCACACCGGCACTGTAGCTGTCCTCCAGAGGCACCCCAACAGAGGCGTAGTAATAGGCATCCCCCTGCACGAACACCCCATCACCACTGGTGTCGCTGTTGATCGTGTAGGCCAGGCCGATGGCCGCAATGCCATAACTGATCTCGCCGTACAGTTCGCCGAAGTCGATGGAGTCCGGCGCGTCAGGATACGCATAATAAATGTACCCAACGTCATAACCCAGTTCTTCCACAGAGCCGGAGAATCCGGCATAAAGATCAAGCTCATAGCTGGTGCCGTCACCAAAATCGACATTGGAACCCCAACCACCGGCATAGAAGCCCGACGCATGCTCTTAATCCAACCCTCCCTGGACAGCCGCAGCCCCGTCTGTCTGGGTGACGCCCCGGAACAGATAGTTGCTGCTGGCGCTCACATTTGAGCTGACGTCAGCGCTAACAATGGCGGGCGCAGCCTGAAGTGCTGCAAGCAAAGTGATACTGATAAATCCGGATTTGGTGAAAAACTGCTTCTTCATAATGGATACCTTCGGTTGGGTTTCATTGCTCCAAATATGATTGAGCAAAAGTCTTGCCACATCTTATTTATTCTTTTTTATCATTATTATAGAGACAAATCGGCACATTCTGAGCTTGCCCCCGAAAAACGACCGCAACACCTAGCGCCCCAGAACCTGTCACCGGCCCGGACCAGCGCCCTGTTTTGATGCATTCTCTGTAACCATTCTGTAATCTTTGCCAAATAGACTTTAATAGCGCTTCAACACACACAAGCAAACCGAAAAAGGTGAGACAGATCATGAGCAAGAAATATTTGGGCTTGGCTTTGGCGATTTCTGCCGCTTCTGCTGCACAGGCCGGAACCGTTACGACCAGCGGCAAAGACCTTGTGATTGATACCGACAGTGGTATCAAGGTGAAAACGTTGGATAAATCAGCGTCTTTTCAGCTCGGCGGGCGCATTCAGTGGGATTACGACGCCACGCAGTCTGACGACAACGGCGTTGACACGACCGATTTCGATGTGCGCCGGGCACGCCTCTACGCCAAGGGCCACTTTGGCGACTGGGCGTACAAGACCCAGTTCAACGTGGCTGAGAGTGACGGCGCCAAAGGCGGCACCGCGGAGGACCTGTACATTCGCTACCTGGGATTTGGCTCGACGGCAACCGTGACTATTGGTAAGCAGAAAGAGCCATTCGGCCTGGAACAATTAACGAGTTCAAAAGACATCTCGGCCCTTGAGCGATCCGCCATGACCGAGCGTTATACCCCCGGTCGCAGCGGCGGCATCCAGCTCAGTGGCAAAGGCAGCAACTGGACCTACGGTATCGGCTATTTCGAAGCAGACGGCAATGGCAGCGACGACTTCAATAACACGGCAGTAACCGCACGGGGCACGTTTGCACCGATTCAAACGAATAATCTGGTTGCTCATCTTGGTGCGGGCTATACCACGCGTGACGCCGACACTCAGGCCGAGGAGGTCGACACGTTTAATCTGGAACTCGCCGGCGCTTCCGGGCCCTTCCATGCCCAGGCCGAATATTTCGATTCCGAAGAAGGCCAGGTGGATGTTGATGGCTATTACGTACAGCTTGGCTGGATCATCACCGGCGAAAGCCGTCCTTACAAAGCCGGAGCATTCAAGCGGGTAAAACCGGCATCACCCAAAGGGGCCTGGGAAGTTGTTGCCCGCTTTGAGGATGGTGACGGAAAATACAGTGACGTGGGGCTGGCCACGACCGACGGTGAGCAAACAACACTGGGCGTTAACTATTACGCCAACAAGAATGTTCGACTTGGAATGAGCTACATGGATGGCGAAGAAGCCAATGGCGCTAGCGGAGATGAAGTGCGTGCGAGGTTACAATATGCATTTTGACCGCATGGAGGTCGCTTGAATGAGTTTTGCGGTTTGATATAGTTCTTGAGAGTTAATGAAATACTCAGGTTTTGGGCAGATATTAATCTGCCCATGCTTTTGTCTGCCCCACCCCCACCCCCACCCCCCGCTAATAAAGTTCATCTGAGGTTTCTGGTGTACATTGAGGTGGACCCCATCAGTTGGACAGCCTGAAGGTGCAGTTAAGCTCTGATCCGGCTGTATTCCTGAAAAAATGAGGCCCGTATGGACGGCTTTGCAAGACGTACAAGGTGGTGGCGCGTTGTTCAGCACTTTTTGCCTGTGAGCCTATGGAGGTACCCCTTGAGAGTCAGGTTCAATCTGACCGATATCAAGGTTGTCGCTGACATTGGCGCCCTAAACTGAACGAGCGACTTATCGATGAAATGTTGACTCCATTCAACCATTTATACGGCCGCTGAAGGTACCACTAGGATGAAAATGATGCTAACTCCGCTCACTGCCAGGAATGGCCAAAAAAACCAGAAGTCGTTGCTTGTCTTTGCCATTGGTTCGGTTCTGGCCTCTGCCGCAACGCCTGTCCTGTCCATGACCTTTACCGAAGCCTTAACCGGGGGAAAGGTTTCGCTTGATGTTCGTTACCGTTACGAATTTGTGGATCAGGACAACCCTCTTGATCAAGCCCATGCTTCTACCGTTCGAACCCGACTGGGGTACCGGACTGGTGATTTTAAGGGGTTTGAGGTGTTTGCCGAGGCGGAAGATGTGTCCGCTGTGGGGAATGAGAACTACAATAGCACCATCAATGGCATAACCGATCACTCAGTAGTCGCTGATCCGACGGAAACCGAAGTCAACCAAATTTACGTGCGTTACAAAGGTTTTTCGGATACCAGCCTGACCTACGGCCGTCAGCGCTTTGCTCTGGACAATCACCGGTTTATCGGTACGGTTGGCTGGCGCCAGAATGAGCAAACCTTCGATGCCTTTGTCGGCACCAACGAGTCGCTTCCGGACACGAAGATCACAGCGGGCTATCTTTACAATGCTAACCGGGTGTTCTCGGATGCCAGCCCTAATGGCAATTTCCCAATGCAGTCGCCGATTTTCAACGCACAGTATCATGGCTTGGCTGCCGGAACCCTGACCACTTACGGTTATCTTTTCGACTTTACCAACGCAGACGTCAACTCAACCCAGAATTTTGGTTTGCGGTTCGCAGGTGGCACCGATGTATCGGAAGACGCCAGGGTCCTGTACACCCTGGAGTACGCAATCCAGAAAGACTATGCAGACAACCCGCAAAGCTTTGAGGCCGCTTATTGGCTGGCGGAAGTGGGGCTCGCAGTCTACGGCCTGACCTTTAAGGTGGGTATGGAGACTCTGGAGTCGGACGACGGCCGGTCATTCCAGACGCCTCTGGCGACGCTTCACGCGATGAACGGTTGGGCCGACCAGTTCCTGGTCACCCCGGACGATGGCCTGCAGGATCTATACGTATCGGCGGGTGCCTCAGCAAAGGGGGTCAAGTGGCTGGCCGTTTATCATGACTACAGCAGTGACATCAATAGCCTGAGCTATGGCTCCGAGCTGGGGCTGCTGGCTGTCTACCCGATCAACAAGCACTACACGGTGGGTGCCAAGTTCGCCAGCTATGCCGCCGATGGTCGTGGCGTGGATACGGACAAGGCCTGGTTGTGGGGAGAGGTCAAGTTCTGACCTTATCACTGTTGCGGTGAACAGACATTCGCCTGATAGAGGGCGGGTCGCCCCGACCGGGGGTAGACAATCCGAAGGATAAGGGTCGCTGACGAACGCTGCGGTTGAGGAGGTCTCAGGCAGCGTTTGGCTCTTGGAAACGTCGTAAATTTACAGAAATTGATGTGTTAGCTATGCTTTGGATGGAATCTAAACAACAAGGAGAAGCACGATGGGTAAAGCTATTAATGGTAAGTTCGAGAACATGGATCAGGCACGCAATACGCGAGACGATCTTATTGGCAGCGAAATCCCACAGGATGTGATCTTTATTGATAAGGAAGAGCAGACGATCCGGGTGATGTTGCCGCAGGAGGAGGCCGGGGAAGTTTATGAGATCTTCGATCGACACGGCGTCACGTATAAGTGAAGGCTCGTGGCCCTGTGCGTTGGGCTGTTCCTGGGATCACTCCGCAGTGGTCAACGCGCGGCTGCGGTCATGACGCTGATCCAGTCGGCTATGCGGAAAGGGCATGATCCCTATGGGTATCCAAGGGATGTTCTAACCCGACTGCCGACACAGAAGAGCAGCGCCATCGGCGGACGCTTACAACGGAATAAAATAGTGTTGGTCTTTTGGGAACGTATCGGTAGATCGTATGCCTTAATTTGTTAATGTCACAGACTGGTGCTTGAAAGCAGGATGGCCGCAAAGAATCGCCCCACTATCGTTGTGTTGCTGTCACTGCTTTTGGTGTTCAGCGGGCCTGCGTTTGCTTTGCCTTGCCGCCGGGGAACTTCACAAGTTTTACCGATACCGGTTCCCAGCTGATTTTTGCCGCACAGGCGGCCCACTACCAGGATCCCTTCCTGGCTTCTATTACACCCCCTGCAGAACATTACTCCTGAGTCTTAACCGGTTTTTGCCCATCGCGGCAAACTCATTAACGTTAGTTCTTGCAACAAAGTCTCGTACTTCGGTTCATTCGTAACGGGGCTTTATATGGAGTGAATCAAATGCGCAATTCAAAAACCAGGCTCACCATCACAGCGATTCTTCTGGCCGGAACCATTGGATCCTTCTCTGCATTGGCCCACGAGGACGAAGGAAAAGGCATGAGGGGGATGATGAATATGATGTCTGATATGTCCCCCGAAGACCGTAAAGCCATGACTGAGGCGTGCATGAAAATGATGCAGGGGCATGGAAACGGGCCGGAAGGACGATTATCAGGTCATCGCCTTCAACGCCAACGGCCAGCAGCGTGTGTTCCGCGAACACAAGGATTACTGAGGTCAGCTCTGTGAAAGTGATGCCTTTTCGCCTGAACTCCGCCACGGTGCGGTACTGGCAAGATGCTATGGCGGGCACGGGCCATTATCAATAACGGCAGGTCCAGGGAAGGCATCAAATTCGATTTCTGGGCAATTTGACAGACTCACCGAACTTGGAGGGCTAAATGCCTGATCTTGCAACTTGGGGAATTGCCGCCGCGTTTGCCGGTGGTCTCATATCGTTTTTTTCACCCTGCACGCTACCTCTGGTTCCCGGCTACCTGTCGGTCGTGACTGGAGGTGCTCTGACTGAGGCTTCGAATCGGTTGAAGGCCCTTTGGCTGAGCCTGTGTTTTGTGATGGGGTTCAGTCTGATCTTTATTGCCCTGGGAGCAAGCGCAAGTGCTTTAGGGCAATGGTTGATGGCCTATCGTGAAGAGGCCAACCTGGTGGCCGGCGTGCTCATCGTTCTAATGGGTCTGTTTATGCTGGGCTGGTGGAGCATGCCGGCGTTGCAGCGCGAATGGCGCATTGGACAGTCACTCGAAGGCGGACGTCCCACTGCCGCCTTTCTTCTGGGGATAGCATTTGCCATCGGCTGGACACCCTGTATAGGTCCCATACTCGGGGCTATATTGGCGCTCAGCTCCACCCATGCCAATGCCGAGGCGGGTATGCTTTATCTTGCTGCCTATTCTTTAGGGCTGGCTATCCCGTTCCTTGGCACCGCCCTCTTCATTGAGCACTTTCGACAACGAGTGCGCTGGCTCAGTCGCTGGAGTCGACTGCTGAGAGTGTTTGCAGGCCTGGTACTCGTTGTCATGGGCGTGTTGGTGCTCACCGGTCAGATGACTCTATTCGCGTCATGGATGTTGTCGACGTTTCCAGTTCTTGGAAGGCTTGGCTGATCCTCTCTAATTCTTTAATTCGTGGGGATCGTTTCAGTGGGTGCTATCCTGACGCAGCCAGTGTAGCTGAGTGTAAAAAGCCTATCCGGCCCTGGGCGCTGAGCGAGTCTGCCGGTGTTCAGGATTACGTGTTAGATGGGATATTCCTGTAAGGAAGGCGAGGCCAGGCTCGACCTCAGTGCCATGCCCGCGGTCATGTTTACCGATCCTCAAGTCGCCACCGTTGGCCTCTCTGAAGCCGAAGCAGTTGCTCGGGGTGCAGGTTGTCGCAGCGGAAGGCGGTGAAATTATCCAAACGGCGGTGATGGCGTTACGAGCAGGTTTGACCGTTCAGGAAATCGGCGATGACTTGTTCCCCTATCTGACCATGGTTGAAGGACTCAAGCTCTGTGCGCAAACGTTCACCAAGGATGTAAAACAGTTGTCATGCTGTGCCGGATAAATCATTTGAACGCGGCTCTGGGGTTTCTTGACCGAGATCACAATCTGATTCGGTTTAAGCCGGTGATTCATTTTGGATTCAGGTAGATATGCTCTGATGATCTGGATGGCGCTTATGCTGGGTGTTCGTCTGCCTGATAAAAGCTCCGGTTGGCCAATTAAGGAAAGGGGACCAAGGAATGAAAAATACCGTCGTGGAGATCCGCGGCTTGCTATCGGCACTGAGTGCCCGGGGCGTGGAGAAACAGTTGTTGAGATTGCCCGGCGTTAAGAAAGCCGAGGTCAACTATGTGGCCGGCAGCGCGACCGTCACCTATGATGAGGCGACGGTGGACCTTGAGGCTATCAAGGCCCGGATACACGAGTGCGGCTATCACTGTTCCGGAGAACAGTTGCCCAGGCACGTTTGCGACCCGGGGGACCCGCCGACCGAAGCCGGGGCTGTGTCCATGCCCGTCCACGATGGCCATGCCTCCCACACCGGCCACGACGATACCGCGCATCCTGCTGAACACGGCGAACATACTGGCGCAAAGGACGAGATGGCTCACGAGATGGGCCACGGCGGCAGCATGGACATGCAGGCAATGGTGCGCGACATGCGCAACCGTTTCTGGGTCTGCCTGATCTTCAGCCTCCCGATTTTCATTTATTCGCCCATGGGTGGGCTGTTCGAACCGCCAGCACCGCCCTTCGGGCTGCGGCTAGACCTGTGGTTGCTATTACTGGCAAGCATCGCGGTGCTCTGGCCAAGCTGGCCGTTCTTTGTTGCCGCCTGGCGCGCGCTGAAAAACGGCGTGCTCAACATGGCTGTGCTGGTCGTTCTCTCGGTGGGTACTGGCTACCTGTTCAGCGTCGGTTCCACGCTCTTTTTCCCGGGGGTGCAGTTTTTCGAGGCGGTGGCGGTGTTGCTGGTGTTCATCCTGCTCGGCCATTGGCTGGAGATGCGCGCCCGTGCCGGTGCCTCGGACGCCATCCGCTCGCTGATGGATCTCGCGCCGCCCAAGGCCACTGTGTTGCGTGATGGCCAGGAACGGGAGGTTCCCACCGCTGAGGTTCTGAAGGACGACATCGTCGTGATCCGCCCCGGCAATAAGATTCCGGTGGACGGTGAGGTCTTGGAGGGCGAGTCCCTGGTGGATGAGTCCATGCTCACTGGCGAGTCCATGCCGGTGGAAAAAAAGCCCGGCGATAAGGTGATCGGGGCCACCATTAACAAGAGCGGCAGCTTCAGGTATCGCGCCACCAAGGTAGGTTCCGACACCGCGTTAGCGCAGATCGTCAAGCTGGTGCAGGAGGCGCAGAACTCCAAGGCCCCGGCGCAGCTGCTGGCGGACAAAGCGTCACAGTGGCTGGTGGTGATTGCCATCGTAATCGGCCTGCTCACCTTCGCCGTCTGGTTCTGGTGGATTGGCCAAAGCCTGCTGCTTGCCGTGACCCTGACTATCACCGTGTTCGTGATCGCCTGCCCGGACGCCCTGGGCCTTGCAACGCCCATGGCGGTGATGGTGGGCACCGGCCTCGGTGCCAGGAACGGCATCTTGTTCAAGAATGCCTCTGCACTTGAGGATGCCACCCGGCTGGATATTGTGGTCTTCGACAAGACCGGCACCCTGACCATGGGCGAGCCGCAGGTGGTCGAGGTGGTCGTGGTGGCGGGCAGCACCGAGGAGGCGGTCCTCGCACTGGCGGGGACGGTGGAGCAGGGCTCGGACCATCCTCTGGCCAAGGCGATACAAAGTAAGGCCGAAGGCTTGCAGCTCGATCCGCTGACCGGCTTCACCAACATCGAGGGCAAGGGCGCGCGGGCGGAGATTGGCAGCAAGACCGTGCTGCTCGGCAACCGCCGGCTGATGGACGAAGAGAAGGTCGACATGGCGAGCCTGAAGGACGAGGCCGCGCGTCTGCAGAGCGCGGGTCAGACCGTGGTGCACGTCGCCCAGGACGGGAAGCTGGTCGGCCTTATCGCCATTGCCGATGCGCCGCGCCCCACCGCTACTGCAATGGTCAAAAAGATGCGTGAACGCGGGGTGGAGGTGGCGATGCTCACCGGCGACAACCAGGCCACCGCCGAGCGCATCGCCCGGGAACTCGGCATTGAGATGGTGATCGCCGATGTCCTTCCGGGGCAGAAAGCAGACAAGATCAAGGAGCTCCAGGCTCAGGGCAAGAAGGTTGGCATGGTGGGCGACGGTGTCAATGACGCCCCGGCACTGACCCAGGCGGAGGTGGGTTTCGCCATCGGTGCCGGCACCGATGTGGCCATTGAGAGCGCTGACGTGGTGCTGATGAAGAGCGACCCCTACGATGTGCTGGGAGCCATCGAGCTGTCGCGCGCTACCCTGCGCAAGATGCACCAGAACCTGTTCTGGGCGGTGGGCTATAACGTCATCGCCTTTCCCGCGGCGGCAGGCGTGTTCTATCCGTTGGTGATAAGCCCAGAAGTAGCGGCGCTCGCAATGTCTGGAAGCTCCGCTCTTGTTGCGGTAAATGCACTCCTGTTAAAGCGCACCCAACTGGACGGCTTAGGGTAGACGAACACTTCCAATTGGAAAAATTGATGTTCATCAAGCCCACGCTATTGAGCGACTCTTTT
This sequence comes from Marinobacter manganoxydans MnI7-9, assembly GCF_000235625.1. GTDB lineage: Bacteria > Pseudomonadota > Gammaproteobacteria > Pseudomonadales > Oleiphilaceae > Marinobacter > Marinobacter manganoxydans. The sequence continues at coordinate 4,656 of NZ_AGTR01000020.1, read as the reverse complement.
TGCATCTTTTGTTGGGGTTTTTCAGTGTGAATTCAGGCTTATGAGTTTAAGTGGTAGGTAATTGCTGTTTGCTGACATGATTAATGACAACAAGGGGGAACGGGTAAATGGACATCAAAACCTTTGGAGAACTTATTAGCTGGACACGGGATTTGCATGCTCACCTTGCAAGGTGTATGTCACATTGCGCTACGAAGAATGAAGAGGAGCGAGCACGGGCGCTGCTGGACTATCTGGCGACCCATGAATCGGAAATGGAACGTATCGTGAATGAATTCAAGTCGCAGGGCGATTTCAAAGCATTGGAGACAAGGGTCTACGACTACCTGTCTCACCATCCCATTAAGACCCACAGAACCTGCGATGAGCCCTACGCACAGCTGGATTTTGAGGGCATATGCAGAGAAGTATTCGATTTCCATGATCAGATAGAGGACCTTTATCGCACCATGGCCGACAAAGCCGAGATTCCCGAGGCGAAAGAATTACTGCAATCGTTGCTAACCATGGAAGAGAACGAAGCTATGCGATTGGCCAGGCAGATAGGGCGTATGAACGACCTCTGATCAGAACACTGAAATTATTCTTCGACGCAGAAAAGGATGTTGATACATGGTGGCGTCTTCCAGTCAGTTACGGGTTTTCAAGATGGGTATCAATACTCATCAGGAGCCTGTCGTCTACATGCGTGGTGATTGTGATGTGTGCCTTTCAGAAGGATTCGCCGCCAGTTCCAGGGTGGGAATTTCCTCGCAGGGACGTTCCATCATCGCAACTCTCAATATTTCGTCTGATGAAACGGTTCCCAAAGGGTATGCGGGGCTTTCAGATATCGCCATAGAGCGGCTCGGGGTGGCTCAGTCTGACCTGGTTTCAGTACATCATGCGCCCTATATCGAATCCTTGAGTCTGGTTCGTCGGAAAGTATTCGGACACAGCTTGCTTCCGGCTGAGATGGCCCGCATTGTCTCCGATATCTCCGCACACAAATACAGCGATGTCGAAATAGCCTGTTTCCTGAGCGCTTGTGCGGGTGGCAGATTAGGTTTCGATGAGATTGTTGCTTTGACCCAGGCGATGGTGAATTGCGGACAACAGCTCGATTGGCCAGGCGTGGATCGTGTGTTCGACAAACACTGTGTTGGAGGCCTGCCGGGCAACCGGACCACGCCGCTGGTTGTGTCGATCGTCAGCGCAGCAGGCTTAGTAATGCCTAAAACCTCCTCCCGTGCCATCACCTCACCGGCGGGAACAGCGGACACCATGGAAGCGCTGACCAATGTGAGGCTTGGGCTGAACGAGATTCGCCGTGTGGTCAGAGAAACCGGTGCCTGTCTCGCCTGGGGTGGGGCGATGAACCTCAGCCCGGCTGATGACCTGTTGATTCGCATCGAGAGAGCGCTGGACCTTGATGGTGAGGGCCAGCTCGTGGCCTCGGTGCTGTCCAAGAAGATTGCTGCCGGTTCCACCCATGCGGTGATTGATATTCCGGTGGGGGAGACGGCCAAGGTTCGAACGCCCGGCGATGCCGACCGGCTGGCCTCTCTTTTCACAAGCGTTGGGGCGGCCTGTGGGCTGAAGGTACGCTGCATCGCGACAGACGGCAGCAAGCCGGTTGGTGCAGGGATCGGGCCGACAGAGGAGGCCCGTGATGTTTTGGCCGTGTTGCAGGGAAAGCGGGGTGCGCCGGAGGATCTACGGAGCCGCGCCATCATGCTGGCTGGCCATTTGTTCGATCTGGCTGATGGTCGTGGCGTGAAAGAGGGGATGGTCAAAGCAGAACGACTACTTCAAAACGGCTCTGCCTGGGGGCAGTTCAAGCGTATAACAGAGGCTCAGGGAGGGCAGAGGAGCTTAGGTGAAGCCCGTTTTAGGCGCCCAGTTCTGTGCTCGGAATCCGGAACAATCGTGTCTATCGACAATCGTCGGCTTGCCCGTGTCGCCAAGCTGGCAGGCGCACCTGCCAGCTCTACCGCAGGGCTGCGGCTACTGGCGACCGTCGGTGATAGAGTCACTAAGGGAGAGCCTCTCTATGAATTGCTCAGTGACAGTCCGGGGCAGCAGGATTATGCGCTGGCGTTTAACGATATGGGGCCGGCAATCTTCACTGTAAAGCGAGAGGAATGATTGTGGGCATTACTGAAAAAAGTGTGTTGTTCAGCCTTGCTCCCCATCCATTACGGGAAAAACTTTGTGATCGGCTCAATCTGGAGCCGGGAAGTTTGGAGGTGCGGAGGTTCCCTGATGGTGAGTCCTACTTACGTGTGCTCACATCAGTCAAAGGTGCGAACTGCGTAATATTGGCCGACCTAACGCATCCAGACACCAAATACCTTGCTCTCCTGTTTCTCTTTGAAACTCTCCGGGAACTCGGTGCCAGGTCGATTGGGTTGGTGGCGCCCTATCTTTGCTATATGCGCCAGGATCGACGCTTCGAAGAAGGGGAGGCGGTCACTTCCAGGGTGTTTGCCCAGTCTTTGTCTTTACATATCGACTGGCTGATCACCGTTGATCCACATTTGCACAGGTACCAGTCTCTTGACGAAATCTACAGCATACCCACGCAAGTTGTTCAGGGAGCACCGGCGCTGGCGGATTGGCTACGGGGGCAAAACGGTCTGTTGCTGGTAGGTCCGGACGCGGAAAGTGAGCAATGGGTATCAAGTATCGCGCAGGCCAGTAACCATCCTTATGTCATTGGCACCAAGCAGCGTCTGGGTGACCGGCGCGTTGAAGTCACCTTGCCGGATATCTCGGCGTATAACGGCCGGAAAGCCGTCATCATTGATGACGTTATTTCCAGCGGCCGCACCATTGGCGAGTGTGTCAGGGCACTTAAGGCACAAGGCACGGAGGCCATCCTGTGTGCGGCGGTGCATGGCATTTTTGCGGAGGCCTCGGACACCTACCTTCTGGGTACCGGCCTGCAGACGCTGGTGACCACCAACACGGTTCCACACAGCAGCAATGAGATCGATGTCAGCGAGTTGCTGGTGCCGCCGGTCAGGCATTTTCTCAATCAGGTGGAGGATGAGCGCCGATGAACATTACATTTCTGGGTGGCACGGAAACCGTGACCGGCTCCAAGTTCCTGGTTGAAACCGGCCAGACACGTGTATTGGTCGATTGCGGCCTGTTTCAGGGGTACAAGTGGCTGAGAAAGCGCAACCGGCAACCGTTGCCGCTCGATATTGCCTCGCTGGATGCCGTGCTTCTGACCCATGCCCATCTGGATCATTCAGGCTACATCCCCGTGTTGTACAAGCAGGGCTTCCGGGGGGCGGTTTATACCCATCATGCCACCCGAGAGCTATGCAGCATATTGCTGGCCGATAGCGGCCATCTTCAGGAAGAGGAGGCACATTACCTCGGCCGCCATAAGCTGAGCAGGCATGAGAATCCGGAGCCCCTGTATGATCAGGAGGATGCAGAAGCCTGCATGGAGCTGTTTCAGTCGGTGGACTTTCACCAAGTGATCCAGCTCGGTGATATACGCTTTCATCTGCGACCGGTCGGGCACATTCTCGGGGCGGCCTGTGTCATCATCGAGGCGGAAGGTAAACGCGTCGGTTTTTCCGGCGATGTGGGCCGCCTCAATGATATTTTCATGAGGCCACCGGCACCCCTGCCAGCACTCGACATGCTGATGCTGGAATCAACATATGGCGATCGTCGCCACGAAGACGTGGATTTGCCGTCACAACTGGCGGACATCGTCAACGAAACGGTCGACAAAGGGGGCAATATACTGATTCCAGCCTTTGCCGTGGGCAGAGCGCAGGTCTTGCAACATATGCTCACCGACCTGATGAAGGCGGGACGAATTCCAAGGTTGCCAGTTTATCTGGATAGCCCCATGGCGATTGATGTTTCTGAGATTTACTGCCGCTACGAAGATCAGCATCGGTTGAGCAGTTCAGAATGCCACGAAATGTGCAGCACCGTTCATTATAGCCGCAGCGTCCAGGACTCCAAGGCGCTGGCTGATCAGGCCTACCCGCACGTAATTATTGCAGGCAGCGGTATGGCAACGGGCGGTCGCATTCTTCATCACTTCAAGCGTCTCCTCGGCCAGCACCGCACAACCGTTATCTTTGCCGGTTATCAGGCAGGGGGGACACGAGGCGCCAAAATGGTTGATCGAGCGGAAAGGATCAAGATCCACGGCGACTGGGTTCCGGTCAAGGCCCGGCTGGAGGTGTTGAGTGGGCTTTCCGGGCATGGAGATTTCACAGAGATTGAACAGTGGCTGGCTCAAAGTGACTTAGCCCCCGAAACGCCGATCAACTTGATTCATGGAGACCCTGATGCGCTGGAGGCCATGAAGGATCACTTGCGTCAGAACACCCGGTTTGAGGTGGAGGTGGCAGGCTACCAATCCATTTTGCGTCTTTGATGTGAGACTGGGCAAATACCCGGGGTAATCCGGATATTTACGGCGAGGATTTCTAATAGGCCACCATTAACGTCAGTAGAGTTATCAGGGAGAGATCATGAACGGCTATTCCATTGAGGATTCACATCGAATCCAGCAGCGTGCTGCCCAATACCGGCAGCGTTACCCCCAGTTTGCCAACTGGGCAAAAGGGCGCGGGGTGATCGAACATACCGATTTGACCCAGGTGCGCGTGTTCGACCTGTGCCAGGAACTCGTGT
>NZ_AGTR01000021.1 GCF_000235625.1 Marinobacter manganoxydans MnI7-9 | reverse complement strand
CGGTCTTTCTGTTAGGGCACAGAGGCATTCGGAATGTCGTGTCGGCTTCCATCATGCAACCCATGCTGGCCGCGCGGGACAATGCCGAAGCGCTGTTCAGTGAGCGAGTCTGGCAGTGGGGCATGACATGCGCCAGATCAGCGGAAGCAGTTGCCATCTCGAAAGGTGTGGACAGCGGTGCTCACTTTCTATTGGGCTTACTGCCGGCGCTCTCTTACATCACCCTTCGACGTGAAGTGGAAAGGCTTTACAAAGACCGCTGCAACCGAGAGGAGGTACCCCCCAGTCTGTTTCGTGCGGTTTTCAGCCAGTTCGATTGGGCAATCGCCCGACTGGTGGCCCAGAAGTGGAGCTTACCCTCTAGCTTCCAAGCCAGTTTGCCTGCAACGACGCGTCCAACGCCGATGCAGTATTCTACCCCGCTCTGCGATGGAATTATGCTGGGTACCCGCGAGGTATTGCGTCACGTCAATCACCCCACTCTGACCGAAGAGGAACTTCGTCAAGTTCTGCTGCTGGAAGAGCCGCAGTTCGACAGGATACGTGGCGCGATTGCGGGGATGCTTGAAAAAGAGGCGAGCCCGGCTTGATAACCTCTACGATTTTTCTTCGGCCACCACGTCCCACACTGCTGACAGGCAGCTGCACGGTATGCAAAAACCGATCTGATTGGCTGTCCCTTTTTCTCTATCAGGCTTGAAGGAACCCCCCATTGAGGACGTTAATTCTGGAGCACGACGTAATGATGGCCGACCTTTTGGAGACAGTTGTTGGCGGTCTCTATCCGGGTGGCACTGTTTTTGTAACGGGGACCATGGAGAGCGCTCTGGCGTATTGGAGGGAAAACGGTGCTGACTTGATAATTACTGGCTGGAGCCTACCGGATGGGTCGGGCCTGGCCTGTGCAAGAGCCGTTCGCGAAAATGACAAACAAACACCGGTTGTCTTGATTTCCAGTCGTTCGGATCGCAAATCTGTGCGCCAGGCAGCACACCACGGCATCAATAGCTACATCGTAAAACCTTTCGATGTGTCGCTCCTTCACGAAAGGCTGAAATCACTGGTTGACCAGGAAGCTTTTGAGCAGCAGTCACCCATCGATCTGGAGCAACGATTACGATCCTCGGTCGATACGGTCATCCAGCTTCCTTGCGAGATTAATACGGCTGATGTCATCAAACTGATGGAACGTCGTCAGGATCTCTATCCATCCCAGCTTGCCGAGCGCTGGAATGACGAAATGGCGCTGACATCTCGTCTGCTGGATGTCGCGAACACTGCATCTTTCAAAAAGACCGGTGAACCCGTCCGTAATTTGCGTGATGCCATTGCAACCTTGGGGATCGATATGGCACTCCGGCAAGCAATGGCATTGTCGTTGAATATATCCGGACACATGCGCGACCCGCGTCTTGCGGAGAGGGCCGAGGCGTTTATTGAACTCGCCGAAAAAACGGCCCGCGAGGCCGAACTGGTTGCAGCGAGGCTTGAAATCAACGCGGCGGAGATTCATGTAGCTGCACTGCTCAGTCGCATTGGTGAGTTGGCAGTGCTCAAGGTGATGCAAGAGGCAATTGACCAAAACTGCTCCATTTCGGAAGAGCATATTGAAGGTGGGTTGGGGACCTGGGCTCCTACCTTTGGAAATCGTCTGAAGGTGCAATGGCATCTACCAATCCCGCTCAGGGAACTCATCGGGGCTGTGCATATTCTTCCTCGGGCCGCCACCCGCGAGTCGCTGATCGTGATGCGCACAGCAGCGCTCAAAGCAGCTGGCGAGGGAAAAAGCGAAGAATGTTTGCGTCTTCTGAGTCGACTCGGGTTGGATGAATATAGCTGTGAGCAACGGTAGCAAGCAAATACAGAAATTGTGGCGAATCGCTTACGTTGGGGGATTAACAGAATGGATGTGCCCAGCAATCTACAACACACAATTTATGAACGCTTGTCGCTTGTGTCTACGGCCAAAAGTGAGAGAGGAAAACATTAGTCGCTTTTACTGACGTAAAAATGTACATGTTGGTATAATTCTTAGGTTCGATGAATCAAATCGCTTGCTCGATATTACTGGTGTGAACCTTGCAGACCCATAGTAAAAACAACGTCAGTGATGACGGTCGTCTTTTTTCCGCCGACGCAAGCGGAGCGTCAGAGCGTTTGGGGCGGCTGCTTGTTGCTGACGATGAGCCGCGCTTGCTCGAAAGCTTATGCTCGATACTGCGTGACAAAGGATTTGAGGTGGACGAGGCCATGGATGGCGACGCCGTCTGCCAGCAGCTGCAAGATAATGCCTATGATCTGATTTTGTTGGATATCCGGATGCCGGGGAAGAGCGGTTTAGAGATTATGGCTTGGTTGAAAGAGACCGGCATTGATTCTCAGGTCATCATTATGAGCGGCCATTCCGACTATCGCATCGTAAGGCAAGCATTCAAACTAGGTGCCTGCGATTATCTAAAAAAACCCTACGATGTCGATGATTTAATTCAGGCTGTTGGTGACAAAGTTTTGGAACGAAGACAAAGCCGTTCGAGGGCGACTACGGACTGGTCTAACCCGCTAAAAGGCGAGCTTTTCAGGCGCACACTTGACCATCTTCCCGAGCTGGTTTTTTTACTGGACGAGCGAAAGTGCTTT
>NZ_AGTR01000022.1 GCF_000235625.1 Marinobacter manganoxydans MnI7-9 | reverse complement strand
CTGACCTGCTCCCCTCTAGCTTAACCGTTTTCAGCTTAGTAATGTTCATCACAGCAGAGGACGATGAACATGAAAAAGCGATTTTCAGAAGAGCAGATCATCAGCATTTTGAAGGAAGCCGAAGCCGGCTTGGCGGTGAAAGAGCTGTGCCGCAAGTACAACATTTCTGACGCCACCTTCTACACCTGGCGCAAGAAGTTCGGCGGCATGGAGGTTTCAGAGGCACGCCGGTTGAAGACTGTCGAGGATGAGAATGCCAGGCTCAAGAAGCTGCTGGCTGAGTCTCTTCTGGACAACGAGGCCCTGAAGGCGGCCCTCAACCGAAAGTACTGACCGTCGAGAACAAGCGCGAGGCCGTGCGGGCGATGCAGGAGCAAACGCCGATATCCCAGCGCAGGGCCTGTTTTCTCGTCGGGTTATCCCGCGCTTCGTTTCACTATCGCTCCACCGTTGCTGCTGGTGACAGTGCGCTCACCGAGCGCATTTCGGAACTGGCCCATGAACGCCGTCGGTTTGGTTATCGACGGGTTCATCAACTGTTGCGACGGGAAGGAATCGATGTGAATCATAAAAAGGTTTACCGGCTGTATCGGGAGGCCGGTCGGGCCGTGCCGAAACGCAAGCGCCGAAAGGGTATCGCCATGGAACGTCAGCCACTGGTGTTGCCGGAAGCTCCGAATCAGACGTGGTCCATGGATTTCGTTATGGACGCGCTGGCGTGTGGTCGGCGGATCAAATGCCTGACGATTGTTGATGACTTCACCAAGGAATGCCTCGACATCCCCGTAGCTAACGGAATCTCGGGTGACCAGGTTGCCCGCACTCTGGATGCCATAGCCGCCTTCAGAGGCTACCCTCAGGCTGTCAGGACAGACCAGGGGCCGGAATTTACCAGTAAGGCTCTGGATCAGTGGGCTTATGACAACCGGGTGGAGCTAAAGCTGATCCAGCCCGGAAAGCCGACTCAGAATGGCTTCATCGAAAGCTTCAATGGGCGTTTCCGAGACGAGTGCCTGAACGAACACTGGTTCCGGGATCTGGCCCATGCCAGAGAAGTCATCGGTAACTGGCGACGAGACTATAATGAAAACCGACCCCATTCAGCGTTGAGCTACCAGACACCACTGGAGTTTGCGGCTGGCTACCGGACTACGGAAAAAGGGTCAAAATTAACCGACATTACTAAGTAGTGAGTGGTTTAGTGATTGGGGGCAGGTCA
>NZ_AGTR01000023.1 GCF_000235625.1 Marinobacter manganoxydans MnI7-9 | reverse complement strand
CGTATTCTACATCGTAACGCCGCCTTGTCAACCGTTTATTTTTCGATGTTTTCCGTCTCCGGAAAGCGCCGAAAAATGACCCGGCTTACTGCTTGTTTCGAGGCGCGCATTCTACAGTGAATCGCTTGCCTGTCAACTGCTTTCTGAAGAATTTTGAAACTCATTTTCTTTAGCGCTTTCAAACAGTTATCTTTCGATTTCTGAGCCGCCTCAGCGGTGCTCCCCTCGAAAGAGATGCGCATTTTACAGACCTGCCTGAAGGTGTCAACGGTTCGTTCCGAATTTTTTCGGAAATCGTCATCAAACCTTCATAAGCCTGGCTGATCAGAGCCAGGCCTGGGTGAACCTCACAGTTCAACGGTAATCGAATTTGCCGAGTCGCGAGCTTTCTTGCGCGCTTCATCCACCGTTGCGCCCTTCGCCAGGGCAACGCCCATTCGACGGCGCCCCTTCAACTCGGGCTTGCCGAACAAACGCAATTGAGTATCCGGCTCGGAAAGCGCTGTCTCAAGACCGGAATACGATACGGACGCCGAATCGCCCTCAGGAAGAATCACGGCTGATGCCGAGGGACCAGTCTGCCGTATCGCGGGAATGGGCAAACCCAGAATGGCTCGGGCATGCAGAGCAAATTCGGACAGGTCCTGTGAGACCAACGTAACCAGGCCAGTATCGTGCGGACGCGGCGAAACCTCGGAGAACCAGACATTGTCTTCCTTAACAAACAGCTCCACACCGTAGATGCCATAGCCACCGAGGTTTTCGACCACAGCGCGGGCAACTTCGGCCGAACGCTCGTAGGCCAGCGGGGCCATTGGCTGTGGTTGCCAGGATTCCCGATAGTCTCCATCTTCCTGCCTGTGCCCGATGGGCTCACAAAAAGATACGCCATCACGGTGCTTGACGGTGAGCAGGGTAATCTCATAGTCAAAGTCCACAAAGCCTTCGACAATCACCCTTCCCTTACCGGCACGCCCGCCAGACTGGGCATATTCCCAGGCCGCTTCAATATCATCCTCGGTCTTGACGGTACTCTGCCCCTTGCCCGACGAGCTCATGACCGGCTTTACCACAAGTGGCAGGCCTATTTCGTTCACGGCGGCAAGGTATTCTTCCCGGGTACCCGCAAAGCGGTAGGGTGAGGTAGGCAGCCCGAGCTCTTCAGCCGCGAGCCTCCGGATTCCTTCACGGTTCATGGTGAGGTTCACCGCTCTGGCGGTGGGGATGACGCGATAGCCTTCCTCTTCGAGCTTTACCAACTCCGGCGTGGCAATCGCTTCAATCTCCGGAACAATCAGATCCGGCTTTTCCTGTTCGATAACACTGCGCAGGCTGGCGCCGTCCAGCATGTCGATGACATGGCTCCGATGCGCCACCTGCATGGCAGGCGCATCCGCATATCTGTCGACAGCGATCACTTCGACGCCATAGCGCTGAAGTTCAATGACAACTTCCTTGCCAAGCTCACCGGATCCACAAAACAAAACCCTGAAGGCATTACCTTTAAGGGGAGTACCAATTCGAACTGAGTCAGTCATGATTTACCAACACCTATGTTAGCCGTGAATCAGGGAACCTTTTTCGCGCTCCGCCACTTTCCGGAGCACCTCGCGCCGTTCGTCGTCATCCATCCTGGTCCAGAGGGTGATCTCATCCCCACTTCGATGGCAGCCCACACAGATGTCATTTTCATCAAGCGCGCAGATGCTTACGCAGGGCGATCGAACCTTGTCAGCAACACTCATTTTTTCGGCTCGCAGGGCTTGAGCTCATCGGCGTAGCGGGCAGCATTCTGAACATAGTGCTGCGCACTCATTTCCAGCATCTTCTTCTGGCTATCGTTGAGCTCCCGCTTGATCTTGCCCGGCGAACCGACAACCATGGAGCCGTCAGGCACCTCCATTCCTTCGGGAATGAGAGCATTGGCGCCAATCAGGCAGTGCTTGCCAATCTTTGCTCCGTTCAGAACCACAGCATTTATGCCAATTAAAGAGTAATCACCAATCTCGCACCCATGGAGCATTACCTTGTGACCAACCGTTACACCCTTACCCAGAGTAAGAGGCATACCCGGGTCTGTATGCAGTACCGAACCGTCCTGAACATTTGTTTCAGGCCCAATGGTGATCCACTCGTTGTCACCACGTAGAACGGCATTGAACCAGACGCTGGCCTTATCCATCAGCCGGACACGGCCTATCACCGACGCGTTCTCGGCCACAAAGTGACCCTCACCTTCCAGTTCCGGCGTTCGGTCATTCAACTGGTAAAACATTCTCAGCCTCCTTCAGGCGGTTCAAGCAGATCGATTCCGGCATCGTACACAGCGTTCAGGAAGTCAACCAGAACCACTGCCGACAGGCCCCAGATCTCGTAGCGTTCCCAACGGTAGCAGGGTACGTAAAACGTATGGTTCAGGAAATCCAGAGCATCTGTGCGCTCCCGCCTGTCTTCCAGAAAAAACGATAGAGGCACGCGGAATACACTTTCGATTTCATGGGGGTTTGGCTCCAAAGGATGATCTCCGGGAATCACACCAACGTAAGGTGTAACTAGAATTCCGTAGCGGGACATCACCTGACTGAGCGGCGCAATTAGTTGTACTTGATCCGGCGGCAATCCGATCTCTTCATGGGTTTCACGTAACGCCGTTGCTGCCAGAGACGGATCTTCCGAATCCCTTTTGCCGCCGGGATAGGCGACCTGCCCGCGATGGGTGCTCAGATTCTCGGACCTGAGAGTAAAGATCATCTCCGGGTTTTTCAGATCGTCGGTTACCGGAACCAGTATGCCTGCCTCAGGATAATCCAGGGCCAACTGGCGCGGTGCATAGCCGGCCAGGCGCTCGGCAAGTAAATCACGCAATGTTCATCTCCACGGTACATCCGGAGGTTGGATGAGACAGAGGCAGCCGGGATCGTTAAACTGACTACCAAACCAATTTAAGTATACGGGGAAAATCATGAAGTACTGCAGCACATGCGGCCATCCGGTTGAACAACGCATCCCCGAAGGCGATAACCGTCACCGCTATGTCTGTGTCAGCTGCGATACCATACATTACCAGAACCCACGCATTGTCGCCGGCACGGTGCCCGTGTGGGAGGGCCAGATACTGCTGTGTCGCCGCGCTATCGAACCTCGCTATGGTTACTGGACGCTGCCTGCGGGTTTCATGGAGAACGCCGAAACCACCATCGAGGCCGCAGAGCGGGAAACGATGGAAGAGGCGCTTGCAGAGGTTAACATTGAAGGCCTCTATTCCATCATCGACGTCCCGCACATCAATCAGGTTCACATGTTCTACCGGGCCACACTGAAAGACGGTCAGTTTGGTGCAGGTGAGGAGTCCCTCGAATCCAGACTGTTCGGCCTGGACGAGATTCCCTGGGAAGAAATCTCGTTCCCGACCGTCAAGCGAACCCTGGAACTTTTCCTGTCTGACTACAGCCGCGAATCCTTCGGGGTTCACGTGAGTGATATCCGCCACCCCATGGCGAAAGACCGCAAGTAGCGCGGGCGACTACAATTCCTCCATTCGATAGATTTCGTAAGCGGGCTCCTCGTATGGGTGGGCCTGCTTGAGTGCCGCGAGAGCATCCTTTATCAGCTCGTCGGCGCAAACCAGCTCAACCTTGTATTCATCCACCGCTTCAATCTCCCCGGCATGACCGAGAAACGGATCGCTTCCTTCAAGCGGACGAAACTGCCCTCTTCCAAGACATTGCCAGGCACAGGAATCGTAATCACCGATTCGACCGGCGCCGGCATCGAACAATGCCTGTTTGGTTTTTTCGACGTGAGTCTCCGGAGCGAAATAACACATCTTGTACATCGAAAAACCTCCTTCAGGTCGGATATTTTTTGTACAGATTAATAGCTTAGATACTTACCCACAGAATCTGTGGATAACTCTGGGGAAAGTTTTTGGGAACACGCCCTCAAACCCCGTAATCACTGCACTTCCGTTAAATTGGCGACAAAATCACCTGATTCATTTATTCTATATTTTTCAATTGGTTATGACTTTTGAGCAAAAGTTGAACCAAATTCCCGCTCTTTGTGCACAGAACAAACAGGGAGGCACCAGCAATGTGCATAAAAATACTGAGTCAAGGGGATTTTTGCCATTTTTGCCGATTTTTTCCCTTGAAAAACGCCCAAAAAAAGGGCGCAAAACAAAAAAGCCGGCTTTGGAATAAACACTCATGTTGAGCGCACCCAAAACCGGCTTGTCACTGGAACGGAAAATCAGCCGAACCAGCGTCTCGCATTTCGGAACATGCGAATCCAGGAACCATCTTCCTGCCATTCTGAGGGGCGCCAGGAATGCTGGACAGCCCTGAACACTCGCTCGGGATGCGGCATCATGATGGTGACCCTGCCATCGCGCGTCGTCACACCAGTAATACCGGCTTCGGATCCATTCGGGTTGTAGGGATAGCGTACGGTCGCCTGCCCCCGATTATCCACATAGCGCAGCGCCACCAACTCGTTCTCGGAGAGAGCTTCTGCCGAGGTGCCGCTGGCAAACTCAACCCTGCCCTCGCCGTGAGCAACGGCAATCGGCATACGGGAACCGGCCATGCCATCCATGAACGCCGACGGTGACGGCATCACCTCAGCCATAACCAGGCGCGCCTCAAACTGCTCGGACTGGTTGCGTACGAAACGTGGCCAGCCCTCACTTCCCGGAATCAGTTCGTGAAGATTGGAGAGCATCTGACAGCCATTGCACACACCCAGCGCCAGCGTGTCCTGGCGATTAAAGAACGCCGCAAACTGGTCCCTGACGCGATCGCTGAACAGAATCGACTTGGCCCAACCCTCGCCAGCGCCCAGAACGTCACCGTAGGAGAAACCGCCACAGGCAACCAGGCTGTTAAAGCCTTCCAGCGTAACCCGGCCGGAGAGCAGATCGCTCATATGCACGTCGACAGAATCGAAGCCGGCACGGTCGAATGCGGCTGCCATCTCAACCTGACCATTGACACCCTGCTCCCGCAGAACCGCAACTTTTGGACGGGCTCCCTTGTTGATATAAGGGGCAGCCACGTCGTCGTTGATGTCGTAAGAGAGTTCGGCGTGGAGACCGGGATCCTCTGCGTCAAGCAGGTTATCGAATTCTTCACGAGCGCAATCGGCGTTATCCCGGAGCGACTGAACACGGTAACTGGTCTCGGACCACAGGCGCTGGAGCTCCACCCGGGATTCATCCACCACAGTGCTACCTTCGAAGGTCAGGCGAAGGTTGTCAGTATCATTCGGGCTACCGATAACACTGATGTAATCCCCAAGACCCGCGGCAGAGAACTGCTGCAGGACAAAACCGGTGTCTTCCCTGCGTACCTGGATGACGGCACCCAGCTCTTCATTAAAAAGTTCCCGGGCAAACTGACTGCGATCCTCGGCGAGGCCATCCAGCTTGATATCAACCCCACAGTGGCCGGCGAAACACATTTCAGCAAGGGTGACGAACAGGCCGCCGTCTGAACGATCGTGATAGGCCAGGAGCTTACCGTCGCTGTTCAGACCCTGAATAACCGCAAAGAAAGCCTTGATGTCCTCCGGGTCATCCAGATCCGGTGCAACTGCACCGACCTGACGGTAAACCTGAGCCAGAGCGGAGCCCCCGAGGCGGTTCTGGCCAGCAGCAAGATCCACGAGGATCAGATCTGTCTCGCCAGCATCCTTGACCAGCTGTGGAGTCAGCGTCCTGGCAACATCAATAACCGGTGCAAAACCACTGACAATCAATGAAAGCGGTGCAGTCACGCTTTTCTGTTCGCCGCTGTCTTCTTCCCACATGGTCTTCATGGACATGGAGTCCTTGCCGACGGGGATCGTGATTCCAAGCTCCGGGCACAATTCCATGCCTACGGCGCGAACGGTCTCGTAGAGATTCTCATCTTCACCCGGGTGGCCAGCAGCGGCCATCCAGTTTGCAGAGAGCCGGATATCGGACAACTTGCCGATCGGCGCTGCCGCCATATTGGTAATCACTTCACCGACGGCCATGCGACCGGACGCGGGCGCATCGATCGTGGCGACCGGCGTGCGCTCGCCCATGGCCATTGCTTCACCGGTGCGAACATCGAAGGAGGTGGCCGTCACAGCCACATCAGCGACCGGAACCTGCCAGGGCCCAACCATCTGATCCCGAGCAACCAGGCCGGTAATGGTCCGGTCGCCAATGGTGATCAAAAAGCTCTTGGAGCCAACAGACGGCAGACGCAGAACGCGGCGAATGGCATCATCCAGATCGATTTTGGTGGAGTCGAAAATGGGCTTCGTAAACGAAGCGCGGCTGACACTCCGATGCATGCGTGGCGGTTTGCCGAACAGCACTTCCATCGGCAGATCAACCGGCTTGTCGTCGAAGTAGGAATCGCCCAGTTCCAAATGATGAGCTTCTGTCGCCTCGCCTATCACTGCATAGGGGCAGCGCTCGCGGCGGCACAGGGCGTCAAATTGCTCCAGGTTTTCCGGAGCCACTG
This sequence comes from Marinobacter manganoxydans MnI7-9, assembly GCF_000235625.1. Taxonomy (GTDB): domain Bacteria; phylum Pseudomonadota; class Gammaproteobacteria; order Pseudomonadales; family Oleiphilaceae; genus Marinobacter; species Marinobacter manganoxydans. Next base: position 101,559 of record NZ_AGTR01000023.1, on the reverse strand, counting down.
CCATCACATACCGTTCCTGGGATTCGTTACACCAGATTTCCAGCGGAGACATTCCCGGCTCGTCACTGGGAATGTCGCGAAGCTCGAATTTACCGCCGCGACCGCCATCTTTGACAAGCTCAGGCATAGCGTTGGACAGACCACCGGCGCCCACATCATGGATGAACGCGATAGGGTTCCTGTCGCCCATCTGCCAGCAGCGGTCGATAACTTCCTGGCACCGACGCTCCATCTCGGGGTTGTCCCGCTGCACTGACGCAAAGTCCAGATTTTCGTTACTGGAGCCCGAGTCCATGGACGAAGCCGCGCCACCGCCCAGACCGATCAGCATGGAGGGCCCGCCCAACACGATGAGTTTCGCGCCCACCGGGATATTGCCCTTTTCAACATGCTCCTCACGAATGTTGCCAAGGCCACCGGCAATCATGATCGGCTTGTGGTAACCGCGGACTTCTTCGCCGGCGGCTCCGGGCACTTTTTCTTCAAAGGTCCGGAAGTAACCCGCCAGGTTGGGGCGTCCGAATTCGTTATTGAATGCCGCACCACCAATAGGCCCTTCAATCATGATGTCGAGCGGTGAAGCAATGCGTTCAGGTTTGCCGTAGTTGATTTCCCATGGCTGAGGATCATCTGGCAGATTCAGGTTGGAGACTGTGAAACCAGTCAGACCCGCCTTGGGCTTGGAACCCCGGCCAGTAGCACCTTCGTCGCGAATTTCGCCGCCGGAGCCCGTGGCGGCGCCGGCGGCAGGAGCAATCGCCGTCGGGTGGTTGTGCGTTTCCACCTTCATCAGAATATGAATGTCTTCTTCGTTATATCCGTAGACACCCGTCTCGGGATCCGGGAAGAAGCGGCCACCACGACTACCCCGAATAACCGAGGCATTGTCCTTGTAGGCGGATAGCACGCCCTCGCTGTTCATTTCAAAGGTATTCCGGATCATGGCGAACAGGGATTTTTCCTGACCCTCGCCGTCAATATCCCAGGACGCGTTGAATATCTTGTGGCGACAATGCTCGGAGTTCGCCTGGGCGAACATCATGAGTTCCACGTCAGTCGGATCCCGCTCAAGATCCGTGAAGGACTTAACCAGGTAGTCAATTTCATCTTCGGCAAGCGCCAGCCCCAGGCGCGAGTTGGCTTCCACCAGGGCATCGCGGCCACCAGCGAGAACTGGCACCCTTCCCAGGAGCCGAGGCTCTTCATGGCTGAACAACAGCTCTGCGCCGCCCATCTCATGAAATACTTTCTGGGTCATGCGGTCATGCAGCAGCGCTGCGATTTTCTCGCGTTGTTCCAGGCCAAGCTTGCGCCCCGAACGAATGTAATAGGCCGTGCCCCGCTCAATCCGATGTATCTGCCGAAGGCCACAGTTTCGGGCGATGTCCGTTGCCTTGCTGGACCAGGGCGAGAGCGTGCCGGGGCGAGGCACAACCAGGAAAAGCACGCCGTCAGGCTCTTCCACCGGCACACTCGGGCCATAGGTCAGGAGCCGGTCCAGAATAGCTTGCTCCGCGTCCGAGAGGTCTGCCTCCAGGTCAACAAAGTGCATGAACTCAGCATAAACATGCTCGATTTCAGGCACGATATCCTGAATTCGGGAATGCAATTTGCGGGAGCGGAATGGCGAGAGCGCGGGAGCGCCGCGAAGTTCAAGCATGATATCAACCTGTATCGCGCGAAACGGGGAAGTCTAGGTGCAATTTGAAAGGCCGACATGATACTCGAAAGCGGGGTCAGGATACAGCGCTTGAGGCGTTAATCCCGGGCTGTACAATTAACATTGTTTTGCACATTAATTAACCAGCTTTATTGACCAGGCCTCCGACACCAAGGATCATTGACGTGTGGAAAGGAATTCCACGCTCAGGATAGACAAGGTTGCGTGGCTTTATGCGACGCTACAACCAGATGATCCAGCCGTGACGGAGTCCATGGACTTGCCAAAGATATTTGCTGCTTTCAAAAGCGCATCCGCCGGGATTGTTTTCTTCCTCGGCACTGCCCTGATACTGACCGGATGCTCACAGCCCAGCACTCTCCAGGAAATCCGTGATGAGGGGGTGCTGCATGTGATCACCCGGACGGCGCCATCTATCTATGTGGAAAGTGAAGACGGCCGCACCGGCTATGATTACGAACTGGCAAAACTGTTCGCCGAGGAACTCGGCGTGAAGCTCCGGGTCCGCGTTGCCGATAACAACACAGAAATCTTGTCCGTTCTGGAAAAGAACTACGCCCACTTCGGGATGCTCGGGCTGTCCAGGCAACCCCATACTGCCAATCAGTATCGCACCGTAGCAACCGGCATCACCGCCCAGTCGATCCTGGTTTATAACCGCGATGTCGAGCGGCCCGAATCATTGCAAGACCTGATCGGGAAAACGGTGCACGTGGTATCCGACAGCAACCATGAGCACCGCCTCAATGAAGCCCGCCAGGAAAACGCAGAGCTTGAATGGCAGGTGCATCCCGGACTGGACGCCGCGGGCGTTCTGTCTCGCGTTGAAAGCGGCGAATTCCCCTACGCGATGGTTTCCTCGAACGAGCTCGACCTTAACCACGTATTCTACCCGATGGTGAAGGAGGCCTTTACCGTTGGAGAGCCCGGTGAACTGGCCTGGTTTTTCCCGTCAGCGCAGGATGATTCCCTGGCAAAAGCGGCCCGCCAGTTCCTGGAAAGTCTCGAGACCAACGGAACATTGGCCCAGATTTCCGAGCGCTTCTATGGCCACCTTGATCGACTGAATTACGTGGGTGCCCGAACCTTCATGCATCATGTGGAGAACCGGCTGCCCAAATACGAGTCGCTGTTTCGCGACTATGCCCGCGACTTCAACATGGACTGGCGACTGCTCGCAGCCATTGGTTACCAGGAGTCCCACTGGCGCCCCAATGCGGTATCGCCCACAGGGGTCCGTGGGCTGATGATGCTGACCAGGAACACTGCCAGCCATATCGGCATCAACAACCGCCTGGACGCCGAAGAAAGCATCCAGGGCGGCGCCAAGTATTTCCGGATCGTGCACGAAAAAATCCCGGAACGGATCCCGGAGCCAGACCGCACCTGGTTCGCCCTCGCTTCCTACAACGTGGGTTTCGGGCATCTGGAGGACGCCCGACGACTTACAGAAGGCGCGGGACGAGACCCTGACCGGTGGATGGACGTAAAGGAATTCCTGCCGTTACTGGCTGAGAAGGAATGGTATACCAAGACCCGCTTTGGCTATGCCCGGGGCCACGAACCGGTGATTTACGTTCAGAATATCCGGCGCTATTACGATGTCCTCGCCCGGCTCAACCAGCCGGGTATCCCGGCGACCGAAGCAGAGGAACAGATCGTACAGATGGAGGAAAACCGGGCGCCGGAAGGCCCATCAGGCGAGCTGCAAACGGACGGAAAGCTCAGGGCCGGCCTGCCCGCAGAACTGGGCATGATACCGCCGACCCTTTGAAGAATCCGACTTCCGCCGGCTATTCGCTACGAGCCTCGAGCGCGCGCTCCACCTGACTGGCGGAAAAGCCCCTACGATTCAGGAAACGCGCCTGCCGCACTTTTTCGTCCCAGTCCTCACTCAGATCCGCCAGGCCAAAACGTTTATCGCGGATACCGATAGCTCGCTGACACCAATCCTCCTCCGTCATCTCGGCAACACACTCCGGAGTCTTGTGAACCCCGCGCTGCTGAAGTTCGCCAAGAATCCGTAGCGGTCCGTAACCAAGGTCCATTCTTTGACGGGCGTAGACGTCAGCAAACCGATCATCGTCAAGCCAACCCTCTTTCTCGTAATCATCCAGAACAGCGTTAATAATGTCGCCCGGCAGCTTTCTTTGGCGGAGTTTCAGGCTTAACTCGAGGCGACTGTGCTCGCGCCTGGCAAGCAACCTGAGTGCCGTTGCCCGGGCCTTGTAATCCTGATCGTTGTCATTTTCCTGTTTTGCCATACAGACCCTTTCCGCACACGCATACAAAACGCTAGACTAGCCGCGAATTTTTCCTGCTGGCCAGCACCTCAGGCTGACCAGTCAAACTACCCGGTATCCCTGACCGGATGCCGACGGCCGGTGGCGGAACAACTTTGCCCGACACCGTGAACTGGTTTCAACACCCAAGGATACTCTTATGGCCGCGTTCATCCAGAAACTGTTCAAATCCCGCAAGACAACCGAGGCAACGCCAAATCAGCGGAAAGCCACCCAGCCAGAGCCTGTCGAACAGGAAGATACCCGGACTGACCGGAGGGAAGAACAGCTCAAAACACTGGAGAGCGCACCATCCCAGGATGTCCTGGCCAAGCTTGCCATTGAGGGCGTTACCGCGGATATCCGGCAGTCCGCTGCAGGCAGACTGACCGACGAAGCCAGCCTGCAGGACGTGCAGAAACAGGCCAAAGGCCGTGACAAAGGTGTCTACCAGATCGTTAAACTGGCACTGCAGCAGCGGCGCGAAGAACAGGCCCGGCTGGACAGCATCAGCCAGACCATCGCTACCCTTACCCGCCACGCGCAGGATCAGGCGAAGAGTGACGATACCAAGCTTTATGGGGCCCGGCTCGATGCCCTGCTGAAACAATGGACAGAGGTGGAAACACACGCCTCACCGGAACAGGCCCAGGCATTTCTCGAAGCGGTTCACCTGTGCAAAGAGCGCATTGCGGCCCTGCAATCTGCGGCGGAAGATGAAAAGCGCCAGCGCGAGCAGAAGCTGCAACGTCAGGAAACCCTGGATCTGCTGACCCGCACACTGGACGAGCTCAAGTCTCAACCGCCTGAAACACTGCCCTCACTGGCGTCCCTGGATGCACTCCAGAAAACCCAGGAAAACCGCTGGCTGGAAGCAACCCGGGATACGGCAGTGGAGAAGCAGGAACAGAAAGCCTACGAAAACGCCATGCTGGCACTGCGCAATTACCTGAGTTCTGTCCGTCGGATTACCCAGGAACGGGAAACCATCGTCGAACTTGGCGCACTGCTCGAGCGCGCAGACGATGCCACCGACGAGCAGCGTGCCCAGGCAAAGACACTGGTTGCCGAGATCAACTGGCCGGAAGACTATCCCATCCCGGCACTACTGGAGCCATTGCGGAAGCTGGCCGGCAAACGCAAGAAACCGGCAGAGCCCCGAGTTGACCAGGAGCAACAGAAAGCTCTGACGACTCGCCTCGAGGCCGAAATCAGGCAACTGGAGGAGGCTCTGGAGGCCAAACAGCTGAAAGAATCCAAACAGCTCTTCAAAACGGCACAACAGCACTTCCGGGATCTGGACCAGCGCCACGCAAAACCCTATCAGGCGCGCATGCAGCTGCTTACCGGGCAATTGCGTGAACTCTCGGACTGGCAGGGCTTCGCCACGGAACCCAAGCAGATTGCCCTGTGCGAGCAAATGGAATACCTGGCAGAGCAGCCAATGGATCCGGAAGCAAAGGCCGAGCGAATCAAGGAGTTGCAGAATGAGTGGCGCGATCTCGGCGGCTCTTCAGATCGCTCGCTGTGGTCCCGGTTCAAAGCTGCCTCGGACAAGGCTTACGAGCCCTGCAAGGCCTACTTCTCTGCCAAGTCCGGCCTCAAACAGGCCAATCTGGAAAAACGGTCCGCCATTTGCCAGCAGCTCGAAAGCTTCCTGGACAATGCCGACTGGTCTTCCATCGACTGGAAAGCCGCGGAACGAATCCACCAGACCGCTCGCCAGGAGTGGAAAGAGGCCTGGCCAGTGGAATTCCGCGACAATCGGGGCGTTCAAAAGCGCTTCGATGAACTGCTCAAGAGGCTGGAAGCACCCCTGGACGAGGAACGGCGCAAGAACGAAGGCCTGAAACAGACGATCGTGGACAAGGCCCAGGCCCTGGTCGAACACGAGCCGCTTCAGGAGGCCATGAACCAGGCCAAGGCCCTCCAGGGAGACTGGCAAGCCATCGGAATCACCCGCCATCGGGAAGACCGCAAACTATGGCAGGCGTTCCGAAAGGCCTGTGACCAGATCTTTGCCCGCCGTGATGCCGAGCGCTCGGAACAGCAGCAGGCATCACGGGCCGCCGACGAGACGGCGCAAGCAGGCCTGAATCAGGTTTCAGGAATATCCCCGGAAAGTGACGAACAGGCAGTCACTGCGGCCCTGGCGACGCTCAAGGATATTGATGCCGCTACGCTCTCAAAAGGCGTCAGGGAACAGGTCCAGCAAGAAAAGCAGCGGCTGAGCAAGATTCTCTCGGCTCTGAGATTGCAGGCAAAAATGGCTTCCTGGCAGTCTCTGGTGATGGCGGCCACAGCGGGCCAGTCCGGGAGTGAATCAGCGCCTCAGCACTGGGCTGCGCTGGCCGAAACGTCAGACGCCAGCGATCCGGTCGAGCTGGTGATTCGCGCAGAAATCCTTTGCGGCGTGCCCTCCCCCGAAGCCGATCAGCAGCGCCGCATGGAAATCCAGGTTCAGCGCCTTGCCAATGGCATGGGTTCCGCCGACAACAGCACGGATCAAATGCAGGATGTAGAGAAACTGCTGGCAGCCTGGTGCCTGGGTGGCACTGGCAAAAACGCGGACACGGAGCTCGCTGAGCGACTGAACAGGGCCATCGCCAATCTGAACGAGGCCTGAGGCGCCCAGCGGTCTACTCCCGCTGATGTTCCCTGACGAATTCCCTGGCTTCCTTTACGGCGGCCAGGGATTTCTGTTTCATCTCCTTGAGTTCCTCGTCCGCCAGGTAAAACATCATATCGATTGAATGCCGGTAATACCGTGTGGGCAGTCGGTTGAGAGCCACGCACATAACATCGGTCAGATAGTCCGCTGTGTCAGACTCCTCCCGCGTTGCCTCGATGGCATCCACCACCAGCCGCTCGTAGAAATTGTCGATTGCATCTCGCAGAGACATGGCTTCCGCCTCCCGAATTCGTCTGCGGTTTCTAACACCATAGAAGCTAGCCCCCTCCTTGTCATGGTTCATGAGCAATTTCGCCAATGCGATTGGCAGCCCGCGTCATTACCCCCTGCAACCGCAACCGGCTATGGTTGTGTCATCGGTAAATCAAACCCGAAAACAATATGACCAGAGGACAAGCAATGGCCACCGAGGCTTATATCTTCGATGCAGTCCGCACCCCCAGGGGGCGCGGAAAAAAAGACGGATCACTTCACAGCGTCAAACCCATCTCGCTGTTGACCACGGTGCTCCATGCGCTGCAGGAGAGGAACAGCCTGGATACCGCCCAGGTGGACGACATTGTGATGGGCTGCGTGACCGCCGTAGGTGACCAGGGTGCGGATATCGCCAAGACGGCAGCGCTGGCCGCTGACTGGGATGAAAAAGTGGCGGGCGTCACCCTGAACCGTTTCTGCGCCTCCGGATTGGAAGCCGTGAATCTGGCGGCCATGAAAGTTCGCTCTGGCTGGGAAGACATGGTGGTTGCCGGCGGTGTGGAGGCCATGTCCCGTGTGCCCATGGGCTCCGACGGCGGAGCCTGGGCCACAGATCCGGAAACCAATCTGCATACCGGTTTCATGCCCCAGGGCATCGGCGCAGACCTGATTGCCACCCTTGAGGGCTTCAGCCGTGAAGACGTTGATGGCTTTGCCGTGAAATCCCAGCAGAAAGCGGCCAATGCCTGGCAGAACGGCTACTTTGCGAAGTCCATCATTCCGATCACTGACCAGAATGGCGTGGTGATCCTTGATCGCGATGAGCATGTGCGTGGCAACACTTCCCTGGAAAGCCTTTCCGGCCTGAAACCCTCCTTCCAGATGATGGGCGAGATGGGCTTCGACGGTGTCGCCCGGGAGAAATACCACTACGTGGAGAAGATTAACCACGTTCATCATGCCGGCAACTCCTCAGGTATCGTCGACGGTGCCACCGCCATGCTCATCGGCAGTGAAGCCAAGGGCAAAGCCATGGGGCTGACGCCGCGCGCTCGCATCATCGCCACGGCCGTGACCAGCACAGACCCCACCATCATGCTCACCGGCCCCGCCCCGGCAGCGCGCAAGGCACTGGAAAAGGCGGGCATGACTGCCGATCAGATCGATCTGTTTGAAGTGAACGAGGCCTTCGCCTCTGTGGTTATGCGCTTCCAGCGGGAACTCTCGGTTCCCGGCGAAAAAGTGAACGTGAACGGCGGGGCTATCGCCATGGGCCACCCGCTGGGTGCCACCGGCGCCATGATCCTTGGCACCCTGCTGGATGAGCTGGAGCGGCGCGAGCTGCGCTACGGCCTGGCCACACTGTGCGTCGGTGGCGGCATGGGCATTGCCACCATCATTGAGCGCGTCTGAACCCGTCCACTTTTCCAGGAGAACCAATTATGAGTGCTATTCGTTACGAACTGGGTTCAGACCAGATCCTGACCCTCACCATCGATATGCCCGGCCAGTCCGCCAACACCATGAACGCTGCTTTTCGGGACGCCCTGTCGGAAACCGCCGCAAAAGTGAAGGAAGACCTGGATAACATTCGCGGCATCATCATTGCCTCCGCCAAAAAGACGTTTTTTGCCGGCGGCGACCTGAAAGAACTGCATAAGGTCACGCGCGAAGACGCCGGGACTTTCGAGGATATGGTCAACGGCCTGAAATCGCACATGCGGTTTCTGGAAACCACCGGAAAACCCGTGGTGGCAGCCATCAACGGCTCCGCCCTGGGTGGCGGCCTCGAGATTGCCCTCGCCTGTCATTACCGTGTCGCCATCAATGACGACAGCATTCAACTTGGACTGCCGGAAGTGACTCTGGGCCTGCTGCCAGGTGGCGGCGGCACCCAGCGACTGCCTCGAATGATTGGCCTGGAGGCAGCCTTCCCGTTCCTGATGGAAGGCAAAAAGGTAAATCCGAAAGCTGCGCTCAAGGCCGGCATTATCAACGAACTGGCAGATTCTGCCGACGATATGATCACGAAAGCCCGAGCGTTCATTGAGGCCAACCCGAAATGTCAGCAGCCGTGGGACCAGAAAGGCTTCAGGTTCCCGGGTGGCGCGCCCCACCATCCTGCCATGGCGCAGAAGCTGGCGATCGCTCCGGCCATGCTGAAGCAGAAGACCAAAGGCTGCTATCCGGCCCCGGAGCGCATACTTTCTGCTGCCGTTGAAGGCGCTCAGGTCGATTTCGATAACGGCAGCCTGATCGAGACCCGGTATTTTGCGGAACTGGTGATCGGCCAGGTTGCCAAGAACATGACCGGCACCTTCTGGTTCCAGTTGAACGCCATCAAGGCGGGCGGCAGCCGCCCCGAGGGCGTTGAGAAAGAAACCTTCCGCAAGGTGGGTGTTCTGGGCGCAGGCATGATGGGCGCAGGTATCGCCTATTCAACGGCGACACGGGGTATCGATGTGGTGCTGAAAGACGTCTCCGTTGAAAATGCCGAAAAAGGCAAAAGCTACTCGGAGAACCTGCTCGCCAAGAAAGTCAGTCGTGGCCGAATGACGGAAGAACAGAAGGCAGACATCCTGAGCCGCATCAAGGCCACCGATTCGTCAGACGATCTGGAAGGCTGTGACCTGGTGATCGAGGCGGTCTTCGAGGACAGTGGACTGAAGGCAAAAGTGACCCAGGAAGCGGAACCCAAACTGGTGGCAAACGGGATTTTTGCGTCCAACACCTCAACCATCCCCATTACCCAGCTCGCCGGAGCCTCTGCGAACGCCGAGAACTTCATTGGCCTGCATTTCTTCTCACCGGTCGACAAGATGCAGCTGGTAGAAATCATCGTCGGCGAAAAAACCTCGGATGAAACCCTGGCGCGCTCGTTTGACTACGTTCAGCAGATCGGAAAGATTCCCGTGGTGGTCAACGACAGTCGAGGGTTCTTTACCTCGCGGGTCTTTGGGACCTTCGTCAACGAGGGCATCTGCATGCTTGGCGAAGGTATTCATCCAGCGAGCATTGAAAACGCGGGGGTGCTGGCCGGTATGCCCGTCGGGCCACTGGCGATTTCCGACGAAGTCAGCATGACCCTGATGCAACACATCCGGGATCAGAGCAGGAAGGATACCGAAGCCGCCGGCGGAACCTGGAATCCCCACCCAGCGGAGGCCGTCACTGATGCGATGGTCAACGAACATGGCCGCAAGGGCAAGGCTGCGGGCGCGGGCTTCTACGAGTACCCTGCCAACGGCAAGAAACACCTCTGGCCGGAGCTGGAAACTCTGTTCGTGAACGCGGAGAAGGCAAGAACGGTCAAACTGCAGGAGCTGAAAGACCGGATCCTCTTCATTCAGGCCATCGAAACCGTTCGTTGTCTGGAGGAAGGCGTATTGCGAACGGTAGAGGATGCGAATATCGGCAGTATCTTTGGCATTGGCTATGCGCCGTGGACCGGTGGCGCGATTCAGTTCATCAATCAGTATGGCGTGAGAGCATTCACGGAGCGGGCATCGGCGCTCGCCGAGACCTATGGTGAACGCTTTGCACCACCCAGACTGTTGCAGGAAAAGGCGGAAACGAACACACCGTTCGCCTGATTCAGCCTCTGCACGTCTGCTGCCGGGAGGATTTACCGATTCTCCCGGCAGTTTCCCCGTGTGCAACACGCCTCAACCCCGATGATCCCTCAGTTACGAACGTGGCGTCTTCATGGACAGATTGTCACGATCCGATACGCCCTGCCTATGGCATCGGGTGTAGTGCTTGCCTACAATAAATTTAATAAGTCACGGGTAGACACTCCCTCGCAAACCGAGGGGCTACCAACACCGTCGGGTAAGCATTTATGACCATCGCGGAAAGAATTATGGCTCGTCGCTCTTCGGCCGGATCTGTTCGGTTCGGGGTGTGCAAGGCAATGACTGTAGCATTGCTGCTGTCTGCGCCACTGGGGCTTCATGCGAACGTTGAAACTCCAGACGTGTACGAGCCAGTTGCACCGACGATTGATCAGGCGCGAGCCAATATCCTGATCGCCCGTCAACTGCAGTTTACCCACTTCCGGGACCTCGGAATCAGCGATGAACTCTCCGGAGATGTGTTTGATGCCTACCTGGATTACCTCGACGGGCAGAGAATCTATCTTTCGCAGGACGACATTGCGAAGTTCGACAAAATCCGCACTCAACTCGGCTCTGCCCTGAAAACAGGTCAGCTTCAGCCCGGATTCGATATTTACAATCTGGTTCAGCAACGGATTATCGAGCGCCTCCAGTTTGCTCTGGAAACAATCGACAAGGGCATCGACACGCTGGATTTCTCGGCCAACGAAAGTATTCTGGTCGACCGCTCGAAAGCGGACTGGGAATCGAACGCCGAGGCCCTGGACGATCTCTGGGTCAAGCGCATTAAAAATGCGGTGCTGGCTCAGCGCCTGAACGGGGCAGAAGACGAAGCCATCGTTGAAACCCTGCGCCGCCGCTACGAAGGCCAGTTGAAGCGCGCGTACCAAGCCCGCAGTGAAGATGCCTTCCAGGCCTATATGAATGCGTTTACCGGCATCTGGGACCCGCACACGTCCTACTTTTCGCCGCGCACCTCAGAAAACTTCAATATCAACATGAGCCTTTCACTGGAAGGCATCGGTGCTGTGCTTCAGTCGGACAACGAATACACCAAGGTGGTGAGACTGGTACCCGGCGGGCCCGCCTCCAAGCAGGGTCAGCTTGAGCCCGCAGATCGCATTGTTTCTGTCTCACAGGAGGACGAAAAACCGGTGAATGTGATCGGTTGGCGTCTGGACGAAGTGGTGGATCTGATTCGTGGGCCGCGCAATTCGACCGTCACACTGGAAGTGATTCCGGCCAATGCCTCCGACGAGACCATTACCGAGACCATCGCCATCAAACGCGATGAAGTAAAGCTGGAAGAGCAGAGCGCCAGCAAGGACACCATACGTCTTGAACGTGGCGGCAAGGAATATACGATTGGCGTCATTACCATCCCCACGTTCTATGCGGATTTCCAGGCTATGCAGGCTGGTGACCCGAATTACAAGAGCACGACCCGCGATGTCCGCAACCTGATAACTGAGCTCGAAGCCGACGGCGTTGACGGCCTGGTGATGGATTTGCGAAACAACGGCGGTGGTGCGCTGCACGAAGCCAATGATCTGGTCGGCCTGTTTATTGACAAGGGCCCCACCGTTCAGATTCGCAACGCCAATAACGATGTGCAGGTACTCAATGACGAGGATCCTTCCGTGGCCTACGACGGGCCTCTGGTAGTACTCACCAACCGCATGAGTGCGTCAGCGTCCGAAATTTTCGCCGGTGCCATCCAGGACTATGGCCGCGGACTGGTTGTCGGCTCCCAGACCTTTGGCAAGGGCACCGTTCAGGCTGTGCGTCCCCTGAACCACGGACAACTCAAGATCACACAGTCCAAGTTCTACCGGGTATCCGGCGGCTCCACGCAACACAAAGGGGTTATCCCGGACATCGAGATTCCTTCTCGTATCGACAAGACCCGCATCGGTGAGGACGCCCTGGATCATGCCCTGCCCTGGGACCAGATCGAGGCAGTGCCGCATACACGCTACTTCGATTTCAGCGGCATTATCGATGAGCTTCGCAAGCGGCACGAAGAACGGTTCTCAACCAACCCTGAATTCAGCCTGCTGCAGCAGGAGATCGACTTCCTGACCAAACAGCGCGCCACCGACAGCGTCAGCCTCAACCTGGAAGAACGCCGCGCTGAGCACGAACAGATTGAACGCACACGGCTCACGATCGCAAATGCCCGTCGTGAACTGAAAGGCCAGACACCGTTCGAGTCGCTGGAAGACCTTGAAGACTGGCAAGACCAGCAGGCGGCGGACCTGAATTCCACCGATGAGGAGCTGGATTTCGTGATACGGGAAGGTGGACATATCATGGCCGACATGCTGGACCTTGATAACCGCATGGCATCGATCCTGGATCCCCAGCAATTTGCGGCACAGTCTCCGGCCGCCGCAGTGACACGTTGAACAGGCAGCTCCAAGTCTCATGACTGAGCAGGACGCAGGCGGACAGGATAGCCACCAGAAAGCACGGATGTTGCAAGACATGCTACTGGACGCGCTACATGCCATGCGCTCCCTGGAGGAAGTGGAAGGGTTGGAGAAACCGGCGGCTCAGGAACGAACGCCGGAAGGCCTGATCGACCGCCTGGCAAGCCTTACCGGGTCTGCGCTCCGCTTCGGGGTCAAGGCGACGGATACGTCTCTTCGGGTGGGCCGGGCACTGATCAATTCCCAGGATCAGCTGCGGGCAATGCTCACAGCAGGTCAGTCTCTCAAAGACATCCGCGAAGTGGCCGGCCTCACCGTATCTGAAATGAGCGAGGCCCTTAACCTGCGGGACAAGTCCGTCCTGGAGGCTATAGAGAACGGCACCACCACCCTGTCCTTCGAACTGATACTACGTCTGGCAGCCCTCATTGCCAGAAACGATCCCATCCCGTTCATCATGCGCACCACGCGCAACTACAATCCCGAAGTCTGGCAGATTCTGAATGACTGGGGCGTGGCGAGACTGCCCCTGCAATTTGAGCGGGAGCGGGAGTTTATCAACATCTTCCGCCGGCATGATGACGCTCGCACGCTCTCGGATGAAGGTTTCCAGAAAGTGCTGGAGTTCACCCGTCAAAGCTTTGAAATGTCCCTGCACTTTATTGAGGAGCAGGAACGGCAGGTGGCCGAACTCAGGGCCACCTACGAGGAAAAGCACCCCGACGTGAAAAGGTCACCTGACAAGCCTGCCGCCAAAAAGAAGCAGCCGGAGCGCACCCCACCGTCAACCAAATAACGCCTGCATACCGGTTATATTCGGGTTATGCACCACGCCCTTTTCAGTAACGATCGCGTCGATCAGGCTTGCCGGTGTCACGTCAAAGACCGGATTGAATACGTTGATGCCTTCCGGCGCCAACCCGATACCGCGTATCTCCCGGATCTCAATGCCGTCGCGCTCCTCAATGGCCACATCTGCCCCTGACGCCGTGGCCATGTCCACCGTGCTTGAAGGCGCGACCACCATGAAGCCCACTTTGTGATGGCGGGCCAGAACCGCCAGGCTGTAGGTGCCGATCTTGTTGACCACATCACCATTGGCAGTTATTCGATCCGCGCCGACGATCACCCAGCGTACGTCTTTCCGGGCCATGATGGCGGCAGCGGCACCATCGGCATTCAACGTGACGGGAATGCCGTCGCGTGAAAGTTCCCAGGCCGTCAACCGGCCACCCTGAAGCCAGGGGCGAGTCTCGTCGGCATAGACGTCTGCCAGCAGCTTTTCCTCATGGAGACGACGAACAACGCCCAGTGCCGTACCGTAGCCCCCGGTGGCCAATGCACCGGTATTGCAATGGGTCAGCACCGAAAACGGTGCCTCTGCTCCGATAAACTCAAGGGCATGGTCCGCCATGGCAAAGTTGGCGGCCAGGTCTTCCTCATGTATGGCCCGGGCCTCCGAGGCCAGGCGTTTTACCGCTTCGTCCAGCGAATGGCACGCATGGAAAATCCTTTCCATGCGCTGCAGCGCCCAGAACAGGTTTACTGCGGTCGGACGTGAAGCTGCAAGCTCGCGAATGGCCTGTTTGATTTCGGCCTTCCAGTCCCCGCCACCGGCATGTCTGGCAGCAAGGGCCACCCCGTAGGCTGCACTGATGCCGATTGCAGGAGCGCCCCGAACCACCATATCCCGGATACTCTGCGCTACACCGGCAGCGCCTTCCAGCGTTATCCAGTGCTCCTCTCCCGGCAGCAGGCGTTGATCCAGCAGCTCAAGACTGCTGCCGTGCCAGCGAATCGCAACGGTGCCAATGGCCCGTTCTTGGGAGGGTTTCGGGGTTGTTGTCATAGAAGACTGCTCCGGTTTTTCAGCGCTGAAAACTGCCAGTATAACGGTTATACTTCCGGGCTACATTTTCAAGGTGTGGAAGCTCCGCGCCATGCGCTGTAAGGCAGGATAAATGACGGCAGACACTATCACCGCAGCCGATATTCGCATCAACGCGCGCTGGCTGATCCCGATTGAGCCGGCAGGCACGGTACTTGAGCATTATGCAGTGATTATCCAGGGTGACCGCCTTGCCGCAGTCATTCCCCAGGAACAGGCGGACAGATCGTTCAGAACCCGGGAAACCGTTGATCTTCCGAACCACGTCGTCATGCCCGGCCTGATCAACATGCACGGCCACGCGGCCATGAGCCTGTTCAGGGGCATGGCAGACGATCTTCCGCTGATGACCTGGCTGAATGACCATATCTGGCCGGCCGAAGGTCGCTTTATCAGCGAGCAGTTCATTGCCGATGGCACCCAACTGGCCATGGCCGAGATGCTGCGTACGGGAACCACCACGTTTTCTGACATGTATTTCTTCCCGGAAATTGCGGCTCAGATGGCGCACGATACGGGCATTCGTGCGCAAGTCTGTTTTCCGCTGCTCGACTTCCCGACGCCGTGGGGTGCCGGACCCGAGGAATACCTGAGCAAGGGCGCCGACTTTATCGACAGCTGGAAAAACGATTGCTACATCATGCCGGCCATTGGCCCCCATGCACCCTACACTGTGTCCGACGGCCCGATGATTGAAGCCGTCCGGCTCTCCGAAAAGACCGGCGCAGCCATCCAGATCCACCTGCACGAAACGGCATTCGAAGTGGCCGAGGCTACTGAAAAGCTGGGTCAACGGCCGACAGCCCGGCTGGCGGATCTCGGCCTGCTCCGCCCAGAGACCCAGTGCGTCCATATGACCCAGATCGATGCCAGCGATATCAGCTTGCTTAAACAAACGGGCGCCCATGTTATCCACTGCCCGGAATCGAATCTGAAGCTGGCCAGCGGCCTTTGTCCGGTGCAGGAACTCCTCGATAGCGGGATCAACGTTGCCATAGGCACCGACGGCGCCGCCAGCAACAACGACCTCGATCTGTTCGGGGAACTTCGGACTGCCGCCATGATGGCCAAAGTAGTGGCCAATGATGCCTCGGCGCTGTCGGCGCACAAGGCCCTACAGATGGCCACCATCAACGGGGCAAGGGCTCTGGGGCGGGACCATGAACTGGGTTCTCTGGCCGAGGGCAAGCTGGCGGACATCATTGCCATTGACCTGAGCGACCCGTTTTTGCAGCCGGTCTACGACCCGGCTTCGCACCTCGTATACAGCAACCATGGTCGATCAGTAAGCCACAGCTGGATTAACGGCGTACCACAAGTACAGGATGGCCGGCTTACCCGCATTGACGTTGCCGATCTCATGCTTCGAGTTGAGGACTGGGCCGGGCGAATCCGCACAAAGGCTGACTAACTGATTTCCTATTGATTCACCAGGCAGAACCAACCATGACAAACCAGAACGTAGACCGGAACGAGATCGCCAAATTCGAGGCCCTTGCCAGCCGCTGGTGGGATCCCTCGAGCGAATTCAAGCCACTGCATGATATTAATCCCCTGCGGCTGAACTACATCGATGAGCGGGTTTCCCTGGCCGGAAAGCGCGCTCTGGATGTCGGCTGCGGTGGTGGCTTGCTGTCGGAGGGCATGGCCCAGCGAGGCGCCCACGTTACCGGTATCGACATGGGCGAGGCTCCGCTGGCCGTCGCGCGGCTGCATGGCATGGAGAGCGGCGTGAATGTGGATTATCGCCAGATCACCATCGAGGAACTGGCCGAGGACAGCGAACACGCGGGCCAGTACGACGTGGTTACCTGCCTGGAAATGCTTGAGCATGTACCGGACCCCGCATCAGTGGTGAGGTCCTGTGCCGCCATGCTGAAACCGGGCGGCCATCTGTTTGTATCAACCATCAACCGGAACCCGAAATCGTTTCTTTTTGCGATTGTTGGGGCGGAGTACGTGCTCAGGTTGCTACCCAAAGGCACCCACGAATGGAAGAAATTTATCCGGCCATCGGAAATGTCCGACCATCTTCGCCACGCAGGGCTGGAAGTCCGTGAGCTTACGGGGATGACCTATAACCCCGTCACCAAGGTATACAAGCTCGGACGGGACGTGGACGTCAACTATCTGATGCATGCCAGGGATATTCGTGAAGCCTGAAACCACGCATCGAGCCTCCACGGTCCTGTTTGATCTGGATGGAACGCTGATTGACACCGCACCGGACTTTATCCGGTGCCTTAATCAGTTACGGGAACAGCACGGGCTCCCCGCCCTTCCCCACGAGCATATCCGACGCTCGGTCTCGAATGGCGCGCGCGCCATGATCCGGGTCGGCTTCGGCCTGGAACCGGAACATCCGGAATACCTGGAAAAACACACCGCGTTCCTGGACCTCTACGAGGCCGGCGTGGCAGTGGAAACCACCCTGTTCGAAGGTATGGACGAGCTCCTCAAAGCCCTTGAGGAGCAAGGTATCCTTTGGGGCATTGTCACCAACAAGCCCGCCCGTTTTGCGGTGCCGCTCATTGAGGCCCTGAATCTGGCGGACCGATGCGCAGCCCTGGTATGCCCTGATCATGTCGCGCAGCGCAAACCTCATCCCGAGTCCCTGCTTCTGGCCTGCCAGCAAATGGGGACCGAGCCCGGTTCAGGGATTTATGTGGGCGACCACGAACGGGACATCGAGGCCGGTCGCAATGCCGGAATGAAGACCATCGCGGTCCGCTATGGCTATATCGAACAGCCGGAAGCCATTGACCTGTGGCAAGCGGATCTTATTGCAGACACCGTCACGGATCTGGCAAAGCTGTTACAATAGAGCATCAATTTTAGGATCCGGTGTTCAACCGGTAACAGCCTGACACGGAGACAGGTTATGCATGATTACCAAGCACCCGCCGATCTTCTGAAAGACCGTATCGTTATGGTGACGGGTGCCGGCAGCGGCATTGGCCGGGCTGCGGCGAAGGCCTATGCCGCCCACGGTGCGACCGTCGTACTTGTTGGCCGAACCGTCAGCAAGCTTGAGACGGTCTACGACGAAATCGAGGCCGCCGGGCACCCCAAGCCTGCCATCGTACCCATGAACTTTGAGGGCGCGGCGGTGAAGGATTACGAAGAACTGGCCATGACGCTGGAAGACAACTTCGGCCAACTGGATGGTTTGCTGCACAACGCGGCAATTCTGGGCGACCGCAGTCCCGTGGAGCTTTATGACCCGGAAACCTGGAACAAGGTCATGCACGTGAACGCAACGGCGCCGTTCCTGCTAAGCCGGGCAATGATTCCCCTGCTTCGCAAATCCGACGACGCCTCGGTGATCTTCACCTCCTCTGGTGTCGGCCGCAAAGCAAAAGCCTACTGGGGCGCCTATGCCGTCTCCAAGTTTGCCGTAGAGGGCCTGAGCCAGTTGCTGTCCGAAGAACTGGACGACGAGCGTCACAATGTCCGGGTAAACAGTCTGAACCCCGGCGCGACCCGTACCAACATGAGAGCCCACGCCTATCCGGCGGAGAATCCACAGCAAAATCCGGCACCAGAGGACCTGATGCCGATTTACCTGTATCTCATGGGCAAGGACAGCCAAGGCGTCAACGGCCAGAAACTGGACGCACAACCGAAATAATGGAACTGCTTTTTTACACAACCTCTCAGTGCCACCTGTGCGAACTGGCCGAAGCCCTGCTTGTAAGCACGCCCATGCCGGAGCCGATCCCGGTAGACGTGGTGGACATTGCCCAGTCCGAAGAACTGGTAGAGCGCTACGGTACCCGGATACCGGTGCTCCGACGCAACGATACCGGTGTGGAACTGGACTGGCCTTTTACCAGGGATGACTTACTTACATTCCTGCAATGAGGATTGCCTGACATGTTGATGGTTATTTCCCCTGCCAAAACGCTGGATTACGAGAGTCCGCTGGCGACCAGTACCTATACTCAGCCGGAATTCCTTGAGGATGCCTGCGAGCTGGTCGACCAGCTTAAAACGCTGGAGCCGCACCAGATCAGCAATCTGATGAGCATCAGCGACAAGCTTGGGCAGCTGAACGCCGAGCGCTTCCAGAACTGGCACACGCCGTTTACCCCCGAGAATGCCCGGCAGGCTGTGCTGGCTTTCAAAGGTGACGTGTACACCGGCCTGGACGCCGAGAGCTTCAGTGAACAGGACTTCGACTTTGCCCAACAGCATCTGCGCATGCTTTCCGGTCTGTATGGCGTCCTGAAACCGCTGGACCTGATGCAGCCCTACCGCCTGGAAATGGGTACCCGGTTCGAGAATAACCGTGGCAAGGATCTGTATGCCTTCTGGGGCAGCAAGATCACAGAGGAGATCAACCGGCTGCTTGCGGATGACGACGGCGTGCTGGTCAACCTCGCCTCCAACGAGTATTTCAAAAGCGTAAAGAAGAAAGACCTTGAAGGCCGGCTGATTACCCCCCAATTCAAGGACTGGAAGAATGGTCAGTACAAGATGATCAGCTTTTATGCCAAGAAAGCCCGGGGGCTGATGTGTCGGTTTGCCATTCAGAACCGCATTACCCAGGCCGACGACCTCAAGGGATTCAACCTCGAAGGCTATTACTTCAGCGAAGACCAATCCGATAAGAACAACTGGGTTTTCCTGCGGGATGAACAGTAATCCACGTTGAAATCGGAGTCAGCAATGAACGAAGCAATGTTTTCCCAGATCGCCATGCTGGTGTTTCTGACCGGCCTGATTGTCTGGATGGGTGTCATCGTCTGGGATCTGGCCAAGAAATCCCAGGCCGGCAAGTTCGGCACCATCGCACTATTTACGGTGCTGGGCGCCGGCGTTGTGGGCTTTATCGTTAAAACCGTACTCGTAGAGATCATGCAAATATGAAAGACAAGGACCAGCCCTGATGTGGTTTCGCAACGCCCGCGTATTCCGATTTACCAAACCCTTTGATATCTCTGCCGAAGAGCTGGAAGACAAGCTCCAGGCCGATGCCTTCAAGCCCTGCGGACCTCAGGAAACCAGCCGCCAGGGCTGGGTTCCGCCCCTGGGCAAGCATGGCGAACAGCTGGTTCACAGTGCCAACGGCTATCACCTGATTGCCCTGCGCAAGGAGGAAAAGATTCTTCCCGGCCCGGTGGTGAAAGAAGCGGTTGAGGAGAAGGCCGAAGCCATCGAGTTCGAGCAGGGCCGGAAGGTCCGGCGCAAAGAAAAGGACGAAATCAAGGAACAGGTAATGCTGGAGATGCTGCCCCAGGCCTTCTCCAAGAACCGCCGCTCCTTTGCCTACCTCGCCCCCCAGGACGGTGTTCTGGTGGTGGACGCGGGTTCCGCCAAGCAGGCGGAAGATCTGGCCTCGACTCTGCGCAAGAGCCTCGGATCGCTGCCGGTTCGTCCACCCGCGGTGGAACAGGCACCTGCTTTCACCTTTACCGGTTGGCTGAACGAATCCATCGACCTGCCTGGCAAGGTGGTTCTGGGCACTGAATGCGAACTCAAGGATCCGTCTGAAGATGGCGGCGTGGTTCGCTGCAAAGGCCTGGACCTGAAAGCCGATGAAATCCGCAACCATCTGGATGCGGGCATGCAGGTGACCAAGCTGTCCCTGACCTGGGACGACAACGTCTCCTTTGTGCTGGATGAAGAACTGGGCATCCGTCGCCTCAAGTTCGGCGAAACACTTCAGGATCAACTGGACGATGTCGACGTGGACGACCACGCTGCCAAGTTTGATGCGGCTTTCACGCTCATGACCCTTGAGCTGTCCCGGCTGATTCCAGGGCTCCTGGAAGCGCTCGGCGGCGAAGATCGCTCTGCGATTGTCGAAGAGTAGTGCCGTAAATCCGGGTCAGATACCCGCTTTATCTGACCCGGCCTCCCTTGCGCTCTTCAGTGGGCGCTCTTTCCCAGCCGCTCTCTCTGCCAGTCTTTTTCCGGTTCGTTCAGGACCAGCCGCAGATCCATCACTTCCTCTTCGGTATTGAACTTGATTTCAAAGCCCAGATGTTCCGCCAGCTGCAACATGGGACGATTATCCGGCAGCACATTGCCCACCATTTCCACGGTACCCCTGGCCCGACAGTAATCGATCATCTTTTGCATCAGGGCAACGCCGAGGCCTTCGCCCTTCATTTTATCGTGCACCATGACCGCGAACTCGCATTGCAGGTTATCGGCATCGGTCCAGGTGCGCACGGTTCCGAGGGTTTCCTCGCCTTCCCCGTCTTCCCTGGGCGCGTTGGCAATAAAAACCATCTCCCGGTCGTAATCGATTTGCACCATCTGGGCTACGTCTTCGCGAGAGAAATGCTTGCGATACTGGAAGAACCGGTAACGAATGGATTCCGGCGACTGCAACTCATGGAACGCCCGGTGGGCAGGCTCATCTTCCGCCAGTACCGGTCGAATGATGACCCGGCGCCCGGATTTGGGCAAAACAATCCATTCCTCCAGTTCCCGCGGGTAAGGCTGAATAATCGGCCGCCCCGGCTTGTCGGCCAGATTGATGGCAATATTGACTGCCACGGCCCCCTGCTCGTTGAACAGCAAGGGCGAGATCTCAAGCCCCTTGATTTCCGGGATGTCGATGACGATCTGTGAGAGGGTGACCAGGGTCTCGGACACCGCGCGGATATCCTCCTCCGGCTTCAGGCTGTGTTCTTTCAGCAGCTTGTACATGTAGGTACGGCGCAGAAGCTCACGGGCCAACACCATGTTCAATGGCGGCAGTGCGATCTGACGATCGGTCATCACGTTGATCTGGGCGCCAGCTGCACCGCAAACCACCAGGGGCCCAAACAATGCGTCCCGGGTAATGCCGACACTGAACTCGATCCCACCCACGTGCTGGTAGGAACGCTGAACCGCAAACCCGAGAAATCCACTTTCCGGGAAATGGCTCTTGTATTCCTCCATCAGGTAGCGGCACGAATCCATGATGGCCGCCTCGCTGTTCAGTTTCTGGACCGTACCCTTGTAACGACGCTGGGTCGGACTCAGGTCCAAAAAAGGATGGCACGCCTGCTCATGAATGATGGTGATGTCGATGGGGCGCCGCTCAACCGCAAACACCTCCAGCACCTCTTCCATATCGTCGCAGTACATGGTTTCGATGGTGCTGATCCCGTAGTCCCGCACCAGATCCCGCGCTTCCCGGTTCGACAGGTGATACCGACCTGCCCGAAGGGCCCTGTTGACCACATGACGGGTATGGGTGCGGTCTGCAAAGTGGTCGGTAAAGGATTCCGGCGTTTCCGTAAGCAGCCGCTGAACCCGCTGGTGACGAACATGTTGCATGAATGCCATCACGGCTTTTTCGGGATTGAAGAACGACGGCAGCCCGGCCCGGTAAAACTCTTCCCGAGCATCCATGACCGTACTCTGGCCGAGCCAGCAGGTGAACACATTCAGACGTGTGCCTTTGGAGGCCTGCACCACTGCGTCCGCAATCTGGAGGCTGTCCTCGGTCAGGCTCGGGGCATACATCACCAGAACGTTGGCCACTTCCGGGTCTTTGGCCAGGATCTTGATGGCCTGGCCGTAAAGTTCCGGCGAGGCATCGTAGTTAAGGTCAATGGGGTTTTTGCGGGTCCAGTAAGGTGGCAGCAGCTCGGCCAGGTTCTCAATGCTGGATTTCGACAGCTCTGCCAGTTCACCACCAAGATCCGCCAACCGGTCCACGGCCAACACCCCGGGGCCGACCCCATTGGCCATGATCGCCAGGGTTTCGCGGCGCAAGGGACGCATCCGCGTCAATGTCTCGAGCGCATCAAACATCTGGCCAAGGCCATCCACCCGGAGCACACCTGCCCTCTGAAGCATGGCGTCGTAAATCGGATCGCTGCGTTTCAGGCCATCAGGAAGGTCGTGGGGAAACCACTCCGACTCCGGTACACGCCCGGACTTCACCGCAATCACCGGCTTGGTGCGGGACGCCACCCGCACCGCCGACATGAAGCGGCGGGCATTGGGAATGTTTTCGATGTGCAGGAGAATCGCACGGGTCTGTGTATCCTGCGCCAGGTAGTCGATCAGGTCGTCGTGATCGATATCCATGCCATCGCCCAGGGTCAGGAAGTAGGAAAACCCCACACCACGGGCGAATGCCCAGTCTATGACAGAACTGGCGATGGTGCCGGACTGGCCAACGAAGGCAACCCGGCCAGGGATGGCGCCCATATGGGCGTAGGTAGCGTTCAGGCTGCGGGCGGGGACCATCAGTCCGATGGTGTTGGGGCCCAGTACCCGGATTCCGGTTTCCCGGGCCGCTTCACGAACGGAATACATCAGGGGCTGGCCGGTTTTACTGTGAGTACGAGACATGCCACCGGTCATAACGATCGCAGTGCGCACCCCGGCCTCCCCCAGCCGCTTGATGGTCTTGGCCACGGTATCCGGCGGCGTACAGATGATTGCCAGGTCCGGGGAAAATTCCATTTTCGAGACTTTCTTGACGCAGGGCACCCCGTGCACGTTGTCGTAATCGTTCTGGTTCACCACCAGTAACCGGCCGGGATAACCGCCCCCCATCAGGTTCCGCAACACCATACCGCCAAGGTTGTCTGCCCGCTCCGACGCACCGATCACCGCAATGGACGCGGGATTAAACAGGCTCTCCAGATACCGGGTGCTCAAGCTGACTCTCCTTTGTATGCGGCCGGCAGACCGTTGGGAAATAAATGTAATAAAACAGGTTACTTATGAGTGTAACTCTTATCTTAGGCCTTGATACCCCGATGTGAAATGACTATCGCCGTTATAAGACCAAAGAAACACGGCATCGTGCAGTTTTCCCTGATAAGCTTGAAGAAAATATAAGCATATCGAAGGCAGTCCGAGACGTATGACCACGGCATTCTTTTCCCACGATGACTTCATGAAACACAACATGGGGCCGGAACATCCGGAAAGCCCTGAGCGGCTGGCGGCCATCATCAGCTACCTTGCTGATACTGGCCTGGACCAGAAGCTGGACTGGGTGCGGCCGGAAGAAATCACCCGTGATCAGCTTCTGATGGTGCATCCGGAAAAATATCTCCATCAACTGGACCTGATGCAACCGACCCGCGGCCGCGTGTTTACCGACCCGGACACGGCCATGATGCCCGACACCCTTCGAGCCGCTCGTCTGGCAGCTGGTGCCAATATCCAGGCCGTGGATATGGTCATGAGCAGCCAGGTTACCAACGCGTTTGTGTGTGCCCGGCCGCCCGGGCACCATGCCGAGCGGGCGAAATCCATGGGGTTCTGTTTTTACAACAACGTTGCCCTCGCCGCGATGCGCGCCCTCACCTTTCATCATTTGGAGCGGGTCGCGATCATCGATTTCGACGTGCACCAGGGCAATGGCACCGTAGACATTGTCAGTGGCGACGAGCGTATCCTGATGTGCTCAAGCTTCCAGCATCCCTTCTACCCGCACTCCCATGTGCACCGGCAGGCCGACAACATCGTGAATATTCCGATTGAGGCAAACTGTTCGTCTGAAGAGTACCGGAAGCAGGTGGAGGCGGGATGGCTGAAGCGCCTGAATGAATTCAAACCGCAGTTGATCCTGATTTCGGCGGGTTTTGATGCCCACCGGCTGGATCCGATGGCAGAACTGAATCTGGATACGGAAGATTATCGCTGGCTAACGGAAATGATTGTGGGTGTCGCCAGTGAGCACAGCAATGACCGGATCATTTCAACCCTGGAGGGCGGGTACCATCTGCGGGCCCTGGCGGAAAGCGTCAATGCCCACCTGGAAGTACTGGATTCGGTTTACTGACGCCAATCAGCCCCTGGGTTCGCCGCCATAACCGTTAGCCTGCTGCAGTTCCCGGCGGTCACCGGCCCGTTGCAGGCGGATATTGGTGCGCCGGTTATCTGCGGGCCGGTTGGATACCGGGTACTGGTCGCCGTGAGCCCGAACGGTAATCATGTTTTCATCAATACCGCTCGCCTTGAGGTAGTCGGCCACCACATTGGCGCGATCTTCGGAAAGCGCACGGTTGTCGATCCGGCTTCCAATACTGTCACTATGACCATCCACGAAAATCCGCTCAACCGTGGAATCTGCGTTCACATAGGCCACGATGTTATCCAGTAGTTGCCTGTCGGCATCGGATAATTGCGTGCTGCCGCTGGCAAAGGGCACCCTCGAGCGCTGGATCTGATCAAAGTTTACCGGCAGTAGATTGGACGTACAGCGCTGATAACGCTGGTACTCGCCGGCGAAGTTAATGTTGGAGACCTGAACCCGCACCGGGCGGCCATCAAACCACGATTCCCTGGTTACCGTCGGGCGCATCCCGTCCAGAAGTCCATGGGCGACCACGAACGCCTGACGGGTATCCAGCGAGACCTGACGGCGATCATCCGAGACATTGACCGTTCCCAGGGGCTTCGGCGCCACACCCGGACGCCAGGCCGGTGCCTCGACCACAAGGCTGCCGCGCCCTGGTCGCATCAATGCGGAATCAGACTCCAGGAAAAAGCTGAGACTTTCACCGGCGCGATGATTGAACACCGCCCGACCGTAGCCGGGAACTTCGTGCACCAGCCGGCATTCAAATACCGACTCGGCGAGATACCACTGGCTGTTCTCGATTCCGGCGCCATAGCTGGCAGCCTGCGCGGTTGCCGGCAGAAGCACCACGGGCAACGTGGCAACCAGCAGAGTATTCAGGAGTTGTCCGGGGCGAAATCCCATAGAGCTAGCCATCAGTGTCCGGAGTTAGCAGAGTCAGACTGTTTAACGGCCTGAGCCGGAAGTTCTTTAGCCACCAACCGGAAAACAATCACCCGCGCCTTCTGGTATAATTCGCCAAATTTTTTCGGCTCCCAGAGAACCGGGCACAAGCTCGCCCCGCCAAAGGTATTTCGGACAAACGCCATGACAGACAAGCTCACGCTCACACGCCCCGACGACTGGCACCTTCACGTACGGGACGGCGACATTCTCAACGACGTGGTACCGGCTACGGCCGCCTGCTTCGCTCGCGCCATCATCATGCCCAACCTGGTACCGCCGGTGACAACCGCAGCCGATGCCACAGCCTACCGGGAGCGCATTCTGGCGGCTGCCAATGGCACCGAGTTCGAGCCGTTGATGACGCTGTATCTGACCGAGAGCATGACGGCGCAGACCATCCGGGATGCCAGGGCTGCCGGCGTTGTGGCTGCCAAGCTTTACCCGGCCGGGGCAACGACCAATTCCGACTCGGGGGTGAAGGATATCCGTAACATCTATCCGGTTCTGGAGGCCATGGCCGATTGTGGCATGCTGCTGCTGGTACACGGAGAGGTAACCGATGCCGATATCGATATTTTCGACCGGGAAAAGGTATTTCTGGAGCGTGTCCTGGCACCCACTCTCGAGGCTTTCCCGAACCTGAAGGTTGTACTGGAACATATCACCACGGCCGATTCCGCAGAGTTTGTCCGGCAGCACACCGGTGACAACCTCGGTGCGACTCTGACGCCCCAGCACCTGATGTATAACCGCAACCACATGCTGGTAGGCGGCATTCGACCGCATCTCTATTGCCTGCCAATCCTAAAGCGTAACCGCCATCAACAGGCGCTCAGGGACGCGGTGGCCAGCGGCGACAAACGCTTTTTCCTGGGCACGGATTCCGCCCCTCATTCGAAGGATCGCAAAGAGGCAGCCTGCGGTTGCGCTGGCTGTTACTCGGCTTACGGCGCAATCGGCCTGTATGCGGACATTTTCGAAGAGCTTGGCATCCTGGATAAACTTGAAGCATTCGCCAGTTTCAACGGGCCGGATTTCTATGGCCTACCGCGGAATACCGATACCATCACCCTGATTCGTGACCCCTGGACCATGCCGGCAGAGCTGCCGCTGGCTGACGGAACCATCGTGCCCCTCAAGGCTGGTGAAACCGTTCACTGGAAACTGGCGTAAACCTGACTTATTCCTTCTCACACACGGCCAAGACCGGAGCTTGAGTGACTGACGAAAACAAACCACCGCATCCCATGTCCCGCCGCTTTCGCGGGTTTCTGCCTGTTGTAGTCGACGTGGAAACCGCTGGCTTCAATCCCGAGCGGGACGCCCTGCTGGAAGTGGCGGCAGTGATACTGACCATGGACGACGATGGCTGGGTGCGGCGCGCTGAAACCCACGTTCAGCAGATCGATCCTTTCGAAGGCGCGAATCTGGAGCAGTCCGCGCTTGATTTCACGGGTATTGATCCGTGGAATCCGGAGCGAGAAGCGGTACCCGAGCGGGAAGGACTCAGCGAGATCTTCAGCCCCATTCGCAAGGCGGTGAAGAACCACGATTGCAAGCGAGCCGTCCTGGTGGGCCACAATGCCACCTTTGACCATAACTTCATCTTTGCAGCCGCGCTGCGGGCCGACATCCGTCGTAACCCGTTCCATCCTTTCTCAACCTTCGATACCGCCACGCTGGCCGGCCTGGCCTATGGCCACACGGTTCTGGCCCAGGCCTGCAAACTCGCGGGCATTCCGTTCAGCAACAAGGAAGCCCATTCCGCCGCCTATGACGCGGAAAAAACCGCAGACCTGTTCTGTGGCATTGTGAATCGCTGGAAAGAACTGGGCGGCTTTCCGCCTCCGGTGATCCCCGAAGAGACCGAATAACCGCCATAAAAAAACCCGCCGCAGCGGGTTTTTTTCTGTGTGCCAGGCCTAAGTGTTGAAGGCACGCCTCATACTCAGCTGACTTTAAAGCGGGACAGAGAATCCCTGAGCTGATGAGACAACTCCGCCAAGTCACCACTGGCTTCGGAGATCTGGACCATGGCCTGTTTGGTCTCCAAGGACTTTTCAGCAATTGTGGATACGTTGCGCGTTACTTCTTCGGCCGTGGCTGATTGCTCTTCGGAAGCCGTAGCAATCTGCTCCGCCATACCGGACATCCGGGCAACCTCTTCCACTGCCTCGCGAAGCTGCAATACTACGGTTCCTGCCCGCTCAGAAATGCCTCTGGCCTGGGTGCTGCAACGGGTAACGACCTTTGAAGCACGCTCCGACGAATTGACCAGAGTTTCGATGGAACTACTGATCTCCTCGGTCGCCTTCTGGCTGTTCTGGGCCAAGCTGCGCACCTCATCCGCGACCACCGCGAAGCCCCTGCCCTGTTCACCGGCCCGGGCCGCTTCAATAGCGGCATTCAGAGCCAGCAAGTTAGTCTGGTCGGCGATGGACTTTATCGAATCCAGAACCCTGGTGATGGATTCCATATTCTTTCGCAAGTCCTCTATGCCGGCTTCTGCTTCCTCCAGTTCCCTGGCCATAGCACGGGTGTCCTCAGCGGAGGATTCCACCTCGGTGGCGCTGCGGCTGACCGCCTCATCAGTGCGCCGGGCGGCGGCTGCCGATTCCGAGGTATTCTGGGACACCTCGCTGATGGCAGAGGACATTTCTTCAATGGCCGACGCCACCTGCTCAGTCTGCTCTGCCTGCTGATTCACACTGTCCAGGGTCTGCGAGGTGGTACCGGACAACTGTTCAGATGCACTGGCCTGGCGCTGGGACGCTTCTTCAACCTTGAAGATCACTTCTTTCAGGTCTGACACCATCTTGAGCATGGAGCCGTATACGCCCGTGGCATTGTCACTGTCGGACGAATCAATGACCAGGTTACCTGCAGCTACCTGTTCCGCCAGTGCCTGCAATTCGGACGGGTCTTTGCCGAGGGGTTTCATGATCCGCACTGCGGTCCAGACCGCCACGGCCGCCACAGCCAGGAGCACAATAGCAATGGCTATCGCCGCCAGCGTCCACATTTCACGCACCGGCGCCAAGGCCTCGTCTTCGCTAATCTCCGCCACCAGCGCCCAGTTCAGCCCGCCTACGGTAACTGGCCTGTGGGCGGAAAACACTGGCTCGCCACGGTAGGACGTAACCACGCCTTCACCGGAATTTCCGGCCAGGGCCTCATCCACCGATGTCGAACTAATGCGTCCATTCTCCGGGTCGGCAAAGGAAGCGACAACACTGCGGTTTTCCGGATCCAGGTAGGAGTCTGACCGCATCAGGTTATCCGGCCCCACCAGATAGGCATCCCCGGTTTCGCCCATGCCATCTCGTTCCATCATGATGTTGTTCAGGCTGTCGATGGGGAACTGGAAGGCCAGCACGGCCAGCCGCTCATCTTTTTCGGAATATATGGGGGTTGCCACAAATCCGGCGGGCGCACCGTAGGACGGTACATACCGAGTAAAATCAACAAAAGTCGGAGCAGTATCCTGTCCGTCAGACATCGCCTGACGATAAGCTGCCGCCAGGCCAGAATCCGCGTAAGGACCGTCTTTCAGGGAGGTAGCAAAATCCACCTCTTTGGCTACGGAATAGATAACATGGCCTGTATCGGCATCAATCAGATAAATATCGTAGTAGCCGAACGCCTCCTGAAACTCCTTGAACGAGGTGTGCCACTGTTTGTGAAGCGTGTTATAAAACTGCGCGATATGGACGTCAGCCGATACCAATTCGTCTTTCTGCCCCACAGGATTCGGGTTGTCCACGATGTAACCCATCTGCAGAGCCAGGCTGTTTTTGCTGAGGGATGCAACGAAGTCCGAGGCTGAACGTCCGTTAGCACCACCATTTTGCTGCAAGGGTGGCAAAAAATTCTGCTGATAATAAGCCTCGACGTTTTCTCGTAAGGTCGACTGCTCCTCTTGTACCAGTTTTTCATAATTCTGGAATGCCAAACCAAACCCCTGGGCCGCCGTTCGGGTCCCGCGATTATTGGCCATGGCTTTCAGCTGCCGGGCAATAGTGCTGAGATAATCTTCAACACTATGCTGCTTATTGGTAGCCGCAATAGAGAGTCGTTGCAACGCCTGTTCCGTCAGGCTCTGTCGGGCAATTTCGGCGTTAAAAAATGAGATGGCAATGACGGGAAGCAGGCCAACCAGCAGCAAAGTCAGCAAAAGACGTTTCTTGAGAGTCATCAATAGCCCTTCTTTTATATTGTTCTTATGTTAACCATCGGCTATCGGCTGGTTTTCTTTAGCCCAGAACACTTTATAAAAGAGGCGAATCTCTTTTAACCCATTAATATGGGGGGGGGGGGGAAATAACTCCCCCTCCCACTCGATTCGGGGCAACTGCGTTACCAGTAGATGCCCCGCATGATGGCGGCGAAAGCCACCTGCTCGCTGGACACCTTCGGCTTCTCCCCGGAACGGCTACCAGCGGCGGCCGGTGAATCCGGGAACATCCGGTAACCGGTGTTCATGACGATCTCGGCCATCTTGGGCGCCAGGGCATGAAGCACCTGGGCAAAGATACCCAAACGGGTAGCGATTCGCTTCGGCCGGTAGACGATGGCATCAGCAACCATGGTCGCAGCCTCGTCCGGCGTTAGCGTGGGGACAGAATCGTAGATCTTGGTTGGCGCAATCATCGGCGTTTTCACCAGCGGCATGTTAATGGTGGTGAACGTGACATTGCGATCCGACCATTCCGAAGCGGCGCAGCGGCTGAAGGCATCCAGCGCGGATTTGGAAGCCACGTAAGCCGAGAACCTGGGAGCGTTGGTCAACACACCGATGGACGAGATGTTGACCACGTGACCGCGGCGATTCTCAAGCATCTTGGGCGCAAAGCCCATGATCAGACGAACGGAACCAAAGTAGTTCAGTTGCATGGTGCGCTCGAAATCGTGGAAGCGGTCGAACGACAGATCCAGTGAACGGCGAATCGAGCGCCCGGCGTTGTTAACCAGCACGTCGACCTGGCCATGGTTATCCAACACGGTCTTCACGAACTCGTCGCAGGCATCCATGTCGGAAAAATCGCAGGGATAGGCGTGTACGCTTGCGCCCCGGGACTCCAGCTCTGCGGCCACTTCCTTCAGGCGCTCGAGTTTGCGGGCACCGATCACGAGGATCGCGCCGGCGTCTGCCAGTTTCTGGGCAGTTGCAAGACCAATACCGGACGTAGCACCGGTCACCACACAGACGCGACCTTCAACCGTGCCCTTGAGCGTGCGGTCCTTGAACAGGTCCGGATCCAGATTGCGCTCCCAGTAATCCCAGATCACCGGCGCGTAGTCCGGCAGGCGGGGCACTTCAATGCCGGTGCCTTTCAGAACGCGCTCGGTTTCGCGGGCGTCAAAACGGGTCGGGTAATTGATGAACGACATCACGGATGGCGGAATGCCCATGTCATCAAGAATGGCCGACGTCAGACGCTTCACCGGTGGCAGGTTCTTCAAGCTCTGGCGAATGAATGGCGGAATAAAGCCGAACATGCGGGAATCGATCCGCATCCCCATCCGGGGTGCGTGACCAGCCTCGCTGAAAATGTTGAGAATTTCGCCAACCTTGTACGGATCGGTATCCACCAGGTGGAAGCACTTGCCGTCTTCACCCTCGAGGTGAGCAATGTGATCCATGGCGTTAACCACGAAATCCACCGGCACAATGTTCAGACGCCCACCCTCGACACCAATGGTCGGAACCCACTGGGGCAGCGCGTGGCGGATTTTCTGAATCATTTTGAAGAAATAGTAGGGGCCATCCACCTTGTCCATTTCACCGGTAGCGGTATGCCCAATCACCATGCCCGGGCGGTAGATGCGGAAGGGAACCTTGCATTCCTCACGAACGACCTTTTCAGATTCGTGCTTGGTCCGCAGATACGGATGATCCAGCTTCTCGGCTTCCTCGAACATGTCTTCGCGGAAGATTCCCTTGAACAGACCGGCAGCCGCAATGGAAGAAACGTGATGGAAGTGCTTGGCGCCCATCGCTTCCGCAGCATTCACCGCAGCGCGGGTGCCCTCGATATTGGTCGCCTGCTGGGCTTCTTCATCTGCGCCCATATCGTACACGGCGGCGAGGTGAAAGAAGTGGTCGATTTTCCCTTTCAGGGCTTTCATCGTCTTGGCGTCGATGCCCAAATTCTTGCTGGTCAGGTCGCCTATGACGGCCTTCACCTGGGTTTCATCCGCGCCCCAGCGCTCACGCAATTTGTCCAGCTTGTCCTGGGATTGTTCACGCACCAGTACGTGGACAGTGCCACCACGTGCCAGAAGCTTCTCCACCAGGAAACGGCCAATAAATCCGGTGCCACCCGTCAGGAAATAATTCATCAATCTTCCACCCTGCCTGTTGCTCTGTTGTTGTCTATCCATGCCGGCACCCATACGACTAAAGTCTTAGAGTTTTCCGGAAACGCCGGCATTGTACTTAATTGCAACCTTCATGTATCGAACTTTTTTAGAGCTTTTACTCTGTAAGCCTTTGTTTTGTATAGAGCTATTACTCTAAATTTCTGACCCGACAAGCGGGACATGCCTGTCCGGTTCGTCGACACAATGTTTTTGAGACTAGCACAGGAATTGCCCCGTGCATGCTCAATTTCCGGATTACCACAATGCAATGAAAGCGCCCGCCAGCAATGACATAATCGGGAACTTATCGCGCCTTTTGGCATCTCTTGTTTTCACAGGAACACCGACCTCCGGAACCCCTACTATGCAGAAAGACAATCCCAACGCGGAACGCTACATTTCGATTGCCCGGGCCTGCCTGAAGGCCATCAACGACACAGCCGATAACGCTGGTTCACGGGAAGAGAAAATTCAGGCGGTCTACGAGGCCATCGACAAGGCCTTCCAGGCCGAGTTCGCAGATTATCGCCAGTCCGTCGCCATCATGGCCACGGTTCTCGAGCGTATTGCCTCGGGCCAGCTGGACAGTGAGAAAGCCGCCGACCTGGCACGTAAAACACTTGACCAGCAGCCTGAAAGCACCCGCAACGCGCTGATGCACTGATTCGCAAACGTCTTCTCCGGATCCCAGAGGGCCTATGAACACACGTACCGTCAGGAAGAACTCCATGCAGAACCCGATCTCACGCCTGTTTTCCCTGCTCATACTTTTGCTGTTCAGCACCCTTGCTCTTGCAGCGCAGATTCCGGAGAAGAGCCCCAATGACGACAACCAATACCGGTTTATCGAACTGGACAACGGCCTGAAGGTCATTCTGGTGTCTGATGAGGATGCAGACAAAGCAGCGGCCTCAATGAACGTTGCTGTTGGTAGCGGAGATGATCCGGCGGAGCGCGAAGGCCTCTCCCACTTCCTCGAGCACATGCTGTTCCTTGGGACCGAGAAATACCCCGATCCTGGCGAGTACCAGCAGTTCATTAAGAGCCACGGTGGCCAGCACAACGCCTTCACCGCGTTCCAGGACACGAACTACTTCTTCGATGTTCAGGCCGAATTTCTGGAACCGGCACTGGATCGGTTCGCCCAGCAATTTTCCGCGCCCTTATTTACCGCAGAACTGGTGGATCGTGAGCGCAACGCTGTGCACTCGGAGTTCAGCGCCAAACAGAAAGACGATGGTCGACGCTTCTATTCCGTCAAGAAGGCCGTTAGCAATCCGGATCACGCCTTCAGTCACTTTGCCGTCGGAAACCTGAGCACCCTTGAGAATACGGAAGCAAATCCCCTTCGGCCGGACCTGATCGAGTTCTGGAAGCAGCATTACTCCTCGAACATCATGAGCCTGGCGGTTTACGGGCCCCAAACCCTGGACGAGCTGGAATCCATGGTGCGAGGGCGGTTCGATGCCATTGAAAACCGCAACCTTGAGACCAAGCGTCACGTCGCCAGCCTGTACCGCTCAGATGAGCTGCCAGCCAAGGTCACAGCAGAAGCACTGAAGGACGTTCGAAGCCTGTCGCTCACGTTCCCTATTCCGTCCCAGGAAGCGAACTACCGCACCAAACCCGCCAGCTACGTGGCCAACCTGCTCGGCCACGAGGGCCCGGGCAGCCTGTTCGATGTTCTGAAACGGGCCGGTCTGGCGGAAAGCCTCTCCGCAGGCCTGGGCATGGATACCGGCGAGAACGCCACCCTCGAAATCAGCATTTCCCTGACACCGGAAGGACTGGCTCGCCATGAGGACATCCTGCCGCTGGTATTCGATTACATCGAGAAGATTCGACAGAAAGGCATCAGCGAGCGGCGTTTCCTGGAAATGCAGAACCTGGCTCGCATCGATTTTCGATTCCGCGAACAGGGTAACCCCCTGCACGAAGCCATGCGCCTTTCTCGTTACCTCCAGGACTATCCCGCCGAAGACGTTTTGCGGGCGCCCTGGCTGGTTGAGCGCTTCGCGCCGGAACAGTACCGCGACATTCTGGACAGGCTGACGCCGGACAACCTCCTTGCTTTCGTTCTGGCACCGGAGCCTGAACTTGAAAATCCGAACCGAACCGACTGGTACGAAGCGGCGTGGGCCCGGGAACCACTCGACCCGGCAACACTGAGGACCCAGAGCCTGCCAGAACTCGCTGCCCAGCTGCGCCTGCCACCGGAGAATCCATTTGTGCCGGAAGATCTTGCGATGGTGCCCGGAAAAACCATGGCGCAGCCGACACAACTGGCAACCATCGAGGGAATGGATGTCTGGTTTGCCCGGGATACCCGGTTTGATACCCCGAAAGCCAACGTGTTTGTGGGCCTTCGTACGCCTGCCACCCGAGCGTCGGCACGCAGCTACGTGCTCACTCAGCTGCTGGTGGACGCTATCAATGCCAATCTGAACGCCTGGGCTTACTCCGCCAGTCTTGCGGGCCTGGATTACAGCGTCTATCCGCATCTCAGGGGTATCACGGTCCGGGTCGGCGGTTACAACGACAAACTCCATACCCTGATGAACCGGATTCTGCTCCAGGTGGCTGCACCGGAACTGACCGAACAACGTTTCGAGATCGCCCGGCAGCAGCTGATTGACGGCCTGCAGAACAAGGCCAAGGATCGCCCCGTCGAACAGACCTCTGAGTTTATCCAGACGTCCCTCATCGAAGGCGCCTGGCCCACCGACGCCAAGCTGAGAGCCGCCCGGGAAGTTAGCTTCGAGGAACTGCAGTCCTTCTCTGAAGCCCTGCTGTCACAGGTTGACCCGGTTATGATGGCGCACGGAAACCTTACCGAGGCCTCGACTCTTAACCTCGCGCGGCAAATTGACGCCATTGTTCTGGGCAACAGCGAGCTGGTCCGGGTAGCACGAAGCCAGGTGCGCCAGCTGCCAGATAATGAAACCCTCGTCTCCATCGACGTGGACCATCCGGACACGGGCTATACCCTCTACATGCAGGGAGACAACACCAGCTTTGAGGAACGGGCCCGATTCCGGCTGCTGGCCCAGATTATCAGCAGCCCGTTCTACGAAGAGATCCGAACCACCCGCCAGATGGGCTACATCGTTTACGCAACGCCTTTTGAAATGCTTGAAACACCGGCCCTGGGGTTTGTTGTGCAGTCACCTTCCGCTTCCCCGGCAGAGATTGACCAGGCGGTTCAGGAATTCTCCAACAGCTTTGAGGAAACCCTCTCCGCTTTGACAGCGGAACGCCTTGATCGGGAGAAACAGGCCGTTATCAGCAAGCTACTCGAGCGGGACCGGCAACTCGGCGAGATTTCCAGCCGCTACTGGCGTGAGATTGATCGGGGCATGGACACGTTTGATTCCCGCCAGCAGTTGGCCAACGCGATCAAGCAGGTCGGAAAACCACAATTGCTGGAAACCTTCAAAAAGGCCGTCCTGGAGCGCAAGCAGGCATTAGAAGTGGTTACAGGTGGGAATGGCCTGGAGGCAAACCGGGCGCTTGGCAGGCTCACCGAGCTGCCGCCGGTGCCCGCCAGCTAGAGTACTCAAAGAGTGCGCAGAAAGCGCGCCCAGTCTTCGGGCTCGTCGACATCCCAGCGGGGCTCCAGCAAACAATAGCTGAGCCCCGATGCTTTAAGGCGCTCACAGGTCTGGGTCAGAACCTCCGGCGTGCCCCAGGCAATGTCATCCAACATTCCCTCAGCCACTCGGGAGGCTCCAATCAGGACATAGCCGCCATCGTCTGAGGGCCCAAGCACAACGTCGTAGTCTTTCAGGAGCGCGACGGCGTTACGGGCGTAATCCGGATCGACCGAGGGGCAATCACTGCCCACCACCAATGCCCGGTCATAATCCTGAAGAGACAGACTCAACGCTCGATACATCCGTTGGCCCAGTGTGCTCCCCTCCTGAACGCCTTGCATCAGGCCGGCGGCATCAAGCTCTTCAATGATAGAGGCCGCCTCGCCGGGCCGGTCATCCACCGGTCTATCCCACCAGAATTCCACCGGATAGCCGGTCGCACACAGGTTATCCAGCACAGCCAGCGTGAGCCGAACATGGGCTTCGAGAGCCCCGACCGCACCCAACTCGGGCATCAACCGGGTTTTAACCCGTCCGGCTTCCGGCCATTTGGCAAACTGGAGAAAAACCGCCGCAGGCGGATTACTTTGAGGCATTGCGCACATCCGATCGGTAAATTTGGGCCAGGGACTCCGGCGATTCACCACGCCAATACCGCCAGCGCAGCTGCCACATCAGAAAAATCGTTCGCCAGGCACCGTATTTCTGCCAACGGCGGCTATCGGTAACGACTGGCTCTTTTATACAGAAAGGATGGGACACCAGGCAAAGACGGCGTGAGAATTCGACATCTTCCATGAGCGGCATCGGGTGAAAACCATCCAGGGCGTCGAAAACGTCCCGCCGTACGAAAATTGCCTGATCACCGGTGCAGATGCCTGACAGGCGCGAGCGCTGGTTCATGAACCAGGCAATAACCCGGAAAAGCAGCCGCTCACCACTCAGCCGCACATCGAACCGCCCCCAGGCGCGACGGGAATGGACGAAACTTGCGAGATGCTCCAGAGCTTCTTCCGGCAGGCGCGTATCTGCGTGCAGAAACAACTGTAGATCGCCCTTTGCAACTGCCGCGCCGGCGTTCATCTGAAGCGCCCGGCCCTTCTCTGACACA
This sequence comes from Marinobacter manganoxydans MnI7-9, assembly GCF_000235625.1. Classification (GTDB taxonomy): domain Bacteria; phylum Pseudomonadota; class Gammaproteobacteria; order Pseudomonadales; family Oleiphilaceae; genus Marinobacter; species Marinobacter manganoxydans. Next base: position 64,985 of record NZ_AGTR01000023.1, on the reverse strand, counting down.
ACCACCCTGTCGCAAAGTGGCCGGGCCAGCTCAACGGTTCGATCGGTACTGCCACCATCAACGACAACCACCTCATGCCCCCGGTTACGGATCGGTTGCAGGGCGCGCAGGGTGTCGGTTACACCTGCCGCTTCCATCCACACGGGAACAATCACGCTTAGCGAGAAAGGATCTGGCAAAACACACTCCGTGGCATTCTCTGAAACCGGACCGAACCTTGAGCCTCAGGTCTTAGCCCGCTATCATACCGCCCTTCTCGCGATAATGCCCCCGTAGCTCATCTGGATAGAGCGTCCCCCTCCTAAGGGGAAGGTAGCAGGTTCGAGTCCTGCCGGGGGTACCACCTCTCTTAACCCCGATTCTCGGTCCGTGATATTCAACCTGGCTCCAGGCGAGCTAAACTGCCCCTCCTTACCGACATCAGGACTTCTCAATGGCCCGCTTTACCGAAATCGGAACCGCAATGATCCCCGGCAAGGGAACCCGATTACGTCTTTTGCAACGCAATGATGAATTTTCCATCAAAATTGCCGGCACCACCGGAGAATTGATGAACAGCCGGATCCACGGCTCGGAGGATGCTCTTGCCACCCTGGCGTGCGAACGGATTGCCGATCAGCCTGCTCCCCGGGTTCTTATCGGCGGCCTGGGCATGGGGTTCACGCTGGCAGCAGCGCTGGCCGCTCTGGGCGACGATGCGCAGGTGACGGTAGCCGAGCTGGTTCCCGAAGTAGAAGCCTGGAATCGAGGGCCACTGGGCTCTGCGGCGGGCAACCCGCTGAGCGACCCGAGAGCCCGGGTTCACATTGGTGATGTGGCCGAATTACTCAGAAACAGCGACGGCGAATGGGATGCCATTCTTCTCGATGTCGACAACGGTCCGGAAGGACTGACCCGCAAAGAAAACAACTGGATCTACTCACCGGATGGCATTGCGGCCGCCCAGAAAGCCCTGCGACCTGATGGCATCCTTGCCTACTGGTCTGCCGGCCAGGAGCATTCCTTCACAGAGAGGCTGCGGCGGGCAGGATTTTCTGTTGAGCCCGTTACAGTGAGGGCCTTGCGACCCGGCAAGGGTGCCCGCCACGTTATCTGGCTGGCGTGGTAATCATTCATCGACTCTACCGGAATCTGTCCTGGCTCAATTTGGGATTATTCCTTTGTTATATACTTATTCCAAAGCCAAGAAGCCCGGGAGAGATTCAATGACCAAACCGACCATCACAACAGCCTTGCTATGCTCCTTGCTTTCCATGCCACTTCTCGCGCAACCCCAAGCAGATAGCCCGGAAGCAATGGTTGCCGAAGCACGTTCCCTGGTGAAAAGCTTCGGCGGCTCACTGAAGCAGGCGCTCCAGGCGGCCATCAAAGAAGGCGGCCTCACAAACGGTATTGGTGTTTGCAAGACTGTGGCACCGGAAATCGCCAGCAACAACAGCAGCGGCGGCTGGGTCATCAGTCGGACCAGTCTGAAAGTCCGGAACCCGGAAAACACCCCGACCGACTGGCAGGAGATCCAACTGCTGGCCATGGACAGACAGCCGGTAAAGAACGGAAAACCGGTGGAGGTCTGGCAGGTCTCCGAAGCGTCCGGACAGCCGGCGTTCCAATATATGAGCGCCATCCCGACACAGAAACTTTGCCTTGGCTGTCATGGTAAGTCCATCGCCCCGGAGGTGAAGGCAAAACTGGCTGAACTCTATCCTGAAGACAAGGCGACCGGCTTCTCCGAGGGCGATTTGCGGGGCGCGTTCGTTGTTACGCGGGAAGTTCCAGTAAACTGATGGCACTAGCCATTTCTTCAGCGATTGAGAACAGGTATGTCACTGAACTACAGAATCATTCCGGTCACGCCTTTCCAGCAGAACTGCTCACTGATCTGGTGCGAAAAGACGCGCCGGGCAGCCGTAGTCGATCCGGGCGGGGATCTGGAGAAGATTCGCGCCGCTGTGGCTGAGGAAGGCGTGACGGTCGAGAAAATTCTGCTTACCCATGCCCACATTGACCATGCCGGCGGAACTGCGGAGCTGTCCAAAGAGCTGGGTATTCCCATTGAGGGGCCGCAGAAGGAAGACAATTTCTGGATTGTTGGCCTGCCCCAGCAGGCGCAGATGTTCGGGTTTCCGGCCCCGGAAGTTTTCACCCCGGATCGCTGGCTGGAAGATGGGCAGCAGGTCACGGTGGGCAACCAGACTCTGGAGGTCCTTCACTGCCCCGGCCACACACCGGGGCATGTGGTTTTTTATCATAAGGAATCCGGTCTGGCGCTTGTGGGTGACGTGCTGTTCCATGGCTCCATCGGACGCACGGATTTTCCAAAGGGCGACCACGCAACACTGATTCGCTCTATCAGGGAACAGCTGTTCCCGCTCGGCGACGAGGTTGCGTTCATTCCCGGACACGGTCCGATGTCCACCTTTGGCCGGGAGCGAGCCACCAACCCCTTTGTTTCCGACCATCGGGGCTGAGCCTGTCGCCAGACCCGCGCCGTCCTTCTAAGGGCGGCCTTCCTGATTCAGCCGGAACTGTTCGATGGTTTTCCTGAGATTCTCGGCCATGGCCAGAAGGTCTCCGGCAATTCTCGCTGTCTCCTTGGCATCCCCGGAGGTCTGCTCTGCCGAGCGACTGATTTCAATCACGTTGTGATTAATGGATTCGGAGACATCGCTCTGCTCGTTGGCAGCGCTCTCCATTTCCTGATTGAGGTTGGTGATCTCCCGCACAGCAGAGGCAATGGTTTGCAGTTCAGACTCTACTGTCAGAATGGCTGAAACCTGATGCTCTGCCATCTCAGAGGCATGGCGCATGGTGGCCACACAATCGACAACCTCTCCCTTCAGTCCGTTGATGGTGTTCCGGATTTCCTCCGTTGAATCCTGGGTTCTCGACGCCAGCGCACGCACCTCATCGGCCACCACAGAAAAACCGCGCCCCTGCTCTCCGGCACGGGCCGCCTCGATGGCGGCATTGAGCGCCAGCAGGTTGGTCTGGTCAGCGATATTGGAGATTACCTCCAGCATATCCGACATCTGGCTGGTACGTTGATCCAGCTGCTCAATGCGTTTTGCGCCACTCTGGACCTCGGTGTTCAATGCCTCGATGCTTTTTACTGCATTCCGGGCAAGGCTCTCACCCTTGCTCGCTGATTCCGCAGTATCTGCGGATTTTCGGGTGGTATGAATGGCATTTTCCCGGACCTGAACCGCAGATGCGGCCATCTCGGTAGTGGCGCTGGCCACCTGATCTGTGTTGTCACGCTGGGCAAGCACTTCCCTCTCTGTCGTGTCAGCCTTCCCCGCAATGCTTCTGGCCGCCTGCTCAACCTGTTCGGCGTTGTCCATGACGGTATTCATGCTCTCCCGTATCTTCGCCATCATCCGGTTGAACGCCCGGGACACGGAACCGATCTCGTCGTTGCGGGTAACCTCAAGCTCAATGGTCAGGTCAGAATTTCTGGAGATCTCGCCCATGCGGTCGTGGAGTCGCCGCAAACGGGAAAACACCAGTCGACTCAAAGCGGCGGCGGTCAGGAAAAACACCGCAGCAAAGATGGCTACCTGAATACCGCCACTGGTCAGCAGTTGCTGCTGCAAACGGGCATCGCTGTCAGCCATGGAATAGTCCACCCGAATGGCTCCAAGAACGTCTCCCTCACTGGCCTGATGACAGCCAAGACAGTTGACGCCCTGATAGTTCTCCATCGCGATCACGGGCTCGATCAGTGTGTAGACTCGCCCGTCCTCATTGCTGGAATAGGACTCCACCCGCTCACCGGCAAGCGCTTTCTTGTCCAAAGGTTCCCGCTTCTGTTCCGACGCGTTGCCGTTGCCGAAGATCCGGTTCAAATGGTCACTGCGAATCACCCGCACGTCCAGCACGTCTTCAGACGCCATCACCTTTTTCCGAAGCACATCCCGGTTACCGATGGTGCCGGTGACCATCATGGTATTCAGCCCATCGAAATAGGATTTTGCCAGTCCATCCACGTATTTGTGGCTGAACTCTTCAAGATGATCACGCTGTGAGTCTGCACTGTAGATTACGGTAAACACGAGCACCAGGGAGAAGGCAGCCGCCAAAGCGGCAAGTAAGAGAAAGCGGATGGAATACTGTTTTTTCATGGTAACCCGACACAGAGACCGCGCGGCATGCGGCCAGGACGTTGTTTTGACGTTTCGTGATGACAACTAACTGTCGCCAAACTTTATAGATATGCGTCAATTATTTCCTGACCCAGATCAGATCCGGGAAAAGTCGTTTACACATGAAGGAAGGAGGGAGCCCTCAGCCCGGGACTTCATCGAGTTGGCCTGAAAGCTGCAGAGCATGATGACAAGCATTCGTGATTCCCAACGCTGACTGTTCGGAAACCGCACTCCGGTTGACCGAAGGAGGAAACCCATCCATGTCCCTACTGACATCTCTGATCCGGGCGAGCACCCAGTTCCAGCAGGCCATGGAAAGGCGCCAGACGCCTTCAACAGGGCCGGAAGCCGCGCCCGGCAAAGCACAGGCAAAGGCCATGGAAACCGAGCCGACACCTGGCGATGACCGTTTTACACCCTCGGAGAACAACCAGTCTGACCTCTCACGGCTGAAAGCCCGCCGACTGGCCATGACCGACTACAAACAAACTGTGGGGCAGGATCTTGCCTTCGTTCGAGAAACACTGCGGCACAAACTTGCCGAATACAACCTGCACCCGGCAACCGCATTGAACGTGAGCAAAACGGAGAATGGCAGCGTTGCGGTGGAAGGGAAAATCGCAGACAACACTCGCATCCAGATTGAAAAAGACCTGAACGTAAACAAAAACTTCAAGGAAGCGTTCAATCGCCTCAGCGTTAACGAGCCAACGCTGCATTTCATGGACAATGCGCTCAAACTGAATCAGGCGTACGGGGTGAATAACCCGCTATTGGACACACTGATCAGCGAGAACCAGCAATTTAACGGCCTGCAGGACCTCGTGCACCGTTACGACACCATGCGCCGCTCAGTGAGTGCCGAGCAAATCGAAGCTGCAGGGAATAGCCGGGCGTACGCCTTTAATCTGAACGCCCGGGCATAAAGGAAAGACGGATCAGGAGAATCAGACCTCGAAAGGCGCCGGATCCCCCTTACCAACACGGGTAACCACCGGAGCCTCGCCGGTAAAGTCCACGACCGTGGTCGCTTCCATACCGCAGAATCCCCCGTCGATAATCAGATCCAGCTCATGCTCCAGGGTTTCCCGGATTTCATAAGGGTCTGTCATCGGATCGGTTTCGCCCGGCAGAATCAGAGTGCTACTCATGATGGGCTCACCAAGCTCGCCCAACAGCTCCTGAACAATGGCATTGTCCGGCACACGGACGCCTACTGACCGGCGTTTGGGATGAAGCAGCCGCCGGGGCACTTCACTGGTGGCATCCAGAATGAAAGTGTAGGGCCCGGGCGTGAAATTCTTCAGCAACCGGTACTGGGTGTTGTCCACCTTGGCATAGACCCCGATGTCCGAAAGATCCCGGCACACCAAGGTGAAGTTGTGCTTGTCATCCAGACGGCGAATCCGCTTGATCCGATCCGCCGCCTGCTTGTCACCCAGGTGACAGCCAATGGCATAGGCTGAATCCGTGGGATACACGATCACCCCGCCACGACGCAGAATATCCACCGCCTGATTGATCAGACGCTTCTGTGGCGTCTCCGGATGAATCTGGAAAAACTGACTCATGAACCCTCTCCCTGTGCGGTCCGCGTCGCCATCGCCGGATCTTTCTTCGACCCGCCCATACAATTCGGAGATTCCGGCGCCGACTGCCCCGTCGCCTCCCATTCTTCCGGTGAGTATAGATGCAACGCCAGCGCATGAACCGGCCCCGCCAGTTCCTCGGCAAGCACCTTGTAAATCGCCTGATGCCGCCGCACCCTCATCTGCCCCTCAAATTCCGGCGACACCAGGGTCACCTTGAAATGAGTTTCAGAATTAGGAGGCACACTGTGCTTGTGGCTCTCGTTCTCCACCTGAAGCACACGCGCATCGAAGGCGTCGTTCAGCTTGGTTTCAATTGCATTCTGGATCTTCATGTTTCGAGACTCCTACAGCTCAACCCTGATGGAAGAGGGCGAATGGCGAACGGTCAGAAGCGGGTGTGGAGATGGCTTTCCCAAAAGTGTGTGTTGCCAAGGATGGCAGCACCAAGCCCCCATGGATGGGTTCACGGCGTCTTTTGGGAAAGCCATCTTCACAGCCGCCTCCACCAACACCCTCAGTCTACTACACATACAGGACACACCCGAGAGCCTTGACACCATAAAGCCAAAGCGCCACATTCCCATCCCGATTCCAAAACACCCAAACCCCATGCACCTGTACATCGCCGAAAAACCAAGTCTCGGCCGCGCCATCGCCGCTGCCCTCCCTGGCCCTCACCAGAAAGGCCAGGGCTGGATACGCTGTGGCACTGGCGAAAATGCTGCCACCGTTAGCTGGTGCATCGGCCACCTGCTGGAACCGGCAGAACCTGCACGCTATAACCCCGCTTGGAAGAAATGGCGCCAGGAAGACCTGCCGATGTTTCCCGACAAATGGGAGGTCATGCCCAAGGACAGTGTTCAGCAACAATTAAAGGTGCTGGAATCGCTGATTCGCCAGGCCAAGACCATTATTCATGCTGGCGACCCGGATCGGGAAGGCCAGCTGCTGGTGGACGAAGTTATCCGCTATTTCGGTGCCAGCGCCCCGGTTCAACGGATACTGATCAACGATTTGACGCCAGCGGCCGTGGCCCGGGCGATCCAGAGCCCCAGGGACAACCGGGAATTCCGTCGGTTATCCCATTCCGCCCTGGCCAGACAACGCGCCGACTGGCTCTATGGCATCAACCTGACCCGATTTTATACCCTCAGTTATCAGCGGCAGGGTGAACAGGGGGTCTATTCCGTTGGCCGGGTACAGACTCCGGTACTTGGCCTTGTGGTTGAACGTGACAATACCATCGAACACTTCCAGCCCAAGCCCTATTACCGCATTGAAGCAAGGTTCAGGGCTCAGGAGGAAGAAGCCGACCAGCAAACCTTCACCGCCCGCTGGCAGCCCAACGAGCAGTTCCAGGATTACCTGGATGAAGAGAACCGCCTGCTCAACCGGGAAGTCGCTGAACAGATTGCCGACAGCGTTCGAAACCGACCCGGCACCATCACCGAGTCCCGCTTTCGGGATCGGTCGGAAGCGCCACCGCTGCCGTTTTCCCTGTCGGCCCTGCAAATTGAAGCAGGCCGGCTATTCCGCATGGGTGCCAAAGACGTCCTGGATACCGCCCAGAATCTTTACGAGCGCCACCAGCTCATCACCTACCCGCGATCAGATTGCCGGTTTTTACCGGAAGGCCACTACAGCCAGCGGGAGCAGGTGATAAGAGCCATTGCCCGAGTGGCACCGGATCTGGAGCAAGCCTGCAACGGCGCAGACCTTGGCCGCAGGACTTCCGCGTGGAACGACAAACAGGTCGACGCCCACCACGCTATTATCCCAACCAGCCGCCCGACGCCGAACGGCAAACTCAGTGACGCGGAAGAAAAAATCTACGGACTGATCAGCCGGTACTATCTGATGCAGTTCGCGCCCGATGCCGTGCACAGGGAGGGTAAGCTAACGGTACGAGTGTCAGAGCACGAATTCCGCGCGACGGAAACGGCCATCCTGGTGCCCGGCTGGAAAACGCTGGAACTGAAACTGCGAGAAGCTCGCAAGGAACCGGAGAAGGCACCGCTTCCCAGACTGGAAAAAGGCGAACCGGTATTCTGCGACGATAGCAACCTCAGCGAGCGCAAAACCCAGCCGCCCCAGCATTTCACCGACGCGACCCTGCTCTCGGCAATGACCAACATTGCCCGATTTGTAACCGATACCGAACTTCGCAAAACCCTACGCGAGACCGATGGCCTGGGCACCGAAGCAACCCGGGCTGCGATCATCGATACCTTGTTCAAGCGCGATTACCTGTACCGCGACAGTCGGCATATCCGCGCCTCCGACAAAGCCAAGGCGTTGATCAGTGCTTTGCCCGAATCGGTCAGCAAGCCGGATCGCACGGCCGTCTGGGAAGCCAACCTGGAGAGCATTCGCCGTGGCGAGGGCGACCCCAGAAAGTTTCTGGATACCCTCAAAGAGGAGATCCGCGGCTTTCTGGCCAGGCCCCAGGGCCGCCCGACCGTCGACTCGGAGAGCATCGGCACAACCTCGCCAGAGGCACAGCCCCACTGCCCCAAATGTCGCGCCCCGATGCTGGAGCGAGAGGGCAAATTCGGCCGCTTTTTTGCCTGCACCCGCTACCCGGATTGCCGGGGCACCCGACCGCTGGAAGAAGCCACGCCTCAGGATGGCACTGGCCAGAAACCCATTCCATGCCCCCACTGTTTCTCGCCCCTGGTGCGACGAAAAGGGAAAAAAGGCTGGTTCTGGGGCTGCAGTAATTTCCCCGGCTGCCGACAAACACTGGACGACGACAACGGAAAGCCTTCAGTCCGTTTACGCAAGTCTACATAACGATACTGAACGCAGATCCACATTTTGTGATAATTGATTGATATAGCAGAGTAGTCCATTGAAAGCTCTGCTCGATACCAGGCAAGAGAGCGACACTCCGGGAGAGGCTTAATGCGTATTGCTTTGCTTGAAGATGAAACCGAACAGGCACAGCACATCCAGTCAATTCTGTCTGAAAGCGGGCACCACTGCGACAGCTTCCCGACCGGCCAAAATTTCCTGAGCGCGGTTCTGCACCGCAGCTATGACCTCCTGATTCTGGATTGGCAGATTCCGGACATGACCGGCATTGATGTTCTCGAGAGCGTTCGCGCCCAGCTGAACTGGCCGATTCCAGTCGTGTTTCTCACCCAGCGGGACAGCGAGGCAGATATTGTTCGGGCTCTGGATGCCGGCGCCGACGATTACCTGGCCAAGCCGGCCCGTGCGGCGGAATTGGGCGCGCGCATCAATGCTCTGGCGAGACGCTCCAATCCTGACAGCGAAAAGGAAGTGCTTCGCTATGGTCCGTTCGAAATCAACACGCAGCAAAGGGTCATTGCACTCCATGGTGAAGAACTGACGCTGACCGACAAGGATTTCGATCTGACCCTGTTCCTGTTCCAGAACCAGGGCCGGCTGCTGACTCGGGAAATGCTGCTTGAGCGCGTCTGGGGTCTGGCGCGGGATATCAATACCCGTACCGTAGACACGCATATGAGCCGACTGCGCCGTCGTCTCGGCCTGAACCCGGAAAACGGCTTCCGCATCAAGACCATTTACCAGCGGGGCTACCGACTGGAGGCCATGAAGGCGCAGGACCAGGCCTTTGACGTCGACGAACCCGCCAGGGCAGCCAATGACTGACAGCCCGGCTCCGCGATTACCGGCACTGCTGCTGATCCTTTCACTGCTTGCCTGGGCTGCCCCCGCGGCTGCCGAGCTTTCGGTAACGCGCGGTTCAGCCGGGCATTCTGACGTTTCGTCGGCCAACCCGGTGCCCGAGTGGATCTACACCTTGCGGCCGGGAGAAAGCTTTTCGGAAGTGGCCAACGACCTGCTCGCACCCAATTATCCCGCGAGTCGCCTTCTGCAATACAACAAGATTGGCAACGGTGCCATTCTGGGTGCCGGCGACAGTGTGCGAATTCCCCTTGCCTGGCTAAAGCGCCAACCTCAGCCGGCGCGGGCGACATCGGTCACCGGAACCGTACAGCTGATTTCCGGAAATACCGGTCGGAAAACACCCCTGAGTGAAGACGCCCTCATCCGCGTTGGTGATGAAATTCTGTCCGCGTCCGGGACCGCCACCATTGAACTGGCGGACGGCTCGGAAGTAAGGATTTCTCCGAATTCTCGACTCATCTTCAATCGCCTGACCCAATACGGCAAAGCCGGCATGGTCGATACCAGACTCCGACTCGACAGGGGCGAGATCCACACCCGAGTGAAGCCGGTCATGGAGGGAGGCGCACGATTCGAGATTGAAACGCCTTCGGCCGTCGCCGCCGTGAGAGGTACCGCATTTTCACTCCAGACATCGGCAGAGGGCACTCGCCTGCAGGTAACCGAGGGCGACGTTGACTTCGGGGCCCCCGGCAAGACCCGCCGGATCCCTGCGGGTTTCGGAGCCAGCCTGTCCACCACTAACAATGACGGCCTGAGCATTCGCCGCCTACCGCCAGCGCCGGCGCTCGATCCACTGCCACCGAGACTGACCCAACTGCCCACCACCATGACCTGGCAGGAAAGTCGCGCCCCCATGCACCGGGTGGACATCTTCGAAAGCGACACAGGCCGCTGGGTAGAAAGCCGAAAACTGACAGGCAACAGCTTTGATATCGGGCAACTGGATAATGGCAGCTATGAGGTACACCTGGCGGCACTCGATACTCGCGGCACGGCGGGGATGCCACGCGTCGTCCCGCTGGAAGTCGATCTTCAGGCCAGGACTGCCAGCCTGGTTGCTCCGGAAGATGGGGGCACCGTCAACGACGATATGCCCGAGTTTCGCTGGCAGCTTAACGGCGACAATGAAGTGGCTCGGGTAGAGATAGCCGAAGATCAGGATTTCCGGAACCTGATCGCCACCAGCGAGTGGGCACCCGAAACGGCTGCCCTGCCCTCACGCCCGCTTGGGCCTGGCAAGTATTACTGGCGCGTGGTGACCGAAGCAGGCGGCAATTCAGTTGCTACAACGCAGCCGCGGGAGCTGGTGGTCAATGGCAGCCTGCCTCCGGTTCGGATCATCAGCGTGAACTACATCGACAGCCAGGTAAGGGTGTTCTGGGAGAAGGTAGACACGGCGGCAGAATACCGACTGCAACTCTCGGAGGAGCCGGGCTTCAACAATATCATCAAGGAGGCAACACTGCCTGATACCACGGCAGCCTTGCGTCTTATTCCCGGAAGGCGGTATTTTGTGCGCCTGAAAGCTCTTTCTGATGGTCCACTGCAAAGCCGTTGGGGACCAGGGAGGGAATTGTACCTGGAATAATCCGTTGATCGACCGAACCACACAGCAGGGCTCATGAACCGGGATTGGCTGCCAATTAAAACGACCCCCTGGACTCTGGGCCTGATACTGCTGGCACTGCTCCTGCTTATCCAGACAACCGAACTACCTCAACGCCTGGATTACTGGCTGTACGACCAAGCCATCACCTCGAATCCACTGGAAGCCTCGGACGAGGTGGTTCTGGTGACGATCGACGAGCTGAGCCTGAATCGCCTGGGCCGCTGGCCCTGGCCCCGTAATCTGCACGCTGAGCTCATTGCCAAGCTCAACGAGGCAGGCGCAAAAACCATTGTGTTCGATATTCTGTTCGCCGAACCGTCGCCAGACGACCAGCAACTGGCAGAACAGATGCGAAGTCACGGCAACGTTATTCTGCCAGTCTATCTGTCGCCTCCCACCTCCCAGTACCTGTTAAGCGAACAATTGCCGGTTGGAGTGCTGGCTTCAGCGGCCGCCGGTCTGGGCCATGCTCATGTGGAACTGGACAGCGACGGCGTTGCCAGAGGTCTTTACCTGTTTAATGGCCTCGGGAACCAGCTCTGGCCAAGCCTTGCGCTGGCCGCAAGCGGTGTTGGACCACAAAATCCGGAGGCCGGGGATACGCCTTCCTATGTCAATATCCGGGATCAATACCGTGCCGTGCCCCTGATCGGTGGTGCCGGCTCTCTCCAGTCGTATTCTTTCTCGCAGGTACTCACTCAGCCGGCCGCACCCGAACACTTCAGTGGCAAAATAGTCTTTGTCGGTGCCACAGCCGCCGGTTTTGGCGACATACTGCCCACGCCCTTCTCGGGGCTGAGCCGTCCGATGTCCGGCGTTGAATTCCACGCCAACGTGTTGTCGGCATACATGCAGGGATTGTTGATTAAGCCGGCACCGGCGTGGGCGTCTGCCCTGCTGGCCATGACAACCATCCTGATACTCGCCCTCGCCCTGCCACCCATGCGCCCTGCGCGAACCCTTCTCGCCTGCGCGATGGTTCTGGCGGGACTGCTCGGAATCTATCTGTTCGTGCTGCTGACGATGCGATGGTGGTTTCCCCTTGCAAACGCACTGCTGGTTCCACTCTTGGCCTTTCCTGTATCCAGCGGCCTTCGACTGGCCATGACCAACCGATTTTTGAACCGTCAACTGGACGAACTGGCCAGAAGTCCCCAGGTCGCACTGCCCGCACCCTCGGGAAGGAACCCGACACAACTTCTGGAGCACTTCCAGGCCCTGTTTCGCCCCACAGGGTGGCTTTTGATGGAGGAGAACGACATCCTCTCCGCACGTGGACTGTCACAGAGCGATATTCCAGATGACCTGACTCCGGGGCACTGGTTTCACGACAGCAATCGCAGCTGGATTCAGCTATTGCGAGCCGGCACCCGCTATCACCTGGGCCTGCTGTTACCCAATGATCTCGGGCGCGAGGCCATCCAGCGCTATCTGCGCAGGCTTCACCTTGAGCAAGCCGTACCGGCGGATTCTGCAGCCAGACCCAGTGAAAACATTTCTGCACGAATCGAGCGGGTCCGCATCGCCACGGATCGGTTGAACCACATGCAGCAGTTCATCCGGAGAAGTTTTGAGCGCATGCCCGACGGTATCATCGTGACCGACGAACTGGGGGTCATCCGTTTTGCCAACGGCCACATAGAGGAATGGTTCCGCGAGCCCATGCCGAGCCTGGCCGGCCTTCCCCTGGTAAAACTGCTGGAGGGACACGATCCGCGGGAAACGCCACCCTGGCATGAAACCGTTTCCGACACCCTGACCCTATTACAGAGCCGCACCGTAGACCTCAGGATTCGCGACAAAGATTTCCTGATTCATTTTGCACCGTTTTCGCTGCCAGACAGCGACCAGCAAGGCATCATTGCCAATATTTCGGATATTTCGGAATTGCGGGAGCAGCAGCGCCAGCACCGCGAGGCAATCGACTTTATTTCCCATGACGTGCGCTCGCCTCTGGTTTCACAGCTTGCCCTGATCGAACAGTTGAAACGGGATCCCAGCCACATTGAACAGGAACAGCTGGAACAACTGGGGCGGCTGGCCCGGAGAAGCTATCACCTGGCCGAGGAATTCGTGCAGTTGGCCCGGGCGGAACAATTAACGGAAACCCGGTTCTACGAATGCGAATTTCTGGCGATCGTAGAGAACGCCCGTGACAGCGTCAGCGAGCAGGCTGTAGAGAAGCAGATACAACTCCAGTTACAGGGTACCGAGGATTTGTGGCTGAAAGGCAATGCAGAGCTTCTGGAGCGCGCCGTTATCAACCTGCTGACCAATGCCGTTCAATACAGCCCGAGTGGATCAGACGTCAGCATTCAGGTCTTCCGCGCTGGCCATCAGGCCTGTTTGACGATTGCCGATGAAGGTACCGGTATCGATCCGGAGGAACTGCCGCACCTGTTTGACCGTTACCGGCGTCAAAAAAGCACTGAGCTGGCCGGAGTCCACGGAACGGGACTCGGACTATCCTTCGTCAAAACCGTTGTTGAAAAGCATAGAGGGGAAATTTCGGTGTCGTCGCAACCGGGCGAAGGCTCTGCGTTCACCCTCAAACTGCCGATTGCAGACCCGATGGCCTGAGACTTCACACTCCAGGCCCGGGGTTCTAGTCTCAGGAACGGATGGACTTGCTCACAACATCGGAGGGCTCACTGATCAGCCCGTTGGTATCCTGAACCTGGATAGTGAAATACCAGGTCCCTGCGTCCAGACCACTCACTTCGTAGGACATTTCCGCTTCGGCCTGAGCATTGGTGACGACCACCTCTTCGCTCAGCTCGTCAGCATCCTGACCGTACCGGATCACATATTTGTCGAGCTCACCCATCGGAATGCTCTCGCCGTTAACGCGAGTCAGGGGAGCGCTCCAGCTCAATACTGCGGAGCGTTCCGGAGACGAGATTCCCCCACTAGAGCTAGTTTGTGTGCCTGAAGAATCGGAAGAGCCACCACCGCCACACCCTGTGAGTAGTGCTCCCATAGCGAACGCGGCAATCCATGCCTGTGACACTTTGATGACGCGCTTCATGTGGTTTAAGCACCATTTTTTCGTCGATTTTGTGAAATTGTATAAAACGGGGCTGATTATCGATGTGAACTCTGTCATTCCCCTAGTTACGAAATTGTCAATTTCCCGTCAGGGACTCGTAATGAAGTTAGAGAAGTTACTGATTGGGAAGGCAAAAATTTGCCCGGAAGGGGCCGACAACAGGCGGCAGCACTGAAAAAATTCTATTGAGGGAGAAGTATGGGAGTAGCTTATAAAACAAAAGGCCCGCAAAAGCGGGCCCTTTCTCTACAGCGGTCTCGGTGACTCAGAAGCTCCGATTAGAAACAACAAAGCCCGCATAAGCGGGCTTTGTTAAATAGTGGTAGCGGGGGCTGGATTCGAACCAACGACCTTCGGGTTATGAGCCCGACGAGCTACCAGACTGCTCTACCCCGCATCAAACTTTTCATCAATTCTTTCTACTGAGTCCGCCTCTTGGTCGGGCTCATAAGCCGAAGGTCGATGACTCCCTCCGGCTTTCTCGGGATTGGGAGCCCGACGAGCTACCAGACTGCTCTACCCCGCATCAAACTGGTTGTTGCTCAGGGAACCCCTGATCAACGTGGCGCGCATGATAAGGGCTGAGCCTGGCACTGTCAAAGGAAAGTTCCGGTTTTCCGGAAACTTACCGCTCCAGAATCGCTGTTACCCCCTGCCCGCCTGCGGTGCAGATGGAGATCAGGCCGCGGCCACTGCCCTTTTCCTCCAGCAACTTGGCCAGGGTCGCAATGATGCGCCCGCCGGTGGCGGCGAACGGATGGCCGGTGGCCAGGCTGCTGCCTTTTACATTGAGTTTGTCCCGGTCGATGCTGCCCACCGGCTTGTCCAGCCCCAGACGGTCCTTGCAGAAGGCGGGATCCTGCCAGGCTTTCAGAGTACACAGCACCTGCGAGGCGAAGGCTTCGTGGATCTCGTAGAAATCGAAATCCTGAAGTGTCAGCCCCGCTTTTTCCAGCATCCGGGGTACGGCGTAAGCTGGCGCCATCAGCAGCCCCTCTTTCTTGTCCACAAAATCCACCGCTGCCACCTCGGAGAACGTCAGCCACGCCTTCACCTCATGGTTATTCTCTTTCGCCCACTCCTCACTGGCCAGCAGCACGCAGGAGGCGCCATCAGTCAGCGCCGTGCTGTTGGCCGCCGTCATGGTGCCGTTGTCCCGGTCAAACACCGGCTTGAGCGTCGCCAGCTTCTCAAGGGTTGTATCCGGCCGCAGAATATTGTCCTTGTCCAGCCCCGCCAGCGGCGTCAGCAAATCTTTAAAGAACCCCTCTTCATAGGCCTTGGCAAGCTTCTGATGACTCTCCCAGGCCAGCCTGTCCTGATCTTCCCGGGGAATGTCCCACTCCCTGGCCATCACCTGGGCATGCTCCCCCATGGACATGCCGGTGCGAGGCTCCCGGTTCTCCGGAACCAAGGGCACGAGGTGCGCGGGCCGGAACCGCGCCAGAATCTTCAACCGCTCGCCGGTGGTTTTGGCCCGGTTCAGATCCAGCAGAATCTCCCGAAGCCCCTCGCTTACACCAATCGGCGCATCGGACGTGGTATCGGTACCACCGGCAATACCACATTCGATCTGCCCCAGGGCAATCCTGTTGGCCACCAGAATGGCTGCCTCCAGCCCCGTCCCGCAGGCCAGCTGAATATCATAAGCCGGTGTCTCCGGCGCCAGACCACAACTCATCGCCGACTCCCGGGTAAGGTTAAAATCCCGGGAATGCTTGATCACCGCCCCTGCCGCCACTTCCCCGAGGCGCTTGCCCTGAAGACTGTACCGATCCACCAGCCCCCGCAGCGCGGATGTCAGCAACTCCTGGTTACTGATCTTGCTGTAGGCGGTATTGGACCGCGCAAACGGAACCCGGTTACCACCCAGCACTGCTACGCGGCGAATACCCGAAGTGGCTGTGCTGGTCTTTTTTGAAGTAGCGGTTTTCTTGCGTGGAGTTTTCGATGCTTCTGCCATGATCAATCCAATCCTTTTGCGGAAAATTTCATTGCCGGATGGAGCATTGGGGGCTGGCAACAAGTGTAGCGACAACGCACAATGCCTCATTGGCACCCCTGACAACACCCTACAGGCATTGAGTCAATCCAAAAACTGTCCGATTCTTTACCCTGTAGACAATCCGCATCCAGAGAACCGATTGCAACCACAAGGAAGCCCCCATGTCCGACCTCTATCTTAGACTGGTAAACACCCCCGTTGGTAGAACCGCCGCACAATCCCTTGGTCTCCCCGCGCCCGCGCCACTGAAGCGCCTGAAGCGCACCGACCAGCCATTTATCGAAGGCAAGGTGCTCATCGGCGCCGCCAACGGCGGAAAAGCCATTGCCACTTTAGGCAGTATTCTCGGCGCCAGCGCGGCCACCCTTCATCACGCCAGCGAAAGCAATCGCCTGGCGGACTCATCGAAAGCCGGCAACAAAGCCCGGCCGCTGGACCTGGCCTCCGACATCAACCAGCAGTTTTCGGCGCTGGTGTTTGACGCCACCGGCCTGAAAGGTCCGGCCGACCTGCGGGCACTATACGACTTCTTCCACCCCACCATCAAAAAACTGGGCAGCAACGCCCGCGTTCTGGTAATCGGCCAGAATCCCGCCAGTTGTCGCAAGGCGCCGCAGGCCGCCGCGCAAGGGGCACTCGAAGGCTTCGTACGCAGCGTTGGCAAGGAAATCGGCAAGAAAGGCTCCACGGCGAACCTACTGTGGATGGCCCCAGGGGCAGAGAAGCAACTGGATTCCAGCGTGCGGTTCTTCCTGTCTGCCCGCTCTGCCTATGTGTCCGGCCAGGTCGTGAAGGTCGGCAAAGGCAACGCTGCCCCTGCCACCAATCCCGTCGCACCACTGACTGGAAAGGTGGCACTGGTCACCGGAGCGTCCAGGGGTATCGGTGCTGCCATTTCTGAAACCCTCGCCCGGGACGGCGCCACCGTGATCGGCCTCGACATTCCGCCGGCCATGGAAGAACTGGAAAAGGTCACATCCGCTATCAACGGGAAGGCTCTGGCCTGCGACATTACCGACGACAAAGCACCAAAGTTGATCGCCGACTTCATCGAAGAGCATTTCGGCGGCGTCGACCTGGTCATTCACAATGCCGGCATCACCCGCGACAAGACCCTTGGCAACATGCCGGAGCACTTCTGGGATATGACCATCGCAGTCAATCTGACCGCGGAGGAGTTGATCGACGAGGAACTGGCAAAGCGGGAGCTCATGAAAGAAAACGGACGCATTGTCTGTATTTCCTCCATCAGCGGCATCGCCGGCAACTTCGGACAGACCAACTACTCAACCGCCAAGTGCGGAGTGATCGGCTACGTGGAAGCCATGGCCCGGCAACTGAAAAACGGCATCACCATCAACGCCGTCGCCCCCGGGTTTATCGAAACCCGGATGACCGCCGCCATGCCGGTCACCATCCGAGAGGCCGGTCGTCGGATGAACAGCTTGTCCCAGGGCGGGCAACCGGTGGATGTGGCCGAGGCCATCGCCTGGTACTGCAGCCCTGCCTCCAATGGAGTGAATGGCAATGTTGTGCGCGTTTGTGGGCAGTCTTTGATTGGAAAGTAAAAAAGGGCCGATCCTCGCGGATCGGCCCTTTTTTGGAATTTTGGTGGGTGGTACTGGGATCGAACCAGTGACCCTCGCCTTGTAAGGGCGATGCTCTCCCAGCTGAGCTAACCACCCGGGAATACTTCATAAATAAAAGTGGCGGAGCGGACGGGACTCGAACCCGCGACCCCCGGCGTGACAGGCCGGTATTCTAACCAACTGAACTACCGCTCCGCATCAATTCCGGCCCTTGGGCCCGAACCTGAAACCGGATGGGGTGATCCGGTGATGCAACTGAAAGTGGTGGGTGGTACTGGGATCGAACCAGTGACCCTCGCCTTGTAAGGGCGATGCTCTCCCAGCTGAGCTAACCACCCACTTTCAAGCCTTCCTATCTAATCTAAAAAGGCATTCACTTGCTTGCCAGCCGTGCTGTCTCAACCAAGTGAGAGGCGCATTTTAAGCATTTGGCTGACGGTGTCAAATATTTTCCGGCAATTTTATAAAAAAACCTGCAAGCCATTCAAAAGCGTACAGTTTTTAAGCAAATTCAGTTTTTACCCGAGGTCTTGCTAGCGGTTTTGACTGCCCGTATGGCCGGGCGATTCTGGCCCGCCTGCTGAGCCTTCTCCTGCAGGGACAATTCACTGACACGACTGCGCCTGTCTTCCGGAACCGCCCGATTGGCCAGGGAGCAGTTCAGGTCATCAAGCCGTTTCTGCAGATCGCCCCAGCTATCGAGTAGTTGGGGGACCACATCATCGGCCAGTTTTTCAAATCTGAGTCGAAGAGAATCCTTGAGAGCCATTGTTTTAATTTCCCGAGTCCTTCACCTGCCGTCAGTGTAGTCAGCACTCAGAAAATCCACCAGCCACCACCGGATTCTGCTTCTTCCCGACGCTCACGTTCCTGCTCCAACTTGGCGTACTCACGCTCCAACCTGTCGATTTTCCGATCCGTTTCCAGGGGAACCGTGGGACCACCGCCGAACGGCCAGAACCAGGACGTGGATTCGTACTTGCCCTCCTGCTTCAGGCGCTCGATCTCGAGCTCACGCTCCTCCTCCAGCAGCACCAGTTGCCGCTCGTAATCCAGGTCTTCATTCACTTCCACAATGGAGGTAGCCGCGTGGTTTGGCGCCAACAGATCACTGTTCAGAAAACGGGTGGAAACAATCTCCTCTGCCTGCATGGCATATTCCCGCGTCACCAGCTGGAGGTCGCCCTGATTCAGCGAATGATCCGGATCCAGGTCCGGATGCCGTTGGCCCGGTTCCGAAAGCTCGTTATAACGCAGGTAATAGATCTGTCCTGGCTCAACGTCCAGCGTGGCATCGGCGATCAGGCTAAGACTGAAGGAGTTCATGCCCTCCAGACCAAGCAAAGGTCGGCGCATGGCAATGTGGCGCTCTCCGGGGCTTACCTCAAGCCAGGTGAAGCTGTCGTTGCGAATGTTGAAATAGTGGGTGTCATCTATGTAGACACTGGGCGCTTCAATTTCATCAGCCGCCCATTGGGAGTGTGTCCTGTAGAAGTACAGCACCGCGTTGCGCCGATCCCAGCTATCGTTGTCGATATGAACGAAGTCATGCCCGGAAACCGGATGCAGGAACGACCCGACGCTTTTGCCGATGGACTGATAAACCGTACAGCCCGGCAACGCCAGCAACAGCCACATCGCTGCCAGAAGCCGGGGAACAAGAAAAACGGAAGGCACTCGGGTTTTCATTGTTGTTAACTCTTCATCCTGATTGCGAGTTGCCTGATCTTAACAACTGCACAAAAACAGAAATGAGAGCTACCGCAAGGGATGGCTACAAACCGTTACAAAACCCGAAATGCCGATTGCTGGACCACGCTACGGGCAGTTACTGCCCGCTGATCTGGCTCCGTAACTGATTCACATCTTCAGACAGCCGAACCAGACGGGAGGTCAGTTGTGACCGCGAGGCATCGATAGACTCAACCGTGCGCTTGAGACTGGCCACCTCATTACGGAGCGCCTGAACCCGGCCATCATCGGCCAGCTCATCGGTCTCCCGCTCCAGGGCCGAGATCCGACCCTCCATGCCGCTGATTCCCAGCTTCTGCTCCTGCTCAAAACGCCGGATACGGCTCTCGATCACCTGATCCACATCCGCCAGCTGCTGGCTCAATTTCGTCAACTGATCCGTCGCCTGCCGGTTGGCATCCTGCAGCGCTGCAATCGACGTCTCCGTTTGTTGTTTCAGGGCTGCAATATCGGCGGAAAGCGAGGACCGGACCTTTTCAACCGACGTCTCAAGCGAACCAATGGCCTGCTTGCCCTCAGCAAGGCCGGATTCCAACGCGGCAATCCGTTCCTGCTGCTCATCCAGGCGCTTCTTGTTGCGTTCATTGGCAATGGCCCAGAGTTTCCGGATCTCACTGTCTGCCGTATCCAGACGCTTCGTATGCGCCGCGATCTGCTCCTCCAGAGTAGCGCCCCTCTCCTGAAGGTTTTCCCCCGTTTCCGAAAGCTCGCCCTCAAACCGAGCAAGCGCCAGCTTGCTCTGCCGCGCCCAGTAATCCGCTTCTTCAAGCTGCCCTTCCAACGCCTGAACCCGCTGCTCCTGGGAGTACCAGCCAGCACCCGCGGCAACGGCCAGCACAATCAACAACACCCACAGCATTGCCGAGCTACCGCGACCATTGCTGCCGCCACTTCCGTTACCGCCCTTGCCACCTTTGGGAGGCTTCGCTGGTGTCGACGGTTCGCCTTTCCCTCCGGACGCTGGCCTGGACTTTCTTTCCGCTGCCTTTTTCGACTCGGCACTACCAATCGGTCGTTCAGCCCTCAACTCATCATCATCTGGACGGATCGGTTCCATTACAGCTCCTGAGTATGGACGGTTAAAATAATAAGGTCTGATAATACCTGTACTTACCCGCAGGTAAAAATGAAGCCGCGCTCATGCCAAATCTTCCAGAGCGTTCGGGGCGGAGTTGAGAGGCCTTTTCCGGAAATGTCTGAAGCCAAGGATGGCTTCAGTCAAGCGCACATGGATGTGCTCGTAGCGGTTTCCGGAAAAGGCCTCTCAACTGCGCCTTCCACCAAGGTTTGTTGCATGGTAAGTAGCCAAAACATACAATGGCCGGCTTTCCAATTATCACAGGACTGTTGCATATGCAGCCGCTTGTAGGACTCATCATGGGCTCCAAATCCGACTGGCCCACCATGGAACACGCCGCCACCATGCTCGAAAAACTTGGCGTGCCCTATGAAACCAAAGTCGTCTCGGCCCATCGCACACCGGATCTGCTTTTTGACTACGCCAAAACGGCCGCAGACCGCGGCTTGAAAGTCATTATTGCGGGCGCCGGCGGCGCAGCGCACCTGCCGGGCATGGTTGCCTCACAAACCGCCCTGCCGGTCCTTGGTGTTCCTGTTCAGTCCAAAACCCTGAATGGACTGGATTCGTTGCTCTCCATCGTCCAGATGCCAGGCGGCATCGCTGTCGGCACCCTCGCTATTGGTAAAGCCGGCGCAACCAACGCTGGCCTGCTGGCAGCGCAGATTATCGGCACCTCAGACGACAGCGTACGCAAAGCGGTTGAGCAGTTCCGGGCCACACAGACCGAAACGATTCTGGACAATCCTGATCCTCGGGACCAGTAACAGGCAGGAGAACTCGAATGAGAATTGGTGTACTGGGCGCCGGCCAACTGGGAAGAATGCTGGCACTGGCCGGATACCCACTGGCCAAGACCTTTGTTTTCTATGACATGTCCGGCAGCCCCAGTGCCGGCCTTGGTGAAGTCATCATCGACCGCGAGGGCCAGTACCTGGATGATTTCCTCTCCCGGGTCGACCGTGTTACCTATGAGTTCGAACACCTGCCAGTAAACGTGGCCGAGAAAATTGCTGCTCACAAACCGGTTCACCCCTGCCCCCGGGCATTGCAGGTTTGTCAGAACCGGGAAGCGGAAAAGACTCTGTTCGGCGGGCTGGGCATCCCCACGCCAGAATGGAAAATTGCCGATAGCGCCGCCTCGTTGAAAGCCGCGGCCGAGGAACTTGGCTGCCCGGTGGTAGCGAAGTCCAACACCGAAGGATACGACGGCAAAGGCCAGGCCGTACTCAAATCGCCTGAGGACGCCGAGGCCGCCTGGACCTCCATCGGCCACCCCCGCCTTATCGTGGAAAAGTTCGTCGACTTCCACCGGGAAGTGTCGATTATCGCCGTTCGCGCTGAAGACGGTGAGCTGGCCTTCTACCCGATGGCGGAGAACACCCACCACGAGGGGATTCTGCGCTACTCCATTGCGCCTGCTCCGAAGCTCGAGAAGCACGTTCAGGAAGATGCGGAGCGGTACATCAAGGCACTACTGAACGAATTGGACTATGTCGGCGTATTAACGCTTGAGTTGTTCGAGACAACCGATGGCCTGGTCGCCAACGAGATGGCGCCGAGGGTTCACAACTCGGGGCACTGGACCATCGAAGGCGCGATGACCAGCCAGTTCGAGAACCACATTCGCGCGGTTAGCGGACACCCTCTTGGCAACGTTGCTCCACGTGGGTTGAGCTGCATGATCAATATCATCGGAGAGCACGGCGACATCGAGCGAATCCTCGAACTGCCCTACGCCCATGTTCATCTCTATAATAAGGGTGAACGACCGGGTCGGAAGCTGGGCCACGTAAACATTCTGGCCGACAGCTACGAAGAGCTCGTCTGGCGGGTGAAGAACTGCGCCCAGTTCCTGCCGGGCAGCCCAGAGTTTAAAAGTTCTTTAACACCAAAGGGTTGATCTGACTCAAATCGACCCTATATTGGGGTAACGAACATCAACATAAACAGAGAGACAGGGAGAACGACCTCATGGCATTTGAACTTCCCGCACTGCCCTACGAAAAGAACGCACTGGAACCGCACATCTCTCAGGAAACGCTCGAGTACCATTACGGCAAGCATCACAACACCTACGTCACCAAGCTCAATGGCCTGATCGAAGGTACGGACAACGCCAACAAATCGCTTGAAGACATCATCAAGAGTGCCAGCGGCCCGCTGTTCAACAACGCCGCACAGGTCTGGAACCACACCTTCTACTGGCACTGCCTGAGCCCGAACGGCGGTGGTGAACCCACCGGTGCTGCCAAGGAAGCGATCGAGAAGGCGTTCGGTTCTTTCGAAGATTTCAAGAAAGAATTCAATGATAAAGCAGCCAACAACTTCGGTTCTGGCTGGACCTGGCTGGTGAAAAAAGCGGACGGCACCGTTGCCATCGCAAATACCAGCAATGCTGAAACCCCGTTGACCGGTGCCGATAAGCCGGTACTGACCGTCGACGTCTGGGAGCACGCGTATTACATCGACTATCGCAACTCCCGCCCGAACTACCTGGAAGCTTTCTGGAACCTGGTGAACTGGGATTTCGTAAACGAAAACCTGGCCTGATCCCGGCCTCGCTTCCAGACACAGTCTAAAACGACTGTGATCAAGCGCCCGCCTCTGGCGGGCGTTTTTGTGTCTGCGATACCCAAGCAATTACAATTTGATACAAGCACACTCTGAAATCTTTGGAAAAATCGCCGATACTCCATGAAGATATCGCGAACCTGAACCATACTTGGAAACAACCATCAGGGTGAGCCCCCACGCACATCACCCAAAGTGCGACACCTTTGCCCTGAACCTTGCAGATCAGCGGCTCTGCAAAAACCGGAACAAGACAGGCTTGAATGCAAAACTCCTTCGAGGTTGAACATCGCCTGGGCTATCGAATCTTACGGTGGATTCTTGCGGTGGCCCTTGCCAGTGGCGTCGTTGTCAGTGCCATACAGGTCATCCTGGACGCCCAACGCGTGTCCAGAGGGCTGGATAGCGATGCCAAGCAAACCATCGCGATGGTGAAAGACGCAGCCACCCAGGCGGTGTTCAGCATCGACGCCGAACTCGCGCAACAAGTCGTGGACGGCCTCTTCGCCAAGGAAGCGGTCCACATGGCCCGCATCGTCCACCCTGACGGCGACCCACTGGGAGATCGCAGCCGTCCACTCCAGGAAACCGCTTTCCGCCCGGTCACCGATCCGATTTTTGACGCCGACCGGCTCTATCGGGAACCGCTTTTCCGCGAGGGTAATCCGGAAGACGTCTACGGCTTTCTTGACGTTCACTACGACACTGCAGCAGCGGCCCGCACCTGGTTGGACAGGGCGGCTGTCACTTTCGCTTCCGGCATGGCCACAGCTCTCATTCTCGGCATGGTGTTGTTCTATGTATTCCACCTGCTCCTGACGCGCCCCCTCCTCCGAATTGTCAATTCCGTGAGGCAGGTGGATCCTGCGCACCCGGATGACCGCCTGGTCACCACGCCATCCGGCCACCAGAGCGACGAACTTGGCCTCTGGGTCAACGCAACCAATAACCTCCTGGTGGCCATTGGTGACAGCCAGAAACGTCATCGCGAGGCGGAGGACCGGGTGAGCCGTCTCTCACGTTACGACCAGCTCACTGGCCTGCCCAGCCGGGATACCTTCATGGAGTTGCTGGTGCGGGATATTGAGGATGCCGCCAGGCGCAACGCCCAACTGTCGCTGATTGTCTGCGGCATCGACGATTTCAAATCGGTGAACGAGCAGTGCGGTTTCCGGTCCGGGGACCTTATTCTACAGACCGTTGCCGACCGCCTGACCAACAAACTGGACAATGCCCGCTTCACCATTGCACGCCTCGGCAGCGACCAGTTCGTGGTTGTCCAGAAAGGACTTCGGGACGGGTTTCAAGCAGCAGACACAGCTGAGCGAATCCTGGCCTGTGTCAATGAGCCCATGCTGGTCGAAGACCAGAACATCTCAATCAGCGCCACCCTGGGGGTTGCTCTTTACCCCTCCGACACCAGCAAGGCAGACCGACTGCTTCAGAGTGCCGAACAGACCATGACCCTGGCCAAGCAGAACGGTCACAACCACTTCCAGTTCTATGTCGCCAGCATTGACCAGGAAATCCGGGACCGGAAGCAACTGGAAAAGGATTTGTCCCAGGCTCTTGGTAATCACCAATTTCATCTGGTTTACCAGCCCCAGATTAATCTGGAGAGCAAACGGGTAATCGGGGCAGAGGCATTGTTACGTTGGGAGCACCCGACTCGTGGCACGGTTCCCCCCGACTTCTTTATCCCGGTGGCCGAAGCAAACGGCTCTATCGTGGAAATTGGCCAGTGGGTTCTGGACCAGGCTTGTTGGCAGGCAGCTCGCTGGGCCTCGGACGGCTCGCCGCTTCGTATTGCTGTTAATCTCTCGGCCGTTCAGCTGCGCCAGGAAAGCATTGTCGATGATATTCTCGATACCCTGCGACGACACAAGATACCGGCCGGGCGGCTGGAGCTGGAGGTAACAGAAACCAGCTTCATGACCAACCTGTCAGACGCCGTAGCCAAACTCCACAGACTCAACAAAGCGGGAATAAGCATCGCGGTGGACGACTTTGGAACCGGCTACTCGTCACTGACCTACCTCAAACAGATGCCGGTACAGCATCTGAAGATCGACAAACAGTTTATCCGCGATCTGCTGGTCAATGAGGAAGATACCCGAATCGCCAATACCATCATCGACCTTGGCAAGAGTCTGAACCTGTCAGTGGTTGCTGAAGGGGTGGAAACGGCAGAGCAGGAATATTACCTGAGCCAGCGTGGCTGCAAGCTCGCCCAGGGCTATTTCTTCAGCAAACCGTTGCCGCCGCGTGAATTTGAGACCTTCGTTAAAGGTTTTCACGAGCAGATCGTGGAAAATAACCTCTGAACCACTACCTCTAGGAGTTGCCATGGGAACCACTGTTATCGGCCTGATCGTTATCGCCGTCATTGTTTTCTATCTGGTCTTTATCTACAACCGCCTGGTTTCCCTGCGCAACCAGTTCAAAAACGGGTTTGCCCAGATTGATGTTCAACTGCAGCGTCGGCACGACCTTATTCCGAATCTTGTGGAAGCGGCAAAAGCCTATCTGACCCACGAAAAAAGCACCCTCACCCAGGTGATGGAAGCCCGCAACAATGCGGTCAGCGCCCAAAAAGACGCCGCCAAGGATCCCGGCGATGGAACCAAGATCCAACGCCTGGGCAGCGCCGAAAACCTGCTCACCAAGGCGCTTGCCAATTTCTACGCGGTGGCGGAAAACTACCCGGAACTGAAGGCCAACGAAACCATCCAGCAACTGATGGAAGAACTCTCCAGTACCGAGAACCGCGTCGCCTTTGCGCGCCAGGCCTATAACGATGGCGTGATGAGCTACAACATTTTCCGTGAGCAGTTCCCCAACAACTTTGTTGCCGGCATGTTCGCCTTCAAGGAAACGTCGCAACTGGAACTGGAATCACCGGAAGCCCGCCAGGCACCGAAAGTGGCCTTCTGAGGCCCTGAGGCATGGCTCACCCCGGTTTCTTTCAGCGCCAGGCCCATGCCCGGCGCAACACCAGTCTGCTGGTTTTTCTTTTCCTGACGGCGGTCGCGTTTATCACGCTTGCCGTCTGCCTTGTGGGTTATTTTGTAACCCGTAGTGAATCCTCCGGTCTTGCGTTCCACCACTGGCTGCTCTCCAATCATGGCCTGTTGACCGCCGTTACGGTTGTCTCCCTGATTGTTCTGGGCTCCCTTCTCCGCTGGGTTGATCTGGCCGGTGGTGGCAACCGGGTCGCCAAAATGGTTGGCGCCAGGCCCATTGACCCCGATACCCGCGACAGTGACGAGCGCAAACTGCGCAACATCGTTGAGGAAATGGCTATTGCCAGTGGTGTCTCGGTGCCGGAACTCTATGTGATGGATCAGGAAACCGGCATCAACGCTTTTGTGGCCGGCTACACTCCCGGTGAGGCCGTCATGGTCGTCACCCACGGCGCCATCACCCAGTTATCCCGGGACGAACTGCAAGGCGTGGTCGCCCATGAATTCAGCCATATTTTCAACGGCGACATGCGGCTGAACGTTCGGCTCATTGCCCTGCTTGCCGGCATCCTGATGATCGGACAGATTGGCGGCTTTCTACTGCGCGCATCCTTCTACCGCGGCCACCGGGTGGGTCGATCACGGGACGGTCGGGCCCAGGCGGCCATGGGCATCATTGGTCTGGCCCTCTTTGTGATTGGCTATGTGGGCGTTTTCTTTGGCCGGCTGATACAGGCAGCGGTCTCCAGGCAACGCGAAATGCTGGCAGACGCATCCTCCGTGCAATTTACCCGCAATCCCGAAGGCATTGCCGGAGCGCTGTTCAAGATCGGAATGAAGGGCGGTTACCTGGACACAACCAGCCACGCCAGCGACATGAATCACATGTGTTTTGGCGAAAGTGCGCGGATGAAGTTCACCTCTTTGCTGGCATCCCACCCGCCCATAGATGAGCGAATCAATGCCATTCAGCCCGGCATGCTGGCCAGATTGCGAAGCCGGCTCAGGGATACCGAACCAGGCGCCGATCTCTACCGGGGAGGCTCTGGAGCACCAGAAGCGGGCGCGTCCGGGTTCAGTGGCGCGGCAACTGACATACTCGGGCCGGTTACCGGCAGGAGTGGCAGAACCTCACCGCTTGCATCCAGCCCGGAAAAAACCATAAAACCGGCCCGGAAATTTTCAGATCAGGTCGGCACTATCAACCGGCAAAGCGAAGATTTCGCCCTGCGTTTTCTGGAACGCCTGCCAGCCACCTTCCGAAACCTGCTGTACACCCGGGCCGGGGCCACGCAGCTCTGCTATGCCATGCTGATCAGCGAACTGCCGCGTCCACAGCAAACGGAACGGCTGAACCTGCTGCCGGCACACCCGGTATTGGGCAGCCAGCCGGATCTACTCGAGAAACTGCTGCCGGCACTGAAAACCATCGGCGATGGCGTCCGTTTCCCTGCCCTGGAGCTGGCCATGCCTGCCCTTCGCAAGCTGGACCCGGAAGAGCGGGAGTTGCTCATTACCAATGTCCAGAAACTTGTGGCGGCGGATAACCGGGTTACCCTGTTTGAACTCGCTCTGACAAGCTTCCTGTCACGCCACCTGGGCGACGAAGCAGCCAGAGTGGTACCGGTGCGCTATAAGAGCTACAAACCGGTCATGCCGGCCCTCCAGAGGCTCCTGAGCTTGATGGCAAGGGCTGGGTCTGAGTCCCAATCTGACGCCGAGAAGCTCTATCGGGAGGCCATGGCCGGCTTCATGAATGCGAAGGATGGAGTGGAGCCAGTTCTGGAAAAAGTCACCATGCGCCAGCTACGGGAAGCGTTGACCGCGTTGAACGGTCTTTCACCGCTGCTGAAACCGGCAATCATCGATGCCTGTGGGCACTGCATTACCCGCGACGGGAAAGTGGAAACCCGGGAGTACGAACTGATGCGGCTGGTGGCGGACCAGATGGATTGCCCGATGCCGCCACTGGCTGTCTGAGCGCTTACTTTACCCGGGTGCTGCCGTCTTCAAACAGCGCGTCCACTGTCGGACGCTGCTCTTCGGTGGGGATACCCAGCTTCTCCCGGATGTTCAGATTGACGTCCCAAAGCTGATTGAACTTGTCGGAAGTAGCCGCAACGGCCTCTTCCTTGCCCAGCATGATTTTGGGGCGCAGGAACACCAGCAGGTTGCGCTTCACCCGGCGCTCCGATTCGGAGGAGAACAGGCGACCAACGAACGGGATGTCACCCAGCAGGGGCACCTTGCTCCTGTTGACCTGGTAATCATCCCGGGTCAAACCGCCCAGCACGATGGTCTCACCGTCATCTGCAAGCACTGTGGTCTTGATTTCCCGCTTGTTGGTGACGATATCCGAGGCGTCCTCGATGCTGTCTGCCACGTTCTCTGTGGTCTGCTCCACCACCAGACGCACCAGGCCGTCGGCACTGATGGTCGGGGTAACCTTGAGGGTCAGACCGATATCGCGACGCTCGATGGTGGTGAATGGATTGGTGGTGCCGTCACCGACAACCGTCGACTGGCCAGTGCGGAACGGGACATTCTGGCCCACGATAATCTCGGACTCCTGGTTATCCAGGGTAATGATGCTTGGCGTGGACAACAGGTTTGCAGCGGCAGACGTGGACAGTGCCTGAAGGAGAACCCCCCAGCTCACACCATTTTCGTTCCGTTGGCCGGCGCCGATGGTGATACCACCGGTAGCCGGCGTGATGGCGGATCCGGTCAGAATCGCGCTGAGCACCTCACCCAGGCTGCGACCCACGTTACCGAAATTGGTGCCGGCAACCGGCGTGGATTCGCCGGACTCGTCACCGACCGCGACCTGGACACCCAGATCCTGGCCCAGTTCGTCGCTGATCTCGACAATTGCCGCCTCAATCATCACCTGGGCACGGCGCACGTCCAGCGCCGCAACAATCTGTTCGGCTTCCTGCATCAGGGATGGCTCACCCCTTACCACCAGCGCGTTCAGCCCCTCATCCGCAAAAACAGCAAAGCTGCTTTGCGGTTTGGCGGCGCCGCCGCTTCCCGAACCAGTACCTTCTTTCACCAGCTCGCCCATCACACCCTTAAGGATCTCAGTCAGGTTTTTGGCGTCGGCGTGTTTCAGCCTCAGGACCTTGGTGGTGCCGCCGGTGGCAGAGGGCTGGTCCAGCTGTCGAATCAGGCCGCGCATCTTTTCGCGGAAGGTCTCATCGCCCCGCAGGATAAGGCGGTTGCTGCGCTCATCTGCGGTCACGCTGTATTTTCTGGCGGCATTGTCGCCACCGGCCCGGCCGAGTTCATCCGGGGCCAGTTCCTGCAGCAGGGTCACCATATCACCCACCCAGGCTTCCTGAAGCTGGATGACTTCCACTTCGTATTTGGACGGGCTATCCAGCTCCCGGACAATCTGCTCGATGCGCTGGATATTGGAAGAATGATCACTGATGATCAGGGCGTTGGCGGCGGCCACCCCGGCCAGATGGCCGTATTTCGCCACCAGGGGGCGCAGAATCGGCACCAGCTCCAGGGCGTTGGCGTTGTCAATCTGGATAACCCGCGTGATCAGCTGCTCGGAGGGGGTTTCGGGAAAGCGCTCCAGAATCTCTGCCGACTGTTTGGCATCAACCTGCTGCACCACCTTGATCACTTCTGCGCCCGGGATGGCGGTAAAACCGTGAACATTCAAGACCGCCAGGAACAGATCGTAAATTTCGTCCTTGTTCATGGGCGCGCTGGAGAGCACCGTTACCTTGCCCTTCACCCTGGGATCCACCACAAAACTGTACCCGGTAATGTCCGCGACCTGGGTCACGAACGCACGGATATCGGCGTCTTTCAGGTTCAGCCGCCATGTCTCGGCTTCCTGCCCATAAGCCATGGACATAAAGGGAAGGAGAAAAAGCAGGACAATGGCCCGCAAAACATTGATCTTGTGGTTATACATCTGGCGATTTCGTCCTGTTTCGATGAACCCGGTCAGCGCCACTGCTCGGGTATGGCATAACTGATGGTGAGGATGGATCCGTCACGCTCGATTTCTATCTCCAGCTGGGCCTGGCCGCGCCAGTTCTCAAGCAGGGCCTTATCCTGGCTGATATCGCCCAGCCGCTGACCGTTGATAGCCGTTATCACGTCCCCGGCCTGCAGGTTGACGGCGTTAAGCATGGCGTTAGAGCCGTCATACACGTAACCGGACATGCCGCTATTGTCCACCGGGCTCAACCCGAAAGGCGCCAGTGCGGCAATGCCCTGGCTGTCAATCTGTTCACGGGCGCTGGCCAGGAACTCATCCGGTGATGATTCTGCAGGCTCCTCGGTCACTTCTGCAACCAGTTCAGACGACTGCTCCTCGAAAGTCAGGGATTCGTATCGCCCACCCCGACGAATCAGAACACGCCCGGGTTCCACTTCGGCCAGCTCGGCATTGCCGGGTAGCATCTCCCCTACCCGGTAATATGCGGTTTCTCCATTGCTCCCAGCAACTATAGCACCGGAGTCCTCCGGGCGCTGTGCGACAAGTACCCCTTCCAGCCGGAGCCGAAGCCGGGTTTCCGGAGCCGAGCGGCGAACCGCATCGGCCACCTCGACCGGTCGCTCAGACCGCCCGAAGAAATCGTAAACGGCTATGGACGTCGTCAAACGGCTACCGCCTGACAGACTGCCTGCACCGGCTGCGACCGGCGCGTCTGGCACCGGCCGGTCGTCCCAGGCGTATAACCAGGTCATCCGGGCGAGAGTGTTGGCCAAATACACCACCAGCACCAACAGCAACAGGTTGGCGAGGATCCGGGAAATCCGGCTCTGGGCCGGAATACTCAACAGCGCCATATTATCTTGCCCCCGGTACGAGAGGCTGGCGTACCCGGAATACGACATCACCCGGGCTGGCAGAATCCGGCCAGGGCTGGCCGGCGAGATCCACCATACGCTTGTAGACACGCAGTTCCATCATTCCGTTCCAGAACACGGTGGCATCTGCTGCTGGCCCCTGGGCGCCCTGCTCGGAGACGGTCAGCGCCACACCACCCTGGGAGGTATCCATCGTCGCCTGCATGGGCGGAAACTCGGCCTGCCCACGCTGGCCACCCATTGGCCAGGTCACCAGGCCGCCATCCCAGCGCCCCAGGCCTTCCGCCCGCGTAATCCGGTTATCGGCCCAGGCCATATTCAGACGGTCAATCATGACTTCGCCTTCAATCATGGCGCCGCCGCTCTGGCGGATCAGCTCCTCAAACTCGGCCACCGTGATCCGTCCGCTGGCATCAAGCTGGGCACTGGCCGGCCAGCCCACCGTAACATCGCCGTTGAGCGAGGATTGCGACGATTCCAGGGAAATTCGGGCTGGCCATTCCAGGCTGGTGACCGACGGCATATAAAGGCGCCAGTCAACACGCACCGGGAAACCGGCCACCACAACCCCGGCTTCGCCATCCCAGAGTTTGCCGGCAACCTGCTGAACCTTTACCTGGGGAGGCAGAGATACATGGGCAGAGGCTTGCTGCCAGACCCATCCCGCAGGGACCAGAAAGACCAGTGACAGCAGATAGACCAGAGCGCCCAGCAGCAGGAGCAAGAATACCTTGCCGGGGCGGAGAAAGGATTTGGGTTCAGCGTCACTCATTCGGCGTTGCACAGATAATGGACCGGAAGCCGAGTCTAGCAAAGCCATGGGGCAAGTTCATGACAAAAAAACAAAAACCCCGCGTTGGCGTGAACCAACGCGGGGTTTTTCAGGGGCCGAGATCAGGCCGGCATTACATCATGCCGCCCATGCCTCCCATGCCGCCCATTCCACCCATGTCCGGCATACCGCCGCCGGCAGACTCGTCCTGCGGCTCATCCGCAACCATCGCCTCAGTGGTGATGATCAGGGAAGCCACAGAAGCGGCCGCCTGCAGAGCGGAACGGGTGACCTTGGCAGGATCCAGGATACCCATTTCCAACATATCGCCGTAGGCTTCGGTCGCGGCGTTGTAGCCGAAGGAACCTTCGCCTTCGCGAACCTTGGCAACCACAACAGAAGACTCACCGCCTGCGTTGTAAACGATCTGGCGCAGAGGAGCTTCCATGGCACGGCGCAGAATGTTAACACCGGCTTTCTGTTCTTCGTTGATGGCGTCTACCTTGTCCAGGGCCGCAATGGCACGGATCAGGGTTACACCACCGCCCGGTACGATGCCCTCTTCAACCGCGGCGCGGGTAGAGTGCAGCGCGTCTTCAACGCGGGCCTTCTTCTCTTTCATTTCCACTTCGGAACCGGCACCAACCTTGATAACGGCAACACCGCCAGCCAGCTTGGCAACACGCTCCTGCAGCTTTTCCTTGTCGTAGTCGGAAGAGCTGTCTTCGATCTGCTTGCGGATCTGCTCAACGCGAGCTTCGATGTCCGCCTGCGCACCAGCACCGCCGATAATGGTGGTGTTTTCCTTGGTGACGTTCACACGCTTGGCTGTGCCCAGGTCATCCAGGGTGGTGTTCTCAAGAGTCAGGCCGACTTCTTCAGATATTACGGTACCACCGGAAAGGATCGCGATGTCCTGCAGCATTTCCTTGCGACGGTCACCAAAGCCAGGCGCCTTCACGGCGTTGACTTTCACGATGCCACGCATATTGTTCACTACCAGAGTAGCAAGCGCTTCACCCTCAATGTCTTCAGCGATGATCTGCAGCGGCTTACCAGCCTTGGCTACAGCTTCTAGCACCGGCAGCAGCTCGCGGATGTTGGAGATCTTCTTGTCGACCAGCAGGATGTACGGGTCTTCCAGCTCGGCAGACATGTTGTCCTGGTTGTTGATGAAGTACGGAGACAAGAAGCCACGGTCGAATTGCATACCTTCAACCACGTCCAGCTCGTCTTCCAAGCCTCGGCCTTCCTCAACGGTAATAACGCCTTCCTTGCCAACTTTTTCCATTGCATCGGCGATGATTTTACCGATGGTATCGTCGCCGTTGGCAGAGATAGTGCCTACCTGAGCAATCATCTTGCTGTCGTCACAGGGCTTGGCCATGTCACGGATCGCCTTCACGGCTTCGGTAGTGGCCTTGTCGATACCACGCTTCAGATCCATCGGGTTCATGCCGGCAGTAACTGCCTTCACGCCCTCGTTAACGATGGACTGGGCAAGAACGGTTGCGGTAGTGGTACCGTCACCGGCAGTGTCGTTGGCCTGGGAAGCTACTTCCTTCACCATCTGGGCGCCCATGTTCTCGAACTTGTCAGACAGTTCGATTTCCTTGGCTACGGAAACACCATCTTTGGTGATGGTCGGCGCGCCGAAGGACTTTTCCAGAACCACGTTACGGCCTTTCGGGCCGAGGGTCACTTTAACCGCGTCTGCCAGTACATTGACGCCCGCGACCATGCGCTTACGTGCGCTATCACCGAATCTAACGTCTTTTGCTGCCATGTCTTCTATTCCTGTTCGTTAAACCGAAGTTGTTGAATCAATCGGATTAATGAGAGTTCGTGCGATTCGCCTCAGCGATCACTCAAGCACGCCGTAGATGTCGCTCTCGCTCATGATGAGGAGCTCTTCGCCATCGATCTTGACGGTGTTCCCGGCGTACTGGCCGAAGACCACGGTGTCACCCACCTTGACCGCCAGTGAGCGGGTTTCGCCGTTTTCCAGGATGCGACCGTTACCAACGGCAATCACCTCGCCCTGGGAAGGCTTCTCTTTGGCGTTACCCGGCAGCACGATGCCACCCGCAGTTTTCTCTTCTTCTTCCTTACGGCGCACGACAACACGGTCGTGTAGCGGACGAATTTTCATTGCTCGGTTTCTCCAATAGTCAGATTAATGTGGCAATGACATTGTTGATGTAGGTCGGATTAGCGAAGCGTAACCCGACAAATTGCCCGGCTTGATAACCAACTGTTTTCAGAGGAAATCAGCCCGCAGCGAACTTGTGGTTCCTATTTGGGGTAGCTGGTAGGTGTTTTCAACACCCCGGAGAGAAAATTTTTTCACTTTTTTTCGATCCGGTCCCGATCGGATTCCGTCTCATCCTGGTACTCGCCTTCGATGATGTCGCCATTGCTGTCCCGATCAAAAGGCCGCTGCCGGCCGAACGGGTTCTCCTGGCCGCCAAACGGATCCTGCCCGAACGGATTGGAACCGCCACCCGCGCGAAAATAGAAACTGCTGCCACGGCTTTGACCAGCAACGACCATGCGCTTGAGCGCCTGTGCTGCAAGCCAGTGGCGCGTTCCGGGGATCAGGCACAAAAACCCGACCGTGTCGGTAATGAAGCCAGGTGTTAGTAATAGCGCACCACCAATCGCAAGGATCAGCCCCTCGGCAACCTCCTTGGCCGGCAATTCGCCACTGTTCAGTCGCTGATTGGCCTTCAAAAGCGTTGCCAACCCCTGCTGGCGAAGGAGCCAGGCGCCGATCACGGCGGTCAACAACACCAACCCGACGGTATTGAGCACACCAATCATGCCACCCACCTGGATCAACACCGCCATCTCGGCAATCGGCATGATTATGAATAGAAAAAGAAACACGGACATCGGGACCTCAGGGTCTGAGCAGGAATTTCAGAAGGTCTGGTATACTCGCAGTCCTTCCGTATCTAACAAGAAGCCACATTCATGGCTCTACGCACCAGCCATACCGGTGAAAAGACGCACAGCAACTGTAAAGCCACTTGATAACAGTAGTTAGGGCAAAACATGAAACTTCAAGATTCCGTGATTGCAATCACTGGCGGCGGCCAGGGCCTTGGCCGCGCCATGGGCGAATACCTTGCGGCCAAAGGTGCAAAAATTGCGCTGATCGACCTGATGCCGGAGAAGCTGGACGAAGCCGTCACCGCCTGCGTGGCCGCGGGCGCTGAGGCCAGAAGCTACGTCTGCAACGTCGCCAAAGAAGAAGACGTTGAAAAAACCTTTGAAGCCATCGTAAAAGATTTCGGCCACCTCAATGGCCTGATCAACAACGCCGGCATCCTGCGAGACGGCCTGATGGTCAAAGTGAAGGATGGCGAAGTTGAGCGCCGCATGGAGCTGTCCCAGTGGCAGGCGGTGATCGACGTCAACCTCACCGGTGTGTTTCTCTGCGGCCGCGAAGCCGCCACCCAGATGATCAAGAACGGCGACCAGGGCGCGATCATCAACATCGCCTCCATCTCCCGCGCCGGCAACATGGGCCAGAGCAACTACTCCGCCGCCAAAGCCGGCGTCTCCGCCCTGGTTCCCGTATGGGCCAAGGAACTCGCCCGCTACGGCATCCGCTGCGCCGGTATCGCCCCGGGCTTCATCGAGACCGAAATGACCGCCTCCATGAAACCGGAAGCCCTGGAAAAAATGACGGCCGGCATTCCGCTCAAGCGCATGGGCAAGCCAGAAGAAATCGCCTCGGCGGCGGCGTTTATCTTTGAGAATGACTATGTGTCCGGGCGTATGCTTGAGGTGGATGGGGCTCTTAGGCTGTAATCCCTCAGATCCATCAGAGAAGTGAGGCCAGCTCAGGGACGAGCCAGCATACAGCTAAAATACTTTACATATCGAAAGATAGAGACAATAATGTAAATTATTTTAGTCAGAACAGGCCGGCAATGGATTTTCAGACCCTCGGACACGAAATCTCTGCATTCCGCCAACAACAAGGCGTCTCCCAGCAAAAAATGGCAGACCACCTCGGCATCTCTCGCGCCACCATAAATGCGCTGGAAAACGGGCGATCTGGCGACATCGGCATCCGCAAGGTTATGAAAATACTCGACTACCTGGGTAAGGAGCTGGCTGTCCGGGACAAGTCTCCATTCCCGACCCTGGAGGAGCTGCGTGATGAGCGATGAGTTGGACGTTCATGTAAATCACAGGCCTGCGGGGAAACTGTTCCGCGAGTCAGGCGAGTTTGTCTTCAGCTATTCCGAGAAAGCCAATCCCGACGCCTTCGTCTCGCTGACCATGCCGGTCCGAAAAAAAGATTATAGCCATCCCCAACTGCACCCGGTTTTCGAGATGCATCTGCCGGAGGGCTACCTGCTTTCGGTAATCAAAAAGCAGTTTGCCAAACTTACGGATACCGACGACTTTGGGCTTCTTCGACTCCTGGCACCGAATATACGTGGCCGGGTCGAGTTCAACCCTGATGACCACTCTGGCGAGACTTCATTGAGCCTCGAAAAACTCTTGCACTCTGACAACCCCACCCTGTTCGAGGAGCTGGTGTCACGATTTGCGCTTCGCTCTGCACTGAGTGGTGTACAGCCCAAAGTCCTGGCAACACTCGAAAACAAGGCGACACTCCGGCTCGAAGACTACATCGTCAAAGCCTGGGGCCCTGATTATCCCGAACTGGCTCTCAACGAATACTGCTGCATGCTCGCCTGCCAGTACGCCGGAATTCCCGTTCCCGAATTCTATCTATCGGATGACGAATCCCTGTTCATCATGAAGCGGTTCGATTTGAAAGACAGCGGCGAGGCGCTTGGCTTTGAAGACATGTGTGTGCTTCAGGCAAAACAGCGGGAAGAAAAGTACACCGGCAGCTACGAGCAAATTGCCAAAACCATCAAAACGTTTGTTAGCGCAGAGAACAAGAAGGCCTCCCTTGAACAGTTTTTCAAGATGATGGTCCTGAACAATATCCTGCAAAATGGCGACGCCCACCTGAAGAACTTTGGCCTGGTCTACGAGAGCATTGATTCCATCAGACTGGCGCCCGCCTACGATGTCGTGTGCACAACCGCCTATATCAGGCAGGATATCTCCGCTCTCACCCTCATGGGCAGCAAGAAATGGTGGCCGAGAAAACATATGGAGCGGTTTGGAGTTCAGGTCTGTGACCTGAGTGCGATCAAAGCCAGAGAGTTGTACGAGGAGTGCCTGAGGGCAATTGCAACGGTTCAGCTCTATATTGCGGACCGGCTTTCACGGGAACCTGCCGGAGAAAAAGCGGAGCTGTTGGCTCACCTCCAGACGCTCATTGCCAACAATATCGCGACATCGAAACCCGCCCGTCGGTGACTTCGACACCCTCGGCTTCAAGCCGGCTTACCTGCTCCCGATATTTCTCGGACCCCGCGGGAAATGCAATCTGGCCGTTACTGCGAATCACCCGATACCAGGGCACCGCATGCCCTTCTGGCAGCTTGCCCAACGCCTTTCCGATATATCTCGCCTGCCGGCCCAATCCCGCCATCTCCGCAACCTGACCGTAACTGACCACCCTCCCCTCCGGGACAGCCAGTACAACTTGCCAGATCTTCTGATCTTTGGTTGGTTCGGGCATCAAGGGCTCACCGGTTCTGCATCAGGCTTTGATTCATTCCGCGGCGCTAGCGCATCCAATCGATGGCCATTTCGGATCATGAACATGGCCAACAAAATAGCAGGGACGCCCATTATGCCGGCCACCAGGAAGAACTCCGCATATCCGAAGCCCGCCACAACGATGCCGGAGAAGCCCCCCAGAAACTTTCCGGGCAGGGTCATCAAGGAACTGAACAGGGCGTACTGCGTTGCCGTGAACGAGGCACTGGTCATACTGGAGAGCCAGGCAATCAGGGCCACGTTGGCAATACCGCCACTGAGGTTATCGGCGCTCACCACCGCGGCCAGGGTAACGATGTTGGGCGGGTACTGGGCCAGAACGACGAACAGAAGATTGGTGGCGGCCGTCATGATCGCCCCCAGCAGAAGAATTCGACGAACCCCGTAACGAACCACCATAACCCCACCAACCAGCGAGCCGGCAATGGTCATGAAGAAGCCGAAAATCTTGGTCACATCAGCCACCTGGGTTTTGCTGAACCCCATGAAGTCCAGGTAAAAGGGATTGGCCATGACGCCCATGGCAATGTCCGAGATACGGTACACGGCAACCATGAGCAGGATGACCAGCGCCAGCTCCTTGTACCGCCTGAAAAAATCCAGGAACGGGCCTGCGACAGCAGCGTAGAACCAGCCAACCAGTCTCGCCAGGCGCGGATTCAGATGGGTGCGCCTGGCGGCCTCCTGCTCAATCTTGTGAGCAATGTCCTGGGCGGCAGCAAAGTGGTTCACGCTGGGCTCGCGAACGATGAGAACGGTGAGTGCGCCAACGCCTACGAGGGCCGCCATCACCTCATAGGACACCTGCCAGGACCAGAATTCCGCCAGGTAAAGAGCCCCGGCGCCGGCCACCAGAAGCGCCAGACGGTAACCGAAGATATACGTTGCGGCCAGCGCCGCCTGCAGCCGCTCCTCGGCAATCTCGATGCGGTAGGCATCAATGGCCACATCCTGAGTGGCGGAGGAAAAGGCCACCAGCAGGCCGCAAAGAGCCATCATTTCAGGCGCTGCCGTAGCATCCACGTGAGCCATCAGGTACAGCCCCGTGGCGATACCCGCCTGCGCAAAGATAATCCAGCTCCGCCGCTTGCCCAAAAGCCGGTCGAGCAACGGCAGTTTCAGGCGGTCCACCACCGGTGCCCAGAACACCTTGATTGAATAGGTAATACCGAGCCAGCTAAAGAACCCGATGGTGGCGGTTTCCACTCCCACATCCGCCAGCCGGGCGTTAAGGGTGGAAAACACCAGCAGAAACGGCAAACCCGCCGAGAACCCCAGGAATAACAGGGCGATCACCTGCCAACGGATGTAGGTGTAAAGCGTATCCCGAATCAGGGTCAGGCGGGTGCCGGTTAAGATGGTAAAGCCTCCGGATCAGTCGCGGAAATTATTGAACTGCAGCGGGATATCCAGCTCAGCTTCGCGCAGCATAGCGATGGCCTCCTGGAGATCATCCCGTTTCTTGCCGGTCACCCGCACCTTATCGCCCTGGATACTGGCCTGGACCTTCATCTTCTGGTCCTTGATCATCTTCACGATCTTCTTGGCCATATCAGTTTCAATGCCCTGCTTCAGCAGCAGGTGCTGTTTGACCAGCTTGCCGGACTTGCTGTCGCCGTCCTCGGCCAGCGCGCGGGCATCGATATTGCGCTTGGCAAACGCCATCCGCAGCATATCCAGCAACTGCTCGAGCTGGAACTCCTGCTCGGCACTGATGGTGATGCCCTTGTCGTCCAGCTCAATGTCGGCTTCAACGTTCTTGAAGTCCCAGCGATTGCCCAGTTCGCGCTTGGCCTGGTCGACCGCATTGGTGACTTCGTGCATATCGATTTCTGAAACAATGTCAAAAGAAGGCATGGTCGTTATTCTCCAACAGGGTAAGAAGGTATACTTCTTGAGTTTGCTGGGGATGATACCAACCCCCGACAACTCCCGCACCTGACAACGGACTGCTAAAAGTA
The DNA here is from genome assembly GCF_000235625.1 of Marinobacter manganoxydans MnI7-9. Taxonomy (GTDB): domain Bacteria; phylum Pseudomonadota; class Gammaproteobacteria; order Pseudomonadales; family Oleiphilaceae; genus Marinobacter; species Marinobacter manganoxydans. The sequence goes on along the minus strand of NZ_AGTR01000023.1, from coordinate 25,712 downwards.
GATAACAATGCCAAATTTGGACCTTCCCATCCTCGTAGTAGACGACGCGAAATTCAGCAGTATGGTGGTTGGCCGCACGCTGCGAAATGCCGGATATCGCGACGTACGCATCGTTAATAACGCACCGGAAGCCCTGCAGCTGATCGAACAGCGCCCGGTGAGCGTGCTGATTGCCGACTGGCTGATGCCCGAGATGGATGGCCTGGAACTGACGGACCAGGTGCGACAACAGGACGAGCAGAACAATCACTACACTTACGTGATCCTGCTCACGGCACGGGAAAGCGTCGAGGCTCTTTCAGAAGCCTTCGACCGGGGCGTGGACGACTACATCTACAAGTCCGACATGACCAAGCAACTGATCCCTCGCATCTTTGCCGCAGACCGAATGGCCGACCGCCAGAACACCCTGCTCCGGGCCAACTCCCTGCTGATCGAGAACAATCGTGAGCTGGAATCCACAAACATCATTGATCTGGAAACCGGTCTCTGCAACACCAAATACGGTCGCGAGCGGCTGACCAAGATGCTGCGCCACGCTGAATCCCGAGGCGGCAGTTCTGCCTATGTACTGTGCGGCATTCGCAACTGGCAGGAACTGAAGCGCAAACACCCGCCCACAGTGATGAGCGAACTGGCCATCGGCATTGCCCGCCGACTGAGCACCCTGATTCGCCCCATTGATGCCCTGTGCCGCGTTGGCGACAACCAGTTCGCCATCATTGCCTACTTCCCGAACAGCGATCACTGCACTACCACAGCGTTCCGGCGCGTCTTCGATGGCATCAACCACAAGGCCCTGAAAACCACAGCCGGCTATATTTCTGTGGAAGCCGGCATGGTGCTGTGCAAGGCCGACGCCCAGAACGGCACACCCTCGATCCAGGATATGGAACGGGCAGCGGTGCAGGGGCTGGTGGATGCCTACGATACGCGTCGGTTTACCGAGACTGCGCCGGAGATCGGAGCGACCGCCTGAAGCGGCGACACACTCGGTAACACTGATACACACTTCACAAACAGACAGGAAAGGCCGGACGACTTATTCTGCAATTGTGGATTTAAGCAGTATCCCCCATGGTGGAGGAGCCGAGTAGTACCTCCGCCGCCATATGGGGAATCGAATCCACCGGATTAACGAATTTTTCAGGCACTTTCGTTCTTTCCTTGTTTTTTGGGCCAGCTTTTTAGCTGGCCTTTTTATTTTCCGCTCCAGACGTTTCCGCACCAGTTCCGTTATACTCCGGCTATAACGACTCCAAAAACAGTGCTGTAACCATGAAAACCCTCGGAACCGCCTCTGTCGCCGCCCTGCGCCAATACGTTCGTGCTGCCGAATCCGCCGGCGTGGATATCAATCGCCTTTTCGACCAGGCTGAACTGGACCAGAACATCCTGGACACCGACGACGGCCGCATTAACGGCGAGCAGTTCCAGCACTTTATCCGTTTATTGTGCGAACAAACCGGCAACCCGATCCTGGGCCTGGAAACTGGCGACTTCGTTCAACCTGGCTCCTACAGTGTGCTTGGCTACATCACCATGAGCTGCGCCACCCTCGGCGAAGCCGTGGCACGCATTGCGCCGTTCGAAAAACTCGTTGGAGACATGGGCACCACCAGCCTCGCCATGAAAGGCGACGACATCAAACTGACCTGGAACTGCAACTACACCGATCCTGTCGTTCGGCCGCAACTGGTGGATAACGTGTTTGCCTCCTGGGTGAACTACGCCCGCTGGCTTGCGGACAATCAGGAGGCGTCACCCAGCTCGGTAAAACTCCGCCGGGCCTCTCCGGGCTCAGAATTTGAAAAGGCCTATCAGGAACGCTGGCACTGCCCGGTTACCTTCTCAGCCGATGAGGACAGCATCACGCTCAAGAAAAGTCTGCTGGAAACTCGACTCAGACAACCGGATCCCCTACTTCGAAAAACCCTGGAAGCCCATGCCCTGAGCCAGTTGGCCTCCCTGGATACCGACAGCGACCTTACCTCAAGAGTCCGCCACAGCATCCAGCAACAACTGATGCACGGCATTACCCGGCAGGACATGGTGGCTGAAGACCTGGGTATGACCAGCCGAACCCTGCAGAGAAAACTCGGCCAGGAAGGCGTGTCTTACCAGAAATTGCTGGATGAAGTGCGGCAAAAAATGGCCGAGGACTATCTTCGCAACAGCGAGCTGGCCATTCCGGATATTGCACTGAGGCTGGGATACAGTGAAACCACGTCGTTTCACAGGAAGTTCAAGGCGGTAACGGGGAAGACGCCCGGAGAGTTCCGGGCGTCCGTAGAGCAGACTTAAAGCTTGCGGCCTTTGCCAGCAGCAATCCTCAGACGCAGCGCATTCAGCTTGATAAAGCCTTCTGCATCCTTCTGATCGTAGGCACCCTGATCTTCCTCAAAGGTAGCAATCTTCTCGTCGAACAGGGAATCCTCAGACTTACGGCCAACCACATCCACATTGCCCTTGTAGAGCTTCAGGCGAACAGTGCCGTTTACATAATGCTGGGTCTGATCGATCAGAGCTTGAAGAGCCTCGCGCTCCGGGGACCACCAGTAACCGTTGTAGATCACCTCGGCGTAGCGCGGCATGATGCTGTCTTTCAGGTGCGCCACTTCGCGATCCAGGGTGATGGACTCAATGGCACGGTGGGCACGCAGCATGATGGTACCGCCCGGGGTCTCGTAACAGCCGCGGGACTTCATGCCCACATAGCGGTTCTCGACGATGTCCAGACGGCCAATACCGTTGGCACCCGCCAGCTTGTTCAGGGATTCCAGAACCACGTGGGGCTTCATGTCCTGACCATCGATGGCAACAATGTCGCCCTTCTTATAGGTCAGTTCAACGTAGGTCGGCTCATCCGGCGCGGTTTCCGGAGACACACTCCAGCGCCACATATCTTCCTCGGCTTCCGCCCAGGGATCTTCCAGATTGATGCCTTCGTAGGAAATGTGCAGCAAGTTGGCGTCCATGGAGTACGGGCTCTTGCCCTTCTTCATTTCCACCGGGATGTTGCGCTCTTCGCAGTACTTCAGCAGCTTCTCGCGGGAATTCAGATCCCACTCACGCCAGGGCGCAATCACCTTCACACCCGGCTTCAGCGCGTAGGCACCGAGCTCGAAACGCACCTGGTCGTTACCCTTACCGGTAGCGCCATGGGAAATAGCATCAGCGCCGGTCTCATTGGCGATATCGATCAGACGCTTGGCAATCAGAGGACGGGCAATGGACGTACCCAGCAGGTACTCACCCTCATAGATGGTGTTCGCGCGGAACATCGGGAACACGTAATCGCGCACAAACTCCTCGCGCAGGTCCTCGATGTAGATTTCCTTAACGCCCAACGCCTCGGCTTTCGCCCGCGCCGGTTCGACTTCCTCGCCCTGGCCGATGTCGGCGGTGAACGTCACCACCTCACAGTTATAGGTATCCTGCAACCACCGAACGATTACGGAAGTATCCAGGCCACCAGAATAGGCCAGCACCACCTTTTTAATATCAGACATGCCCTTGCTCCAGACTGAACAGAATGGATGTGTTGAAAATAAGGGCAGTATTGTACGGGAGAGCGTGAGGAATGGCTATAAAGCCCCTCTCCCCTGGCGGGAGAGGGGCTGGGGAGAGGGGGTTATTGATCAGCCAGCAGCCTGCTGACCAATAGCCTCTTCCCGAATACCATCCCACCCTTCTTTAACAGAACGCAGAAGGGTAAGAACCTCATCCAGCTTGGCCAAATCATTCTTGGCACTGGCTTCCAGCAAAGAGCGCTCCATATAGTCATACAGCGCCTCAAGACGCGCAGCCAGATCGCCACCCTGCGCGAAATCCAGGAAGGAGCGCAGTCCACCAATAATCTCGATGGCCTTATTGATCAACTGGGCCTTGCCGCCGTAATCCTTTGCCTGGATACGAGACTTGGCCATGTTGATGCGCTCAATAGCGCCATTGTACAAAAGCTGGATCAGCCTATGCGGATCCGCATCAGTAATGCTGGTTTGGGTGTTGACGCGCTGATATGCCTGTAAACCGTTCATACTAAACCTCTTCGTTCGCTAATCGGCCTACGCCGATCAGTTGTTGTTCCGGTTGTTTTGGGGTGCAAGCGCAGCGAGCTGCTGGCTTACGTAATCCTGTGTGCTGTTGAGCTGGGAAATCAGGGAATCTGCCGCTGTGAACTGACTAACCAAGCGCTCACGGTAAGCAGCAATACGTTCCTCAAGTCGCGCCTGATTTTCCTGAATTTGTTCCAGATCGCGATTGAGGCTTTCAGTCCGCGATTCGATGGCGCCATCAGCACCCACAAAACTGGAAACCAGATCAACCGTCCGCTCTGCAACGCCTTCCACAAAAGTAATCGAGCCACGACTGCCAGTCTGGTCGCCCAGAATACGAACCTGCAGACCAGACGCACCACCATTGCCACTTCCCAGAAAGAGTACCTGGCCGTCGCCTTCCGCGGTTCGGCCACCAATGGTGCCTGCCACATCGATACCTGAAGTGCCGGTGGCAGCAGACAACCCATAAGCGGAACCATCTTCTACTGATGTCAGGCTGACGTTCGAATCACTGCCGTAATCGGAGGAGGTAAAGGTCAGCTCGCCGCCGCTTCCAATGCCAACCTGGACACCCGAGCCAGACGCATTCAGAGCATTATTGGCATTCAGCTGAGCCTGTATCTCGTCTGCCAGCTCCTGAGCTGTATTGTAGGTTTGCTGAGTGAGCTGAACGCTCACAGACGTTTCACCATTAACCTGGAACGTCAGCTCGTCATTGCCGGCGCCGATGATAAGTGGGGCCGTAAACGCAGCCCCAGATAGTGCGCCCTGCGTCGCCGCCTGGGTAATGTTGATATCGTAGCGGCCTGGCTCAGTATTCAAGCCACTCCGGACGAACTCGACCTGGCTATCGGTTGTCCGGCCTTGCTCTGCAAACAGTGCCGTCACATCGTCCGGATTATTCTTCAGCTGCTCTTCAAACTTGGCTCGGTCAAACTCCAGACCACCAGTTTCAAAGTTGGTCGTGATGCCCACATCCGCCAGACTACGAACACTGGAATTTTCCAGGCCCGGCACAACCCGCGTCAGCACCTGGCGCAATTGATTCTGAATAGAACGGACGGTACTGTCACCCGTGAGCAGACTGCCAACGCCTGCCTCAGCGTTAAAGCCAGCGAGACTATCAATAGTGGACTGAAGCGAATTAAATTTATCAACGAAGCCTTGTACGCGATCAGCAACCGCACCCAAGTCTTGCCGAACCTTGATAATAGAGGAACCAGTCTCGGTGATATCGAAGGTCAAGCCATCAATTACATTCTCAAAACTGTTGGTGGACCGAGTAACCTCAACGCCGTTGATTTTCATGACGGCATCTGAAGCGGCAATTGTTTCTTGCAGACCGGAATCCGCATCCATTCCGGTGTTAAACGCAAAACGGGACAGGCCCTGGTTATCAGTATCTGTGCCACCCGTGTCGCCGGAAACTGAGATACTTACAGCGTTGGCCGTTCCGGTCTCATCCGCAGAAAGAACCAACTGGAACCCGTTCCCCGTATCGATAACACCGGCAGAGACGCCCGCATCTGAATCATTGATCGCGTTTGCCAGCCCCTGAAGCGTTTCGTTGCTGTTATCAACAGTGATATTCGTGGTTTTATCGCCTACATTCAGCGTCAGCGTGCCTTGCCCCACACTGGTCGCATCGCGATCCGCGAACACATCCCTGGAAGCCAACGCTTGCGCACCAGCAAGACTGGTTACCTCAACGCTGTATGTGCCGCGACTCGCCTTAGTGCTGTCTACGGAAACCCCAATACCTTCGTTAGAAGAACTTGCAGAAAATGCCTTGAGATTATCCGGAGCGCTGAGCTGGCGCATTGGCAAACGCAATTCGGTAACAGCGCTGCGTAGCTTACCGTAGGCGGACAGCAAAGCCTGGGTTTGCTCTGTCTTCTGTGTAAGCCTATTTTCCGTAGGCGCACGCTCTGCCTGTACCAGTTGATCAACCAGATCCGAATTCAGAACGCCTGAACCAAGACCCAACGATGATATGTTTGCCATGCTCATGCCTCCTCAAGGGGGCGAATCTCTTCATTGTTCAGTTTATCGGCAAAAAGCGGCAAAACTTTGCCTTTTTCTTTCGCCGATTTGTAACACCCTGTAACAGTTAACAACACCTCCCCTCTCCCCTCGCGGGAGAGGGGCCGGGGGAGAGGGAGAACCCTCTCACCCCAAAAACGCAGAACACCGCCGGCCCCTCTCGGGTGCGGCGGTGCTGAAATACCATCGTTTATATCGGCGTAAAAGCGACCGCTTTTACACTTTGATATTAAACAACGTCAGCGGCTCATCCTGCTGCAAGTTTTCTGCCAACCTCAACGCTAGCTCATCCGGAATCTGGCGGATAACCTCTTTGGTCGACTGATCGACTACCTTTACGATGGTCTGACCAAGGTCGTTATCCACCTCAAACTGCAAATCCCGCTGCACATTCTGAACAAAATCGTTCAGTTGTCTCACCGCATCATCCAGTTGCTCCCGTGTGGCTTCATTCCGAGCCTGGAGCTTTTCAGCTTTGGACACGTCCGAAGTGACCTGGGAGCTCTCAACCTGACTGACTGCGGCAGACGAACCAGCAAGGTCGGAGGCATTCCTGCCTTCGGCCTGAGATGACGAAATTGCCCGAGCCGGCGCTTGCTCACTGGTGCGAACCAGCTTCAGATCCGGGCTGTTCAGGTTAACGTCATTCATAGCTTTACCTCGCTATCCTCAAACGGCGTCAAGCCGGAACCTGAGGGTTCCGGCTGTAACCGCTAGCCCCTTACTGCAGGAGGGACAGAACCTGCTGCGGACGGGCGTTCGCCTGAGCCAGTACCGAAATACCGGCCTGCTGCAGTACCTGAGACTTGGCCAGCTTAGCGGTTTCGGCCGCGAAGTCCGCGTCCAGAATCCGACTATTGGCAGCGCTCAAATTTTCAGATGTAGACGCCAAGTTCGAAATAGTAGATTCAAATCGGCTCTGCACTGCACCCAATTCTGCGCGAAGACCATTAATTTGATCTAAAGCCTGATCAACAGTAGTGATCGCGTTGGCCGCTTTCACATCGTCACTTACTGACAATTCGGAAACCTTGTTCGTTTGCTCTGAAGTGGTCAGTCCCAAAGCTACTTCACCGGTACCAGCTCCATCTACGGAAAAATCGGAGTTGCTGACCTTAGAAACTAGAGTTATTCCTGCCTCATATTTGCCGGAGGCGTCTGCTGTCCCACCCGAGGTGCCCAATATGAAAGCGCCCGCACCGCTATCAGCACTTGTAATTTCAAGCTCTTGGTCAAGCGTCGTTAAGCGGATTTCACCACCAACAACTTCAGCAGTCACGCCTTCACCGCTATCCTCAATTTTCTTTGCTAGAGAATTGATGTTGTCAGATTCGGTTACAGTAATAGTCTCGTCATTTATCTTAATATCAACTGTGGTGCCATTAGAGGTGGTCAAAGCTGCAAAGCTGAAGTCCTGGGTTAGGCTCGTTTGACGCTGCGCGGAAACGTCGGTCACACCTGTGTTCTTATTTATGGCGTCGACCACATCATCAAGCGATGCTGCATTGGACAAGTCTATTGTCTTACCCTCAATAGAGATATTGGTGGGAGGGAAAGAAGCATCTTTTACCGCCGTGCCCTCGAGAGTTGTGGAGCCTAACTGAGTTGATCTAGAGTCAACCCCTGAAACGCTAATGGTTTGCCCTTGATTCGCACCCACCTGGAAAGTGAGGTCGCTCAGAGTTCCATCGAGAATGTTTTGCCCGTTAAACTGGGTGCTCTGAGAGATACGCTCAACTTCATCCTTCAACGCAGTAACTTCTTGATCCAGAGCAGCCCTGTCTGAAGAAGAGTTTGTGGCGTTTGCAGACTGAACCGCCAAATCACGAATTCGCGTTAATGCATTCGTAATCTCTCCAAGCGCTCCTTCCGCGGTTTGGGCATATGAGATTCCGTCATTAGCATTCCGCTGCGCTACATTCAAACCAGAGATCTGGGCCTGAAAACGAGTCGATATCGCAAGGCCCGCCGCATCGTCTTTTGCAGAATTGATACGCAAACCCGACGACAGGCGCTCCAACGCTTGATCATTAAGTTTTTGCGAGTTGTTCAGCTGGTTTTGAGCAGTTAAAGAGGCAACGTTAGTGTTAATACCGAGAGCCATAATGCTTCTCCTTCGACAGATGTCGTTATTTCATGGAAAAGGTCTGGCGCCCGTTTTCAGTTTGGGAGCGCCGCCCTGTTACCCCATTTAACGGCTCCTCGTCCGGTTGCTTTAGAAAAAAATCCGTCGTTTTTGTTAACAAATGTAAAACCGGCAATTCGATTCCCATTCGAGCGGCAGCTAGTTGGCGCCAGAGGCTCTAGAGCCTACAAAACCAAAAATAAAACTCTTTTCTAAACAGACGACTAAGTGAAAAAACCAAAAACTGGCACAAGCTTCGCTTACCACCCAATAAAACGGCAATTAAACGAATTTCCGCCGGCAAGGTTCCTTTTTAAAAGCGGGTACCGAGCTTCCGGCACCGCTGAGCAGGGAGAATTGATATGCCTCAGGTCATTAATACCAACATTGCTTCGCTGAACGCACAACGTAATCTGAACGCCTCTCAGGGGCAGGCTAACGTAGCTCTCGAACGCTTGTCTTCGGGCTTGCGCATCAACTCTGCCAAAGATGATGCGGCTGGCCTTGCGATCTCTGAGCGCTTTCAGTCGCAAATTGCTGGACTGAACCAAGCTCAGCGAAATGCCAATGATGGCATCTCCCTCGCTCAGACCGCTGAGGGCGCCATGGATGAGATTACCAACAACCTGCAGCGCATTCGTGAGCTGGCTGTTCAGTCCGCCAACGCAACCAACAGCATTTCAGATCGTCAGGCTCTGAACCAAGAAGTTCAGCAGCGGATTGAAGAGATCAACCGGATAGCTTCACAAACTTCGTTTAACGGGTTGAAAGTGCTCGATGGTACTTTTGCGACTCAGACTTTCCAGGTCGGGGCAAATACGGGCGAAACTATCGCTATCAGCGGGCTTGATTCTCGGGGCAGCCAGATTGGTTCTATTCTGAAGGAGACGAGTGGATTAGGTGGCTATGTGCTTGGGCCGGGAGAGCCTGCTACTACACGCTTCGACGTTTCGAGCTTCAGCTTCAATGGCACAGATGATATCAGCGGCGACACCTCAATAAATGGTGTTGCATTGAGCTCGCTTAGCCTGGCCGACGTAAACTCTCCCACAGAACTGGCTACCGCGATTCAGACAGAAATCGATGATGTTTTGCAAAACGGAACTCCGGCCGAGCAAGAAGCTCTGACTGGCATTTCCGTCGATTCAATCGGACAGTCGCTCGTTTTCCAGAACCAAAACAATGAAACAGCCAGTATCGAATTGAATCTAATTGACGATGTAGTCACCGTGGAGACTGCAGGTGACCTGTCCGGCATTTCTGATACGACTACTGGAACACTCCTCGCTGACGCTGACGTTGACTCCGCCGTTGGCGTGACAGAGGGCGGGACATTCAGCTTTAACGTATCCGGCACGGTGGGGGGCGCTGCTCTCTCTGAACCTTATGAAATATCGGTAGATACTACAGGCCTTGACCGGGCAGGATTTTTGGCAGCTATCAATGAAGCTTTAGACAACTTTGATGGTGCCGATTTATCTGCGCTCCAAGTAACAGACAGTACTAACTTTGTTATAGCTGGGGCCAATGGAGACTCGGCGAATATTTCAAATATTCAGTTCACCGGTAATGACGGCGGTTCGTTGGTTCAGACAACAACACTAGCGCCGGCCGAAGATTTGACACTAATAGACAGCTTTACAGATGGCAACTCGTACAATTTCAATGTTGATCTCAATGGAACAGTCTATAACTTCGAGGGCTTGAGTTCCTTGAACGATATTGTAAGCCAGGTAAATGCAAAGTCCAATGAGACCGGTATTCAAGCCAACTTGAACGCTGACAACGATGAAATATTTTTCTCATCGCAGTTTGGTGAACCATTTACCATCGACATTCAAGCTGACTTGAATAACGACGGAACATTCGATGCGTTGAGCGAATCTTTGCAGTCAGTAGTTGCAACTGCCGAAGACGACACGACATCGATGAACGACATCGATATCTCGACCCGTGAAGGCGCGGATCTAGCCATGATCGCGGTAGACTATGCCATAGACACTATCAATGGTTTCAGAGCCGAGCTGGGCGCCGTCCAGAACCGCTTCGAATCCACCATCGCTAACCTGGCCACCACGTCCGAGAACCTCTCGGCCTCTAACAGCCGTATCCGCGATGCCGACTTCGCTGCGGAATCAGCAGAACTCGCTCGTACCCAGGTCCTCCAGCAGGCTGGCCTGTCGGTACTGGCCCAGGCCAACGCAAGGCCGCAGCAGGTGTTGCAGTTGCTGCAAGGCTAACGGCGCTAAACCTGAACTCTGGAATCAAAAGGCCGGGCTAATAGCCCGGCCTTTTGGTTTTAGATTGCTGTTTTTTTCACGGTGGCTCGCACAAAAACTGGACGTTAGACTAAGTCTTATTAGCTAAGCTCAGGGGCGCAATCCATGGAATCCATCAACATGCATGAAGCAAAAACCCGGCTGTCACAACTGGTTGCCCGTGCAGCCAAAGGTGAAGCCTTCATTATTGCAAAAGCCGGCAAACCGGTTGCCCGCGTAACAGCTTACAATTCCCCGGAAGCAGGCCAGCAAAAGAGAATCGGCTTCATGGCTGGTGAGTTCACAATGCCAGACGATTTCGACCGGATTCTGGTTGCCCAGGCAGAGACTGAGGGCTTTTTGCTATTTACCTCTGATGAGCTGGTTGCACGTTATCCGGGGCCAGTGCGGCTGGTCCAGGGTAACTGACGAAGAAAGTTACCCGAGTCTTGGCAGGCAGATCACCCGATGGCATTATATGCCAATGCACATTAGAGGGAGACTTCCTATGGCAACCCGAAATATCGTTTTGACCAACCACCAGGAGCAGTTGGTTGGCGCCCTTGTAAAAACGGGGCGCTACCAGAATGTAAGCGAAATTCTGCGTGAAGGATTGCGTCTGGTAGAAGAGCAAGAACTGCAATACCAGAACAAACTCCTGAAACTGCGCGAGGCATTGGCCGAAGGTCTGGATGACATCGAGAATGGGCGCACTGTAAGCCTTGGAGTCGGCGAAGAAATTACAGACTATTTTAAAAGCCGCGCCGCTGACCTCGCTCGCAAGGATTGAAGCAGATGGCTCAACTATGGACGGTAGAGCTTGCACAAAAGGCAAGTGAGGATCTCGATCAAGTAATCCTCCACACAGAGGAAAACTTCGGGCGTGACCAGGCGGTTCGTTACAGCGCCTTAATAGGTAACGCGCTCCAGGAGCTATCCCGGTCAGGCCCTGCACATCCATTAGCCAAAGAGCGATCGGAAGTGCTTCCCGGTATCCTAAGTATGCAGGTGCAGAGGGCCGGGAAGAAGGCCAGGCACATTCTCTTTTTCAAGGAGCATGAGCAGAAAATCGTTATCGTACGCATCTTGCATGAATCCATGGATTTCAGGGAACACCTCTAATCTGGGAAATTCGCACTTAAGCGGCAGGTCGCCCAGGCAGAGGGTTTCTTGCTACTTACCTCTGATGAGCTGGTTGCACGCTATCCAGGGCCTGTTCGGTTGATTTAGAGAACTGGCACACCTTTCGCAACACCTTCCTCAAAGCACGGCAAACCGTCAAAAACTGCAGACCTTTGCCGCCCCCAATTGCGGCTGTATTCACGAGGTGTCCCATGCAAGCCAAGCATCAAGTCCAGGTATCCCAATCCCAACAGGCCCAGGTTGCCCGCCTGCTTCTGCAGGCCAATCTTGCCTATGGGGAGTCCAACAGCAACGGCCTCAGCCATATCCAGCGGCTGAAAGCGCGGCAGGAATGCCGGGGCTATCTGAACGAGGCGCTGGCTCTGGAGCCGGAGAATGCCGGTGGCCTGGGGCTTCTTGGCCGCGTGGAGATGGACGACGGGCAGCTTGAGAAAGCCCACACCCTATTCAATGCCAGCCTGGACCATCAGCCGGGCCAGGTTCAGCAGTATTGCAACCTGGGTTACTGGGCCCTGAAAACCGAACGGCCGGCGCTTGCAGAGCAGTATTTCCTGCAGGCTCTTGACTGCGAGCGGCAATCTGCCGCCGCTTTCTGCGGTGTTGCTCATTCCAAGCGTTTGCAGGGACAGTTCGATGTGGCCTATCTGCATTACCGCAAGCTGCTGGAAACCGGCGCCGAATGGGATTCCGTCTACAGCGGCATGCTCACCTGCGCCCAGCACCTGCAAGTTAACAAGGCAGATTCCGCCCTGGCCCATGATGCTATCGCTCTGCTTCAGCGGGATGGTCTGCCGCATCAGGAGCTGGGCCGGTTTGTTAGCGCCATTATTCATCACCAATATGGCCTGGATAACCCGGACGCACAGATTTCCCTTGAGGCCGCCAGTGAAGACGATCTGCTGATCCTTGCCCTCCGGAAAACTCTGATGCCCAATCCTGCGGTGGAAGAGCTGGTTACCCTGCTGCGTCGGGCGATCATTGCCGAAGTCGCACAAACCGTTGAACTTCGCGACGAGCTGCAGCGCCTGACACTGGCCATCGCTCAATACGCCGACAGATCCGGCTATGCCCTGGCAGCTGAAGACGATGAAGAGCGACTGGCCTCGGCCATCAACGACAGTATCCAGGCCCAGTTCGCCCTTGGTGAGGAGCAGGACGGACTCATCGGCTCACTGATCATCAGTGCGATGTATGGCGCCCTCTTCCACCAGCCCTTCGCGGTACAACTTGGCCAGTGGAACCTGGTGGACTGGCCTCTGGCATTGCAGCCAGTCTTGGCCGCCAGCTATTACGACCGGGCCGAAGACGAAGCCATCAAGCAGAATTTCGATGAGAAGGCCGAGGAGCTTTGCCTGGAGAAGACCGATGTTCCCCAAGCATGGCCGTCCTGGTCCCGGTTGGCCTATCGTACCGAAAGTAGCCTGAAAACCCTGATGGCCACTGAACTGGGGCTGGACGCCGAAAACCTCCCGGCCACTCTTCGCATCATGGTGTGCGGTGCGCAGTCCGGCCAGCGGGCGATGGAACTGGCCAGCTATCTGGACGATGTGGAAGTGATCGCAGTGGATGAATCCCTGGCCAACATCGCCAAAGCCACGCGCATGGCGAACGAGATGGGCATGGACAACATCGTGTTCTGGCCCTGGTCCATTGCCCAGCGTTTCGTGGCGGATGGCCACCAGGTGCACTGGATCGAAGTCGGTCGCCTGCCCTCACCGGCCATGACCACCCTGTCTCTGGCGGCCCTGGTTAACCAGGCCACCGGCTCCGGCGCTGTAGTGCACATGCACACCGCCATTGCCGAGCAAACGTCCGGCGACAAACAGATTCGCAAACTGGTTGCCGAGCATAAGCTTCAACCCACCCGACAGACGCTGCGCCAGCTCCGCCGGATGGTGCTTGCCAATAGAAGCGATGCCAGCTGGCAGGAGCTGACTGCCGACGCCGATTTCTACAGTCTGGGAGGCTGCCGCGACAGATGGTTCCGGCCGCAGGATACTGCCCAGCTGAAAGAGCTGATGGCTATGGCGAGTAATGAGGTGGAATGGAAACTCGTGAAAGCGCGGGATGTGGATGGCCACAGCCTGGCAACCGGACCGGTGCAGAAGCAAATTCAGGCGGAGGCACTGGGCAGCGAGGTGCAGAGTCTGATGGGGCAGAATTTGAGTGTTTATTTTTTAAAGCGGCGGTGAATTAACTTCGGGCCTGGGGTGTCGGATTAGGCGAAGCCGTAATCCGACAAGAAAGCGCCTTATTCCAAAGCAAAAGGCGTGAACCCGGGGTCAGATGCAATTTTCCTCTACCCTCATTTTCGAGGCATTCGTCCAATATCAACTGTCGATGATTAATCAGCGCTCAGAGCTTCCCGCGCCTGATTCAAAACGTCATTCAGATTGCTTTCCACCACACCCCAAACAATCACCGGATCGATAGTCGCATAGCCGTGAATAAGCACGTTCCGAAATGCGATCATCTTTTTATAATCGACAAACCGCTCAGCCTCGTCCGGAGCAATCTTGTGTAACTTACCCATTGCCTCTCCGATGATTTCGAACTGGCGCTCAACAGCAGACTGCAACAACTCATCACTCAGATAATCGTCTTCACTGCTACCAGCAACAAAACGCTGAACCTTCTCAGCAGCTGCAAGAATATCGTAAAGGTACTTGAGAGCCTCACGCTGCATACAAGGAATGCCGCTCTTCAAGAACCGAGGCTCTGAAATAAGGGTTGGTCAAGGAGGACACAGTGACCAGATCCACGGAGCGAGAAAACATCACTTCAAGATCTTCTTTTAGCCCGAAAAACGCCTCAGCTTTTTGGGTGGCGGGTAAAGCCGGATCAAAATCCACAAGAAAATCCAGATCACTGCTCTCATTGAAATGCCCCGTAGCAGCAGAGCCAAAAACACCAAACGACATTACCCGGTGCTTTTCACAAAGCCGCCGAATCTCGTCCTGTTTTTCTTTCAGCATCTCCAGTGCATTAAATGCGGCCATACTTTACTCAGTCGCTTACGGTATATGTCTGGAGTTTAAACCTTGCCCCCCAAACAATAAAGAAAGCGGCGGCCGGAACGGCCAACAACCAGGGCGTTTGGCAATGAACCAGGATACATTTTGGCGATCTTTATGCTTATCCCGCTTTTGAATGCCAAGATAACCGGCATCACCGAACACGCGCTGCTCGTCACCGTGAAGAAGGTTGCCGGCGGACACGGTGTCGTGGACATTGGCAGCGGTGGTATCGATGCTGTGGATCAAGCCGAGCGTATCGTCCACGCCGATATGCATCTTCATGCCAAAGTACCACTGGTTGCCTTTTCTGGTTTGTCGCATCTCAGGGTCGCGCTGGCCGCTTTCATTCTTCGTGGAGCTTGGTGCAGAAATGATGGAAGCATCCACAATGCTGCCTTCACGCAGCATGGTCGGCAGCGGATACGGTGGCCGGCCAGTCTGGCCCCTTGGGGTAATATCGGGCTACCTTCTTCTCCAACTGCTTCCACGGAATCAGCTTGTCCATCCGTTCCAGAAAAATCTCGCGGCGGGTTTTACGCTTCTTGTTCTGGTACTCGGCTTCGGAGACGGTAATCTGATCCATGGTGGTGATGAATCCTGTGCGGTTGACGATGGCCGTATTATCGCTGATTTTGAGACTTATTCAGAGTCTCCCTAAGTTCTTTTGAACAAGTTTAGATGGCCGGTCAGGTCAATCATGAAATCTGTCAATTTGCAGGAAGCGAAAACCCGCTTGCAGCAACTGGTTGCCCGTGCAGCCAAAGGTGAGCCCTCCAAGTTATCCCCTCGGGCGACAGAGCTGATCGGCAATGAAGATAACCGCCTGTTTTTCAGTGCTGCCAGCCTCTGGAGACTGAGGGCTTCTTGCTACTTACCTCGAATGAGCTGGTGGCGCGCACCCGGGGCCTGTGCGGCTGGTCCAGGTAGACTGAGGACAAAACTTACCGCAGCCTTGGCAGGCCGATCACCCGATGGCTCGACTATGGACGGTGGAGTTTGCAGACCAATCTTGCCTATGGGGAGTCCAACAGCAATGGCCTCAGCCATATCCAGCGGCTGAGGGCCCGGCAGGAATGCCGGGGCTATCTGAGGCCGCCAGTGAAAACGATTTGCTGATCCTTGCCCCCAGAAAACCCTGATGCCCAATCCTGCGATGTTTGCCCTTGGTGAGAAAAAGGACGGGCTCATCGGCTCACTGATGACCAGCGCGATGTATGGCGCCCTTTTCCACCAGCCATTCGCGGTACAACTTGGCCAGTGGAACCTGGTGGACTGGCCTCTGGCATTGCAGCCAGTTCTGGCCGCCAGCTATTACGATCGGGCAGAAGAAGAGGCGATCAAACAGAATTTCGATGAGAAGGCCGCGATGGTCACCGAACTGGGGCTGGGCACCGACAATCTCCCGGCCACTCTGCGCATCATGGTCTGCGGCGCCCAGTCCGGCCAGCGGGCCATGGAACTGGCCAGCTATCTGGACGATGTGGAAGTGATCGCGGTGGATGAATCCCTGGCTGGTTTCTTTGCAGAAACTCTCAGTTCATCCATTGAACAAGTCCCTTTGCCACTGGCAATTCCCGCTGTAACGAGACTTTGTAACTGGTCGATTTTGTGTCGCCGGTCCTGATCTTTACGAATAAGATCACGAACATAATCGCTGGTATTGGAATACCTACCAGATTCGGCCTGTTGCTCTACCCAGGTTTTCATCGCATCGGGCAGGGATATATTCATCGTTGCCATAATTAAGCCCTCTAATGGTCAGATAATGGCAAAAATTGCCAAAGAATGCACCGCCACTACTTTGGAGCCAGCCCCGAAACTTATACTCTGGTAAATAGCCCCTCAAACAACGCCGTCCGCCGCATCATCTGCTCACCCTCACTCCGCAACCGTGCATGCTCAGGATCCAGCTCGATCAGGCCAAGTAGCTGGTACAGCGTCAACATTCTTGAGCGCATCGCAGATCGTGCCTGCTCCTCATCGCTCATGTAGACCACCGGGTAGGCGGCAAGCGGCAGCCGGGGAAAGGCCTTGAGCATGTCCTCCAGGTAGTCGTCCACCGGGCGCCACTGCTCGCCTTTCTCTGACAGCAGCCAGAAGCAGAATGGTGCGGTGTACTGTATTTCATCCAGGCCATCGTAGTGGTCCATGGAAGCCCAGCTGAGCCGCGAGAACGCGGTGGAGAGCAGATCCCTGTAAACCATTAACCAGCCTTTTTTCTCAAGCCTGGTTTCGGCGGTTTTTTTGAGTGAAAGTACACCTTTCTGCTTTTTGGTATAGCCGGCAATTTCCAGCAACACGCGGGTGAGAATCACGGCCAGAATGTGCTCCTCGGAGCGAATCGGAGAATATCTCGCCATCGGTGCCACAATCTCTTCTCCACCGGCTTCAATCATGGCCTTGACCTGTTTGAGAGGCAGGTTGCCCTTGCCGGTGAGGCGGATGCCCTTGCCTTTCATGGCCTCAACCAGAACTTTCGCCATCCGGATGACCGGCGCGGTGTCGAGTTCGCGGTTTACGGCTTCGGCATCGATCAGCGGCTTGAACACAGAGGGGCAATTCAGTGGGTTCTGCAGCAGCTCATAAACCTGGCTGGGGCTAAGGCCGAAGAAGTCTCTGGCCGGCGGGATATCGGGTTCGGATTCGGTTTCGGAAAACAGGGCATCCCGCTCGGCGAGCGCCTGGTTGATGTCATCAAGATCCACAAACTCCGGCTCGAACCATTCGCCACCCATCCACTCGCGCACTGCCACATGCTCCGGATGAGCGGCATCTTCCATGGCTTCCAGAAAATCGTAGAATCCGGGCAAGCCACCGACATCCTCTGGCGGGCACTGGCGCACGGCTTTTATGCAGCGGGGCAACGGCTCGCCCTGATCGCCCGGCAGGACCTTTTCAAGCCGTACCTCGTGCTCCCAGCTGTCGCCGAAATCATAGTCATACGTCAGAGCCTGCCCTTCCTTGTTGAGCACAGCAGACACCGCCACCATGGTTTCATCCTGAAAATTCTGCATGCCATCGAAATCCTCCGCCGGATCACCAATCAACCGGTCATCACCCGCCTGAAACATATGCAGATGACAGGCCTGCCAGCCCATCGCCAACTGGATAATCCGGTGAAGATCCTGAAACGTGGTATCCGGCGCAACCAGCAACCGGCGCCAGATCGGCGGCCGGGCGCCGAGAAGTGATACTTTGAGTTGGTAGGCTTTGTTGGCTGGCGGGGGCATAAGGGCTCCGGTAGTTTGGGGTCCACTTCATGAGCACATTTCTAAACGCAATCATTGTACTTACGGCAAAGCTGGTTCAGTTCTCCGTGTCGATCCCTCAGGACACCTGGCAATCCGGATTTAGCCATTCCCGCTCCCTTATGAATAAGTCGCTTTCCCAAAAGTCTAACCCACACCTTCCCGGCACTCTACCTTGTTGCGGCATTGCCTAATCAGAAATGCGCCGGAAGGTAGCCCAACTACCTCGCCAGTGATAGACTAAGTTCAAAGAACTAAGTCTATGGAGGATAAATGGAATCCGTCAACATGCACGAAGCAAAAACCCGCCTGTCACAACTGGTGGCCCGTGCCGCCAAGGGCGAGGCATTCATCATCGCCAAAGCGGGAAAGCCGGTTGCCCGGGTAATGGCTTACGATTCCCCCGAACAAAGCCAGCAAAAACGGATTGGCTTCATGGCAGGTGAATTCACGGTGCCGGAAGATTTTGACCGGATGGGCCAGGACGAAATAGTTGAAATGTTCGGAGGCTGAGGTGAACCTGCTTCTGGATACCCACATTCTGCTATGGGCAGCGGCCGAGCCGGATAAGCTGTCACCCGAGGCGGCAACCCTGATCAGCAACGAAAGTAACCGCCTGTATTTCAGCGCCGCAAGTCTTTGGGAAGTGGTTATCAAGAATGGGCTGGGCCGACCGGATTTTCACGTTGATCCGCATCTACTGAGGCGTGGCCTCGTCGATAACGGCTATTCGGAATTACCGATCACCTCGCAACACGCACTTGCCGTAAGCCACCTTCCGGACATACACAAGGATCCTTTCGACCGGATTCTGGTCGCCCAGGCAGAGACAGAGGGTTTCTTGCTACTTACCTCCGATGAGCTGGTTGCACGCTATCCGGGGCCTGTTCGGTTGATTTAGAGAACTGGCACACCTTTCGCAACACCTCCCTCAAAGCACGGCAAACCGTCAAAACTGCAGACCTTTGCCGCTCCCAACTGCGGCTGTATTCACGAGGTGTACCATGCAAGCCAAGCATCAAGTCCAGGTATCCCAATCCCAACAGGCCCAGGTTGCCCGCCTGCTTCTGCAGGCCAACCTTGCCTACGGGGAGTCCAACAGCAACGGGCTCAGCCATATCCAGCGGCTGAGGGCCCGGCAGGAATGCCGGGGCTATCTGAAGCCGCCAGCGAAGACGAACTGCTGATCCTTGCCCCCCAGAAAACCCTGATGCCCAATCCTGCGATGGAAGAGCTGGTTACCCTGCTGCGTCGGGCGATCATTGCCGAAGTGGCGCAAACCGTTGAACTTCGGGACGAACTCCAGCGCCTGACGCTGGCCATTGCCCAGTATGCGGACAGAACCGGCTATGCCCTGGCAGTTGAAGACGATGAAGAACGGCTGGTCTCTGCCATCAACGACAGCATCCAGGCCCAGTTTGTCCTTGGCGAGGAACAGGACGGACTCATCGGCTCACTGATGACCAGCGCCATGTACGGCGCTCTCTTCCACCAGCCCTTCGCAGTGCAACTTGGCCAATGGAACCTCGTGGACTGGCCCCTGGCATTGCAGCCCGTTCTGGCCGCCAGCTATTACGATCGGGCCGAAGAAGAGGCCATCAAACAGAATTTCGATGAGAAGGCCGAGGAACTCTGTCTGGATAAGACCGATGCTCCCCAGGCATGGCCGTCCTGGTCTCGGTTGGCCTACCGCACCGAAAGCAGCCTTAAAACATTGATGGCCAACAGGTGCACTGGATCGAAGTCGGTCGACTGCCCTCCCCGGCCATGACCACCCTGTCTCTGGCGGCCCTGGTTAATCAAGCCACCGGCTCCGGCGCTGTAGTGCACATGCACACCGCCATTGCCGAGCAAACGTCCGGCGACAGACAGATTCGCAAACTGGTCAGCGAGCATAAGCTCCAACCCACCCGCCAGACGCTGCGCCAGCTCCGCCGGATGGTTCTCGCCAACCGAAACGATACTGCCTGGCAGGACCTGACCGCCGACGCCGATTTCTACAGCCTCGGCGGCTGCCGCGACAGATGGTTCCGGCCGCAGGATACCGCCCAGCTGAAAGAGTTGATGGCTATGGCGAGTAATGAGGTGGAATGGAAGCTCGTGAAAGCACGGGATGTGGATGGCCATAGCCTGGCAACCGGACCGGTGCAGAAGCAAATTCAGGCGGAGGCACTGGGCAGTGAGGTGCAGAGTTTGATGGGGCAGAATTTGAGTGTTTATTTTTTGAAGCGGCGGTGATTTGGATTGTGGAGGCCAGGACGCTTCCGCCTCTCCGCCTCTCCGCCTCTCCCCCTCTCCCCCGACCCCTCTCCCGCCAGGGGAGAGGGGAGATTAGGGGTACAGAAATGAGGACAACACCATCAAAGCCCCCTCCCCTGGCGGGAGAGGGGGTGGTTAAATTGTTACTCCTTCATTCCCCTCGGCCTTCAACTGCTTTGTAAATAACCGAGAGCACCACATCGGTCTGTCGTAGAATCTCGTGGTTCCAGAACCGAAGCACCCTATAACCCTGCGCTTTCAACCAAGCGTCTCTTCGTTCGTCAGTTGCTGACTCACTGTGCTGCCCACCATCAGCCTCAACGATGACTTTTGAACCGAAATGCACGAAATCCACAATAAAGGGTCCCAACGGTTGCTGTCGGCGGAAGCGTTTTCCATTGAGTCGGTAGGCACGGAGGTGGAACCAGAGGCGCCTTTCGGCGTCGGTCATATTTTTGCGGAGGTGTTTGGCGAAGGTTGTTTGGTTCATGGTTCGTCCCTGGGTTTGTGGTGGGCTTCCTGCCCGTTTTGCGGGGGATGCAAAGGTCTCGCGCTCGATACCCCCTCTCCCCCGGCCCCTCTCCCACAAAGGGGAGAGGGGAGTCTTCGGATCAAATTCCCAAGATAACTCTGCCTGACTCCTCTTTCCGGCTAACGCAGAGCCGGGCTTCTCGATCACATGTCCGGATAACTCTATTTAGCCCCTCTCCCCTCGCGGGAGAGGGGTTGGGGAGAGGGGGGGCAAGCCCTTACGGCGGCTCCAACGGAGCCAACATCTTTATCCTCAGATATAAGGAATCAAAGATTCCCCATACAAATGCAAATCCTCCAGGATATGCCGCCGCTCCGGCGTCAGTTCCGGGTCTGCCGCCAGTCGCTGTAGTTCCTGAGCAAAAGCCTCCAGAGACCGCCAACCCTTCTTCGGGTGCATTAATCTCTGGCTGCGAAACTCCTCCCACCTTTCCATCTCTTCGCCCATCAGGCTACCCGGGTAATTCCGCGCCCGATAACGAAAGAGCAGCTCCTGCAAGCGATCGTCTTCGAAGGTCACCTCCAGCTCGCCAAGCGTCTCAACCGGCTGTTCCAGCACCCAGTTCAGCTTCTCGCGGTCAGTTTTGCTGATAAAGCCACCTGCATAGAGCTGTTCATCCGGGTCTGTCAGCTCGCTTTCGTGGGGCTGGTCGAAGGCCTCGGCAATTCTGGCGGGCAAATCCGGCGCCTTGCGCAGCATGGCCAGGTTGGCTCGCAGCGTGTCCCCGTCCAGGGCCAATTCTTCGAGGCGCTCCGGAGAAAGGGTGGATAGCATATTCGCCGGCGCCAGCACCGGGCACTTGTTCAATTGCACGCCTTTCAGAGGAAAGCGACTGACGCCCTCCCCCAATTCCGCCTGGGAAGTAAACACACGCTCACGAATCTGCTCAGCGCTAGCGGCGATCAGCTCGCTGGGGTCCTCGCGCAGGTCGTAAACAATCACCAGGTTCTTGTTAGTTGGATGCTCGGCCACCGGAGCAACCAGTGCACAGCATCCACGGGTCGCCGGGTACTTGGCGGATATGTGGAACACCGGCTTCATGGTGGCGGTGTCGAGCATGGCCCGGGCGGAGTGCTTGTCCTTGTTCTGCAGCACGAAATCAAACAGCCTGGGTTGCTTTTCCTTGATTAGCTTTGCAACGGCAATGGTCGCCTCCACATCCGACATGGCATCGTGGGCGGCTTCATGGGTGATCCCGTTGGCGACTGTCAGCGCCTCGAGTTTGAAACTGGGGCTGCCGTCTTCCTTGCGGGGCCAGTTGATGCCATCCGGGCGCAGGGCGTAGGTCAGCCGCACCATATCGATGATGTCCCAGCGGGAATTGCCATTCTGCCATTCACGGGCGTAGGGATCGCGCAGGTTCCGGTACAGGGTGTGGCGGGTGACTTCATCGTCGAAGCGCAGGCTGTTGTAGCCCACCACGCAGGTGCCGGGCTGGCTGAAGGCTTCGTTGATCCGGGCGATGAACTGGGCCTCGGGGAGCCCGTCTTCCAGCGCTTTTTGCGGGGTAATACCGGTAATCAGGCAGGCTTCCGGTGATGGCAGGTAATCGTCCGCCGGCTTGCAGTAAAGCACCAGCGGATCCTCGATGATGTTCAGATCCGCGTCCGTCCGCACACCGGCAAACTGGGAAGGCCTGTCATGAACCGGATCTACACCGAAGGTTTCGTAATCGTGCCAGTAAAAAGAGCGGATCAAGGGACTAAACTCCTGCCAAATAAATTTCGGACTGGCGGGAGTTTAGCATCTAGAACAGCCGGGTACCCATATCCTCCCGGTGGGTCTGCAGTCGCGGCAAGCCCTGGTTGATCAGCTGGCTCATATCCACCTTCATGCTCGTGGGCAGATTGATAAACACGCCCTTGCCGGCATTGATTACGTTCGTGCCATCCGGGCTTTGCCACTCAACACCTTCTCGCTGGAAGCCGATAAAGAAGTCGCTGGTGAAGCCGGTCGTGCCATCCGTGCTTTCCTGGCCCACAAACAGCGACTGCAATTGGGTCAGCGGCGCACAGTTGATGCCCTGAGCGCAATCGGCCGAACCATCGTTTATACCAATGTAACTGGCCCGATAGTTGGTGGCCTGGGAATTCTGGTCGAATAAGGTGGCGTCAAATTCGGTACCGCTATCATCAACAAGCTTAAGCCCGATATCGCCACTGAAACTGCTGGTCAGTGAAGAGACAGATCCCCTCGCCTGCCCGAACCCCATGCGGAATCCGGAGAGCCTGCCCTCGGAGGGATCTTCCGCCAGCTCGATATAGGGCTGGAACGCTTCAAAAGGCACCGTGTCACCGGCATTGTAGGCGCGACCGTTATACTGAACGCCGTCATTACGGGCAATGTGCCCCAGGGCCACGTGCTGCGCCGCGAAGTCCACTCCGCCGTCGATCTCACCCGCTTTCACATCGTCCACATTCATCCGGGTTTCCACGTCCATGCTCAGCGTCATCCGCGTGAACTGGTGGGGATCTCCCGGTATGTTTTCAATCTGAATAAACCCCTGCCCGGTCACCTCACCCATTGTTTCGTCTGAAATGGGCTTCAGCTCGGCCTGGGCAACGGGCGCAATACCCAGGCAGAACAGGGTGACGGCAGCGTATCCATACGCCTGCTGTCTCATATAATTGCGTCTCTGAAAAACCATTATTATTTTATGTGCCGACGACACACTATAAACAAGGCAGACCGGCCAATAGAGTGAGCAGAGTCACAATCACCATTTACAATTCAGTAATACTCAACCAATTTTGAATACAGTCACAAAACCTTTGGCTTAATATACTTACAGCACCTTACCGGTTGTTACGAATGATGTAGCAAACGTGTACACAACAAACACTACTGGTATACTTTCGCATCTTATGACCAACCCTCTACGGCCCTATCAATGACCACCCGGATACTGATCTGCGATGACTCTGCCCTTGCCAGAAAGCAAATGGCCCGGGCCCTGCCGGAGGGGCTGCGGGGGGATATCAGTTTCGCAAAGGACGGTGTGGAAGCGCTGGAGAAATTGCGCGGGGGAGAGGCAGAGCTGCTGTTCCTGGATCTGAACATGCCAGAGATGGATGGCTATCAGGTGCTGGAACAGGTTCGCAAGGAAGACCTGCCAGTGATGACGATCGTGGTTTCCGGCGATATCCAGCCCGAAGCCCGGGACCGGGTCAAAAAGCTCGGCGCCCTCGACTTCATCAAAAAGCCGACAGAAACCTGCACCGTACTTGACCTGCTGGTGGAATACGGAGTGTACCGCCCCGGAGAACTCGAAGACTCGGCGCTGCAGGACAGCAGCCTGAAGAGCATAGGCAGCGCCGCTCCGGAAATCTCCGTTTCCCTGAACGACTACCTGCAGGAGATCTCCAACGTCGCCATGGGCCGGTCCTCCGACCTTCTGGCTCGCCTTCTGCGCGTCTTCGTCAAACAGCCGATTCCCAAGGTAGCCTTCCTGGCCAACTCCGAACTGCACATGGCCATTTCCTCGGTCAGCGACAGCGACACCTATTCTGCCGTGTGCCAGGGCTTCACCGGGGCCGGCATCGCCGGAGAAGCTCTTCTGCTGTTCGCAGACGCCAGCTTCCGGGAAATGGCGGAAATGCTTCACTACGACACCCTTGAAGGTGAAACGGTGAACGTAGAAGTGCTGATGGATATGTCCAGCATACTCTTCGGCGCCTTCCTCAAAGGCATTGGCGACCAGCTCGACCTGAAACTCGGCCTTGGCCACCCCACGGTGCTGGGGCAACATCGCCAAATTACCGAATTGCTCGAACACCACAGCGCCCGTGAAGAACAGCTGTTGTGCATCGAAATCTGCTACACCCTTGAAGACCGGGACATCGAATGCGACATGCTGATCCTCCTAACCGAGGATTCAGTGCCTTTTCTCGAAGATCGCCTGCAATATCTGGTGGACTGACTCATGGCCATAGAAGAATCTGAAGCCAACTCCTTTCACTGGCTGATGGACATGCTGGAATCCGTGGAAGTGGGCCTGGTGGTGCTCGACCTGGATTTCAGAGTCGAGGTCTGGAACGGCTTTATGGAGAACCATAGCGGCATCACTGCCAGCAGAATCCAGGGCCAGGTATTGTTCGATGTATTCCCGGATATTCCCAAAGGCTGGTTGACCCGAAAAGTCGACGCCGTCGCCTTGCTCAATACCAAGGCGTTTACGTCCTGGGAGCAACGTCCTTACCTTTTCCGGTTCCGTAACACCCGGCCAATCACGGGCACCGAAGAGTTCATGTTCCAGAACCTCACTATCAGCCCACTTTCCGGCACAACCGGCGAAGTCAATAAAGTGTGCCTGATGGTGTACGACGTTACCGACATCGCGAGCAGCAAGATGGCCCTGGAACGGGCCAATGAACAGCTGGCCAAACTGAGCATGACAGACCGCCTGACCGGCTTGCTCAACCGGGGCACCTGGGAAAACCTGGTGGACGCCGAATTCGAACGCTTCCGCCGCTACGGCCACACCACCAGCCTGGTGATGTTTGATATTGACCACTTCAAGCCGGTTAATGACACCCATGGCCATCTGGCAGGGGACGAAGTGATCAAACACACCGCTAGTCTCACCCGCAATGCCATCCGCCAATCCGACAGCGCTGGGCGCTACGGCGGTGAGGAATTCGGCATCATACTGCCGGAAACGGACGCAGAGGGCGCACGCATCATCTGCGAACGGATACGAGAAAGCATTGAGCAGAGCGTGGTGGAAACCAGCGTGGCGCCGATCCGCTATACCATCAGCATTGGCATAGCCCAGTTAACAGAAGAGCCTGAGAACTATATGCAGTGGATGCAGAAGGCGGATGAGGCGCTGTATGCCGCCAAGGAAGGGGGAAGAAACAGAGTGGTGGTTGGTTAATTTCCCCCCTCTCCCCAACCCCTCTCCCGCCAGGGGAGAGGGGCTAAAGAAGAACTTTGATTTTGAGCTCCCCTCTCCCCCTGCGGGAGAGGGGCTAAAGAAGAACTTTGATTTTGAGCTCCCCTCTCCCCCTGCGGGAGAGGGGCCGGG
>NZ_AGTR01000024.1 GCF_000235625.1 Marinobacter manganoxydans MnI7-9 | reverse complement strand
GAGACGGCTGATTCGTTCGATCAATGACGACATCGCTCTCTCACTTCTCCGAGCGTGCCGGGAGCCTGAAACTGGCGTTCACGAGGCCCGGAAAGGATGCAAGGAAATTCGCGCAATACTGCGGCTCGTCAAGCCCCATGTGGATAAGGCGGACTTCAGCGATAATCAGTCATTCTACAAAGCAGTCTCGGGCAAACTAGCGGGTAACCGGGATGCGCTCGTCAGGACAAAAACCTGGAACGCTCTCGTAGCTGAAACATCGCATTTGGGAGCTACGCCTGCGGATACAGTTACTCGCTTTTTATCAGCACAAGCCCAACTCGATCCCCTGTCGGAAAAAGGCAGCGACTTTTTCGTAGATCTTGCTTTGGAAGTCGATTCAAACAGCAAATCGCCGAAAGATTGGAGTCTTCCAGAGTCCCTTTCCGATCTTGTCCCAAATCTTAAAAGAATCTATGAGAAAGCCCGTAAAGCAGAAAAGAAAGCCCGCGAATCGGATGATATCGAGGACTTTCATGAGTTTAGAAAACGGTCCAAGGACCTTTTTTATTGCTTGAGAGTTCTTCGACCGATGTTCGGAAAGGGTCTCAAATCAAAAGTGTCACAACTTGAGATTCTCACTGAGACTCAGGGTAACGCGAACGATTTTGCGGTATTGATGGATTATCTCATAGAGCATCGAGAGGCCCTGGACCTTGCTGAAAAGGATTTTGAGCCCATAAAACATGAAATTCAGAAGGAACTGGACAAATTACAGAACCGTGCACATAGAGAGGCGAAAAAACTTCTTTCTGAATCTTCGAGCTCCTTCATCAAACTGTTATAAGTTCAGAGTATGCCTGACTAGACAACACTGAGGATCTAGTCATGCCCGCACAACCACAGACCAAGGCACTTATTGGATACTCGTTTTTGATCGGCTTTGCCAATGATCATGTTTTTGATGCCAAAGAACTGATTACTCTGGAAGCGCTAGCGCGTGCACAAGGGCAGGTAGATGGATCACAGGTACTTGCACTTCGCGCGCTGCTGGATCGCCTGGAGGCGTTGAACTTGCCGATGAGTATTCGCTTGGAGATTGATCAATTTCGGGAAATCAACAACATTTAGCCGGTTGCCACGACTTTAATGATCTTAATCAATGAGGATCCGGTGCGCATTGGTCACAATGACTATGAAATGGCTAATTTTCATACAAAATGAGAATGGGTTTAGGCCTTTCCCCGCGGTAAAACCGGTCTATTATTGAGCGGTAATTTGCAAAGTGACAGCTTAGTGCCTGAAATGGAGTCCCCACTCATGAACCCAGATCTTCTTGCCCTTGCACTGATGAACGACCCCAATTGTACTCTTCAGACAGTTTACGACGAGCGGACTGACACGTCTGATCCCGACGAAACGCGCGCCTCTTTCGAAATGGTGGCAGATGATGGTGAGTTGATTGGTTACATCAAAACCTGGCATGACGACGATTACGCCGGTTTCGTCCACTTTGATGCGGAGTGCAACGTTGTAGACTGGAAGACGTTTGCAAAAGGTAGCGCACCCAAGCGGTACAAAGTCACGAGATTGTCATAGAAGGCAGTTATTCTTCTGCGCTGTGGATTAGCGTCATCGTGTTTTTCCACCAGTGGATCTTCATTGCCGGGAGCGTCGTTTCCCGGTTTTTTCTGTCATGGTATCCGTAGTGCGAAATTCCACTAAGGTGTACAGAAGGGCCCAGGCGTGGATTCTTTGAACAGCCTCAAGTCTGAATTTCTCTCCTCCCCTATGTGTCA
>NZ_AGTR01000025.1 GCF_000235625.1 Marinobacter manganoxydans MnI7-9 | reverse complement strand
ATACTCCGCAAGGGGATCGTGAAGCTGCTGGAAAACCCGGACCAGCCGGTCAAGGTGGGCGTGTCGGATCTGCAGAGTTATCTGGGGCGGCCTTCGTTCAAGAAAGAGAAATCCCTGAAAGGCACCGGCGTTGTCACTGGCCTGGCCTGGACCGCCATGGGCGGAGCCACCCTGAGCATCGAGGCCTCCAGGATTCACAGCGCACAACGCGGCTTTAAACTGACGGGCCAGCTGGGTGATGTCATGAAAGAGTCCGCAGAAATCGCCTACAGCTATGTGTCCTCAAACCTCAAGCGCTTCAAAGGCGACCCGACGTTCTTCGACAAGTCCTTCGTGCACTTGCACGTGCCCGAAGGCGCCACGCCGAAGGATGGCCCCAGCGCCGGTGTCACGATGGCCACCGCCCTGCTGTCGATCGCACGCGGAGAGGCGCCACAACAAAACATCGCCATGACCGGAGAGCTCACCCTGACCGGACAGGTGCTGCCGGTAGGCGGCATTCGAGAGAAGGTCATTGCGGCGCGTCGGCAGAAAATCAGTAACCTGATCCTGCCGGAAGCCAATCGGGGGGATTATGAGGAGCTGCCGCAGTACCTGAAGGAAGGCCTGGCGGTGAACTTTGCCAAGCATTACAGCGATGTTTTCCAGGTGTGCTTCGCCAATAAGCCGAGGAAAGGGTCTTCGGTGCACTAATGGCAGGAGAAAGCCTGGCTCATTGAGGTCAGGCTTTCTCCTTCCACCCGTCATCCTTCAGAACCGACCCAACGGTTAGCACCGGTGATGCATCAATATCATCGGCATCCATCATGTTGGCCACCCGCTGAAGCGAGGCCAGAATCATGGTTTGCTCCCACTCCGCCAGGCTCTGGAATTTCTGAATGAAATCCTCTTGCAACGGATTGGGCGCCCGGGCCAGAAGATCTGCACCTTCCTCGGTCAGGTGCGCGTGAACCTTACGTTTGTCCTGGGTGCTGCGTACCCGATAAACCAGTTTCCGATGCTCGAGGCGATCCAGGATGGTGGTTACCGTCGCCTGGCTGAGACTGACCTTTTCCGCAATGGTGCCGATAGTCACCTCGCCCAGATCCCGAATCGTTCTCATGATCAGCAGCTGGGGCCCCGTGAGCCCGGCATGCTTGCTGAGACGCTTCGAATGAAGGTCCGTCGCCCGGATAACCCGCCTGAGAGCTACCAGTACATCTTCATAACTGTTCACAGCAATACTCCGATTCGGTCATGGGAATTTCTTTATACCCCTAACTATTAGAGGTCTTTGCACCCATGATTGCAAGTCAGGGAGATTCCCGGCATTTCTTCGGCCTTCCACTATGCTAAGGTTTCCCACTTGTTCCACTTACGACAGACGGACGGAATGCGCCCGATGATCAAGTATTTCCTGCCTTTTCTTTTGATGACGACGTTCGCCGGTACCCTCTTCGCCCAGGATAAACTGGGGCCAGAGGGAGAACTCACCTCAGAAGACCTGAGAGAGAGCATCAAGACGCTGGAAAAGCCGATGTATACCCCTTTCATCGAGCTTTACCTGTTAGAAGAGAGCAAAGCGTTGCGCAAAGAAATGCAGAACACCCGCGCAGAACTGATCGAAAAGGTGGTAGACAAGGAACTGTCCGTTGCCGACAAAACCATGTCCTATGCCACCGATACCGTTACCTACTTCTTTTACTTGATCGCCGGCGCCACCTCCATTCTCGTGGTGATCGGCTGGAACTCCA
This sequence comes from Marinobacter manganoxydans MnI7-9, assembly GCF_000235625.1. Lineage (GTDB taxonomy): Bacteria > Pseudomonadota > Gammaproteobacteria > Pseudomonadales > Oleiphilaceae > Marinobacter > Marinobacter manganoxydans. The sequence goes on along the minus strand of NZ_AGTR01000025.1, from coordinate 44,822 downwards.
TCCGGGACATGCGCAATCAGCTGACCAGTCTGGCCGAAAAACGGGTCAACGAGCTGGTGATCGAGTATGAGCAACGGCTCGAGTTCATCGAGGACCAGCTCAAGCAGAAATCCGACATCATTCACCAGAACCAGGCCGAGATCGAGCGCACCAACGAAGTGCATTCCCTGTGGCTGAAAGCCAGCCAGGAAACCTCACAGCAGAACAAGATTTCCGCCTACGACCAGATTCTGGATCTTCGCCCGGATGATGTGGAAGCTCTGAGTTACAAGGCCGACGCTGTCCTGGAAATGCAGGAACCGTTGTGGGCCATCAGTCTCTGCCAACGCGCGCTGAAGCTTGCACCGGATAATGGCCACGCGCACTATCAGCTGGCATGCGCCTATGCGGAAATCGGCCGCTGGGAGGACGCAGTAAGCACCTTGAAGAAAGCTATTGAAATTTCCGAGGCATACCGCGACGATGCTTCCGTAGACGTTAGTTTTGATCAGCTGCGCGAACATGAGAGCTTCCGCGAGCTGGTCTACCAGGATGAAGAAAACAGCACGGATGCGTGACACCGCTCAGAGCGGCACGGGATTTGCCTCTGCAGACAGGCCCGTGTTCCGGACCAAACCCCAGACTCATCCAGTTGACAAGCAGCGGGGTGTGGTGCTTGTTTAACTCTCTGAGAACACAAGAATAACCCTGAAATAAAACAGGACAGACTCAATGAGAACTTCAGTAAAAAAACTCGTAACTGCTGTTAGCACTTCCGTAGCCCTGATGGGCGCCGGCCATGCCGCTGCTGAAATCCAGATCGGTATCGCCGGACCCATGACTGGCCCCGTTGCCCAGTATGGTGACATGCAATTCTCCGGTGCCCGCATGGCGATCGAACAGATCAACGCCAATGGCGGTGTCATGGGTGAAGAACTTGTTGCCGTCGAGTACGACGACGTGTGTGACCCGAAGCAGGCGGTAACCGTTGCCAACAGCCTGGTCAACGATGGCGTACGCTTCGTTATCGGTCACCTGTGTTCCAGCTCCACCCAGCCCGCTTCTGACATCTACGAAGACGAAGGCATCCTGATGGTGACCCCGGCTTCTACCAGCCCGGAAATCACCGAGCGTGGCTATGAACTGGTGTTCCGTACCATCGGCCTCGACAGCATGCAGGGCCCGGTTGCAGCCAACTACATTGCTTCCCAGAATCCCGAGCGCGTCGCTATTGTTCACGACAAGCAGCAGTACGGTGAAGGCATTGCGACTGCGGTTCGTGACACCCTGAAAGACGCCGGCGTTGAAATTGCCATGTTTGAAGGCATCACGGCCGGCGACAAGGACTTCTCATCGCTGGTAACCAAACTCAAACAGGCTGATGTGGACTACGTCTACTACGGCGGTTACCACCCGGAACTGGGTCTGATCCTGCGCCAGGCTGACTCCGCTGGCCTGGACGCCCGCTTCATGGGCCCCGAGGGCGTGGGTAACAAGGACATCAACACCATCGCCGGCGAAGCCGCTGAAGGCCTGCTGGTAACCCTGCCACCGGCATTCGACCAGAAAGCCGAAAACCAGGCGCTGGTTGAAGCGTTCGAAGAGAAAGGTGAGGATCCCTCCGGTCCGTTCGTTCTGACCTCCTACACCGCTGTCCAGCTGGTTGCCGAAGGCATTGAAGCCGCCGGCTCCACCGATCCGTTCGACGTTGCTGCCGCCCTGCGCGAAGGCACCTTCCAGACTCCGATCGGCACCGTTGAGTACGACAAGTCCGGCGACATGAAGTCGTTCGAGTTTGTTGTGTACGAATGGCATTCAGATGGAAGCAAAACTCCGGTAAACTGAGCCAAAATCGTTAACAAACGGTAATCATGAGAGCACCTTCTCACCGCGATCCGGGAGAAGGTGTTTTTCTAGGCTCCTGTTGATCCTCCCCACCTCCTGCCCGGATATCCCGGGCACGGGGTGTGGTCGTGGAGGGGGCAGGCTTTCGGAGTCCCATAACAATGCAAGACCTCCTGTATTTTTCTCAGCAGCTCATTAACGGGCTGACGATCGGGAGCACCTATGCCCTGATCGCCATCGGCTACACGATGGTTTACGGCATCATTGGCATGATCAACTTTGCCCATGGTGAAATCTACATGATCGGTGCCTACACGGCGCTGATTGCCATTACCGGCCTCACCGCCCTCGGCCTTGCCTGGCTGCCGCTGATACTGATCGTCGCCCTGCTGTGTGCCATGATCGTTTCCAGCTCCATGGGCTGGGCAGTGGAACGGGTGGCTTACCGGCCAGTGCGGGGGCGTCACCGCCTGATCCCGCTGATCTCCGCCATCGGCATGTCCATCTTCCTGCAGAACTACGTTCACCTGGCACAGGGATCCCGCAACATTGGTTTCCCGGCCCTGATTGACGGTGGTTTCAACTTCGGTTCCGGTGACGGTTTCCAGATGTCCCTGTCCTATATGCAGATCACCATCTTCATCACCACACTGATCTGTATGACAGCCCTGTCCCTGTTTATTTCCCGTTCACGGACTGGCCGCGCCTGCCGGGCCGTGTCACAGGACCTGGGTATGGCCAACCTGCTGGGCATCGACACCAACCGGATCATCTCGGCAACCTTTGTGATCGGTGCGGCACTGGCAGCCGTTGCCGGCCTGCTTCTGGGCATGTACTACGGTTCGGTTGATCCTCTGTTCGGCTTCATTGCCGGCTTGAAAGCCTTTACCGCAGCGGTACTTGGCGGCATTGGCAGCATACCCGGCGCGATGCTGGGAGGACTGATATTGGGCGTGGCAGAGAGCATGACCTCCGGCTACCTCAGCGGTGAGTACAAGGATGTGATCTCATTCAGCCTGCTGATTCTGATTCTGCTGTTCAAACCCACCGGCCTGCTCGGCAAACCGGAGGTTGAGAAGATCTGATGGCTGCTAACAATTTCAGACACGCACTTTTCTGCGCGTTCATTACACTGATCATTTCCTACCCGATCATTGGGTTCAATCTTGAGGCCCAGGGCATCAACGTGACCCTGACCGGCGCCGATGCCACCACCATCGTGATGGTATTGCTCGCGGCAGTGATCGTATTCCTGTTCCAGATGTTCCGGGAACAGATCATGGGAGGCCTGAAGAGCATTCCCCATCCTCTGCCCCAATCCAACAAAGAGCCGATGGCGGAAAACCGTCGGGCAAAGATTGAGTCCTGGGTACTGACCGGCATCGTGGTTCTTGCACTATTCTGGCCCTTCTTCGTGTCCCGCGGTTCCGTGGATCTGGCCACACTGGTGCTGATCTATGTGATGCTGGCCCTTGGCCTGAACGTCGTGGTCGGTCTGGCCGGACTTCTGGATCTTGGCTACGTGGCATTCTACGCCGTGGGCGCCTACACCTTTGCCCTGCTCTCCCAGTACACCGGCATTTCGTTCTGGCTGGCACTGCCTATCGGTGCTCTGCTTGCCGCCCTGTTCGGTCTGGTGCTGGGCTTTCCGGTACTCCGGTTGCGGGGGGATTATCTGGCCATCGTAACCCTCGGGTTTGGCGAGATCATCCGGATACTCCTGAACAACTGGACGACGCTGACTGGCGGCCCCAACGGCATTGGTGGCATCCCCGATCCAACCCTGTTCGGCATGGAATTCGGGCGCCGGGTGAAGGAAGAGGGCAACACCTCGTTCCACGAAACCTTCGGCATCGCCTACAGCGGTGAGCACAAGGTTATCTTCCTGTACCTCATTGCCCTGGTTCTGGCGGTATTCACCGCGCTCGTAATCCGTCGATTCATGCGGATGCCCGTGGGCCGGGCCTGGGAAGCACTGCGGGAAGACGAGATCGCTGCCCGCTCCCTGGGTCTCAGCCGCACCGCAGTGAAGCTGTCCGCCTTTACCATTGGCGCCTTCTTTGCCGGTTTTGCCGGCACTGTGTTCGCCTCCAAGCAGGGCTTCATCAGCCCGGAATCGTTTGTTTTCCTGGAGTCTGCCATCATCCTGGCGATCGTGGTTCTCGGCGGCATGGGTTCCCAGATCGGTGTGGTACTGGCGGCAATCGCTGTCACCATCCTGCCGGAACTGGCCCGTGAGTTCTCCGAATACCGCATGCTGATCTTCGGTGCCGCTATGGTGCTGATGATGGTCTGGCGTCCGCAGGGCCTGATGCCCATGCGCCGCATTCATATTGAACTCAAAAGGCAGGAGTGACAGACGATGCTTGAAGTACAGAATCTGTCCATGCGCTTTGGCGGCCTGCTGGCGGTAGACGAAGTGTCTCTGGACGTTCAGGAACACGAGATTGTGTCCATCATCGGCCCCAACGGGGCTGGAAAAACCACTGTATTCAACTGCATGAGCGGTTTTTACAAGCCCACGGGCGGCAAGATCCTGTTCGAGGGCAAGGAAGTACAGGGTAAACCCGACTACAAGATCTCCCGACTGGGTATGGTGCGCACTTTCCAGCATGTGCGGCTGTTCAGCCAGATGACGGTGGTGGAAAACCTGCTGGTGGCTCAACACCGCCACCTGAACACCAACCTGATTTCGGGCCTGATCAAAACCCCCAGTTACCGGACCAAAGAGCAGAAATCCCTGGATCGGGCCGCCTACTGGCTGGATCGGGTTGGCCTGCTGGATCTGGCCAACCGGGAAGCCGGCAACCTCGCCTACGGTCAGCAACGGCGTCTGGAGATTGCCCGCTGCATGGTCACCGAGCCCAAGCTGTTAATGCTCGACGAGCCGGCAGCCGGCCTCAACCCGGCGGAAACCAAGGAACTCAACCAGCTGATCATCAGCCTGAAAGAGGACTACAACGTTTCCGTAGTGCTGATTGAGCACGACATGAGCCTGGTAATGGATATTTCCGACCGCATCAACGTCATCAACCAGGGCCGCCCCCTGGCCAGTGGCACACCGGAAGAAATCCGCCAGAACGACGACGTGATCAAAGCCTATCTGGGCGAGGCCTGAGGTAAACACATGTTAGTACTAGAAGATGTCCATACCCACTACGGCAAGATCGAGGCCTTGCACGGGGTGTCTGTCGAAGTCAAAAAGGGTGAGATCGTCTCGCTGATCGGCGCCAACGGCGCCGGCAAGACCACGCTGCTGATGACCGTCTGCGGTAACCCCCGGGCCAGTTCAGGACGCATTTTCCTGGAGGGCCGGGAAATCACCAACGAATCCACGGCGCAGATCATGCGCTCCGGCATCGCCATTGTTCCGGAGGGGCGTCGGGTGTTCTCGGGCCTGACCGTGGAGGAAAACCTCCACATGGGTGGTTTCTTCAACACCAAGGCCGAAATCCGCAAGAGCCAGGAGCACGTCTACGAGCTCTTCCCGCGCCTCAAGGAACGTGAACATCAGCGTGCCGGCACCATGTCCGGCGGCGAGCAGCAAATGCTGGCTATCGGGCGGGCCCTGATGAGCAGGCCAGAGATGATCATCCTTGATGAACCATCACTGGGCCTGGCACCGCTGATTATCAAGCAGATCTTCGAGATCATCGGCCAGCTTCGCGAGGAAGGCATTACGGTTTTCCTCGTCGAGCAGAACGCCCACCAGGCCCTCAACCTGGCAGACCGGGGTTACGTGCTGGAAACCGGAAAGATTCGCCTGCACGACACGGGCAAGAATCTGCTCAACAACCCGGATGTCCAGAACGCCTATCTGGGCGGCTGATCCTGGATCCTTGCCTCGAAGCATAAAACCGGAGCATGCACGCTGCTCCGGTTTTTTTTTGGGCTAAATCAAATACTCACCAATCTTTAAACTTGCGTTGGCTGGATTTCAACTATACTCAGATCAACGGTCAACCTGTCTCCACAAGACCAGTCAGGGCCGTTTTCGCAATGCTGCTCCACGTCAGGAGCAGCATTGTGTATTGCGACGACAGCTTTAAACCACAGGAAGGAGTGGATAATGAAAAAACTGATCGCAGGTGCAATTCTTCTTGGTGCCTCTTCCATGGCCTTTGCCCAACCGGGCTGTGGCGTCGGTGCCATGATCTGGAAAGGACAATCCGGCATTGCCCCCCACGTACTCGCTGCAACCACCAACGGTACCTTTGGTAACCAGACGTTTGGTATGACCACAGGTACCCTTGGCTGCCAGACCAACCAGTCTGTTCAGTCCATGGCCATGTACATGGACAGCAACATCGACAAGGTGGCCCGGGACATGTCCCGCGGTTCCGGCGAGAACCTGGACACCCTGGCAGTACTTCTGGGTGTTGACGAAGCGGATCGCGATGCGTTCCGCAAGGTGCTGCAGGACAACTTTGCCACCATTTTCCCGGACTCTGACACCACCTCCGGCGAAGCCGTGGACGCCATCGTCGCGCTCCTGGAGCAAAACGAGTCACTCAGCAAATACGTAGCAGCCTGATCCAGGCTCCTTGAAGGGACTCTCATGCGCCAGGGACGGCGCATCGTTCCATTCTCTACCCTGTTCAACCCCGGATGCAGCACCAACCCATGGGCAACATGCTTCGCATTGGGCCAGCCCTGATCTGGCTTGCAGTCAGCCTGCCGACCCAGGCCAATTCGCCTGAACACGCAACCGAGCTCCATCTCGACCCTGCCTGGCTCACACTCATTCATTATCAACCCGACAGGTTTGGTAGCGGATATACCAGCCAGGCCGATGATCCGGCCTTTTTCCTGAGCGAAAATGGCAAGCACTCCCCCCGGGCAGAGCTCAAAGCCACCCTGGATGCTATCCAGATAGACGGGGAAGGCGACGACCACGCCCTCTGCCGCTTCCCGGCACGGGCGACCTGGCTCAGTCAGCAACTCGATCTGTCGCTACCGGAAATCGAGTGTCCCGGCTTCCAGGAATGGTCGGAAACATTGAACACCGAGACGGTGACCCTGGTGTTTGCCGCCTCTTACCTCAACAGCCCGTCTTCCATGTTCGGCCACACGTTTCTGCGCCTGGACCCACCCCAGGATGACGACGAAACCAACCTGCTGCTGGCCAACACAATCTCCTATGCCGCTGATGCCGCCGCCCACGACAGTGAACTGCTGTTCGCGTACAAGGGCATTTTCGGCGGCTATCCCGGCATCACTACGGTCCAGCCGTACTACGAGAAAATTCGGCTTTACTCCGACATCGAACATCGTGACCTGTGGGAGTACAAACTGAACCTTACCCAGGATGAAGTGGACCTGATGATTGCCCACGCCTGGGAAATACGGGATCGGAATTTTGATTATTACTTCTTCGATGAAAACTGCGCCTATCGCCTGTTGGCGCTGATAGACATTGCCCGCCCGGGCACGGACCTTTTGGGGGAAGTAAGCACTCACGCCATTCCGTCGGACACGGTTCGCTGGGTGGTCGACAAGGATCTGGTCAGCGAAGTCTACTACCGCCCCTCGGCTGCCACGTCGGTGGCCTACAGTCTCTCTAGCCTGCCCGACGATCAACAGACCCTTGCGGCAGCCGTCGCCAACGGATATGTAGCCGCTGATGGTAGCGAAGTGAAGTCACTGCCAGCCGAGCAAAGAGCACATGTTCTGGACGCCACCTACGATTATGTTCGATACAAGAGCGAGGCCGACGGCTGGCCCCGTGAAATCGCCGCACCACTCTCCCATGACCTGTTGAGAGAGCGCAGCCAGATCAGCGACGTCGCACCGCCCGAGGAACCACCCGAACCGGTAGTTCGGGATGATCAGGGCCACGACACCTTCCGACTGAGCCTCGGAGCAGGCCAGCAGGCACACAGGGAATTCACCCAGTTGACCCTGCGCCCGGCCTACCACGATGTGCTGGACCCGCCGGCCGGCTACCGTACCGGTGCCCAGCTGCAGTTCCTCCGACTCGACGCGCGCCTGTATACCGACAACGACGAACTTCAACTGGAACAGCTTACCGGCGTGGAAATCCGCTCCCTGAGCCCGCGGAACGCCTTTTTCTCGCCACTGTCCTGGCAGGTAGGTTTTGGTGGCCGCCGCACGGATACTGGCAACGATCGGGTCCTGACGCCCTATCTCGAGGGCGGAGCTGGCGGCAGCTGGCGCCTTGGCAACCAGACCCAGGCCTTTGCCATCGCCACCGCCGACCTTGAAATCGACGACGACCTGCGCCGAGGCTACGATGCTGCCCCCGGCGCCGACATCGGCCTGCTCCATCAGAACAACCAGTTCAGCCTGCTCGCCGGTGCCAAAACCAAGGCCTGGATCGTTAGCAGCCAACACCGCCAGGATCAGCTTTACGCCAAAGCCAACTGGCACATCGGCCGCGAGTTCAGTCTGTTTGCCGAGTTCACCCGGGAAGACCACTACGACAGGTATCAAAGCCTATGGCACGCCGGAATCCACGCGTATTTCTGACTGCCACCACGGCCCGGTTAAGCGGGCTTCTGGTTGCGCTTCTGCTGCTATCCGGTTGCAGCAGCGTTTTCTTTTACCCGGATCGGGTGACTTACATCACCCCGGACCGACTGAACCTCGAATACGAAGACATCTACCTCGACACGGCCGACGGCGAAACCCTCCATGGCTGGTGGCTGCCCGCAGAAGCCCCTGAGAACAACGCCAGGGGCACAGTCTATTTCCTGCATGGCAACGCCCAGAACGTCAGCAGCCACATCCTCAACGTAGCGTGGCTGCCCGAGAGAGGCTACAACGTCTTTACCATCGACTACCGGGGCTACGGCAAATCCACCGGTGACCCGGACATCGAAGGCGCGCTGCACGACGTGGAAACCGGCCTGCGCTGGCTGGCCAAAAAACCTGACGTGACCGACCGCCCCCTATACATCCTCGGCCAGAGCCTCGGCGGCGGTCTCGGAATCGCCCTGGCCAGTGAATGGACTCAGAGGGAGGAACAGCCCCGGCTGGACGGTGTAATCCTGGATGGTACCTTCTCCGGCTTTCGCAAGATCGCCCGGGAGAAATTAGGTGGGTTCTGGCTTACCTGGCCGTTGCAGATCCCGCTAAGCTGGACCATACCCGACGACTACGAAGGTGTGGATCATATTCCTAGGATCAGTCCGGTGCAGGTGATGGTAATCCACAGCGTTCGAGACGGGATTATTCCCTTTCATCATGGAGAGGCGCTGTTTGAGGCAGCACAGGAGCCCAAAGAGTTCTTGCAGACGGATACGCCTCACGGGGCGACGTTTGTTATTCCCGGGTACCGGAGAGAGGTGCTTCGCTTCATGAATGCTGGGCGATAGAGTGTGGGCGGCTGTTGGGTTTCCCTTTTCAAAAGTGTTGAGGGCCAAGGACGGCCCGAAACAAGCGCACATGGATGTGCTCGTAGCGTCTTTTGAAAAGGGAAACCCAACAGCCGCTTGCAACCAAGCCAAGCGCAAGAAAAAACCCGCCAATCCAGAGGAAAGGCGGGTTTTTATCAAGCCCGAAAACGATCAGGCAGAGAAATCGGTCGGCTGATCGCCTTCCTTGATTTCCTTCATGGACAGCTTCACGCGACCACGGTTGTCCACATCCAGCACCTTCACCAGAACTTCCTGACCTTCGCTCAGCTCGTCAGTCACGTTCTCGATGCGGCGATCAGAGATCTGGGAGATATGCACCAGACCATCCTTACCAGGCAGGATGTTAACGAAGGCACCGAAGTCTACAATGCGCTCTACGCGGCCCTTGTAGATAGCACCCACTTCGATCTCGGCCGTGATTTCCTTGACCCGGTTAACCGCCGCCTGGGCAGCTTCCTGGTTGTCGGCGTAGATCTTCACGTTGCCATCATCATCCAGATCGATGGAGGCGCCGGTCTCGTCACAGATCGCGCGGATAACAGAACCGCCCTTACCGATAACGTCGCGGATTTTCTCCGGATTGATCTTGATGGTGGTGATGCTCGGCGCACGGGCAGACAGCTCGGCACGCGGCTCGGAGATCACCTTGTTCATCTCGCCCAGGATATGCAGACGCGCAGCGTGAGCCTGCTCGAGAGCGATTTCCATGATCTCGTCGGTGATGCCGTTGATCTTGATATCCATCTGCAGGGCGGTCACGCCCTCCTGGGTACCGGCCACCTTGAAGTCCATGTCGCCCAGGTGATCTTCGTCACCCAGGATATCAGTCAGGACCGCGAACTTGTCGCCTTCCTTGACCAGACCCATGGCGATACCGGCAACCGGTGCCTTGATGGGTACACCCGCGTCCATCAGCGCCAGGCTGGAACCACAGACAGAGGCCATGGAACTGGAACCGTTGGACTCGGTGATCTCGGAAACCGCACGGATAGCGTACGGGAATTCTTCCAGTGTCGGCATAACAGCCAGAACACCACGCTTGGCCAGACGACCGTGACCAACTTCGCGGCGGCCCGGGGTGCCTACACGGCCAGCTTCACCCACGGAGTACGGAGGGAAGTTGTAGTGGAACAGGAACGGATCCTTGCGCTCACCTTCCAGTGCATCAATGATTTGCACATCACGGGACGTACCCAGAGTAGTGGTCACGATGGCCTGGGTCTCGCCACGGGTAAACAGGGCGGAACCGTGAACGCTGGGCAGAACACCCACTTCAATTTCGATCGGACGGACAGTCTTGTTGTCACGACCATCGATTCGCGGCTTGCCATCAATGACCTGCTGGCGAACCACACTCTTCTCGATCTTGCCGAAGTACTTTTTGACTTCGTCTTCGGAAGGTTGGCCTTCCTCTTCACCGGCCAGTTTCTCAACGGCAGCGGCTTTTACTTCGCCAAGCCGCTCGTAGCGGGCCATCTTGTCACGGATGCCGTAGGCTTCCTCGATAGCACCGGCAAAGTCGGCCTTGATGGCATTCAGCAGCTCGGTGTTCTCGGCGGCCGGCTGCCAGTCCCAACGGGGCTTGCCGATTTCAGCAGCAAATTCCTTGATGGCGGTAACCGCTGTCTGCATTTCCTGATGACCATAAAGCACGCCGCCCAGCATCTGGTCTTCGGTCAGGCCTTTGGCTTCGGATTCAACCATCAGAACCGCGTCTTCAGTACCGGCAACGACCATATCCAGCAGGGAGGTCTGCAGTTCTTCAAACGTCGGGTTCAGGAAGTAACCGCGCTCGTTGGTGTAACCCACGCGGGACGCACCGATGGGGCCATCGAACGGAATACCGGAGATGGACAGAGCGGCAGACGCCGCCAGCATCGCGGCAATATCCGGGTCCTGGTTCTTACTGGAGGACATGACCGTGGTGATGACCTGAACTTCGTTCATGAAGCCGTTCGGGAACAGCGGACGAATCGGACGGTCGATCAGGCGTGAGGTCAGCGTTTCCTTTTCGGAAGGACGACCTTCGCGCTTGAAGAAGCCACCGGGGATTTTGCCCACGGCGTAGGTCTTCTCGAAGTAGTTCACGGTCAGCGGGAAGAACGGCTGGCCGGGCTTGGCTTCTTTGGCGCCAACAACGGTGCCGAGAACGGAAATATCATCCACGGTTACCAGTACGGAACCGGTTGCCTGACGGGCAATACGGCCGGTCTCCAGAGTGACGGTTTTGCCGCCAAGCTCAAATGATTTCTTGAAAGGTTTCAGATCCACAAAAAACTCCTGGTCTATCTGTTCCAGATTGATTCGTTCCGGGCGCCCCTGCGCTCGAAACCATAGTTCTGCAGATGATGTGCTGTGGTCTGAAGAGCAACCCGTCTGAAAGCTAACAGGCTGTTGCAAAACCCCGGTCTGGGAGGCGGCAGTTCCGGAGGCCGCCAGGCCCGGGCTTTTCAACAACCTGCTATCAATTTCGGCTTTCCATTACGACAGGGAATCCTTCGAACACACAGACAATCCAACTGCAGTGGGAAAAAACACAACCAGCAGTCCCCGCGAGGAGGACTGCTGGTTGACGACTGCCGCCGGACGTACCGGCACAGCCCTCAGGTCGTAAAGACCCGGATTAGCGACGCAGACCCAGGCGCTGGATGAGCTCCAGGTAACGATCGGCGTTCTTGCGCTTGAGGTAGTCCAGCAGCTTACGACGCTGGTTTACCATCCGGATCAGGCCGCGGCGGGAATGGTGATCCTGCTTGTTGGCCTTGAAGTGATCCTGCAGCTTGTTGATGTTCGCGCTCAGCAGTGCCACCTGAACTTCAGGGGAACCGGTATCGCCATCACCTTGCTGAAAATCCTTAACGATCTGTGCTTTCTCGTTGGCAGAAAGTGCCATAACTCACCTCATTGTTTGCGATGCTTTCGAATACGGCCGAACCGCGCATCTCTACAGCCCGGCTAGACAGCGACGCGCCTAACGCTTTCCGCTGCTTTTCACCAGTCGGCGTGGGACCAGATTGGTCTGCTCGCCTTCCGGGAATGCTTCTGCAAGCCCGACGAAGCTTTCGTTAGCGCTCTCATTCGCATAGAGACGCACGAACCCGTCGTAAGCCTGACCCGGTATTCTAACCGGTTGTCCGTTCAAGATCGATACCAGCGCCTGCCCCGCCAGACGGTGCTCGGGGAACATGGACAGCGCGGCATCCGGTGCCACGAGGAGACCATCAAGGCTTTCACCCCGCTCACGCATCGCCTCCAGATCACTCACGGCATGGGCATCGGCCAGAGTGAACCCGGAAGCCATGGTACGGCGCAGCGCCGTTACATGGGCTCCGCAGCCCAGGGCTTCACCGATATCCTCAACCAGTGAGCGAATGTACGTACCCTTGGTGCAGCTGACCGCGATATCCAGTTCATTCTCGCGAATATCCAGGAGCGTCAGTTCGTAAATGGTCACCGGTCTTGCCGGACGTTCCACCTCGATACCTTCGCGAGCATATTCGTAGAGCGGACGCCCTTTGTGCTTGAGCGCCGAGTACATGGAGGGAACCTGTTGGATATCACCCCGGAAACCGTCAAGTACCGGCTCCAGGACCTCGGCGGTGAGACCGGCCGGTACCGGTTTCTCGGCAACGACGGCGCCCTCACTGTCACCGGTTTCGGTTTGGACTCCGAGCCGGGCGGTGGCAATGTAGGCCTTGTCGCTGTCGAGCATCATCTGGGAGAACTTGGTGGCCTCACCGAAGCACAGCGGCAGCACGCCCGTGGCCAGGGGATCAAGAGCACCGGTGTGGCCCGCCTTGGCGGCCCCGAACAGGCGCTTCACCTGCTGCAGGATGCCGTTGGAGGTAACACCTGCCGGCTTGTCGATAACGAGGATACCGTTAACGTCACGGCCTTTGCGTCTGCGGCTCAAGCGTTACGCTCCGGGTCATCCTGATCATCGTCGGTGCGGTCAACGGCCGGCTTGTCGCCGACCGCTTCCCGAATGAGGCTATCCATTTTGCGGCTGTATCCCTGCAGCGTATCGAAGTGGAAACGCAGCTGTGGCACAACCCGCAGCTTCATTGCGCGACCTACCTGGCCCCGCAGAAAGCCCGAGGCTTTGTTGAGCACCGCAATCGATTCCCGGACCTCCGGAGACTCTTCCGTCAGTTCTTCGGTGGAAAGCAGGGAAACATAGATATCGGCGTAGCCAAGATCACGACTGACCTTGACTGCGTTGACCGTGACCATACCCACCCGCGGGTCTTTGACTTCCCGCTGGATGAGCTGGGCCAGTTCCCGTTGCATCTGATCGCCGATGCGATCAATACGACTGAACTCTCTTGGCATTAGGCTTCCTTCAAAATCGGGCGCATCACGCGCCGGTGGACTCAAGCTTGCGCTCGACCCGGACGCGATCGAAAACCTCGATCTGGTCGCCGACTTTCACGTCGTAACCCTTAACGCCAATACCGCATTCCATACCGTTACGGACTTCAGGTACGTCGTCCTTGAAGCGACGCAGGGATTCCAGCTCGCCTTCAAAGATAACCACATTGTCCCGCAGAACCCGGATCGGCTTGTTACGGTAAACCGTGCCTTCAGTAACCATGCAACCGGCCACCTGACCAAACTTCGGCGAACGGAACACATCACGCACGTCGGCGATGCCAACAATATCTTCGCGGAATTCCGGTGCCAGCATGCCAGTCAGGGCTGCTTTCACATCATCAATCAGGTTATAGATGATGCTGTAGTAGCGCAGATCCAGACCTTCCTGCTCAACCAGGCGCTTGGACGCTGTGTCGGCACGGACGTTGAAACCGAAGATAACCGCATTGGTTGCCATGGCCAGACTGACGTCGGTCTCGGCAATACCGCCAACACCGGACGACACGATCTTGACCTGGACCTCATCGTTACCCAGGTCCTGCAAGGCCTTGGTGATGGCTTCCAGCGAACCCCGAACGTCGGTCTTGAGCACAACATTGAGGGTTTTGACCTCGTCCTTGCCCATGTTCTCGAACAGGTTCTCAAGCTTGGCGGCCTGCTGACGCTGGAGACGCTGCTCCCGCTCGCGGCTCTGACGGAACTCGGCCAGCTCTTTGGCCTTCTTCTCGTCAGCAACGGCGAAGAACTCGTCACCGGCATCCGGTGTTCCGTTCAGACCGAGGATCTCGACCGGAATAGACGGGCCTGCTTCCTTGACCTGCTTACCGGCTTCATCGGTCATCGCACGGACCTTACCGAAGTAGGAACCGGCCACAACCATGTCGCCCTGACGCAGGGTACCGTTCTGTACCAGGACAGTCGCAACGGAACCGCGGCCACGCTCAAGGCTGGATTCTACGACCACGCCCTTGGCAGGCGCATCGGTTGCCGCCTCAAGCTCGAGCACTTCTGCCTGAAGCAACAACGCCTCCAGCAGATCTTCAATGCCCTCACCGGTGTGTGCTGAAACAGGCACGAACTGAACGTCACCGCCCCAGTCTTCCGGAATGACTTCCATGCCCGCCAACTCGGTCTTGACGCGATCGGGATCGGCCTCTTCCTTGTCCATCTTGTTGATGGCAACAACGATCGGCACCCCGGCGGAGCGCGCGTGCTGGACGGCTTCCTTGGTCTGTGGCATCACGCCGTCATCGGCGGCAACAACCAGGACAACGATATCCGTGCACTGGGCACCGCGGGCACGCATGGCGGTAAAGGCCGCGTGGCCCGGGGTATCCAGGAAGGACACCATGCCGTGATCCGTTTCTACGTGATAAGCACCAATGTGCTGGGTAATACCACCAGACTCACCGGAGGCCACCTTGGTACGGCGGATGTAGTCCAGCAGGGAGGTCTTACCGTGGTCAACATGACCCATCACGCTCACAACCGGAGCCCGCTTGGTCTTTTCGCCGCCCTCGAAGGAGAATTCGCTCAGAACCTCTTCCTCGAACGCATCGTCGCTGACGGTCTTGGCTTTATGACCCAATTCCTCGGTCACCAGAACGGCAGTTTCCTGGTCCAGTGCCTGGTTGATGGTGGCCATGACGCCCATGCCCATCAGGGTCTTGATAACATCAGCCGATTTGACTGCCATACGCTGGGCAAGGTCACCGACAGATATCGTTTCCGGAATCTCTACTTCTCTGACCATTGGTTTGGTCGGCCTCTCGAAAGCATGACGCTTCTCTTTGGGTTTCTTTTTCGCACGCAGCGGCTTGCGCAGCGTGGTCTCTTCCTCATCCTCGGAGATAACCAGCGGCTCTTCCACCGGACGACTGCGAGGACCACGATGGCCTGCCTGCTTCTTCTTCGGCTTGCCCTCTTCGATCTCGTCGCCGCGCTCGCGAACTTTCTCTTTCTTTTTCTTCGGCTTCCGATCCTTGCCCTCGCCCTCGGGCGGCGGCATAGGCATATCTTCCGGAGCGGGAACCGGCTCGGGCTCAGGCTCTTTCTTGGGCTCGGCCTTCTCTGTCGGTTCCGGCTGCTCTGATGTCGCTGCCTCGGCCGGCTTCTCTGCCTCTTTCTGCGGCGCCTGCTCGGCGGCCACCTTCGGCGCTTCTTCCACCGGCGCTTGCTCAGGCTGCTGCTCTGCTACCGGCTCTTCCGGTTTCGGCGCTTCGGCCTCAGGCTGCAATTCAGCCCGCTTGATGTAGGTACGGCGCTTGCGAACCTCAACGTTGACGGTCTTTGCCTTGCCGGCCTTGAGCGTGGTGGTGGTCTTACGCTTCAGGGTAATCTTGCGCGGCTCGGCGTCAGCCTCACCGTGGGTCTTTCTCAAATAGGCCAGCAACTGCTGCTTCTCATCGCTGGAGACAGAGTCATTCTCGGAGCGGGCTTTCAGGCCAGCCTCCACAATCTGCTTCAGCAAACGATCCACGGGAGCGCCTACATCTTCGGCCAGTTGTTTTACCGTTACTTCAGCCATACTGGTCCTCCTCCCGAATTAAGCCTGGTCTTCAAACCAGGGGGCACGTGCGGTCATGATAAGCTGACCAGCACGCTCTTCATCCATACCTTCAATCTCAAGCAGGTCGCCAACCGACTGCTCTGCCAGATCTTCCATGGTGCGCACACCCATGCCGGCCAGTTTGAAGGCCAGGCTGCGGTCCATGCCGGCCATTCCCAGAAGATCGTCTGCCGGCTCGGCGCCCTCGAGCGCTTCCTCGCTTGCCAGGGCCTGATTCAACAGGACATCCTTGGCACGGCGGCGCAGCTCGGTGACGGTCTCTTCGTCAAAGCCCTCGATCGCCAACATCTCTTCCATCGGCACATAGGCCACCTCTTCAATAGAGGTAAAGCCTTCCTCGATCAGCACACCGGCAAATTCTTCATCAACATCCAGATTGCCAATGAAATGCTCGACAAGCCGGCTGTATTCCTGTTCCTGACGCTCACCGGCTTCTTCCTCGGTCATCACGTTCAGGGTCCAACCTGTCAGGTCGGTGGCCAGGCGGACATTCTGGCCGTTACGGCCGATTGCCTGTGCCAGGTTGTCTTCCGCCACTGCCACTTCCATGGTGTGCCCGTCTTCGTCCATCACGATGGACGCCACTTCTGCGGGGGCCATGGCGTTGATCACCAGCTGTGCCGGGTTGTCGTCCCACAACACGATATCAACGCGCTCACCGCCCAGCTCATTGGACACGGCCTGAACCCGGGAGCCACGCATACCAACACAGGCGACAACGGGATCAATACGGCGATCGTTGGTCTTCACCGCAATCTTGGCCCGGGAACCGGGATCACGGGCAGCGCCGCGGATCTCGATCAGATCTTCAGCAATCTCGGGCACTTCGATGCGGAACAGCTCGATCAGCATCTGCGGAGAGGTGCGGCTGAGAATCAACTGGGGACCGCGGTGATCCGTACGGATCTCCAGCAGCAGCGAACGCACCCTGTCACCCATCCGGAACGTCTCGCGGGGGATCAGGAATTCGCGGGGCAGCAGCGCCTCGGCATTGGCGCCCAGATCGACAATCACGTTGTCGCGAGTAACCTTCTTGACGGTACCCGACACCAGCTCACCAACGCGGTCGCGGTAGCTGTCCACAATCTTGGTGCGTTCAGCTTCACGAACCTTCTGGAAGATAATCTGCTTGGCAGCCTGGGCGCCAATGCGGCCAAAGGCTTCGGATTCGATTTTCTCCTCGTGGATATCGCCAGGCTTCAGGGCCGGGTCGATTTCCTCGGCTTCCTGCAGGGTGAGCTCAGTGCCCAGCGCAGGAACGGCATCGTTATCCACCACCAGCCAGCGGCGGAAGGTTTCGTATTCGCCGGTTTTCCGGTCGATTGATACGCGGATATCCGCCTCTTCGTCTTCAAAGCGTTTTTTGGCAGCGGTGGCCAGTGCCAGCTCGATCGCTTCAAAAATCACATCCTTCTCGACACCTTTCTCGTTCGAGACGGATTCAACCACCAGCAAGATCTCTTTACTCATTGGATTGCCCTGCCCTTAAAATCAACTGTGCGTCCACGGACTTTATTCAAATCGTTCACTCAAATACCGGCACGATGTGGGCTTTTTCAATGCTGTCGAATGGCAGCAGATACTCGTGATCATCAACGACCACAACCACATCATCACCTTCCACGCCTTTGATCAGCCCCT
The DNA here is from genome assembly GCF_000235625.1 of Marinobacter manganoxydans MnI7-9. Lineage (GTDB taxonomy): Bacteria > Pseudomonadota > Gammaproteobacteria > Pseudomonadales > Oleiphilaceae > Marinobacter > Marinobacter manganoxydans. Next base: position 27,035 of record NZ_AGTR01000025.1, on the reverse strand, counting down.
GAAACTTCCGGCGACCTTCAAATGCCATCCGGAGACGAATCTGAACCTGATGACCAACAAAGGCCTCGTATTGCTCTAGACGAAACAGCGGGCGATCCATCCCCGGGGATGAGACCTCCAGTGTGTATTCGGTCTGGATGGGATCTTCCACATCCATCACACCGCTGATCTGGCGACTGACTTTCTCACAGTCGTCGACTCCGATGCCGTTTTCGGCATCGTCAATAAACACCCGTAACAGGGAATGATGGCCCTGCGAGCGGAATTCAATGCCCCAGAACTCATACCCCAGACCTTCCACCACGGGCTGAAGAATGTCTTCCAGTTGCTTAAGCTTGGCTGACAAGTTGTGCCTTCTCCGTTATCAATTTACCGGCCCCAAAAACAAAAAAAGGGCTGTTTTATCAGCCCTTTTTATGCACCAGGGCCCTTTGCGCCAGGCCCCTTAATCAAAAAGCCCCTGACAATGGGGCCTTTTGTTGCAAGAACTCGCAGGAAGCAAACCGGTGTACCGCTTCCTGCTGACAGACACCTGGCCTGCCAGAAACCCGCCAGCACCAAGCGGCAGGTCCCAATATCCGCCGGAGTATAGAGACGCCGGACAGACTGGTCAAGGACTAACCAAAAAAAACGGCCTGGAAACTCCAAGCCGTTTTTCTTCTAATATGGTGCCCGGGGCCGGACTCGAACCGGCACGGCTTTCGCCACTACCCCCTCAAGATAGCGTGTCTACCAGTTTCACCACCCGGGCAACATTCTTACTCGAGTTCAGGGAGATCAGACTCCCCACCCTCGGCTTCGCTGGCTGCGGCTTCGCCATTGTCAGCAGCGGTATCAGCAGGGGCTGCGCTGCTGGATTCCTGAACAACAGGAATACCGGCTTCGCCTGCCACTTCGGCACGCTGCTTGGCAAAAATCGCCAGCGAGAAACTTGTTACAAAAAATACCACTGCGAGCAGAGTCGTGAAGCGGGTGAGAAAGCTACCGCTACCCTGACTACCAAACACAGTCTGCGATGCACCACCACCAAAGGCAGCGCCGGCATCTGCGCCTTTGCCCTGCTGGATCAGCACCAGACCCACCAGCGCCACCGCGATCACCACGTGCACAACGACTACCAGCGTTTCTACCCAATCCATAACGACTCTCGCGAACCTTTAAATTCAGGTACCCGCCGGAACACTCCGGCAAATACTTACAAAATCTTCTGCTTTGAGCGACGCTCCGCCGATCAAACCGCCGTCAATATCCGGCTCGGCAAAAAGAGCGGCTGCATTATCCGCTTTTACACTGCCCCCGTAAAGGAGGGAAATCTCATTGGCCGGCGCGCCCATCTCTGAAAGCACCTGCCGAATCGACGCATGCATTGCCTGCGCGTCCTGTGCCGTAGCGGTTTTACCTGTTCCGATCGCCCAGACAGGCTCATAGGCAACCACTACACGCTGCCACTGCTCGCTTGTGACCGTCGCAAGGCCGGCCTTTACCTGGGCGGCAACAACGGTCTCGGCCTTACCAGCCTCACGCTCTTCCAGGGTTTCACCAACACAAACCATGGCCTGGAGCCCGGAAGCGAGAATGCGACCGACTTTTTCGGCCACTGCAGCGTCTGTCTCAGCGAAGAGCTGGCGACGTTCGGAATGACCGACCAAGACGTATTGACAGCCCTGATCCAACGCCATGTCCGCGGAAATCTCACCGGTGTAGGCTCCGGACGCCCATTGCGCCACGTTCTGAACACCGACCGACAGTACATCGCCTGCGCTGGCAACTACGTCCGGGACGTAAATAGCGGGAGGAATGATAACAACCTCAACGCCATTATCAAGAGAGGCCGCCTGGGATCGCACATCGCTTACCAGCGTTTGTGCCAGGTCTTTTGACCCGTTCATTTTCCAGTTTCCGGCTACAATCTTCCGACGCATAACAGTTCCCGAACGTTAGGGAGGGCGAACTATACAGCACTCCCTCCCGGCAGACAACCGCCTGAAAACACAAAATTAAGCGGTGGATTTCTCCACAACTTTTGCCAGTTCCTCGACTACCCGAAGAATCTCGCTGGCGTCCTGCCCCTCCGCCATCACACGGATCAGCGGCTCTGTGCCAGAAGCCCTCAACAGAATCCTGCCGGAACTGCCCAGCTCGGTTTCGGCCTTGCGCACCGCAGCTACGATATCATCACGACTGAACGGATCGAAACGCTGCGCCACCCGAACGTTGATCATTTTCTGGGGGAGCTTGCTCATCCCCTTCCGCAGATCCGCAAGGGTTTTCCCGGACTTCCACACCGAAAGAAGGACCTGCAGCGCCGAAACAATACCATCACCGGTACTGGTGCAGTCGCGGATAACCATGTGGCCAGAGCCTTCGCCACCGAGCACCCAGTTGTTGGCGAGCAGCCGCTCCATCACGTAACGGTCGCCGACTTTTGCACGCTCGAACTCGATTCCGATTTCATTCAAAGCAAGCTCGACACCCAGATTGGTCATCAGCGTACCGACCACACCGCCTTTCAGGCGATCCTCGGCAAAGCGTTGGGACGCGATGACGTAGAGCAGCTCATCGCCGTCGACCTCGGATCCGTCCCGATCCACCATCAGAACCCGATCGCCATCCCCATCGAATGCGATCCCCAGATCAGCGTTTTTTTCGATCACTGCTGCCTTGAGCGCCTGCAGATGAGTGGAGCCAACGTTAAGGTTGATATTGAGCCCATCGGGATCGCCACCGATAACCGAAACCTTGGCCCCAAGCTCCCGAAATACCTTGGGGGCCACGTGATAGGTGGCGCCATGGGCACAGTCCAATACGATATTCATGCCGTCGAGCGTAAACTCATTGGGCACAGTGCTCTTGCAGAATTCCACATACCGGCCCGGCGCGTCGTCAACGCGGGAGGCCTTGCCCAGCTCAGTCGGGCCACAAACCTCAATGGGCTTGTCCAGCCAGCGCTCGATCTCGGCTTCAAGAGCATCGTCCAGCTTGGTGCCGGCCGCTGAGAAGAACTTGATGCCGTTGTCGTGGTGGGGATTGTGGGAGGCGCTGATCACAATGCCGGCCGAAGCGCGGAAAGTGCGAGTCAGGTAAGCGATTGCCGGCGTTGGCATCGGACCAAGCAGCTTTACATCCACACCCGCCGCCGCAAGGCCAGCCTCAAGGGCCGACTCAAACATGTAACCGGACAGGCGAGTATCCTTGCCGATCAGTACGCTGTTGCGCTGACCATCGCGCTTGAAGGCCTGGCCCGCAGCCCAGCCAAGTTTCAGCATGAATTCCGGCGTTATCGGAAACTCACCCACGTGCCCGCGAATACCGTCCGTACCAAAGTACTTTCTCTCGGACATTAACCTGCCTCCTTCACTGCCGCCACCACACGGATAGCGTCCACTGTTTCCCTGACATCGTGCACACGAATAATACTGGCACCCTTCATGGCCGCTATTGTCGCGGCCGCAAGGCTCGCAGGCAACCTTTCATTCACCTCACGGCCAGTGATATGGCCCAACATGGACTTCCTGGAAACGCCAACCAGCAGGGGATGCCCGAGGATGTGCATCTGCTCAAGGGAGGCCAGCAACTGCAGGTTGTGCTCAAGGCTTTTCCCAAAACCGAAGCCGGGATCCAGCAGGATGTTTTCAGGGCGAATTCCGGCCTGCTCCGCAACGCGGATGCGCTCGGTCAGAAAAGCACTGACTTCCCGACGCACATTCCGGTACTCGGGACGATCCTGCATGGTATCCGGCTCCCCCTGGATGTGCATGATGCAAACCGGTATGCCCGCTTTTGCAGCCACTTCCGGAGCACCGTCACGCTGCAGGGCCCGCACATCATTGATCAGGCCGGCCCCGAGTTTTGCCGTTTCAGCCATCACTTCCGGCGCACTGGTGTCTACCGAGATAACCGCGTCGAGCTCCCGGGCTGCTGCCTCAACCACCGGGCAGACCCGGTCCAGCTCTTCCTGCAACGACACGGGCGTGGCACCCGGGCGCGTGGATTCACCACCGATGTCGATAAACGTGGCGCCATCGGCAACCATTTGCCTGGCCCGGACGAGAGCCGCATCCGGCCGGTTATATTGGCCACCATCGGAAAACGAATCCGGTGTTACATTCAGAACGCCCATCACGTGGCAGCGGGACATATCCAGTTCCCGCCCGGCAAAATTCATTTTCATGGCAAACCTTTTTCACAATGACAAAAACAAACGCCGCCCGGAATCCGGGCGGCGCAGGGAACTACACTCTTTTTATAACCAAAAGCTGCTAGCCGTCAGTGCTCTCCGGCCGGCCGGCCAACGCCGGGATGACGACCGTCATCGGAAGCCTTTGGCTCCGGCGCCGTCTCAGGCTCGTCGGCCTTGACACCACCAGCGGGACCACTGTCTCCCCAACCTTTCGGCGGGCGAGGTGTGCGGCCTTCCATGATGTCATCAATCTGGTGACGGTCGATGGTTTCGTACTTCATCAACGCGTCGGCCATCATGTCGAGCTTGTCCCGGTTATCGACCAGAATCTGCTTGGCTTTTTCGTAGCAGCTGTCGATGATGTTGCGAACTTCCTCATCAATGCGCTGGGCCGTTTCCGGTGAGTACACCGTCTGGGACTGACCCGCAGACCGGCCGAGGAACGGCTCTTCGCTGTCGGTATCATACTGCAACGGACCCAGCTTCTCGGACAGACCCCAACGGGTCACCATGTTGCGGGCCAGACTAGTCGCCCGCTCGATGTCGTTCGAAGCGCCGGTCGTCACACCATCAAAGCCCAGCGTCAGTTCTTCCGCGATGCGGCCACCGAACAGACTGCAAATCGAGCTGATCAGGAAGCGCTTGCTATGGCTGTACTTGTCTTCCTCGGGGAGGAACATGGTGACACCCAGAGCGCGGCCGCGCGGAATGATGCTCACCTTGTACACCGGATCATGCTCCGGCATCAGACGACCCACAATAGCGTGGCCAGACTCGTGATAAGCCGTATTCCGCTTTTCTTTCTCGCTCATCACCATGGACTTGCGCTCGGCGCCCATCATGATCTTGTCTTTGGCAAGCTCGAACTCTTCCATGGACACGAGACGCTGGTTGCGACGGGCCGCGAAGAGCGCCGCCTCGTTGACCAGGTTTGCGAGGTCCGCACCGGAGAATCCGGGCGTGCCACGAGCGATCAGAACCGGCTCGACGCCGTCCGCCAGGGGCACTTTCTTCATGTGCACCTTGAGGATCTGCTCACGACCAATGATGTCTGGCAGGCCAACAACAACCTGACGGTCGAAACGGCCCGGGCGCAACAGTGCCGGGTCGAGAACGTCGGGACGGTTGGTAGCGGCAATTACGATAACGCCTTCATTACCCTCAAAACCGTCCATCTCAACGAGCAGCTGGTTGAGCGTCTGTTCACGCTCGTCATGACCGCCACCCATGCCGGCGCCACGGTGGCGACCAACAGCATCGATCTCGTCGATGAAGATAATGCAGGGGCTTTGCTTCTTGGCCTGTTCGAACATGTCACGAACCCGGGAAGCACCCACGCCCACGAACATTTCGACAAAGTCAGAACCGGAGATGGAGAAGAAGGGCACCTTGGCTTCGCCGGCAATAGCCTTGGCGAGCAGGGTTTTACCCGTACCCGGCTGACCAACCATCAGGACACCTTTGGGGATGCTGCCGCCAAGACGCTGGAATTTGCTGGGATCTCGCAGGAAATCCACCAGTTCCTTAACATCTTCCTTGGCTTCATCAACACCGGCCACGTCCGCGAAGGTGGTCTTGATCTGGTCTTCGCTCATCAGACGCGCTTTACTCTTGCCGAACGACATGGGGCCTTTGCCGCCACCGCCCTGCATCTGGCGCATGAAGAACACAAACAGTGCGATGATGATCAGTATCGGAAACGCGGCTACCAGAAGCTGTGTCCACAGGCTCTGGCGCTCAGGCTCCTTACCGATAACCTCAACGTTGTTCGCGAGCAGATCGTCCATCAGCTTGTTGTCAGACACTTGAGGACGGATTGTCTGGAACTGGGAGCCGTCACCACGGGTACCCTGAACCTGCAACCCATCGATTGTGACCTGACGGACCTGGCCTTCCTGGACCATCTCCACAAACTGGGAATAGTTGACTTGTTGGCCGGTGGTGGTGGGAGAAAAGTTCTGAAACACCATCAGCAGCACGGCGGCTATAATTAGCCAGAGAACCAGATTTTTTGCCATATCGTTCAAGGATCATCACCTGTGAATTGTAGGGTTAACCTTTCTCAAAGCACCCTTTTCTGACACCTTACACCAATTGTACGCCCGTCCACCAGAAACGGCCCATCCGTATCGGCCACACGCAGCACACAGTTTTTTAATGAAAAGTCGCCTTAACCTTCATATTGGGCGCCATATCTGAAATTACAACAGCAACCCTCAATACGCCCCCAATTCCGCGAACCTTTTGACCCTTGCCACCCGGATTGGTTCCTTCTGCTTGCTGCCCCCACGTCGATACGTGTTAACGGCCATTCTTACAGCGGAACGATCTGTTACAATTCGTCGATTATACGTTCAAGTCAGCCTTTCCGCCGCTGACCTTTTGTTAATTGCACCAATAAAGAGATTACATCATGAGTCTTTCACCGGAACAGCGCCGGGAATACCGGGCGATTGCCCACAACCTCAAGCCCGTCATCATTGTTGGCGACAAAGGCCTTTCCGAGGGACTGCAGGAAGAACTCGAGCGCGCACTGAATGATCATGAGCTGATCAAGATCAAGGTGGCGAGCCAAGACCGGGAAACCCGGCACGAGGCGATCACCGCGCTGTGCGAATCCTCTGGCGCCGAGCTCGTCCAGACCATCGGCAAGATCGCCGTAATACTGCGCCGGGCCAAAAAGCCGAATCCCAAGCTCTCCAACCTGTTGCGCCACAAACACTGATCCGCCCGGAACACAGAAACAAAAAAGCCGGCTCGGGAAAACCCCAGCCGGCTTTTTTCGTTCAGCACAGACGAGATCAGATGTACTCGACCTGCTCAATCTCGTATTCCACGGTACCGGAAGGCACGCGAATGGCGACCACATCGCCCTCGCTCTTGCCTACCAGCGCCCGCGCAATCGGTGAGGAAATCGACAGCTTGCCTGCCTTGATATCCGCCTCATCCTCACCAACGATCTTGTAGATCACCTGTTCGTCCGTATCCATGTTAAGCAGGTGTACCGTGGTGCCGAAGATCACCTTGCCGGTATTCTCGATGGTGGTCACATCGATTACCTGAGCGGCTGAAAGCTTGCCCTCGATTTCCTGGATACGGCCTTCAATAAAGCTCTGCTGCTCGCGGGCAGCATGATATTCAGCGTTCTCTTTCAGGTCGCCGTGCTCCCGGGCATCGGCAATCGCCGCAATAACCCGGGGACGATCCTCGGACTTCAGCTTCTGAAGCTCCTCGCGGAGGCGGGTCTCGCCCGCCTTTGTCATCGGTACTCTGTCAGCCATAGTCTCACTTTCCTGCGTGAAGATCCTGGAGGCGGCGTACAGTGCGCTCCGGGCCGAACTTGATGGCCCGGCAGAAGGCTTCGCCGCCCGCCAGTGTTGTTGTGTAGGTTACCTTGGTCTGCAACGCCGACTGGCGGATCTGGGCCGAGTCGGAAATGGCCTTGCGACCTTCAGTGGTATTGATGATCAGCTGAACCTGTCCGTTCTTGATGGCGTCCACAATATGCGGACGGCCTTCACGGACCTTGTTCACCCGATCAACCTTGATTCCGGCCTCTTTCAGGGCCTTGGCGGTGCCGGTGGTAGCCACAAGCTTGAAGCCGGCTTCGACCAGATCCCGGGCCACTTTTGCGGCGCCGGGCTTGTCAACATCCCGCACAGACATGAACGCAGTGCCCTTGGCCGGCAGACGCTCACCAACAGCCAACGCGGCTTTGGCGAAGGCTTCGTCGAAGCTGTCACCCAGGCCCATGACCTCACCGGTCGATTTCATTTCCGGCCCAAGGATCGGATCCACCGCCGGGAACTTGTTGAACGGGAACACCGACTCTTTCACCGCATAATAGCTGGGGATGATTTCCTGGGTGAACTCCAGCTCTTTGAGGGTCTTGCCAGCCATCACCCGGGCCGCCACCTTGGCCAGGGACACACCGATGGCCTTGGACACGAACGGCACGGTACGCGAGGCCCGCGGGTTTACCTCGATCACGTAGATCTCGCCGTCCTGCCAGGCCAGCTGCACGTTCATCAGACCGACCACATCCAGCTCGATGGCCATCTTCTTGACGGCATCGCGCATTTCGTCCTGAACCTGCTGGGACAGGGTGTACGGCGGCAGCGAGCAGGCGGAGTCACCGGAGTGAACGCCGGCCTGCTCGATATGCTGCATGATGCCACCAATGACCACGTCTTTACCGTCGGAGATGGCGTCGATGTCCACCTCAATGGCGGCGTTCAGGAAGTGGTCGAGCAGCACCGGGCTGTCGTTCGAGACCAGCACTGCGTTGCGCATGTAGCGAACCAGTTCTTCCTCGTCGTAGACGATTTCCATGGCACGACCGCCCAGCACGTAAGACGGACGCACAACCAGCGGGTAGCCGATCTCTCTGGCTGCCAGGATGCCTTCCTCGTGGCTGCGCACGGTAGCGTTTTCCGGCTGCTTCAGGCCCAGGCGGGTGATCATCTGCTGGAACCGTTCCCGGTCCTCGGCACGGTCAATGGCGTCCGGGCTGGTGCCGATGATCGGCACACCGGCCGCTTCCAGGCCACGGGCCAGTTTCAGCGGGGTCTGGCCGCCGTACTGCACAATCACGCCCTTGGGCTTCTCGACGTGAATGATTTCCAGCACGTCTTCCAGGGTGATCGGCTCGAAGTACAACCGGTCGGAGGTGTCGTAGTCGGTGGACACGGTCTCCGGGTTGCAGTTGATCATGATGGTTTCGTAGCCGTCTTCACGCATGGCCAGGGCCGCATGCACACAGCAGTAATCGAACTCAATGCCCTGGCCGATCCGGTTGGGGCCACCACCGATCACCACGATCTTCTCGCGGTCGCTGGCGTCCGACTCGCACTCTTCCTCATAGGTGGAGTACATGTACGCGGTGTCGGAGGCAAACTCGGCGGCGCAGGTATCCACGCGCTTGTACACCGGGCGGATATCCAGATCGTGGCGCAGCTTGCGCAGGCTTACCTCGGAGATGCCCAGCAGTTTCGCCAGGCGGGCATCGGAGAAGCCCTTGCGCTTGAGACGGAACAGGGTGGCCTGGTCAATGTCGGCCTTGCCGGCACTCTTCAGCGCCTGCTCTTCCCTGATCAGGTCCTCGATCTGCACCAGGTACCAGGGATCCACGTGGGTATGCTCGTGCAGGTCCTCCACCGTCATGCCAGCCCGGAAAGCGTCGCCGATGTACCAGATGCGGTCGGCACCGGGCACGTTCAGTTCGCGGGTCAGGGTTTCCCGGGAATTCTCGGAATCCAGGTCTTCGAGTTTCTCGTCAAAGCCTTCGGAGCCCACTTCCAGGCCGCGCAGGGCTTTCTGCAGGGATTCCTGGAAGGTGCGGCCAATGGCCATGACCTCACCCACGGATTTCATCTGGGTGGTCAGGCGGGCATCGGCCTGGGGGAATTTCTCGAAGGTAAACCGGGGGATCTTGGTGACCACGTAGTCGATGGACGGCTCGAACGAGGCCGGGGTGACGCCACCGGTGATTTCGTTGCGCAGCTCATCCAGGGTGTAGCCTACCGCCAGCTTGGCCGCGACCTTGGCGATCGGGAAGCCGGTGGCCTTGGAGGCCAGCGCCGAGGAGCGGGACACACGGGGGTTCATCTCGATGACGACCATGCGGCCGGTGTCCGGATTCATCCCGAACTGCACGTTGGAGCCGCCGGTTTCCACACCGATTTCACGCAGGACTGCCAACGAGGCGTTCCGCATGATCTGGTATTCCTTGTCGGTGAGGGTCTGGGCCGGGGCCACGGTGATGGAGTCACCGGTGTGCACACCCATGGCATCGAAGTTCTCGATGGCGCAGACAATGATGCAGTTGTCGTTCTTGTCGCGGACAACTTCCATCTCGTACTCTTTCCAGCCGATCAGGGATTCGTCGATCAGCAGTTCGTTGGTCGGGGACAGATCCAGACCACGGGTACAGATTTCCTCGAATTCGTCGCGGTTGTAGGCGATACCGCCGCCGGAGCCGCCCATGGTGAAAGACGGGCGGATGATGCACGGGAAGCCGATGTCGTCAGCCACTTTCCAGGCTTCTTCCATGGAGTGGGCGATGGTGGCCCGCGGACACTCGAGGCCGATCTTCTTCATGGCCTTGTCGAAGCGGTCCCGGTCTTCGGCTTTATCAATGGTGTCGGCGTTGGCGCCGATCATTTCCACGCCGTGCTTTTCCAGAATGCCGTGGCGCTCGAGGTCCAGGGCGCAGTTCAGCGCGGTCTGGCCGCCCATGGTGGGCAACAGCGCATCCGGCTGCTCTTTCTCGATGATCTTCTCGACGGTCTTCCAGGTGATCGGCTCGATGTAGGTGGCATCGGCCATGACCGGGTCGGTCATGATGGTTGCCGGGTTGGAGTTAACCAGAATAACCCGGTAACCCTCTTCGCGCAGCGCCTTGCAGGCCTGGGCTCCGGAGTAATCAAACTCGCACGCCTGCCCGATCACGATGGGGCCGGCGCCCAGGATCAGGATGCTTTGGATGTCGGTACGTTTTGGCATGTCTTGGTAAACCTGTCAGCAACTTTTGAATTCTGGCAGCGCAACACGCGGCGCCCGTGAGCTTTCCGTAGCGATCGGTCTCAGGCCGATCGCGCCTCCATCAGGCGGATAAACTCGTCAAACAGCGGGGCCACATCATGGGGGCCGGGGCTGGCTTCCGGGTGGCCCTGGAAGCTGTAGGCCGGCTTGTCGGTCCGGCGAATGCCCTGCAGGGTGCCGTCAAACAGGGACTTGTGAGTCGCCTCGACATTGGCCGGCAGAGTTGCCTCATCCACGGCAAACCCGTGGTTCTGGCTGGTGATCATCACGGTGCCGGTGGCGATATCCTGAACCGGATGGTTGGCTCCGTGGTGGCCATGCCCCATCTTCATGGTCTTGGCACCGCTGGCCAGGGCCAGCAACTGGTGCCCCAGACAGATACCAAACACCGGAATCTCGGTTTCCAGCACTTCCTTGATGGCGGTGATGGCGTAATCACAGGGCTCGGGGTCCCCGGGACCATTGGACAGGAACACACCGTCCGGGTTCATCGCCAGAACCTCGGAGGCCGGAGTCTGCGCCGGCACCACGGTGATGTCGCAGCCCCGGGAGGCGAGCATGCGCAGGATGTTCAGCTTGACGCCGTAATCCCAGGCAACCACCTTGAACCGTGATTCCTCACGCTCACCGTAACCCTCGCCCAGGGTCCACTCCGTCTCTTTCCAGGACCAGATCTTGTCGGAGGTAACCTCTTTTGCCAGATCCATACCCTTGAGGCCCGGGAAGGCTTTTGCCAGTTCCAGAGCCCGCTCGGCAGTGGCGTTTTCACCGGCAACGATGGCACCGTTCTGGGAGCCCTTGTCCCGGAGGATGCGGGTCAGACGGCGGGTATCGATGTCGGCGATCCCAACAATGTTGTTGCTTCGCAGGTAATCGTCCAGAGTTCCCTTGCTACGCCAGCTGCTGGCCAGCAGAGGCAGATCGCGGATAATCAGGCCGGCGGCCTGGATGCGGTCTGACTCAATGTCTTCTTCGTTCACACCGGTGTTACCGATATGCGGGTAGGTCAGGGTCACGATCTGGCGGGAGTAGGACGGGTCGGTCAGGATTTCCTGGTAGCCGGTCATGGCGGTGTTGAACACCACTTCGCCGCTGGTTTCTCCGTCAGCGCCGATGGCTGTGCCGTAGAACAGGCTTCCGTCTGCGAGTGCAAGGATTGCTGGTGTGCTCAAGGCTTGTATCCTCATCGAGTGGCGTATCGGTTCGTCACGAACAGGAACGCAAGCGCAAATTCAGGTTGCAAAAAAGCGAGACGGAGTCTTAACTCGGTCCCGCTTTTTCAGAATCTTTGTGCAAAGGTACGCTTGGTGCAGTCAAACCGCCTTATTGTAAAAAATATGGCGCTTTGTGTCCACGAGAAATGGCCTCACTTGAGGTCCAGCACGTCCTGCATATCATAAAGCCCGGCCGGCTTATCCTTCAGCCATAAAGCGGCCCGCATGGCACCCTTGGCAAAGGTCATCCGGCTGCTGGCCTTGTGGGTCACCTCGATACGCTCACCCTCGGTGGCGAACAAGACGGTGTGATCACCCACCACATCCCCCGCCCGAATCGTTTCGAAACCGATTTCCTTGCGGGTTCGCTCGCCGGTGAAGCCCTCACGACCATAGACGGCACACTCTTTCAGGTCACGACCGAGGGCATCGGCGACGACTTCACCCATGCGCAGGGCCGTTCCCGAGGGCGCGTCTTTCTTGTGGCGGTGATGGGCTTCGATAATCTCCACGTCGTAGTCGTCACCCAGGGTTGCGGCGGCGGTGCGCAGCAGGTTGAGGACGACGTTAACGCCCACGCTCATGTTGGGCGCAAACACTACGGGCGTGGACTCGGCGGCCAGAGCCAGTTGCTGCTTTTCGGCGTCGGACATGCCGGTAGTGCCGATCACGAGCATCTTGCCGTTGGCCTTGCAGAACTCGGCGTTTTCCAGAGTCAGGTCCGGGAAGGTGAAGTCGATAAGCACATCGAAATCATCCTTCACATCGGCCAGGCTGCCGGCCATTTTGACGCCGGTTTTGCCGATCCCGGTCATTTCGCCGGCATCGGCGCCGATCAGGCTACTGCCGGGCTCGACCACGGCGGCACCCAGCTCGAGACCCTCGGTGCCGTCAACGGCTTCAATCAGGACTTTTCCCATGCGCCCGGCGGCGCCGATGATTGCTACCCTCATGCTCGCGTTCCTTCTTGTCGCGCCGATCAGAATTTCATTTCGTCGAAGAAGCTTTTCACGCCTTCAAACCAGGAGGTCTTCTTCGGGCCGTGCTCTGTGCCGTTACTGGCGTCCAGAGTTTTCTGGAACTCTTCCAGCAGCTCTCTCTGGCGCTTGGTCAGATTCACCGGCGTTTCCACGATCACACGGCACAGCAAGTCACCAGCAGGACCACCACGAACCGGGCTGACACCCTTGTTACGAAGGCGGAACAGCTTGCCGGTCTGGGTCTCCGGTGGAATCTTCAGTTTCACCCGGCCATCCAGTGTCGGCACCTCGAGCTCTCCACCCAGAGAGGCATCAACGATGCTGATGGGAACTTCGCAATAGAGGTTGCGGCCATCGCGGGTAAAGATGGAATGTTCCCGCACGGCTATCTGCACATACAGATCTCCGGGAGGACCACCATCGACGCCCATCTCGCCTTCACCGGAAAGGCGAATGCGGTCGCCGGTGTCAACGCCGGGCGGCACCTTGACCGACAGTGTTTTCTCTTCCTGAACCCTGCCCTGACCGTGACAGGCCTTACAGGGGTTCTTGATGATCTGGCCGGAGCCCCGACAGGTCGGACAGGCCTGCTGTACGGTAAAGAAGCCCTGCTGCATGCGCACCTGCCCCATACCCTTACAGGTACTGCAGGTTTCCGGGCGGGAGCCTTTCTCGGCGCCGCTGCCGTCGCATACTTCACATTCGCGATGCCCCGGGATCTTGATCTGGACCGTCTTGCCTTTCACGGCCTCTTCCAGATCCAGCTCCAGGGTGTAGCGCAGGTCCGCACCCCGGGTGTTGCGGCCACGACCGCCGCCACCAAAGATGTCGCCGAATACATCGCCGAAGATATCCGAGAAGCTGGCACCGCCGCCTCCGAATCCGCCGCCTCCGGCCTGGCCGTCAACGCCCGCGTGGCCGAACTGGTCGTAGGCAGCCCGCTTGGACGGCTCTGCCAGTACTTCGTAGGCTTCGCTGGCCTCCTTGAACTTGTTCTCGGCTTCGGTGTCGTCCGGGTTACGGTCGGGGTGGTACTTCATGGCGAGCTTTCGGTAGGCTCGCTTGATTTCCTTCTCGTCCGCGTCCCGGGAAATCCCGAGAATCTCGTAATAATCGCGCTTGGCCATGCTTTTAAAACCCTGTTTTTAAACGCGGAAAACGCGGGGATCTCCCCGCGTTTTCCAACTACCTGATGTACGTCAGATTTATCGCTTGTCGTCGTCTTTGACTTCTTCGAACTCAGCGTCGACAGCATCGTCAGACTTCTGGCCCTGGGCTTCTTCCTGCCCACCGGCTTGCTGGGTCTGATCCGCCTGATCTGCATACATCTTCTGGGCCAGCTCGGAAGAGACCTCGGTCAGCTTCTGAGTCTTGGCTTCGATGTCTTCCTTGTCGGAACCTTCCAGAGCGGTTTCGAGCTCCTTGATGGACGCTTCGATGGACTCTTTCTCGCTGTCGCTGACCTTGTCACCGGCTTCGTTCAATGTCTTGCGAACGGCGTGAACCATCGCGTCGCCCTGGTTGCGAACCTGGACAAGCTCTTCGAACTTGCGATCTTCCTCGGCGTTGGCCTCGGCGTCCTGCACCATCTTCTCGATTTCGTCATCGTTCAGACCGGAAGAGGCCTTGATCACGATTGACTGCTCTTTACCGGTCGCCTTGTCTTTGGCGGACACGTTCAGGATACCGTTGGCGTCGATATCGAAGGTAACTTCAATCTGCGGCACACCACGCGCTGCCGGCGGAATATCAGCCAGATCGAAACGGCCCAGCGATTTGTTCTGGGCAGCCTGCTTACGCTCACCCTGAACCACGTGAATGGTTACCGCGGTCTGGTTGTCGTCCGCTGTGGAGAACGTCTGCGACTTCTTGGTCGGAATCGTGGTGTTCTTGTCGATCAGCGGAGTTGCCACACCGCCCATGGTTTCAATACCCAGGGTCAGCGGGGTTACGTCCAGCAGCAGAACGTCCTTCACATCACCGGAGAGAACGGCCGCCTGGATGGCAGCACCCATCGCCACAGCTTCGTCCGGGTTAACGTCCTTGCGAGCTTCTTTGCCGAAGAACTCTTTCACTTTTTCCTGCACCAGCGGCATGCGGGTCTGACCGCCGACCAGGATAACCTCGTCGACTTCGCCTGCCTTCATGCCTGCGTCCTGCAGCGCTACTTTACACGGCTCGAGGCTGCGCTGAACCAGGTCTTCTACCAGAGATTCCAGCTTGGCACGGGTCAGTTTCACGTTCATGTGCCTGGGACCAGACGCGTCTGCGGTGATGTACGGCAGGTTAACGTCGGTCTGCTGGCTGCTGGAAAGCTCGATCTTGGCTTTCTCGCCCGCTTCTTTCAGACGCTGCATCGCCAGGGAATCGCCGCGCAGGTCGATACCGCTGTCTTTCTTGAACTGGTCTGCCAGGTACTCGATGATCTTGAGGTCGAAGTCTTCACCACCGAGGAAGGTGTCACCGTTGGTGGCCAGAACCTCGAACTGGTGCTCACCGTCAACATCGGCAATTTCGATGATGGACAGGTCAAAGGTACCACCCCCCAGGTCATATACCGCCACGGTACGATCGCCGCTCTTCTTGTCCAGGCCATAAGCCAGGGCTGCTGCGGTCGGCTCGTTGATGATGCGCTTCACTTCCAGCCCGGCGATCTTGCCTGCGTCCTTGGTGGCCTGACGCTGGCTGTCGTTGAAGTAGGCCGGAACAGTGATGACGGCTTCGGTCACTTTTTCGCCCAGGTAGTCTTCTGCAGTCTTCTTCATCTTCTTGAGAACTTCTGCAGACACCTGCGGCGGCGCCATTTTCTCGCCCTTCACTTCAACCCAGGCATCACCGTTGTCTGCCTTGGCAATCTTGTAGGGCACCATCTTGATGTCTTTCTGGACTACATCGTCTTCAAAACGACGACCGATCAGACGCTTGATGGCGTACAGGGTGTTGTTCGGGTTGGTAACCGCCTGGCGCTTGGCTGACTGGCCAACCAGGGTCTCACCATCGTCGGTGTAGGCGATGATGGACGGGGTGGTGCGATCACCCTCGGCGTTCTCGATTACCTTCACCTTGTCGCCATCCATGATGGCTACACAAGAGTTGGTCGTTCCCAGGTCGATACCGATAATCTTGCTCATTGAGTCACTCCAATTCTTCTGAATGCTTTCCAGGAGGCCATTTGCCTCCGCTTTCGCTATTTACTGGCTATATTGGCGCTTTAATCGGCTTTTCAAGCCTGCTCATCAATTTTTGGTGCATCTTCCGCTTTCGCGACCACCACCATGGCCGGCCGCACAACACGACCATTCAGCAGATACCCTTTCTGCACCACGGCTACCACGCTGTTCGGCTCGGCATCCGGCGCAGGCACCATGGACATGGCCTCGTGATGCTGGGGATCGAAGGGTGCGCCCACCGGGTTGATCTGCTCAACGTTGAATTTCTTCAGGCTGGACATGAAAAGACTCAGGGTCATTTCCACGCCTTCGCGAATTGAGGCAACCAGTTCGCCGGACTCATCGTGACCCTCGGTGCTCTCGACCGCCTTCTCAAGGCTGTCAGCTACCGGCAACAGCTCCTTGACGAACTTTTCCAGGGCAAACTTGTGCGCCTTCTCAACGTCGATCTCGGCCCGACGGCGCACGTTCTGCATTTCCGCCTGGGAGCGCAGCATCTGCTCCTGGAATTCCTGAACCTGAGCCTGGAGCGCTTCCACTTCGGAGGTTTCGTTGTCGCCGGCTTCGCCTTCAGCGGCCTGGGCCTCCTCTTTCGCAGCCTCGAGGGCTTCGTTCAGTTCCTCGTGCTCGTTGCGGTTCTCGTCAGTGCTCATGGCTACTCCTGCTTCATCTAAAGCGGCCCGCTGTCAGTGGCCGGTTAAACATGGGCTCCGGCCGCCTCGAGCCGGAAAATGTCGTTGCGAACGGATATGGGGCCCGCTCTCCAGGTTTCAACCACCAAAGCCTGCAATCCTGAAGAAAATACCTGCCTCAGGTTTGCAAACCACAAAAACCCTGTATATATTCACAGTCACTGTATACATCCACAGTGTTTTGCCGGTTTCAGGAACAACGCGGAGGTTATCTGCATGCTGACTCAACTTACGGTTTCCAATTACGCCATCGCTGAACGAGTGGAACTCCAGTTCAGCAAAGGCATGACCGCATTGACCGGCGAGACCGGCGCCGGAAAATCCATCGTTCTGGACGCCCTCGGCCTGGCCATGGGTGGCAGAGCCGATGCCGGCGCCGTCCGGCATGGTGCCAAACGCGCCGACATCACAGCGACCTTCGACGTATCCGGAATTCCTGAGGCAACCGAATGGTTGGCAGAACACGAGCTGGATGACGACAACGATTGCATCCTGCGCCGGGTCATCAGCAAGGATGGCCGCTCCCGCGCCTACATCAATGGCCAACCCTGCCCCCTGAACCACCTCAAGGAACTGGGCGGTGTGTTAATGGATATTCACAGCCAGCATCAGCACCAATCTCTTTTGCGCAAGGAAACCCACCGCAAGCTGGTGGACGAGTTCGCCGGCGTTGAGACCCTGGCCGCTGAAACACGGGAAGCCTGGAAATCCTGGAACCAGATCCGCCAGCGGCTGACCGAACGCCAGCAGAATGCCGATGAAGCAGAGGCCAAACTCCAGCTTTTGCGATATCAAGTGGAAGAACTGGATCGTCTTGCACTGGAAGCGGGCGAGCAGGAAAACCTGGAACAGGAACAGGCGCAGCTCAGCCAGGCGGATACGGTTCTGCACAACAGCCATCAGGCCGCCCTGCTTTGCACCGAAGATGAAACCAGCGCAGTGGATCTGGTGCGCCAGGCGTTACAGCAGCTGGAGCAGCTTCCGGTGGACGTTCCTGCACTGGCGGACACGATCCAGATGCTGAACGAAGCCCAGATCCAGATCAGTGAGGCCGGCGACAACCTTCGCCATTTCGTCGAGGACTACGAGGCCGACCCAGCTCGACTGGCGGAAGTGGAAGAACGGCTGAGCGCCATCTACCAGATGGCCCGCAAACACCGGATCACACCGGAAGAATTACCGGAACTGCATCAGCGCCTGAGTGCCGAGCTGGCCGAGCTGGACGGTGGCGAGGGCAGCCTGGAGCAGCTGGCCGCAGAGCTGGACAGCCAGCGCGGACGCTTCGATGAGCTGGCCGCGGAGCTGTCAGAGGCCCGTGCCAGGGCCGCCGCCGAACTGGATCAGCGGGTCGCAGCGGAGCTCACCCAGTTAAGCATGCCCAACATGCAGTTCATTACACACCTGAACCGCAGCAACGGTGGGGAGCCAGCGCCCCACGGACTGGAAGAGATTGAATTCCTGGTCAGCGCCAACCCGGGGCAACCTGCGCGGCCACTGGCCAAAGTAGCCTCCGGCGGCGAACTGTCGCGAATCAGCCTTGCCATCCAGGTGGTGGTTGCCCAGACATCAACCACACCCACACTGGTCTTCGATGAAGTGGATGTCGGCATTGGCGGCGGCACGGCCGAGGTGGTTGGCCGACTGTTACGGACTCTTGGCGGCAACGGACAGGTGCTCTGCGTCACCCACCTGCCGCAAGTGGCGGCCCAGTGTCATCAGCACCTGTTTGTCAGCAAGTTTACCGAGCAGGATGCCACCTTCTCGAAAATCGAGACGCTGGACGATCAGGGCAGAATCAGTGAAGTGGCGAGAATGCTGGGAGGCGTGGACATGACCGAACATACGATCGCTCATGCCAGGGAAATGTTTTCAAAGGGGCAGGCAACCCATCACTGAGCCGCGAGCAACTATCCACTACCCCTCTCGATCCTGAGAGCTGTTGGGGCGGGCCATAAACCCGCCCCTTTTTTCGTTCCTTGAGCCAACGGCCCGAGCCAGGCTCAGGACTTGATCGGCTTTACGTACAGAATCAGGCTGTGATCGACGATTTCGTAACCGTGCTCTTCGGCAATCTTCTTTTGTCGCTCTTCAATGACCTCGTCGACAAACTCGACTACCTCACCCGTCTGGGTGCACACCATATGGTCGTGGTGGTCGTCGCCAGCCATCTCGAACACGGCATGGCCGCCCTCAAAATTATGGCGCAGTACCAGCCCTGCTGCTTCAAACTGCGTCAGTACCCGGTAGACTGTTGCCAGCCCCACGTCATCGCCTTGCTCCAGAAGCTTCTTGTATACATCTTCGGCACTGAGGTGATGCTCCTCCGCGGTCTCCAGAATATTGAAGATTTTGACCCGCGGCAGAGTCACTTTCAGACCGACTTTTCGTAATTCGGCGTTTTCGGATGACATGTTACTATTCACTCTTTGGTGTGCCTCACGGCTTCCGGTATGATGAAGCCGCCATTGAACGGTTAACCCGTGTCACACCTGCCTCTGGCAGGCGATTTCAAGATAGAGGATTTCCCCCGGCGATGCAAAAGCTCACAGCTCTCATTCTCACTTTCGTTCTATCCGGTTGCGTTTTCCCGGGCGTCTACAAAATCAACGTCCAGCAGGGAAACATCGTTACCGATGAGGAGCTGACGCAACTGACCGAGGGCATGCCACGCAGCCAGGTGCACGCAGTGATGGGAACACCGCTCATGCTCAACCCGGTTGACCCCTCCCGCGAATACTACGTGTACACCTTCCAGAGAGAAGGCGGGGACATCCAGGAACAGCGAATCATCGTGTACTACGAAGAAGACCAGTACGCCTATTACGAGGCACAACTGCTGGAAGAAACGCCGGCCTACTGAGCCTGATCTTTCTTTTTCGCCCGATTCAGTCGCGCCTGCTTCGGATCGATCTTCAGCGGGCGATACAGTTCCACCCGGTCACCTTCACGCAGTTCGTGGGCGGCCGGGTCCTTGATCACCTTCCCGAACACGCCCATATCAATCGTATCCGGATCGATCTCCGGAAAAATATCGCTGATCCCGGACAGCTTGGCCGCTTCCAGCGCGGTCGTGCCCTCGGGCACATTTACCGGCACAATTTCCTGCCGGTCAGGCCGGGCATAGGCCACTTCCACCTGAATCATGCACCCTCCTTCCGGTAAAGCTCATCAGCGCGCCGGCAAAAGGCATCCACCATCGTATTGGCCGCCTGACTGAATACCGGCCCGAAGGTCATCCTTGAAAGCGATCCGGAGAACTCGAACTCCAGGGTCAGGATCACCTTGCAGGCGTTCTCATCCAGGGATTTGAAATGCCAGCGACCGGTCAGGTTGCGAAAAGGGCCATCCACCAGGTTCATCTCGATCGCCTCCGGCATCAGCAACTGATTCCGGGTCGTAAGCGTATGCCGCACCCCACCCTTGGCAATTTCAAGCGACGCTGTCACCTGCTCGGGCTGGCGCTCATGAATCTCCGCGCCAGCGCACCAGGGGAGAAACTCCGGGTAACGGGCGATGTCATTCACCAGGTGAAACATGCGCTCGGCGGAGTGCATAACCAAAGCTGTTTTATCAATCTGATGGGGCATTGGAACCGGTTGTCCTGCTTGCAAACACGCTGTGAAAAGGTTGCAGACTTCTGGAAAGGAAGAGAGCCTCAATCACACGCTATCATAAAGGATATCGTCCTGTTTTGGGGCTTTTTCGCCTGACTTACCACCATTTTCCTTCACCTCCGGCGACTTCTGATCTGACGCGGGCGCTGTCTTCTCGGCCTCGGCGGCTTTCTCCTCCGGCTCGGCCGGCGTAGCGGCAAAAGGCCGATCTCTCGCTGCCACTTCCCCGTCTTCCGAGACCATGGCAGCAGGCTGATCGCACCAGGCTGCAACATTGCCGTTGCTGCACAGGTTAGCCAGTGAAAAGGCCGTGTACTGGATCCCTATCCAGGCAACCACGAGGGGCAGCACCAGGCGCATCACCCAGAACCAGATGCCGGCGAACAATCTTGGCGTTGCGCCGAGCATGGTACCCGAAAGGTGCCGGGTCAGGCACCAGCCGGTAAACAGCGCAATCAAGATGGCCACGAGCGGGATCAGCAATCCACCGGTGATCAGCTCCAGCCAGCGGAACATGGTGGCGCCGCCCATCCGCTCCTCGGCCCAGACATTAAACGACAGCAGAGACGCGAGCCCCGCCAGCCACACCGACAGACCAATCAGCAGCACCGAAAGCGCCCTGGGCGCCCCGGTCCACTCACGGAACCAGCCCACGATGGGCTCCAGCAGATTCAGGGATGTGGTCCAGACAATCAGCACCACCAGCAGAAAAACAGCGGCGATCACGAACTGGCTCGCGGGCAACTGGGCCAGCGTGACCGGCATGGAAACAAAGAGCAGGCTGAAGCCCCGTTCACCATCAAAGCTGTTGCCGTCTGTTGCGATCGCGAAGATCATCAGGCCAGCCAGAATCGCCACCAGGGTATCCATCAGCACCACGGCCAGAATCGAACGCTTCAGACGGGTTTGAGGCGTGGTGTACGAGCCCAGTATCGCCCAGACACCCATACCGAGCCCGAGCGTAAAAAAGGCATGAAACAATGCGGCTTTCAGGCTTTCCCAGGAAAGGTCCTCGGGATGCATGGCCAGAATGTGGCTGATGGCCCCGTCGATCCGACCATGCCAGGCAGCCAGGGCGAACAGCACGAGCATCAGCACCAGGGCGCCCGGCACAACCACCCTCAGGGCCCTTTCCAGCCCCCTCACTACGCCCTGCGCTGAGACCCAGAGCACCAGTAGCAGAAAGAAGATATGCCAGCCCATGAATACCCGGTACTGCCTGGGGTCGGACACCAGCCCCGCCAGAATCCCGGTTGCCTCTGCCTCACCGGCGCCGGAGAAACGGCCAAGTGCGCCGAAGAACACGTAAGCCAGAGCAATGGATCCGAAGACTGCCGTAAACGAGAGCACCAGAAAGGCGGCCAGTATGCTGAGCCGGCCAACCGCCATCCAGGCCCGGGACTGCCTGGCACTGCGAATGAGCCCGTCCATAGCCAGCACAATGCCGTGGCGGGAATACCGACCAACAGCCGCTTCAGTAACCATCAGAGGCAGAGTCACCAGCAGCAGGCAGGCGAGGTAAAGCAGGATGAACAAGCCACCACCATGCAGACTGGCCAGATAAGGGAACTGCCACAGGTTGGCAAGACCCACGGTAGCGCCCACCGCGGCCCAGAAGAAGGTTGATTTTCGGGTAAAGGACCCGATATGTGTCTGATACGGCGTAGGCATTCGCTTCCCTGAGGCCACTCAACAGGTCGGGGAGAAAGTCTGGGCCAGTATTGTAGCTGAAGGATCCCGTCGCGCACGAACCGGACACCGCCACAACGCCGAATTCGTGACCGGTCCGCCACTGTTGGGCTACAATGCGCCTTTTTCCGGCTGCAGCAACGCCGGCCCGTTCATTCGTCCGACCCCGGATTCATTGATTCATGAGCAAGAAAAAACCCGGAACGCCGAGCAATACCATTGCGCTGAACAAAAAGGCGAAGCACGAGTATCACATTGAGGAACGCTTTGAAGCGGGTCTCTCCCTGCTGGGCTGGGAAGTGAAGTCCCTGCGTGCGGGCAAGGCCCAGCTGGTGGACGCCTATGTGCTGCTCAAGGACGGCGAAGCCTGGTTGCTCGGCTCTCACATTACCCCGTTGATTGCGGCGTCCACCCACGTGATCGCAGACCCCACGCGCACCCGCAAGCTGCTGCTGCACGCCAAGGAAATTGCCAAGATCGTGGGCAAGGTCAACCAGGCCGGCTACACCTGCATTCCGCTGGCGTTGTACTGGAAAAACAACAAGGTCAAATGCGAAATCGCCCTGGTAAAAGGCAAGAAGCTGTTCGACAAGCGCGCCACCGAGAAAGAACGCGACTGGAACCGCCAGAAGCAACGCATCCTGCGCGAAACCAACGTTTGATCCTGCCCGCCACCAATTAACAAATACCTGACGCCGGTCATGGCCGGCGTGAACGGGTATGTCGCATACTCACTCTCTTTGTTCAGAATTCCATCGGGCCTATACTCGGGAACTCTGGTGCATGGCAAAGGGAGCCGCTTATGTCACCCAAACAGACACCCATGTCCGCCGTAGACCGCGCGTGGCTACGCATGGACACCCCCCAGAACCCCATGATGATCTGCGGGGTTTGGACACTGGAACGGCCGGTTTCCATGAGCCGCCTCAGGCACACGCTTGAAGAGCGATTCCTGTGCTTCAACCGATTCCGGCAACGGGTCATAGACACCGGAGACCGGGCTTACTGGCAGGACGACCCGCTGTTCTACCTGGACAACCACCTGCACCGCATCGCCCTACCCGGCAAGGCAGACAAAGCCGAACTCCAGAAACTGGTCAGTGACATGAACAGCACCTCGCTGGATTTCCGGCAACCGCTCTGGCAAATGCACTACATCGACAATTACGGCGACGGCGGTGCGCTGCTGATCCGCATTCACCACTGCATCGCCGATGGCATCTCGCTGGTTCGTGTGATGCTGTCACTGACCGACAAAACGCCGGAACCCCGGCTGGGCAAAGTGGCCCGCAAGCGTCGCTCCAAACCCGGCAGGAAATCGGCCATCCAGAACTTTCTGCACCGTGCCGTGGATAGCGCGCAGACAGCCACCAACCAAGCCAGACTGTTTATCCAGTCCGTCCGTGAGGAGCCCAACTACCCGTTAAAACTGGCCACCACCGCCAGCGGTGTCGCCCTTGACCTCCTGAAACTGGGCCTGGCGCCCGGCGAACCCAAAACCGGACTGAAAGAGCCGTTATCCGGGCGCAAGCAAGTGGCCTGGGCCGATCCCCTCGACCTTGCCGAGGTAAAGGCCTGTGCCAAGGCTCTGGGGGGCACCATCAACGATGCCCTCCTTTGCACCGTTACAGGCGCCTTGCAGAGACATTTTGCCGCCCACAAAGAAACCATCCCCGAGTGCGGCATTCGGGTCGCCGTACCGTTCAATCTGCGGCCTCTTGATCAGCCCATCGAAACCCTCGGCAACAAGTTCGGGCTCGTACTGGTTACCCTGCCGGTGGAAGTGAGGGACCCGCTCATGTGCTTCCGCCAGGTGCAGGAGAACATGAACCGGCTCAAACAGTCCTATCAGGCCCAGGTTACCTACAGCCTGCTTGATATCTTCGGGCGCGGCCCCGATGTTATCGAACGAAGGGCCTTGGATCTGCTCAGCAACAAGGCCTCGGCGGTACTGACCAACGTGCCCGGCCCGAAAGAGCCCCTGTATCTGGCGGGCAGCAAGCTGACCCAGCCCATGTTCTGGGTTCCCCAGAGCGGCAGCATCGGTATCGGCATGAGTATTCTCAGTTATGCCGGCACCGTGCAATTCGGCATCACCGTGGACAAGGCGATTCACGCGGATCCGGACGCCGTGATGGGCTACTTCCGGGAAAGCTTCGAGGCCCTGAGCCACGAGGCCCTGGCAGGCCGACATGACGCCATTGAGCGCAAGGCCAGCTAGGGTTCTAGGTACATCTACAGCCCCGAAAGCACAAAACTGCAACAAAGAAACCTTGAAGTCCGGCAAACCGGACACATATACTGAAGGTAAGGGGACGACATGGCTTCGACGCCGGTGGCGAACCCTTGAGTGCATGTCGAGATGGCAGCCAATCTCGTTAATCCAAAGCTGCAACGCAATAGTCGCAAACGACGAAAACTACGCACTAGCAGCGTAAGCTGCTAGTCGTCCTGACCGGGTCGCCCGTAGCCCGGAAGCAACATCTCAGGACGTCATCGCTTACGGGATGCTCCGTTACCCAGAGTTCACTGGTTAACGGCTAAGATTTAAAGAACTCGGTTCTTGCACCCTGACTCTCGGGTCGCTTGAACTTAAATCAATAGAGAGACGCTAAACATGTAGACCTCAAGGCTGAGTACTGGCGGACGCGGGTTCAATTCCCGCCGTCTCCACCAAACAAAGATACAAATCAAGCACCTAAGGGTGCTTTTTTTGTTTTACCATCCAAAACCCCATCCAAAAGAATTTGGTAGCTTTCAGCTCCGATGTGATCTGACGACAGTCCCTTCAGACCTGCAACACTCCGTCGATCTCCAACTCTTCCAGGCCAGGTTTATACTTGTGACAAAATCATCACTTTATCCAAAGCGGCAGGCAATACCGTCTTGAGCGCGGTGGTTTGAAAAGAGTACGCTCTTGTCCATCTTTACTCGGATATTTGGCCTCGGATCTCCAGTTCTTGGATGAGCAACTCTAACTGAAGTCGTAGTGATTTCACTTCGCTCTTGAGCTCTTCGTCATCGGGCGTGGATATTTGCTGTTGAAGCAGTGCGGTGATGGCCTGCTGGGTTGCGATTTGAGCAGCACTGTTCGAAATACTCGCTTCGTAACCAGACAGGTTCTGTTGAGCCTGAACAAGACCTAGCTGAGATTGCAGTATGGCAGTGTCAATATTCGCTTCTGCGGTTCCAGCGGTTTTCCCAAATTCAATCTCTTTCGAAAGAAGCCTTTGCTGGCTTTCAAGTAAGTCGAGCTCTTGTTCAACAGCTTGAAGCTCGAGATATGCGTCGCTATTGAATCCTCTTAAATCAAGCTCGCTCTGCAAAACTTCTTTCTTTTTCGTAAGAATCTCCGCCTGGTCTTTCAGGTAGGTTTTCGCGAAGGTCTGTCGCTGCTGCACTAAATCAAGCCGCGCCTTCTCAGCTGTTGCTACGGTTTCAATATAGTTGGAGCTTGCGACATCAAGCGCCGACGATATCTCATTGCCAGATGACGTGAAATCATACTTCGCTGTAGTAATAAAACCGTCATCGTTAATGGTCAGTTGTAGATCTCTTTTTGACCAAGCATTTTCCTCATATGCGATTCTTCCGATTGGTGAGTCTGGAGCAATAACATTCACAACTTCAGATAAGCTAGCTTTCCATTGGACGGGTGTTTTTTCCGAGGAAGAAGATCCATTGAATGGACGCTCTGGGGGTTGTGCAGCGAAGAGCTTAAATACAAAAGGCTCTGGATCGCGATAGGCGATAAAGGCTTCGTCTGTGGTGTCAGCGCGAGTAAGGGATGTCGCCACTGACTGATTAATTCTTTCTAGAACGGGCGCTACACCAATTTCTTCAAACTCGGCCAAGTCGAGAGTGCCATCCGAAGTTGTGTCGACGATGATATCTGAAATCGCATAGCTTCGATTAAGCGTTTCAGCTTCTGGCGGTTTGACTCCGTAGTTTGATTTGATTTTCTTATCCGACGCATTGATGTAGCCGGTATAACGCGAAAGTTGACGCTCTAGTTTTGTTTTAAGCTGTTCTTCGAGGGCGATGCTTTCAAGCAAGCTTTTCTTTTCTTTTGCGCTCTCAGAACTCGCTGCTTTTTTGGTCATTTCCTCGATATTCTGCTGAGAGGCCGTAACTCCCTTTTTCAAGCGGTCGACCGCTTGGAACCACTCAGGTTTAATCCGGCCTGTTAGCAAGCCGATAACCTGGGTTTCTGGCATCAGCGGGGTGACAATTTCGTTAAGCCCAGCTGCAGAAATCAATTTTGCTCTAACCGCTTCACAGCTTTCGTCGATAGGCACCCCGAAAAGATTAAACTTTTCGTTTTGGGGTAAGAGACTAGTATCTGTTGGGAGCACGGACGGGACTGAAGTCGTGTAGCCGATGACCCTTGCTAAAAACTTAGCGCTAGTCTTTAGTGCTTCTCCTGCCTTTCCCGTTAGTTTGGCGTTCACGGATTTCAGAAGCCCACGTTCGTTTCTTATCAGCGTAACGGATCCATCGGCAAAAGTGCCCGGTTCAATCTGGATTGAATACACTTGGCTGGTATCTGCGATGGTCTCAAATTCTGAATCTAATACTCTTGAGACTGAATAAGCAACGCCGGTGGAATAACAGGTTTCAAGGAATCCCTGAGTAATAATGGAGAGGCGTTCGTTCGCCTTCATAGTCACGACCGCTGTTTGATTGAAAACAGCGTCAGAGGGGAAGGTTGTCGTTTTCTCCACCTCAAGGTTAAGGCGACTGACTGGGAGAGAATAGCGAAACCCGTTGGCAGCGGTATCGAGGGGTGTTGTTATTGTGGTACCTGCACAGCCAACTAGAAAAAATAAACCAACCGAAAGTATCGCTTTTTGCACGGATAAATCCTCCATGATGTCGATGTCCCCAACCCACTCCCTATTGAGGTGAAGTTTTTATAATGGCACATAATTGTAATTTGTGTAGGCGCGCAGT
>NZ_AGTR01000026.1 GCF_000235625.1 Marinobacter manganoxydans MnI7-9 | reverse complement strand
GCCTGAAGGAGCTGCGCGGTTGCGCGGCGAACCGTCACTGATTCGCTGTCCTGCCAACCATCAAGTCGGGAGCGAGCTGCCTGGAGATCGCCCTCGCGGATATTAACAAGTGCCGCGAGAGTATCTGCATTTTGAGCGAGCTCCGGGTTTTCCTCACCGATTCCGACAAGCCATTGCTCCAGTTCTGCAAGGGAATGGTTTTGAGCGTAAATCTGGCCAGCTTGCTGGAGGGGCTGGATAGCGTCTGGTGTGATCCTGGCAGCATCCAACAGCTGTGTAATGGCCTTGTCATTTTCACCATTCTGCGTATAGAGCATGGCAAGGGCGATTTTTGGTGCCTGCAGCTGAGGGTCTTCGCTCACCAGGGATTCCAGGCGCTGGGTTGCTTCAGCGAGGTTGCCCATGCGGGCATCGGCCATGCTGGCCAGAAGCACCGCTCGGGGTTGATCACCGTAGCCATTTAGCAAGGAGTCCCGAATTTCTTCGGCCTCAGTCGTTTCACCTTGCTGAATCAGCAGGTTCAGGTAGGTGCCAGTGGTATTCCAGTCTGCGGGGTTTGCGGTAAACGCCATTCGCAGCTGCCCCAGCGCCTGTTCGGGCTGGTTTTTCCGGATATGATGTTGGGCAAGAGCGAGTCTCAGACGAACCCGCTCAGGTTCGTTACTGATCGCTTTGCTGAGACTGGCCACGCCCGCTTCTTCGTGCTCCGGGAGGCTCAGCGCGAGAATGCCGTGCATGGCAAGCAAGTCATTGTCGTTTGGCCTTGCTTTGATTGCCCGGTCCAGATCCCGAAGTGCCTGTTCACGGTCGCCAGCGTCAATCTGAGCCATGGTGGCCGCGCGAATAAACTGGGTGGGGGTGGTTTCCGGGTCCAGGTTTTCTGTCAGTAGGCGCGTGCCTTCCTCCAGATCTCCCGTGCCGGCAGTCAGAGCGCCCAGCATAAGGGCCACTTGCTCGTTGTCCGGATCAAGCTTGAGCATGTCCCTGAGGGTGGCTTTGGCTTCCTCGATGTTGCCATCCCTGATGGCAGCTATCACCGCATTTCCCTGTTCCTGTGCGCCGGTATCCAGGTTTTCCGCCAGTATTCTGTTATATACCTGTGCCTCGGTAATCTTACCTTGCTCTGTCAGCACCCGGGACAAGGAAGTAAGGATATCTCGGCGGATTGGTAAGAAAACATCGGTAGTTGGGATGACGGTAACGGCATCTGTGAGGGTTTCAGAGGCAACCTCCAGTTGATTTTCGCGGTATTGCGCAACGCCTTTCCAGTACAGTGGGGCAGGATGTTTTCCATTGGCGGCTACCCACTGCTCAACCGCTTCAATCGCCTGGCCTGTCTGGTTCATGTCGAGATGGCTTCTGGCGAGACCAGTAATGGCCTTCACGTTTGAGCTGTTGCTATCGGAGAGGTTTCTGAACAGGGCCAGCGCTTCGGGAACTTCTCCCGAAAGCCTGAGTGCTTCTGCCCGGATTAGCGATGCTTCGAGCTGCTCTTCGGGGGAGCCGGGCGTGTAAGTTGCCAGGGTTTCCGTTGCCGATAATTGCTTGCGTTGATTTACGTAGGCTCTTGCAAGGGTGAGGGCAACCGATTCAGTATGCTCTTCCAGCCAGGGCTGCAGGAGTTCGGACGCCTGTTCGTAGGCCCCGATATCAAGATACAGTTCAGCCAGTCGTACGATGTGTTCAACATTGTTTGGGTCTGTCTGGATGGCGTTGCGAACCTCCAGCAATGCCGAACGATATTGGCCCTGGTCAGCATAGGTTTCTGCCCGGGAAATATGGGACGTGGCTTCCGACGAATCAGGGCTGTTATTGCAACCGGTCATGATGAATGGCAGCGGCAGCGCAAGCGCACTTAGCAACAGCAGGCGTGGCAGGGATTTGGGCGTCTGTTTCCATGATTTCATTATTTTTTGACTCCTTGAACTTGTTCGAGCAAACCTCGTGACCGTCGGTTTCGTTTACACCCCGGGTGCTTCGGCTGATGTGTCTATCTGGTATTTGTCGGTGAGGTTGTACAGGGTAGGGCGCGTAATACCAAGAAGTCTCGCTGCCTGTGCCATATTAAAGCCCGTAGTATGCAAAGCCTGGTTAATGGCCTGGCGTTCTGCCCGTTCTCTCACCTGACGAAGATTAATGTGGCTGGGGGCTGCCGGTTCTTCGCAGGTCAGTTCCAGGTCATCGGCTGTTACTCGTTTGCCGTCGGCCATAATGGTGGCTCGTTTGATTTTGTTGATCATTTCTCGCACGTTGCCGGGCCAGGCATAGGTGTTGATGGCGTTTATTGCGTCCTCGCTGAACGCGAGGTTAGGCCTGTCCATGTTTTTGCCCAGGGATTTCAGTAACGATTGGGCAATCACAAGGGCATCCCCCTCACGTTCCCGCACCGCCGGGACGTCCAGTGTAATTTCACTGATTCGGTAATAAAGGTCTTCCCGGAACTCGCCGCTGTCGATCAGTTGCCGCACGTCGCGGTGAGTTGCACAGACAACACGAACGTCCACGGGGATCGGATTGACCGACCCAACCCGGTCGACAACGCGTTCCTGAAGAAAGCGAAGTAACTTGGCCTGCAGGGCCATGGGCATGTCGCCAATCTCGTCCAGGAACAGGGTGCCGCCATTGGCGCTCTCTATTTTGCCTTTTTTGGCCTGGGTCGCGCCGGTGAACGAACCCTTTTCGAAACCAAAAAGTTCGCTCTCCAGAAGGTTTTCAGGAATAGCGGCGCAGTTAATCGCGGCAAAGGGCTTGTCGACGCGAGGGCTCAGATCGTGGATGGCCCGGGCGAGAAGTTCCTTGCCGGTTCCGGTTTCCCCGGTTATGAGGGTTGTTACGTCTGTGGGGGCGACTTTCTCAAGAGTCCGGCATATGGCCAGCATCTGTGGGCTGGCAGCAACAATACCTTTGATGTTGGCGTTATTGCCCCTGCGGGCCAGTTCCCGGTTCTCCCGTTCGAGTTCGGCCAGCCGGAAAGCCCGGTTAACAACGAACGTGAGGATATCTGCGTCCAGGGGTTTCTGATAGAAGTCGGAAGCGCCCATGCCGACGGCTTTTACTGCATTCTCTTTGTCCTCACGCCCGGTTACCACTACCACTTTGGTCATCGGGGAAAGGCGGAGGATTTCTTCAAGGAGCTTGAAGCCTTCGGAGGCGCCACCCGGATCAGGCGGTAGGCCAAGGTCTAGAGTGACCACATCGGGTTCTTCTCTTCTCAAAGCCGCCAGAGCTGACTCACGTTCCGACGCCACGGTTACCTCAAGGTCTTCACTGAAACACCAGCGCATCTGGCTCTGCAGGCCTGGATCATCCTCTACGATCAAGAGTTTTCTAGTCACAACAGCACCAAGTCCTTTTTTCGGAAGTTTCCTTATTATTGATTCTTAACTGAACATTGACACTTTGCAATGCCGGTTTTCGGTACTCGTCTGAGGCGGCAACTAATTGGCGTTTTCGGTGGGGCTCTCAGCGCCAGAAACTGACCGGAATGGCATTTCCGGGAGCTGTGTCAGCTTCGCTTCCGCCAGGGGAATCCTGACCGAAAAGCAGGAGCCAAGCCCGGGTTCACTGGTAACATCAATGTTGCCGCCAATTTTCTGGATGTATTCTCTGGCCTGGTAAGCGCCAATGCCCATGCCAGTCAGCCCCTTGGTACTTTCAAAGGGTTTGAAGAGTTGGCCTTTGATAAATTCTTCTGTCATTCCACTGCCTGTGTCCTGAATGAACAGCACCACGTTACCTTTGGCTATTTTCAGATTCAGAGCGATTTCACCTTCTGGCGGTGTTGCATCCTGGGCATTCTGGATAAGATGCCCGAGAACACTGCGGAGCTGCTCAGAATCCGCTCTGATCATTACCTGCGGGGGGCTGCCCTCAAGATTCGGTGCAGGCAGCCGGTGTTGATGATGAGCGATCAGGTCCTGCACCAGTTGCGTAAGGTTGATGGGTATTTGTTGGCTGTCGTTTTCGGCGGCGGGTTTGCGTATATGGTCGACCAGGTTCGACATCTTGCGGACGGCATGTTCAGTGGTGTTGATCATGTCATCTATGAACGCCGGGTTATTCCTGTGTTTCGGGGCATTTTTCACGAGCAAGGATAGCTGGGCGATAACCGTTTTCAGGTCGTGGACCATAAACGCCGAGGCTTTGCTGACCGCTTCAAACTGCATGGCACGGGAAAGGCGATTCTGCGCATCGGCTTGGGCCAACAGGTTGGTAGTTTGGCGCGCAACCACTTTGATCAGATCAAAATTCTCCCAATTCAATTCCACCCGGGCGTAGGGGTTGCCAACCAATGCCATGCCATAGAGCTCGTTGCCTAAGTAAAGAGGGATTATTAGCCAGCCGTCGGGCGTCTTTGAGATTGCATCAGGTATTTCTAGAAGGTTGTAACTGACGGGATCTACTTTGTACTCATGGAGGTCGACAATCCACTCGCGATTCTGAAAAAAGCGCACCAATTCCGAATCGTTATCGATCATGGTGTGTTTAGGTACAGAAAGGTTGACGGCCGCCTTGAGGATGTAGGCGTCCTGTTCACCAATTAGCCAGATCGCACCGGAATTGCTCTCAACTAAACCCGCCAGCATGCGGATTACACGCTGAGGTAATGGCGGCTCATCACTCAGGTCTGCGAGTTCCCGAGTCATTTTTAGCCACTCTTCCCGGTAGTCGTATTTGTAGTCAAAGAAGTTCTGACTGATAAGCACCATGAGTTTGGAGCGTATTCGGCGCGAAAGCAGAAGTGTGACCAGGAATACCAGTGAAATCGTAAAAAACAGGACTTGGAGCGCGTCTCCCCAGTCACCCCCAATGACGCGTACGTAGTAGCCCCCCAGTGCCAGGAACAGGAGGTAACCCCCAGCGAAAATGAGTGTGCCGGCGTGAAAGACAGCTGACCGTGACAGATGAAAGTCTATCGGTTGTTTGCGAGTATTGATGACGTTGACGGCGAATAGCGGCGTGAGTAGAGCGTTTACAAAGCCACGGGCGTTCCAGAATGAGTCGGCGACCTGGCCGAACAACAGGGCGTCGGCATACATGAAAAAATCGAAGGCAAAAATCGTGGCAACGCCTATGCATATATATTTTATGCTGGAGCGGCCGAAACTTGGGGAGTTACGCCAGATCTGCTCGACCAGGGACAAACCGAGTAGGGAAATACCAACCTGACCGAGAAGCTTGACTTTGCCGGTAGCTATGTTGATCTGTGCAAAGTGCTCTGCGAGTCCAATCCCCACCAGAACAACAAGCAGTGTTGCTGCGGTCGCGCCGATGACTTGTCTTACTTTTCCAGTGAGTTTGCTTTCGCGGAGCCCATCTTTTAATAGCGCGAATAGCAAGTAAATCCAGGAAGCGTCCCGTAACAGTTCAATGAGGTAACGGAGATTGAACCCCGGGTATCCCCAAAGGCTTTGGCTGACAAGTGACGCTGCCCAGATTGCAGTTACAGCAGCTGCGAACGCGAGCGCCCGATCGACGCCGCGACGCAAATAGCGAGTGGCTACCAGCATGGCCAGTAGACCGAACGTAATCGCTGCCAGCGAGTAGCTGAGTACGTCCATGTTGCTAAACATGCCTTGGCACCCCGAAAGAAGAAATCCCTGTCTAAAGAATAGTCTTGTTTAAACTCCAGCGTAACTAATGTAGCTACTGTTGACTAAAGCGGCCTCTTGTTCTCCCGATAAAACCGGAAAATCTCCTTCAGCGGCCGCTTCGGCTCAAATCCGAACTCATTAGCAAACGCCCGCCCGTCAATCACCACCGGGTATTTGAAGAACGCCATCAGATAGGACGGAAAGCTCTTCAGTTTCAAGGTGCCGAGTATCATCTTCGGAACCATGGGCGGAATGGAGGGCACCTGGATTCGCTTGCAGCCACAGAGCTTGAGCGCGTGCTGATAGGCCACCCAGTCCTGCGGGGCCACGTTGTACACGCCACGTGTCGGTTTTTTATACGCAAGCACAATGGCATCGGCCATGTCATCGATGTGGATAAACTGCATCATGGGCGAAAAGCCCGCCAACACGGGTGCGCGTTCGCTGGCCAGCAATGTGCTGATGGTGTTGCGTACGCCAGGGCCCACGATGTTGCAGGGGCGCAGGATGGTGATGTTCAGTTCCGGGTAGCGCCACAGGTAGATGTTGGCCAGGTTCTCCAGTTCCACGGAGTCGATCAGGTCGGCGCTGAGCCCTGCGCTCTTGAGGGGCGCCGCTTCGTCGATTAGTGCGGGATTGTAGGCCACCGCTCCGTAAACATGGAACGTTGAAAGCACGACCACTCGTTTGATGCCGTACTTGTGGCTCAGGTCCAGAAGCTTCTGGGTGCCGAGCACATTGGCGTTGTAGCGCCGCATGCGGGTGAGCTGGCTGGACATGATCCGGCCCATGTGGATCACGCCATCGAACTCATAGCGCCGGAACAGATCCTCGAACACCCGCTTGTTGAAATCGATGCAGTAGCTGGGGATGTCGTCGCCCAGGTAGACCTGTTCACGGAAATCCACCGCGACCAGGTCGCAGGTATCCCGAAGCTGTTCGATAACTTTCTGGGCGAGGGCACCGGCGGCACCGGTGATCAGAATGTGCGGTCTGCGTTGTTCGCTCATCAGAAAAGCCTTTTCCTTTCGCTCAATCCCTTGTCGATCAACCGGCTGATTTCCGCCTTGACCTTCTCTACGCGTTCGGTGACCTTTTCTTCGGGAATTTCCAGGTCGTCGAAGTACATCGGGGCTCCGAAGTTCAGGTGTACCTTCGCCGGCAGAACCACGGGCATGGCCACCGGGGCGTAGGGAATGCCCAGGGCTTTTGCCAGGGGCTTTATGTTAGCGATGGCCGGGATGGTTTCCTCGCAACCCACCACACCCACGGGCACGATCGGCGCCTTGTATTTCATGGCCAGGTGCATGAATCCGTTGCCAAACCGTTTGAGCTGGTAGCGGTCGTGGTAAAGCTTGCCCGAACCTCGAATGCCTTCGGGGAAAACAATCACGGCTTCGTTATTCGCGAGCATTTTGGCGCAGTTGACTGGGTCTCCAAGTACAGCGCCAACTTCATTCAGCAAATTGCCCAGCCAGGGCACGGTTGGAAAAAAGCGTTCAATCATGGCCCTTGGAATGCGGGCATCTTTTTCCCGCGAAGCAAGGGCATAGCCAATCAGCAGGCCGTCGATAGGAAGCTGGCCACTGTGATTGGCAATAATGAGCACCGGCCCCTCGGCGGGAATGTTTTCCACCCCGTGCGCTTGTACCCGGAAGTACTTTTCGTAAATCTGTTTGGTGAGCGAAAGCCCGTACTTCATGGCTTCGTTGTTGTAACCCCAGGGGTCGTAACCCAGGCTCCCGATGGGTTTGCGGATGCGATTGATATGTTGATCCAGTTCCGCGGGAACGAGTCGGGATTTCAGAAACGATGCCAGGCTCATGATTTCCTTCCAATGAATACGCCTAATGTGTGGCTTTGCCCGTTATTAAGCACCCGATAATCGCTGGCTGCATTGGCGGTTTCGACGCACAGCATGGACTGCCAGGCCGACTCGGGAAAATCCGATAGCTTGGCCGCCTTGGCTGGGCCGGGGTTCCAGACCACCGTTGAGTCACTGCCTACGGCTGAGAGCTTGCGGCCAGTTCGGGGTGTCACAACCGTAAGGGGTTCGCCGCTCTCGTAGATGCGGTCGGTTTCGCCGTCGAAATACACAGGGCCTTCCTGGTTGCGGTATTCCCAGTTATCCAGGGTGTCGATGTACTGGCTGTTTCCGAGGCCCAGCACTCGAGTGCGGGTTATGTCGCTGGTCGGCAAATAAGTATGGAGCGCCTGGGTAAAGGCCAGCGGATCGTTCCCCAGGTTCGTGGTCGTCAAAGCCAGTTGGCATCCGCGGATGGAGAAGCTGAAGGTGAGCAGGGCGAGCGCATGCCCAATCCAGACATCACTGAAATCTTCATTGGCATCCAGGGACAGGCTGATTTCCACCTCGTGGGCGTTCTCCCGGACATCTTCCAGCTTCCAGAGCGCGGTACGGGCAAACCCGTGGGCTTGGTCGGTCTGGATGCGTTTCCGCACTTCCGGCGCGTTGCGGGCCGGATGGCCAAACCAGGGCCAGCACAGGGGGATGCCGCCGCGGATGGCTCGACCGGGTTCGTACCGGGCCGCTGGGCTCATCCAGAGCCAGTCAGATTCGTTCTGAGGTTTGAAGCTTGCCAGATGAGCGCCCTGAATAAACACGGTGGCCTGGAACAAAGGATGGTGGACCTCAAGAGCTTCCAGTTGCCCGATCGTTTTCCAGCGCGTGAAGGACCACTGGCCCGGCGAAAGTGAGAGCGGTGGCCTGTTACTGCTTTCTGACATGGTTAGCTACTGAGTGAAACCGGTTAAGTGTATTTGCCTACACAGAGAGTAAATTAAAACTGCCGCTGCGGCGAGAATTGCGCCTAAAATACGTTCAAATTCAGTACGAGGCCTGCCGATGGAAACGCCGGTAATCATTCCGATCAATGATCCCCTTATCACACCTTTGCACAGCGCCCAGGATGCGGTGGCGGGCAGTGATGTGCAGTTGATGCATCTCACGCCGGACCAACAGGCGCCGGTGTCTGAGGACTGGCTGGATGAACTGGCTTCGGGGCTGAGCGAGCACGGCTGGATGTCGCTGGATGTGAGGGCGCGGCTGGGCGCCAACCTGTTGGCGGCGCTGAAACAGGAAGTGCAGATTCTGGACCGTACCGATGCCATGAAAAAAGCCGGCATCGGGCGCGGGCGTGATCTGGTGCGAGACCGGTCGGTGCGGCGTGACAAGATTGCCTGGCTGCAAGGCATTACAGCTCCTCAGGCCGCGCTGTTCGAGTTTTTCGAATCCATTCGCCAGGGTCTGAATCAAAGGCTGTTTCTGGGGCTGAAGCGATTCGAGACTCATTATGCTACCTACCATTCAGGTGATTTCTACAAACAGCATCTGGACAGTTTCAAGGGCAGGGCATCCCGGGTGGTGAGTCTGGTGCTTTATCTGAATGAAGATTGGCAGGCAACTGACGGTGGCGCCCTTGAGGTTTTCAACCGAGACAATGATCAGGAAGTGTGCGGAACCGTGTTGCCCGAGGCAGGACGAATGGCCCTGTTCATGAGCGAGGAAGTGCCTCACGAGGTGTTACCGGCAAACCGCACTCGCTACAGCCTGGCCTGCTGGTTCCGCCAGGATGAAGTGCCGCTGCCTTTACAAGGATGATGGTAGCGGGCGTGCTGATTTGTCATTGTAGTGTGCAAACCCTTTTGCTAATATGCGCGCCGCTTTCGGGGAATTGTCCCGGAACGCCGTTATGGTGGCTCCATTGGTGCCTCCGCAACATGAAACCGTGAACCCGGTCAGGCCCGGAAGGGAGCAGCCGCAGCGGTGGAATTGTGTGCCGGGGTGTCGCTGATGGAGTCACCCCCAGTTTTCTTTCCTCTCCTGTTTTTTCTTCTGATTATCCTTGATAGCCATGAGCTTATGTGCGGCACTTGTGCGTGCGTTTCCGGGATCAAGTCTGCTTCTTCTGGATCTTTGTCCGTGCTAAGGTTAAACCCGTTTTTCACTGCAGTTGGCGGAACATGAGCTACCAGGTACTTGCCCGTAAATGGCGCCCACGCACTTTCGATGATATGGTGGGCCAGGAACACGTGCTCCAGGCGTTGATTCACGCCCTGGAAAGCCAGCGTCTTCATCATGCTTATCTGTTCACGGGGACCCGTGGGGTAGGCAAGACCACCATTGGGCGTCTGCTTGCACGCTGCCTCAACTGCGAAACCGGCGTAACCCCGAACCCCTGCGGTGAATGCTCGAGCTGCCAGGAGATTCAGGAAGGCCGGTTTGTGGATCTGATTGAAATCGACGCCGCGTCCCGGACCGGCGTTGATGATATGCGTGAGCTGACGGATAACGTCCAATATGCGCCCACGCGTGGCCGCTACAAGGTGTACCTCATTGACGAGGTGCACATGCTGACGAATCAATCGTTCAACGCTTTCCTGAAGACCCTTGAAGAACCGCCGGAACACGTCAAGTTCCTGCTGGCAACGACCGATCCCCAGAAACTACCGGTCACAGTGCTGTCCCGGTGCCTGCAGTTTAATCTCAAACGCATGACGCCGGAGCACATCGCAGGCCATCTGCGTCATGTACTGGGTGCCGAGGAAATTCCATTTGAGGAACCGGCCCTGTGGCTCCTGGCCCGGGCGGCCGACGGCAGTATGCGCGATGCCTTGAGCCTCACCGATCAGGCTATCGCCTTTGGCAACCAGAAGCTGTCCGCCAGTGATGTCAGTAATATGCTGGGGACGATTGATCAGCGGGATATTGAACGCATTGTGAATGCACTCGTTGAAGGCGACGGCCCGGCCTTGCTGGCGGAAATCAGCCGGATTTCGGACTTTGCACCGGATTACAGTGTGATCCTCGCCGATCTGCTATCGCTCTTTCACCGGGTGACCATGGAACAGGTGGTTCCGGGCAGTGCCGATAACGCCCTCGGTGATGCCGAGCAGGTCCAGGCGCTGGCTCGCAAGCTCAGTGCCGAGGATGCCCAGCTTTTTTACCAGTCTGCGCTGATCGGGAGGAAAGACCTTACCATTACGCCGGATGCCCGGATGGGGTTCGAAATGACCCTGCTCCGGATGCTTGCCTTCCGCCCCGGGGCTGACCGGCGCGAGCCGCCGGCCATAAGCTCCGGCGGTCAGTCTGCGGCCTCCGAGCCACGGGATGAGCCCGACCCGGCGCCGACTCCGCAGGTAGAGCAAAAACAGCCGGAACCGCAGCCCGAACCCACGCCTGAGCCTGAACCCGAGATGCCGGCCGCTCCACCCGTTGCGGATGAGGATGCATCCTGGCTGGCCAGTCTGGATGCCCAGGCCGAGGCCGCTGGAGAGTATGAAGAGAGCTATCCTTTAAGCGACGAAGCTCCAGTTACCGAAGAGCCAGCAACTGCAGTTGCCGCGGAGCCTGTTGAACAGGCGGCCCCGGCTCCGGAACCCGCGTTTGTGGAGCCCGATCCAGCGATAGAACCTGCAGTTGAGCAGGCGCCTGAGCCTGAGGGCGAATTCGTCTGGCACCGTGATTTCCGGAGTCTTGGCATTGTGGGCATGCCCGGTAATCTTGCCAGTCACGGCGCCATGTCCCGAGATGGCGATGTGATTACGCTGACCATTGATGAGGGGCACGCCCGGCTGTTGAACAGCAGGCACGAGGAAAAGATTCTGGCTGCCTTGAGAAACTGCTTTGGCGACTCCATTCAGTTACGTACAGAGCAGGGCAATCCCGGGCCAGACACCCCTGCGGCTTATGAGGAACGCCAGAGAAAGGCGCGGCAGGAAGCCGCAGAGGCGTCCATTCGCAGGGATCCGGTCGTAAAGTCTATTGTTGAACGATTCGAGGCGCGGGTAGTGGAAGACAGTATCCGGCCGGCAGAGACAAGCAGGAGATAAGCTATGATGAATAATATGGGCGACATGATGAAAAAAGCCCAGAAGATGCAGGAAGAGATGCAGAAGGCCCAGGAAGAAATCGCCAAGGCCGAAGTGACTGGCGAAGCCGGAGCCGGCCTTGTCAAAGTCACCATGAACGGCCGTCACGACGTTCGTAAAGTGGACATAGACTCGTCCCTGATGACTGAGGAAAAAGATATTCTGGAAGACCTTCTTGCCGCTGCGGTGAACGATGCCGTGCGGCGCGTCGAGGAAAACCAGAAAGAGAAAATGTCCGGTATGATGTCCGGCATGGGCCTGCCGCCCGGTTTCAAGATGCCGTTCTGAATTCCATCCTGCAGCCGTTCGAGGACCTTTCATGGCATTCAGCCCGCTGGTTGATGAGCTTGTAGAATCCCTTCGTTGTCTTCCCGGAGTCGGCCAGAAAACGGCCCAGCGCATGGCTTTCCATCTGCTGGAGCGTGGTCGTTCCGGCGGCACCCGACTTTCTGAGGCGCTGAGCCAGGCCATGAGCGGTGTCCGGCGGTGTGAAAGCTGCCAGAACTTTGCTGACACCGAGATCTGCGGGATCTGTGAAAATCCCCAGCGGCGCACGGGCACCCTGTGCGTAGTGGAAAGCCCTTCAGATCTTCTGGCCATTGAGCAGGCGGGTGACTATCGCGGCGGCTATTTCGTGCTGATGGGGCATCTCTCACCAATTGATGGCGTTGGACCGGAGGAAATCGGCATTGAACGCCTGCTGAAGCGGATCCGCGACGAAGGCGTGACTGAGCTGATTCTGGCGACCAACCCGACGGTGGAAGGTGAGGCTACGGCTCACTACATCGCCGATCGCCTTGATGGCCAGGGCATCCTGATAACCCGTCTGGCCCATGGCATACCGGTGGGTGGAGAGCTCGGTTACGTCGATGGCTTTACCCTGACTCACGC
Source organism: Marinobacter manganoxydans MnI7-9 (assembly GCF_000235625.1). GTDB lineage: Bacteria > Pseudomonadota > Gammaproteobacteria > Pseudomonadales > Oleiphilaceae > Marinobacter > Marinobacter manganoxydans. The sequence goes on along the minus strand of NZ_AGTR01000026.1, from coordinate 164,711 downwards.
ATTCCGCGGTCGCAAACCACTGTCCGATTGAATCTGACCGAATAAACCTACCAGGCACGTTTATGGATATTTCCGCCCAGGCCGCTGTGGCAGTTGAGGTACCCCCGGCTCCGACCAGGATTGACTGGATCCGGGAACCGCAAGCACTGGACAAATGGCTGGATCGGGCACCGGGCAAGCCCCTGGCGCTGGACACCGAATTTGAGCGGGTAAACACCTTTTACCCGATACCGGGGTTGGTTCAGTTGGGCCTCGACGGCGAGTTTTGCCTGGTGGACCCTTCCGTTGCCGAGCAGTCCGGACGATTTCGGGAAGTCCTGGCGGACCCGGACACTCCAAAGCTTCTTTACGCCATGAGCGAAGATCTGGAACTTTTTCGCCAGTGGCTGAATCTTCAACCTGCCGGTGTCATTGATCTTCAAATCGGGGCCGCAATGGCCGGAGCAGGGTTCTCCCTGGGTTACGCGAGGCTGGTGGAAACCCTGTTCGGTGAGACTCTGGACAAGTCCGCCACCCGCTCTGACTGGCTGGCGAGACCGCTGAGCGATGCTCAGCAACGCTACGCGATTGACGATATCCGTTTTCTGGAGCCGATGTACCAGTGGGTCAGTGCTTTACTTCGCGATCGCGGTCTGGAAGCGGCTCTGGTTGAGGAATCGGCGCGCTTTGCCAATGAACTGGCAGGGCAGGAGGATCCCGACAACCATTACCTGAAACTGCGGGCCGGATGGACCCTCTCGGCTCAGCAACAGGGTGTTCTCAAGGAACTGGTGCGCTGGCGTGAGAGGGAGTGCCAGCGGCGGGACCGGCCAAGGAACCGTGTGCTGGCAGATGCACTGTTGATTGCGATCGCGGAAAGGCTGCCAGCGTCCCTGAAGGAACTTTCTAACATTCAGGGAGTACCATCCGGCGCAGTCCGTCGGTATGGCGATACCCTGATTGAACTTGTTAGCCAGGGATCGACCGCGGATAATTCGTCCCTTGAGAGGATTGCGCCACCGTTGTCCCGGGATCAGCAGGGATTCTTTAAACAGTTAAAGCGTCTTTTCAGGAATGCGGCAGAAGATTCTGATATTCCAATGGAATTGTTGGCGCCGAGAAAGCGTTTGGAAAAAGTTGTACAGCAACCGGACCTCGCGCAACACGATTTTTTCCAGGGCTGGCGGGCGCAGATTCTTGCTCCGGTTCGCGCTGATATCGAGGAATTACTGAAGTCATGAAAGAGCGGGAATTTGTCTCTGTGTTCCGGAGCAGCAAAAAGAAGGATACCTACCTTTTTGTTCGGCGCGGACAGAAGTGGGAGGAGCTTCCCGAGAGCCTCCGGGGTATTTTCGGTCAGCCGGTTCATTCCATGGATCTGGTTCTGACGCCCGACCGCAAGCTTGCGAGAACTACCGGAAAGCAGGTTCTGGAAGCCATTGGCGAGAAAGACTTTTTTCTGCAAATGCCGGAAGAGCAGGAAGGGTACGTGGTGGACTTCAAGCGCAAACTGGATCAGCGCAATCCATGATTGCCCAGGTGCCGTTCTGGCAACGCAAGCGCCTGCATGAGATGACGCCTGAAGAATGGGAGTCTCTTTGCGACGGTTGCGGAAAGTGCTGCCTGAACAAATTGGAAGACGAAGACACCGGCGAGGTCTACCACACCGATCTGGTGTGTCGTTATATGAACGAAGAAACCTGCCAGTGTTCCGTTTACGAAGAGCGGCTTCAGAAGGTGCCGGGTTGCACGGTACTGACACCCGGTACCGTCAACGACTACCATTGGTTGCCGTACACCTGCGCTTACCGCACCCTGGCTGAAGACCGGCCGCTGGCCGATTGGCATCCCTTGCGAAGCGGGGATCCGGATTCGGTGCACGAAGCAGGCGTTTCGATCCGTCACAAGGTGATTTCAGAAGACCGCGTGCCGGAAGAAGACTGGGAAGAACATATCATTCACTGGATCCTGTAATGATTGATACCGATGCACAAATGGCCTACGGGATTTTCTGGGCCGCCTACGCTATAGCCTTTGTCGTGTTCTTTTACATGATGAAGAGCCTGATCCGTTTTCTACCTTTTTATGGAGTGCGGACCCTGATTCTCGCCGCCCTGGTGGCCTTGCTGCTCACGCCGGTTGAATCACCCGATCTGGCCGGTTGGTGGATTCCGGCCTGGCTGTTCGGCGGCTATGAAATGATTCTTGGCGACGCCGACGCTTCAGGTCGGGCCGTGTTTAACCTGGGGCTCGCCGGCTTGGTCATGCTGCTGGTCTGGGTGTTGGATCTGGTTCGCTACCGTCTTGTTCGTAAATAGCGCGAAAAAGAAAAAAGATAAGGATGGATGCCTTGAGAGAGATGACATCGAGATGGTTTGGGCTGGTTGCAATTTGCTTCGTGCTCAGTCTGCCAGCCGGGCTGAATGCCCAGGAGAGCGACGATGTTCAACTGCCGGAGCAGTCGGACGTCCGGATCATAGTCGACATCTCGGGCTCCATGAAAGACACCGATCCGGAGAACCTGCGACAGCCCGCCGTGCGTCTGCTGGCCCGGCTGTTGCCAGAGGGGGCCTCCGCGGGTGTCTGGACCTTCGGGCAATATGTCAACATGCTGGTGCCGCACCGTGAGGTGACCAACGCATGGCGGGAAATGGCCATTCAGCGCTCAGCTCAGATTAACTCGGTCGCACTCAGAACAAACCTTGGCGCGGCTATTGAGACAGCCAGCGATGATTATTTCACAGACGGCGATCTGAGCCGGACCCACTTCATACTGCTGACCGACGGCAAGGTCGATATCTCCGACGATCCTGCAAAGAATACCGCAGAGGAAACTCGTATTCTGGATACGATTGTCGCTGATCTCATCGAAAGGGGCGCTACCTTTCACCCCGTAGCTCTCTCTGAGGCCGCCGATACCGACTTTCTGAAAGCGTTGGCGACAGACTCCGGCGGTCGTTTCCAGGTGGCGGATACAGCAGATGCGCTGAACCTGGCATTTCTTCAGGCATTGAATACCGCGGTCCCACAGGAGCAGATTCCCATTGAGGGCAATGGCTTTACTGTGGACGAGGGCGTTCGTGAGTTTACCGCCCTGATTTTCTGGGGCGAGTCTGAAACCTCTGCCACCCGGGAGCTTGCCCTCGTGCGCCCGGACGATCGGGTCGTTAATCTTTCGGAGTTTCCCGACAACGTCCGGTGGGCCAGGGAAGCCGGTTACGATCTTATTACGGTCAATGAGCCGTTGGCAGGGCAGTGGCGCATTAATGGCGAACTCGGAGAGGGCAGCCGGGTTACGGTCGTTAGCGATCTGAGGATGGTGGTCAATCCTCTGCCTCCATCATTCACATTGCAGGAGCCCCTCAAGCTCCGGGTCGGCTTTTTCGAAGAAGGGGAGAAAATCACTAATCCCGATTTTCTGGGTGTGATTGAGGTCAGCCTCAGTATCACCTCCGAGGATGGCAGAAGTGGAACCAAGGTATTGTCGGGAGAGCAGCCGCCGGAAGACGGCACTTACCGGGATACGGTAAGTCGTTTGCCAGCCGCGGGCCTCTACACCTTTGACGTGGTGGCCGATGGCCAGACCTTCAGCCGCAAGTTCAGCGCCACCGTCGGGTTTACGATGCCTGAAGGGGCTGAGCCGGCTGAATCGCCGGAGTCGGAGGTGACAGAACCGGCGCTCGCTCCTGAGCAGTCTGAACCGGAGCCGCCGGTGTCTGAGCCGGAGCAATCCGGGCCGGAACCGGCGATTACATCGCCCATCGACGTAAGCGAGGTGGAGGAGCCAGAGGCGCCAGCGGTCCAGGAGCCGGAACCGGCCCCTGAGGAGCCGGAAGACGCGGAACCTGCTTTTGCCGTGCCTTTGTGGATGGTCGGCGCAGCCGGCGGTGGGCTTCTCTTCATTGGCGGTCTGGTCTGGTTTGCCATCCGTAAGCGTAAACAGGATCAGCAGGCGCAAGAGAAAGCAGCATCAGAGCGCGAAACACTTGAGGATCTGCAGGACGAGACCGAATTAGAACCCGAACCCGAGCCGGAGGCAGTCTCAGAGCCGGAAGAGGACGTCGAAGCCGAGGAAATCCCTGAGGTAACCGAGGAAGCATTTGAGGACGATATGTCTGAGCTGGAGGCCGTCATTGATGAACATGAGGCCGCTCTGAAGTCGGAAGATGAAGCGCTTACGGAACCAGAGATTGAACCGACCGACGAACTGGAAGAGGACATCCCGGTAGCGGATACCCCGGTGGAGGAAGAGCCTGGCGAGTTGGATGAGGATATCCCGGAGCTGGAGGATATTGCCGATCCGTCCGACGCTGATGGGCCGGAAGATGATGATGAGGAGGAGTTCGGGCTTGAAGATTTCGATCTGTCCGAATTCGACGATTTACCCGATTATGATCAGGACGAGTCCGGATTGCCCGAGGACGACTCGAAGAAAAAACCTGACCAGAAAGACCAGAAAAAGTAACCAACAGGAACCAGACCATGAAGTTTACCGGTACCGAGAAGTACGTAGCCACCGATGACCTGCAAATGGCCGTCAACGCAGCGATTGCGCTTCAGCGCCCGCTGTTGATCAAGGGCGAGCCGGGCACCGGGAAAACCCTGCTGGCCGAGGAAATGGCCGCCGCCCTCGGGATGAGACTGATTCCCTGGCACATCAAGTCCACCACCAAGGCTCAGCAGGGCCTGTACGAGTACGATGCGGTTTCCCGTCTGCGGGACTCCCAGTTGGGTGATGAAAAGGTCAAGGACATCAGCAACTACATCGTAAAGGGCAAGCTTTGGGAGGCCTTTGAGGCTGATGAGCAGGTTGTGTTGCTGATTGATGAAATCGACAAAGCGGATATCGAATTCCCTAACGACCTCTTGCTGGAACTCGACCGTATGGAGTTCTTTGTCTATGAGACTCAGAAGTTGGTTAAGGCAAAGAAACGCCCGATCGTGGTGATCACCAGTAACAACGAGAAGGAACTGCCGGATGCGTTCCTGCGTCGCTGTTTCTTCCACTACATCAGCTTCCCGGATCATGACACCATGCAGAATATCGTGGATGTGCATTTCCCGGGCTTGCAGCAACAAATCGTTCGCGATGCCCTGGAAGTCTTCTTCGATGTGCGCAAGGTCCCGGGCCTGAAGAAGAAGCCGTCCACCTCGGAGCTGATTGACTGGCTGAAACTGCTGATGGCCGACGAGCTGTCGGCAAAAATGTTGCAGGAGAAGGATACCAGCTCGGCGTTGCCGCCTCTGTACGGTGCCCTGGTGAAGAACGAGCAGGATGTGCACCTGTTGCAGAAGCTCGCCTTCATGGCCCGTCGCCGCAGCTGATTCTCGGCAAGATCATTGGCAAGAGTCACGTTTTATGTTGATTGATTTTTTTCTTGAAGTCCGGCGCGCACGGGTGCCTGCCAGTCTGAGGGAGTTTCTGGATCTTCTGGAAGCCCTGCAGAAGCGGCTCGCCTTTGCGGACATGGAGGAATTCTATTACCTGTCCCGTCTTTGCCTGGTGAAGGACGAGCGCCACTTCGACAAGTTTGACCGTGCCTTCCAGGCCTATTTTGAAGGTATCGAGAATCTCGACGACCTGCTGGAAGCCCTGATTCCGGACGACTGGTTGCGGGCGGAATTCGAGAAGCACCTTTCTGAGGAAGAGAAGGCCAAGATCGATTCTCTCGGCGGCCTTGAGGAGCTGATCGAAACCTTCAAGAAACGGATGGAAGAGCAGGAGGAGCGCCACGCCGGCGGCAACAAGTGGATCGGCACTGGCGGCACCTCGCCATTCGGGGCCAACGGCTACAACCCGGAAGGCTTCCGGATTGGCCAGAAAAAAGGCCGCCACGGCAGGGCCGTGAAAGTCTGGGAAAAGCGCGAGTTCAAGGATCTGGACGACAGCGTGACCCTCGGCATTCGCAACATCAAGGTGGCGCTGAGGCGGCTGCGTAAATTCGCCCGACAGGGCGCAGCAGATCAGCTGGATATGGACGATACCATTCGTTCAACGGCCCGCAATGCCGGATACCTGGACCTGAAGATGGTGCCCGAACGGCATAACGCGGTAAAAGTGCTGATCTTCTTCGATGTGGGCGGGTCCATGGACCCTCACGTTCGCGTGTGCGAGGAGCTGTTCTCGGCCGCCCGGCTTGAGTTCAAGCACATGGAATATTTTTACTTCCACAATTTCATTTATGAGAGTGTCTGGAAGAACAATATCCGCCGGATGAACGAAACCACCAGCACCTGGGATATTCTTCACAAGTACACGCCCGACTACAAAGTGATCTTTGTCGGCGACGCGACCATGGCACCCTATGAAATTTCCCATCCAGGTGGCTCGATTGAGCACTGGAACGAGGAAGCAGGCGCCACCTGGTTCCAGCGCATCACCGAGCACTTCCGTAAGGTCGTCTGGATCAATCCGCTCCCGGAGAGTTACTGGGGTAGCGGTGGTTCGTTGGGTATGACCAGGCAGCTCGTTAACGATCACATGTACCCGTTAACGGTTGAAGGCCTTGAGTCGGCCATGAAGCAGCTGAGTAAATAAAAAAAGCCGATGCGGTTGAGGGCATCGGCAAAGCTCGGCATATCAAGCGGGTTTGCCTGAAGGCACTCCCGCCGCTTTCCAGTGAGCAAATACAGGGCCACTTGACTTAAAAGCTGCTAAAACAGTCGTTTAAAATTCAACTTATCCTCTGAGCCTTCCTGGCGCCCCGATTTCCCTCCTGACTCTGTCAAATAACTCGACACTCTTCCCATTCTTCCGACCGCTTAAGCTTTCGCTGTACGTTTTCCATTTGGTGATCTGTATACCGTTCTTGGCGGTTACCAAGTGTTACGCTTTCTGCCGATCTGTTACAGAAGTTTGCATGAGTTACAGAAGCTACAAAGGCAGGAGGCTTATGTTCGGCTCACAACAATCACAAAGGCGCCGGATAGAACACCAAAGGTTAGTGCGCATCGGGGCTCTGGTTATGGCATTGCTGGCTGCCTCTGCTGCAGCCGCCGACGGGCTTGACGAGGAACTCGAACGCCTGAATGCTGAAATCGCCAGCCATTCCGAGCGCGTATTCGCCCTTGAGCAGAAAGTCCTGCATCCAGCCAATACCAGACTGGCAGTTTTCCTGACACTTCAAAGCCGGGATGCGCTCGATCTTGATTCCGTCGAGCTCTTCCTGAATGGCCAACCTGTCGCTTCCCACCTGTATTCCGATAGAGAGCGGACATCGCTTGAACGCGGCGGAATCCAGCAGTTGTTCACCGGGAACCTGGAAAACGGCGAGCATGAGTTGAAAACGGTGATAACCGCTCGCTCTGCCGATGATGATTTCGTGCGGCGGGAATCCACCCATAAGTTCAGAAAACGCCCCGGCGTACTCCGTTTGCAGATGAGTCTGGAAGCCCGGGCGCCCGATTACGAACCTCGGGTTTCTTTCGTGGAGTGGGAGTAGGGCGCCATGATGCTCCGGGTCCTCCTGTTTGTGTTACCTCTGACTGTTTCCGGCTTTTCCGGGGCGGCCACGCCGGTAATGCCGGATGATGTCCTTTCTGGTCTCAAGCAATTCCGGCAGGCGGGAGAAGTCGGCGTCGATCTTGGGGACAGACGACAGCAAGCGCTCTATGAAGATGCTGAGAAGGCACGAGCCGAAGGCCGCACCGATGAGGCCGGGCGCATCCTGGCCGGTATGAAAGAGGGCTACTGGGCGGCTCTGGGATACCTCAATCTTGCCAGTGATTACGCGAAATCCGATCTTAACCCGGCCAGAGCGCTGGTTGCTCTGCGGGTTGCGTTAGCCATGTCCGATGGTGACGCCGATTCCGAGCGTAGCCAGCATCTGGAGAATAATCTGTTGGTACGTGCGGGCTACCTTGCCTACCAGCACGGCGAATTCGATAAAGCGATCGGCTTTCTGGAGAAGGTCGATCTCGACAGTTTCAACACGCCGCGGGCCCTTTACCTGCACGGCTTGGCGCTGACAGAAAAAGGCAATCACCGGGCCGCTATGCAGAGCTGGCATCGAGCGAGGAAATATCCTTTGGCCTACCCGGGAGTTGCCGACGCATGGATAGGGATGGGGCGCGGCTACGATCTCTCCGGCTATCTCGGGCAGGCTGGAGAAGCCTACCTTGCGGCCAACGCTGCGTTCGAGAGTGAACGGGTCACGCTTCGTAAACTTGCCGGCAAGATTCGCGAACAGGGCGCCTACAAAACCCTGGTGGAAGATGCCAGGGAGACCGGGGTTGACTGGTTTCTTGCCGACAGCCGCACCTTGACTCAACCGCGAATGGCCTATCTTCTTGGCTTCATGGAGGACCCTGGCGTCCAGAGGGCCGCAGGGCGGGTGGCAGCCCTTCGTTCGATGGCGGTAAAACTTGAACGCCACGGTCACGATTTGGAGGTGTTTCAGGGCGCTCTGAAAGAACAGCTGGTCGGCATCCATCAGCAGGAATCCAGGCAAAGCACCGCTGATCTTAATGCGCGGGGGGCGGAGCTCGGTGCACGGCTGCTGCGCCTCGCGGATAGCGCCGGTCCCGGCCAGCAAGCCCGTATCGAGGCTCTTCGGAAAACCCTGTCGGATGCCCAGACCCGATTGAGCCAGGTCCAGAGCAAGGCATCGGGGCAACCGGAAATCCTGGAACGGTTACGTCGCTCAGCCGAAGCACTGACAGAGCGCAACGAAGCGCTGTTGCTGGCGGTTCGTCAGTTGCTTGAAGCATCTGAAACGGCGTTGGACGATTTGGCTCTCGACTATGTCGAAGCGAGGGACCAGCAGATGGCCTTCGCACTGGACAAAACCGAACAGCAGATTGCTCACCTGTATGAATACCTCGCCCTTCAGAACCTGGAGGAGACCCAGCCATGATCCGGCCGTTTCAGAGCTTCTGCCTTTCCTTACTTATGGTTGCGCCGGTTGTGGCCCAGGAATCTTTCCGTGTGGAACTGGGCCGGGACGGCGAGACCATCGGGGATATGCGCCCGGTGTTCCTGACCTTTGAAAGCCGGCCCATGCCGGCAATCTCGCCTTCGGAAGTTGCCCGCCGTTACCATCGCCTGTTCCGCACATCCGACGAACCAGAGGTCCGGATTGATGCCCTAAACCGCCTGAGCAATATCCGGGACCGTTCAGGTGAAGACATAGGGTTTTCTCCGGCCGAAGAGGAAAGGGTCTACAGCGAAGCGATCAGCAGCTACGAGTCCATTCTGGCGCGCGGCTCCTATGGTGGGCGGCTGGATGAACTGCTTTACCAGATGGCCAAGGCCCATGCCCTGACGGGACAGCAGGATGCGTCGATCCAGAGGCTGAAACAGCTGGTGGGGCTCTACCCTGATTCGCCTCTGGTACCGGAGGCCCGGTTCCGGTTAGCGGAATCCGCCTTTGGTGCTGGCCAGTACGCTGAGGCAGAAAGCGGCTACCGGCAATTGATTGAATCCGGCGACAGCGAAGAGTTCAGCACCAAGGCCCGATACATGCTTGGCTGGAGCCAGTTCAAACAGGGCCCGTCTGCATGGAACAGGGCCGCAGGCACGTTTGTCGAGGTTCTGGACGAGTTTCTGCCGCAGGAACAGAGCCTTGCGTCGGTCAGTGAATCCAGTGTTGATACCATCGACGATACCTTCCGGGTGCTGGCATTGATGGCGGCCCGAAAGGGTGGGCCGGACACCCTCATTGCGTGGCTGGATAAGGCCCAGCCGCGCCCCTGGGAACACCTGTTGTTCGACCGGCTCGCGGATTATTACGCCATCCAGGGCGAGACCAGGGCCAGTGTTGCCGCTAACCGGGCCTTCATCGAGTCTTCCCCGAATCACCATTCCGTTCCCGCCTTTCGGTTGCAGGTGGTGGATGTCTGGCAAGGGGGGGGTGACGCGGAGCGGGTTCGTACGGCCCGGGCCCGATTCGTCCACAGCTATAGCCTGGATTCCGCCTTTGCCGGGCTGAATGGGAGCCAGCAGGACAAGTGGCGGAGCTTCAGCAGACGGCTGGCGGACTATCACTATGATTTGGGCGCCCGCTCGGCGGAACAGGGGCAGGTTGCAAACTCTGAGTCTGCCTTTGCACAGGCTGCCACTTACTATGAAGGATTGGCGCCCCGGGTTGCCCAGAGCGGTGAGGTCTTGCGCCTTGCCGGGGATGCCCGATTGCAGGCGGGCCACTTTCCGAAGGCGCTGGCGAACTTTCGCAAGGCTGCCTATGAGGCGCCCGGTTACAGTGAGGCAGCAGATGCTGCCTGGGCCGCCGTCACTCTGTTGCGAGACGGCATCGACCAGCAGTACGGGGCTGCAGCGTTCAGGCCTGGTCTGGAGGATCTTTCAGACGAAGCCGATCGTTTTAACGAGCGATACGCGGGTGATAACAGGGTTTCCGGCCTGATGGCGGATCTGGCTGCCCGTTGGCTTGCTGCCGGCGAGCATGAGCGGGGGTTGCACTATGCTTCGCAGGTTCTTACCGCCCCCGGGGCATCGCCGGCAGAGCAATACGCTGCTTGGCAGGTAACGGCCCGGATCCGCCAGAAAGAGGGCGATTATGGACTGGCGGAACGTGCCTGGAATCAGGCGCTGGATCTTGCCGAGAGCGATCAGCTCAAGGATGTGACTGGCGACCAGCTGGCGGCGATTCGCAGGCAACTGGCGACAGCTGTCTATCGCCAGGGGGAAGTGGCAGCATTCCAGGGCAGGCTCGGAGAGGCTGTGGGTCATTTCCGGCGGGTTGATTCAGTGTTACCCGGCTCGGAAATCGCCATCCGGGCCCGTTACGACGCCGCCAATACCTTGCTCAAGGCATCGGACTGGACAGCCGCTGTTGTCGACCTGCAAGAGTTCCGCACCGACCACCCGCAACATGATCTGACTGCGGGTATCAGTGAAAAGCTGGTACACGCCTGGATTCAGTCCGATAAACCCACCCGGGCGGCATCCGAATTGCTGCAGGCCGCTGAAAATCATGCCAACCCCTGGCAATTGCGGCTGCGGGCTTCGGAATTGCTGAATGAGGCCGGCAATGTAGCGGAGCGGAATGCCCTGTACAGGGACTATCTTGCTACCGGCCCGAAGGCTGGCGACGGATCTGAACATGAGCGCCTGCAGACCTTCCGTTATCGCCTGACAGAAACTGGTGACGATCCGGATCACTGGCGAGAAGCACTGGTGCAGTCAGAACTGGGCAGCGCCTGGCACAGTGCCGACACCCTTGAGTGGGCATCCCGGTCTTCTCTGGTGCTTGGCGCCCGTGCGGCTGCCGCGTTTACCAGCATCAGCCTGAGTAAGCCTCTGGAACAATCTCTGGCGCGCAAGCAGAAGGCACTGGAAACCGCTCGACAGCGATTCCTGGACGCCGAAGCCCTCGGCGGCGAGCGCGTTCTGTCTGAATCGTTGTTTCGCCGGGCAGAGCTCTACCGGGGCCTGGCCAAAGACCTGATGACGTCAGCCGTACCTTCGGACCTGAATGAGCTTGAGGCCATGCAGTACCAGATGCTGCTTGAAGAAGAAGCGTATCCCTTCGAAGAGAAGGCCATTCAACTGCACACGGAAAACCACCGCCGGATTACATCGGAGGGCTATGACGCCTGGATAGGTCGAAGCCTTGGCGTTCTTGCGGAACTGCACCCGGGACGCTACGAGCGGAGTGTCAAATGGCTCAGCTGGAACATGGAGTCTAACGATGGGGTGTAATCCGTTACGTAAAGAAGGGCTGCGTTGGGCATTCCTGCTGCTGGTGTTTCTCACCGGTTGTGCCGGTCAGGAAGTCCGGCAGCCACAGGAGCCGGTCAAAGCCGATCCGGAAATGGCGGCAAGCTTTGAAAAGGAAGGGCGCAAGGCCTTCGAAGAAGGTCGCAAAGGTGCAGCGGCGAAAGCCTGGCAGAAAGCCGTGGAATTGGACCCCACCAATGCCGTGACCGTGAACAATCTGGCGCTGGTCCTGAAGGATCAGTACCGGTTCGCCGAAGCCGTGAAATTACTGGAAACAGGCATTTCCCATTCACCGGATGTAGCGGAGCTGCATTTCAATCTGGCGGTGATTGCCGAACTCTATCTGCTGGATCTGAAAACAGCCCTCACGCACTACAACCGGTACCGGGAACTGACCAAAGCAGACGACCAGGAGGTGGCCGGGTGGATTGCGGACCTGGAAAGGAGGCTGGAATAAATGATTGGTAGCCGGAAAACCTCTAAAAACCTCTTTAACGCGCTGCTGTTGGCAGGCCTTCAGGTGTTGTTCGTCAACCAGGCGCAGGCGGATCAGGATGACACTCTCAGGCTCAGTGTTGAGGGCCTGTCTGCAAGTCTTGGCGAAGACGAGCCCCGGGTACTTTACATATTGCCCTGGCAGGCGCCGAGCCTGCCAAAACGACCAAGGGCGAACCTGAATGACGAGGCGCCGGAACTGGTCCGTCCGGCTGACCCGGTCGCCCTGGAGCGGCACCGTCTGTTTCGCGAAAACCTCAACCCTCTGATCCTGAGTCCCCTCGGAGACTCAGCAGTGACTGCGAAGTAATAACGGGAGAACAAGCATGCTGGACACTATCGTACGTTTTTTCCAGGAAGGCGGGCCCTTCATGTACCCCATTGCCATCGTACTGGCGTTGGGGCTGGCCATCACTCTGGAACGGTTCTTTTATCTTTCGGCGGTGCGGCGGCGTAACCGGGTTGCCTTTGAGCGAGGCATCCTGCCGCTGCTGAGAAAACGGGACTATCAGCGGGCGATGAAAGCTGCCACCAACTCCGACAGCGCTATTGCCTCGATCATGGGCGCCGGCATTGGCCGGTTGCTCAGCAACAGCCGGCGAGAGGATATCGAGTACGCCATGGAAGAGGGCCTGATGGAAGTGCTGCCGCGCCTGGAAAAACGCACCCAGTACCTCGCGACCCTGGCCAATATCGCCACGCTGCTCGGCCTTTTGGGAACCATTATTGGTCTTATTGCTGCGTTTACCGCCGTGGCGGCGGCAGATCCCTCCCAGAAGGCAACCCTGCTGTCAGAAAGTATCTCCGTGCCATGAACACGACGGCCTTCGGCCTGATGTCGGCGATCCCGTTGCTCATGTTCCACGCGGTACTGCAGACCCGCACCAACGAGATTGTGGACAGTTTCGAAATGGCCGGGGTGAAGTTGCTGAACATTGTGTCTGAACCATGAAACGCCGTCACCGCAGGTTAAGTAGTTCGCCGGAGCTGGATATCACCGCCTTTCTCAATCTCATGATTGTGCTGGTACCCGTTCTGTTGCTTGGCATGGTGTTCAGCCAGGTCCGGATGATCGAGCTGAATTTTCCGGGAATGGATGCCGGGCAGGCGCCGGATGCTAAAGAGTTCCGGCTCGTGGTTACTCTGATTCCGGAAGGTATCGAGATCGCCGACAGTGACCGCGGCCTGATCCGGGTGCTGCCCGTGGGCCAGGAGGGGCAGGATTTTGCGAACCTTCGTCAGGTACTACGGCAGATAAAAACCCGTGTGCCGGATAAAACTGACGTGGTGTTGGAAGTCGGACCGGACATCGATTATCAGACGCTGGTCACGGCCATGGATACCGTCCGCTCTTATCCGGCGGTCGTCGCGGCCAGCGTGGTTGAGGGGGAGCTGTTTCCCGATGTTTCGCTGATGGATGCACCTGAAGACCGGAAGCTTGCCGCAAACGCCAGTGCCGAATCAGGGGAGGGCGCATGAGAACGTCCCGAAAGGCGAAAAGAATTCGTCGGCATTACGGCCGGATGCACAAGCCCGGGGGCCTGAACCTGGTGTCGCTGATGGACATCTTCACCATCCTGGTCTTTTTCCTGATGGTGAATTCCTCGGATGTGAAGGTGATGCAGAACACCGCAGACGTGCCTTTGCCAAAGTCCACGGCTCAACAGGAGGCAGTTGAGAGCCTGACAGTTCAGGTAACGGGCAATGCCATTCTGGTCCAGGGCAGCGAAGTGGCAAGACTGGATGGCATAGAGAACGCTGACACCTATATCGCCGGTCTGTCGGAAGAACTTTCCTGGCGCCGCAACCGCTGGGCTGAAATTCCCGAGGAGGGGCTTGAGGTAACCATAATGGCGGGCCGGGATACCGATTACCGATTGCTTCGCAAGGTCATGCAGACCTGTGTTGATGAACAATATCGACAGGTGCGCCTCGCAGTGGAAGGGGAGGTCCGTAATGGCTGATAACGGATATTCCCCTGCGACGGGTTCGGGGCTGCCATGGAGTCGTGATCTCGGCGAGAGTCGAAGATTTACGGGTATTGTATTGTTGATGCTGGCGCTGTTTTTGCCACCGGCGTTCCTGATCCCAATGCTGGATGTACCGGAGGTTGAGCGCAGCGAGGCCGAGAAGGTTCCTCCCCGGCTGGCGCGGCTGGTGGAGAAGCCTAAACCGATTGTGCCACCGGAGCCAGTTCAGCCCGAGCCAGAACCTGAGCCAGAACCGGAAGTGAAGGAAGCGAAGAAAGAAAAACCAAAGCAGCCGGAACCGAAAGTTGCCAGGGTTGAACCCGACCCTGTGCCTGCCCCAAAACCAGAATCCGAACCTCAGGCCGTATCCGAGCCGAAGCCCAAGCAGACCACCGAGCAAGCCAGGGAAAAAGCGTCCCGCTCCGGGCTGCTGGCCATGAGAGACAAGCTGGCTTCACTCAGGTCGCCTGAACCCACACCAGCCCGTGAGTTTGCGGTCAACACACAGTCGGAGGCGGCCGAAGCAACGAAATCGCGCGAGGATTCTCAGCAAGTCCTCAGTGGAAGCGGTGGTGTGGAGGACGCTCCGGCGCCGGAAACCACTGTCGCTGTGGCTGAGCATGAGGTCAAAACGGTTGATGCGCCCGAGGAAGAATCCCGAAAAGTGGCCGCCAGGCCGGCAAAGGTCGAGCCATCGGTTGGCGAACGGGCAATGAGTAATATCCGGCAAGTATTCGATGCCCAGAAAACGGCACTCTATTCCATGTACCGGCGGGAGCTTCGGCAGGATCCGACCCTCAAGGGCAAGGTGTTGTTGGAGCTGGTAATCGAACCGGATGGCTCGGTGTCTGCCTGTGAGGTGGTCAGCTCAGAGCTCGAGCACCCCACGCTGGAACAGCGGATTGCCATGCGCGTGCGGCTGTTCAATTTCGGGGCTGACAATGTTGAGGCCCGGAAGGTCAGATTTCCGATTGATTTCCTGCCCGGCTGATAACTTGATCGGGCAGCCAGCGAGGGACTGCCCGACACGGCGAGCTTAGTTTTCGATGGTGATTTTCGGCAACCGGGGTTTGTGCAGACACACTTTCTCCGATGGCGCGATGACCTTCGCTTCCCCGATGACCACCTTCTGATCGTTCTGATTACGTACGTCGCACTCGACCACGACCCGGCCTTTCGGTTCCTTGCGGAGGATTTTCAACTGAACGGTGAGGGTGTCGTCCAGTTTCACCGGCCGCTTGAAAGACAGGCTCTGGTCCAGGTAGATGGTACCGGGGCCCGGCATGACCGTTGCCAACGCCGCCGAGATCAGGGAGCCGCTCCACATACCATGGGCAATCCGATCCTTGAACATGGAGCCGGCTGCAAATTCGGAGTCCAGGTGTACCGGGTTTACATCACCGGAGACCGCCGCAAACAGCACCAGTTCGTCCTCGGTGAGGGTGCGCGTAAAGGTGGCGGTGTCGCCCTCGTTCAGCTCGTCGTAGGTGATATTTTCCAGGGTATCAAGGGTATCGCTCATCGCGTGCTCCGCACTGTTGTCATTTGAGTACAGGTGTTCGGGTAAGAGTCTCGAAAACTACCTCATCGGTTACAAAACTGCTATTCTCTCCCCACTTTTTTGAGGCTGATACCTTTGTAGGGTTGATTTTCTGATCAACCTGACATCGGTAAATCATTACAATCAAAAGCGCCAAACAGGAGATGGTGATGGATTTTGAGCAGTTCTATCGGGATAAATACCCCGCCGGCGTGCCCCGCGAGGTGGACCTGAACAAGTACAAAAGCATGGTGGATGTATTCGAGCAGTCGGTCAAAAAGTTTGCCGACCGTCCCGCATTCAGTGCTGTTGGTGCAACTCTCACTTACCGTGACCTCGACACCCAGAGCCGCAACTTTGCAGCCTGGCTGCAAAACAAGACAGACCTGAAACCTGGCGACCGCATCGCGGTGCAGATGCCGAACGTCAGCCAGTACCCGGTCGTTGTGTTTGGCGCAATGCGAGCTGGCCTGATTGTAGTGAATACCAACCCGCTTTATACCACGCGGGAAATGGAACATCAGTTCAACGATTCCGGAGCCAAGGCGCTGGTGGTTCTCGCGAACATGGCCGAGAACGCCGAGAAGGTGTTGCCACACACTGGCATCGAGCACGTGATTGTTACCGAAATCGCGGATATGCACTCGCCAATCAAGCGCACGCTGATGAATGCCGTGGTCAAGCATGTCAAAAAGATGGTGCCGCCGTTCAATCTGCCCCAGGCCCACAAGCTGCCTGCCGTTCTGAGTGCCGGCGCCCGTGAAAAATTCACCCCGGTAGAGTGCAAGCAGGATGACATTGCCGTGCTTCAGTACACCGGCGGGACGACCGGTGTGGCCAAAGGCGCAATGCTGACCCACGGTAACCTGGTAGCCAACCTGCTGCAGACCCGGCCTATGATGGAAGACATGGTGGTTGAAGGTCAGGAGGTTGTTATCGCGCCGCTGCCGCTCTACCACATTTATTCCTTTACCCTGAACTGCGGCATCATGCTTGAGGCGGGCGCCCACAACGTCTTGATTCCGAATCCGCGGGATATCCCGGGCTTTGTAAAAGAACTGAAGAACCACAAGTTCACTGCCTTCCTCGGCCTGAACACGCTGTTTGTTGCGCTTTGCAACAACGAAGAGTTCCAGGCTCTGGACTTCAGTGGCCTGAAGCTGACCTCCTCTGGCGGTATGGCGCTGACCAGTGACACCGCCAAGATGTGGGAGCGGGTTACCGGCTGCGAGATCTGCGAAGGCTTCGGGATGACCGAAACCTCTCCGGTGGTCACTTTTAACCCCCATAGCGCGATTCAGATTGGTACCATCGGCCTCCCGATTCCGTCCACTCTGGTAAAAACCCTGGACGACGAGGGCAACGAAACGCCCCTGGGTGAGCCCGGAGAACTGTGTGTCAAAGGCCCGCAGGTCATGCGCGGTTACTGGCAGCGCCCGGAAGACACCCAGAAATCCTTCACCGAGGACGGCTACCTGCGTACCGGGGATATCGCCCTGATCCAGGAAGACGGCTACATCCGCATTGTCGATCGGAAGAAAGACATGATCATTGTTTCGGGATTCAACGTATTCCCGAACGAGATTGAAGATGTGGTCAGCAGCCATCCGAAGGTGGTCGAGTGTGCCGCCGTTGGCGTACCCGATAGCAAGAGCGGCGAGGCAGTCAAGGTTTACCTGGTGCCCACGGCGGAGGGCGTGACAGAAAACGAGCTCAAGGAATTCTGTCGCGAACGGCTCACCGCCTATAAGGTACCCAAGAAGTTTGAGTTCCGGGACGAACTGCCCAAGACCAATGTGGGCAAGATCCTGCGCCGCGAACTGCGGGACGAGGCGAACAACAAGTAAGTGGCTTCGAGCACACCGACTCCAAAACCTGATGCCGAGGCGGCCGTCAAAGCGATGATGGAGCAGCTGGACGCCTGTAATCAGCAGGAAGCGGCCCGAATCGTTAAAACGGTTGCCCGAACCAAGGGAAAACCTGGCCAGAAAGACCTGGAGAAAATGGCCAAGTGGCTGGATCGTGGGCTTGAAAAGGTTCAGCAGCGCCATGCCCTGCACAAACCGGCCAGTTTCCCCGAAGGCTTGCCGGTTTCCGAGCGCGTGGATGATATCCGTGAGGCCATCGAAAACCATCAGGTGGTGATCATTGCCGGGGAAACCGGTTCCGGTAAAACCACCCAGATTCCCAAAATCTGCATGAACAGTGGTCGGGGTATCCGGGGCCTGATAGGTCATACCCAGCCCCGTCGGATTGCCGCTCGCAGTGTTGCCGCTCGCATTGCCGAGGAAATCGGTGAACAGACTGGCCAGCAGATCGGCTATCAGGTTCGTTTCACCGACAACACCTCCGAGCAGTCACGGGTGAAGGTGATGACCGACGGCATCCTGCTGGCGGAGGTTCAGCACGACCGCTTTCTGGATCGCTACGATACGATCATCATCGACGAAGCCCACGAGCGTAGTCTCAACATCGACTTCCTGCTCGGGTATCTGCGTCAGCTCCTGCCCAAGCGACCGGATCTGAAGATCATCATTACGTCGGCCACCATTGAGGTTGAACGGTTCAGCGAATTTTTCGACAAGGCGCCGGTGATTGAGGTGAGCGGTCGAACCTATCCGGTGGACGTGCGTTACCGCCCGTTGACTGGAGATGAGGACGACCGGGATCAGGGTTGGACCGATGGGGTGCTGGGCGCCCTTGATGAAATCGAACAACATGAGCGCAGCCAGAAGCAGCCACCCGGTGACGTCCTGGTGTTCCTGCCAGGAGAGCGGGAGATCCGCAATCTCAGCAAGGTACTGCGTCATGTTGATCTGCGGCACACCGAAGTGCTGCCGTTGTATTCCCGGTTGAGCAATGCCGAGCAGAACCGGGTGTTCCAGTCCCACAAGGGTCGACGGATCGTGCTCTCGACGAACGTGGCGGAAACCTCGTTGACGGTGCCGGGCATTCGTTACGTGATCGATACCGGGGTTGCCCGGATCAGCCGCTACAGTGTGCGCTCGAAGATCCAGCGCTTGCCGGTGGAACCGATTTCCCAGGCCAGCGCCAATCAGCGGGCAGGACGTTGTGGCCGGGTGGCCCCGGGTATCTGTTTCCGGCTTTACGACGAGACGGATTTTATCAACCGCCCGGAATACACCGATCCGGAAATACTGCGCACCAACCTGGCGTCGGTCATTCTGCAAATGGCGACGTCGGGCCTTGGGGAAATTCGGCAGTTCCCGTTCCTGGAGGCGCCGGATAAGCGTCAGGTCAACGATGGCTATAAGCTCCTTGAAGAATTGGGTGCGGTGGATGACAAGCGCCGCGTCACCCGGCTTGGTCGAACCATGTCTCGGCTGCCCCTCGATCCTCGCCTGGCCAGGATGCTGGTCACCGCGGCGGAGCTTGGCAGTCTGGCGGAAACCTTGGTCATCATTGCCGGGTTGAGTATTCAGGACCCCCGGGAGCGGCCCCAGGACAAACAGCAGGCGGCGGATCAGGCCCACGCACCGTTCAATGACAAGGAATCGGATTTCGTCACCCTGCTGAACGTGTGGAATTTCTATGAAGAGCAACGCCAGGAGCTTTCCCAGAATCAGCTCAAGAAGGTTTGCCAGAAGAACTTCCTGAGCTGGATGCGAATGCGGGAATGGCGGGATATCCATCGCCAGCTGACGTTGATCTGTCGTGAACAGAAGCTGGCGGTCAACAAGGATGCCGCCAGTTACGAATCGCTGCACAAGGCGATACTGGCCGGTCTTCTGGGTCAGGTCGCCGTAAAGGTAGAAAAGAAGGAATACCTGGCGACAAGGAACCGGAAGGTGCTGATCTTTCCCGGCTCCAAGGTAGCCAAGGCCGGTCCGAAATGGATCGTTGCCACCGAGATTGTGGAGACCAGTCGGGTATTTGCCCGGGTGGTGGCGTCCATTCAACCGGAATGGATTGAGCCCCTGGCCGGCCATATCGTCAAACATCATTATTTTGAGCCCCATTGGGAGCAGAAGCGGGCCCAGGTGATGGGTTACGAAAAGGTCACCCTTTACGGCCTGGATATTGTCGCCAAGCGCCGCATTCCTTACGCCAAGGTGGATCCGGCGGAATGCCGGAATCTGTTTATCCGGCGAGCGCTGGTGGAGGGGGATTACCGGTCAAAGGCGCCCTTTATCGCCCGTAACCGGGAGATGCTCGACACGGTTGAGAATCTTGAGAAGAAGACCCGGCGGCGTGATCTGCTCGTTGACGATGAAGTGCTGGTGGCCTTCTACGATGAACGCCTGCCTGCAGACATCATCAGTGGCCGGCATTTCGAGACCTGGTGGAAGGGGCTCTCGGCGGAGCAACTGAAGGAACTGGAGCTCACCGAGGCCGACATTCTTCAGCGACCGGTGGATGCCCAGGCCGCTGACCTGTATCCCGATTTTCTGGAGTGGCAGGGCGTTCGCTACCCGCTGAGCTACGAGTTCGAGCCCACCAGTGAAAAAGATGGCGTCACGCTGCAGGTTCCCCTGATGGCCCTCAAACAGATTCCGTCTCGTCGTCTGGAATGGTTGGTGCCGGGTCTGCTGA
The DNA here is from genome assembly GCF_000235625.1 of Marinobacter manganoxydans MnI7-9. Classification (GTDB taxonomy): domain Bacteria; phylum Pseudomonadota; class Gammaproteobacteria; order Pseudomonadales; family Oleiphilaceae; genus Marinobacter; species Marinobacter manganoxydans. Next base: position 144,496 of record NZ_AGTR01000026.1, on the reverse strand, counting down.
GGGAGAAATGCATTGCCCTGGTAAAGTCCCTGCCCAAGGCGTTGCGCCGTAACTTTGTTCCTGTGCCTGATTTTGTAGACGCGGCCCTCGAGAACCTGCAGCCCTCCAACGAACCGTTAACGCTTCAACTGGGCGAGCAGTTGCGACGGATGACCGGTGTACAGATTGATCCGGAGGCCTGGTCGGAATCGGAATTGCCAAAGCACCTCAGGATGAACCTGCGTGTCATGGGTGACGGCGGTCGAACCATTGCCGAGAGTCGCGAGACGACCGATTTGCAGCATCAACTTGAGGGTCAGGCGGAGCAGGCGCTGGAGTCGGCGACAAAAGATGATTCGCGGGCGGAACCGGTTGGCGAGTACACCGACTGGCGGTTCGGAGCGTTGCCCGAACAGGTCCAGACCGAAAAGGGCGGCATGCAGGTGACCGTCTATCCCGCGCTGGAGGATCTGGGTAAGCAGGTGCGCCAGATACGTTGTCTTGATCGGCTGACTGCTGAAGATACCACCCGGAAGGCTATCGCCCGCCTGATTCTGAACCGGTTCGGCAGGACGCTCGATGACCTGGAGCGGAAGCTTCCCCGGTTTAAACAGTCTGCGCTGATGTTTGCTCCTGTAGGCCAGTCGAAAGTGTTGCTGGATGACCTGTTGCTGGCAACGGCCATGCAGCACTTTCTCCCGGAGGGTGTTCCGAGGACAGCAGAGGACTTCGACCGTGTGTTTGACGCTCACCGGGGCGACTTCATCCCGGCTCTGGAGCAGGCAGACGAGCGGTTGTATCAGGCCATGTCCGGTTACCAGAAAGTGGCGAAGCAGTTGAAAGGCAAAATCAATCTGGCCCTCGCCAACAGCATGGCCGATCTGAAATTTCAGCTACAGAACCTTGTCTATCCCGGATTTCTGATGGAAACACCGCCTGAGTGGCTGGCGGAATTCGGGCGTTACTTCGAGGCGGCTCTGATTCGGCTGGAGAAAATGTCCCGGGAAATGGGCCGGGAGCGGGAGTTTCTTCACACCATTGAGCCGCTCTGGTCCCGCTACGCGGTGAAGCGGGACGAACAACAGCGGCAGGGGACCCGGGATCCTGAATTGGTGTTGTACCGCTGGATGCTGGAGGAGTTCCGGGTGTCGTTCTTTGCCCAGCAACTGGGCACGGTGATGACCGTGTCGGTGAAACGTCTGGACCGGCAGTGGGAAAAAACCAGAGTCTGAGAAAGGCAGACTGCACCAATCCGGTGCTACTGACTGATAGCCGACGGGCAAAACCCCGATACTGTGTTAGTATTTCTGGCAGTAGGTCAATGAACGAATCAGACGGGACGCCAGTCATCCCGTTTTCACAATCATGACGTGGGGTTAGCGTGATTAAAGCCGTTATTAGCGGGACCGGTCTCTACACACCGCCAGCAACCATTGATAATGACGAACTGGTCGAAGCCTTCAACCAGTACGTTGAACTGTTCAACGCGGAGAACGCAGACGCCATCGCCAATGGCGATGTGACGCCGCTGCAGCCATCGTCCTCCTCGTTTATCGAGAAAGCGTCCGGCATCAAGCGCCGACATGTGATCGACAAGGATGGCATTCTCGATCCCAAACGCATGAAGCCCTATATTCCCGATCGCAGCAACGAGGAGCCCTCGGTGCAATGCGAAATGGCTGTGACTGCTTGCCGTGAGGCCCTTGAGCAGGCGGGTAAGTCGGCACAGGATGTCGATGCCGTGATCGTTGCCTGTTCCAACCTGCAACGGGCCTATCCGGCAGTTTCTATCGAAGTTCAGGAAGCGCTGGGTATCGACGGGTTTGCCTACGATATGAACGTGGCGTGCAGCTCCGCTACGTTCGGCCTTCAGGCGGCCGTCAATTCCGTCGAGAATGGCAGTGCCCGTTCCGTTCTGGTGGTCAGCCCGGAAATCTGTTCGGGCCACCTGAATTTCCGGGACCGGGACAGTCACTTTATTTTTGGTGACGCCTGCACAGCCATTCTGGTTGAGCGCGAAGAAGATACCCGTGAGGGGCAGGGGTTCGAGATTCTTGGTACCAGCCTGAAAACCAAGTTTTCCAACAACATCCGGAACAATTTCGGTTTTCTGAACCGCGCCGATGATTCCGGTGTTGGTAAACCCGACAAGCTCTTCGTTCAGCAGGGTCGCAAGGTGTTCAAGGAGGTGTCGCCGCTGGTTGCCGAGACCATCCAGAAACAGCTGCAAAGCCTGTCCCTCTCGCCGGATGATCTCCGTCGCATGTGGCTGCACCAGGCCAACCTGAATATGAATCAGCTGATTGCCCGCAAGGTGCTGGGTCGCGATGCCACTGAGGAAGAGGCACCGGTGATTCTGGATGAATACGCCAACACCAGCTCCGCCGGTTCGATCATCGCCTTTCACAAGCACAAGGATGACTTTGTCAGTGGCGATCTCGGGGTAATCTGTTCGTTCGGGGCAGGTTATTCCATCGGCAGCGTGGTGGTACGCCGCCGGTAGGAGTCTTCCGGTTCAAGTCGTTGCCAGAGCCCGAAGGGTATCTGGCAGCGGGGCCGAGGCGCGCGTTTCCCGGTCGAACCACACGATTTTCGCATAGCCTTCCGCATAAACCGCGCCAGTATCGACATCTGTCAGCAAATGATAGGTGTCGAGGCTGGTGTTACCTGCTTTGTCAGCGTATGTTTTCACCTCAACCGTTGCCGGGTGGTTCAATTCCTTTAGAAAGGTGGCACTGGTCTTTATAATGACCGGGCCGGTTGGCTCTTCGGGACCGCCGAGCTCCAGTGAGGCCAGCCAGACAATGCGCGCTTCCTCAAAGAATCGGAAGTAGACTGTATTATTGGCGTGGCCGTATGCATCCATGTCGCCCCAGCGGAGCGGCATGGTAATCGTGTTTACAAGATTTCCCGGTACTGACATCGGTTTCTCCGGAACAATGGTTTAATAATAAAAAGAATAGCGCCGGTATTTTCGACGAATTGAAACGAATTAAACAACCCAAGAGCAGATAATGAAACACATTTTTATCCGGCGCCGGCTGATTACGCTCATCATGTTGTTATTCCTGGCTGTATTCCTGCCAGTGGGCCAGGCCACCGCACAGACTATGCAGGAACCTGCGCCAGAAGGCTCTGTTCCGGTTGACCCGAAAGACCCCTGGGAGAACTGGAACCGCAAGGTGTACACCTTCAACGAGACCATTGATCGCTGGTTCCTGAAGCCGGTGGCACAGGCCTACAGAGACTTCACCCCGCAGATTGTTGACCGTGGCATTACCAATTTCTTCAATAACCTGACCGAACTCCGAAACTTCACCAACAGCGTACTGCAGCTGAAAGGGGAGTCGGCCGTGGTTGCGGTAGGGCGCTTTACCTACAACACGACCTTCGGTCTGGGTGGTCTGATTGACGTGGCAACCGCCTTTGACCTCCCGGAGCGGCCGGAAGATTTTGGTCAGACACTGGGTTACTGGGGCGTGGGTTCAGGACCCTACCTCATGCTGCCTTTTCTGGGGCCTTCAACCCCCCGGCATTTTACCGGGTTCATGACCGACGGCTTTGCGCTACCGTCGGCCTGGGATGAAGTTGACAGCCCTGAAGTTTACTATGCCCGTGCGCTGCAGATAGTGGACCGTCGGGCAGATCTCATTCCCGCTGAAAGCTTTATCTCGGGCGACAGCTACACGTTTGTTCGAAACGCTTTTCTGCAACGTCGGGAATTCCTGATTAACGACGGGAAAGTGGTCAACGATCCGTTTGCCAGTGGCGACGATGAAGATCTGATGCTCGAGGATTTCTGAGCGTTCTGGTTTGAAAGGAGGTCAGCGGTGCTCAAGGATCCAAGAATAGCCAAATTCCGGAAAATGTTGGCCGAGGCGCCAAACTACGAAGTGTGGAAGGCCGCGGCCCTGGAGTTGGACTTCCTGGAGGGCAATGCCGAGTGGAAAGAGGATTTTGCCTCCGATCTCTACCACTACGAAGTCATCTACGACCGGCTGAGCAATCTCAAACAGTATCGTCAGCAGAATGATGTAGAGCGGCTCAAGCGGGCCCTTCGGGAGGGGCTCCACCATGATCTGGGGAATATGGGCAACCCGGCGCTTTATACCCGATCCCGGGTTGGCACCAAACATCTGATCGAGGAATACATTACCCAGGTCTGTGAATCGCTGGATTACCTCTGTGATGAACCGGTGCCCGGTTTTCCCGTTGCCGACAAACTTCAGTTCTTCCGCGACACGCTTACAAGCTTTGGCCGCCCGGCGCTTTTGCTCAGTGGCGGCGCTACCCTGGGCGTTTTCCACTTTGGCGTCATCAAGGCTCTCTGGGAAAAGGGGCTTCTGCCCCAGGTCATCGCTGGTTCAAGTATCGGCGCGGTTATCGCGGGCATTCTTGGAGTACACACAGACGCGGAAATCCCGGAAATGCTGGTGCCCGAGAACCATAACCTGAAAGCCTGGAAATGGCGGGGGCTGCTCAGTGCGGTGCGTGGGGACGGACTCATGGATCAGGAAGAGCTGCGCAATTGCCTGCGTGGCAATATCGGTGAATATACTTTTGAAGAGGCTTACCAGCGTACCGGCCGTTCGATCAATGTGAGTGTTTCACCAGTGCAGGCCCACCAGAAGGCTCGCTTGCTGTGTGGATACACCTCGCCTTATCTGATGGTCTGGAGTGCGGTTTTGGCCAGCGCCGCGGTTCCCGGTATTTTCCCGCCGGTTACCCTGATGAAAAAGGACATTCAGGGCAACACGCTACCCTATATGCCGCGCCTGAAGTTTGTGGATGGCTCGGTTGTGAGCGACCTGCCTATTGAGCGGTTGATGCATCTGTACGATGTGAACTACACCATCGTGAGCCAGACCAATCCCCATGTGGTGCCGTTCCTGAGCCAGCGCGGCCGGGATGAAAAGCTGTCCCTTGGCAATCTGCCGATGCACCTGCTGAAATCTGAAATTCAGTTCCATGGCCAGGGGGTGTTTGATTACTTGCGGAAAAGGCTTCGGCCGGAACTTATGCGGCAGATGTCCGGTCAGTTGTACACCATTATGGCCCAGCGCTACTCGGGAGACGTTACCATTGCGCCCTCATATTCGTTCAAGGATTACAGCAGGATGCTGGCAAACCCCGATCCGGCCTTCATACGGCAGATGATTCTGGCCGGCGAACGGGCCACCTGGCCAAAAATCTCCATGATCCGCTCCCACGCCCGCATCTCGAAAACCCTGGAGCGGTGCGTACGGAGACTCAAGCACCAGAATCGGCGCACCGCCGAGCTCAGACTGATCAGCAACGCGGATTCCGGTACGTCCTGATATGTATTACGACTTTTTCGGCTTTCGGGAACCGCCGTTTTCCATTGCGCCAGACCCTCGTTACCTGTATCTGAGCGATCGCCACAAGGAGGCGCTGGCGCACCTGATGTATGGGGTTCAGGGGCAGGGCGGCTTCATCGTAATTACCGGTGAAGTGGGAACCGGGAAAACAACGGTTTCCCGCTGCTTTATCGAGAATGTTCCGGATAATGTGGATATCGCGCTGATCCTGAATCCAAGGCTCTCTGCCCGGGAATTGCTCTCCTCCATTTGTGATGAGCTGGAAATCCCCCACGAGATAAGTGCCACCATCAAGGAACTGGTGGACCTGATTAACCAGGACCTGCTGAAGGCCCATGCGGCCGGGCGACACAAGGTTCTGATGATCGATGAGGCCCAGAATCTGTCTGCCGAGGTATTGGAGCAGCTCCGCCTTCTGACCAACCTGGAGACGGCGGAGAAGAAGCTGCTTCAGATTGTCCTGCTCGGGCAGCCCGAACTGCAGGAAATGCTGGCACTTCCGGAGTTGCGCCAGCTGAACCAGCGCGTTACCGCGCGCTACCATCTGGATGCCATTGGTCGGGAAGAGCTGCCGGCCTACCTTCGCTACCGCCTCAGCGTGGCAGGAATGCGGGGCGATATTTTCTCGCAGCGGGCGATGAACCGTCTTTACCGAGAAAGCCAGGGTATTCCCCGCCTGATCAACCTGATCAGTGACCGGGCCCTGTTGGGAGCGTACGCGGAAGGCGAGCATGAAATCACGGCTGATCATATCCGCCATGCGGCAAAGGAAGTGCGCGGACATTCGATTGGTCCCGCACCTTCACGATCATCCCGGTCGCCGGACAGGTCCCAGTACCTGATTGTTGCCGCTTCGATTCTGGTGGCTATCATCGGCACCGCCTGGCTGTTCGAGCGGTGGTCCCCTGACGGTGAGGTTCTTACCGGGCAGCCGTCGGCAGAACCGCTCAAGGGTGAGGTTGAGCGGATGGAGGCACCGGAACCGGAGCAGGTGGAGGGGGCTCAGGTGGAGAGCGCTCGGGTGGAGAGCGCTAAGGAAACCGGGCCTGAAAAGCCGCCTGGACCAGATGACCTGGCCATTCCGGACCAACTTTTGGATTCGGTCTCGGCGTTCCAGGTGTTGTTCGGGATCTGGGGGCGGGACTATCAACCCGCAGAAGCACCCGTGGCCTGTGATTGGGCGAGAGAGAACGGACTGGGGTGCCTGAATCGACAGGGTAGTCGCCGAAGCCTGGAGTTTCTCGATCGCCCGGCAATGCTTCAGCTCCAGGATGAGGCAGGTAACACCGGATTTGTCGTTCTCCGCCATCTGGACGGCAATACAGCAGAGGTTGCCATGCCGTCTGGTACTCAGAGCGTTTCCTTTACCAGCATAGAGCGCCACTGGTTCGGTGAATACCGGGTTTTATGGCGCCTTCCGGAATACATGACGGGCGATGGCTTCTACAGCAATGGTGGTGGCGAACAACTCTGGATTGGTGCGCGAATGATGGATCTTGCGGACCGGCACAGCGGCTCCCGGTCAGAGAGTGATCGGGTGAAGCGCATGGAAGCCGAAGAACAGATTCGCTGGTACCAGGCATTGCGGGGGCTCACCGTGGACGGAATTGCCGGTGCCATGACCATCATCCAGATTAACAACGATCTGGAGGCTTCAATCCCTCGCCTCAACCCCCTTCAGTCGGAGGGTCGAGAATAATCATGTCTTATATTCTGGACGCCTTGCGAAAATCCGAAACCGAGCGCCGCCAGGGTCGCGTTCCGGACCTCGGCCAACAGGTGCAGTTGATTCACCGGCCGAAGAAAAAACGGGTGTCACCGGCCGTGTGGGTAGCCCTCGCGCTGATCCTCAACGCGGGCGTTCTGGCCTTTCTATTCTGGCCCGGCACGCCCTTGCCGTGGGCTCCGGCGGGTCAAACTGAGTTGCCAACGGTTGCCGATACAACGGAGAACACGTCTGAGCCGGCACCGTTACCGGTGACACCGGCGAGCGAACCAGGCGCAACACCGGAAGACCCGGTCGCGGAGACAGGCGAAATCCCTGAGCCCGACAACGCCGATTCAACGCCTGCGCCCGTAGCAGCGGAACCTGCCGCGACTGAGAACCGGGAGCGGGCCACGGTTATTGTGCCCTCATCCGCAATATCCGAAACGGCAGTGCCACAGGCGGAACAGGAGCAGGCGGGCCGTGTGCCTCATCTGGTAGAGTTGCCGCTTTCATTCCAGAAGAGCGTTCCCGATTTGACCTTTAACAGTCATATATACTCTTCCTCTCCTGCATCGAGTCGGGTGATGATCAACAACACCTACCTGAGAGTGGGCGATACCTTTGAGGGCCTGCGGGTGGACGACATCACCGAAGAGGGTGTGGTGCTGAGTCGTGACGGTCGCCGCTTCCGGGTTGGCGTTGTCAGGGACTGGGTGAGCCCTCGCTGATGGCGCTGACCGACGAAATCAAGCAATCGATCCAGCAGGGATATCGGGATGTGCTGGCAGGGAAGGATATTCGGGCGCGCTATGGGCAGCGCCTGATGATTGCGGAAATCGCCAGATACATGGGCGATATCACCGAGAACGATGGCCAACGAACGTCCCCGGCCTCTGCCTGTGTGGTCGAAGCCGGGACCGGGACAGGCAAAACCCTGGCCTATCTGATCGCTGCCATCCCCGTGGCCAAAGCCCTCGGCAAAACCCTGGTTATCTCCACCGCAACCGTGGCCCTTCAGGACCAGATTGTGCTCAAAGATCTCCCGGACCTGAAAAAGCACAGCAAGATGGATTTCAACTGGACTCTGGCCAAAGGGCGGGGGCGCTACCTCTGCATGTCCCGGTTGGAAGCCCGCCTGCACGATGAAGGCAATACCGACAGCGACACCATGCCCCTGTTCCTTTTGGATGGGCCGAAAAATGAAGAACCGGGCACCCGGGCCTTTTTCGAGGAAATGCTCGCCAGTTATGGCTCCCGCGAGTGGGACGGTGACCGCGACCACTGGCCGGAACAGATACCGGACGACGTCTGGCGACAGGTAACAACCGACCACCGGCAGTGCACAAACCGCCACTGCAGCTATTTCGACAGTTGCGCGTTTTTTGATGCCCGTAAAGACCTTGATGATGCCGATATCGTGGTGGCTAACCATGATCTGGTTCTGGCCGACCTTGCCCTGGGCGGCGGTGCCATTCTGCCGGAGCCGGAGAACGCCCTCTATATTTTCGACGAGGCTCATCACCTTCCGGACAAGGCCCTGAATCACTTTGCCGCGTCGCTGCCACTCAATGCTACCCGGCAATGGCTGAAGCAGCTTTCCCAGGCGCTTGTGAAAATGCAGCCTTATCTGGCAGCCGGCACCCAGGCCGCCAAGTCCCTGGATCGCATCAGTTCTGCGTCGAGAGAGGTAGACCTGGTCCTCAACCGGGTTTACGAAGAAGCCGAGCAGAATACCGGCTGGGAGTTCAATGAGGAGCGACGGACGGCGCAGTGGCGTTATCCGGAAGGTGAATTGCCGGAGGCGATGGCCGAGCTTGCAGCCGAAAGCCGGATTGCTACCGCTAACATGGTCCGGCAACTGGGCGTTCTGGCGGACGAGTTGCAGGGCGCCTTTGACGAGCGCAAGGAGCATGAAATCGACCGGGAAACCGCCGAAGCCTGGTATCCGGTGATAGGCTCCTTTCACGCCCGGGCAGAGGACCAGTTGCGGCTCTGGACAGCCTGGTGCGACCCGGGCAATGCCAGTCCCCCCGTGGAAGCTGATACCAACAGCGAGACAGGTGATGAGCCTGAAGCCAGGCCGAAAACGCAGAAAAGCCCGCCCCCAGCCCGATGGGCAGTACGCCAGCGCTGGGACCACGCCGAGGACATCACTCTTTACAGTTCACCGGTACTGGCAGACAACCTGTTGTACTCGAGGCTTTGGTCTCGCGCATACGGCGCCGTGCTCACCAGTGCCACCCTGACCGCACTTGGTCGATTCGATCGCCTGAACGCGCGGGCTGGATTGCCCCAGGGCAGCCGCTTCCTCGTGGTTCCCAGCTCTTTCCATTACGGCGAAATGGCAACGGTAGAGGTGCCTGCGATGTCCGCCATGCCGACGGATGACGGCTTCGCCGATGAGCTTGTAAAACGACTACCGGACCTCTGGGCAGGCGAGAAGGCGACACTGGTACTGTTTACGTCCCGTCGTCAAATGCAGCAAGTGCGAGACGCGTTGGCCCCGGATTACCCGGACCTGATTATTACGCAGGACGATATGGCCAAGGGCGAAGTGCTGAGGCAGCATTGCAGCAGGGTGGATGAAGGCCGGCCGAGTGTCCTGTTCGGCGTTGCCAGTTTTGCAGAGGGTATCGACCTTCCAGGCAAGTACTTGCACCACGTCGTGATTACCCGTTTGCCATTTTCGGTGCCGGATGATCCCATTGAGGCGAGCCTGGCCGAGTGGGTGACGCAGCGGGGCGGCAATCCGTTTATGGAAATCACCGTTCCGGACGCGTCCATCAAACTCGTCCAGGCGGTTGGTCGGCTGCTGCGGACCGAGCAGGATACTGGAAGAGTGACGATTCTGGATCGCCGCATTATTGCCCGCCGGTATGGTCAGCTGTTGCTGGATGCGTTGCCACCCTTCCGCCGGATCATCGAACACTGAATCCCACCAGAACCGTTCAGCCATAAAAAAGAGCCAGCCCCTTTGGGGGTTGGCTCTCATCAAGGGGTTCTTTCGAACCCGGGCGTCGAAACAACGCGGAACAAGAAATATGAAGGCCTGAAGTTTCAGAATTCCTGGTGAGGTTTCCCTCACCGTTGAAAATATAATAGGGGATTAGAGGGCGTAGCCGGATCGTCCAAAGGGCGTAGCGGGTTAAAGTTGTTGGTGCAAAGTGTGAGGTGCATCACGTTTTTGGGCTCGAAATCAGCCTTGCAGCAACCCCAGTTCCCGGGCCCTGGCCAGAGCCTCGGTTCTGCGGCCCACGCCGAGCTTTCCATAAAGGTTGCGAATGTGGGCCTTCACCGTAGCCGGGGCAACGTCCATTTTTGCGGCAATTTCCTTGTTGGCGTGGCCCGCATGAATGAGCGCAAGCACTTCAAGTTCTCGCTGGCTGAGAGGTTCAGGCAGTGTTTCGGCGTTGAGTGTCGTACGACCGCGCTCACCAGAAATGGCACTAGGTTTTGCTTCAGAATGGCCCTCGCCGGACTGGCGTTGATCGAGAAGCATTTTCCTGACGCTGGCGTTCCAGCTTCCCGGTTCATCCAGTGCTGGCAAACCGAGGAGCAGGGCACGCAGATCCGGGCTTTCCTCTGCAAAGAGCCTCAAGAATCCGGCTTCGCTGGCCAGTTCTATCGCGCGGGTCAGCATTTGCTCCGATTCACCGGTCCGTTCCTGCTTCGCCAGGGCCTCGCCATAGACCAACAGAATTTCCACCAGGTGTCTGTTGTGGGCGTTGCGTTCAGCCGGTTGCAAAAGAGCGCTGAGTATTTCCTGGGCCCGCTCGGGCTGATCCAGTGCAACCAGCACTCGCGCCTCGCTAATACGGCTTTGTTCAAGATGAAGCGGATTGGTGAACTCGGTATCGGCTCGGGAATCCAGGCAGGCCCGGGCTTTTTCCGGGTGACCGGCGGCAAGGTAGCACCGGGCCAGAAGGGCTGTGCTTGCGGGTGGCTCGAACACGATTTGCTCTCGCCGCTTGCGGGCGGTCTGGGATGCGTCTTCGAGCGCGTCAATCGCGTCCTGGAGCCTGCCCTCGCTGAAAGCCAGGTGACCACGCACGTACTGAATGATCACGTGCTGGCCCGGTTCGGTGCCCCGCTCAACATGTTCGAGCAACGGTTTCAGGTGCGTGGCTGCTAGCTGGGGGTGATTTCGTTCGCGATGAATCTCGCAGAGTGTACTGTTCTGCCAGCATGAGATGAGTCTTGGCTGGGTTGGGTCCGCATAGTGTTTGTCCACCCATTGCCTTATCTCGGTGCAGGTTTCCAAAGCCAGATCGATATCGCCGCGATTGTACTGAATCCACGCCAGCAGGCCGCCACTGGAAAGAACCGTACTGGGTTTATGTTCGACCTGTCCGTAGCGGACTGCCGATTGGAGCGCGTCTTCGGCTTCGGTGAGTTCACCCTTGCCGTAGTAATCCAGGCCCAGGCCGTAATAGGTCACCGACTTTAGCGGTATGCGAGTGTGATCAATCTCCCTGAGCACCTGTCTTGTGAGATCTGCGGCGCTCTTGTCGTCACTCCGGGTGCGAGCCAGATAGGAGCGCATCAGCGAGATCTCACTTTGCAGCCCGAGGGCCCCTTCGGCATCCGGATGGGAGTCCGCCACCTGCCGGTCCAGAAGATCCTCCAGGCCGGACAGCAGCGGCTCCAGACTATCCATTCGGTTGGCAAAGAACAGCCCCCAGATCCGGAGCATCTGGAGTTGCGGATTGTCGATGACAAGGTCCTGTGGCAGGGCATCAATCCAGTCCAGCACGGGGAGGTGATATCCGCCATGGATCAGGTTGTTGCCGTGCTCGGCGAGCACCCGGGCAAGCCGGGACCAGTCCTCCTGTCGGACGATCTGGGCAATGGCTTCCTGCACGTGGCCATGGGCCAATAACCAGTCCACCGTCCGGTGCCAGAGTCGCGCGGCCGAGTCAGGATCTTGGTGACTTACCCTGAGTTGCAGCGCATCCCGAAACAGGTCGTGATAGCGGAACCACTCGTTCCGGGTATCCAGCGGGATCAGGAAAAGATTCTGGCTGAGAAGTTTTTCAAGCAGCTCCTGGCTGTTATCGGACCCACGGATCGAATCACAGAGGGACGCACAGAGCCGGGGGCAACAGGCCGTTTCAAGCAGAAAGTCCGACAGCTCCCGGGGTTGCTGCTCAAGTACTTCGCTCAGCACATAATCGCTGATGTGGCGCTCATCCAGATTTATCTGGTTTCCACTCGTGCTGGCGTCCTTTCCGGACAATGCGGAAAGCTGCATGGCAGCGACCCAGCCTTCGGTTTTGCGGTAAATCGCGTGGACATCCTCGTCGGCGATATCAAGGCCCATGGTGTCGTGAAAGAACTGACGGCATTCGTCTTCAGAAAAGGCCAACAGGCCAGGGTGGATGTCCTGGATCCACCGACGGACGCGCCAGCGGGCCAGGGGCAGTGGCGGTTCGGTTCTGGACGCCAGGGTTATCAGAACACCCGGCGGAAGATAATCAATGAAATAGGCGAACTGCCTGTGAATGGCAGGGTTGCCAATGAAGTGGAAATCGTCCAGCACCAGCGACCACGGGCTGTCATCATGAGCCAGTGTGTTGATCAGGCCGGTAATGGCCTCGGTAAACGTGTCATCTGAGTGGTGAGCCAGTTGTTTGCGCAAATCGGACGCGCCGGTCAGCCCGGCTTGCTCAAAAGCTCCTATCAGGTACTGCCAGAATCGCCGGGGCTCATCGTCGTGTTCATCCAGAGAGAGCCAGGCGCTAGGGGAGGAAACTCTAGAACACCATTGCGAAACCAGAGTGGTCTTGCCAAACCCGGCCGGCGCAATCACCAGATTAAGTCTTTTCGGAGCCCGGGACTCAAGCAAGGCACTCAGCCGCTCACGTTTAACCGCGCGCGAGTCTGACGTTGGCCGAAGAAACTTTGTGGTGAGCAGCATGGGTTCCCTGAGAACTGGAGTGTTGATGTGCCCAGACAAGGCATTACGGATTGTGTCCTTTGTATTGGCCAAGTCAAGGGTTGGAGGGGCTTTTCATAGCCTCAGGGTTTTATCAGGGGCTGCGCAAATGCGATTTTGGTCTAAACTGTGTAAAAGCAGTTGCCTATATTAAAAAAGAATGAAAATCTGTATTTTTATGCGTATTCTTCAACAAGGTCCTTCGATCTCCAGGGAGCAGCAGATTCAATGAAACTACAACAGTTGCGCTATATCTGGGAAGTTGCGCATCACGACCTGAATGTCTCAGCAACCGCCCAGAGTCTGTTCACGTCCCAGCCGGGTATCTCCAAACAGATCCGCCTGCTGGAGGACGAGCTGGGGCTTGAAGTATTTGCCCGCAGCGGCAAGCATCTCACCAGAATCACACCGGGCGGCGAGATCATTATTCGCGAGGCCGGCGAAATCCTGCGGCGGGTTGAGGGCATCAAGAAGATTGCCCAGGAATTCAGTAACCAGCGAAAGGGTGATCTCAGCATCGCCACCACGCATACCCAGGCCCGTTATGCACTGCCCCCGATTATCAGTGGTTTTATAGAGGAGTACCCGGACGTCTCCCTGCATATGCATCAGGGGACGCCAATGCAGATCTCCGAAATGGCAGCCAGCGGGGCGGTCGATTTTGCCATTGCGACCGAGGGCATGGAGCTGTTTAACGACCTGATCATGATGCCATGCTACAAATGGAACCGGAGCGTCATCGTGCCGAAGGATCATCCACTGGCGAAACTGCCGGAACTGACACTTCCGGAGCTGGCAGAATACCCGCTCGTGACTTACGTGTTCGGCTTTACGGGGCGCTCGAAACTGGATGAGGCGTTCCAGTCCCAGGGACTGACACCGAAAGTGGTATTTACGGCAGCAGATGCAGACGTGATCAAGACCTACGTCAGGTTGGGGCTCGGTGTTGGAATTGTCGCGAGCATGGCATTCGATCCAAAAACGGACACCGACCTGGTTGCGCTCGACGCCCGCAAGCTTTTCCGTCCCAGCGTCACACGACTCGGGTTCCGAAAGGGGACTTTCCTACGGGGCTATATGTATGACTTCATTCACCGTTTCGCGCCCCATCTCACCAAAGAAAAGGTGGACGAGGCGGTTTCCCATCAGGGCAGCCGGTCTGAAATCGAAGAACTGTTCAAGGATGTCGAGCTGCCCACTCACTAAAAGGTGAATGGGCAAGAGGCGCCCGGGTTATTCCCGGGCGATCAGGTTGCCGGCATGGAGGCCGCATTCTTTCTGGGTGGCTTCTTCCCACCACCAGCGGCCTTCACGTTCATGTTGACCAGGCAGGACAGGACGGGTGCAGGGCTGGCAGCCGATGCTGACAAAGCCTTTCTCATGCAGTTTGTTGTAAGGCGCCTCGGACATACGGATGTAATCCCACACCTCTTTTGATGTCCAGTTTGCAAGTGGGTTGAACTTTACCAGTGTCTTTTCATTGGTCGAGAAGGCGGTATCTTCCTGGATAACCGGGACGTCATTGCGAGTTCCGGGGCTCTGGTCTTTCCGCTGTCCAGTGATCCAGGCGTCCACGGTCGCCAGCTTGCGGCGAAGGGGGTTGACCTTGCGAATGCCGCAACACTCACCGTGCCCATCTTCATAGAAGCTGAACAGGCCCTTTTTGTTCACCAGATCCTGAACTTCGTGAGCATCCGGAAACAGAACTTCGATCTCGATGCCGTAATGCTTCCGCACGCGCTCGACAAACTCATAGGTTTCCGGATGCAGACGCCCGGTATCCAGGGTGAATACCCGCAGGTTGTCGGTGAGCTTGTGCGCCATCTCAATCAGTACCACATCTTCCGCACCGCTGAAGGAGATCGCGATGTTGTCGTACTGTTTCAGGGCGGCCTTGAGAATCGAACGGGGGCTCTGGCCTTCGAGCTCCTCCCGCAAGGTTTGAATATCGGTCATGGCCCGGGATTGCCTTATCTTGATGTGCAAAAGGATCTAAACGTGCGAAAAGGCTACCATTAAATGCCTCATATCCTGAAGGAATGACGATCTATATGGTTATTCCGCGCTTAAAAGTCAGGGGTTACACTTCTACGATGCAATCCCGCCCGGTTTTTCTTATCATACGCTCCGAATAGCGGCACAGACGGACAAACCGACGTTGCCCTTAACCAATTGAAGCAGGAGATCGTTGTGGAACTGGCATGCCTTGACCTTGAAGGAGTATTGATCCCGGAGATCTGGATCGCGTTCGCCGAAAAGACCGGCATTGAAGAGCTCAAGGCGACCACCCGCGATATTCCGGATTATGACGTGTTGATGAAGCAGCGCCTCAAGCTGCTGGACCAGCACGGCTATGGCCTTCCGCAAATCCAGGAAGTGATTGGCGAGCTGGACCCGCTGCCCGGCGCCCGGGAGTTTCTGGATTGGCTGCGCGAGCGTTTTCAGGTTGTGATTCTGTCCGACACCTTCTACGAATTCGCGATGCCCCTGATGAAGAAGCTGGGTTATCCGGCACTGCTTTGTCACAAGCTGGAAGTTGCAGACGACGGCCAGATCACCAACTACCTGCTGCGCCAGCGCGACCCTAAGCGACAGTCCGTGAGGGCATTCCAGTTGCTGAATTACCGCGTGATTGCTGCCGGTGATTCCTACAATGACACTACCATGCTGGGCCAGGCCGAAGCCGGTATCCTGTTCCATGCGCCGCAAAACGTAATCGACGAGTTCCCGCAGTTCCCTGCAGTGCATAACTTCGAGGATCTGAGGCAGGAGTTTCTCAAGGCCAGCGAGATCCATAACCCCTGATTGGAGGACTGAAATTGGGGTCAGAAGAACGCTCTCTTCTGCCCCCATGTTCACCCGAACTCACTTCAGTCGATCACCAACTCTTCCAGAAACCGCATTAAAGAGCCGACTTTTGCGAGCGTCTCCTGATATTCAGCCTCGGGATCTGAGTCCGCAACAATACCGCCACCACCCCAGCACCGAATGGTGCCCTCGCCATCACACAGCATGGTTCGAATCGCAATATTGCTGTCCAGAGTGCCATCCAGTCCGCGATAGAAAATCGAGCCGCAGTAGGGACCACGCCAGTGGGGCTCAAGCTCCCGGATGATTTCCATGGCTCGTATCTTCGGTGCGCCAGTGATTGATCCACCCGGGAAGGCGTCAAAAAGGGCCTTCATGGGTGTTACAGCCTCGGCAAGCTCGGCGCGGATGTGGCTGACCAGATGATGAACATTCCGGTAGGACTCCAGTGCAAACAATTTGTCGACTTTCACACTGCCCGGCTTTGCGTTCAGGCTCAGATCGTTGCGAAGTAAGTCGACGATCATCAGGTTTTCGGCAAGATCCTTTTCAGAGCCCTCCAGTTCTGTGGCGTAGGCTGAATCGCTCTCCGGAGTGCCGCCCCTCGGCCGCGTACCCTTGATGGGGCTGGTGGTGACGGTGCGATCGTGAATTTCAAGAAAACGCTCGGGGGAAACTGACAGAATGGATGCCTCGCCGGCGCGGATGAAGCCGCTGTAGGGCGTAGGGTTAGCATCCGAAAGCGCCTGGAATGCTTGCCAGGGATCCCCCGTGAAATGGCCGGAAAATTCCTGGGAGAGATTCGCCTGATAACAATCTCCGGCCTCAATGTATTGGCGAACCCTTTCTACGCTGGCCCTGAAGGCACTCGGTGTTTGCCTGGGCTGAAATCGGGAAAACATAGACCATCCGGTGGTGGCTGCGGGTTCGTCCGAGCCCAGCCACTGCTCCAGCAGATCCCGTGTCTCACCAGGGCACTTCGGATGAATCCAGAGCCAATATTGATCTGTCTTGCGATTGTGACTTGCCGTCCAAAGATAAAATCCTGCAGACATAAGGGGAGCATCCACAGATGGACAGAGCTGCCTGAGACGGCTTTCCCTGACATACCCGAGCTCATAACCGAGGAATCCAATCCACCCGCCGGACAGACATTCCGGGTTGGGTTCCTGTTCGATCTGGAACTGACGGACGAGGCTTTCCATGCTCTGGGCAAGCTGATCGGAGCAGAAATCCGGAGGCACAGGGTATTGGAGCACTTCGGTGGCGCGAGCTCTGGCAGAAAAACCGCTGAAGACTCCTCGGGCGGGGCCGTGACCGACACTCCCAATATAGGCGAAATCCGCTTCCCGGCAGGCATAGCTTAGCAGGCGATGGTAGCCCTCCTGATTGAGTTCACGCATGGTTGCCGGGTTCAAGGTTCCTCCGGAATGTTCAAAAAATGATAAACAGCACACAAAATCGGCGTTGTGACTTTTATGGATGCGCTGATCTAATTAACTAACGCTTTATTCAACTGCTGATTATACGGTTGATCGGCATTCTATCCGAGTTGGTAGGGCGTCCCCAGTATAAAAAAACTAAATGGAAGCGCTTGTCCCGAGAGGCAAGGGCAGTCCTTTGCACATGGAGTTTCTATGAATACCTTGCGATTTGGTTATTTAAAGGTCCTTTTTTTGATTCTTTCACTTGTCTGCTTCTCCGCGACAGCGACCTCTCAGGAACACCAGAGTGAAGGTTCCAGTGTTTTATCTGACGGCAAGCTCACAAAAAAGGAGCTGGCTGCAGCCATGTTAACGGCGGAAAAAGATCTCACTTCAATGCTGAAAGCCTCAATGTCCGTTGTAGAGGAAGAAGTAGAGAATTCGGGGATTTTCGGGCCGGGTGCATGGATGGTTTTAAAAGATCGGAAACTCAAAAAAGTGAGGCTCGATGAGGCAGCGGAGAGTGCACCTCCTTCAGCGAAGCTGCAAGTTTTCAGGGCTAGCCTGCGGTCTTTAGCCCGGCACAATAAAATTGATGCCGCGTTAATTGTTTATCCAGGCACCATAACCAAAGAAGGTGAGAAGCAGAGGGTTGTAGTAGTAGAGCATGAACATCGACTGGGCATCTCAGGCTTGAAATTGATTCCTCTTGAGTTAGACGAAGGGGATGTCTCATTTGGAGCTGCTATGTCGCAGGAAAAGTCATTTCAGATCTTTTATGACCAGAAGAAAAAGGGTGCCTGAGTGTCAGGCGCAAGCTGTAGCTTAGTGTTCCGGAACTGTGCGTTCATTCACGGACTCCGACTGTAAAACAATCTTAAATGGAGGTGTGAGGTTACAGAACTTCACAAAAATAAAACTCGGAAAACAATCAAAAAGAGTTTACTCAAGGAGATAATAATGAAAGGCCTGAAGAAACTTGCTCTTGCTACAGCAGTCGCTGCTGCCCCTTTCGCAGCAAATGCAGACCTCAAGGCGTTGGATGATAGCGCAATGGGGAACGTAACTGGTCAGGCAGGTGTAACTATCGAATTGGAAACCCGCGTTTCCATCGGAGAGTTCACCTACACCGATGAAGGTACATTCGCGGTCTCTGACATCGAAATCGGCGGTGCGAACGCTAGTGGTCTGATTGCTACAGACCCAAACACTGGTGACCCCGTTGCTGTGCCGGGTTTGGCAACTCAAAGCAATCTGCTGGATGACCTGAAGATCGATATTGATGTTGCCGCAGATGGCGACGCAGTTATTCATGTTGGCTCAAACACTGGTGCGCCCATCGACTGGGGTATGCAGGTTGGTGAGATGAGCTTACGTGACAATGTGGATGCTTCTTCTGCGACGGAAAACACCACACTGATTTCAGGAATGAAAGCGTGGGGTTTGTTAGGCGCTCTGGATATTCGGGTTGATACCACCGATGTTGCAGCTGGCCCTAACACGGGCACCTTGAATCTGGATGCAGCATTTACTGTCGAGCAGATGGACTTCGAAGTGGATTTCCTGGCAGTGGGTATTACCGGCCTGAGCATTAAAGGTGCGAACGCTGGTGGTCAAACCTACACTGACGCCGAAATTTCAGCCCTTCTGAACGATCCGAACGGCGAAGATCCGGTACTTGAGGGCACCCTTGCGGCGCTAGCTTCTGGCAATAACGGCGCCAACAAATCGTTCGCGGTTGCCCGCCTTGATATATACAAAGGTGACAATCTCGATGGAACCCGTTCAGATGTCTTGCGGGTAGACGTCGACGATGTTCTGATGGACGTAAACATCCAAGAGACTCGTATCGGTGGAACTAATATCGGTACCATTGGTATTGATAACCTGCATATCTCTGACACCACGCTTGCTGTTTACGGTAAGTAATCTTACCTGACGCCAAGAGATTGGTGATACGCCCCGCTCTGCGGGGCGTTTTTATTGGCTAGAAGAAAACTCGGGCCAATAAAAAAACGGCAGCCAATCCTGGCTGCCGTTTTCAAATCGAACCAACGAATTCTTCGTTACTGATCCGGCACCGCAATAGAAAGATCAAACCCACCACCAGGCCTTGGCGTCAAGGTAACCGGCCCTTCATTAATTGCTTGTGGAACCTGGATCTGGTCAATCCCCGGCGGGTTACCAATGCTGAAATTCACATTCTGCCCATCGAACCCAATCCCCAGTTGATCGTTAAGAAACGTCTGTGTAAAAGGCTCTTCCGGAATCTGTGCCTGCTGTCCGAAGATTATCGGTGGAATCGTTGGCGTAAACTCGGCCGGCGGCTGTGCCCGGGCGATTTCTTCCTGGGGCAGGAGCAGGGCGCGCCGTAGAAATTCCTCTTCGGCGTTTTCCAGCGCATCGGTCTTGCCTTCATCAACGTATCGTTGCAGGGCGTCCCGGTAGGCTTCTTCTTCCGCTTCGGTCAGCACCGGTTCGCCGGGGGAAATGGTGAGGGAGCGCAGGATGCGTTGCCGGTCGGCGTCGGATTTCTTCCGCTCTTTGGGTACAACAATAACGGCGGAATCCTTCACATAGGTTTCCACCATTTCGTCTGAGGTCATAGTCTGAACGCCAGCATAGGCAGGTAAAGCAACAACCAGACTGCTGATGGCGCTGGTGAGCAGGTGTCGGCGTTTCATAATCTGGACCCTTGTTGTTTAAAAAATACGCTCCCTGAGTCGAGTATTCGGTTTGTAGGACAGGAATTCAAGCTTGAAGATCCGGGATTGTGATCAGAATCTTTGATTTTTCGGTACTGTTACTAATCACAGCAAAATCATGGTCGAATACCATGAACTTTTTTGGCGTTGCAGGGCCTCAGTGACACTATGAAAAATCCGTTCAGAAACCGATTTCGTCGCTGGATTAACCGACGGATTCCGCGGTCCGATCTCCAGACCTTCAGTCAGAAAAACATCTTCATTCTGCCCACCGGCGCAGGGGTCGTGTTTGGCCTCTTGTTGGTCATCATGCTGTTAACCGGCATCAATTATCAGAACAGCCTGATTTATCTGGGCACGTTCCTCCTGGGTGCCGTTTTTGTCGGCGCCATGCACCAGACCCATCGGAATCTGTCTGGTGTTGAACTCACCCTGATCCAGCCGGGAGAGGGCTTTGCCGGCGATGATATTCCCTTCCGGTTCCGGCTCAGGGCGGGCCGGGACGATGCCATTGCCATCCTGCTTTCCTGTGAGGAATCGGGCCATGCCCCGGTGCATGTCCATTGCGGGCAGGCGCAGGACGTCAGCCTGCCAGTTCATTCCGCTCACCGGGGATACCTGCGCCCGGACAGGATCCGTATAGAAACCCGGTTTCCGTTTGGCTTGCTGAAGGCCTGGTCCTGGATCCGGCCGGTGTCCGCCGGTGTTGTCTTCCCCAGGCAGGTGCCCGCGCCGGAGGCGTTCAGCACCGTTGAGGACGGCGAGGAGTCTGCAGAGGTACGGTCCGTTGAAGGGAACGATCATGCCGATATCCGGCCCTGGCGGGAAGGTGATCTGAGCCAGCGGGTGCTTTGGAAGCGGTTTGCCCGAACCGGGCAGATGGTGGTTGCCGACTGGGAGGGTGAGCAGGGTAGTCCCTACTGGCTGGATTTTAATGCCTATCCGGGCGCGGATTATGAATTGCGGCTGAGTTACCTGGCGTATCTGGTAAACGAACGAGGCCGCAGTGGTGTGCGGTTTGGATTGAATCTTCCGGGGCAGATCATCGAGCCTGATTCCGGACCGGCCCATGCGGCCCGGTGCCTCCGGGTATTGGCAACCTGGGGTGAGGAGCGGCCGCGGGATGCGATGGCTGAGCCCCATGGAACGCGAAAGAAACAAAGAGAGACAACCTCCCAGTGGGTTACGGAGGGGCAGGCTTGAGTTTGATGGACCGCCTTAGAGGCAATGAGTCGGATGAAGGGACAACGACTAATCTGCCTTCCCGGGCTTTGCTCTGGCTGATTGCCAGTTTTGCCCTGTTACTGTCGCCCCAGTGGGACCGTCTGCCCCTGTGGCTGATCGCCGCCTGTGCCGTGTTGGCCGCGTGGCGATGGCTGGCGCAGTACGGGCGGGTAAGGCTTCCCGGCCGCTTGTTACGCACCGGGATCATGCTGGTGCTGATTGGTGTTTATGTCGCAACGGTTCAGGGGCGGTTTACGGTGGACACTGCCGCCTCGTTTTTTGTTCTCGCGGTGGGTCTCAAATGGCTGGAGACCCGGTCAGTCAGGGACTTCTATGTTCTGTTTTTTATCCTTGTCTATCTGGCAACGGTCAATTTTCTGTTCCATCAGGAGATTCTCTGGGCCCTGGTGAATTTCGCCGGCATAGCGCTATTGCTGGTGGGGTTACAGGTGCTGAATGCGCCGGAATTACCCGGGGGAATGACCTCTGGCTGGCGCAGGCTGGGTGGGATGTTTCTGAAGACACTGCCGATTGTGGTTCTGTTGTTTGTGTTTTTCCCGCGGATGTCGCCTTTGTGGAGCGTGCCGCTGGTATCGGGTGAGGCTCGTACGGGCATCAGCGACACCATGCGACCCGGCGATATTTCCAATCTTGCCCAGAGCAGTGAGCGAGCCTTCCGGGTAACGTTCGGAGGCGAGATGCCTGCCTACCGCGACCGGTACTGGCGGGGTCTGATTCTCGATTATCTGGATGGGGAGACCTGGCGCCAGGGCCAGCGCGAGGGTTTTCGCCCTCTTGGTCGGGTTGCGATTGATGGGGGCATAGGAGAGCTGGAATCGAACCAGTATGACGTTCTTCTGGAGCCAACCGATCAGCGCTGGGCGTTCGCACTTGAGAACTCCAGGGCGGTCTCGGACAACGTATTTGAAGACAGTGCCGATCTTTTCAGATTTCGACGTCCTGCCGACAGCCCGGTCCGTTACCGGCTGGCCCTGGAGGGAGAGGCTTCGACGGCTGAGACACAAAGCCCCGCCGAGTTGCGGCGTTACCTTCAGTTGCCCCGGGAAGGCAATCCGAGAGCCCGGGAGTTGGCCCGGGAGCTTCGTCGAAGTATGGGCGACGAGCAGGTGATTCGTGCTCTGTTGCAACGATTCCGTGAGCAGGAATACTTCTACACCCTGCGGCCACCGGCCATGCCCGATGATGGCATTGATTCCCTGTTGTTTGATGCAAAACGCGGTTTCTGCGCCCACTACGCGGGTGCAACCACCTTCGTTTTACGGGCTGCCGGTATTCCCTCGCGGGTTGTGGTCGGCTACCAGGGTGGCGAAACCGGAGCGGGGGGCGATTACCTGATTGTGCGCCAGTATGATGCCCATGCGTGGGTAGAAGCCTATATCGATGGGCGAGGGTGGGTAAGGATCGATCCTACGGCGGCCATTGCGCCGGACAGGATCGAGTCCGGTCTTCGGGACGCCGTTGCCGAAGAGGGATCCTTTCTGGAGGATAACTGGGCCTCGCCTCAGCGTTACGCCGATGTCGCCCTGGTGCAGTGGGCAAGCCTTCAGCTTGATCGTATCAACTACCAGTGGCAGCGCTGGGTAGTGGGTTACCAGGGCCAGAGCCAGATGGATCTGATGTCCAGGTTGCCCGGTGGTTTCGGCATGCGTGAATTGGGATACATGACGGCGGGTATCGTTGGTGCCGGTTTGCTAATCGCTGGACTCATTTCCGCGTTGCAGATGCGACGTGGAGAAAGGCGAGACGCGTTCCGGAGGGTCGTGGATACGTGGCACCGTCTGTGCGCGAGTGCAGGCGTGCCTGTCCGGCATGGTGAAACGCCGTCGGTTCTTGCATCAAGGCTGGCAAAAGCTGAACCGGCTGCAGGGGATTCTGCCAGGCTTTTTGCCCGGATGGTGAACAGCCATTACTATAGCGCTGGTAAAGACGACGAGGGCGTTGAGCAGTTGAAGCGAATGCGCCGCTTGCTTGCAACCATGAAGCGCCAACTGCGCAGATCCGGAACCCGCACAGGAAGATCCAGTGACTGATATTGCCCAAGATATGCCCTGGCTGCGCCGTGCCTGGCAAACGGTTCAGAGCCGGGTCGCAGAAGACCGACTACCACACGCTCTCATACTCGTTGGTGAGTGTGGTGTGGGTAAGCGGTCCTGGGCAGAGGCTGTCGGTGGGCTGCTACTGTGCGATCAGCCATTGGGCCGGGAAGCGGGCCAGCCAATTGCCTGTGGCCGCTGTAAACAATGTGAACTTCTGGCCGCCGCCAGCCACCCGGATATCCGGATTTATGCGCCGGAAAAGTCCCGTATGGTCAAGGTGGATCAGGTCAGGGCTCTGTCGTCGTTTGCGGTGGCGTCTCCGCAGGTTGCCCACCATAAAGTGGCGATTATTGACCGGGCGGATCAGTTGAACATCAATGCGGCGAACGCATTGCTGAAAACACTTGAAGAGCCGCTGCCCGACGTAACCTTGATTCTGTTGCAGGAGAGCGGTCGCCCGGTGCTTCCTACCATCCGGTCCCGGTGCCAGACATTGACGGTTCCGGTGCCCGGTAACAGCGAAGCGAACCAGTGGCTCCTCACTCGGGTAAAGAATCTTCCCGAAGATACACAACCCTCTGCAGATGTTCTGGCCAAAGCTTTGATGCTGGCGGGTAATGCACCCAGATTGGCACTGGACTACGCAACAGGTGATTTCATCGGTTTGCGGGACACGGCCCTCGACCGCTTCAAGGATTTCATGAAGTCCAGGATTCCGGTCGGTGAGGCCGCCAGGGCGTTCAAGTCCATGGGCCTGGAAGATACGCTTTGGTTGTTCGAAACCTGGGCGGCTGATCTGGCACGCTTGATAGTCGGGGGCAGTGCTCGGGACGCCGATGCGGCCGATATGCTCGGATTTCTTGCCAAAACGACGCCCGGCTGGCGGGCCCATGAGTTGCTCGATATGGTAAAGGAATCACGCGCAGCGGGTGTCTACAACGCCAGCCCCGAGCTGGAAGCCAGTCGTCTTCTGATCGCCTGGCAAAAGCTGATGCCGGTGAAACGCCCTGCTGCCTAGTGGATATCCCGGCAGAATTGCGTCTTTGGGGGCAACAACTGCTATGATTCCGGAATGAAAGGGATTTTCGGATCCCGATAACCGTTCAAAACGATCTAAGAGAAAGGTGTCAGTTATGGGGCCAGGTTTTGGTGCGCGCAGTGGCATACTCACCCTGACAATCAAGGATAAAGCAGTGCTCTACGCGGCATACATGCCGTATATTCGCCAGGGCGGTCTGTTCATCCCGACCCAGAAACAATATCAGTTGGGCGACGAAGTCTTCCTGCTTCTCAACCTGATGGACGAGCCTGAAAAAATTCCGGTCGCCGGCAAGGTAATCTGGATAACGCCGAAAGGTGCCCAGGGCAACCGCGCCGCGGGTATCGGTGTCCAGTTCAACGGTGATGATGAGACCGCCCGAACCAAGATTGAATCCTACCTGGCAGGCTCGCTGAGCTCCGATCGCCCCACCCATACAATGTGAAGGCGGAGCCTGGATGAGCGACATGTCGTTTCCCACGGACACCCCCGGAAACCAGGTGAAGGACGGGAGCATTGAAAACCCCGCCCGGTCGTTCCGCGAGTCCGATTGGAAACTCCGGCACATCACCCTGGCCGGCCTTAGCTGGCCTGCCGCTACTGATGCCCAAGATAATACACCGATCATAATGCTGCATGGTTGGCTCGATAACAGCCTTACCTTTGTGAAGCTCGCACCGGAGCTGGCGCGACTCGGGCCCGTCTACGCGCTGGACTTCGCCGGGCATGGCCATTCCGGGCACCGGCCAGAGGGGCAGAGTTACCTCTTGATGGACTATGTGGCGGATCTTGCCGAGCTGGTTGAACGCTATTTCCAGGAAACACCGGATGGCAGGATCAACCTGGTCGGGCACTCGCTTGGGGGGATTGTCGGAGCGCTCTACGCGGCCGCCTTTCCGGAGCGAATTCGAAACCTTGTCATGATCGACAGCCTGGGCGCACTGAGCCGTCCGGTTAAGGAAACCATTCCCCAGCTCCGGAAAGCTGTGAAAAAACGCATTGCCGGCTCTGGCCGCCAGGTTGTCTATCCGGATATCGCCACGGCCGCCAAAGCACGGGAGGGCGGGCTGAGCCCGCTCAGCCCCGAGGCCGCGCTGACACTCATTCCGCGCAATATGAAACCCGAGGGAGAGGGCTACGTCTGGCAGACCGATCCCAGGTTACGGCACCCGTCTCCATTGATGATGACCGAAGAGCAGGTGCTGGCTTCGCTGTCTGCTATCGAAACCCGTGTGCTTTTTGTCAGAGCCGATGCAGGACTTCTTTCGTACAGAAAGGATCTGGATAAACGCGCTGACGCTATCGCCAACCTCCAGATCGTAAACGTGCCGGGAGGTCACCATTGCCATCTGGATGGCGAGACCGGGCCGGCGGCAACAGCTATCAAACAATTCCTGGAAAATGAGTAATCGCTTGCTGAAATTACTGTTCACACGTTTCTTGGTTCCGATCCTCGGATTATTGGCACTGTCTTCCGGTGTGCAGTCTGCTCCTGATGATATGCCCGAGGCCTACCAACAGTCGACGCTTGAAGATACGGTCTCGATTCAGTCGTCGGGACACCTGGTATTGTTCAGCCCCGTGCGGGAAGTCAATAACGAGATTCGCTCCGAAACGCTGGCCCGCTTGCCCGTGACTGGGGAAGGGCGCCTGTACCGGATTGCCCGAGACTCAAGTCGCGAGGAAGCGCGGGACCACTACCTCGCTCTATTGCGCGAGAGAAACGCCCAGATTCTGTTCGAGTGCTCCAGTATCCGTTGTGGAAGAAGCAACGTATGGGCGAACCAGATCTTTAATCAGGCGGTTCTCTATGGCCGTGATGCAACCCAGGATTATCTGGTGGCGGGCACCGTTGCCGAGGACGGCGCCCGTTGGCTGACCCTCATTTACACGGTGACTCGCGGCAACCTTCGGGAGTATGTGTGGGTGGAGCACCTGCGGGTCGAATCCGGCGCGACCATTCCCGGCTTTGGCACCATGGCCAACCGCGTTGAAGGGCCGATTATTGTTCCCTGGCAAGGCGGTGTAACCTACCGGTTCGACTGGCAGGCAACGGATCGTAGGCGGGTGAATGATCTGGCCCGTGAAGAGGGTACGGTGGTTGCACTGGTGGGCTATTCTGTATTGGAGACTGATGAGTCCTTCAGTGATGCGATGGAGCGTGCCCGCCTGGCTACCGAATCGTTGTCGGAGGTCCTGTCCAAAACGGGTGTCTCCCGGGCTCAACAGGAGATAATCGTTGTGGGGCCGGCAGGTGTCTTCAGTGATCCAGACAGGCAGGGCGACCGGGTAGAAGTGGTGGTGATCTCGAGGTAATGATTATGGGCACATCAAAGGATGACGATCAGGATCCAAAGGACAAGCCCTCAGAGAAAGATCCGCAGGACAACGTCTCGAAGGTCCTGAGCAGCTCTGATGTCTCCGCTACCCGTGCTCCGGCAAACCCGGAAAAAGGCAAAGACCGGAACAAACCGCGCAAGACCGTGGCTCTGACGCTGGGAAGTGGTGGTGCCAGAGGGTATGCCCACATCGGCGCCATCGAAGTTCTGGTGGAGCGTGGCTACGACATCGTTGCTATCTCCGGCTGTTCCATGGGGGCCCTGATCGGCGGTATGTTCGGAGCCGGCAAGATGCAGGACTACAAGGACTGGGTTACCGGTCTGGGCCAGTTCGATGTCCTCAAGCTCCTGGATGTAACGTTCAATTCCGTGGGCGCTATTCGAGGCGAGAAGATTTTTTCGGTTGTAAGGGAAATGCTGGGAGATACCCGGATCGAAAACCTGCCCATTGCCTTTACGGCCGTGGCGACAGATCTGCTCGCCCACAAGGAAATCTGGTTTCAGGAAGGGCCTCTGGATCAGGCTATCCGCGCTTCGGTGGCGATTCCAAGTGTTGTCACACCTCTCGTTCTCAATGGCAGAGTCCTCGTGGACGGTGCCTTGCTCAATCCTTTGCCAATCATCCCGACCATTTCCTCCCACGCTGACATCATCGTTGCGGTCAATCTCAGTGGCGAGGATGACCGCCGTCGACGGATTCCGGACGCTGCGTTTACTCCGGGCGAGGCTGAAAACACGGATATGGACGAGTGGGTGGATACCATCCGTGAGAAGGCCTCGCGCTGGTTTGACTGGGATGCCCTGAAATCCCTGACTGCCCGGAAGCCGGACAACGGTGACAGCCCGGAAGAAAAGATCAGCCGGGCAGTGCACAAGAAAGAGCATCAAAAGCAGACGGAGAAGAAGCCGGCTTACAAGAAGAGCCAGGAAGAGCACGAAACCATCGACTGGGACAAGCTCGGGATCGGCAAATTCGATGTGATGAACCTCACCATCGAGACCATGCAGAGTGCGCTTGTGCAGTACAAGATCGCGGGCTACCCGCCGGATTTGCTGGTGAATATCCCGAAGAATGCCTGTCGGAGCTACGATTATCACAAGGCCCCGGAATTGATTCAGCTGGGCCGTGAGCGGATGGCTGCTGCGCTGGATCGCTTTGAAGAAAGCCGGAACAGCTCCGGACCTCTGGCTATCTGAACAATTTGTTGGCGGGGGCGGGCTGCAGTCGAGCGGGTAAACAGCGTATAATCCCGCGCTAACACGCTCTTGCACAGGATGTACGTTAGTGACCAGCCCTATTGACGACCTTCACAGCGTTCGGGATTACCTCCGCTACGCCTCCTCCCGGTTTGCTGCTTCGCCGCTGTTTTTCGGGCATGGCACGGACAATGTCTGGGATGAAGCTGTTCAGCTGGTTATGCGTAGCCTGCACCTTCCCCTTGAAAACAACACTCTGTTCCTGGATGCCCGTCTAACGCGGGAAGAGCGGGAGCTGGTACTGGAAAGAATCGCCCGGCGCGTGGATGAGCGCGTACCTCTGGCGTATCTGCTCGGTGAAGCCTGGTTTATGGGCATGCCCTTTCATGTTGACGAACGGGTGTTGGTACCGCGCTCCCCCATTGGTGAATTGATCGAGAATGGCTTTCAGCCGTGGCTCGGAGACAAGCCGGTGGAACGCATCCTTGATCTTTGCACCGGGAGCGGGTGTATTGGCATTGGTGCGGCATCTGTTTTCGGCGAGGCGGAAGTCGATCTGTCGGACATTTCTCCGGATGCACTTGAAGTGGCTGAATCCAATATCGACCTGCACGGAGTCCGCGAGCGGGTCCGTACCGTACAATCCGATGTCTTTGACAATATTGAAGGTCGCTACGACGTGATCGTTAGCAACCCGCCCTATGTGGATGCAGACGATCTCTCCAGCATGCCGGATGAGTACCGCCACGAACCTGAGCTGGGCCTTGCCGCCGGTAAAGACGGGCTCGACATCGCTCACAGAATCATTGCCAAAGCGGCCGAACATCTTACTCCTCGTGGACTACTGGTCGTGGAAGTCGGTAACAGCTGGGTTGCAATGGATGAGGCGTATCCGGATCTGCCACTGACCTGGCTGGAGTTCGAGAATGGGGGCGATGGCGTCTTTCTGATCACCGAGACGGACCTGCGTCAGTGGCAGGCTTCCAGTTAAACTGAATTCTCATAAAAGCTGAACAAGATACTGAATTATGTCGGGAAACTCTTTCGGAAAACTGTTTACGGTTACCTCATTCGGCGAGAGCCACGGGCCTGCTCTGGGGTGCATTATTGATGGCTGCCCTCCGGGACTTGAGCTTTCGGAAGCGGACATGCAGCGGGACCTGGATCGCCGAAAGCCAGGCACATCCCGGCACACAACCCAGCGTCGTGAGGCCGACGAGGTGAGAATCCTGTCAGGCGTTTTCGAGGGTAAGACCACCGGAACGCCGATTGGCCTGCTGATTGAAAACACCGATCAGCGGTCCAAGGATTACTCAAAGATCTCCGAGCAGTTTCGGCCGGCTCACGCTGATTACACCTACATGCACAAGTATGGTGTTCGCGACTATCGCGGCGGTGGTCGTTCGTCTGCCCGTGAGACCGCTATGCGGGTTGCTGCGGGTGCTGTTGCGAGAAAGTTCCTAGAACAGCGCCTGGGTATCAGGATTCGCGGCTATCTGTCGCAACTGGGGCCCATCAAGGCCGAGAAACTGGATTGGGATCAGGTTCACCAGAACCCGTTCTTCTGCCCGGATGCGGACAAGGTTCCCGAAATGGAAGCTTATATGGATGCCCTGCGCAAGGAGGGTGATTCCATCGGTGCCCGGATCAACGTGGTTGCCGAAGGCGTGCCACCGGGTCTCGGCGAGCCGATCTTTGACCGCTTGGATGCGGATCTGGCTCATGCACTGATGAGCATCAATGCGGTGAAGGGCGTCGAGATTGGCGCCGGTTTTGACTGCGTCGACCAGAAGGGCACCGAGCATCGTGACGAGATGACGCCGGAAGGGTTCCTTTCGAATAATGCCGGTGGTGTGCTTGGAGGTATTTCCTCAGGGCAACCGATCGTGGCCAGTATCGCATTGAAGCCCACGTCGAGTTTGCGCTTGTCGGGTCGCAGTATTGATGTGAACGGCGATCCCTGTGAAGTTATTACCACCGGGCGGCACGATCCATGTGTCGGTATCCGGGCGACGCCGATTGCGGAGGCGATGATGGCCATTGTGTTGATGGACCATTACCTGCGGCATCGTGGGCAGAATGCGGATGTTTCTGTTTCTACGCCGGTGATTGGGCAGCTCTGATTTTGTTTGTCAGGCTTGGTGAAGCTGCTTCGGCGGCACTCACTGCCCAAAAAACGCCCGTGAATACTTCCCTGTAGGGCTTGGTCGCGCCATCCTTGGCGCTCCACATTTTTGGGCAGTGAGTCCCGCCAAAACAGCCGGACTTGCGGGGTATTTCTATCTACTGGCGCCTCTCTAACCTCTATTTCTGGTTCTTCGCCCTCCTTGGCGGGCTCTTGCCGTATTGGTCCCTCTACCTTGAGGGCCAGGGCTTTTCCTACCTCCAGATCGCCACGCTCATGGCGACCATTCAGCTCACCAAAATCGTTGCTCCCAGCGTCTGGGGCTGGCTAGGGGACAGAACCGGCCAGCGTGTGCGTTTGGTGCGGTTCGGTGCCATTACCGGTTCGCTGTTTTTTGCCGGTGTGTTCATGGAGCCGGGGTTCTATGGCCTGCTGCTGGTCATGCTGGCGTTCACGTTTTTCTGGAATGCGATCTTGCCGCTGTATGAGGTGATCACGCTTCGAACCCTGGGCGAGCAGAAAGAGAAATACGGGCGGGTTCGGCTCTGGGGTTCGGTGGGGTTCATCGGAGCGGTTGCGCTGGTCGGCGGTTTGCTGGAACTGGTGCCGATTCAGAATCTCCCGTGGTTGTTGCTTCCGGTGTTTGCGGGCATTGCCGTATCCGCATTTCTGGTGCCTGCGGAGCGGGGTGAGCGAAAGGCGCCGGCTCCGAAAGGCAGTTTAAAGGCCATCGTCACGCACCCGGCAGTGGTGACGTTTTTTCTGATGAATTTCCTGCTGCAGGTTTCGCACGGAGCTTATTACACGTTCTTCAGTATCCATCTGGAGCAGCACGGGTACGGCAAGCTGTCGATTGGTTTGCTGTGGTCGCTGGGTGTTTTTGCGGAGATCGCACTGTTTCTGGTGATGCACCGGTTAACGCGCAATTTCACGGTTCGCCAGATTGCGATCGGCGCGCTTACGCTCACCATGATTCGATGGGTACTGATCGCGGAGCTGACGGATGTTGTCCTCGTCCTGCTGTTCGCCCAGCTGCTGCATGCAGCATCTTACGGTGCGCTGCATGCAATCTCTGTCCAGTACATCCAGGGCTTTTTTGGCAAGCACCATCACGGGCAGGGGCAGGCCCTCTACAGCGGCCTCACCTTCGGTGCTGGCGGTGCGCTTGGGGCCTGGTTGTCGGGGTTCCTGGTGGATGGGTTCAGTACCTCGGCGGCTTTCTGGGGTGGTGCGGCCGCCATGGCCGTCGCAATCGTGATCACCTGGCGAGGCCTTCGGCCGCCGCCAGCCCATGGCGAGGGTTAAACCTCAGGCGCTTTCCTCTTCCTGCACGATGGTGAGTAACGCTTTGGCCGCGTTGCTGAGCTGCCGCCCGGATAACCCGATCCCCCCGAGGACACGAGAAACTGGCTTGCCCACATCCAGTACCCTAAGGCTGTCGTCAATCATGCGCAGGGGCAGCACACTCCAGCCCAGGCCCACACTGGTCATCATCTTGATGGTTTCCAGGTAGTTGGTTGGCATTTGCGGGTTCAGGTGCAGATTCGCCTCCAGAAACAACCGGCTCACAACCCGATAGGTTGCGGTGCTGGTGTCGGGCAATAGTGCCGGGTGGTCTGCTAGGTCTGTAAGCCTCGGATTTTCGAGTGACGCCAGGGGGTGCTCGGCGCCCACCACAAACACCATCTGGTCCGGCCATTGGGCAAACACATGAAAGCTCGGTTCCATGCTGTCACTCAGCGTCACGAATGCCAGCTCCGCATTACGTTTACGCATCTGCTCGTAGGCGGCATCGGATTCCATGAACTGCAGGTTGATGGACACCTGAGGGTATTCCCGTTTGAACCGTCGTAGCCAATTTGGCAAATGATGCAGACCGATGTGATGGCTGGCGATGATTTGCAGCTCGCCCTGGACTTGTCCAGAGTCCGGCGACAACGCCACCCGGGCGTTGTGAATTTCATCGAGGATCCGACGTGCATGGGGAAGCAAACGACTGCCGGCATCAGTCAGACGAATCTGGCGGTGGCTACGATCGATCAGGCTGGTGCCAAGCTGGTTTTCCAGGGCAGCCAAACGTTTCGAGATGGCCGGCTGTGTCAGGTGCAGGATTTCCGCGGCTTCTGAGAAGGAGCCCTGATCGACAATGGTCAGAAAAGCTTTTAATGCGTTTGAATCCATGCATTCGTTCCTGATTTTCAATTTGGCCGAAGGTCCCGAGTTGGAACAGCGTTTTCAAAACACGCCGACAAGCACGTCCATGTGGGCTCGAATCGGGCCATCCCTGGCCCTCTACGGTTTTGAAAACGCTGCTCCAACCCGCTCCCCAGAGTGTGGCCAATATCCGCAGCGCATGGGGAGTATGGAGGGATGAGCCTCCCAAAACCGTGGAGCGCCAGGGATGGCGCGACCGAGCCCTACATGGATGTATTTACGGGCGTGTTTTGGGAGGCTTATCCCTTCATGCGACCTTCTCAGAATCTTAAAGTATTACCATAAGGCATGCGATAGATAAAAAACATGAATTGAGGTTATCCGGTCGCAGGCGGTAAGATACCGTTATCAAACGTCAGAACCAAAAACCCCCAGAGAGTGAGAGAGAACCATGGCGGGCAAAACCTTATACGACAAATTGTGGGACGATCATCTCGTCAAACAGCGCGATGACGGCTCCGCGTTGATTTATATCGATCGTCAGTTACTGCACGAAGTGACATCACCCCAGGCATTTGAAGGCCTGCGTCTGGCGGGGCGGAAGCCGTGGCGGATTGATGCCAACATTGCGACGCCGGACCACAACGTGCCTACCACGGATCGTGATCGTGGTGTCGAAGGTATTGTTGACCCGGTTTCCCGGATCCAGGTGGAAACACTGGACAAGAACTGCGACGAGTTCGGGATTCTAGAGTTCAAGATCAAGGATCAACGCCAGGGCATCGTGCACGTTATCGGGCCCGAGCAGGGCGCAACGTTGCCGGGCATGAGTATTGTTTGTGGGGATTCCCATACATCTACCCACGGTGCTTTCGGTTGCCTGGCTCATGGTATTGGCACCAGTGAAGTTGAGCATGTGCTGGCTACCCAGTGCCTGGTGCAGCAGAAAATGAAAAACATGCTGGTGAAGGTCAATGGCAAGCTGGGTCCGGGCGTTACCGGCAAGGATGTTGTGCTGGCCATCATTGGCAAAATCGGGACTGCCGGTGGTACCGGGCACGCCATTGAGTTTGGCGGCGAAGCCATCCGGGGCCTGAGCATGGAAGGGCGGATGACCATCTGCAACATGTCCATCGAAGCCGGTGCGCGGGTTGGTATGGTAGCGGTTGATGACACCACCATCGAATACGTTCGCAATCGTCCGTTTGGGCCCAAGGGCGGGCAGTGGGATGCTGCAGTTGAATACTGGCGCACCTTGCATAGCGATAGCGATGCAGTCTTCGACAAGGTTGTTGAGCTCGAAGGCTCGGAAATCCAGCCGCAGGTGAGCTGGGGTACGTCGCCTGAAATGGTGGCCGGAATTGATGGCAAGGTGCCCGATCCGGAACAGGAAGCCGATCCGATCAAGCGTGAAGGCATTGTTCGCGCTCTCAAGTACATGGGTTTGCAGCCCAATATGGCGATTACCGATATCAAGCTGGATCGTGTGTTCATTGGCTCCTGTACCAACAGCCGGATTGAGGATCTGCGCGAGGCCGCGGCCGTGGTGAAAGGGCGGAAGGTGTCGCCGATTCTGAAGCAGGCCATGGTGGTTCCCGGTTCCGGTCTGGTGAAAGCCCAGGCGGAGCAGGAAGGTCTGGACAAGATCTTTATCGAAGCCGGTCTTGAGTGGCGCGACCCGGGCTGTTCGATGTGTCTGGCCATGAACGCCGACAAGCTGGGGCAGGGGGAGCATTGTGCTTCCACGTCGAACCGGAACTTCGAGGGCCGTCAGGGCTTTGGCGGGCGTACCCATCTGGTGAGCCCGGCCATGGCTGCTGCTGCCGCAGTAACCGGTCATTTCGTTGATGTCCGTGAGCTGATGAACTGATCCACAGGAGAGAACCATGCGCGCATTGAAGCAACACCAGGGCGTTGTCGCCCCCATGGACCGTTCCAACGTGGATACGGACATGATTATTCCCAAGCAGTTTCTGAAGTCCATCAAGCGCACGGGCTTCGGCCCGAACCTGTTTGATGAGTTGCGGTATATGGATGAAGGCAAACCGGATCAGGATTGTTCCACCCGTCCGATTAATCCGGATTTTGTCCTGAATCAGGACCGCTACAAGAACGCCAGTGTATTGTTGGCGCGACGTAACTTTGGCTGTGGTTCAAGCCGGGAGCACGCACCCTGGGCTCTGGAGGATTTCGGGTTCCGGGTGATTATTGCTCCGAGTTTTGCCGATATTTTCTATAATAACTGCTTTAAGAACGGGTTGTTACCCATTATTCTTCCAGAGGAAATTGTCGATCGTTTATTCCGGGAAGTGGAGCAGAGTGAAGGCTATCAGTTGGCAGTCGACCTGGAAGCCAGGACTGTAACTACCCCATCCGGCGAAACCTTTACCTTTGAGGTGGATGATTTCCGTCGTCATTGCCTGCTGAACGGCCTGGATGATATTGGCGTGACGCTGGAAGATGCTGAGCTGATCCGGTCTTACGAAGATAGCCGCCGTAAAACTGCGCCCTGGCTGTTTGGTGCTGGGCGGTAATAGGCAGTCCGATTACGCTGGCTCTAATTCGACCTGAAGGAATGGAACAAGGAAAAAACATGCCCAGAACTATCCTGATGCTTCCCGGCGACGGTATCGGTCCGGAAATTGTCGCTGAAGCGGAAAAAGTGCTCAACAAGATCAATGATCAGTTCAGTCTCGGCCTGAATTTCGAGTCCGGCCTCGTGGGCGGTGCGGCGATTGATGAAACCGACACACCGCTGCCGGATGAAACCCTCGAAAAGGCCACCAGAGCCGACGCGATCCTTCTGGGTGCCGTGGGCGGTCCTCAGTGGGACAGTCTGCCGATGGCCAAGCGCCCGGAGAAGGGGTTGCTGGGGTTGCGCTCTAACCTGGACCTGTTTGCAAACCTGCGCCCGGCAATTCTTTATCCGCAACTGGCGTCCGCCTCTTCTCTGAAGCCGGAAGTTGTTTCCGGGCTGGATATCATGATTGTCCGTGAACTGACTGGCGGCATCTATTTTGGTCAGCCGCGCGGTGTGCGCGAACTTGAGAGCGGAGAGCGCCAGGGTTACAACACCTACGCCTACACAGAATCGGAAATTCGTCGTATCGGGCGGGTGGCTTTTGAGGCCGCGCAGCAGCGGGGCAAAAAGCTGTGCTCCGTGGACAAAGCCAACGTGCTGGAAGTGACTGTTCTATGGCGGGAAATCATGAACGATCTCCGCCGGGAATATCCGGACGTGGAGCTGTCTCATATGTACGTGGACAATGCCGCCATGCAGCTGGTCCGTGCCCCCAAGCAGTTTGACGTGATTGTGACTGGCAACATGTTTGGTGATATTCTTTCGGACGAAGCGGCTATGCTCACCGGCTCGATCGGCATGTTGCCATCGGCGTCGCTGAACTCCGAAAAGCAGGGCATGTATGAGCCCTGCCACGGGTCTGCGCCGGATATTGCCGGGCAGGGCATTGCCAATCCGCTGGCCACCATCCTCAGTGCTGCCATGATGCTGCGGTACAGCCTGAATGAGGAAAAAGCTGCTGAAGCCATTGAAGCGGCGGTCAGCAAGGTCCTGGATCAGGGTCTGCGAACAGCGGACATCATGTCTGAGGGCGCAAAGAAAGTGTCCACCCGGGAAATGGGGGAGGCGGTTCTGGCTGCACTGTAAAGAGGCCAGGCCCTGACAGGCGTATTTGAGACCCGACGGCAACGCGATGCAGTTGCCGCGGGATCACCCATCCTGTCCCTGCCAGCGATAAAGGCATGGGGCGGGCATAAAACGAGGTCTGAAGATCGCACATGAAGCGAGTTGGACTTGTAGGTTGGCGTGGCATGGTGGGCTCGGTCCTCATGCAACGCATGCGTGAAGAAAACGATTTCGCCGATATCGAACCGGTGTTTTTCACCACATCCCAGGCTGGCAAGCCTGCGCCGGACGTGGGAAAAGACGACGTTCCTCCTCTGCAGGACGCGTTTGACGTCGAGATTCTGAAAACCATGGATGTCATCGTGACCTGTCAGGGTGGCGACTACACCGGCGCGGTTTATCAGAAGCTCCGTGACGCGGGCTGGGAAGGTTACTGGATTGATGCAGCCTCCACCCTGCGGATGGTCGACCACTCTGTGATTGTTCTGGATCCGGTCAACCGAAACGTGATTGATGCTGCGCTTGAGAAAGGCGTCAAGGACTACATCGGTGGTAACTGCACCGTGAGCCTTATGATGCTGGCTTTGGGTGGCCTGCTTGAACAGGATCTGATCGAGTGGGTGTCGCCCATGACTTATCAGGCGGCTTCCGGTTCTGGCGCTCAGAACATGCGCGAGCTGTTGAACCAGATGGGCGAGCTCAACAAAAGCGTCCAGTCCGAGCTGGATGATCCTTCCTCCGCGATTCTGGAGATTGACCGCAAGGTAACCGAAACCATGCGTTCGGACGGCTTCCCGACCGAGCACTTCCAGGTGCCCCTGGCCGGCAGTCTTATCCCGTTCATCGACAAGCAGCTCGACAACGGCATGAGCAAGGAAGAGTGGAAGGCGGGGGTCGAGACCAACAAAATTCTCGGGCGCTCCGATAACCCGATTCCCATCGACGGCATCTGTGTGCGGATTGGCGCAATGCGCTCCCACAGTCAGGCGCTGACAATCAAGCTGAAGAAGGATCTCCCGGTTTCTGAAATCGAGTCGATCCTTGCGAAAGCGAATGACTGGGTGAAAGTGATTCCCAATGACCGTGATGCGACCATTGAGGAACTTACTCCAGCGAAGGTGACCGGTACCTTGAGCGTTCCTATCGGCCGTATCCGCAAGCTGACCATGGGGCCGGAATACATTTCCGCGTTTACGGTGGGTGATCAGCTCCTGTGGGGGGCTGCTGAGCCGCTGCGCCGTATGCTCCGGATCCTTCAGGAGCGTTAAAAATTGTTACACAGAGGCAATAAATGCCAACTGTGTCCGGTTTCGATAAACCGGTGAGGGGGCGGAGGCTGATTTCAGCCTCCGCCCCTGTTATTTTCAAGAGCGCTAGGTAGTTCCGCGTGATTGATAAAAAAATGGTACAAGGATTGCGGCTGATTGATTGATAAAAGAGGTTTTATCAACAATACTTGCCGGACTGAAAATTAAAAAGAACACATAATAACGAGAATTATCAAGACGAAAGTCATCCAACCTCGTCCGATTCTGTTTGAAAAAGAGCAGTAACGAATAACGGAGACTGGAAAGGAAAAAGCATGAAGGTACGCAAGCTTGCGGTTGCCCTGGCTCTGGCGGGAGGGCTCGGATCCGGCGTCGCACAGGCCCTGGGGCTGGGTGAAATAGAACTTCAGTCCTATCTGAACGAGCCACTGGACGCAGAGATTGTTCTGCCCCAAAGCCGTGGCGTCAATCCAGCGGACGTGTTCGTCAATATTGCCTCGGAACAGGCATATGAGCGGGTGGGGCTGGATCGCAACCAGTTTCTCAGTAAGCTCAGGTTCCAGGTGGTCACCGGCAATGATGGCAGTCTCATTGTCAATGTGTCCTCCCGTGAACCTCTGAGGGAACCGTACCTCAACTTCCTGCTTGAGTTGACCTGGCCAAACGGCCGGTTAATGCGGGAATACGCCGTTCTGGTGGATCCACCTGTATACGCGGAAGAGTCCGGCGTGCAGGAACAGGTCAGCACTCCAACAGTCTCCACGTCCCAGACAACCAGCCAACCGACGACCACTCGCAGTGCCGAATCAGTTCGTCGCCAGGCTCAGGCCGAGCGGTCGCTGGGTTCCGGATATCAGGCTGATACATTCGGGCCCACCGGAGCTTCAGACACATTGTGGACCATCGCGTCTCAAGTGCGTCCAGACAACAGTGTCTCTATGCAGCAGGTCATGCTAGCAATCCAGGACCTGAACCCGAACGCATTCATTGGCAATAACATCAATCGACTGAAGCGCGGTGAAGTGCTGCGTGTCCCGTCTTTGGACCAGATCCAGAGTCGAACTCGCGCTGAAGCTACTCGCGTGGTTGCCCAGCAGAATCAGGAATTCCAGACTCCCCAGCGCACAGTCGATGCAACCGCCGAGCAGCAGGCAGCGTCCGCGCCCCAACAGCAGGCTGGCGCCGGAGGTGATGAACTCAAACTCGTGGTGTCCGAGGACGCCGGCAGTGAGGGCAGCGAAAGTGGCTCCGCGGGCGGTGACAGCGAACTGCCGGGCGGCGTTGATGCCGGCACAGCGGTCGCGATGGAAGAGCTCGAAAGCGCTCGCCGGGAGAACGATGAGCTGAACAGTCGTGTTGAGGACCTGCAGGACCAGGTGCAGACTCTGCAGCGCCTGCTTGAGCTCAAGAATACCCAGCTTGCTGAAATGCAGCAGACTGCTGGTGATGAAACGGGAGAGCAGACCGCACCCGTTGAAAGTCCGGCTGCCGATGACGGAGCAGCGGAATCTGTCGCCATGGACGAGGCCGTTGAAGGTGATACGGCACCCGTCGATTCGGACATGATGGACGGTGAAGCTGGGGATGCGGAAGCTGCGGGTGAATCAGGCGACATGGCCGAGTCCGAGGCTATGGTCGATGAAACTGACGAAATGGCCGGTTCCGATCAGGCAACCGATGATCAGATGGGTGCCGATGCCGGTGATGCATCAGAACAGGCGGAAATGTCTGGAGCGGATGAGCCGGCGGTTGCGGCTACCGATGACGCGGTTGAAGCAACTGAGGCGGCGGAGCCAGCCCCGACACAAACAGAGCAATC
Source organism: Marinobacter manganoxydans MnI7-9 (assembly GCF_000235625.1). Taxonomy (GTDB): domain Bacteria; phylum Pseudomonadota; class Gammaproteobacteria; order Pseudomonadales; family Oleiphilaceae; genus Marinobacter; species Marinobacter manganoxydans. The sequence goes on along the minus strand of NZ_AGTR01000026.1, from coordinate 105,730 downwards.
TGCAGAGCCTGCGCCCAAGCCTGCTCAACAGGCTCCGGCTGCCGATAAAGGTTTCCCCGGAAACGTTATTGATGCCATAACTGGTAATCCGATGTATCAGATTGCCCTTGGTGGCGGTCTGATCGTTCTGCTGTTGCTTCTCCTGCTGCTTGCCCGCCGCAATGCAAACCGGGAAAAGGCGTTTTACGAACAGCTGAACAATGAAACCGACGAAGAAACGGATTCCTTCGATCTGAGCCTGGATGAAGAGGATCAGCAATCTGCGGCGGGCGACGCCCTGGCCGAGGCTGACTCTTACATTGCCTATGGCCAGCATGATCGGGCTGCCCAAGCTCTGGAAACCGCAATTTCCCGTGAGCCCAGTCGCACCGATCTGCGCCTGAAGCTGCTGGGTGTCTACGCAGATACCCAGGATCGCGACTCTTTCGAAAAACAATTCGGAGAGGTCGAGGCTCTGGACGATGAAGAAGCGCTGACCACCGCGAACGAGCTGCGCGCACGGCTGGAAGAGGCGGAGTCGATGCCCAGCATCGATGACCTTGAATCTCAGTTGCGTTCCGATTCGTTCGCTACGTCCTATGATTCTGACGAAACCGGTGATGAGTCCATTGAGAAGCAGGACAAGCCTGAATCTGAAGAACTTCTCGCCGATCAGTTCGATGCTGAGAAAGAAGAGCCGGCCGAGAACGAGTTTGGCGACTTTGATTCGGACCTTTCAGAGACTGACCTGTCTGATTTCGAGCTTGATGAGCTTGACGAATCCGAGGCCAGCAAGGAGGACGCATCCGGCGAGGGCAAAGAAGAAAGCCGTGACGATATGATCGAATACGATCTGTCGGGCCTGGAGCTGGAATCGGACGAAGAAAAGCCTTTGACCGAAGACACCTCCGAGCTTGAGGAGTCCACAGACTGGGATCTGTCTTCGGAATTCGAAGAGGACTCTGACAAGCCATCCGGCGCAGAGCAGGAGCTCGACGATTCTGATGACGACCTGAGCCTTGATCTGGAAGAGGGTGATCTGGAAGAAGGAGACCTGGCGGAGGAGCAGCCAGCAGGGAAACCGGAAACAGCATCCGAGGAGGGCACTGAGCAGGTTGCTGACACTGACGGCGAATCTGATATTGATTCGTTGGACGAGTCATTCCTGGACGAGCTCGATGCTGAACTGGACAAGGTAGCCGGTGAAGAAGACGAGCTTGGTGGCAGTGAGATGGAAGAATCTTCGCTGGACGACCTGGAACTGGACGTGTCCGATGAAGACCTGGCCCTGATGGAAGAGTTTTCCGATTCTGCCGATTCAGCCAACCCCGAGGAGAGCGAAGAGGCGTCACTTGATGAAGAGCTTGGTCTTGAGGACACACTCGGTGAGGGCGATGCAGAGGAAGCGGATCCTGAACAGACGGTTGAAGATGCCGAGGATCTCGAGCAACTGGGTGTAACTGATGAGCTCGAAGACTCGGAGACACCTGAAAGTGATCTTGATCTCCCGGTTGCGTCTGATGAGGTTTCCGATGAGTCGCGCAAATCGCAGGTTGCGGACATTGATGAAAGCGAACTCGGTGACGAGGACGATTTCGACTTCTTGGCCGGAACCGATGAGGCCGCTACCAAACTGGATCTCGCGCGGGCCTACATCGAGATGGGTGATGCCGACGGAGCTCGCGACATCCTGGAAGAAGTCTCCCTTGAAGGAAACGAAGACCAGAAAGCAGAGGCGCAAGACCTCCTTAAAAATCTGTCCTGATCCGTTATAATCGGGTCTGACAGGTAGCAAGCGCCGGCCGCCGGGTATCTTCCCGGCAATAAGGTCGGCGCTTTGTTTTTATAGAACCATTCTCTTCGGATTCGCACTTGTTTCTCGAGACTCAGCAGCTCTCCACCGATAACGCCGTAGGCGCGGGCCGCGTCGCACTTGCCTTCGAATATGATGGGCGTGGGTTTCATGGCTGGCAGCTCCAGAAATCCGGTGTCCGATCTGTAGAAGCGGAACTGACGGCAGCGGTGGCAAAGGTTGCGAACCATCCAGTTGATCTGGTGTGTGCGGGCCGTACCGATGCCGGCGTACACGCCAGCTATCAAATTGCTCATTTTGACACTCCGTCTGTCCGTAACCTGCGCTCCTGGGTTATGGGTATAAACACGGCGCTGCCCGATGACATTTCCGTGCACTGGGCCGGAAACGGAGTCGGTGATTTCCACGCTCGATTTTCCGCGACCTATCGGCGTTACCGTTACATCATCTACAACCATCCAGTGCGTCCGGGTATACAGCGGGGCCAGGTAAGCTGGACCTTCCGCCCACTGGACGCAGATCGTATGCACAGGGCCGCCCAGGCATTGGCGGGAGAGCATGACTTTTCCTCTTTCCGTGCGGCCGGATGCCAGTCTCGAACACCGATTCGGTTTCTGGAACGTATTTCGGTAACCCGGAAACGGGATTTTGTCGTAATAGACGTGCAGGCCAACGCGTTTTTGCACCACATGGTCCGGAATATCGCCGGTGCCCTGATGGCGGTTGGTTCGGGAAAGCAGCGACCGGAGTGGATTCATGAGATACTGGTCGCCAGAGATCGGACAGCTGCAGGTGTAACAGCGCCTCCCCATGGTCTGTATCTGGTCGATGTGGGGTACCCGGACGAATTAGGGATTCCCGCTGTCGAGTGCGGCCCGGGCTTTCTGCGGCCCTGGTTCACTCGGGAAGAAAACAGTCCGTTCACCCCAACACACATCCATGTCAAACAGCGGGTTCCGAGCCAATGAGCGCAAGGGTCAAAATTTGCGGCCTTACCCGCCCCGAGGATATCGACGGGGCTGTTCAATTCGGCGCCGACGCCCTGGGCCTGGTTTTTTATGAGCCGAGTCCCCGGTCAGTGTCATTGGATCAGGCCGCCGAGTTGGTAAAGCGTGTTCCGGCGTTCATGTCGGTGGTCGGATTATTTGTTAATCCATCCAGGCAGGAAGTCGAGGCGGTTCTCGAGCGGGTGCCACTGGATTTGCTGCAGTTTCATGGCGACGAATCGGCGGATTTCTGTGCCAGTTTTGGTCGACGCTGGATCAAGGCCATCAGGGTCCGAGAGGCGGGGCAGATTGAAGCTGCCTTCGAGGAGTTTCACAATGCTTCCGGCCTGCTGGTCGACGCCTGGGATCCAGACCGGTATGGAGGCACAGGAAAATCGTTTAACTGGGATCTGATCCCTGACTACCGGCCGCTTCCGATCATATTGGCCGGGGGTTTGTCATCTGATAACGTATTTGCCGCTGTGAAACAGGTGAAACCCTGGGCTGTAGATGTCAGTGGCGGTGTTGAACAGGACAAAGGCATCAAGGATATCCAGAAAATTTCTCATTTTATTAAAGAGGTTCACCGTGTCTGTAAAACTGACTGAAGAAATGCTGAGCGCACTGCCGGACGCGCGGGGTCACTTCGGCGCCTTTGGTGGGCGATTTGTTTCCGAGACTCTGATGGATTCCCTGATGACGCTCGAGAAAGAATACGCCCGCCTGAAGAAGGATCCGGAATTCCAGGCGCGGTTCGACAAGGAACTGGCGGATTATGTTGGCCGGCCAACCCCGCTGTATTTCGCCGAGCGTCTCAGCCGTGAAACCGGCGGCGCCCAGATCTGGCTCAAGCGTGAAGATCTTTGTCACACCGGTGCCCATAAGGTGAACAACACGATCGGCCAGGCGCTGCTTGCCAGTTTCCTCGGTAAAAAGCGGATCATTGCCGAAACCGGTGCGGGTCAGCACGGTGTTGCCACTGCCACTGTTTGCGCGCGTCTGGGTCTTGAATGCCATGTGTTCATGGGCGCGGAGGATGTCCAGCGACAGTCTCTGAACGTGTTCCGGATGAAGCTTCTGGGCGCGACGGTACATGCCGTTCAGGGTGGCACCAAAACCCTAAAGGATGCCATGAACGATGCGATGCGTGACTGGGTGGCTCACGTGGACGACACTTTCTATATCATTGGTACCGTTGCGGGGCCGCATCCATATCCGCTGCTGGTCCGGGATTTCCAGTCGGTAATCGGTCGGGAAACCCGTCGTCAGGCGCTGGAGAAAACCGGCAAGTTGCCGGATGCCCTGGTCGCTTGTGTGGGTGGTGGTTCCAACGCCATTGGCATGTTCTATCCGTTCCTTTCTGACGAATCGGTACAGCTTTACGGTGTCGAGGCTGGCGGCCTGGGCATTGATACTGGCAAACACGCGGCACCACTCTGTGCCGGTCGTCCTGGCGTGCTTCACGGTAACCGCACCTACCTGATGGAGGACGAAAATGGCCAGATCGCAGGTACGCATTCGGTGAGTGCCGGCCTGGACTATCCAGGGGTGGGTCCAGAGCACAGCTGGTTGAAGGACATTGGCCGTGCCAATTATGTGTCCGTTACCGATGACGAAGCGATGGAAGGGTTCCGGAAATTGACCCGCGTCGAGGGCATTATGCCCGCGCTGGAAACGGCTCACGCTGTCGCTTATGCCATCAAACTGGCGGCGACCATGGACAAAGACCAGACCGTTGTCATTAACGTTTCCGGGCGTGGCGACAAGGACATTAACACGGTTGCCAAGCTTGAAGGCATCGAGATCTGAAGAATTAACAGGAGCAGGCATGAGCCGAATTGAAGGGGTCCTCAAGGCCCTGAAAGGACAAGGTCGTAAGGCACTTATTCCCTATATTACTGCCGGTGACCCGCATCCCGATGTCACGGTAGATCTGATGCACACGCTGGTTGAGGCGGGGGCAGATATTATCGAGCTGGGGGTGCCGTTCTCTGACCCCATGGCAGACGGCCCGGTAATCCAGCTTGCCTGTGAGCGGGCCCTGGTGCACGGTACCTCGCTGAGGCAGGTGATTGCCATGGTCAAGGAGTTCCGGAAGTCAGACGACGCAACTCCGGTGGTTTTGATGGGCTACCTGAACCCGATGGAAGCCATGGGCTACGAGCGTTTTGCGGATGCTGCCAAGGATGCTGGCGTCGACGGCATTCTGACCGTTGACTTGCCACCGGAAGAGGCCGACGAGGTTGCTCCGCTGTTCACCCAGCGAAATCTCGACGCCATCTTCCTGCTTTCACCAACCACGACCGATGACCGGATCCGGGCAATCAGTGAGCACTCCTCCGGTTATGTGTACTATGTTTCTATCAAGGGTGTGACGGGATCGGCCACCATCAACGTGGAAGAGGTAGCTGCCAAGGTGAATCATATTCACGAACTGACAGCTCTCCCGGTGGGTGTTGGTTTCGGTATTCGTGATGCGGAAACTGCCGCGGCGGTCGGTCGGGTATCCGATGGTGTAATTGTTGGCAGCGTCCTGGTCGATACAATAGCCAGAAATCAGGCAGATACCGACCAGCTCAAGCGGGCATTGACGGATCTGCTCCACCCGATGCGTGAAGCACTGGACAGTCTCGCCTCCTGAATGAAGGGGAGGAGGGCAAACAGGCGTCAAAGGACAGGATGAGACCATGAGTAACTGGCTGGACAAGATAATGCCGAGCAAGATTCGCTCGGAGTCGAAACAGAGAACGGGCGTTCCTGAGGGGTTGTGGAAGAAATGCCCCAAATGCGGTGCCTTTCTCTACAAGCCGGAACTTGAGAAAAACCTGGATGTTTGCCCCAAATGCAACCACCACCTGAGGGTGACTGCGCGTCGGCGCCTCGAAATTTTTCTTGATCCGGAGGGTCGTGAAGAAGTTGCCGCTGAGCTTGAGCCTTGGGACCGATTGAAGTTCAAGGATAGTAAGCGGTACAAAGATCGTTTGTCCCAGGCGCAGAAAGCCACTGGGGAAAAGGATGCCCTCGTAGCAATGAAAGGCACGACGCTCGGGGTTCCTTTAGTTGCCTGCGCGTTCGAATTTGGATTCCTTGGTGGCTCTATGGGGCAAGTGGTCGGGGAGAAGTTTGTCCAGGCCGCAAATGTTGCTCTCAAGGAGCGTATCCCGTTGGTCTGCTTCTCAGCCAGCGGCGGCGCCCGCATGCAGGAAGCGATCCTGTCATTGATGCAGATGTCGAAGACAGCCGCTGTGCTTGAGAGGATGAAAGTTGAGGGTATTCCCTATATCTCTGTGATGACGGACCCTGTCTTCGGTGGCGTGTCCGCCAGTCTGGCCATGCTGGGGGATCTCAACATTGCAGAGCCAAACGCATTGATCGGCTTCGCCGGCCCCCGGGTTATCGAACAGACGGTTCGTGAAAAACTGCCGGAAGGTTTCCAGCGTAGTGAGTTCCTGCTTGAGCACGGCGCGATTGACATGATTCTCCATCGCCACCAGATGCGCGAACGCATTGCTCATGTGCTGGCCAAGTTTACCGGCCAGGAGCGCCCGGGAACCGAAGACCCGATCGAGTTTGAAGTCTCGGAGAAGCCCGAAACCGATGCCCCTGCCGAGTAACCCTGCAGACCAGCCCCCGGCATCGCCGGGGGCTGGTGCCACCGTCGATCAGTGGCTTACCTACCTGGAAGCGATACACCCTACAGAGATTGATCTTGGCCTGGACCGGGTCCTCGTGGTCCTGCGGCGGTTGTTCCGACGAAAGCCGTCCGCCCGGATCATCACTGTGGCTGGCACTAACGGCAAAGGCAGCGCGGTTGCTACTGTTGAGGCGCTTTTGCGCGCGGCTGGCCGCCGGACTGGCGCCTACACCTCGCCCCATCTACAACGCTATAACGAACGTGTGCGTCTTAATGGTGAGGATATCTCCGACGACGCGCTTGTCAGCGCGTTCGAAGCCGTTGAAGAATCACGCGGAAACGTCTCTCTCACCTATTTTGAATTCGGAACCCTTGCCGCCTTCGTGGCCTTTGCCAATGCGGGCCTCGACGACTGGGTGCTGGAGGTTGGCCTGGGTGGGCGGCTGGATGCTGTCAATGTCCTGGACGCGGATTTTGCCATCCTGACATCGGTGGACATCGATCATGTTGCCTTCCTTGGCGACAATCGCGAAGTCATCGGGTTTGAAAAGGCCGGTGTCCTTAGGCCGGGCATCCCCTCGGTCTATGCCGATTCCGATCCGCCACGTTCGGTGCTCCAGCAGGCCACTGCGCAGAAAGTCGAACTGGCTCTGCTGGGGCGTGATTATGAGCTGGTGACTGAGCAGCGAGCAGGCGATGATGCTCCGGCGGTAGAGCTTCGCCATAAAGGCCGGGCGATTCGTCTGCCCGCCGGTCCATTGCCGATCAAAAGCGTGGCAGCCGCCGTGGTTGCCATACGCGAGCTTGAACCGAACCTGCCGGTACCAGTCATTGAGCAGGTGCTTTCAGGTCTGAGTGTACCCGGGCGTTTCGAGCGTGTTGGTTCCGCACCGGATATCTTCCTGGATGTTGGCCATAACCCTCATGCTGCCGGTTGGTTGTCTGGTCAGCTGAGTCAACTAAAATCCCCGGGCAGACGGGTGCATGGTGTTTATGGCGCCCTCGCTGACAAGGACGTGGCAGGTGTGGGCAGAGCCATGGTTGATGTGGTCGATGCCTGGTATCTGGCCGGTCTCAAGGTACCAAGAGGCCTGTCCGGTCAAGACCTGCAAGCAAGACTGTCCGATTCAGGGATCCAGGCGACGGCTTTTGAATCCGTGCGGGAGGGCTTGGTTTCAGCATTGGCCGTGGCTGACCCGAACGATCTTGTGGTTGTGTTCGGTTCTTTCTTCACGGTCGCTGAAGCACGCGAGATTCTGCTCGCTGGCAAGGTAGCCGGAAGCTAGGCAGGCCGCCTTAAACTTTGTCCATGGCCGTGCCTGACACTTTGAGTTCCGCTTGCCGGCCAGTTAGTATCTGCGCATGGGTGCCCGTCGGGGCGCAGTCATAACAGTTGGGAGCCTAGCAACGTGGATGGACTGAAACAGAGAATAATCGGGGCGCTGGTACTTGTTTCCCTGGCGGTTATCTTTGTTCCCATGCTTTTTGATGAGCCTCATTCCGAGCGCACGTCCACAACCATCAAGATTCCGGAAGAGCCGCCTTTCCCTGAAGTGGAAGCGCCCGAATCGGAATTGGCGCCGGCGCCGTCTTACGGTCTTGAGTCCAGCGATAGCGGCCTGGCAGCACCCTCAAGCGCGCAAGAAGCAGGGGATTCCCCGGGTTATCGTATCCTCGAAGAGGCGCCTGGCCAGGATGAGATGCAGGACGTAACCGATTCGTCCGATGCTGCCCAGCCCGAGAGCGGCAACGCTCAGGAATCCACCAATGAGCCGGCTCAGACATCTGAACAGACCTCGGAGAATGCTGCCACAGAAGCTGCAGAGTATGAGCGGTCGCTGGATGGCGCCTGGGTGGTGCAGTTGGGCAGCTTTGGCAATGCCGACAACGCCCGACGCTTGAGAGATCAGGTCCGGGAAAAGGGCTATGGCTCGCATCTTCAGGAGGTTGTCCGCGGCGACACAACGCTGACAAGGGTCTTCAGCGGGCCCTTTGCGTCAAAAACCGAGGCCGAATCCGCCAAAAGGGCTCTGGACGATGCCTTTGGTCTTAACAGCCTGGTGACCTCCGGCGAAAAATAACGCCCGGGGTCCGGTTTATGTGTGTCTTGCGGTTTGGCGAACCGGGGTTTCCTGATAGAATTCGCGCTTCCTTTTCTCCACCGGGTTTTCAATGGAAGCGCTGATCTGGATTGACTGGGTCATTATCGCCCTGATTACAGTTTCCACCCTCATCAGTCTGAAACGGGGTTTTGTACGGGAAGCCCTCTCGCTGGTGACCTGGGTGGGCGCGTTTATCCTGGCCAGAACCTTCCACCCCCAGATGCAGTCCCTGCTGGAGAGCACGGTTGAAACACCGCTTGTCCGGCTGATTGCTGCTTTTGCCATACTTTTCTTTGGAACGCTCATCGTCGGTGCCATCATCAACAACATGATCGGTCATCTGATTCGAGCTACCGGCTTGTCGGCCACCGATCGGGTGCTTGGAATGGGTTTTGGCCTTTTGCGGGGCGTGGTGGTGGTGATCGTTGCGATTGCATTTACCCGTTACACACCGCTGGCCCAGGATACCTGGTGGCGAACCTCGATCATTATCGATCGCCTGGCGGTGGTTGAAGACTGGTCCAGACGGACCCTGGGCGATGAATTTGCGCGCTTTCTTGGGCCTGCGCCTGAAAACGCGCCGGAACCGGATTCCGTTACAGAGCAGGAAGGCGTGGAACCCGCGTCCGTGTCCCGCTAACATTCAGTTTTAACACTCGGAGATACACTTATCCATGTGTGGCATTGTCGGCATCGTCAGTACTTCCAACGTCAATCAGTCGCTCTATGATGCGCTGACTGTACTTCAGCACCGGGGCCAGGACGCGGCGGGCATTGTGACATTTCAGGATGAACGGTTTTTCCTCCGCAAGGACAATGGCCTGGTACGGGATGTTTTCCATACCCGTCATATGCGTCGTCTGGTGGGCAACGTGGGTATAGGCCACGTGCGCTATCCGACTGCTGGCAGTTCCAGCTCCGCCGAAGCCCAGCCGTTCTATGTGAACAGCCCGTATGGCATTACACTGGCTCACAACGGCAACCTGACCAATGCTGATGATCTCAGCAAGGACCTGTTCCGGACCGATCTGCGCCACATCAACACGAACTCCGACTCGGAAGTGCTGTTGAACGTGTTCGCCCATGAATTGCAGAAGCTTGGCAAGCTGGACCCGACCAAGGATGAGATCTTCTCTGCGGTGAGCGCGGTTCATAAACGCTGCCGGGGTGCCTACGCCGTTATTGCCATGATTACCGGCTATGGCATTGTTGGCTTCCGGGACCCGAATGGTATCCGGCCTGCCTGCTACGGCGAACGCACCGATGAGAATGGCCGCAAGGAATACATGATTGCCTCTGAAAGCGTTGCCCTGAACGCAGCGGGCTACACCCTCGTGCGCGATATTGCCCCGGGCGAGGCGGTCTATATCGAAACTGACGGTACCCTCTACACCCGCCAGTGCGCCGACCAGCCGCATCTGTACCCGTGCATTTTCGAACACGTGTATTTCGCCCGGCCTGACTCCATCATAGACAAGGTGTCCGTTTACAAGGCTCGCCTGCGCATGGGCGAAACCCTCGCGGAGAAAGTGCTCCGCGAGACACCGGATCACGATATCGACGTTGTCATGCCGATTCCGGACACCAGCCGAACGTCGGCCATGCAGATGGCGCATCGTCTGGGGGTGAAATTCCGTGAAGGCTTTATCAAAAACCGCTACATCGGCCGGACATTCATCATGCCGGGCCAGAAAATGCGCAAGAAATCGGTCCGACAGAAGCTTAACCCGATCGATCTGGAGTTTCGTGGCAAAAACGTGATGCTGGTGGATGATTCCATCGTTCGCGGTACCACCTGCAAGGAAATCGTCCAGATGGCTCGGGATGCCGGTGCCCGTAAGGTCTATTTTGCGTCTGCGGCGCCTCCAGTTCGCTACCCGAACGTGTATGGTATCGACATGCCCTCCGCCAGTGAGCTGATTGCCCACGGGCGCACCGTAGAGCAAATCCGGGAACTGATTGGTGCCGACTGGCTGCTCTATCAGGATCTGGAGGACCTTATAACCTGCGTCAGTGAAGTGAACGATGACATTGAGGGATGGGAGTGCTCGGTATTCACTGGCGATTATGTGACCGGTGATGTCGATGAAGCGTATCTGAGCCGCATTGACGGCTTGCGCAATGACGAAAAGCGATCCGAAAGTGCCGGTGGTGCTGACGGGGACAATGGCATTATCGACTTGCATAACGACGAAGACTGAACGCCGCTTTCAGGCAGGAGATGTAGATGACTTTTCGCCGCGAAGAAACTGTCTGGATCCCGGAGTCCGACCTGGACGGGATGTCCGTGGACACCCTGGCCGTGAGGGCAGGGCAGATCCGCACCGGGCAGCTTGAGCACAGCGACGCGATATTCCCCACGTCCAGCTTCGTTTATGGCAGCGCGGCCCAGGCGGCGGCGCGATTTGGCGGCGAAGAGCCCGGAAACATCTACTCCAGGTTTACCAACCCTACGGTCCAGGCGTTTGAAGGTCGGATCGCGGCCATGGAAGGCGGTGAACGTGCCGTCGCCACCGCATCCGGTATGTCTGCGATCCTGAGCACCTGCATGGCGCTACTGAAGAGCGGCGATCATGTGATCTGCTCCCGGGGTGTGTTCGGCACCACCAACGTGTTGTTCCAGAAATACATGGCACGTTTCGGGGTGGAAACCACGTTTGTCAGTCTGACGGATATGGAAGAGTGGCAGGCTTCGATCCGTCCCGAAACCCGGATGCTGTTTATTGAAACGCCGTCCAATCCGCTGTGCGAAGTGGCCGATATGGAGATCCTGGGGCAGCTGGCAAGAGACAACGACGCCCTGTTCGTAGTCGATAACTGCTTCTGCACGCCGGTGCTCCAGCGCCCGCTGGAGCAGGGCGCAGACATCGTGATTCACTCGGCGACCAAATATCTGGATGGTCAGGGTCGCTGCGTGGGAGGCGTCGTGGTCGGATCAGAGAAGATGATGGAAGAGGTCTATGGCTTCCTTCGTTCTGCCGGCCCCACCATGAGCCCCTTCAACGCCTGGGTGTTTCAGAAGGGCCTGGAAACCTTACCAATTCGTATGCGCGCCCACTGTGACAATGCGTTAGAGTTGGCCCTGTGGCTGGAGCAACAGCCGGCAGTTGAACGTGTTTTCTATGCCGGGCTCCAGAGTCATCCGCAACATGAGCTGGCGAAAAAGCAGCAGACCGGATTTGGTGGTGTGCTGTCGTTCCAGCTCAAGGGTGCGCGGGAGGAGGCATGGCGCTTCATCGATGGCACCCGGATGATCTCCATCACCGCAAACCTCGGTGACGTCAAGACCACGATCACCCACCCGGCCACAACCACTCACGGGCGACTATCCCCGGAGGATAAGGCGCGGGCCGGGATCACGGAGAATCTGGTACGGATTTCCGTGGGGATCGAAGCCGTAGAAGACCTGAAAACCGATCTTGAACGCGGCTTTCAGGCGCTTCGGAACGAAAGCACCGATAACGTCTGAGCATTCATGGCCGAATCTGCAAAAGCGAAGAAAGCACCACAGGAACTGACAGAGAAGCAGCAGCGCTTTCGCCGGCTGGCCGCCCAGGGCGCTCGCGAAGGCGCCGTCATCGCGCTTATTGCCCTTTGCATCTACCTTTCCATGGCACTGGTTACCTTTAGCCCGTCAGATCCGGGCTGGGCCAGTATCGGTCATGACACCAGTGTGCAGAATTATGCGGGCCGCACTGGTGCCTGGCTCGCCAGCCTTTTCATGGATTTCTTCGGCCACGTTGCCTATCTGTTCCCGGTCATGATTGCGGGATACGCGTTGATGCTCATCCGTCGGCGTAACGATTCCCTGGATCTGCACTGGCCACTCTTCATGATGCGCTTCGGTGGCTTCTTGCTGATTCTTCTCTCGGCAACCAGTCTGTTGTCACTGTATTCCGTGTTTGGTCTGGGGGCGTCCTCGGGCGGAGTCCTTGGAACGGCTGTTGCCGACGCTATGGTGCGGTTTTTCAACCTGCCGGCAACAACCCTGCTGCTGATTGCCATTTTCCTGTTCGCGTTAACGGTTACTACCGGTCTCTCCTGGTTCTGGCTGATGGATCAGGTGGGCGGTTTGACTCTCAGAACGGGCCTTGCCATCAAAGGCCTTTTCAAAGGCAAGCCCAAGTCGGAAAAGCCAGAGCCCAAAGCAGAACCGAAAGCTGAGCCACCTGTGGTCAAGGACCGTGTGCCGGCCATGGACAGCAAACGGCAAAAAGCAGATGCCGACAAACCATGCTGGTGGCAACGGATTCCAGGCTTTGGGCCGAAGAAGCCAAAAGCCCCGAAGCCCGAGTCGAAGCCAGAAACCGGTCGAAAAGAGCCCGCGTTGGATGGTCTCTCTGCCGAAGTTGACCCGGAACCTGCAAGGCTCGAAAGCTTCAGTTCACGGGATGAGGCTCCTGTCGCTAACGGGAAACCCGCCAAACCCGAGGCATCTCCTCAGTCTGCCGGACGGTCGCTGAAGATTTCGCCCTTCAAGAAGGACGAACAGCCGACCCAGTCCAAAGACAAGGGCAACAAGCAGCCTTCATTGCTGGAAGATATTGAAAGCCCGATTCCACCGATTTCTCTTCTGGACCCGCCGGAGGAGCATAAGGAAAGAGGCTACTCCGAAGAATCCCTGGAACATATGTCACGGCTGCTAGAGGAAAAGCTGGGGGATTTCGGGGTATCCGTTGAAGTAGTCGAGGTCAATCCCGGCCCGGTCATTACCCGGTTTGAGATCAAGCCGGCTCCAGGTGTGAAGGTCAGCAAGATTTCCAACCTCGCAAAGGACCTGGCCCGCTCACTGGCGGTACTGAGCGTTCGGGTAGTCGAGGTGATTCCTGGCAAGTCTGTGGTCGGTATCGAGATTCCCAACGAAGAACGGGAAATGGTCCGGCTCAGTGAAGTGCTTGGCGCGCGGGTGTTTCAGGAGTCGAACTCACCGCTGACCCTGGCACTGGGTAACGACATTGGCGGCAACCCGATGGTTGCCAATCTCTCCAAAATGCCGCACCTGCTGGTGGCGGGCACCACCGGTTCCGGTAAATCGGTCGGCGTCAATGCCATGCTGCTCAGCATGCTGCTGAAGGCAGGCCCGGAAGAGGTCCGCTTTATCATGGTGGACCCCAAGATGCTTGAACTGAGCATCTACGACGGCATTCCGCACCTGCTGGCGCCGGTGGTCACCGACATGAAGGAGGCGGCCAACGCACTACGCTGGTGTGTCGCTGAAATGGAGCGCCGGTACAAGCTCATGGCCAGCCTCGGGGTCCGTAACCTGGCGGGCTACAACCGCAAGATCAAAGACGCCAGGGCCGCCGGTGAACCATTACTGGACCCGTTCTGGAAGCCGGACGAATACCTTGCCAACGACGAGCAGGAGCGCCCCGAGCTGGACACTCTTCCCTTCATCGTCGTGGTGATTGATGAATTCGCCGACATGATGATGATCGTCGGCAAGAAAGTTGAGGAACTGATTGCCCGGATCGCGCAAAAGGCGCGGGCGGCCGGTATTCACTTGATCCTTGCCACCCAGCGGCCATCGGTGGATGTAATCACCGGCCTGATCAAGGCCAACATTCCGACCCGGATGTCGTTCCAGGTCTCGTCCAAGATCGATTCGCGTACGGTGCTGGATCAGGGTGGTGCCGAGCAGCTCCTGGGGCATGGTGACATGCTTTACCTGCCACCGGGTTCGGGTCTGCCAGTACGAGTGCATGGTGCGTTTGTGGATGACGATGAGGTCCATCGCGTGGTGAGTGCCTGGAAAGCTCGGGGTGAGCCCGTATACGTGGACGATGTTCTCAATGGTGCTGAAGGCGAGAGCCTGCCGGGCGTTCCCAACCTCTCGGAAGGAGGCGGGGATAGTGAAGGGGATGCCCTTTACGACGAGGCCGTTGCGTTCGTTACCGAAGGGCGGCGCGTTTCGATTTCTTCGGTACAGCGAAAATTCAAGATCGGGTACAACCGGGCAGCGAACCTGGTTGATGCCATGGAAGCATCCGGCGTGGTAAGCGCCGCAGGCCACAACGGGGCACGTGAAGTTCTGGCTCCGCCGCCACCCAGAGATTAGGAGTAACAAGCAATGGGACGATCTTTTGTGAAATGCCTGGCCACCCTGGTCATGGCGGTGTTTATTGCCGGCCCTCTGAGTGCGAGTGAGGGCAGCGACAGCGCGAACGAGTTGGCCTCGTTGCTGAAGGGCTACGAGTCCTACCAGGCGGATTTTATCCAGATTGTTGTTAACGAGAATGGCAACAAGGTTCAGGAAACCCGTGGCTCCCTGAAGGCCAAGCGCCCCGGGCTGTTCTACTGGGAGACCAGTGCGCCTTTGTCGCAGTTTATTGTCAGTAATGGCGAAACCGTGGAGGTTTACGATCCGGACCTGGAACAGGTCACGATCCACAATCTCGACGATCGAGTGCAATCCACACCCGCGCTTTTACTGAGCGGTGAGGTGGATAATCTGGAGGATACCTACAGGGTGTCCGGTCGCCAGATAGGCGACAACACCCGTGAATTTACTCTGGAGCCAAGAAGCCCGGACTCCCTCTTTACGTCCCTCAGGCTGACGTTCTTCAAGGGTGAGCTCCAGGAGATGCGTATGCAGGATTCCCTGGCACAGCTCAGCGTACTGAGTTTCGACCGGATCAGGCTGAACGAACCGGTTGAAGCGGGTGCGTTCACCCTCGACTATCCGGAGGGTGTGGATATTATCCGGGACGGGGCCTGATGCAGGACAGTCTGTTCGCGGAATCCGCGGGTTTTCGGCCGCTGGCCGCGAGAATGCGGCCGGCAAGCCTGAATGACTATGTGGGCCAGGCTCATCTGGTCGGGCCCGGCAAACCGCTGCGGCGCGCTGTTGAGCAGGGCCAGCTTCACTCGATGATCCTCTGGGGCCCTCCCGGAGTCGGTAAAACCACCTTCGCCCAACTACTGGCCAATGTCAGCGATCTCAGTTTCGAGACGGTTTCGGCCGTACTGAGCGGTGTGAAAGAGATCCGGGCCGTTGTTGAGCGGGCACGTAATCGCAAGCAGTCACAGGGTCGGGACACTCTGTTGTTCGTGGATGAGGTTCACCGCTTCAACAAAAGCCAGCAGGACGCGTTTCTTCCCCACATTGAAGACGGTACCTTCATCTTCGTTGGTGCGACCACTGAGAATCCCTCTTTTGAGCTGAACAGTGCGTTGCTTTCCAGAACACGTGTCTACGTGCTCAAGAACCTTGAGGAAGAGGACATCCTTCAGTTGCTACGCCGCGCGCTGACAGTTGATGAAGGATTTGGTGGACGCCTGCGAGTTGATGAAGACGTGCTGACCCTGATGGCGGCCGCGTCTGGTGGCGATGCCCGCCGTGCTCTCAATATCCTGGAAGTGGCGGCTGACCTGGCAGAGCCGGATGAGGCCGGCACGGATCGGGTAACGGCGGATCAGCTTGAGCAGGTCATGCAGACCAGCCTCCGCCGGTTCGACAAGGGCGGTGACGTATTCTACGACCAGATCTCAGCGTTGCATAAATCCGTTCGCGGATCAGATCCGGACGGCTCGCTGTATTGGCTGTGCCGGATGCTCGATGGCGGCTGTGATCCGCTCTACGTTGCCCGCCGTCTGGTACGGATAGCCAGTGAGGACATCGGTAATGCCGATCCGCGGGCCCTGCAGCTAAGCATGGAAGCCTGGGACGCTCAGGAACGCCTGGGGTCTCCAGAAGGGGAGCTGGCGCTGGCCCAGGCGGTGACCTACCTGGCCCTGGCGCCCAAGAGCAACGCGGTTTACAACGCCTTCAATCGGTGTATGGCCGACATCCGCCAGGACCCGGACTATGAAGTGCCGGTGCACCTGCGCAATGCGCCCACCAAGCTGATGAAGAGCATGGGCCATGGGGATACTTATCGGTACGCTCATGATGAACCCGAAGCCTTCGCCGCCGGGGAGTCCTACCTGCCCGAGGCCATTCATGAGCGCCGCTACTACGAGCCCGTAAACCGCGGTCTCGAGATAAAACTGGCTGAAAAACGCCAGCGTCTGGATTCCCGCAACGCCGAAAGCCCCCGCAAACGCTACACCTGAGCCTTTTTTCGGCGGTAGCCACGAGCGCCAGTGCAGGTATAATGGCCAGTCATTCAAAACATCGCTAACCGGAAGATTCAGGATAATCATGCTCGATCCCAAACGTGTCCGCACCCAGACAGAAGAGATCGCCCGTCGGCTGACCATCAAGAATTTCGAATTCGATACCGCCACCTTCGAGCAGCTTGAGGAACGCCGCCGTGCCCTTCAGGTGAGCACGGAAAACCTGCAGAGCGAGCAGAACAAGCGGTCGAAGTCGATCGGCAAGGCCAAGGCTGCCGGCGAGGACATCCAGCCGCTGTTGGACGAGGTGGAAGACCTGAAGAAACAGAAGTCTGAAGCCGAAGACGAGCTCCGCACTCTCCAGGAGGAGCTCAACGCCTTCCTGGCCGGTATCCCGAATCTCCCGGATGAAGATGTACCAGCCGGCGAGAGTGAAGACGATAACGTTCAGATTCGCACCTGGGGCACGCCCAGGAGCTTTGATTTCGAGCCCAGGGACCACGTTGCCCTGGGTGAGAGTCTGAAAGGCCTGGACTTCGAGACCGCGACCCGCCTGGCCCATTCGCGCTTTGCCGTCATGCGTGGCCCGGTGGCACGGCTGCACAGGGCTCTGGCCCAGTTCATGCTGGATCTGCACACACAGGAACATGGCTACCTGGAGACCTACGTACCATATCTGGTTAATGCCGATAGCCTTTACGGAACAGGCCAACTGCCGAAGTTTGAGGAAGACCTGTTCAAAACGGAAGGCGAGCATCCGCTGTACCTGATTCCCACTGCGGAAGTGCCTGCCACCAACCTGGTATCGGATTCTATTCTTGATGCCGCTGAGCTGCCGCTGCAGATGGTTTGCCACACGCCATGCTTCCGCAGTGAAGCGGGTTCTTACGGCCGGGATACTCGCGGCATGATCCGTCAGCACCAGTTCGACAAAGTGGAGCTGGTACAGGTGGTTCGTCCGGAGGATTCAGATGCCGCGCTGGAAGCCCTGACTGGCCATGCCGAAAAGGTGCTGCAGTTGCTGGAGCTGCCTTACCGCGTGGTTGCACTCTGTGGAGGCGACATGGGCTTTTCGGCGGCCAAGACCTATGACCTGGAAGTCTGGCTGCCGGGGCAGGACAAGTTCCGTGAAATCTCTTCCTGCTCCAATACCCGTGATTTCCAGGCACGCCGCATGCATGCCCGTTGGCGTAACCCGGAAACCGGAAAGCCCGAACCCGTCCACACCCTGAACGGTTCGGGGCTTGCCGTTGGTCGTGCACTGATTGCGGTCATGGAGAATTACCAGCAGGCTGACGGCAGCATTGTGGTTCCGGAGGTTCTCAAGCCGTATATGGGAGGCGTCGACAGAATCCAATGAGTGATCAGCCAGATAACGCACCAGGGAAGGGCGTTGGTGCAACCCCTGCACCAGTAAGGTACAGGGTTAATCCGGTAACTTCGAACCCGAACACATCCGCGGGTGAGGTTGCCCTGGTCGGGGCCGGGCCAGGAGACCCTGAACTGCTGACACTCAAGGCCTGGAGGTTGATTACTTCTGCCGAGGTCGTGCTCTACGATCGTCTGGTTTCCCCGGAAATACTGGCCATGATCCCGGACACCGCCGAGATGGTTCACGTTGGCAAGCAGCGGGCCAACCACACCTTGCCCCAGGATCAGATCAATCAGCGACTGGTGGATCTGGCCAGACAGGGGCGAAAAGTGGTTCGTCTCAAGGGTGGTGATCCGTTTATCTTCGGTCGCGGTGGCGAAGAGATTGAAACCCTCGCCGATGCCGGCGTCCGATTTCAGGTTGTGCCGGGTATAACCGCCGCGTCCGGCTGCGCGGCCTACGCCGGAATCCCACTCACCCATCGGGATTATGCCCAGTCAGTCCGGTTCGTGACCGGCCATCTGAAGAATGATACCTGCGATCTACCCTGGAAGGACTTTGTCCAGAACAACCAGACCCTGGTGTTCTACATGGGGCTGGTTGGCCTGCCGATTATCTGCCGGCAGTTGGTCGCCCACGGTATGTCCCAGGAAATGCCCGTGGCGTTGGTCTCGAAGGGGACAACGAGGGATCAGCGCGTGGTTACAGGGAATCTCTGCAACATCGTTGAAAGAGTAGAGGCGGAAGCGGTCCAGCCGCCAACACTGGTTATTATCGGCCAAGTAGTCGCGCTGAGAGAAAGGCTGGACTGGATAGGTGGGGTTATGACAACGGGGAGCTGAGGCTCCCCGTTTTATATCATGCTTTGATCAGCCGATCTTGCGCTTGGGCAAGACATCCTTCAACTTATCGCGCATATCCCGAATGGCCTTTTCGGTGGTTGGCCAGTCGATACAGGCATCGGTCACCGATACGCCGTACTTGAGATCTGCCAGATTCTCGGGAATGGACTGGTTACCCCAGTTGATGTTGCTCTCCACCATCAGGCTCTGGATCGAGGTATTGCCTTCCAGGATCTGGTGGGTCACATCCTGCATGACCAGCGGCTGAATGGCCGGGTCCTTGCTGGAGTTGGCATGGCTGCAGTCAATCATCATCGACTTGCGCAAGCCTGCTTTATCCAGCGCCTGTTCGCACAGGGCGACGCTCACGGAATCGTAGTTGGGTTTGCCACCGCCGCCACGAAGAACAACGTGGCCGTAGTTATTGCCTTTGGTGCGGATAATCGCCACCTGTCCCTGCTGGTCGATGCCCAGGAAGCTGTGGGGGTGAGACACGGATTTCATGGCGTTCACCGCAACGTCCAGGCTGCCGTCGGTTCCGTTCTTGAAACCGATCGCCATGGACAGGCCGCTGCTCATCTCGCGGTGAGTCTGCGACTCGGTAGTACGGGCGCCGATGGCGGACCAGGCAATGGTGTCCTGCAGGTACTGCGGGGAGATCGGATCCAGCGCTTCGGTGGCTGCGGGCAGGCCAAGCTCGTTGATATCCAGCAGCAGACGACGACCGATGTGAAGGCCCTGCTCAATATCAAAGGTGTCGTTCAGGTGCGGATCGTTGATGAGGCCTTTCCAGCCAACTGTTGTGCGAGGCTTCTCGAAATAGACACGCATAACGATCAGCAGCGTGTCGCTGACTTCATCGGCAAGCTTCTTCAGGCGCGCGGCGTAATCTCTCGCAGCTTCAACATCGTGAATGGAGCAGGGGCCTACCACGACGAATAGCCGGTGGTCCTTGCCATCCATGATGTCATAGATCGCCTGGCGGCCCTTTGAGACGGTTTCTGCGGCCTTGTCGGAGAGCGGCATCTCCTTCTTCAGCGCTTCAGGAGTGATCAGTGCTTCCTGGCTCGCCACATTCAGATTCTCTAGTTTGTTGCCCGACATGTTGTTCTGCTTCCCCGATTCTGATCGTTGCAGCCCTGGTGGACGATAGAATATGCCAACAGGGTTGCAGATTAACGCGAATAGCGCCGGTGCACGGTTGCGGTAAACCCCGGCGAGTTGGTTATACTGCGTTATTTACAGGGCCTTTTCAACGCTTCTTAAGTACGGGGAACGGATGTCGCAAAACAGGCAGAGACCGAAGGATGTGCCTTCCGTTGCAGCGGTTTCAGGCAAGATTGACGATGTCCTGGCCGGCATTCGTGTTCCTGACCTTCCATACCCGGCTGGCAAGCTCGAACCAGACGCCGTCAGCGACTGGCGCCCACTGCTGGTTTCCTGCTGGTCCGAACAGCGTGACGAACGGGTTACCCATGTTATCCGATCTGTTCATCTGGAGTGGTCAGCCCGACAGGTGAACGCCGCCTATGTGGCTGACCGCATCATGGACGTGTTCCTGAAGACGAGCGGCCTGCATCCGAGCCTCGCCCGCCGGGTGGCAAGGCTGCGCTTCTATCTTGCCTGGCGCATGAATCTGGAGGGCAAGAAAGCCTTCAGCAAGGCGCTACTGGAGTGGCTGGACAGCCTTCAGGAGTGGCGCGGCTGGAGTGATTCCGGAGGCCGTTCCGCCAAGGTTCTGATGGATCAGCTGGATTCGCTGGTTATCGCCGTTTCCGCGAGTTTTGAATCCGGCAAGACGGAGCCGGTTAACGAATTCTGTCATCGCTGGCAGGAAGACGCCGGGAAGAGGAATGCCCAGGTTGGAAAGCTCCGCCAACGGCTGCTGGAAACCGAGCAGGGCGCTGCAAAGCAGCGCAAGGCAGAGCAGTCTTCCCGGGCATTAATCGGTCGGGCTCTCCAGGGGCGCAAGCTGCCGCTTCCGATCGTCCGCTTTATACTTGATCACTGGCAGGGTCTGCTGAAACAGTCGATCTGGGATTCCGGTCTCGACGGAGAGAACCTGCGACATGGCAGCAAGTTGCTGGAATGGCTGGTCTGGATTGGTGATCCGTCGCTTTCCGACAAGGACCGTAATCGGCTCTATCACGTGGGCGAACAGATCGGTGATCGGATCCTTGATGTCTGGAAACGGGTTTTTAATGAATCACTGCCTGCGGAGTCCCTGTCCGGGATCGAATCCGCTATGGTTTCCAGGCTGAGAGGAGAGGCGCCGGATCTTGTGGATGCCCTGCCGGCGGCGGGGAGCTTCCACTGGGACAGCACCTGGCTCAGCTTCGAAGTGCCCGCGGCAGAAGCTTTTGAACCGTATGAGGGGCAATGGTTTGTCGAGGGCGAGGGTGTCGCAGAGCAGCGCCGTTACTTCTATGCGTTCTTACCGGAGTCGGCAGAAATCCTCTGGACCAACGGCGCCGGCGTGAAACTGGGGCTGCAGACCTGGGGCGAGTTTCAGAGGGCCCTTGAGCAGGAGCAGATCCGGCCATTGCCGCAGCTCACGCCGTTCGGAACGGTGTTGGCAGAAACCGTGGAACTGCTTGCCCGTGTCTGCGAGAAGCAGCGTCGGCAGAGGGAGCAGGCGGCGGAAGCTGCCAGGCTGCGTGCCGAGGAATTGAGGCGGGAAAAAGAAGCCGCGGAAGAACGGCGCAGAGCTGAGGAAGCGGAGCGTGAAGCCGAGCTTGAGCGCCAGCGGCAAGCCGATGAAGAGCAACGACTCGCCGATGAACAGGCTGAAAAGGAACGGATCCGGAAGGAAAGAACACTGCTGGCCGAGAAACAGGTGGATGCTATCAAGCTTGGTGGCTGGATTGTCGTTGAACCCGATGAAACGTCTGATGAACCTGCCCGTCTGAAACTGGCCGTGCGCATCAATGCGTCGAGAAAGCTCGTGTTTGTGGACCGTCTGGGCCTGAACAGGCGCGAATTTCTCGAGGACGCCCTGGTTGAGGGGATTGTCGGAGGACGCATCCGGGTTCTGGGAACCTCCGCGGAATTCGACGACACCCTTAGCAGGGTAGTCGGGCGGATTCGCGTTGGCCGCAACTGATATTGCCGAAGCAGGAAAAACAAAAATGACAGATAATGACTATAGCTTTGGAACCCGGAATGAGCCGCCCGTTGATCAGGACAATCGGGCAGATTACCGTCTTACGGCGCGAGCCAGGGCAATACTCGAGCTTGAGTCCGGCTTGCCGGAAGAAACCGGAGCCGAGGAGCGGGACCTTGTCTGCGGTATTCGTGATATTTCGGCCAGTGGCCTTTGCCTGACAGCTGACGAACCCCTTTCCCTGGGGGCCCTGCTGCCGGCGAGCGTATTTCTTGGTAACCATGCCCAGCCTTTCGGTCTGATGGTCGAAGTGGTCTGGTGTCGACCCAACGAGTCGAGCTTTCTGGTGGGGGCGCGAATCATTGAGTCTGACGAAACCGCATACGTCGAGTGGGTGGAGGCCGTGGCCTCGGCGATGGCCCAGGATTGACTCTTGTCCGTGCAATCCAACGAAAAGAGCCGGCATAACGCCGGCTCTTTTACGTTCGGGGAGGGTGAGACTTACTCTTCAAGTTCACCCATTCCGGTAATGTTGAAGCCGCCGTCCACGTACATGATCTCGCCGGTAATACCGGAGGACATATCAGAGCCGAGGAATGCGGCAGCATTACCCACTTCGTCGATGGTGACGTTGCGCCGCAGCGGCGCACGCCTGGCATTTTCGGCCAGCATCTTACGGAAGCTCTTGATGCCAGAGGCGGCCAGGGTCTTGATCGGACCCGCGGAAATGCCATTCACACGAATGCCGTCCCGGCCCAGGCTGGCGGCCATGTAGCGAACATTGGCTTCCAGGGAAGCCTTGGCCAAGCCCATCACATTGTAGTTCTGCAGAACCTTCTCAGCGCCCAGGTAGCTCAGGGTAATCAGCGAGCTGCCTTCATGCATCATGCCGCGGGCACCCTTGGCCAGCGCGACAAAGCTGTAGGAGCTGATATCGTGGGCAATGCGGAAGCCATCACGGGTGGTCACGTCGACGTAGTTGCCGTCCAGCTCGTGTCCAGGCGCATAGCCGACAGCATGCACAATGATGTCGATGTTGTCCCAGTGCTTGCCCAGCTCTTTGAAGACGTTTTCAATTTCTTCGTCGCTTGCGACATCGCAGGGGAAAGTCAGCTTGCTTCCCCACTGTTCGGCGAACTTCTCAACCCGTGGCTGAAGTTTTTCATTCTGGTAGGTAAACGCCAGTTCGGCACCCTCGCGGGCGAAGGCCTCGGCGATACCGTAAGCAATGGACAGTTTGCTGGCTACGCCAACGATCAGTGCTTTCTTGCCACTGAGGATTCCCATGGGTCGTTCTCCCTGTGTTCCTGATTTGCGAGCATTATCCCTGAGTGCTCTGGTCGGGGTAACGCTCAAATAGTCGTAGTTGGTTTCTGGTAAAAGAACGCGGCGTTCAGCAGTTCACGGGTGTACTCCGCCTGCGGTGCATCGAAAATCCTGGCCGCGTCACCATATTCCACGATCCGGCCATGCTGCAGCACCAGCAGCTTATGGCTCAGGGCGCGCACCACAGCCAGGTCATGGCTGATAAAGATATAGCTTAGACCATAACGGGTCTGGATAGCCCTCAACAGTTCAATGACCTGCTTCTGCACGGTGCGGTCCAGGGCGGATGTGGGTTCGTCCAGAATGATCAGGTCGGGCTGCAGCACCAGAGCCCGGGCGATGGCAATGCGTTGGCGCTGGCCGCCAGAGAATTCGTGTGGATAACGATGCCGTGCCTCCGGATCAAGGCCAACGTCGGTGAGCGCGCGAATCACTTTGCTGTCGTGTTCGGCTGCGTTTTCCGCGTCGTGGATCTCCAGCCCTTCGCGGACAATTTCGGCAATGGACATTCTGGGACTGAGGCTGCCAAACGGATCCTGAAAGACAATCTGCACGCGCCTTCGCCAGGGCCTGAAATCCTTCTGGTTAAGAAACGCCAGCTCCTCGCCCGCGAGGCGGATACTTCCGGTACTGGCGGTAAGCTTCAGCAGCGCATGGCCGATGGTGGTTTTGCCGCTGCCACTTTCCCCGACGATTCCGAGCGTTTCGCCGCGATTGAGCTGGAAATCGGCGCCCTGCACAGCGTGAAAGGATTCCTTCACCTTGCCCAAAAGGCTCTTTCGTATCGGGAAACGCACGTCCAGTCGCTCAACAGCCAGCAACGGTTCTGCACGTTTATCGAGGGGTAGGGGCGCCTCCGGGGGCTCGGCATCCAGAAGCTTTCGTGTATAGGGGTGTTGTGGGCTGGCAAACAGGGCATCGGTATCGGCCTCTTCCACGAGTTTGCCATGTTCCATGACGGCCACCCGGTCGGCGTACCGGCGAACGATGGTCAGGTCATGGGTAATCAGAAGAATGGCCATACCCAGTTTCTTCTGAAGGTCCCTGAGCAATTCGAGAACCTGTTTCTGGACGGTTACATCCAATGCCGTCGTGGGTTCGTCCGCGATAAGGAGATCGGGTTCATTGGCCAGTGCCATGGCGATCATCACCCGCTGTTTTTGCCCCCCCGACAACTGGTGGGGATAAGCGCCAAGCTTGCTTTCCGGGTTCTGTATCCCCACGAGTTGTAGCAGTTCCAGGCAGCGCTGTTTTGCCTGTGGCCCGCGCATTCCCTTGTGCAGTTCCAGGGTTTCGCCAATCTGCTTTTCCACGGTATGTAGCGGGTTAAGGGATGTCATGGGCTCCTGGAATATCATCCCTATCTCCCGGCCGCGGATCTGGCGCATGCGCTTCTCGGTGGCGGGCAGAAGATCTTCATCGCGGTACCGGATCTGCCCGCTGGGGTAGCTGGTGTGCCGCGCATCAAGGAGGCGAAGAATTGACAGTGCCGAAATGGATTTTCCGGAGCCGCTTTCGCCCACCAGTGCGAGGGTCTCGCCTTCACGGATTGCCAGTGACAGGGATTCGACGGCTGGAAGCCCGTGATCAAAACAGATGGAAAGATCGGAAATCTGAAGTAACTGGCTCATATCAGCTCTTCCTCGGATCGAAGGCATCGCGTACGGCTTCACCCACGAACACCAGCAAGGTGAGCATCAGCGACAGCGATACGAAGGCGGATATGCCCAGCCAGGGCGCATGCAGGTTGGCCTTGCCCTGGGCAATCAGTTCCCCCAACGAGGGTGAACCGGAGGGCAGACCAAAGCCCAGGAAATCCAGGGAGGTCAGGCCGGTAATTGCCCCCGTCAGAATGAACGGGAGGAAGGTCAGTGTGGCTACCATGGCATTGGGGAGTATATGCCGGAACATGATTTTGCGGTTGTCCAGACCCAGTGCACGGGCAGCTTTGACGTATTCGAAGTTACGGGCACGCAGGAATTCCGCACGGACCACATCCACCAGCCCCATCCAGCTGAACAGCAGCATGATGCCCAGCAGCCACCAGAAGTTTGGCTGCACAATGCTCGAGAGAATGATCAGCAGATACAGTACCGGCAGGCCGGACCAGACCTCGATAAAGCGCTGGCCCAGTAGATCAATTTTGCCGCCGTAAAAGCCCTGGATGGCGCCGACCACTACGCCGACAATGCAACTGGCGATGGTCAGGGTAAGGCCGAACAGAACCGAAATGCGGAAGCCATAGATCACCCGGGCTGCAACATCCCGGCCCTGATCGTCGGTCCCCAGCCAGTTCTCTGCACTCGGCGGCGCCGGTGACGGAACCTCGAGATCGTAATTGATGGTGTTGTAGCTGAACCGGATCGGTGGCCAGACCATCCACCCGTTGGCGCTTATCTCATCGGCGATAAAGGGATCGCGATAATCGGCTTCCGTGGGCAGGAAACCTCCAAAGGTTTCTTCCGGCACGGATTGGACCACCGGGAAGTAGAGGTCGCCTTTGTACGACACGACCAGCGGTGAGTCGTTGGCAATGAGCTCGGCGACCAGTGACAGGCCGAACAGGGCGAGAAAAATCCACAAAGACCAGAAACCCCGGCGGTTTTTCCGGAAGTTCCGCAGGCGCCGCTGTTGGATCGGAGTCAGAGACCGGAAACTCACGCACCCTCCCGGCTTTCAAAATCGATCCGCGGATCGACCAGGACGTAGGTAATGTCGCTGATCAGCTTCAGGATCAGGCCCATCAGGGTGAAGATATACAGGGTGCCGAAGATCACGGGATAGTCGCGGTTCAGGGCCGCCTCGAAACCGAGCAGCCCGAGCCCGTCGAGGGAGAAGATCACTTCAATCAGCAGGGAGCCCGTAAAGAACAGAGCGACAAGGACGCCTGGCAGGCTGGCAATCACGATCAGCATGGCATTGCGAAATACGTGGCCATACAGCACTTCTTTCTGGTCCAGACCCTTGGCGCGGGCGGTTACCACGTACTGCTTTCCGATCTCATCCAGGAAGGAATTCTTGGTAAGCAGGGTCAGGGTGGCAAAACCGCCGATCACATTTGCGGTGACGGGCAACGCCAGGTGCCAGAAGTAATCCCCGATTTTCTGGTACCAGGTAAGCTCGTCGAAATTCGAAGAGGTCAGGCCCCGGAGCGGAAACCAGTCGAAATAACTGCCCCCGGCAAACAACACGATGAGCAGTATCGCGAAGAGGAAGCCCGGAATGGCGTAGCCCACTACAATGGCTGAGCTGGTCCAGACATCGAACCTGGAGCCGTCTGTAACGGCTTTCCGGATGCCCAGGGGGATGGAAATAAAATAGATGATCAGCGTCGACCACAGCCCCAGGGAGATCGAAACGGGCATTTTATCGATTATCAGGTCGATGACGCTTTTTTCCCGGAAGAAGGAATCACCGAAGTTGAAGGTGGCGTAATCGCCAAGCATCTTGAAGAAGCGTTCGTGAGCAGGCTTGTCGAAGCCATACATCACTTCGATTTCTTTCAGAAGCTCATCGGGTATGCCGCGGGAACCACGCGTGTCGCCGGAAGAGTCGGCTACCTCGCCACCTGTTCCACCACCGGAAGCCCGGGCCAGCGCGCTGCCGCCGTGGCCTTCCATCTCAGCGATAAGCTGCTCAACGGGACCACCGGGGGCCGCCTGCACAATGACAAAGTTGAGCAGCATGATTCCGATCAGCGTGGGGATGATCAGCGCCAGACGCCTGAGTATGTAGATGCCCATTTGGCGGCGTTTTCCTCAGGGCTTCGCCCACCAGTTGTCCAGATCAATGCCGTTTTTCGGCGTCTCGGCTGGACGTTGCAGATGGTTCCAGTAGGCGACACGGTCGCTTCTCAGGTGCCAGTGAGGAATCACATAATAGTGGTGCAGCAGAACCCGGTCCAAGGCGCGAACCCGGTAAACCAGTTCCTCTCGGTTTGGCGCCTGAATGACCATGTTCACAAGCTCGTCGATCACCGGATCGCTCACGCCCATGTAATTCCGTGAGCCTTTGGCATCCACGGTGGATGAATGCCAGTATTCCCGCTGTTCATTGCCCGGGGAATCCGATTGGCCGAACACCTGGGTGATCATATCGAAATCGAATTCCCGCAGGCGCTGGATGTACTGGTTGCTGTCCACGAGGCGTACGGTCACATCGATACCGAGACGGCCGAGGTTGTTCTTGAAAGGCAGAACCACCCGCTCGAAGCTTTTCTGGAACAGCAGGATTTCGAACGCCAGTGGTTCGCCGGTTTCGCCGTGTACCATCTTGCCATCGCGGATGATATACCCGGCGGACTTGAGCAGACCCAGAGCCGTCCTCAGATTCTCGCGGAGGCCCTGCTGGCCTTCGGTGGTGGGTGGCTGGTACTCCTCGGTAAACACATCATCGGGCAACTGATCCCGGTAAGGTTCGAGTATTTCCAGTTCACGGCCGGTGGGGAGACCCGAGGAAGCGAGATCGCTGTTTTCAAAGTAGCTGTCAGTACGGGTGTACTGGTCGAAGAAGAGGTTCTTGTTGGCCCACTGGAAGTCGAAACCATAGGCCAGCGCTTCACGAACCAGCGGGTCGGAAAACACCTTTCTGCGGGTGTTGAAGGCAAAACCCTGCATGCCTGAAGGCCGGTGATGCTCGATGGCTTCCTTGATGATCGTGCCGTTTTCGAAACGCTCCCCGGTGTAGGCTGTGGCCCAGTTCTTGGCAGAAGACTCCAACCGGAAATCGAAACTGCCGGCCTTGAACGCCTCCAGCGCCACGGTGTCATCGGTGTAGTAGTCGTAGGTGATCTGATCGAAGTTGAAGCGGCCATTCCGGACGCCAAGATCCTGTGCCCAGTAATCGTCAACCCGTTCGTAAGTAATCGACCGGCCTGCTTCGAAGTCACCAATCCGGTAGGGGCCACTGCCCAACGGCGGGTTGAGGCCATTCTTGCCAAATTCGCGATCGGCCCAGTAGTGTTGGGGCAAAATGGGCATCTGGCCGAGGATCAGCGGCAGCTCCCGATTGCTGGTTTCCTTGAAGTCAAAACGTACTCGCTGAGGGCTTTCTATCGTGACTGTTTCGACGTCAGCGTAGTAGTTCCGGAAGAAGGGGTGCCCCTGGGTAGTAAGCGTGTCGAAGGAGAATTTCACATCCTCAGCGGTAATGGCTTCGCCATCGTGGAACCGCGCCTGTTCACGGATATTGAAAACCACATAGCTCCGGTCTTCGGGTGTCTCCAGGGATTCGGCAATCAGGCCGTAGGCCGAAAAGGGCTCATCGTCAGACGACTCAAGGAGTGTGTCATACAGATAGTTGCTGATGCCCGCGGCGGCAACACCCCGGATATCAAAAGGATTGAATGAGTCGAAGCCGTTGGCAACAACCGCCATTTTCAGGGTGCCGCCTTTCGGGGCTTCCGGATTCACGTAATCGAAGTGGCTGAACCCGGCGGGGTATTTGGTGTCCCCGTGCATGGCAATGCCATGGGCTGGCATTGCCTCGTCGGCGACGGAAAAGGGTGAGATAAGCGGTGTGGCAATAAGTGCCAGGGCTGATAAAAACGACGTAAGGGATGAGGCTTTCCGTGTTCTTGTCATAAGTCTCGCACGTCAGGGACTGTTTCGGATATCAACGTAGAGTACCAGACTTTGCCCGGGTTGCAGATAACGGGCGGTATTCAGATCGTTCCAGCTTGCGATGTCCCGCACATTCACGGAAAACCTGCTGGCAATCCGGGCAAGGGAGTCGCCTTTGCGCACCCGGTAGCCTACTTTCCGAACCATAGCCTTGCCACGGCCACTGTTGGCTGCCACAACCGTCGGCTGACTGGTTTTGGACCAGATGACCAGTTCCTTGCCGGGTATCAGCGGATCGCCCGGCGCCATACCGTTCCAGGCAGCAACTTCACGTACGGACACCCGGTGCTCGCGGGCAATGTCCCAGAAGGTGTCGCCCTTGCGCACCGTGTAACGAACCTTGTTACCGTCCCGCTTACGCTCCTGTTTGCGCTCAAGGCGCTGGGAGGCGCTCAGGGCGTAAGCATCGCTGCCCTTGGAAGCAAAGGGAATCATCAGGCGCTGGCCAATTCGTATCAGGTCGCTGTCCAGATTGTTGACCTGCTGCAGCACTGACGGCGTTGTGGAGAACTTGCGGGAGATCGAATTGAGACTGTCTCCGGATTTGACTTCGTAGTTGCGCCAGGACACCCGTTGATTGGCTGGAATTTCAGCCAGGGCGGCACGGAACGTCTCCGCATTCCCAACCGGAACGAGCAACCGGTGAGGTCCATCCGGCGAAGTTGCCCAGCGATTGTAGGAGGGGTTCAGGAGGTAGATCTCGTCGACATCTACTCCGGCCAGTTCTGCCGCCTGGGCAAGGTCGAGCTGGGAGCCGGTATCAACAACTTCGAAGTAGGGTTCGTCTTTCAGCGATGGCAGTTCAATGCCATAGGCCTCGGGATTGTCGAATATTTTCGCCAGAGCAATCAGTTTGGGGACGTAGTGTCTGGTCTCCCGGGGCAGGTGAAGAGACCAGAAGTCTGTCGGCTTGTTGGCGTTCCGGTTGCGGCGCATGGCGCTGGAAACCGTGCCGCCGCCGCTGTTGTAGGCGGCAAGGGCGAGCGTGTGGTCGCCATCAAACCGGTTTGCGAGGCGCTCGAGATAGGTCAGGGCAGCGTCGGTTGCGGCGATGACGTCACGACGGTCATCGTGCCACCAGCTCTGTGTCAGGCCAAAGTATTTGCCCGTGGAGGGAATGAATTGCCAGAGACCGGCCGCGCGCCCATGGGAGTACGCAAACGGATCGAACGCGCTTTCAACAACGGGGAGCAGAGCATATTCGGCAGGCAAGCCCCGCTTTTCGGTCTCGTTGACGATATAGTGAAGGTAGCGACTGCCGCGTTCCACAACCCGGTCAATGTAGCCGGGATGTCGGGCATACCAGTTCAACTGGTCCCGAACCCGTTCATTGTCGATATCGTGATCCAGAACAAATCCTGAGCGCAGTCTTGCCCACAGATCTTGCTCAACTGCCTCCGCCTCAGCGGTTTTCTGAACCGGATTGTCGAGCTTCTCCCGGGCATCCCTGGCAGCATCCTTCAATTCCGGAGCAATAGCTTCGTCCAGCGGCTCGTCGCGGGCAGCGTCACGGTTTTCTCCGGTCTCGACAGCTTTCTTGAGCCCTTCATCGCCCGCGGCGACCGTGACTTCCTGTGTGTTCAGCGGGCTTTGCTCTCCCTGGCTGATCAGGCTGGTGCAGCCACTTGCGAGGGCTCCGGCGAAAAACAAAAACGACAATCGTCTGGCCGACATAACAGCATCCGGGTTCAGGTTGAGGCCGGATTCAGCATCTGAAACTCCGGCATATTGAACAATTTACGGTCACAATTTTGAAATGATTCTATGGGACCGATTAAAAAGGGGTCAAGAAACCTCTCGTTACGGCTCTGAGAGGATTTGTTAAGTGCGTATCACCAGGCGTCAGAAATTATCCTTGCCGTGGCGAATGGCCGCAAAAATAGCGTTATCGGAATCGGCGGGCAGGCCGCGGCTTGAGCAATAGGCCCGGGCGGAGTCCACTACCGCCGGATCATCCCACCGCAGAAACGGATTGAGCCGTTTCTCGTTCTCGAGGATTGAAGGAACCGTCGGTTCTCCTGCATCGCGGGCGGCCTGACACTCCTGCTCGAACGTCCGGAGACCTTCGTCTTCCGGCAACCAGCTGCGGGCAAAGCGCAGGTTCGCGAGGGTGTACTCGTGGGCGCAGTAAACGGCGGTCTTGCCAGGCAGCGCCCGGAGGGTCTGAAGAGACTGACGCATCTGCTCCGGTGAGCCCTCGAACAGACGTCCGCATCCACAGACAAAAAGGGTATCGCCACAGAAGAGAACCGGCCGACCATTTACCTCGACGTCGGTGAAGTAGGCAATATGATCGAGAGTATGGCCGGGAACGCCCAGGACCTGGAAGGTGATATCTTCCCAGATCACCTCGTCACCGGGATGAACCAGGTTGGTACTGCCTTTGTAGGGCGAATCCGCGGGGCCCGTTACCCTGCAATCCGGAAAACGGGAGAGCAATTCTTTGACACCGCCGACATGGTCCGGATGATGGTGGGTCACCAGAATGGTATCCAGGGTCAGTCCGTTCTCGGCCAGATGGTCCAGGACCGGTTGGGCCTGGCCCGGGTCCACGATCAGCGCCTTGTCGCTGGCGGTGTCGGAAAGGCACCAGATATAGTTGTCACTGAAGGCGGGTATGGCGGAAATGGTCAGCATAGGGCCCCACATGTGCTTATCGAATGTGACTGATATGATAGAGCATTAAATACAAGGCCCCAACCATGGGAAAGGGCTTCCTGGAGTGGCGCATTGGTGAGTGAATCCGAGGCAGTTGATTATTCCGCCAGACATGAGAGCTTTGAGCGCTGGTTCCAGACCCCGCTTGGTCGGGCACTGTTGGCCGACCAGAGACGCTTTGTCGACGCCGAGCTACAGCGTCTGACAGGCGCCAGGCAGTTGCAGGTGGGGATCAGCCATCGGCTGCCATTGGCTACCGGCACGGATTTTTCCCAGAAGATCATGACAGCGCCAAGATGGTATCCCCATATTCCGGATGGAGTCGCCATCTGCGATGCCGACGAGCTGGCCTTTCCCGGTGACTCGATGGATCTTGTCGTGCTGCATCACACGGCCGATTTCTCTCCTTACCCTCACCAGGTGATTCGCGAGGCGGCGCGCGTGCTCCGGGGAGAGGGCACGATGGCGCTGTTTGGTTTTAACCCTCTGAGCCTCTGGGGCGCGCGCAAACTGATCTCCAGGAGCAGCGAGGGCCCGTGGGGCGGTCGCTTCCTCTTGCGCAGACGCATGGAAGACTGGCTGCACTTGCTGGGCTTTAATGTCGAAGCGTCGATTACCCGGTTTTTCAGGCCACCACTGCAGCGCAGTGGTCGCAAGCCGACGAGCCGGATTGACAACCGTTTGTCCGGAAATCGACTCCTGCCAGTAGGCGCCTATTACTGTATCCTTGCCAAAAAACGCGTCCACGCCCGGTTGCCAAGGCGCCCCGTCTGGCGCCAAAGCAAGGTGATTGCCCTGCCGGGCACCGGTACCGTTGGCGCCTCCCGAGGTTGCAGCCGCAGTGGCTCGCCGATTAACAGACCGAAGTGAATCACCGAAAATTAAATCAGGAGGCTGAATGGCCGGCAAGGTAACCCTCTATACGGATGGCGCCTGCAAAGGCAACCCCGGGCCCGGCGGCTGGGGCGTGGTTTTGCGCTATGGCGACAATCGAAAGACCCTGCACGGCGGGGAGGCGAATACCACGAACAACCGCATGGAATTAATGGCAGCCATCCGTGGTCTGGAGGCCCTGAAGCGCCCGTGCGAGGTGGAGCTGTTTACGGATTCGCAGTACGTGCGCAAAGGCATTACGGAATGGATGGCAGGCTGGAAGCGGAACGGCTGGAAGACCTCCGCGAAAAAGCCCGTGAAGAACGAAGATCTCTGGCGCGAGCTGGATGCCGAAGTGGCCCGGCACCAGATTAACTGGCACTGGGTAAAAGGGCACTCTGGTGTTCCTGACAATGAACTGGCGGATGAACTGGCCAATCGCGGTGTCGACGAGCTTTCCGGCGCATAGATTCAGAGCGCATAAATACAGTTAACCAGGTACAGGCAATGAGACAGATCGTACTGGATACAGAAACCACGGGTATCGACCCGGCAGAAGGTCACCGGATCATCGAGATCGGTTGTGTTGAATTGATGGAGCGCCAGCTCACCGGCCGCAACTACCATGTCTATATCAACCCGGACCGGGAAGTAGAGGCTGAGGCGATCACTGTTCACGGCATCACCAACGAGTTCCTTGCCGACAAACCCCGTTTCGCGGAAATCGCCGATGAGTTCTTCGAGTTCATCAAGGGCGCCGAGCTGGTTATCCATAACGCTGCGTTCGACGTCGGCTTCATGGACTCGGAATTCGCCCGTCTCAAGCCGGTACGGAAAACCGCGGACCACTGCGGAATCGTGGACTCGCTCGCTATCGCAAGGGCCCGTCACCCGGGGCAGAAGAACAACCTTGATGCGCTCTGCAAGCGCTACGGTGTGGACAACAGCAACCGTGACCTCCACGGCGCGTTGCTGGATGCGGAGATCCTGGCCGATGTTTACCTCCTGCTTACCGGTGGCCAGACCGCGCTGTCACTGGATGCCGGATCCGAGAACGGTGGCGGTAACGGCGGAATTCGAAGGCTGCCTGCTGACAGAGCGCCCCTGTCGGTGGTTCGTGCCTCCAGTTCAGAGGCCGAAGCCCACGAAGAGTTCATGTCCCTGCTCGAAAAACAGGCGGGCGAAACTGTGTGGGGTAAACTCCAGAGCCCGGAATGAGAACTGGGTCGGGCTGTACCAAATGTTACATTCCGCCTTTCTTGAGGTACTTGAGTTTTATGTTATAAGTAATGATAAGTTCGCCAGTTTTTTGCGAACTGGCTTTGGCCGGAAAAGGGGTTAGCCGGCCCAGAACAAAAAGGCCTGGTACGCGACAGCCGGACCAGTGACCACCAAAGAGGATGCGGTAGTCTCCGCAACATTAACGGGAAGCGTTTATGGTTCAGTCGTCTCTCGCGACGAAATCGCAGTCGTTTGATCTGGTCAAAAGTGAAATAGAGCAGACCATCAAGCAGGCAGAATCCAGCCTTGAACGCTTTCAGGAAAACCGCGAAAGGGGTGAGGATCTCCAGAACTGTGTTGATTTCATCAACCAGTTGCGGGGCATTTTTATTCTGGTGGAGCTGCGGGGCGGAACCCTGCTGTGCCAGGAAGCAGTAACTATGGCCAACGACGTTCCCGTTGGCGCTAATGACGACAAAAACATCCTCCTTACTACCCTCAATAGCGCTCTGTTCATTCTTCGGCGCTATGTCGAGTACTATCATCAGCAGCGGGAAGATCATCCCGAGCTGTTGCTTCCCGTGATCAATGACCTCCGAGAGGCCCGCCGGGAAAAACCCTATCCCGAATCCTGTTTTTTTGATGTCGATGTCAAAGAGAGGCCGGATTTTTGTGCCGGTTTGTCATTGCAGCCGTTTGAAGGCAATGAGGCGGATTACGAAGTCATGGCGCGTCGCATGCGCCTGACCTTCCAGGTTGCGCTTTTGGGAATTCTTCGCGACCGGAACGATGTGGTAAACAAGAAATTGATTGGCCGCGCTTCGAGAGGACTTGCCCGCCTTTGCCAGGGCGCACCTATGGGGCAGATGTGGTGCCTTGTCGGCATTGTTGCGGACACCATGCTTGATCGCGCTATGGTCTTTAACAAGGCCCGCAAGCGCATGTTCATGCGGATCGAGAAGTACGCCCGGGAAGTGGTGTACGTGGGCAAGGTTGCCACGGGTAAAGACGCGCCGGATTCGCTGATTCGGGATCTGGTCTATCTGCTGTACCGCAGCGGGTCTGCTAACCCTGAAGTTACCGAGGTGTTATCCGCTTACCATCTCGCGCCGGCGGATTTTCCGGATTCCATGCTGGAAGCCCATGCGAGCAGGTTGTACGGTCCTGGCAGTGATGTCCTTAAATCCCTTTCGGAAGCCCTTCAGGATGAACTGAACCAGTTGAAGGACAAGCTGGACATCATTGAACGCGGTATCGAGCCGGATCTGGCGGAGCTGTCTTCGATTGCCGATGCCCTCGAACGACTGGCCAACACTTTGGTGATGCTTGACCTGAACAAGCTGGCGGGCGTTTCAAGAGAAGAGGCGAGCAAGCTTCGGGGTTGGGAAGCAGAATCTCGCTTGCCCGGTGATGATGAACTGTATCGACTCGCCGATTCCGTCCTGGGAATCGAAGACGCCGTCATGCAGATCGTGACCCGCGGCATCACGTCGGAAACCGACGCGTTGGCCGGTGGTGAACGCAAGCGGGAGGAGTCTGTCTACCTCCGTGAGGCGCTCTATGTCGTGGCTGACGAAGCCCGTGGGGCATTGACCCTGGCAAAGCGTGCAATCACCGCTTTTATCGAATCCGACTACGACAAACTGCATCTTGCCAATCTGCCTGCAACCCTGCACAGCATCTGGGGTGGCCTGCAAATGGTGAATGATCCCGGAGCCGCCGGGGTTCTTGAGCGGGTTGCGGCTTCAATCCAGGAGCGCTTGCTGGATGCGAAGGAAGCGCCAGCCGCCCAGGTGCTCGAGGCGCTGGCGGACGCTCTGACTTCGCTGGAGTACTACATCGAGAGTATTGGCAAAAGCGAAGACCGCAACGTAGATCTACTGAAACTGGCTGAATCGTCGCTGGACGATGTAGGTTTGTAGTTCCATGTCCCACACGCTCGCTATCATTGTACTGGCCGCTGCCGGCGCTGTGATGGTTATAGCGGGCCTGCTGTTTTTCAGGCACCCCCGATGGTTGCTCACCTGGATTAAAGGAACGGCGGTTTTCGGTGTCATTCTGGCCGGTTTATATGTCCTCGTGATTGCGGTAAATCTGAGCAGCTATCATTCACTGGTAGGCTTGCAGACCGCGGCAAGCATCTCCACCCAGAGACAGGCCGAACAGATCTGGCAGGTTTCCCTTCAGAGTCAGGATGGGTTGTCTGTGGTGAGAACGCTGCAGGGCGATCAATGGCAGATTGACGCCAGGATTCTCCGTTTTACCGGCCCCTTCCGTTGGCTTGATATCGCTCCCGGTTACCGGCTCGAGCAATTGAGTGGGCGTTACACGTCGCTTGAGCAGGAGAGGTCGGCTCCGAGGACTTCCATAGGCCTCGCTGAAGGCATCTGGCCTGATCTCTGGCAGTGGGACCGTCAATTCAACTTGCCGTTTGTGGAGGCCGTGGACGGAAGCATGACGTTCATGCCAATGCGGGATGGGGCTGTTTTCGAGGTAAAGCTATCCTCTTCGGGTCTGGTTGCTGTTCCGGTAAACGAGCAGGCGAGGGAAGCCGTGCAGTTCTGGAATCAATAGATTCTCGGGCATAAAAAAAGCCTGCGTCGAGACGCAGGCTTTTTTGTGCTTGACGGGGGGCAATCAGCCCATCTTGAACAGTTCGCCCAATTTGGTTGCCAGCATCATATCGCCTTCGGCGCGCAGTTGACCTGCCATGAATGCCTGCATGCCGTCGGTCTCGCCTGAAACGATGCCCTGCAGGGTTTCGGAGTTCATGATCAGGGTAACGGATGGATCGTCATGGGCGCCTTCGTGCATTTTGCAGGTGCCGTCATTAATAACGAGGTGGTAGGTCTTGTCGTCCTCGATGTCGAACTGGAATACCAGGTCCAGGCCTTGAGCTGCGTCTGCGTTGAAATTCTGTTCGAGTTGTTCAAATACCTGAGCTACAGACATTGTTTTACCCTTTTGATGGTTGTCTAGTCATGATCACGACGGCTTGATGTCCCTGGCTGCACGAGCCTGATCGGGTGCCCGGGTAGAGCCGACCTCGCAATCCGACTTTATGGTGAGTGGTCGGCCCTGTCAAGATCGATCGAACGCTTGTTTTAATTTTTTTGCTCTCCTTATCACCATAAATTCGGTAAGTTACACTCTTGTTCCCGCACACTGAGTTGGAGAAGCACTTTGGAGTTCCTGACAGAATACGGTTTGTTTTTGGCCAAGATCGTTACTTTCGTGGTGGCGGCCCTGGTAGTGATCTCTGTCATCATGTCCGCGGCCCAGAAGGATCGGGGCGATCATGAGGGCGAGGGAGAACTCAAGATCCGGAAACTCAACGAGAAATACGAAAAGCTGCGTGAATCGATTCAGTCACGGCTGATGTCTGATCACCAAAGAAAGGTGTTCCAGAAGGCCCGGAAAAAGGCTCAGAAGGCGGAGAAGAAAGCGGCCAAGGCCGCGAAGAATACCGATGAGCAGGATGACAGTCGTGGTCGCGTCTATGTTCTGGATTTCGACGGCGATATCAAAGCCAGCGACACAGATCCGCTTCGCAGGGCAATTACTGCGGTGCTGAGTATTGCCGATCCGGAAAAAGACGAAGTGGTTATCCGCCTCGAAAGCGGTGGTGGGCTGGTTCATTCCTATGGCCTTGCGGCCGCCCAGCTGGACCGGATTCGCAGCAAGGGTCTTCGCCTCACCGCCTGCGTTGACAAGGTGGCGGCCAGTGGAGGCTACATGATGGCCTGCGTCGCAGACAGGATCGTTGCTTCGCCCTTTGCCATCCTGGGCTCGATCGGTGTGGTTGCCCAGCTTCCGAATTTCCATCGTTTCCTCAAGAAGAACGACGTGGACTTCGAGGTGCTCACCGCTGGAGAGCACAAACGCACCATGACTATATTTGGTGAAAACACCGATAAAGGCCGACAGAAATTTCTGGAAGATCTTGAAGACACTCACGGTCTTTTCAAAGAGTATGTCAGCGAACGCCGGCCGGACCTGGACATTGCAGCCGTTGCCAATGGAGATATCTGGTTTGGCAAGCGAGCGCTCGAAGTGAAACTGATCGACGAGATCAAGACCTCCGACGAATATCTCATTGAAGCCTGCGACCGGGCAGACGTAGTCTCAGTGGCATATCAGCGCAAGCGGACCCTTCCGGAAAAACTCGGATTGGCCACCAGTTCGGCGCTTGAACACACTGTCTGGAAAGTCCTGGGCGCCTTCCGCAACCAGAAGTTCCAGTAGACCACCGAAAGCGGAGAAGAATGATGACCACCAATTCCGAATTCAAGGCCTGGCGCGTTGAAGAGCAGAACGGCGAGTATGTCGGTGCGGAGAAATCTTTGAGTACTGCCGACCTTCCTGATGGTGACGTCCTGATACGGGTAAGCCACTCTTCTCTCAACTACAAGGATGCGCTGTCGGCTTCCGGCAATAAGGGCGTTACCCGTTCCTTTCCCCATACCCCGGGTATTGATGCAGCAGGAGAGGTCGTCGATTCCGCCACTGGCAACCCCTCGAACGGCAGTCCGGTTATCGTGACCGGGTACGACCTGGGCATGAATACAGACGGCGGTTTTGGCGAATACATCCGCGTACCTGCCGCCTGGTGTGTTCCCATGCCGGAAGGATGGAACGCTCGTACCGCTATGATCTATGGCACCGCCGGCCTCACCGCCGGTCTCTGTGTTCAGAAGCTTCTGACTATGGGCGCCAAGCCGGAGCAGGGCAAAGTCGCTGTTTCAGGAGCCTCCGGTGCCGTTGGCACCGTTGCGGTGGAACTGCTTGCCAAACTTGGGTTCGACGTCGTCGCCATAAGCGGCAAGGCCGACCATGCAGACGATCTCAAAGCTCTTGGGGCTAAAGAAGTTGTGGGTCGTGAAACCCTGGCCGAGGATAAGAAACCCCTCGTTAAACCGGCATTTGCGAACGCTGTCGATACGGTGGGTGGTAGCCCATTGGCCGAACTGCTCAAGCAGATCAAGCCTGGTGGCTCAGTATCCTGTTGTGGTCTCGTAGCCGGTCCGGGCCTTCAGACCACCGTGCTGCCGTTTATCCTGCGAGGCGTGAATCTGCTGGGTGTCGATTCGGTAGAGATTCCCCTGCCAGAGAAAGAAGCGGTATGGAAGAAATTCGCCGGGGAGTGGGCGTGTCCGAAGACCGAAGCGTCTGCCCGGGATATCGGTCGCAGTGAGCTGGATGGGGCGCTGAAGGCGTTCTTGAAAGGTGAATCAGCCGGCAAGATTGTCCTGGATCACTCTAAATAAGAAGCGACTCCAACCGATAAGATGGAATAGAAGAGAGGGAAAAGCCCCTCTCTTCGTACTCTAAAGCTTCATAACTAGGAGGCCCGACGCCGGAACAGCGGGATCTCCGTATCGGTCGCGGCCTGGTAGCCCTGGCTGAAGAAGTTCAGGCACCGCGCAGCTTTGTTGATGTCCTTGTCAGCCCGAAGGACATAAGCATCGAATCCGCAGCGCTTCATGAACTGCAGCTGATCCAGCAACACGTCTCCAATCGCCCGAAGCTCATTCTTGTAGCCGAAACGTTCACGCAGTAGCCGGCCAATGCTGTAAC
Organism: Marinobacter manganoxydans MnI7-9; assembly: GCF_000235625.1. Classification (GTDB taxonomy): domain Bacteria; phylum Pseudomonadota; class Gammaproteobacteria; order Pseudomonadales; family Oleiphilaceae; genus Marinobacter; species Marinobacter manganoxydans. The sequence goes on along the minus strand of NZ_AGTR01000026.1, from coordinate 66,565 downwards.
CACGCCCGTCACTGAACTTCGGAAAATTCACAGCAATTACCGGCAGTTCGTTCACCCGACCGTCCAGAATCTCCGGCTCGTCGTGGCTGTCGAACCACACGCCAATCTCCTGCCGTCCGGTAAAATGCTCATAGCCTGCCAGCCAGAGATCCGCAGGGATTAACGCCGGCTGGTCGGCCGGAATATCCAGCGATTCGCCCTCGGCGGGGCGGGGCACCACTACCCAGTTGTCCTGGCGGATGCTGCCATCCGGAGAAATAACGTTAGGCATAAACCCGCTCCTTGAATGGATCAATTCCTACGCGGCGATAGGTGTCGAGGAAGGTTTCCTCTTCCGTGCGCTTGTCCACGTAGACATCAATGATCTTTGAAATCACCTTGGGCATCTCATCCCGTGCAAAGGAAGGCCCCAGAATCTTGCCGATTGAGGCATCATGATGGGACGACCCGCCCAGACTGATTTGATAGAACTCCTGGCCTTTCTTGTCGACACCGAGAACACCAATGTTGCCGACGTGGTGGTGGCCGCAGGCATTCATGCAGCCGGAAATGTTCAGATCGATATTGCCCAGGTCGTACAGATAATCCAGATCATCGAACTGCCGCTGGATGGCCTCGGCCACCGGGATGGACTTGGCATTGGCCAGGGCGCAGTAATCACCGCCGGGGCAGCAGATAACATCAGTCAGGGTGTTCAGGTTCGCGGTACCGAAACCCATGGGCGTAATCGCCTGCCACAGTTCAAACAGCCGATCCTGGCGCACATCGGCCAGCACCACGTTCTGTTGGTGAGTGACCCGGATTTCACCGAAGCTGAACTCGTCTGCCAGATCGGCAATCTGTTCAAGCTGCTTGTCACTGACATCGCCAGGAGGAGTGCCGGTTTTCTTCATCGTCAGGGAGACGATGGCATAGCCTGCCTTCTTGTGGGTGTCCACGTTGTGGGTCAGCCACTGGTCAAAGCCCCGGTTCTCAAACCGCTGGCTGGCCAGCAGGTCCGTGGCATTGTCGATAGCTGCGTAATCCGGTTCGGTAAAGTAGCCCTGGATACGTTGAATCGCCTCGGGCGTCAGCCGGGTCGGGGATTCCTTGATATGCTGCCACTCTGCTTCCACCTTTTCAGCAAAGCCCTCAGGGGTCAGAGCCTTCACCAGAATCTTGATCCGGGCCTTGAACTTGTTGTCGCGCCGACCGTATCGGTTATAGACGCGAAGCACGGCCTCCAGGTAGGTCAACAGATCCAGTTCCGGCAGGAAATCGCGAATTACCGGCCCGACCATGGGCGTACGGCCAAGACCACCGCCCACGTGTACCCGGAAACCGAGATCGCCGGCCTCGTTGCGTACCATCTGAAGCCCGATGTCGTGCACCTGGATGGCGGCTCGATCGGTTTGCTCGGACGCGTTTACGGCAACCTTGAATTTCCGCGGCAGGAAGGCAAATTCCGGATGGAACGTGGACCACTGGCGAATGATTTCGCAGTAGGGCCGCGGATCCGCAATCTCGTCCGACTGAACACCGGAGAACTGGTCTGTGGTGGTATTACGAATGCAGTTGCCGCTGGTCTGGTTGGCGTGCATTTCCACTTCAGCGAGTTCTGCAAGAATGTCGGGAACGTCTTCCAGCGCCGGCCAGTTAAGCTGCACATTTTGGCGAGTGGTGAAGTGCGCATAGCCTTTGTCGTAGTCCCGGGTGATTCGCGCAAGCCGGCGAAGCTGGTCTGAGCGCATCATGCCGTAAGGAACACAGATCCTGAGCATGGGGGCAAGACGCTGAACGTACAGGCCGTTCTGCAGGCGAAGGGGAAGAAACTCGTCTTCAGCCAATTCTCCGGCCAGCGCTCTTTCTGTCTGGTCACGGAACTGGGCAACCCTCTCGGCAGCCATTTGCCGATCGTGTTCATCATATACGTACATAGTGGGAAGATCCTGCTTGAAAGCGACATATCCAGGCCGACGGCCTTATATCTGACTGGAAGGATAACAGCGGGTTTTTATTCTTAAAATGATTATTTCAAAATATGTTTATCGACTCAGGCGATAAGCAGAAGGAACAAGGGACTGGACGAATATCAATTAACTGCTTAACTTGGAGGATGACGTTAGCAGTGTGCGCTGCTGCCGTGATAACAAGAAAAACACGAGACAAAAACTCGGAAAGAGGAACAGACATGAAAAAGACCGCACGTTCTGACAGTCAGGCCGATGCCGTTGCCGCAGTTCTGCTGGTGGTTCTTGCCGTGGCTTTCGCGGTGGTCTGGGTAGCTGGCCAGTAGTCTACTGGCTCGCCAGGACCAGATTTACAATAACGATCAGGCCTACAACAAAGCTGGCTGTGAACAGAATGCCGGCAATGATGTAAGGCCAGGGGCTATGGCTTGAAAAGTCCTCTTCCCGGCGCTTGTCGGACTGAACTCCGAACGCGCCTGCGAGTATGCTTTGCATGACTTTCAATACGCCAGGTCCACGCGGCTTTTTTTCGTCCCGTTTTTCCGCTTCTGAAGATTCAGTCATACATCCGCCCCTGATCTGTGCTTCACCCGAAGCTTACTCTGCCGGATCGTACGCCAGGCTTGGCGCAAGCCAGCGTTCTGCCTCGGCCTTGGAAATGCCTTTGCGTTCAGCATAGTCCTCAACCTGGTCAGCGCCAATTTTCCCTACCGCAAAATACTTGGATTCCGGATGCGCAAAGTACCAGCCGGAGACGGCAGCGGTCGGGAACATGGCAAAGTGCTCGGTCAACTCAATGCCTGCAGTATCAGTGGCCTCAAGCAAATTGAACAAGGTTGCCTTCTCCGTGTGGTCCGGGCACGCCGGGTAGCCGGGTGCCGGACGTATTCCGCGGTACCTTTCCTTGATCAGGTCATCGTTGGCCAGCTTTTCATCAGCGGCATAGCCCCAGAACTCCTGGCGAACCCGCTCGTGCATCCGCTCGGCGAAAGCTTCTGCCAGGCGGTCGGCCAACGCCTTCACCATAATCGCGTTATAGTCGTCGTTGGCATCTTTGAACTCTACCGAGAATTCTTCTGCACCAATGCCGGTGGTGACCGCGAAACCGCCCACGTAGTCCACCGTCCCGGAGCCTTCAGGCGCGACAAAATCCGACAGCGCCATCATGGGTTTGCCCGGTGCCTTTTCATCCTGCTGACGGAGGTGGTGCAGAGTAGTCAGCTCCTCGGTGCAGGATTCGTCCGTGTAAAGCACAACATCGTCACCGCGGCGGTTGGCTGGCCAGAAACCGATGACGCCACGGGCAGAGACCCGCTTTTCATCAATCATCCGGTGCAGAATCTTCTGGGCATCGTCAAAGAGGTGGCGGGCAGCCTCGCCACGCTTCGGGTCATCAAAAATGGCCGGGTACTTGCCAGAAATATCCCAGGACATGAAGAACGGCGTCCAGTCGATGTAGTCCACCAGCTCGTTGAGGTCATATTCCTCGAACACCCGGATGCCGGTGAAAGCCGGCTTTGGAGGCTGGTAGCCTTCGAAGGAGATGTCGGGGGCGCGATCACGAGCTTCCTTCAGGGAAACCAGCTTGGTGCGGTCACCCCGGTTCTTGCGGCGCTCGCGGATTTCGTCATATTCAGTTCGGGCGGCTTCCACAAACTCGGGCTTCGCATTCTTGCTCAGAAGCTGGGATGCGACGTTCACGCAGCGGGATGCGTCCGACACGTACAGCGCGATGTCGTTCTTGTACTGGGGCTCGATTTTTACCGCGGTATGCGCCTTGGAAGTTGTTGCGCCACCGATCATCAGCGGAATGTTGAAATCGAGTCGTTGCATCTCGCGAGCCACGTGGACCATTTCGTCCAGAGACGGTGTAATCAGACCGCTCAGACCAATAAGGTCGACATCGTGTTCTTTTGCAGCAGCGAGGATCTTGTCGCAGGGCACCATCACACCCAGGTCAATCACCTCATAGTTGTTGCATTGCAGGACCACTCCCACGATGTTCTTGCCGATATCATGGACATCGCCCTTTACCGTGGCCATCAGGATCTTGCCCTTGGCTTTCTGGTCTTCCGTTTTCTCCGCTTCGATGTAGGGAATCAGGTGTGCAACAGCCTGTTTCATGACGCGGGCGCTTTTGACCACCTGGGGCAGGAACATCTTGCCATCGCCGAAGAGGTCTCCGACCACGTTCATGCCATCCATCAATGGGCCTTCAATGACCTCAATGGGATGTGTGGCTCTCTGGCGGCAGGCTTCGGTATCGTCCACGATATAGGTGGTAATGCCTTTGACCAGTGCATGTTCCAGGCGCTTCTCCACCGGCCATTCACGCCAGGCCAGGTCTTCCTCCTGGGTTTTGCCGCCTTTGCCTTTGTAGCGTTCGGCGATCTCAAGGAGCCGGTCGGTGGAATCATCACGGCGGTTCAGGACAACATCTTCCACCAGCTCTTTGAGCTCCGGATCGATTTCATCGTAGATCACCAGTTGGCCGGGGTTCACGATGCCCATGTTCATCCCCGCCTTGATGGCGTGGTAGAGGAATACCGAGTGGATGGCTTCACGGACTACATCATTGCCGCGGAACGAGAAGGACACGTTGCTCACGCCGCCGGAAATTGAGGCGTGGGGCAGGTTTTCCCGAATCCAGCGGGTGGCGTTGATGAAATCCACCGCGTAGTTGTTGTGTTCCTCGATGCCTGTGGCAATGGCAAAGATGTTCGGATCAAAAATGATATCCGCCGGGTTGAAGCCGATGCCGGTCAACACGTCGTAAGAGCGCTTGCAGATCTCGGTCTTGCGCTCGTAGGTGTCTGCCTGGCCCTGTTCGTCAAAGGCCATTACCACCACGGCGGCGCCATAGCGCATGCAATCTCTGGCGCGCTTGACGAACTCCTCTTCGCCTTCCTTGAGACTGATGGAGTTCACAACCGCCTTGCCCTGGATGCAGCGCAATCCTGCTTCGATCACATCCCACTTGGAGGAGTCGATCATGATCGGCACCCGGGAGATATCCGGCTCGGAGGCGACGAGGTTCAGGAAGGTGACCATCACCTCTTTCGACTCCAGCATGCCCTCATCCATGTTGATGTCGATGATCTGGGCACCGTTTTCCACCTGATCACGGGCGACGCTGAGGGCCTCTTCGTATTGCTCTTCCTTGATCAGACGCAGGAAGCGCTTGGAGCCGGTGACGTTGGTCCGCTCACCCACGTTGATAAACAGAACATTGTCGTCGCCTGTGAATGGCTCAAGGCCAGAAAGACGCAACGCTTTCGGGCGTTCGGGAATCTTCCGGGGCGGGTACTTGGACACCGCCTGGGCGATGGCTTCGATGTGATCCGGCCGGGAGCCACAGCAGCCACCGATGATGTTCAGAAAACCGTCACGGGCGAAGCCTTCGATGATCTCGGCCATTTCCTCGGGTGTCTGATCGTATTCACCAAACTCGTTGGGAAGGCCGGCATTCGGGTGGGCGCTGACATAGGTTTCCGCCTTTGCAGACAGCTCTTCCACATAAGGTCGCAGGGCGTCGGCCCCCAGTGCGCAGTTCAGGCCAACGGATATGGGTTTGGCGTGGGCCACCGAATTCCAGAAAGCCTCGGTGGTCTGACCGGAAAGGGTTCGGCCGGAGGCATCGGTAATGGTGCCGGAAATCATGATCGGCAGGGTGATGCCGCTGTCCTCAAAATACTGCTGAGTGGCGTAGATCGCCGCTTTCGCGTTCAGCGTATCGAAAATGGTTTCAATCAGGATCAGGTCGCAGCCGCCTTCGACCAGGCCTCCTACCGCTTCGTAGTAGTTATCGACCAGGGTCTGGAAATCGACATTGCGGTAGCCCGGGTTATTGACATCCGGTGAGATGGAGGCGGTCCGCGATGTCGGCCCGACGGCACCGGCAACAAATCGCGGCTTTTCCGGGTTTTTCGCGGTGTACTCATCCGCGATCTGCCGGGCCAGTTCGGCTGCGGCCACGTTCAGTTCCCTGGCAATCGCTTCCAGCCCATAGTCCGCCTGGGAAAGCTGGGTGGAGTTAAAGGTGTTGGTCTCGATAATGTCTGCGCCGGCGTCCAGGTAGTCCGCGTGGATGTTGCGGAGCAGGGCGGGCTGGGTCAGGTTCAGCAGGTCATTATTGCCCTGAACTTCCCGCTCGTAGTCGGCAAACCGATCGCCACGGAACGCCTTCTCGTCCAGCTTGAGATTCTGGATCATGGTGCCCATGCCGCCATCAAGGATCACGATGCGTTCCTGCAGGGCCTTGTGGAGCTGGTCGAGACGGGTGGTGCGATCGGTCATAGGTTTACTTCCGGATGTCGTTAAAAACGCGGTATTAAAATCAATGGCGCGGGATCATAGCAAAATTGCCCGAGCCCGTCTTAGTACGAATGACGATTATCAATTGCCTACTGCAAATACCTGCCAATACGGGAAATTCATTACCTTCGTAAAGCCCGACTATTTTACTTGGTCTTTCATGTTCCCGCGAACTCCCTTAAAATGAATCCAAATTTTCAAACGGGTTGAAAACATGGCTCAGGTTACTGTGACAGATCCCGCTCGGGATTATCTTGCACAACTTATCGAAAAACAGGACGTGGAAGGCATGGGCGTACGTATCTTCGTGACCCAGCCCGGCACCAAAAACGCCGAAACCTGTCTGGCCTACTGCCCGCCTAACGAAGTAGTACCGACGGACGAGCAGGTAGATCTGGACAAGTTCATCCTGTATCTGGACCACAATTCCGTGCCCTTCCTCGAAGAGGCCTACGTGGATTACTCCAAGGACCAGATGGGTGGGCAGCTCACCATCAAGGCACCAAACGCAAAAGTGCCCAAGATTGATGACGACGCACCTCTGCCGGATCGGGTGAACTACATACTCGCTTCCGAGATCAATCCGAATCTGGCCGCCCATGGCGGCGAGGTGTCCCTTGTGGAGATCGTCGACGAATCCGTGGCCGTGCTGCGTTTCGGTGGCGGTTGCCAGGGTTGCTCGGCAGTCAGCCTGACCCTGAAGCAGGGCGTGGAATCAACCTTGAAAGAGCGGGTTCCGGAAATCACTGCAGTGCGTGATGTGACCGACCACTCCTACACCGAAAACGCCTACTACCAGTAAGTCCTTCCTGCCCGGTTTGCCGCGCCCTGCGGGGCGCGGCATCTATTCGGCCTGCCGCATTACCGCTTTCGCCATGGCTGCTCGGCCAATGTTGTGACATTTCAATTACTTCATCATTTGTCGCATACACAGCAACTGCAGGCAGGTACTATCCTGTCTGTCCGTTAACGGCATTATCACCGCCTAAAAACGGATTACACTCTTCTACCGGGGTCAAACTTGTTCGACGTTGCGCTTCTGTCAGTGCCTCTTATGGCGGCTGTTGTTGGTTGGCTGACCAACTGGCTGGCCATCCAGATGTCCTTCTATCCGGTGCAGTTCATCGGGGTGGGGCTGATAGGGTGGCAGGGCGTTATTCCCCGCAAAGCGGAAAAGATGGCGCATATCTGCATCGACAGGACGCTTCGGCAGTTCGGCGACCTCAACGCTGTCTACCAGAAGCTTGAACCGCAGCGCATCGTTGAGCAGGTGATTTCCCAGGTGACCCCGCGGATGGATGAGTACATCGATGAGGTTATGTACGAAATCCAGCCGGTCCTTTGGGACAACCTTCCGTTATTTGTCAGAAACCGGATTTATCAGTGGGCCCGTGAACAGCTGCCCTCCAGGGTAGAGGAGCTGGTGGAGGACTTTGGTGACGATCTGGACGAGTTGGTCGACCTCAAGGCTCTGCTCAGCCGCGAACTCGAAAAACATCCGGACATGATGAACCGGATTTTCCAGCAAGCCGGTGCGGTGGAGCTTCAGTCTGTGATCAACCGAGGTGCGGTTATCGGAGGCATTCTTGGCGCTCTCCTTGTGCCCTTATGGACCCGCTATCCGGAGCCCTGGCTGCTGCCGCTGGGCGGCTTCGTGGTCGGTTTCGTGACCAACTGGATTGCCATCAACCTGATTTTCGCGCCGCTCAAGCCCCGACGAATCCTGTTTTGGAAGGTTCAGGGTTTGTTTTTGCGCAGGCAGCCAGAAATCAGTGATGTCTGGGCCAGGCTGGTGGCGGAGGAACTGATTACTGTAGAGAAGGTTGCCGACGCCATGATCAACGGCAGCCACGGTGACAGAACCCGTGCGATTATCCAGAAACACCTTCGCCCCTTACTGGACAACTCTGTCATCATGAAGCTGACGGCGCAGGTCACCGTTGGTATGACGGGTTACACCGAGCTCAAGAAAGCCATGAACCAGAAGGCGGTACTGGCTACGCGTGACGTGTTCAGTGACCCGGCTTTTAACCGTGAGCGGGCACCTGTGGTAGCCGAAGTTCTGTCCGGCCAGATGAAAGCGCTGAAACCCGATGAATTCCAGGACATCCTGCGCCCTGCGTTCCGGGAAGAAGAGGTCCAGTTGATGATTGTGGGCGGTATTTTTGGTGCCCTGGCAGGGCTACTCCAGTTCGTTTCCCTGAACTATCTGAATTTCTAGCCGGAATGAATCCCGTTATCGGGAGTACAAGGAGGAAGGCCATGCCTTTTTGGCTAACACTGACAATCCAGATTCTTGCAACCGTTGGCGCCGTGCTTGTCACTCTCTGGGGGTTCTGGCGTTTCGTGGTCCGTCCATACCTCGATGCCAGGGTGGCGGAACTGATTGAGGCCGGCCGGGAAATCGAACCGGCGGTGACTCGCGGTGTAAAAAAGGGTGTGGCAGATACCATCCGGGAACTGCCAGAAAGCGCCCTTGACGGCACCGTTAAAGAATCGACCCGCCAGTTCCTGAAATTTGGCTCTGGCCTGTTTGAGAACGGCCTGAGCAGCTTCCTTGGCAGTGCAGCGGACCTGGAACGCAACAGGCAGAAGGACGGCGCTGCCTCAAAGGACTCTAAAGACAGTTAGTTGGCCTTGGCAGCCCCGCAATCCTGCAGGCGGTCTTTGCAGGGGTGCCGGGAAACAGCTGCATCAGGTAGATGCTGTTCCCCTTATCCTCGCCGAGCGCTTCTTTGACCGCCTTCACAAACAGGCGATTAGAGGGTGGCGACATTTCATGCTCTTTATAAAAAGATCTAAGAAACTTTATGATTTCCCAGTGTTTTTCTGTGAGATCCACGTCGTCCTCGGCAGCGATGGCCGTCGCGACACCTTCGGTCCACGTCTGGGCGTCTTCAAGAAAGCCTTCGTTGTTTCGTTGTGGCATTGCATTACTGACCATGGTTTACCAACTGATTACCCGTTGTGCCTGCAATGAAAGCGTTACCATCTCCGCAAAGTCCACAGAACTGACGTTGCCGCTCAGATCTCCCAGTCCGCGCGCCTCGACGTCCGGAATGAGCGCAAAGACCTTGCTGGCGCCCGGCAGAAGGTTCCCGCGTGCCAGCAACAGCACGCCGTTGCCGGTCAGAAGAAGGCCGTCTTCTGCAGACATCATTTCAACGCACCGCGCGGCCCGGGGATGATCGGGGGATTTGTTCAATATGTGCAATGTCTGGATGTCAGTCATCTGAGCTAACCTGCAAATGCGGTGTGGTCATAGTCAGTGAGGAGATCGGCATCAGCATCTACCAGGGTGACGCCTTCAATCAGCGAATGCTCATCGAGGCCGTAGGCAATACAGGCAGCCCGATCAGCCAGGATCGCGTCCATGCCGAATATCGGTGCTGCAGCGAGATTCTTCTCCACAGACTTCTGTTCAATGCCTCCGGCGTGCTGAGTCTGTCTCAGCCAGTTAACGCCAGGCCCGGTGAATAGCAGGGATGCCGACTGGTCGAAGGCTGCCAGCGAAAACGCCATATCCAGTGCTTCCCGTCCGGTCCACGCGCCGTAGGGAGGCTGGTCAATCATGATCAGTGTGGTCATGGTCAGTCTCCAGCGTGGAAATAAAGCGTGCGCGTGGATTTGATTCGCCCCTCGACCCATTCTCCGAGGCCAGCGATTTCAAACGGGGCCCGAAGATTGGCCGAAGGCAATTCATAGCGTTTCTGTTCGGTTTCGTTGACGAGGCCACGACGCAGCGCGGAGGCAATGCATGCCACACCGGGAATCTTGTGCTGAGTCAGAAACCGGGACCATTCGTCTGGCCAGTGGGTTTCGTCAGACGGCGGCGCGCAGAGCGCAGAGGCCAAATGGACCCCGTCACCGTAGAGGAACACCCGGTCAATCTGATGGCCAGCATCTACCGCTGCCTTCGCAAAGCCGAGAGCAGTCTGGGGCGCCTGAGACGAGTAGGGCGCGCCAGTAATTACCAGGGTAAAGGTTTCGGACATGGTTCCTGTTCGTTATAAGTCTGCAAGACAATGACTTTCAGTTTACCGAAAGCAAAAACCCCGGCAACTGCCGGGGTTTCGAAGCGGCTGATTCAGCCTGGTATCAATCTTCGCCACTGAACGCAGACAGCAGGTGCAGCAGGCTGACGAACAGGTTGTAGATGGATACATACAGACCAACAGTGGCGATGACGTAGTTACGCTCACCACCCTTGATGATCTGGCTGGTCTCGAACAGGATCATGATCGAAGCAAAGATCGTGAAGCCGGCGGACACTGCCAGATGCAGAACAGAGCTCTCCATCAGGAAGGACAGAAGCATGGCACCGATCAGTACAAACGCACCAGCGGTCAGGAAGCTGGACATGAAGCTGAAGTCTTTCTTGGTGATGATGGCCGTGGCAGACAGACCAACAAACGCAACTGCGGTCAGTGTCAGCGCCTGGGCGACAATCGAGGAAGCGCCGGCAGCTACGAAGGCGCCAATGATCGGACCCAGGGTGTATCCCATGAACCCGGTCAGGGCGAAGGTAGTCACGATGCCCCAGGGGCTGTTTTTCAACTTATAGGTTGCGAACAGCAGCCCAATGTATCCCACGATGGTGATCAGGAAGCCCGGGTGGGTTCCGTTCATGTTCAGGAATGCTGTCAGCGCCGAAAAGGCGAGTGTCATGCCAAGCAGCATATAGGTGTTGCGCAACACCTTCATCGCATCATCGCTGATGCCTGTGGTCGCGCGCTCCGTCTGGGGAGTCGAATAGGCTCCCTGAGAGTTCTGAACGCCGAATCGTCTGTCTTCCATTGTCATCTCCGTTTATAACGACTGGATACTGGTTCCCATAATAGTGTCAGATACGCAACTTTCAATCATTTACGACAGGAAAACGTCTTCCGGATTCCATTAAAAACCGTTAATGTTGAAAAATGCGGCGGGTTTTATGCAGAGCGTTGACAGCACAGGCAATTCCGGTATCATGCTCACCGCTGTCGCAATGACGGCGAATGGAAAAACCGGTGGGCTGGCAGAGTGGCTGAATGCAGCGGTCTTGAAAACCGCCGAAGGTTAGTAGCCTTCCCGGGGTTCGAATCCCTGGCCCACCGCCATTTTTCCTCTTACCTTTCTTTCTTCCGAATCTCCTGTTCCCCACGTGATATTTCCCGTCATAACGACGTGGTTATCCCTACTTGGTTTGAAGCCAGTTAACCCTCATTATCCTTGCACAGAGACTATGAGAGGGTGTTATGGGCGAATTTCAGAATCATCAAACATCTGATACCGGTTCGGCCGAACGCCGGAACCGCAAGTTTTCCGTGTCCGCAAATCGGGGCAGGGCGAGCCATAAGGTGCGTTATGTGGAGGCTGGCGGCGCCGCCGTTGATACGGGCGAATGCACGTTCTGTCAGTCTGTACCGGATCTTTCAGAGGGCTTTGAAGGCAAGGAGGGAAACCGGGGCAGCTGACGCAGCCCCGGCTATAACTCGGGGGCGGATCAGAGATCCCGGCCCGGATAGATTGCTTCTTTCTGCTCGGCTGCCCGCTGCTGGCGAGCTGCCAGAGCCTCTGGCTCGTTCTTTGGCACCTGCCAGCCTTCCAGATTTTCCTCGATCAGTTTTACCAGGGCTTCGATGTGCCCGGGTGTGGCGTTCAGCGCTGTGATGTAGCTGAACCCTTCACCGCCGGCCTCCATGAAGTACTCACGGTTTTCTTCGTCGATTTCCTCAATGGTTTCGAGGCAATCGGATGAAAAGCCGGGGCAGAATACGTCGATGGATTTGACGCCTTTGCCTGGCAGGGACTTCAGGGTTTCATCCGTGTAGGGCTTGAGCCACTCTTCCTTGCCAAAGCGGGATTGGAACGTGGTCATGTAGTCCTCTTTGCTCAGGCCCAGCCGCTCAGCCAGCAGGCGAGACGTTTTGTGGCACTCGCAGTGATAAGGATCGCCCTTGGTCAGGTACTTGAGCGGCACGCCATGGTAGGAAAATACCAGCTTCTGGTTGCGTCCATGGTTGGCCCAGTGCGCCTCGATATGGCGCGCCATGGCTTCAATGTACGGAGGATAATCCGGGTAGTGAGAAATGAAACGGAAATCGGGCAGCCAGCGCCGTTTCGAGAAATCCTTGGCAATGGCATCGAAGGTGGAGGCCGAGGTCGACGCGGAGTATTGGGGGTAAAGTGGCAGAACCAGCAGTTTCCGTACGCCCTGTTCCTGCATCTCATCAAGAACCCGGGAAATTGAGGGGTTGCCGTAGCGCATCGCAAAGCCGACGACCACGTTAGGGCCGTACTTGCGCTTGAGTGCCTCTCGGATACCCTCAGCCTGCTTTGCAGTGTGCAGCAGCAGGGGAGAGCCCTCCGGCTGCCAGACGCTTGAGTAAGCCTCTGCGCTTCGCTTGGGACGAATTCTCAGGATCACACCGTGAAGGATCAGCCACCAGAGCGGCCGCGGCAATTCGACCACCCGGGGGTCCGAGAGAAATTCAGCCAGGTAGCGACGGAGGGCCGAGGTTGTTGGCGCATCCGGTGTCCCCAGGTTGGTAACCAGCACTCCCAATCGGTCAGACTGGTTGTGGCTGAAATTCTCTGAACCTTTGTATTGCATGCGGTAGATCCTGAACGTTGGTTAGGCGGTGGCAGTGTCAGCCTTTGTCGGCGGCCTGCTGCGCCATTCTTGGTGCAAGGCCGGAAATGTCGTAACCGGCGTTGCGTGCTTTGGTAAAAATCTCATCGGCTGATGTGTTTCTGGCCGCGCTCAGAGCCCAGAGCACGGTGCAGCGGGTCCCGGAACGACAGAATGCCAGTACGGGTTTTTCGGCGTCCCGGATCATCGGCGCGAAGCGGTTTACGTCGTCGTCAGTGATGTTTCCCGACTCCACCGGCATGTATACCCACTCAAGGCCCTGTTCCCTGGCGGCGGCTTCAATATCCGCCATGGCAGGCTGGCCCGGCTCTTCGTGGTCAGGGCGATTTGCTACGAGAGTCTTGAACCCCAGCTTCGCGGCTTCTGCCACGTCTTCAATGGAAATCTGCGGGGCTACCGAAATGTTGTCGTCGATTTTTCTGATATCCATGGATGTCGTTCTCCGAATCGGGTGGTGGAGCTGCCGCCATGATCGCACAGCCCCCGGGCTGTGTCAGAATGGCGGCGGGTAAATTTACAGAAAATACTTACACTTTCGCACGGTTGCGCTCAATGACTTCGAAAATGCCCATGCCCGCAACCATGGCCGCAACAAACACCGCCGCCTTGGTTTCACCGGCACCGAGCGCGACCAGTCCCGGCCCGGGGCAGAAGCCGGCGATACCCCAGCCAACGCCGAACATAAGACCCCCGAGTACCAATCGTTTATCGATATGGGCACTGGTGGGCATTTTCATGTGGAACCCGAGGAAGGAAAGGGTGCGCTTGCGGGCAACAGCAAACGCGACCACACCCACCATGATGGCGCCGCCCATCACAAACGCCAGTGAAGGATCCCAAAGGCCTGCGATATCAAGGAAGCCGAGCACCTTTTCAGGATTGGCCATGCCGGAAACGATAAGCCCCATTCCGAAGACAAGGCCAGCAAACAGAGAAGCAAGAGAAAATTTCATGGCGTCACACCCCCATCAGGTGACGAATCACGTACACGGTGACAAATCCGGCAGCCATGAAGCTCATCGTGACTGCCAGCGAGCGCAGCGATAGGCGGGACAGACCGCAAACCCCGTGTCCACTGGTACAGCCGGAACCATATCGGGTGCCGATCCCCACCAACAGCCCCGCAACAATGAGCGCGGGATAGCCGGCCTCGATTTCGATAGGGGGAAGCTCTGTAGCCAGTACCCAGACTGCCGGTGCACCAATCAGTCCGGCAAGGAACGCCACGCGCCAGGCAATATCGCCTTTTGCCGGTGAAAGAAGTCCGCCAAGAATGCCACTGATGCCTGCAATCCGCCCGTTGAGAAGCAGAAAGCTGGCGGCAGCTATGCCCACCAGTATGCCACCCGCCAACGCTGACCAGGGGGTGAAGTTACTCCACGCAATTTCAATCATCTGATACTCCGAATTTTATAGACTTTCATTTTGGAATAAGCATATATCTTGGGGCAATAATAACAAAAAAAAGCCCGGCAAAGGATGCCGGGCAGAGGCGTGCGAGTAGTATCCATGAAAGACTTCCAGACAAACCGGCATCAGCAGGGACGCCGGTATTGGGAAGTATTGACTATATTTTGAACACTTCAAGCGAGACTCACTTTCGTTTGAAAACATTTTTTCATATCGGATGCGTCTTTATACTGCCGCCTTTCGTTGCGCGGGTTCCAGGCCGACTGAAATCCGGGCCAAGCTGTAATACAATGGCGGTTAGAAAGAACTATCCGCACTCCCGAGGTTGTACATGTCTGACGAGAACGACAATAAGCCGGAGAATGATCCGCAACTGGCGGCAAAAATCAAGGGTTCAGCCCGCCAGATCTGGCTGGCCGGGTTGGGCGCCTATACCAAAGCCGAGGAAGATACTGGCCGTTTCTTCGAGCGTCTTGTGCAGGAAGGTGAGCAGCTCGAGAACAAAACCCGGGGCGTCGTCGAAAAGCAGATCAAGTCCGTGGAAGATCGGGTTGAAGGGGTTCGGGAGCGAGCCACTGGCACCTGGGATCGGCTTGAGCACATGTTTGATGAACGGGTGTCCGGTGCCCTGAGACGTCTGGGCATACATCGCCGTGAAGAAATCGAATCTATGGAGCGGCGTATTGAAGCCCTTGAATCAGAACTTGCCCGCCTGCGGAAACGTGCCGGTGACGACGAAGAATAACGTTACGGCTCAGAGATAATCCCGGCTCATCAGCCGGGCTTCCTCCCGGTCGGCCGGCGCAAGGTAGGGCAGCACCAGGTGCATCATCTGGTAAACACCCCGCCCCGGATCCACTGCCTCCCGGTCATCCAGGTGAGAGAGCGTATCGAAAGCACTCCAATAACAGGCGGTTAGCGTCAACTGCTCACAAAGAGAATCAAGCTCTTCCTGCTCAATCGCCATAATGCCCTGGCGTCGAAAGCTCTCGCAAATCGTCTTGAAAGCCAGTC
Organism: Marinobacter manganoxydans MnI7-9; assembly: GCF_000235625.1. Classification (GTDB taxonomy): domain Bacteria; phylum Pseudomonadota; class Gammaproteobacteria; order Pseudomonadales; family Oleiphilaceae; genus Marinobacter; species Marinobacter manganoxydans. The sequence continues at coordinate 51,244 of NZ_AGTR01000026.1, read as the reverse complement.
TTTTCTTTTTCTGGATGCGCTTGAATCGTACCTGCAGCTGATCGTACCGGGACAACACGTTCACCAGATCCTGATAGAGGAACCGGTAGCGGGCTACGGTCTCGAACAGCAGGTGCAGAAAGAACCCCTGCTGGTCGAGGCTGATGTCGGCGTCTTCCGGAACCGCCAACAAGTCGACCATGTCGTGTTCGTACTGATCGAAGATTTCCTCGACAATATCGCCTTTGCTCTTGAAGTGGTAATAGAGGTTACCCGGGCTGATATCCATCTCATCAGAGATCAGCAGGGTGGTGACATTGGGTTCGCCGACGGTGTTAAACAGCGCCAGGCTGGTCTGGAGTATACGGTCGCGGGTTTTGATTTTTTTCATATCGCGCCGGGCCAGCCCCTAGAGCTCGAAGCTCGCCCAGACCGGACAGTGGTCGGACGGCCTTTCCATGGCTCGAATGTCGTAGGAAACACCCGCTTTCCGGGCTTTGGGCAGCAGGCTGTCACTGGCCATGATCAGATCAATCCGCAGACCACGCTTGGGGTCTCGCTCGAAACCCTTGCTGCGGTAGTCAAACCAGCTGAAAGTGTCCGCTTCATCAGGATGAAGGTGCCGGAACACATCGGTATAACCGCGAGACTCGACCTGGCCCAGCCATTCCCGTTCCTCCGGGAGGAAAGAGCATTTACCGGTTCGTAGCCAGCGTTTGGCGTTGTCGGCGCCAATGCCAATGTCTTTATCGGTTGGAGAGATGTTCATATCCCCCATCACCACCACGTAGCCGCCCGCTTTCTTGAGCTCGTCCAGGTAACGCATCAGATCCCCGTAGAACTTCTCCTTGGCAGGAAACTTCACCGGATGGTCACGGCTTTCACCCTGGGGAAAATAGCCGTTGATCACCGTCAGCTTTTCGCCATTGACCGTGAAATGGCCGGTAATCAGCCTGCGCTGGGAATCCTCACCATCCCACGGGTAGCCTTTGACAACCTCCTCCGGCTCCGCTTTTGAGAGCAGGGCAACGCCATAGTGGGTTTTTTGCCCGTGGAAATGCACGTGGTAGCCAAGGTCCCGGATTGCTTCTACCGGAAAGTCGTCGTCCTGAACCTTGGTTTCCTGAAGGCCGATAAAATCCGGTGCGAGGGCGTCTATTACGGCTTCAAGCTGGTGCAGGCGGGTGCGGATACTGTTGACGTTGAAAGAGACGAACATCATTTCAAAATACTCTCCGGCGTTGATTCCCGTCGGAGTTTACCATACTGACCCCCGGGGTCTGCCTTGGCAGGGGCGACAGTTTCAGGGGGTCAGTTCACAATCCGGGGTGGTATTCACTTTATAGCGGATATGGGCGGTGTAGTTTTCATCCTGGTTTTTCCGGATATTGGTGAGGCCCAGATAGTCGGAAAGGGCACCCGAGTTGCTGTAACCCAGCACGATGGGGTCGACCAGGAAACGCAGCACCATGCCGGTAGGGCGTATCTGTACGACATGGTCAGCATTCACCCGGTCGTTCTCGACCCGTTCCAGAACGAAACCATAATGCTCGCCCCGGGTAGGTCCAAGAAACCGGAATTCAACCGGCTCGCCAGCCACAACACTCTGCCAATTCTGACGTACGAAGTTATCGAACCCGGCATCCACAACGGTAGTTTCCGGGTATGTCACCTCGAATTGCTCTGAATCGCCGCCTGGCGTCTGCCAGTCGATCACCAAAGTGTCGGGTGCAGGGTAGGTGATCTGCATTTCTTCACTGAATGTCGGCTGAACGAAGTCTACGGACGGACGCAGTACTGAAACCTCGTATTCAAGGTCTTTGCGGGCGAATGACTCGTCCGCGTCCGGTTTGAAGTAGGTCACCTCGTGTTGCCGGGGCCGGAATACGCCTTCCTCACAGGTACCATCAACGGAATGGCGCTCTTCGTAAATAACGTTGCCGTCTCCCGTGCTTGCGGTACCGATGAAACTGAAATCTGCGGCCGCGGCCGGCCCTGCGACTGCCAACAGCGCCACGTAAACTGACCAGGTAGCGCGTTTCATCGAACCAGCTCCGGGTATAGGGTCTTACGGGCAAACAAGAGCAGTGGAAAAACGACCAGCCAGCCGAAAGCGAGCGCAATCAGCGAGGGTATCAATTCCGGAAGCTCCACTGCGCCGAGCTGGCTTGCGGACCAGTAGGCGAACGGACCAGCAAAGGGCGCAAGCACGAACGGCAGCCAGGCCTTCTTGCTGATCCAGTCCAGAGAATGACTGAGGGTGGTCATGAAAATGGCCCAGATGGCCACCAGCCACGGTGGTGTCAGCATTATCTGGCCGGTGCCGTCGTCCAGAATACCGGTCTGGAACCAGATGCCGTCCAGAACGGAACCAACCACGGTGCCCAGGCCAATGAACTGCAATTCGGTCATCCGGTTCTGGCTGACCAGCACAAAATGCAGGATCAGAAACACCACGACGATCCCGGCACCGATCAGTCCCGGATAGAACACGCAGGCGAACCAGCCTGCCTGGAAAAGCAGGAAGTTCAGTACGTTACGAGCCGTTTCTGAGGCTATCATACGCTCAAGATATTCTCGCGTTTGTTGCCGGGCTTGGCGAACACCAGCTGAGCCACGCCAATGGCGCGTTCGCTGAAGCCCGCCTCACAATAGGCAAAGTAAAAGTGCCACAGCCGTCGGAATGCCTCGTCGTAACCCATTGATTCCAGTTTATCGCGCTGGGCCATGAAGCGGTCACACCAGTCACGAAGTGTACGGGCATAGTGGAAACCGGTGTCTTCGGCATGGGTCAGCACCAGCTTGCTTTCCTTGCGAACCGATTCGAGGATCGCTCCGAACGAAGGAATAAAGCTGCCGGGGAATATGAAGCGCTGGATGAAGTCCACGTTCTTCAGGGCCCTCTGGTAGCGCTGTTCCGGCATGTTGATGGCCTGTACAAGCGCCAGACCATCCGGCTTGAGCAGGGCGTTAATCTGGGAGAAGTAGCTGTCCAGGAACTGCGGGCCAACGGCCTCGATCATCTCGATGGAGACCAGCTTGTCGAACTGGCCCTCAAGATCACGGTAATCGTCGAACAGGAGGGTGATACGGTCTTCCAGACTTTCCTTCTGAACTCGCTCTTGCGCCAACTCCAGCTGCTCTCTGGAAATGGTCGTCGTGGTCACGTGGCAGCCGTAATGCCTGGCAGCGTGGATAGCGAAACCGCCCCAGCCGGTGCCGATTTCAATCACCTTGTCACCCGGTTGGAGATCCAGTTTCTGGCAGATGGTGTCCAGCTTGTGAATAGCGGCTTCTTCGAGCGTGGATTCGGCACTCGGGTAGATGGCCGAGGAATACATCATGGTCGGGTCGAGGAAGGTCTCGAACAGGTCGTTGCCCAGATCATAATGGGCACTGATGTTCTTCCGGGAGCCTTCTTTGGTGTTGCGGTTCAGCCAGTGCAAACCTTTGAGAGCCGGCTTGGTAACCCAGCTGAACCGGTCTTCAAACTCATTCATGCGGTCGACATTGCGGGTAAAGAACCGGAGCAGGGCCACCAGATCCGGTGTCGACCAGTCACCGGCCACATACGCCTCTGCTGCTCCAACGCTTCCGCCGGTCAGCAGGTCCCGCCAGGTGCTGTGATCATGGACAATCAGTTCGGCAGGCTGGTATTGGCTGTTGCCGTCTCCGAAAACCAGGTCATCAAACCCGGATTCCTTTACCGTCAGCTGTCCTTCGCCCAGTAACCGGAGCTGCTGAATCACCAGCGTCCTCGCAAACCGGCTGAGGGCCGGCAGGCTGCCGGAGCCGGATGAGGTGTTTTCAAGCGAAGTATTCAGGTTCTCCATGAGCTTACCCTTCCGCGAATCTTGTCATTGGTCTCGGAGCTGGTGACATCCAGCCCGGAATCATCGTGCCCACGGCGGTAGGCACTGTCGTCTTCGGGAAGTTTGTCCGGATGGCTGTAAAACGGTGCCCCCTTCAGCTTGAGACGGAGCGCATGCCAGTAAATGCCTGCCACAACCTTGAACGCCTCAAGCGGAAACTTTCGAAGACTTCTATGCACATCTTTACGATTGAGAGGGGTGCGTTGGACTACCAGCGTGGCATCAAAATGCTTGCGACCTTCCTCCAGAACATTCATGTGAATTCTCAGCTCCGGGCCCCGGAAACTGAATGTCCACTCGTAATGCTGGTTCATGCCATTGAACGGCGACACATGAAAGCGCTTGCTGAAGCCAAACTGCTCGGTGCGCCAACCGGCCTGGTTGGGTTCCGCTCCTGTGGTCTCCAGGCAATAGGCATGTCGATCGTGCCAGGGTGTGTTGGTAATCTGGGCAACGATCACTTTGGGAACCACACCATCAGCGGGGCATTCCCCGGACCGGTAGCAGAAATAGAAACTGACCGGATTGAAGACATAGCCGAAGTAGCGGGGGTGGGTAATCAGTTGCACTTCGCCGTCGGGGCGCCAGCCGGTGGCCTCTTCCACGTGATCGCGAACAGCCACCGACAGGTCGTCGGTTTCCGGGCGAAAGTAATCCTTGCGCTTCAGGGAGATCCAGTTGAATCGTTCCAGGGAGAAAAGCGGACTGATCCCGGCAACCTTGCCCCACTCATCGGTGTCCAGGGCCAGCATGCCGGTGCTGTAGCTGAATTCGTGTTGCACCGGGTACTTCCGTCTGTGCCGGACAGTACCCTCCAGCCACTGGCTGTTCATGGTCAAAGCTCCACCCCGAAGGCCTCGGTTACCCGCAGCGCACTGCGGACACCGTCTTCATGGAATCCGTTGAACCAGTAGGCGCCACAGTAATGGGTGCGATTCTGGTTGCCGATTTCATCGTAGCGTTCCTGGGCTGCCACCGCATCCAGGGTGAACACCGGGTGAGCGTACTCAAAGCGCTTGATCACCTTGTCGGGATCGATATCGCGGCTGCGATTGAGGGTCACGCAGAAGGTTTCTGGAGCATCGTGGAAGTTCTGCAGAATGTTCATGTTGTAGGTAACGGAGACAGGTTCCGTGCTGTGGGTCGGGATAAAGTAGTTCCAGGCAGCCCAGGCGCGGCGATTGTCCGGCAACACGCTGCTGTCGGTATGAAGCACCACATCGTTGTTCTGGTAAGCCATGGCGCCCAGGATATCCCGCTCTTTGTCAGTCGGGTCTCCAAGCATGGCCAGCGCCTGATCGCTGTGGCACGCAAAGATCACCTGGTCGAAGTGATGATCCTGGCCCTTTACCGAGACGGTCACACCGTCTTCATCTCTGACCACCCTCTCGACAGGGCTGTTCAGGTGCGTGGCGTCGCCCAGGCGCTCCATCATCTTTTTGACGTACTGGGCAGAACCTCCGGAAATCACCCGCCACGTGGGTCGGTCATCCACGGACAGCATGCCGTGGTTGTTGAAGAACTGCAGGAAGAACCGGATGGGAAACTGCTCCAGAATGATCTCCGGTGCTGACCAGATGGCCGCACCCATGGGCACGATGTAGTAATTCCGGAAGTAACGGGAATACCCATTCCGGTTCAGATATTCGCCAAGAGTTTCCTCATTGTTGATGTTGCCCGCCTCAAGGTCTGCCCGGGTTTCCTTGTTGAAGCGCAGAATCTCCCGCACCATTTTCAGGAACGGCAGGTTAAGCAGGTTCCGGCGCTGGGCGAACAGGGTGTTCAGGCTGGTGCCGTTGTATTGCAGGCCGGTGCTGCTGCAATCCACGCTGAAGCTCATGTCGCTCACTTCCGATGGCACGCCAAGCCGGTCCATCAACTTGATGAAATTGGGATAGGTCCAGTCGTTGAACACGATAAACCCCGTGTTGACCGGCCAGGTTCGGCCACCGGCTTCAACCTGCTCGGTGTTGGTGTGACCGCCGGCATAGTCGCCTGCTTCAAAAACCTCAACCTCGTGTTTCTCGGCCAAAAGCCAGGCAGCCGTGAGGCCGGAAACGCCGGCCCCAATGACAGCAATTCGCTGACGCTCACTACTCATTCATTGTTTTCCTGTTCGGTGTTGCTTTTACGGGCCATAGAGGCCGACATGCGGTCAATCAGGGGCCGGGGAAGGGCGCCCAGCACCTTCAGCATCCAGGTGAAGCGCTTGGGGAAGGCAATTTCGTTGTGTCCACGGGCCAGGCCGCTGACAATCCGCTCCGCCGCATCCTCGGCTGAGACCAGAAAGGGCATGGGGAAATCGTTGCGGTCGGTCAGCGGGGTTTTCACGAAGCCCGGTGAGACCACCACAACGTCGATACCCTCGGCGTCGAGATCTGCCCTGAGGGCATGGGCAAAGTAGGTCAGGGCCGCTTTGGAAGCGCCGTAACCTTCTGCCCGGCCAAAGGGAAACCACCAGGCTGAGGAGCTGACGATCACCAGGGTGGCCGGTTGCCCCTTTGCCCGACTCCGTCGAAGCGCGGGCAGCGCAATATCCAGGCAACGGGCTGTGCCAATCACGTTGGTGTTGATGTTTTTCTCGATCACGTCACTGCTGTAGTGGGCTATCTCGAGATACTCACAGGTGCCGGCGTTGAGAATCACCATGTTCAGATCACCGTGGCTCTCCAGCGTCCCGGCAATCGATTGAAGATCCTCCTTGCTGGTGGTGTCTGCGGCAGCCGGGATAATACGTTCGGGCGCAACGGAGGCAAGCTCTTCGAGCGCCTCCTTACGTCGGCCGGTAATAACAAGCCGGTGGCCACCGCGTGCCAGAGCGCGGGTAACGGATTCGCCAATACCCGAGCTTGCGCCGGTAATCCAGATATTCGAGGTTTCCTGAAGTCGATCACTCATCCTGCCTGATCCTTGATCCAGCGAATGACCCTGCCAACCACGGGCAGGTTTTCGTAGAGCATTTCCCCTGCGTCAAAGTAATCGCGGTGGTAGCACACCATGCCATCACGGATTTCGAGGTGGCTGATGCCCTGAACCTGAACTTCACGGCCCTTGCGAATGCGCTTGTGCCGCAAATGCATCACCCAGGGCACGGCAGCAAATTCGCCCTGGACAACCGCGTCCCCAAACTCGAAGTGACAGGAGATGACGTTCGCATAGGCACCGGCGAAATAGCGGGTCAATTCGTCAAGCCCGGTCACAGCGCTTAAAGGGTCCTGAAAACGGATATCTTCGCTGTACACCTGGGACAGCTTGTTAAGATTGCCTTTATCAAGCTCGTTGAACAGCGCCCGGAAACTATCGAGCGTTGCCGGCACCGCCGAGTTACGCGTACCTACTTCGATCTTTGAGGCGGTTGTCATTGCCTGCTCCTCCTCATTCTATCCAGTTCGCGTGTTTCTTCCTGAATATGTTTGGGTATCGGGTTCAGCTCCCAGATGATGCCGAGCTTGGACATCAGCCAGAGGCCGTACCAGGTGATGTCTATCTCATACCACCGGAAGCCCTGGCGCACTGACTGGGGCCACCGGTGATGGTTGTTGTGCCAGCCCTCGCCAAGCGTAAGCAGGGCCAGCCAGAAGTTGTTACGGCTGTCGTCCGATGTCTCGAACCGGCGCTTGCCCCAGACGTGGGAGAGTGAATTAATGGAGACAGTGGCATGGAACAGCACCACCGTCGAAATAAAGAAGCCCCAGACCAGCAATTGCAGGCCATTGGTTCCCAGGCCCGGCGCCCAGGCCGCCAGGGCTTCACCCAGCGCATAGATGCCGACAGCCGCCAGAGCAGGCACCAGGGAATCGAACCGGTTAATCAGCTTGAGCTCGGGGAATTTCAGCCAGTCCCGGATTCGCCGTTCGTCGGTCGCGAATCCGGCGTCACAGGTGAACCAGCCCATGTGCGACCACCAGAACCCGCCCTGATGGGGCGAGTGAAGATCCTGCTCGTCATCGGAATGCTGATGATGATGGCGGTGATGAGCCGCCCACCAAAGAGGTCCTCGCTGGGCCGCGCTGGCCCCGAGAACGGCAAATACGAACTGGGCCGGGCGGCTGGTTTTGAATGTCTTGTGGGCGAAGTAACGGTGGTAAAATCCGGTAATCGCGAACATGCGCACCAGGAAGAAGGCGATCGCAAACCCCACGGCGAATGCGCTGGCGCCGGTGTAAATGGCCAGAAGGCAGGCCAGATGGAGTGCTATGAACGGAATAACTCGCAGGAAATTGAACGATCTGGAGGTGGTGTCAATGTGATCCGAACCTGCTTCGGAATCGAACCACCTCAAAATATTTGTAAGCAAATGCTGCACTCGGGTCATACCCTGATTGCCCTTTCTTTACTGATGGAATCTTGATCGCACGAACAGCCCAGGGGCTGAACCTGTTTCATGGGAAGTTGTACGATCTCACTACCGGAATTGGATGCACGATAAACCATGTTTAATCAAACCTTTCATTCGCCTCTTATACGCCGTGTTGCCATTGTTGGTTCAGGTCTGGCGGGGCTGACAGCTGCAATCGAACTCAAGGGCCTTGGCCATGACGTCACCGTGTTCGAAAAAAGCCGTGGCCCCGGAGGCAGGCTGGCGGCAAAACGGGTTACCGGCGGATCCGCCGATATGGGCGCCCAGTACTTCACCTCCAGAAACCCGGATTTCCTGCCTTTTCTTCGCAAATTCGCCGGCGACGAGACCTTTGAGATCTGGAAGGGTCGTTTTGGTTTTGAGACAGCGGCCAGGGAGTGGGAGCCGTTTCCCGAGGAAGCGCGTTTTGTAGGTACACCGCGCATGACCGCCATCACCCGGGCGCTCTCTGCCCATGCCCGGTTGGTTGCTGAAACCCGGGTCGGAAAGTTGGCCCGAAACGACCAGTCCTGGAGTGTTTTCGACGACGCCGGCAGTCATCTCGGTGACTTCCATCAGGTCATTATCACTGCGCCGCCGGCACAGGCCCGCGAATTAATGGTCAATAGCGGGCTCAACGAACTGGCTTCGCATCTTGATGATCCGGTGAAGCGGGTTCTGCCATGCTGGGCGGTCGCTGCCCATTTTCCAGTATCGCCGTGGCTACACCATGAGGGCATGCGCTGCCAGCATCCGGCGCTGTTCTGGGTGGCCAACAACTCCAGCAAACCCGGTCGGAACGACGAGGGCCAGTGGTGGGTTCTGCACGCCAGTCCCGCCTGGACGGAAGAGCATGTCGACACGCCGGCAGAGGAGGTTGCCGAAAAACTCCTGGCGGCCTTCCAGGAGTTGACCGGGTTCGAGGCCAGACCGGACGAGGTTGTTACCCATCGCTGGCTCTACGCCCGCTCCGAAGGTGGCGAGCAGCCAGGCCATCTATGGTTCCCGGATTACGGGCTGGGCCTTGCCGGCGACTGGCTCAGCGGTGGCCGGGTTGAGGGCGCATTCGACAGCGCCTGTGGGCTGGTCGCCGAACTCAATGCCGTGCCTGCTACTCAGTGAGAGAGCCCTGGTTGCCGGTAGTGACATCCGGGCGTGTATAGAAATGGGTGATGGTGCCGTCACTGAACTTGCTGAAGAAGGCGCTCACATCGGTGATCTTCTTCAGTGAGCGGGTGCGGTGAATGGGCTCGCGCACCAGCACCTTGATGCCGTTGAAGTTGTCCTGAATGTTAGAGAAACGCGCCCGCATGGAGCAGGTCACTACCTGCGACGGATTGAGCGCGAGCTCTGCTGCCAACCAGACGCTGTGCCGCTCAATGCCCCGGGCCGAAAGGTCTTCCCGGGTATCCAGGTGGTTCAGCTTCACCCGGTTGACGATGCAAAAGGAGAAACTCTTCGGATGTTTGCGGGCCACTTTCCGGAAGGCCTCCCAGAAGAAGTTATCGGTGAGCTCTGCGAAATACGCCATATCACTCAGGCAGGTATCCACCCATTCGAAATTCTCGGGGTCATCCAGTACCTCGTTAATGGCCTCCCGAAGCAGCCAGTCAAAGCCCAGCGCGGTCTTGTGGGCGTAAACCTTGCGGTACATCTGGTGGCGACTGTAGACAAAGTCCTCGAGCGCCCCCAGTCCTTTCTGGGTTATGGCCAGCCCCAGCCAGGGTTCGGACACATCCCATCCAAAACGCAGGTTGCTCAAAAGGTGGTCCAGGTTGAAACCGCCGATGGTTACCGAAGAGTGGAAGCCGTCCCGCAGCATGTAATCGGCCCGGTCAGCGTCAATTTCGCCGGATACAATCGATGACAACAGATCCATCACCAGCCCGGGTATGTTTTCGCTGAGCGGTGATCCCGCCGCGGCATCCTCTCCCGCAATAAAGGCCCAGAATGTGCGGGCGTGACGACAGAACGTCTCACTGGGTTTTACCTCTGTCGTTTCCATAATTCCGATAACGTCCCGCGCGAAAAGCCCGGCACTTTCCAGGTCCACCGCCATGAGCACATCGTGGGCGACACGCACGGAATAATGCTCGTGTTCCAGCTCATCGGGTTCTTCCGGGTGATAGGCGGAATAATCCACGCCGCGCCACAGATCCCGGAAGCGGCCGGGACGGGACATCAATTCCCGGATGCGCCGGGCCTGGGTGAACTGATGGGAAAAACTTGAATGCCCGCTGTCATGCAGAAGACAGCCCAACCGGATGGTTTTGGCCAGATAGTCGATGGCGTCGAGCTGGCTCAGGCTCAGGTCGGTTTGCTCGCTGAGCTGGCGCTCCCTGAGGTAGGCGTCGATCATCGAGCGGAACATGCGCGTGCCCACATGCATCACACCAATACTGTGCAGAAAGCGGGAATGGGTTGCGCCGGGAAAGACCAGGCTCAGGATGTCGTTCTGGCAGATGTTTCGCAGTCGCTGGAACAGTGGGTGATCAATCACCTGGATCTCGTGCCGGTAAAGCGGAATGCCTCCGTGAACCGGATCCATGATCAGCTTGTCATAGGCTCCGAGTAGATCGTTTACGGCACGTCGCATCAGATGGAATCCTCCGATTTCATGAACTTGGCCTTGTTATATCACAGGGGCGTGCCAGAATAGGCTTAATCAAGCCAATTTATCGTTTATCGCTGGTAGTTTAGGGCAGTCGCCATGACCTCGCGCACCGAGCGCATACTTATAATAGACGCCGATGAAAAGGCCCGTACGGATCTCGCCCGTTACCTTGAAGCGAGGGGGTTCTACGTGACCGGCTACCGGGATCTCGCCAGCGCCAAGGCGCTTTTTGACGATAACATTCCCGATGTCATCTTTGCAGACCTGCCTCCGGAGTCCATCCGGGATCTCGCCAATCGCCTGGAAGAAGCCGAAACATTCACGCCGATCGTCGCCTGTTCGTCCAGCGAGTCCAGCGCCGATGTGGTCAGCGCCCTCAGGGCCGGGGCGGCGGATTTTGTCCTCAAACCCTGCAACGACGACAAGGGCGCACTGGACGACGTTATCGGGAAATTGTTCGACCGGGTCCGGGTCAACCGGCTGAATCAGCTTTACCGGCAGGAGCTTGAAGAGGCAAATCGTGACCTGCGGGACGGCATCGCCGAGCTGCGGGCAGACCAGCGTGCCGGCCGAAAGGTCCAGTTACGGATGCTTCCGGAGCACGAACAGGTGATGAGTGGCCTGCACGTGGACCACATGATCAAGCCATCGCTCTACCTGAGCGGTGATTTTCTGGATTACTTCCGTATTTCCGACGACAAGGTTCTGGTGTACATCGCCGATGTCTCCGGCCATGGCGCCAGTTCCGCGTTTGTAACCGTATTGCTGAAGAACCTGACCAACCGCTTGCAGCGAAACCTTCGCCGGGGCTCCAGTGAAGATATCCTGTACCCGGACCGATTCCTGGAACGCATCAATTCCGAGTTGCTGGATACCGGCCTCGGTAAACACGTAACCGTATTCGTTGGCATTATTTCCCTGAGCGAACGTAAATTGAATTATGCAGTCGGCGCCCATTTCCCGATGCCTATCCTGTCCTTTGAAGGTGGGGAGGCTGCGTTTCTCGAGGGAAGCGGGCTTCCGGTAGGGCTGTTTGAGACGCCGGAATGGGAAGTGTATGAGGTTCCCCTGAACAAACCGTTTCATCTGACCCTGTTTTCGGATGGAATTCTGGAAGTTATCCGGGAAAAGGGACTGGATGAAAAGGAGCGGACACTACTTGAACTCGTATCGGGAGGTCGTCACACTATCGCCTCTCTGAACGAGGCTCTGCATCTGGAACAGATCACAGAGCTGCCGGACGATATCGCTATCGTATCGGTAACTGATACCATTAACGGATCAGATAACACCCCGTCGAATTAGTGGCAGTGTGAAACATGGCTGGTTACAAGATCCTGCAAGCTGAAAAACAGGGCATCTATGTCCTGAAGTTTATTGGGGAAATCCGGCTGAACCTGTGTTCGACGCTGGACAATCTGGTTGAGTCCATCACCCAGGACCCGGAGTTCAAGACCGTGGTGATCGACCTGACCGAGACCGAGATTATCGACAGCACCACACTCGGACTGCTTGCCAAGATCGCGATGGCGGCCCAGAAACAGAGCAACTTCCTGCCCACACTTATTTCGACCAATCCCGATATTACCCGCATTATCACTTCCATGGGTTTCGACAAGATCTTTATTATTGTGCGAGAACCCGCGTCCCGAATTGAAGAGCTTGAAGAGATTCCCGTACTCAGGGCCAGCGAACAACAGGTTCGAGACAAGGTTCTTGATGCCCATAAAGTGCTGATGGGCCTGAACAGCCGAAACAGGGAAGAATTCAAGAATCTGGTGCGCGCTCTGGAATGTGAAGAGCCCGGTTAACTGCGCCGCCCTGGTGCGAAATTGCCGGTATCACACCTGATCTGACAGAACGGAAGAACTATGTCTGAACAATCGACGCCCCGGAACACTGAGGCAGCCGCGCCAGTACATGATGTGGCGGTTCTGGGCGGTGGCAGTTTTGGTACTGCCATGGCCAAGGTGCTGGGTGAAAACGGTCACCGTGTTCATTTCTGGATGCGTGGCAAAGCCCAGGCCGAAGAGATCCGCAGCACCCGAATCAATAGCCGCTACATGCCAGGCATTGAGCTGACCGGTGACATTCAGCCCACCACAGACCTGGCGGACGCTGTCAGCAAGGCCGAGATCGTCTTTGTTGCCATTCCGAGCAAAGCCTTTCGGGCCGTTATCCGCGAGAACAGCGACAAATTCCGCGACGAGCAAATTGTCATCAGCCTCACCAAGGGGATTGAAGAGCACGGCTTCAAACTGATGAGCGAGATTCTGCAGGAAGAGATCCCTCGTTGTCGTACTGGTGTGCTCAGTGGCCCCAACCTGGCTGGTGAAATCGTAAACCGGGATCTGACCGCCACTGTTATTGCCGCCAAGGATCCGGATGTACGCCGCTCGGTTCAGGACCTCCTTGGGTGCGAGTATTTTCGCGTTTACGCGAACGTGGATGTGTATGGCGTGGAACTCGCCGGGGCACTGAAGAACATCTATGCGATTGTTGCGGGTCTTGCCTCCGCCCTGGAAATGGGTGAGAACGCCAAGGCCATGCTGATTACCCGCGGTCTTGCAGAGATGAGCCGGTTTGCCGTCAGCCTCGGCGCCAACCCAATGACATTCATGGGGCTGGCGGGTGTCGGTGATCTGATCGTGACCTGCACCTCATCCAAGAGCCGGAACTTTCGAGTGGGTTATGCCGTTGGCCAGGGCCAGAAACTGGACGATGCCGTGGCGGAGCTCGGGCAGGTGGCCGAAGGTATCTATACCCTGAAGCTCGTCAAGCAGAAAGCCGAGGCCATCGGGATCTACATGCCACTGGTTCGTGGGCTTTACGAGATCCTCTATGACAACGCTTCAATCAAGGCGGTCATCAATAGCCTCATGATGTCGGTCCAGAATTCCGACGTAGAATTTATACTGCCGCGGACCATCAGCCAGTAACAGGCCCGCTGAACCGGGACCAGGCCGGAAAGGAGAGAGCCCTTGCAACTGCTCATCATGCGCCATGGGGAAGCTGGCTGGCATACGCTGGATCAGGAACGTGAACTGACAGAGGCCGGCCGGCTTGGCGTGGCTGAGGTTGCCGCTCGCATCGCGGAGTCGCCCTGGCGACCGAAGCTGGTCTGGAGCAGCCCCTATGTGCGGGCCAGGCAAACGGCGGTGATCGTTTCCGAAATTCTCAATTGTCCCGTTGAAGAAAAGATGTTTATCACTCCGGACGACGACCCGGCAGCCTGCCTTGATGCATTGATTGAGCATCACGAATCACCCCTGTTGATCGTTTCCCACATGCCCCTGGTGGGAGGGCTTGCCACGCTTCTGGTTGACGCACACCGCCGGGGCATTCCGTTCATGACCTCCCAGGCCGTCATGCTGGATATGCCAGTAGTCGGTCCCGGTTGCGCTGACTTGAAAGCCCAGTTTCTGCCCTGATATCGCCAGTAAGTAATTTCTGAATCCTCAAATCCGAGCCCGACTATGTACAGCTTTCCAATCGACTACGTGGAGCCGGTCTTCCGGCCTCCCAGTGAAGCCAAGTCACTGATCCTGCCGGTCACCAACGGCTGCTCCTGGAACAAGTGCACGTTTTGCGAGATGTATACGCAGCCGCAAAAGAAATTCCGGGCCCGCAAGCCTGAAGATGTGCTCCAGGACATCCGTAATGCGGCTCGCAGCCTGGGTGGCGTGCGCCGGGTTTTTCTTGCAGACGGTGATGCCATGGTATTGCCGACCCGTCGCCTGTTGGAAATACTGGGTCAGCTCAGGGAGGTTTTTCCGGATCTTCAGCGGGTTTCCAGCTACTGTCTGCCCCGCAACCTCGCGAAAAAGACCGTAGAAGAACTGGCTCAACTGAAGGATGCAGGCCTTGAAATTCTCTATGTCGGTATGGAATCCGGCGATGATGAAATCCTGCGCCGGGTCAACAAGGGCGAAACCTGGGAATCCACCCGCTCGGCACTGCTGAAAATCCGTGAGGCGGGTCTTACGAGCTCTGTCATGGTGCTGAATGGGCTGGGCGGAGAAAACCTTTCGCGCCAGCACGCGATCAATACCGCAACGCTCTGCAACGAGACACAGCCGGATTATCTTTCCACCCTCGTGGTCAGTTTCCCACAGGGAGAAGAACGTTTCCGGGAGGGCTTCGGAGACGATTTCGTGCCGCTGTCCCAAAAAGGGCTCTTTGAAGAGATACGCCTCTTCCTGGAGCATCTTGAGCTGGATAAGACCATCTTCCGCAGTGATCACGCTTCAAATTACCTCGTGCTGAAAGGCACGCTGGGCCGTGACAAGCAGAAAATGCTGGACCAGGTAAACCTCGCCATTACCAACCCCGGTGCAGCACCGTTGCGCGCGGAGTGGATGCGCGGGTTGTAATTCAGATGGCCGGGAGCCACCGTTATGAGCATGAATCCGGATAATCTTGCAAAGCAGGTGGAGGAAACCGTGAAGAAGGTCGGGAATCCACCCATTGATCAGTGGGACCCCGAGCTTTCCGGGGATATGGATCTTCGCATCAGCCGCGATGGTCAGTGGATCTTCAAAGGCGAGCCGCTGGCTCGAGAAGCGATTGTACGTCTGTTTTCCACCATTCTCCGCCGGGAAAGCGACGGCGAATACTACCTGGTGACGCCCGTTGAAAAGTGGCGCATCCAAGTCGAGGATGCGCCGTTGCTCGCCCATTCCCTGACCGTGACTGGAGAGAGCGACCGTCAGGTCATTTCCCTGACCACCAATGTCGGCGAAACCCTCGAGATTGGCCAGGACCATCCACTGGAAGTGACTACCTATCCGGGCTCCGATGAGCCAAGACCCGTGGTAAAGGTTCGCCATGGGGTCGAAGCGCGACTGGTAACCGCAGCCTATTACGACCTGGCGGAGCATGTTGTGGAACGGAATGAAGACGGACACCCGGTTCTTGGGGTATTCAGCCACGGAATTTTCTACAAAATCGGGCAGGGTGGTTGAAAACCCGTACCACGGCCCCAGAATTACGGTAGAAAACGCATTAGCTCAGTTGTTAAACTGTGTTTTCATACTTGTTATGAGCCTGGCTCTCTAACGAGGCCCGGTGGTCGTTAGTCCCTCTGTTCAGTCTGGCTGTTCACGATCACTTTCGATTGCCTAAATCAATTAAACAGTCATTGCGGACACGCAAGGAGATCACATGGCCCAACCTCGTGTTGTCACCATCCATTACACGCTCACCAACGATCAGGGAGAGCAGCTTGATTCCTCCCGTGTAGAAGGTCGTGAGCCTCTGTCTTACCTGGAAGGTGCACAGAACATTATCGGTGGACTGGAAAGTGCACTGAACGAAAAGAACGCAGGCGATCAGGTTAAGGTTTCTGTAGAACCTGCTGAAGGCTACGGCGAAGTTAACGAAGAGCTGATCCAGCCGGTTCCGCGTTCTGCATTTGAAGGCGTCGATACCATCGAGCCGGGCATGCAGTTCCAGGCGCAGACCCCGGGCGGCCCCCAGGTCGTTCGTGTGGTAGAAGTTGGCGACGAAACCGTCACCATCGACGCCAACCATCCGCTCGCTGGCCAGACTCTGCACTTCGACGTAGAAGTGGTAGAAGCTCGCGACGCGACTGACGAAGAGCAAGAGCACGGCCACGCTCACTAAGCTTTTCTGAAACGCAACGAAAAACGGTTCCCTCGGGAGCCGTTTTTTTATGCCAAAAAAAACGGCCCGCGAGGGGCCGTTTTCTACCGGAATCCGGACTTACATGTTCGGATAATTCGGGCCACCGCCCCCTTCCGGAGTTACCCAGTTAATGTTCTGTGCAGGATCCTTGATGTCGCAGGTCTTGCAGTGAACACAGTTCTGGGCGTTGATCTGGAAGCGCTTTCCGCCGCCATCGTCTTTCTCGACAACTTCATAAACACCAGCCGGGCAGTAGCGCTGCGCAGGCTCATCGTATTTAGGCAGGTTGTCGCGGATCGGAAGTTCCGGATCGGTCAGTTTAAGGTGAACCGGCTGATCTTCCTCGTGGTTGGTGTTTGAAATGAACACCGAGGACAGACGATCGAAGGTCAGGGTGTTATCCGGCTTGGGATAGGTCACCTTCTTGCACTCGGCTGCCGGCTTCATGGTGGCATAATCCGGAGTGGTATCGTGGAAGGTAATCGGCAGGCTGCCGCGCAGGATGTTCTGCTCAAAGTAGGCGATGGCGCCACCGACTATATTGCCGAACTTGTGCATCGCCGGGCCGAAGTTACGCTCTGCGTATAGCTCCTTGAACAGCCAGCTGTCTTCAAATTTCTTCTGGAAGCTGCTGATCTCTTCGCCGCTCTTGCCGTCCTTCAGCGCTTCGAAAACTGCCTCGGCGCCCAACATGCCGGACTTCATGGCGGTGTGGGAGCCCTTGATCTTGGAACCGTTCAGCGTGCCCGCGTCACAGCCCAGCAGGAGACCACCCGGGAAGCTCATCTTGGGCAGAGCGTTGTAGCCACCCTTGGTAATTGCACGGGCGCCGTAGGAAACGCGCTTGCCGCCTTCCAGGTGTTTCTTGATTTCCGGATGCAGCTTCAGCCGCTGAAATTCCTCAAACGGGCTCAGATGCGGGTTGCTGTAAGACAGATCGGTGATCAAGCCCACATATACCTGGCCATTCTCGAGGTGATACAGGAAAGAGCCACCGGTGGAGCCAGTTTCTTTCAGGGGCCAGCCGGTGGTATGAACTACGAGGCCCGGCTCGTGTTTGGCCGGATCAATATCCCACAGTTCCTTGATACCGATACCGTAGTGCTGCGGGTCTTTGCCTTCATCAAGCTTGAACTCGTTGATCAGGCGCTTGCCCAGGTGACCGCGGCAGCCCTCGGTGAACAGGGTGTAGTTCGCGCGCAGTTCCATGCCGGGCATGTAGCCGTCTTTTTCGGAACCGTCGCGGGCCACGCCCATATCGCCGGTAATGATGCCTTTTACCTGACCGTCTTCAATGATGGTTTCGGACGCGGCAAAGCCGGGATACACCTCAACGCCAAGCTGTTCGGCCTGTTCGGCGAGCCAGCGGCACAGGTTACCCAGGCTGATAATGTAGTTGCCATGGTTGTGCATGTTCTTGGGCACAAACGCATTCGGGATCTTGGTGGCGCTGTCCTGGTTCTTCAGCAGGAAAATGTCGTCCCGGGTAACGGGCGTGTTGAGCGGAGCGCCTTTCTCTTTCCAGTCCGGGAAGAGTTCGTTGAGGGCAGTGGGCTCGAATACGGTACCGGCCAGAATGTGGGCGCCGATCTCAGAACCTTTCTCTACAACGCATACGGTGAGTTCCTCGCCAGCTTCCTGTGCCAGTTGCATGACACGGCACGCTGCCGACAGGCCCGCCGGGCCGCCGCCGACGATCAGAACATCAAATTCCATCGATTCGCGTTCCACGTTGGTCTCCTCAAACATCTTTAATGGATATTATGTGCCCGCAGGCCAATTATTCTGGGCCGCCATCATACCGGTAAAAGTGCCTATAGACGACTGCCCCAAGCCGTTTGTCCCGACTTGCATAACCAAAAGGATACCGTATTTGAAGAATCAAACAAACGTTTGTTTGAAATTCGCCCTGTCCTTTGGCATTGTAAGAGCACACTGAAACATCGTGTGTTTTGAGTCGAAATCTAGTATCGTCTCATTGCCGTCCCCGGTCAATACCGGGGAATTGGCTGAAAGTTCAGTCCTGGCGCGTCGTTTGAGGCTATTGATTCTGCCGTGTGTTGCCTCCATTATTAGTGCGCATTGAATTTCGGCAGGCTCTGCGCGAGGACTGCAAGTCATAAACCCATCGTAGAAGAACGAGGAATCTATGAAGGTTCTGGTCGCTGTAAAACGAGTAATCGACTACAACGTAAAGGTGCGCGTCAAGCCGGACAACACCGGTGTTGACCTCGCCAACGTCAAGATGGCAATGAACCCGTTCTGCGAAATCGCGGTAGAAGAAGCCGTTCGCCTGAAAGAGAAGGGTGTTGCCAGTGAAATCGTGGTGGTATCCATTGGCCCGAAAGCCTCCCAGGAGCAGATTCGTACTGCGCTGGCGCTGGGTGCTGACCGTGGTATCCACGTCGAAACGGACGAGGAGGTTCAGTCTCTCGAAGCGGCCAAGCTGCTCAAGGCTGTTGTTGAGAAAGAAGAGCCGAAGCTGGTCATTCTTGGCAAGCAGTCCATCGATTCCGATAACAACCAGACTGGCCAGATGCTGGCCGCGCTGACCGGCATGGGTCAGGGTACTTTCGCTTCCGAAGTGGTTGTTGAGGGCGACAAGGTTAACGTAACCCGCGAGGTAGACGGTGGTCTGATGACCGTTGCTCTGAACCTGCCTGCGGTTGTCACTACCGACCTGCGTCTGAACGAGCCGCGCTACGCTTCTCTGCCGAACATCATGAAGGCGAAGAAGAAGCCGCTGGACAACATGAGCCCGGCTGATCTGGGTGTCGACATCGCTCCGCGCCTTTCCACCCTGAAGGTTGAAGCGCCTGCTTCCCGTCAGGCGGGTGTGAAAGTGGCCGACGTTGCCGAGCTGGTCGATAAACTGAAGAACGAAGCGAAGGTGATCTAAATGAGCATCCTTGTAATTGCTGAACATGACAACAGCAGCCTGAAACAGGCTACCCTGAATGTTGTAGCGGCTGCCAAGGCCATCGGCGGAGACATCGACGTACTGGTTGCCGGTGAGAACTGTGGTGCCGTTGCTGAAGCAGCTGCGAAGGCCGAAGGCGTTAACAAGGTGCTGGTTGCCGACAACGCTGCTTATGGTCACTTCCTGGGCGAAAACCTGGGTGAGCTGGTTGCCGAAGTAGGCAAGGGCTACAGCCATATTCTCGCCGCCGCTGGCACCGTGGGCAAAGACTTCATGCCGCGCGTTGCTGCGCTGCTGGACGTTGCCCAGGTTTCCGACATCATGCGCGTGGAGTCCGAAGACACCTTCGTTCGCCCGATCTACGCTGGTAACGCCATTGCCACTGTAAAATCCAGTGACAGCATCAAAGTCGTTACTGTTCGTCCGACTGCGTTCGACCCGGTTGCTGCTGAAGGTGGCTCCGCTGCCGTTGAACAGCTGGACGTTGTAAAAGACGCTGGCCTGTCCCAGTTCGTTAGCGAAGAGCTGGCCAAGTCCGACCGCCCTGATCTGGCAAGCGCCGGTATCGTGGTTTCCGGTGGTCGCGGCATGCAGAACGGTGACAACTTTAAGATGCTGGAGCAGGTAGCCGATCTGATGGGTGCTGCGGTTGGCGCATCCCGTGCTGCTGTCGATGCCGGTTTCGTGCCGAACGACATGCAGGTTGGCCAGACCGGTAAGATTGTTGCTCCGCAGCTGTACATCGCTGTGGGTATTTCCGGTGCCATCCAGCATCTGGCCGGTATGTCTGACTCCAAGGTGATCGTTGCGATCAACAAGGACGAAGAAGCGCCGATCTTCCAGGTTGCCGATTACGGCCTGGTAGCGGACCTGTTCGAAGCAGTTCCGCAACTTGAGGAAGAGCTGAAGAAAGTTATGTAACTTTCTGTCATGCTTGAAAAAAGGCACCTTCGGGTGCCTTTTTCTTTTGGGTGAAACCAAAATACCTGCCATGATACCCGGCCCCGACTGTTGAAGCGGATACACGAACCATGACCACGATGCCTTTTGACGCGTTAGCCTGCCCACTGGATGGCTGCCCGCTCGCGCCCAGCGAAAAAACCTGGCGGTGCGAGAATGGCCACAGCTTCGATGTTGCCCGGCAGGGCTATGTGCATCTGCTGCCGGTCCAGAAGAAACGCACCCTGGACCCGGGTGACAGCAAGGAAATGGTCGCAGCCAGACAGCGGTTCCTGAACGCCGGCTTTTACACACAGATCGCCGAGACCGTGAGCGATCTTGCGCTGAAGGCGCTGCCCGGTGACGGGATTGGCTCGGTACTGGACGCCGGTTCCGGAGAGGGCTATTACCTTCGCCACCTTTCGGCCATGGCCGGCAACATAGGCCTTGCCCTGATTGGCGTTGATATTTCCAAATGGGCGGTCCTGGCAGCGGCTAAACAGGATAAGCAGACTCGATGGGTGGTTGGCAGTAACGCAAACCTGCCTGTTCTGCCGGAATCGTTGGATCTGGTGCTTTGCCTGTTTGGTTTTCCGGTTTACAGCGAATTCGCCCGGGTGCTCAAGCCCGGCGGCCAGGTTATCCAGGTGGATGCCGGTGCGTACCATCTGCGGGAACTGCGAGAAGTCATCTACCCGGAAGTGAAGCCCCCCGGAGATTCTGAGAGCGCGGCCCCGGAGGGCTTCCGGCAACTGGATTCAACCGTGGTACGGTTCCCGCTGACCCTCCCGGACCAGGCCAGCATTGCCGATCTGCTGGCCATGACCCCACACCTTTACCGCGCCAGTGCCGAGGGCCTGGAGAGGGCTGCGGCCCTTGAGTCACTGGAGGTGACTGTCGAAGCGACTCTGAAGCGTTTCGAAAAGCTCTGAGCCGGGAACTCACTGACCGTCGTCTGAGCCGGGGGGCTTTTGTCCTTTGCGTGAAGCGAGCCGTTTTTCGGCCTTGCCGATGATCAGGGTGTCCGCGAGGATGTGGAGCGCCTTGTTGGTGGTGCGCACGGTTCGATAGATCTGCTGACTGGTCTGGTCATGGGTGGCCCGTGCTTTACGGGCCGTCTGCCGGAATTCTTCATCCTTCGAGAACAGATCAATCAGCCCGAATGTGGTGTTGGAGATCGCCTTGTGAAGCTTCTCCACCGCACTGGCACCGCCGGAAACGGAGTCCTCCAGCAGCCGGGCCCGGTTCCGAACCTCAAGAAGGTCCATTCTGCTCTTCTGGATGGCGCTGTGTGCCGCCACCCGATGGGAATTGAGAATCCGGGCTTCACGGCGGCAGAGCAGCAGCTGCCAGTAGGCAATGCAGAACCCGCTGAAGGCCAGAAGCAGTAACAGGATTACGATTACGCTGGTGATCATGACAATGCGCTTCCATCAAGCATCTTGAATATCCCAAACGTCGTGATCATCGATACTCGATCTGCATGTCCACATCGATTTCACGCTCCGACATCTCTTCTTCGAGCTCTTTCATCACTTCCTGATACACCATCTTGCGCACCATGACGGGGAGTTTATCGGCCAGCACCCTGGCAGAGCGTGATTCCCGCTTCGCCAGGGCAATCGGATTCAGCACCCGCAGCGTAATAACCAGCTCCGGTTCCTGCTCGGAATCTGCGATATCGTCGTTCTCCATCATTCGGGCGATCACTTTACGCTGTTCAAAAACCTGCCAGCAGACAAAGCCACTGAACAGGACAAGCAGGATGCTCAATGCCATCAAAAAGGTGATCAATTCGAACCTCCGGAAATCGTTTTGTGCACTGCCTTGCAGTGTGCACGATCATGTATGACAAACGATTGGCCGTGACGACGGATTCCCATGTGCGGCCAGGAAAGTAGAACGAGCGCTCAAAACTGTTAATATCGGTTGCAGTTGTGTAATGAGCTACGCAGAATCAACGAGTTAAGGCCAACTATTTATACCAACAGAGGATTGTTCATGGTCTGGTTCAAAGCGTTTGCAAGTGGTTTTCTCGCGACCCTGGTGTTTCATCAGGGCCTTTTCGCACTGTTCTGGCTTGGCGGAATTGTACCCGCAGCACCGTTTAACCTGTCACCGGTACCGCCGTTCGGCGTTCCCCAGGTAGTGTCACTGGCGTTCTTCGGTGGCCTGTGGGGCATGTTGCTCTGGCTGATTCTCGGCCGCCTGGCGGGGGTGAAGTTCTGGCTGGGGCATGTCATTGTAGGGGCAGTAGGTCCTACGGCAGTCGCCATGCTGGTGGTCTTTCCCCTGAAAGGGCTCGATGTTTCTGCCCAGACCTGGGTAGGCGGACTTCTTCTCAACGGTTTCTGGGGCCTGGGCGTGGCGGTATTCATGCGCCTGATGGGTGCGAAAGCGCCTGTCGGAGTTCGCTAAACTCCGAACCATTACCTAATCAACTCTCTATCAACTTGTTTGCAATGCAGCTGACTAAGGAAGAGCAATGACCAAATCCGCTGAAACGGCCCATGATCTGGTGGTGTTCGGTGCCACCAGTTTCGTCGGCCAGATTCTTACCCGTTACTTGCTCGAAACCTATGGCGTGGGCAAATCGGTAAAATGGGCGATTGCCGGGCGCTCCGAGAGTAAGCTCAACGCGCTCAAGAGCGAGCTTGGCGACAACGGCAAAGACCTGCCCGTGATTCTGGCCGACGCATCGGATGAAGCGGCGCTGAAATCCATGTGTGAGCAGACCCGGGTAATCATTTCCACCGTCGGCCCCTATGCCCTTTATGGCGAGCCGCTGGTCCAGGCCTGCGTGCGCAGCGGCACCGACTACTGCGATCTGACCGGTGAAGTACAGTGGATTGGCAAGATGGTGCAGCGCTACGAGGAGGAAGCGAAAGCGTCCGGTGCGCGCATTGTTCACTGCTGTGGATTTGACTCGATTCCGTCTGATATGGGCGTCTGGTTCCTGCAGAACCAGGCAGAGCAGACCTTCGGCGAACCATGCCGGGATGTCCGCATGCGGGTTAAAACCGCCAAAGGCGAATTCTCAGGCGGCACCGTTGCCTCCCTGATGAACGCGGTGAAGGAAGCGTCGGCCGATCCAAAACTTCGGAAACAAATGGCCAATCCGTTCTCCATCTGCCCGCCGGAGCATCGCTCCAAGACCCGTCAGCCCAGCCTTAAAGGCGCGGAGTTCGACAAGACCTTTAACGCCTGGCTTGCGCCTTTCGTAATGGCAGCGATCAACACCCGGGTGGTACACCGTTCCAACGCTATGCAGAACGCGCGCTATGGCAAGGAGTTCACCTACGACGAGGCCATGATGACCGGTCGTGGTACCAAGGGACGTCTGGCAGCCTATGCCGTCACCGGTGGCCTGGGGGCATTCTTGATGGCCTCGGCCATCAAACCGACCCGCTGGCTGGTGGAAAAGTTTGTGCCACAGCCCGGTGAAGGACCGAGCCCTGAAGCCCAGGAAGCCGGGTTCTATGATCTTCGTTTCGTTGGTCGAACAGAGGATGGCAAAACCATCATCACCAAGGTGACTGGCGATCGGGATCCGGGCTATGGCTCCACCGGCAAAATGTTGGGCGAGGCAGGCATGTGCCTGGCGTTCGATATTCCGGCGGATCAGCCGGGCGGGTTCTGGACGCCGGCCTCCTTGCTGGATGGCAAGCTGATGGACCGGCTCACCAGCAAGGCGGGCCTGACCTTCGAGGTGCTCGAAACCCGCTAACCGCTCAGGTAAATCACACGGTCGGTGCCCGGCAGGGCTTCCGACCCGTGTGCCAGGCTGATCACGGTTTTTCCTTCCAGAAGTGTTTCCATCCGTTTTGACACCCGCCCCCGGGTTTCGGCATCCAGGCCGGTAAACGGCTCATCCAGTATGACCAGCGGGGCTGGGTTCAACAGCACCCTCGCGAGGGCCACACGCCGGGCTTCACCGCCGGAGAGTCGGCTGCCGGCACTGCCCAGCCAGGTATCGAGCTGATCCGGTTCTGTGGCGAAGCGCTCAGCCAGTTCCATCTGCTCCAGAATGCCCCACAGTTCGGTATCCGACGCCTCAGGCGAACCCAGTAACAGATTGGCTCTCAGGGTGTCCTCGAACAACACGGTTTTCTGGGTAAGATAGACGCAATCTGTTCGAGCCAGGCTGCCGTGGGCATGGCGTAACAGGCCGGCGAGCACATCCGCCAGAGAGGACTTGCCGCTGCCGGAATGGCCGAGAATCCCAACCCGCTCGCCGCTCTCAATCTCAAGATTGAAGCGGGTGAACAACGGCGCGTAACCACTGTGTTTGACCGAGATATTTTCGGCGAGCAGTGCCGTCTCTGGCGGCAGGCCTGCTGCTTTTGGCGTACCCGGCTGTTTGTCCTCCCGGCAATCCCGGTTCAGCCGCGATGCTGATGCCAGGGTGGCTCCGAGTTTCCCGAAAGCGTCGGGCAGCATGGCGTAGACCTCTGCCAGGCCGAGCAGGGCAATCGGCAGCAAAACCAGCACCGGGCCGGACACGGTGCCAGCCTGGAACAGGGCGAAACCCGCCCAGAGCGCCACAACCGCAGAAAGATTGACCAGCAAATGAGAGCCTGCCAGATGCCAGCCGACCCGGGTATCGGCCTTCGCCTGCTCGGAGGTAACCTGATGCGCCTGACGCATCAGCCAGGCCGCATGTTTACCGGTCCGCCCGGCAGCGGTCAGCTCCGGGAAACCCTCAATGTGCTCAATCACGGCCGTGCGCAAATCCTCCTGCCGGTCGCTTTGCCGGGCAGAAAGGCGCCAGGTTCTCAGGTATACGCCAACGGTGGCGATCAACAGAGCAATTACCAGTAACAGACCAACCAGCAATGCCGTCCCGACATCAAACAGCACGGCGGCAAGTACCACGACCGCAAGGGTGACAAGGCCAGCCAGCGCTGCAGGCGCGATCAGCCGCAGGTACAGCGTATCCAGGGCATCCACATCACTGGTTAGCCTCGACAGCCACTGGGCGCCGCTCAGTTCGCCACGGCGAATACGACTGGCCTGTGACAAACGCCGGAACAGGGCCACGCGGATATCCGTGAGCAGACGCAACACAGTATCGTGATTGTAGACCCGCTCCAGATAGCGGAACACCGTGCGGGAGACGGCAAAGAAACGGATGGCACCGCCGGGAACATACAGATTGATGGTCGCGGCGACACCGGCCGCCAGAAGCAGACCCACTAAGGCAGTTTCGGTGATAAACCAGCCGGAAACCGCCAACAGGGCTATACCGGAGAGCAGGGTGGCCAGAATCAGAAAACCACCGACAACCAGGCGACCGGGGCGTTTGAAAATCAGGTCCAGCCAGGGTTTCAGTTCACGCATCGCGAACCTCCCCGCCGGACACCAGCAGCACTCGGTTGGCCAGAGTCAGGAGAGCCTGGTGGTGGGTTGAGAAAACCAGGGTTTTACCGGCTACCGCCAGTTTATGCAGGGCCTCTAATACAAACACCTCACTGTCGCTATCCAGACCCGCAGTCGGTTCATCCAGCAGGATCAGATCGTAATCCGCCAGAAAGATACGGGCGAGACTGAGACGCCGGGCCTGGCCGCCGGAGAGTCCCTGACCCTCTTCCGACACCGGGCTGTAGATTCCCTGTTGCCGGCTGTCCAGCAGGGAGCCAAGGCCCACGTTACGCAGCGCCGTTTCAATGGCAATATCGGAGGCATCCGGAGTAGTCAGTCTGAGGTTATCGGCCCAGGTACCCTGAACCAGAAAACCTTTCTGCCCCAGCCAGCCAAACCGGAAACTGCCCGGTGCTTCGCCGAACAGATGAACTTCACCGGTGTCCGGCGCCATGAAGCCGGCCAGAAGATGTAGCAGGGTGGATTTGCCACCGCCGGAAGGGCCGGTCAGGGCAATCACTTCACCTTTCTGGATGGTCAGGGACAGATCTTTCAGCACCGTTTGGTCGGTCCGGAAACCTTTACCGACGGCACGCAGCTCAATCCGGTCTTCCGAACCCTCGACCGACGCCATCTCTGATGCGGTTTCAAAGTTCACCGGCAGATCCAGCCGCTCAAGTATCTCTGAGCCGGCGCCCATGGCCGCGGCGCGATCGTGGTAATGCTGGGAGAGCGTGCGCAGCGGCTGGAAAAACTCCGGGGCCAGCAACAGGATCAGCAACCCGGAAAACAGGGTCAGATCCTCGGAAGGGCCGTAGGTGATATAGCCAAGCAGACCAAACCCGATGTAGATGGCGATCACGGCGATGGCCACAGAGGCAAAGAACTCCAGAACCGCTGAGGACAGAAAAGCGACCCTGAGCGTTTTCATGGTAATGCGGCGGTAGTGATCAGAGCGCTTGCGAATGAGCTCCGCAGCGCCGGCCGTCTGGCCGAACAGCTGCAGGGTGGTCAGGCCGCGCACCTTGTCCAGGAACTGGCCGGAAAGCCGGCTGATGGTTTCAAAGTGCTGCTGGTTCAGTTTCTCCGCGCCCATGCCCACCAGGGCCATGAACAGGGGAATCAGCGGCGCGGACAGCAGCAGGAAAATGCCGGCCAGCCAGTCCAGCCAGAACACCAGGGCCAGGATCAGCAGCGGCACAATCATCGACAGGGTCATCTGCGGCAGAAACCGCGCAAAGTAACCGTGCAGGGCTTCCACATGGTCAATCCACTCCCTGGCCAGGGTGCCAGCGGAAGACTGGCCCAATTCAACCGGGCCTGTGGCCTGCCAGTGTTTGTGGAGCTGTCGTCGGGCATCCCGGCGAACCTGTTCGCTGCAACGCGCCGCAAACCGGGTCTGAAAACCCTGGCCCAGCGCACGAACAACCAGCGCCAGGATCAGACCGAGAAAGAGGGGAGTGAGGTCCGCAACCGGGACCTCGTCAATGATGCCCAGGTGGATAATCCGGGCAAGCAAAACCATCTGAATAATGGTGGCAATGCCGGCAACGGTGCCGGCAGCCACGGTACTTCGGATCCACAGGCGACTGCCACGGGCCAGATCCGCAAGCCATCCTTTGACGGCTTTCTGATCGGCGGCGGAGGTATTCTCTCCGCCCCCATTGGCCGATGGCTCCGCCACTTAGTGATATCCCTCGCCGGCGCGTACCTTGCCGCGGAAGACCCAATAGGTCCAGGCCGTGTAAGCCAGAACAATCGGGATCACGAACAACAGGCCCAACAACAGGAACAGCTGGGATTCGTAGGCAGACGCCGCTTCCCAGAGGGTATATTCCGGCGGTACTACATAAGGCCAGCGGCTGACAACCAGGCCCAGATAGGTGGTGATGAACAGCCCCATGGTGGCCACGAACGGCATGCCGTCCCGGCGATCACGCACTGAACGATAAATCTGGATAGCGCACAGCAGTGTAAGAACCGGCAGAATCCAGATAATGCTCAGGTTAGAGAACCAGCGCTCACGCACCATTTCATCCACGAAGGGCGTCCAGACGCCGATGATGCCAAAGACCACCAACACCGCGAGGAGCAAGGGCAGGGTGATCTTGTAGGCCCACTGCTGCAGATTCCCCTCGGTTTTCATGATCAGCCAGGTGGAACCCAGCAGGGCATAGCCGGCCAGCATACCCAGACCCGTGAGCACGGTGAACGGCGTCAGCCAGTCCAGCGCGCCGCCAACATAGACGCCATTGGCGGTTTCAAAGCCCTGGATATAGGCCCCGACCACGGCGCCCTGGGCAAAGGATGCAACTGTGGAGCCGCCGGCAAACGCCCAGTTCCAGAGATAACGTGACGTACGGGCCTTGAACCGGAACTCAAAGGCCACGCCCCGGAAAATTAGCCCGGCCAATAGCAGGAATACACCGATATAGAGTGCCGGCAGGAAGATGGAATACACCATGGGGAAGGCGGCCAGAAGACCGGCGCCACCGAGCACCAGCCAGGTTTCATTGCCGTCCCACACCGGGGCCACCGAATTCATCATGGTGTCGCGGGCTTCCTCGTTCGGAGCAAAGGGGAAGAGAATGCCCACGCCCAGGTCGAACCCGTCCATCAGCACATACATGATGATGCCGAAGCCGATAATGAATGCCCAGATAAGAGGCAGATCAAACAGTTCCATAATCAGTGACCTCCCTGGTTGACGGGCTTGGCAGTACCAACAGTATCGTCAGAATTGTGGTCAATTTCGAAAGGCACGTGTGCAGCGGAGAACGGACGCTTGGGTCGATCTGCCTCGTGTTCGTCCTCATCACGGTCTTCAAGACCGACATACAACACACGCATGAGGTAGTAGACACCGGCAGAGAACACCAGAGCGTACACCACGACATAGCCGATAAGTGTGAACAGAGCCATACCACCGGTCAGTGACGGGGTCAGGGCTTCGGCCTGGGTCATCTGGCCGTACACCAGCCAGGGCGCGCGACCCACCTCGGTCACAAACCAGCCGGTCAGCACTGCAAAGAAAGGTGCAATGCTCATAAAGCGCATACCCTGAAGGAACCAGTTGGTGCGCCAGTATCTGCCGCCGGCACGCAGAACCAGGCCGGTAACCGCGAAGGCGATCATCAGAAGGCCAATGCCCACCATGATACGGAACGACCAGAACACGATTGCGACGGGTGGTTGCTCGTCAACAGGAACCGCGCTTACACCCGGCACTTCACCGTCCCATTCGTGGGTGAGAATGAAACTGGCCAGGCTGGGAATGCCAATCTCAAACAGGTTGCGCTGGTTTTCCTGATCGGGAATGGCAAATAGCAGCAACGGCACGTTACGGGAGGTTTCCCAGTTACCTTCCATGGCCGCGACTTTGGTCGGCTGGTGCTCAAGAGTGTTCAGGCCGTGGAAATCCCCCAGAACTGCCTGGGCAGGCGCAATGAACAGCAACAGCCAAAGGCACATGGACAGTGCCTTTTTGTTGGCTTCAACCTCGCGACCGCGCAGCAGGTACCAGGCGCTCACCCCGGCCACCACAAAGCCGCCGGTAAGGTAAGAAGCCAGTGCCATGTGGGCGAAGCGATAGGGGAAAGAGGGATTGAAGATCGCCTCGCTCCAGGAGGTGACGTAGAACACGCCGTCGCGAAGTTCGGTGCCGGCCGGAGTCTGCATCCAGCTATTCGCCGAGAGAATCCAGAACGACGAAATGAAGGTGCCGGTGGCAACCATGATAGCGGCAAAAAGGTGAACACCAGCGGGCACCTTGTCGCGACCAAACAGGAGCACGCCGAGGAACGCCGCCTCAAGGAAGAACGCCGTGACCACCTCATAACTCAGGATTGGGCCAAGGAAATTAGCAGAGGCCTGGGCGAAGTTACTCCAGTTGGTCCCGAACTGGAACGACATCACGATGCCTGATACCACCCCCATGCCGAACACCACGGCAAACACCTTGGTCCAGAAGGCCGATAGCTTAACCCAAACCGGGTTCTCGGTTTTGAAGGCCAGGCCCTCAAGTACCGCAATGTAAGAAGCGAGGCCGATGGTAAATACCGGAAAAATGGCGTGAAATGACACCACGAACGCGAACTGGATTCGCGATAGAATAAGAGGATCAAGTTCCATGGGAACCCTCCGGTAACCATCACATCATAACAAACGGGCACAGCGAACCCGTTCAGCCGCTGCCTTAGCTCTGATTGTTATATTGTTATTACCGGCAGATGATTACTATGCTACTAAATAAAGTAGCAGTTTCGATAGGGCCGATTGTCGCACCCTTGATTTATCGCAATTATGGTGATGCCGATGAGCTTTTACGAAGACAGAATACTGCCTCACATCATAGACCGGGCTTGCTCAATGGGCCAGGTGATGAAACTTCGTAGCCAGGTAGTTCCCCACGCCAAAGGTGTCGTCCTGGAAGTGGGCATGGGCTCCGCCATCAATATGGAATTCTACAACGCCAACAACGTCGATATGGTGTACGGCCTGGAGCCATCAGAAGGCATGCGTAGAAAGGCCCTGCCAAACCTTGCCAAAACTCCAATAAAGGTAGAGTGGCTGGATCTGCCCGGGGAGAAAATCCCTCTGGACGACAACTCCGTGGACACCGTTCTGCTGACCTTCACCCTGTGTACGATCCCCGACTGGAACGCCGCTCTTCAACAGATGCGCCGAGTGCTCAAACCCGGCGGTGAACTCCTGTTCCTCGAACACGGCGAATCGCCCCACGATGACACGAGAAAATGGCAAAACCGCATCACCCCCGGCTGGAAAAAGCTGGCCGGCGGCTGCCACCTGAACCGACACATCGCAGACCTGATCCGTCACGCCGGCTTTGAAATCCAGGAACTTGAAAACCTCTACATCCCGAAGGCACCGAAAATCGCGGGATACATTTATAAGGGCAGGGCGATCAACCCGCTAAAGACCAGCCCGGCAGCCTGATAGTGCGGGCAGAATCCGAATTGCGTTACCCCACGCAGACTTATACAATTCTGCCCGTCAAAACCTCCCCCGAATGCTCCGGTGGTGAAATTGGTAGACACAAGAGACTTAAAATCTCTCGACCGTTAGGTCGTGCCGGTTCGATTCCGGCCCGGAGCACCATCTTTGTTATCAGTGTCCCTCCAAGTGTTTTCTTGTGATCTTCGTCGAATCGCAGGTCTCGACGGCAAATGAGCAGTGATCGACGTTTCTTCGGTAGGCGTAAGCTTTAACTCAATGTTTTCCGTCCAAGGAGACAGAACGCCATGGCCGAAGTTGAAACTATTGGTAAGCAAATCGCAGATTATGTGAACGATCCCATCGAGAAAGCCAAGAGGCTGATCGTGACGCCAGTGGGGCAGGCGAGAATGATTGTCTGTACGCCATCACCCGGCCAGGGTGCCTCCTCGGCGATTGAAGCGGCAAACAGTCTGCTTTTGGAAGATGATCAGATAGCGCTGGTCGAAGATGTCAGTGAACTGACAGATCCTGCGCAGGTGGTTTCCATCATCAATGATGGTGGTATCGAGACCGATAAGGGGTTCCATGTGGCTTTCAGTCTTTCTGACGAGACGATTGCAAGGCAGGTGGAGAAAGAGCTCGACCTCAAGGTCTTTACGGGGCAATAGCCCCGTTTGATGGATAGGCGGCCATTTGGCCGCTGCTACTATTTTTTCGACATTGCTTCCAGCATTTTGTTAACCGCTTCCAGGTGCTCAGGCTCGTTGTGGCACATGCCCTGGAAGTTGGCGCACACATCCAGAAAATCCTTCAGCTCCATCCTCGGTGCCATTTTCATCAGGCGTTTGGTGAGGCGAGTGGCTTTCGGTGGTTGGCTGGCCATGCGACTTGCCATGGCATTGGCGGCGTTCATCAGTTCGTCCGCTGGTACCACCTCCAGAACAATGCCCAGCTCCTTTGCCTCGGTAGCGTCTATCACCCGCCCGGTGAGCGTAAGCTCGAAGGCGCGCTGGTAGCCAATCAGGCGCTGCATGAACCAGGCGCCGCCGTCACCCGGAATGATTCCCAGGTTAAGAAAGGTTTCGCCAAACTTTGCGTTTTCCGAGGCAATGCGGATATCGGCCATATTGGCCAAATCGAAGCCGGCGCCGATGGCGGGACCGTTGACCGCGGCGATGATGGGCACTTCCACATTCTGAAGGGCCAGGGGAATGCGCTGAATGCCTTTGCGGTAACGGTCGGCGCATTCGGCCACGTCACCTGCAAAATCGCCGCTGCGGTTGGCCATGTCCCGAATGTTGCCGCCGGCGCTGAACGCAGAGCCCGC
Source organism: Marinobacter manganoxydans MnI7-9 (assembly GCF_000235625.1). Taxonomy (GTDB): domain Bacteria; phylum Pseudomonadota; class Gammaproteobacteria; order Pseudomonadales; family Oleiphilaceae; genus Marinobacter; species Marinobacter manganoxydans. Next base: position 19,291 of record NZ_AGTR01000026.1, on the reverse strand, counting down.
TCCAGTGATCACCAGTACCGACACGTCTTCGCACTGGTTAACCCATTCCGCGGTGGTCACGATGTCGTCGATCAGGTTTGAGCCGGTCAGTGCATTGCGCAGGTCGTGACGGTTCAGAGTAAGCGTGGCGACACGGTTCTCGAGGGTCAACAGGGCATCGGTGAGCTTGGGTACGGTGGTCATTGTTGCGGTTCCTTGTTTTTGATCAGCGCGTATCTTCGCGCGCGGGAACCGGGTTAATCAACTGCCACCCGCGCTTTTCGGTACCGGCTTACTTCCGTCCAGCCATGCACCGCCAGGGCGGAGAATACAATAACACCACCTACCAGGCTGAGCTTTGGCGGTACTTCGCCGAGGAATAGCCAAACAAGGAAAGACCCGAACACGGTTTCCAGAAGCAGCATCAGGCTGACTTCCGCCGCCGGAATATAGCGGGGGCCAATCTGGATCAGGATGCACGCAGTGGGCAGGAACACCAGACAGAGCAGGGCGATAAAGAAGAAATCATGGGCCGAGGGCACCTGCGCACCACCAAGCAATGCCGCCACACCTGCCAGTACCAGCGCGCCGAACATAAGCATCACGCTCATATCGCTGTCGGGTTTGGAGCGCGCTACGTTGAGGTTGGAGGCCAGGGCAGTGGCGGCAACCACGGCCATCAACAGACCCAGAGGGTCGCCCTTGCCGAATTCTCCCACGGCCATGAAGGTGGCGCCGGTGACGCACACCAAAATGACTACCCAGGTGCGAAGAGGCAGCGTTTCTTTCCAGACCGCCCAGGCAATCACGGCCGCGATGACCGGCGCGGTGTTCAGGATGACCAGCACATTGCCGGCGGCTGTGTTCTTCATGCCAACCACGAACCCAAGGGTACTGATGGCAAAGGCACCGGCACAGAACAGGCCTTTACGGCCGCATTTTCGAATTTCAGGCACCAGTCGGGAACGGTATCGCGCCCAGCTGATCACAAAAAAACTGATCGCCAGTAACAGGCCGCGCCAAAACAGAAAGACCACAGGATCCACGGAGGTGATTTTCACCAGCAACGCATCGGGCACGATAAACAGCACGCCCAGAGCTGCGATGGTCAGTCCTTTGATTCTGGTAGTCTGCAACGTGGCTTCGCCTGTTCCGGTGTGGTGGTTCGGTTAATTTATGGGTTGTCCTGTTCCGGCAGCGGCTGGATGCTGTTGATGTCGCCGGTTGGTGTTGCTGGATCGTCTTTTACGATTATGAAGACTGCTCCGCCGATAACCGCGATGGCGAAGATGGCTTTGAGGATCATTGATTTTGACATGCGTTATTCCTCTCTGCAGTTTTGGCTTCTACCAACAGCCTATGGGCAGCAGAGGTCTATAACAACCGCAACGCATTGAAAACTGAGCATCCTACAAAAGTCGCTTCGACAGTATAGACGCAGTCAGCAATACTCTGGGTAAGATTCCAGAATGCCCGGTGCAGCAACGATTCAAATGGAGTGTCCACATGACTGAACAAACACAAGAGCTGGTGCACAAGTACAGCGAAAATGGCATTACCACGCTTACACTGAACCAGCCGGAGAAGAAAAACAGCCTTTCCATGGCCATGCTCGAGGCCTTGTCTGAAGAGCTGGCGATCATCGCCTCCGATTCGAAAACGCGGGTTGTCGTCCTTGCGGCTCATGGCAACGTGTTTTGTGCCGGCCATGACCTCCGGGAAGTGCGTGAGCAGTTCGATAGCCATGAATTCCAGCTGGCCCTGTTTAACCAGTGTAGCAAGGTGATGCAGCAGATCGTGAACCTGCCCCGGCCAGTCATTGCGCGGGTTGCGGGTGTTGCGACCGCCGCCGGCTGCCAGCTGGTGGCCAGCTGCGACCTGGCCGTGGCGGCCGATACCGCCCGGTTTGCGACGCCTGGCGTGAATATCGGGCTATTCTGTTCCACGCCGATGGTGGCGCTGTCCCGGAATGTGTCACGCAAGCACGCGATGGAAATGCTGCTGACCGGTGAGATGATTGGTGCCGTGAAAGCTGAACGCATCGGACTGGTCAATCAGATTGTTGATGAGCAGCACCTGGACGAAATGGTTTACAAGCTGGCGCGTACCATTGCCGACAAGTCTGGTCATACCCTGAAGATTGGTAAGGAAGCCTTCTACCGGCAACTGGAAATGCCGCTGGAGGACGCTTATGAGTACACCTCAAAGGTGATGGCAGACAACATGATGGCGAACGACGCCCAGGAAGGTATCTGCGCATTTCTGGAGAAGCGCAAGCCAGAGTGGCAGGACAGCTGAACCGGTTGCTGAGACATTGCCCGGCCTAATTTGCGGGGCAATTGTCCTTTCCGATGGCGAGCCGGTCGCCCGTTCCGATTCCATGTTCCAGGAAAAAGCCGGCGTTCATCTCCACGGCCTCGATGAATGGCACACCGGCCGGGTAGGTGGGGCAACCGGATCCGCTGGCCGAGGGGCAGGGCACCATCTTGCGAATGCTGCCAATCTTGCCATCCTCGTTCAGGTAGGCGATGTCGAGGGGAATCAGGGTCTTGTACATCCAGAATCCGTGGCTGGCTGATCTCGGCTCGCGGTATTTAAACAGCATCCCGGCATCGGGAGCCATGGACGTACGGCCCATCAGTCCTTTCTGGCGTTGCTCGGAAGTGCCGGCAATCTCGAGTTGCACTGGCACCACGCCCGACGCAGACACAAAGCAGGCCTCGACAACCGGCAGGCCGTCCTGAGGCGCTGCAATGCCCGAGGAGCAGCCGTAGAGCAATAAGCTGGCTGCAAGGAGGGCCCAGACTTCCGCCCCCCGAACCGGGCTTGATGCGCAGGTCACGAGCGCAACCGGTAGCCGGTCTTGAAAATCCACCAGATGCCGACCATGCAGGCCGTGAGGAATACGAGGGTCATTCCCACACTGATGGCAATATGAACGTCAGACACGCCGTAAAACGCCCAACGGAAACCGCTGATCAGGTAAACCACCGGATTGAACAGGCTCACGGTCTGCCAGACCTCTGGCAGCATGTCGATTGAATAGAAGGTACCGCCAAGGAAAACCAGCGGTGTGACAATCATCATCGGCACGATCTGCAGTTTTTCGAATCCGTCGGCCCAGATGCCGATAATGAAACCGAACAGGCTGAAGGTCACCGAGGTAAGCACCAGGAAGGAGAGCATCCAGAAGGGGTGCAGTACGTCGTAGTCCACGAAGAACTTGGCGGTCGCCAGGATGATAAGCCCAAGAATGATGGACTTGGTGGCAGCAGCACCGACATAGCCCAGCACCACTTCCACATAGGAGACCGGGGCAGAGAGCACTTCATAAATCGTGCCCGAGAACTTGGGCATGTAGATGCCGAAGGAGGCGTTCGAAATACTTTGCATCAGCAGCGACAACATCACCAGGCCGGGGATGATGTAAGCGCCGTAGGCGATGTTGTCGATGTCGCCCATCCGCGAGCCAATCGCTGAGCCAAACACCACGAAATACAGGCAGGTGGATATAACCGGCGAGAGCACACTTTGCATCACAGTGCGCTTCATGCGGGCCATTTCAAAATTGTAGATTGCGCGGATACCGTACAGGTTCATGCATTTCTCCAGAATAGCCGGCAGTTTTACTCGTGCACCAGGCCGACAAAAATCTCTTCAAGGGAGCTTTCCCGGGTTTGAAGGTCTCGGTATTCGATACCGAGATCGCCAAGCGTGCGGAGCAATCGGGTTACCCCTGCCTGCTCTCGCTGGGAGTCGAAGGTGTATATCAGCTCGTAACCATCCTCTGACAGCTCTATCGGCTCCAGAGTCAGTTCACCGGGCACCTTGTCCAGTTTGTGCTGCAGCTGCAGTCGCAACTCTTTCTTGCCCAGCTTGGTCATCAACTGGGCCTTGTCCTCGACCAGAATGATCTCGCCACCGCGAATGACACCGATGCGATCCGCCATTTCCTCGGCTTCTTCGATGTAGTGGGTGGTGAGGATGATGGTCACGCCATGTTCCCGAAGTTTGCGCACCATTTCCCACATGTCCCGCCGCAGTTCAACGTCGACGCCCGCCGTGGGCTCATCCAGGAACAGTATCTGGGGCTCATGGGAGAGCGCCTTGGCAATCATCAGGCGGCGCTTCATGCCACCGGAGAGAGACATGATCCGGTTGTTGCGCTTGTCCCAGAGAGAAAGATCTTTCAGGACTTTCTCGATGTGCGCAGGTTTCGGCGCCTTGCCGAATAGCCCACGACTGAAGGAAACGGCATTCCAGACAGTTTCGAATGAATCGGTGTTGAGTTCCTGTGGCACCAGGCCGATGGTCTCGCGGGCCTTGCGGTAGTCTTTGACAATATCGTAACCGGCGGCCGTTACCTGTCCGGAGGAGGCATTGACGATACCGCAGATGATACTGATGAGCGTGGTCTTGCCAGCGCCATTGGGGCCGAGGAGGGCGAAGATCTCGCCACGGCGGATGTCCAGGTTAATGTCTTTCAAAGCCTGAAAACCGTCGCCATATACCTTGCTCAGGTGCTTAACGGAAATATCCGGCTGCACGGGCGTGTCCTGTGGTCAGAATGGGTCGAATTGAAGGCGCAGTATTTTCTCATGAGTAGCGCCAGTTTAGAAACCTTTGCCTCGGCCGGAGAAAACCCCATAATGCCGGCCGGGTTTGTTCGGGAAGCGGTTATGTTACGCGCGATTGCTGTTACAGGATTGATTCTGGCCGTGGTTGGTGCCGGTGTGTTCGGTTGGCGCCTGCTGGGAGACACTGGCAAAACGTCCGGCGGAGAAAGTCAGACCGTTCAGTGTGATCTGCTGGAAAGCGGTCCGTGCCAATGGTCGAATGGTTCCGGAGATTGGCAGGTTGCCCTCAACACCATGGGCGTGGGCGCTCAGGGCACCGAATACCAGCTAACCGTTGCTACACCGGAACGTCCGGAACGCTTTCTGGCTGTTCTCCGGGGCGAGTCCATGTACATGGGCGAGTACCCGGTGCCCCTCGGCAAACAGTCGGAAAACCAGTACTCCGCCCGTTTCACAGCGCCGTTCTGCACCGTGGATGGCAAAATGACCTGGCGCATTGATCTGCAACAGGGCCAGGAACCCATCGAAAACATCCCGGTTAAGCTGGTTTTCCAGGCCGAATAGCACCGGGACAGCTGAACCGACAACTGGTCGGCTGACAACGGTCCGGGATTGTGTAAAATCATCTCATCGCCATTTGCAGGGACAACGTGATGGATTACGGAGATAGCGTTCAGAAGGTTCTGCTCAGAAAAATCCGCAAAGCCGAACAGGATCTGATTCAGCTAAAGCTGGATTACTGCCGGTTTGTTTTCGGCCTGACTCATCGCGCGAAAGTGCTGGCCGGCGGCGTAACCTATGTGGTTCGTTCCGTGGATGTGGACAGCATGGCAAATACGGATGATGGCGGCTTCAGCCGGCCTGAAATAACCGGAACCCGAGTGGACGAACAGGATCATGCGGAACCCGTTGCCCTGGGTACCGACTGGGTACTTGAAACCGCAAACAAACAGGCTGCTAAATAAACGCGTTGGCAGTAATGGCGTCGTAAAGACTCGACGTGGGCGGTACGAAATGGTTGTATCGCCAGAACTCCGCACCTTCCAGACCCGCCCGGAAACAAGCCAGATAAACCGCACTGTCTGTTAATGTGCTGATCGCCTGCATCGCCTGCGGTTGACGCATCCCCGTTTTTCGATTGATGGTCTGGGCAACAATCCCGGCCAGTGCCTCGGAATGCCGACTGCCTTTGTCGCTCAGGGCGCACCCGGCACCGTACAGCCAAGCCGTGGCATAGGCTTTGACCGCATCGGGTGCGGTCGCTAGCGCCAGACCCTTTACACGGCAATCCCGTTCCTGGAGACCAGCCAGAATGTGCAATCGGGTGATGAGCTCAGCCCGGTCCGGAGCAGCTTCAGGAGTCGGCCTTCTGCTGGCAACCGGCCATTCGGAATTGTTTGAGGGCAGGTCGGTAGCCACCGTGTCCCTCGTTGCTGGCCAGATTTCCTGGCGACCGACTGCGATGGGTTCGGAACGCACCAGCGAGATAACCCGCACAGCCAACAGGACAAGCAGCGCCAGCAGCCCGACCTGAATGAAGAGAATCAACCCGTTAACCATCATCACCAGAACTCTGAATGTTGCAATAGGTGATCTGAGTGTAGCGGAATGTATCCTGGCAATACCGCCAACCGGTCGCCAATTACCAGTTTAGCGTTGGCCGAAATGACGGAACTGTGATGGGGATCGCAGTGCGGGTTAGCAGGTGGGCATGGTCTGCAAAGCCAGCTTGCGGCGAATATAGCGGCCGAGGATGTCTACGCCGATGTTAAGCATGGCCGTTATCAGGATCAGAACCATTGCCTGGTCGAACCGGATACTCTGTATCGCGCTATCAACGTAAAAGCCAAGGGTGTAGATGCCGAGAATACCAAGGATTGCAGTTTCTCTCATGATGATTTCCCAGCGATAAAATAGAAACGCCAGAAATGATCGGTAGATCCGGGGCACGAGTTCCCAGCTATAGCGATTAAAGCCTTTGGGAGCATCGGATCTCAAACGGATCGTGTTGGTTTGCCGGCCAATCAGGTGGCCTATGATGCCGCCATTGTGAAGGGCCAATGCAACCACCGCAGGAAGCATGGAAGGTCCCCAGAGTTGCAGGAGTATGTAGGCCAGGATGTACTCAGGGGTTGATCGGGCAATTACTAGAAAAATATGGCCGGAGGTTCGACGTATAGGGCCGCCAAAATGATTTGAGATCAGGGGGAACGCCAGCAGGGTGAGGATACCCGTGGCCACCAGCGCAATCTGAGTGAGAACCACAGTATTCCAGATGCCAGGCAGTGCCTGCTCGATCATCAGTTCATTCAGCCACGGTAAAAGGCCGGCCAGGCCCTCTCCATCCCTGAGTGGGCTGGGGACAATATCCTCGGTGAAAAACCGTTCAACATTACCCCAGACGATGGGCAAGCCATCGCCAAGGAAAAACGGAGCCCCCACGATATACACGGGTAACAACTTGGGTCTTACCCATAGTGGAATTGTGGCAATGAGCACGTAAAAGAGGATCAACATTGCGCCGGCGTCGGAGTACATCCCCTGGGAAAAAGAGGTTTCCAAATAAAACCCCAGAGTTGGCAGGCCCACAAATCCGAGTATGGCACTCGAACGCAGCCCGCATTCAAGGCGATAGGCGGTGTAGGTTCTCAATTGGACCCAGCAATCAGGAATCCTGGTATACAGAAACGCCGCGATAGTTCCTGTTCCCGGTGGCAAGAGCCTGCCCGGCTCCGGGTCAGCTTCCTCGAGAATCTCGGAGTAAACCTTGGCGAAGATGCCGGAATAAGGTATCGCAATCGCCAACACGCCCGTCAGGGGGTGGAAACCGAAAAACTGCAAAAAAATAAGAGCCCAAAAGAGCTCATGAATCGCCCTGATGAAAGCACAAAACACCCGCACCGGGAGGAATCGGTACACCAGAGCCAGAAAAAATCCGCAAACCCCGCCAACGGTCACCCCAACAAAGGCGAAGGCCACTGTTCGCAATAAGGCGGTAAGAAGACCTTCGCTGCTGAAAAAGTTCGGAGTGAGTACACCCAGGAAAAAGTTGCCCAGATCCCGCCAGGGATTGTTTGCGGTGATCGCAATATCGGCAAACAACAGCCCCACAAGCGCAATAGCAAGAAAGATCAGGCTGGTGCGAACAGTTGGGTAGGAGAGCATCGCTCGACAGATCCTAATACAACGACATGATGTCTGCGGCCGCCAATTGGTCAGTAGGCTCATCAAGGGCGACCTGCCCATTCTGTATGCCAACAATGCGGTTACAGTACTTCATCGCCATTTCCACATCGTGAAGAGCGATAACACTGGTTTTGAAGCGATCTCGCAGCAATTGCATAACGTGATGCGCCATGGGGCCGTCCAGTGCGGAGATGGGTTCATCTGCCAATAAGACCGGGGCGTTGCGATAAAGGGCTCTGGCAATGGCCACCCTTTGACGCTGCCCGCCCGAGAGCGAAGCTGTGGGAATCCAGAGTTTTTCAGACATTCTCAATGCGTCCAGAAGCTCCAGGACCTGTTTTCTGTCCTGTTTGAATGGCCGCACAAGGGTAATGGTGTTGTACCAGGTGGCATGCTTGTCGAGCTGGCCCATGAAAACGTTGTGAAATACAGGAAGGGCGTTTACCAGGCCAAGCTCCTGAGGCACAAGAGATGACTGGCCATCCACTCGCTGGTGAATAAGTCGGATAAGAGTGGATTTACCTGCACCACTCTTACCGACCAGGGCAACCTGATCTCCTTCCTTTACCTTGAGGGTGAGGGGCCCGATTACCCGCTCACCCCCAAAAGAGGCCGTCAGGCCTGAGAGATCAAAGCCTGCCATCAATCAATGATTCCGATTTCTTTCGCTACTTTGCGAATCGGCTCATAATCGTCGTTTGAAGCGGGAATAAAATCAGAACGCGGGAAGCTCTCAAGCAGCTCGGGATCATCAAGCGATAACAGGGCTTCGCGAACGCGATCGGTAAAGCCTTCGCCGTAGTTTTCATCCACGTCGCCACGGATGCTCCATTGGTAATTCGGGAACCCGGGTGTTTTCCAGATGACCTTCACGGCGTCGGTATCAATGTTTCCGTTTTCCAGTTCTTTTTCCCAGACCGCGAAGTTCATCGCGCCCACTTCGTAGGTGCCGGACTCGACCAGACGGAGGGTGCGAGTGTGGTTGCCGCTGTAGCCGACGCGAGAAAAGACATCTTCAGGTGCTTCGCCAAACGTTTCGCGGATGAGGTACTCCGGAATCAATCGTCCCGACGTTGAGCCCTTTGATCCGAAGGTAAAGGTCTTACCGCGTACGTCTTCTGGCAGGCTATCCTGACGATCCAGGCCGGTGCTCTCATGAGCAATAAAATAGACGTAGAAGGCCTGGTCTTCAGTGCCCTGTGCGATTGCCTGCGAACCGGGTACAAGTGATCTCGCCTGAACACCCGACAGGCCGCCAAACCACGCCAGCTGCACCTGGTTATTCCGGAAGGCGGAAACGGCAGCCGCATAGGATTTCACGGGGATGTACTTCACATCGGCATCCAGTTCCTCGGAAAGGTAGTCCGCAATGCCGCGAAAACGCTCGACGAGCTTGGTTTCATCTTCGTCCGGTATTGCCGTAAAAATGAATGTCTGCGCGGTCACGGCGGCTGAAAAAAGAGAACAGAGACCAATAATCAGCAATTTCCGTATAAGATTGTGGGTCATGGTTTTTCCTTTTTGGAATGGATATTTACAGTGCAGAGATGAAGCGAACGACTCCTGCTTCAGAAGGATACCTTGATTTGGGTTAACTCTGAACAGCTGTACGGTTTGCGGGTTTAATTGGCTCAGGGCCGAACACTTCATTTTTCAGTAAGCTGGGTTCAATCAAAGACAATGCATCTGATAATGATCACGCCGGCGCAGCCGGGTTCGAAAGCAGGAAACCGGGCAACGGCGGAACGGTGGGAGACCTTGCTGGAAAGTGCCGGGCACTCGGTCGACGTGGTTACTGAATACCACGGTGAACCCTGCGATGCGTTTATAGCCCTGCATGCCTGGCGTAGTGTCGATGCCATACGACATTTCGGCGAAACCTGGCCTGAAAAGCCGCTCATCGTGGCTCTCACCGGCACGGATATCTATCAGCACCAGCACGAATACCCGGAAGATACCCGGTATTCTATGGGCGCTGCCGATGCGCTTATTGGTCTGCACGACTTGGTAGCGCACGACATACCCGCCGGCCTTGCCAGCAAATTGGTCACGCTATACCAATCGGCTGAGGGGCCGGAGGCCTTTCCGGCGCCGCAAGCGGATCTCACGAAAGAGAGTTTTGGCGCTTGTGTGATTGGTCATCTTCGGGACGAAAAGGATTCTCTGAGGGCGGCTTATGCCGCACGATTGCTTCCGAAGGACTCGAAGGTACAGGTTTTTTGTGCCGGCAGGGCCCACAACGACGCATGGCACAACAAAGCAGAGCGGGAAATGGCTGAAAATCCACGCTTCCACTGGCTCGGCGAGCTGGATAAAACCCGCACCCGGCAGTTGATGGCGAACAGCCAGTTAATGGTGATCAGCTCGGTAATGGAGGGTGGCGCAAACGTGGTCTCCGAAGCCTGCCGGGCTGGCTTGCCGGTGTTGGCATCCGACATTCCGGGCAATGTTGGTTTGCTGGGGCGTGACTATGCCGGATATTTTCCCGTTGGCGACGAACAGGCGCTGGCCGGTCTGCTGCAACACGCAGAGACCGAACCTGGGTTTCTCGAAAGCCTCAAAGCCCAGGTTGGTAATCTGGCCGAGCGTTTCCTGCCCGAAAAAGAACAGGCATCCCTGGAGCAGGCGCTACACCTTGCAATGCAGCGCTGCTCACAGGGACGTTAATCCCGCAGGGAAATAGGCTCGATGGGCCCCGATTCATCCTGGGCGGTAATTCGGCCGATGATGGCTGTGTGCGGATAGCCCAGGGCTTTCAGTTCCCGTACACACTCCTCTGCCTTGTCCGCCGCAACGCTTGCCAGCAGACCACCCGCCGTTTGAGGGTCAAAAATCAGGGGATATCGGGCATGATTTACCCATTTTTCCTGATCCCGGATACCCCGGCGCAAGCGGATGTTTGCTGGTTGCAGGGAACTGAGGATCCCTGCTGCCGCTGTTTCCTCCGCGCCCGGAAGGATCGGGATGGCAGAAAGGTCCAGTTCGGCATCCACACCCGAGGGCTTGGTCATTTCAACGAGATGCCCGAGGAGACCGAAGCCGGTAACGTCTGTACAGGCTTTTGATCCAAATTTCCTGAGGCAGTCTGCTGCCGCCTTATTGGACTGGACCATGGAGGCGAGGGCGGAATCGATCCACCGACCTTTGGCCGCCAGCTTTGCGTGAGCGGCAAACAGGGTGCCTGTACCGATGGGCTTGGTGAGAATCAGGGCATCGCCCGCTTTCAGGCCACCTTTGCTCATGACTTCTTCCGGGTCGATCAGGCCGTTGACTGCAAAGCCCAGGGCCAGTTCCTTGCCCTCGCCGGTGTGCCCGCCAACCAGCGCGCATCCTGCCTCGTTCAGCACTTCAACAGCACCAGACATCATCTGATAGACGACATCCTCAACCTTGGACTCGATGCCGTAAGGCACCGTGGCAACGGCCGTGGCACTCTGGGCTTCGGCGCCCATGGCAAAGACGTCACCGAGGCTATGATTGGCCGCCACCTTGCCAAAGATGTAGGGGTCGTCAATGAACGCACGGAAGAAATCCACGGTGTGAACCACGGCTTTGCCGGGCGGCACCGTCAAAACGGCGGCGTCGTCCGGGGCGTGAAGGCCGATCAGGATATCGTCCCGCTCGATGGGTTTCAGCTCTCCCAGGGCACGCGAAAGAACGGTGCTGCCCACCTTGGCGCCACAACCACCACAACGCATGGCAACCGCCGAAATGGCCTGGGAGGCTTCCTTGACATTCTGTGCGGCAGCCGTATCCGGCAGTTTGGATTCTTCCTCCATTGGAGGCAGATCGTTGAACTTCTTCATGAAGCGGCGATCGATCCAGTCTTTCCAGCGCCAGACCCAGGCGCCGTCGAACTGCAAATCTCCCCGGGAAGCCACAGCGTACTTGTCCCCGGTGCTGATTAGCGCTAACCACTTTTTCTGAGGATGAAAATCCTTCGGATCCTTGCCGGTTGCAAGCCGCTTGAGGTTGTCGGCGAGGGGAGGTCCCTGTCTTACCGCAAATACCCCCGCTTTTTCTCGGGGGTGATTCAAGACGTTGGCAATATCGCCAGCAGCAAAAATGCTGTCGTCATTCTCCACTTGCAGGGTATCGCGTACTCTCAGGAACAGCCCATCGTCCAGCGCCAGGCCTGTGTCCTTGAGCCATTCCGGGCCACCAGCCCGGATTACCCAGAGCACTTCGTCCGTTTGCAGGGTTTCGCCGGATTCGGTAATCAATAACCCTTCCTGAACCTTGCTGACTGGCGATCCCAGATGGACCTTCACACCACGATTCGACAAGGTTTTTCGGAAAACCTCACGCACCTTGGGGTTGTGGGTCGGTAGAATTTGGTCGGCGGCGTCGAAGAGGTGGAAATGCAGCTGACCGGGATCTTTACCACGCTGTTTCAGTTCATTCTTCAGTCGAAACTGCATGGCGAGGGTCAGCTCAACGCCACCGGCACCAGCGCCAACCACGGCAACCGCCAGCGGCCCGTCGTGATTCTCGATACGGGAAAGCAGTGCAAGCCAGCGGTTGTTGAAGCCGGTGATCGGCTTAACCGGAACCGCGTGGTCGGAAGCGCCTTCCACTTCATTGACCCTAGGAGACGAGCCAATATTAATGGACAGTATGTCGTAGGGCACATCCGGGCGACCGCGGCAGATAACCCGCTTCTGATCCCGGTCGATGCCCATGGCTTCGGCCCGGTAAAAGCGCGCACCAGCGTACTCCGCCAGGCGGCTCAGATCGATGTGGACATCGTCGTAGCTATAGTGGCCGGCCACGTAGCCAGGCAGCATGCCGGAATAGGGGGTGTGGGTGTCGCGGCAGATCAGGGTCAGGCGCACGCCGGGGACAGGGTTCATGGCGAACCGCTTGAGTACCCCGACGTGGCTGTGCCCGCCGCCAATCAGGACAATGTCCCGTAAAACAGGCTGGTCAGGCGTTCGCATCAGCTGATTTTCTTGGCTTCAGCGCTGAATTGGCTGTATCCCTTGACGTTTGAGAAGGCCTTCAGCTTTTCCTGGTCTTCGGCAGACGGATTGGCGATCTGGTCGATGGAGGTAATGCCAGCGTCCTTCATCTTCTTGGCGGTGGCCGGGCCAATGCCTTTGACCAGCGTCAGGTCACTCTTGTCGAGGGGCTTGGCCGCTTTCGCAGCCGGTGCTTTTTTGGCCGCAGGTTTCTTCGCAGCTGGCTTCTTGGCAGCAGGTTTGCTGGTTGAAGCTTTTGCTTTGGAAGCGGTTTTGGCGCCTTTCTTCGGTGCGGATTTCTTCGCAGCGGTGCTGGCTTCCTTGCTCACTTCATCAGTCAGCTTCTTCACGTCGTCGCCCGCTTCTTTGGAGGCGACGCCCAGGCGCTCCAAGATGCTGCTCTGCAGTTCATGGAATTCCTCAAGGCGACGCTCAAACTCTTCGTGGAAACGCTTCATCTCGCGGTCGCGAAGCTCGTCGATTTCCTTGAGCAGCTTGCGAACAGGCTCCTGAACCTGGTTCTGCAGGCTGTCGAACTGCTTCAGCGCATCGTTCACCAGGCCTTCGATCTGGGAAGAAGTCTTTTCGAACTCCTTGTTGACCTTTTTCACGATTTTATCAACGTTCTGTTTGGCTTTCTTCGCCATGGAATGTCTCCTTACGGGCAGGTTTCAACGAAAATCAATATCAGGCCATCTGCCGGAAACCGGACATGGAGCCTGGGGAACGACGTGATTTGAGCGACTGTTTCTTGGATAGCACTTCCCGGATTCTGCGGAGCTTTTCCGCCAGCGACGAGCTGCCGTTGGAGTCGAGCTCTACAAAATCGATTGAATAGAAGAAATTACTGCAGTGTTTTCTGCGTTCGGTCACCAGCCCGGCGAGTCCTTCTGCGCGGATCTTGTCGAACGGCATGTCCATCACGAGATCCAGCACCACGGTATCACCGGGGTTGAACACTTTGTCGGTTTTCATAACACATCCGTAGCCGTCCAGCTCATAAAGGGCAGCTTCGACAAGTTCCTTCCGAAAAAGGCCCTGTCTGACTCGGAATCGTGCGACAAGGTCCGGCAATGCTTCGTTCATGAATCGGGTTCTCTGGTGATTTCCGTATCCACAGCAACCTGTCTCATTGGGAGACAGGCTGGATATTGGTTAAACAATAGACACTGAATTCTAGTTTTGCAACGCCGTCAGTGCCATACGATCGACCGCTAACGCAGTTATTTAACAATTTCACCTGGCTGATCGGGCCAGTTTACTTGGTCTTCAATTCATACATATCAACGCGACGATCTTTCAGGTTAGTGACAGACCCCTCGTTACGCACCAGTTTCAGCTTTTCCAGGTCCATATCGGAGAACATGATCATCTCCGTATTCGGCGTGGTTTCGGCCATAACTGCATCATGCGGGAAGGCAAAATCCGAGGGTGAGAATACGGCAGACTGGGCGTACTGGACGTCCAGGTTCTCGACTTTCGGCAGGTTGCCAACGCTACCAGTGACGACCACATAGCATTCGTTTTCGATTGCGCGGGCCTGGGCGCACTGGCGAACCCTGAGGTAGCCGTTTTTGGTGTCGGTCCAGAACGGCACCATGATGATATCAACCTCCTGGCTGGCAGCAATACGGCCCAGTTCAGGGAATTCGATGTCATAGCAGATCATGATGGCGACCCGGCCGGCATCGGTCTCGAAGACCTCAAACTGGTTGCCGCCCTCGATCACCCAGTCGCGGCGTTCGTGGGGCGTGATGTGGATCTTGCGTTGCTCATCAACACGACCATCCCGGTGGCAGAGATAGGATACGTTATACACCCGATCGTTTTCGATCAGTGGCATGGAGCCGGTGATAATGTTGATGTTGTAGCTCACCGCCATTTCAGACATCTCTTCCCGGAACTGCTGGGTAAATCCGGCGAGGAAACGGATGGCCCGGGTCTGGTCCATCTGATCGGTTAGTCCCATGAGCGGCGCGTTGAAAAACTCCGGAAAGATGGCGAAGTCACTTTTGTAATCAGACAAGGCGTCCACAAAATACTCAACCTGCTCGAGCACCTCTTCAACCGAGGTGAATTCACGCATCTGCCACTGCACGGCGCCCAGCCTTATCTGAGTTTTCTTGACGCTCAGAACCGGGGAAGGTGGGGTGTAGAGAATGTTCCGCCATTCCAGCAACGTCGCGTAGCCCTGGGATTTCTCATCCTCGGGAAGGTATTTGTGCATCAACCGCGTAACCTGGAAATCGTTCGAGAGCTGGAAGCTCAGAATCGGATCGTAGATTTCCTTGCGATCGACCCGTTGAATGTACTCTTCGGGTGAATACTGTTCGGCGTATTTGAAGTAGCTCGGTATGCGCCCGCCCGCCAGGATGGCACGCAGGTTCATGGAGCGGCAGAGTTCTTTTCGCGCTTCGTAGAGTCGACGACCCAGGCGGTAGCCGCGGTAGTCGGGGTGGATAAAGACATCCAGCCCATAGAGGGAGTCACCATTGGCGTTGTGCCAGATCTTCTCGTTACGGAGGATCAGATCGTCGTAGGTGTGCGGGTTGCTGAAACGCTCGTACTTAACGCAGACCGTCAGCGCAACCGCAATAAGCTGGCCGCTTTCCTCAATGCAGATCTGGCCGTCGGGGAACTGCTCCACCAATGCCTTGATGGTGTCCTTCGGCCAGGAGCCTCCGATGTCGTCGTATACCCGATCCATAAGCTTCTGAAGCTGATCGTAGTCATCAAGCCTCAGGTTCCGGAGGTTGAGGTGCAGTTCTTCATGGGCCATTCAGTTCGGCTCCCGTTCGTTATGGAATGAGGACAATCTCAGCGTCTGCGTCAATAATTGGAAAGTTTAACAGAAGCCGCTAAAGACTTCGCACCATGGGCCGAAACACACATTAACGAATATCAATTTTATTGCTGAGGATTCGACCGTGCAGCTGACATTCGGGCAAAAGCTCCTGACTGCTTTCGGTATTCTGTTGCTGTTGGTTATGGGGGCTTTTACGCTCTCTGGCGATTTACGATTACAAAGCACCACCGAAACCTATGTGAACGCGCTGATCGACGACACCGTACAGCAGAGCACGTCGAGCATCGCAGAGTGGCTCAATACCCGGCTGGTGATGACTGAAGCCACCGCCAAAGCCCTGGAGAATGCCGAGAACGACGAAGAGGCGCGGGTCATTCTTCAGGCCATTACCACCGGCGGCGGCTTCCGGGATGTCTATGTCGGGCGTACCGACGGCTACATGCTGATGAAATCGCCGGAGGCGAATGCCACGCTGCCAGCGGATTACGATCCCCGCCAGCGCCCCTGGTACAAGAAGGCCATGAGTCTCGGAAGCGCCTCGTTCACCGAGCCGTATCAGGATGCCAGCACCAACGACATGATCATCTCCACACTTGCGCCCGTGAAGCGTGGTGAATACGAGGGCGTGGCAGGTGCTGATATCGGCCTGGGCGCGATAGCAAAAACCCTGAGCACAGTCACGCTCGCGGACACCGGTTACGCCGCTTTGATCAATGAGCGTGGCACCATACTGTTCCACCCACGGCAAAGCCTTGTCGGCAAGAACATCAGTGAGCTCATTGGCGGCAAGCCGGATCTTGGCGGGGACGCTCACGAATACAGTAATGATGATGGCAACTGGGAGGCCAGTTTTCATCCGATCAGTGAAGCGCGCGGCGTGCAATGGTATCTGGGGACCTTTGTAAACGCGGACAAAATTAACGCACCGGTCCAGAGCGCCAGAATGACTGGATTGATCATGGCCGTGATCGGCCTGATCGTTTCTCTGGTGATTCTGCATCTGGGCATCAAGGTTCTGATGGCGCCGGTTCGCCGCCTGAACAAGGCCATGGCGGACATTGGCAGTGGTGATGCCGACCTGACCCAGCGCCTGGACGATTGTGCAAAAGATGAATTCGGTGAGTTGGCCCGCAGCTTTAACCAGTTTGTCGAGAATATCCAGACGGTTGTTCGGGATGTCCAGAAGGGTAGCGCCGAACTCGGGGAAAATGTCAGCTCGCTGAGAGATACCGCCAGTACCAGTCGTTCGAGCGTGGAGAGCCAGCAGGCCGAGATCGACATGGTGGCGACGGCGATCAACGAGATGTCGGCCGCTGCGGGCGAGATCGCCCAGAACGCACAGCAAACCGCAGATGCCGCCAACACCGCGGATGCGGATAGCCGGGCTTCGCTGGAGACCGTCGCTGCCTCCCGGGACGCCGTACAGAAGCTCTCGAAGGAGATTAATGCGGCCGCAGAGGTCATCCACACCCTTGGCAAGGACGTTACGTCAATCACAACGGTGCTTGAAGTGATTCAGGGTATTGCAGAGCAAACCAACCTGCTGGCATTGAATGCCGCCATTGAAGCGGCTCGGGCGGGTGAAGCAGGGCGAGGCTTCGCAGTTGTGGCAGACGAGGTACGTAACCTTGCCCAGCGCACCCAGTCCAGCACCGAGGAAATCAACGACATGATTGAGCGTCTGCAGAAAGGCGCCAATGATGCGGTCGATGTCATGAATGCCTCAACTGCAGTATCCAATGTCAGCATGGAAAAAGCGCAGGACGCTATGGATGCCCTCAACCGGATTGCCGAGGCAATCACGTCCATCAGCCAGATGACGTCGCAGATTGCCACAGCATCCGAGGAACAGACGTCGGTTACCGAGGAGTTGAATTCGTCGATTACCCGGATTGCAGATCAGGGCCAGGAAGCGGCCGCCGCGGCCTCCGAAAACGATGTTTACAGCGGGCAAATTGAGCGCATCGGCACCGCACTGAACCAGAACGTGTCGAGGTTCCGGGTGTAAGCGAAGAGCGACTGTTAGCGGCTTAGGACTTCCAGCCGACGGCGCAGGTTCTCGAAGGTTTTGCGCCCAACGTAACGGGATTCTTCGCTCAGGTACGGGTTTTCGAGAGTAATGACCGTACGCTCGTCGAGATCAAGCTCTTTCACAGCGCGGGCGTAGTAGTGCCTGAGGAAATCATTGAAGCTGCCATCGTGGATGGCGCGCTCAATTCCCAGCTGAAGGCGATGGGCGGTTTCCTGGTCTTCGGGACCGACAAAGAGATAGGACGGCATCGGGTAGGCGATCAACAGATCAGGCTCAATTAGGAGATTAGGATCCTGCTCCAATTCCAGGTCGTAAAGCACTTCGCTTACGCCCCTGGCAAAACACTCGAAGCGTTCATTACGCAACATTCCGAACAGTATTTCGTATCGGGAGTGAGTAACCACCGGAATACCGTTGGCTTCAAGCACCGGTGTGTCTGGCCAGTGGGCGCCCTGGCCAATCCGAATCTGACTGTCTCTCAAGTCATCCAGAGTCTTGATTCCCGCAAACCGGGGCAAGGATTCCGGCATGACCACGCAAACCCGAAAACCGAGCAACCCACCATCGACCGGAAACGGTATGGCGGTCAGGGATTTCTCCCGTTCTGCGGAGGTAGCAACATTAGCGATGTCAACTAATCGTGATTGGCCGTCTGTCAGTTCCCTCAGTACGCGGCCCTGGCTCAACTCTTCACTTCTGATGATCTGAAATTCCCCGTACTCTGGCGTCTTCTTCAGAGCAAGCTCCACCAGGGCCCGGATGGCAGGGCTGTCGTAATTCCGGTACCAGAGTACGTAACCGCGCACGGCTGCCTGCGACGCAGTGGTCGATGACGTTGTGGCTGAGAGTGGTCCTGCCGCAAGGCAGAAAGCCAATGGCATCAGGCAAAGAACCAGTTTTCGGAACCGGTGGAAGACCAGGGAAGCGGGCAGAGAATATTCCAAATCAGAGATCCTTTCTTACTACTGGAAAAACCGGCTAACAAGCGGTCATGATTCAGGCACGCATCCTCACTTTAGAACAGAAACTCAAAAATAAATCGGACAACATCCAAAAAAATTGTAAAACCTTCTTGCGAGCACTGAAGTCCGTTGTAATCATCAGTTCCCAATCAATTTCGGAGCTTGGCAATGGCAATTATCGATAATCTCATCGGAGCGACCGGTCAATGGGTGGCAAGTACCGACCCCAAGGCTACACTGGCTAGCCCTCTGGCCTGGCTGAAGAAAACGGGCGGGTATGCAGCGGTGAACAAGATCATCGGACTGTCGATTCCTTTTGCACCACGGAACAACTTCAGCGTTGAGGAGGTCAGGCCAGGATATGTAAGAGCGAAAATCCGCTTGAAAGGCAACAAAAACCACTTCGGCAGCCTTTATGCGGGCGCGTACTTTCTGGTAGCCGAAATTCCCGGTGGCGTGCTGACCCTATTTGATCTGGGGCCTTCGTACACGCCGATTCTCAAGGAAATGACGTTGCAGTTTCTCCAGCCAGCCAACAGCGATGTCACTGTAGAATTCACCCTGGATCCCGAAGCCGTGGCAGCCATTCTTGCTGACGCTGACGAGACCGGGCGGGCGAAATTCTCCCTGGAAGGAAAACTGGTGGACGAAGAGGGCAACCATGTAGCGACCTCCATCGCCCATTACCGCGTCCGGAAGAAAGGGTTTAAAGCAGAGGCCTGAACAATTCAGGCCTGTTCGAGGCCAGCGATGGTTTGCAGGAAAATCTCGCCGTATTTCTCTAGCTT
>NZ_AGTR01000027.1 GCF_000235625.1 Marinobacter manganoxydans MnI7-9 | reverse complement strand
AACAGCACCGGCACGGTGACCATCGATGTGCTGCCAAGCGAAGTTGAAACCATCTCCCTGGGCGATGCTCCGACCCGACTGCCAAGGTCTGACCGGGATGCCTGGAGTAATGCCTGGACCGATGCGTCCGTGACCATTACTCACAAGGCCGATATCACTGACAGCGGCGAAGTCTGGAGCAATGCCTCCCTCTCTGCTGCCGGCTCCCATGTGCTATCTGGAGGCGATATCTATGCCGGGGATCTCGGTGTCAGCGGACAGGCCATTGAGACCGGGCAGGCACGCCAGGAGATTGAAGGAACCGAAGCCCTTCGCTTTGAGCTGGATGGCGTTGCTACCGAAGCAACGCTGGAGATATCCCGGCTCGATACCGAAGGCGTTTTCCGGGAGTCGGGCAGGGTGCAGGCGCTGGACGACCAGGGCAATGTAGTCGCAGAAGTCCTGTTCAACGCCGATGATCTCGCCGGCGATCAGCCAGTCCAAATCTCCGCGAGCCAGGGCTTCACGCAATTGGTACTGACTGCTGGCACCTATGATGGCTCTACTTTTGTGTATGGCGCGCTGGCAGATGATCAGGGTGATTATGCGGCGCCTGCCAATGGAGCGCTCAGTCAGGGTAGCGACTACTTGCTTGATAGCGTTGAGTTTGTCTTTGGCGCTGTTGCGACAGAGCCAGAACCCTTGCAGGCGGTGGCGCAGTCAGCAGGCGGTGAGGGCAGCACTACGGATGTCGATCCTCTGGAGATTGATATGCCACTGATTGGTATTCATGAGCCCGAGGGCCCGGATCAGTTCGTCTGACCCAGGTTACCCGGAGCGTAGCCATGCTCCGGGTAATAAAGCCAAGAAGGAGCCCGGCAACACGCGGGGTAATAAAGCAAAAAAATGGAGTGTTTCTCATGAACTCAAAGCAGTTATTGACGGGTCTGGTGCTAGCTCTGACATTGCCCATGGCCGAGGCGGGGCCAATCTACTCACAATCTCTACTGGATGATGGCACAAGTCTGGGAACCTTTAGTTCACTGAACGGCGGGAGTCAGGTCGCCGATAATTTCTCCCTGGGGAAGGAATACTCCATCACGGGTCTGACCTGGTGGGGCTCGTACTTTGAGATTAATACCGGAGACGATTTTTCAATCCGGTTGTTCGACGATGATGGTGGGCGGCCTGCGGCAAGCGTCAACATACCCAATAGTGATTCGCTGGATGTCAGTCGAACTGCAGAAACCGGCGTGACCGATGATTTTGCTCAACAGATTTACCGCTACGACGTTTCGTTAAGCCTGGTACTGGGGCCCGGCGATTTCTTCCTTTCGGTCATGAATGATGCTAATGACATGTGGTTCTGGGCCGATGCAGCAAACGGTGGCGACTCGGCCAACTGGTTCCGGGTCGATGCCAGTCAATCCTGGAGCAAAAATAACGGCCGGGATCTTGCCTTTGTAGTGAGTGGTGAACAGATTGTCGCAGAGGTTCCTGAACCGGCGTCCTGGGTTTTAATTTTGCTCGGTCTGTCTGGCCTGCTTTTCCGTCAAAGAGGACGGTGCACTCGTTCGATATCCGCTGCGTGCCATGGCTGATACGACAGGTGTTCCTTCGGGGGCCGACAACGACAGCCCTCTTGCGCAAGCGGTAGCAGGGCTCAAGCGGTACCTAAAGGTACTACTCGGCTTCAGTTGCTTCCTGAACCTGCTGATACTGACTGGTCCGCTGTATATGCTGCAGGTATACGACCGGGTGTTGGTGTCGCGCAATGAACCGACGCTGGTTTATCTTACTCTGCTGGCAGTCGCGGCTTTGCTTGTTCTGGCGGCGCTGGATGTGGTGCGTTCACGCATTCTGGTGAGATTGAGCAACAACTTCAGTCAGACGGTTACTCCCGAATTGTTTCGCCTGATTCTGGGTAGAGCGAGAACAGCGAACGGATTACGTGATCTGGAAACCGTACGCACCTTTCTTACCGGCTCCTCCATGGTGACTCTCTTCGATGTGCCTTGGGCGCCCTTGTTTCTGGGTTTTGTCTATATATTGCATCCTTATCTTGGTCATGTGGCACTCATCGGGGCGGTTGTGCTTTTTGGCCTGGCAGTCTGGAATGAAAAACGTACCCGCGGGTTGCTGGCGAAAGCTGGGGAGTATCAGCGTAAGGCAACGGATTTTACCGAAGTCAGTGCGCGCAACTCCGAAGCGATCAATGCAATGGGTATGCTGGACAATCTGCAGCAACGCTGGTTGGGAGACCAGCGTGCAGCACTGGCGTTTCAGGCGATCGCCAGTGACCGTGCCGGAACCCTTGTTTCTGCCGCCAAATTCGTTCGCTTTACCCTTCAGGTGGCGATCTTGGGCACTGGTGCCTGGTTGGCGATCCAGGACATTATCAGTCCCGGCGCTATGATTGCGGCCTCTATCGTCATGTCCCGTGCGCTGGCACCGGTGGAATCCTCCATCTCTAGTTGGCAGGGACTCCAGGGTGCAAAGCGTGCTTATGCGCGGTTGCAGGAAGCCTTCGAGCATTATGAAGCCGGTACGCCAATGTCATTACCCGAACCCAATGGGCAGATTGGCTTTGAAAATGTCTATGCCCGCCCTCCCGGTTCAGAGGCGCCCATCATCAAGGCCTTCAGCTTTGCCATAGAAGCAGGGGATTCGGTAGGTATAACGGGTCCCAGCGGTGCTGGTAAATCATCTCTGGTCAAGCTGATGACCGGTATCTGGCTTCCTGAGTCCGGAAGTGTCCGTTTGGACGGTGCTGAATTCCTCAATTGGAACCGTGCCCAGCTGGGTCGCTATATCGGGTATCTGCCGCAGGATATTGAGCTCTTTCCGGGTACGGTTGCGGACAACATTGCCCGCTTCGGCGAAGCAGACCCGGAGAAAGTAGTCACTGCCGCCAAGCTGGTCGGTGGCCATAGTATGATTTTGGATCTGCCTAAGGCATACGACACGCTGATTGGACCCGGAGGAGCCAACCTTTCCGGCGGGCAGCGCCAGCGTATCGGTCTGGCCCGAGCACTTTACGATCTTCCCAAATTGATTGTGCTGGATGAACCCACCTCGAATCTTGATGCAGAGGGTGAATCTTCGGTACGCACACTGATTGGCTGGCTAAAAAAGCAGAAGATTACCTGCGTGGTGATCGCCCATAAACCGACGGTTATCGGTGGAGTCGATAAACTGATGGTTATTCAAAAAGGAGTCCTTAGCCAGTTCGGTCCTTTAGACGAGGTTCTTCCGGGGATCACTCGTCAGGTACCGGCGGAGAAAACCACTGTGCCTGCCTATGGAGCAGCCGGTTCCGGTATCGTCGGAAGCAATGTCGAGGCACGGATCCCTGTCAAGAACGGTCGTGTGAAGCTGACTGCTGCTGAAACAAGGGTCAGCGCCAACGAGAATCAAGGAAAGCAGTGATGACTCCAGTTGAAGACAGCGTGCCTCCAATCGTTACTTCCCCAAACGCTCCCATTTATACCGGTGTTGTTATTATTCTGGTCTTTATCGGAGGTTTCCTACTCTGGTCGCTGCTGACAGTACTGGCCAGTGGTGTTCTGGCAGCCGGATCGGTTCGGGTAGACACAAGCCGCAAACAGATACAGCACCTGGAAGGCGGTATTGTGGCAGAGATCCTGGTGCGGGACGGGGATATGGCCGAAGCTGGACAGCCGCTCGTGCTCCTGGACAAAACCCGGGCAGGCACCTCGATGGAACTGATCCGCCAGGGGCTGGAAACCGCCCAGGCATCCAAGGCCCGACTCCTGGCGGAACAGGAAGATGCTGAGGAAATAGAGTTTCCGGAGCCTCTGGCTCAACGTACCTCCGATCCGAAGGCTCTGGAGATCATGAAATCCCAGCGCCTGTTATTTGAGGCTCGCCGAACTTCACTAAAGGGGCAGATCCAGATACTTGACCAGCAGATCCTGCATCTGCGCGAACAGATACAGGGGCTCAATGCCCAGCAGAACGCCAAGGCCTCTCAGATTGATTCAATCGAGGGCGAGCTGGAGGGGCTGCGGGGTTTGCTCGCCAGGGGAATGATTGATAAAACCAGGGTGCTTGCACTGGAGAGGGATGGGGCTGAACTGGCCGGGGAACGCGGTGAATTGATTTCCCAGATCGCCGCCGCGAATTCGAATATCGGGGAGAAGGAGCTGGAAAAGTTCCAGCTGATGAAATCATTCAAGGAGTCGGTGTCTAATGAGCTCAAGGAAGTGCAGGCAGAGGTTCACGACTATACCGAGCGTTTGCTGGCTGCCAGACATGTACTGGACCAGACGGAGTTAAAATCTCCCGTTGATGGCGTGGTGGTCGGTTCTGGAGTGCATACAGTGGGTGGCGTGGTTTCCCCCGGTGCTGTATTGATGGAAATTGTCCCTGTCCATGATCGCCTGATTATTGAGGCCGCGGTCAGCCCTCAGGATATTGACAACGTGCGCGCGGGCCTTGCCGCCGGCGTCAAATTCACGGCCTTCAACCAACGTGAAGTTCCCGAAATTCAAGGTGTCGTGACATACGTGGCTGCGGATATTTTTGAGGACAGCAAGTCTGAAGAGAGCTATTACAAAGCCCGAATAGAGGTTGAGGATAGCGAAATTTTGCGTTTAGGAGACCGGAGAATACAGCCAGGGATGACTGCTGATATTGTTATTCGCACCATTGATAGACGACCGATAGACTACCTTTTGGAGCCTCTTATCAGCAGCGCCAGAAAGGCTTGGCGCGAATCTTAGAATGCCTCTCACTCGGCCTCATTAGTAAAGCCCGGAGCCGGAAGCGCACCGGGCTTTTCAAGAGGATGTGCCTCTAAGGTGCCAGTTTCAACTACCTAACCAGAAACTGCAGTTTCGAGCCTCGTTGAACGTTGGGCCACCTGACAGCATCGAAAAAGGACCAGTGTTTTCGGCAGGCGCCTGCAACGATTGATAGCCCTGATTCACAAAGGACAGCCATGCAGGCAGAGTTCCGTCGCTCGGCGTTGGATTGCCTGAGCGGGCAAATGCAGCCCAGTAGCGGACCATCGTTTCTGCAAGCGTTGCCGAGTCTTCAGAGAACTCTGCTTCCAGCTCAGCCTGAGAGGCAAATACATAAGGAATCTCAGTGGCGTGCGCAGTACCTAACGCGGGTTGAACTCTTGTAAATAATGGTGAAGGCAGCGGGGCATTTCGGTCTGCAAATTCATAAGCGTAGACCGGGACATGTTTCGCGGCAGCTGCGATGTTGCCAAAGCCTGGGCACGCAAAGATAGCATCGGTGCCTACGGCAGAGACCGCGATGTCGGCATTGTCAAAATCATTCAGGGGATAGCGATCTACCACTGCGTCTGCATTGGCCTCCGTGACTGAACCATATCGCCGGATCAGTTCTTGCCGATAGTCCGTCGAACTCCCTGCAAGCCGATCCTCAAGTGAATCGCGACCACTCACCAGCTGTTCAGCGGCAACAAACAATCGCCATTCATCTCGGTTGGAGCCCTCCAACACCTGGTCTGCGGTGAACTGCCCACTTGCTAAGGCGGCTGCCACAGTCTGCTCAAGAACACCCGGTCGCTGAACAATCTCCGAACCGAATTCAGGATCGCCGGCCTGCAAAGCAAGGAGTTGCTCTAGTGTCAGATTACGCAGGCACTCCGCTGCTTCAGGCGACGAATCTCCCGCGCAAAGGCTGGCCATAAAGCCGGCGCCCCGTTGCTCCGCTTCAGTGGGCGTTTCCTGAAAGAAGGATGGACCACTTTGAACGATGACACGTTGGAACAAACCGTCCGTTCGATCATTTGCAGCCATTAACCCCTTGATGCTGAAGCCGCCTGCAGACTCACCGACCAGAGTTACGTTATTCGGGTTACCCCCAAATGCAGCAACGTTAGCCTGCAGCCATTCCAGGGCTTTAATCTGATCCATCAGCCCGTAATTTCCCGATCCCTTTTCAGAGGTTTGTGAGGTCGCAGTAAGTGCCGGATGCGCCAGGTAGCCAAGCACACCCAGGCGATAATTGATGGCCACTACAACAATGCCTTCTTTCACCAACCTGTCAGGTTTCGCGCTGGACTGAAAACCGGCGCCGGTATCCAGACTGCCGCCGTGAATCCAGACAACCACCGGGTGATTCTCACCCTCACCAGGCGCGTAGATATTGAGGTTCAGGCAATCCTCTGAGGTACTCGACCCCGGATTCGAACTTTGGATGGCAAACGGAGATTGCGCTGGCGTTTGTGGGCACGCATCACCAAATTCTGTTGCCTGCAAGACATCCGACCTGGGCTCCGGGCTTTGGGGTGCACGAAAACGGTTTGCTCCCTCGGTCGATTGGCCATATGGAACGCCTAACCATTGTTTCATCTCGGTGCCGTTACCGTCGCTGACAAGCACACCAGTGATTACACCTTCCGACGTTGTAACCTCCGTCGGATCAGTTGAAATCGCAGACGAGTCGTTCGAGTCGTTGTTACAGGCAGGCAGAGAAATAACGAAAATTGATACGATCAGAAGGCGCAAAGCCCTCGGCATTCGAGCTATACAGACACGCATAGGAGTCTCCACGTCGTTCATTCTTGTTTTAGTTGTGCTGACAGAGAGCCTTAACAGCTTATTTTCATTCAGCGTACATTTGTACGCTAAGGCTCTGAAGGAAGCGTAACTTGAGTCTTAAGAAAGTCAAAGATGTGTGCAAAACCGAATAATTAAACTTCTTTCGGTTGTTACGAAACAGTGACACCTATTAGTCGAATGAAGATGATATGGAGAGCAGTCTTAACCGACGGTCGGTGCCTGATCACGCCGGAGAAGCTAAAGACATGAATGTCAGGAGCCGGTTTTAAAGAGAGGTACTTACTGCGAAAGGTGGTTTGGTTTGGCGCAAGGTGGGGTAGTTGCCAGGCTTTCCCCAAGCCGTTCTATGTGGGCAGACACAAAAAAAGCCACTTGGCTTGCGCTCTAAGTGACTCTTTTTGTTGCAGAATTGGTAGGACCACCCAGATTCGAACTGGGGACCTCTACCATGTCAAGGTAGCGCTCTAACCAACTGAGCTATGGTCCTGTATCCTGCAACGGGGAAGAAATATACTGATTCAGCCGATGCCGGTCAACCACTTTTATGCGGTTTTCCGGCTCCGGAGTTTTTCCTTGATGACTTTGCTCAGAACCGCCCAGCGGTTGACGATCAAGGCCGCGAAGATGAGACCGCAGCCGGCCAGCTGAATGCTGGTCATTGTCTCGCCAAACCAGCCTGCAGCGAACAGGGCGACCCAAACCGGCTCCAGTACCAGAATCACCACGCCATGGCTGTTCGCAGACAGGCTCTGGGCGAACGTCTGAAGCAGGAAACGACCGGCCGTGCCAATGACGGCGCTGGCCACTACCCACCAGACCAGTATTGGTGAAAGGTTATTCAGAGTCGGCAGCCAGGGCTCCATGATCATGGACTCGATCAGGGTCAGCATGCCGACCGTGAGCAGAGCAATGGCTGTCAGGGGCAGGGCGGGTACCCGATGCTTTTCCACGGTCTTGCCCAGCCGGTTAATCACCGTTCTCTGGTTGGCCGCCCGGGTATTGAGATTGAAATACAGGGCGAAGATCGTCGCTGCCATAACAAAGAAAATCTGGCCTGCTTCAGGGCGAAATCCGTTTTCAAGGGATAGCAGAGCGAGCCCGGCAACGGCAATCGGAATGGCCAGCCATGTGCTCGCCGGTTGGGCTTCCTTGAATACCAACCGTGCAATAATGGGAACAATCACAACGCCCAGGCTGGTCAGGAAGGCACCCTCGCCGAGGCTCGTTATATGAACCAGTCCCATCACCCAACAGGTCATCGCCGTGCCGAACACCAGGCCCACACCCACACTTCGACGAAGCTGATCCACGCTTAGCTTCATCAGCGAGCGGCGGGCGAAAAAGGCGAGCACCGTGCCGGCAATCAGAAACCGGGCAGCCATGAACATCAGCGGAGGCATCAGCAGCACTGCTTCTTTTGAGAACATCCAGCTGATGGCCGCAAACAGGGTGACAACAACCAGTAAAAGATCGGATTTGTGGGTGTCAGACATTGGATATCGCTTGCCGGCAGTGGGTGAATCAAACGGGAAAGCGAACCAATGTATAGTTTGCGAACTAAAAAGAAAAGATGGGTAGAACTACCGAGGCAAGAAGTGGCTCCTCCCTGAGCCTTTTGTTTGCATTGTCCAGATGGGTTTAGTTATTCAGAGTGGTATAAACCAGATTGGACATATCCGTCTGGTCCGAGCCGGGCACTTCAATGTACCGGTCACCTGAACCCCACCACTGCCACCAGGCGCGCTTGTTATAGGTGCGGCTGGCGAAATCCACCTGCAAACCGTTGAGGGTGGTGTTGTTGACTACCGGCACGGAGATGTTGCCCGTCTCGGAGCCCAGCACACCGCTGTGGGTGACGCCCTCGTTCATCAGCACCGGGTAGTGGTTGTAGTACAGAGCGCCAGGGCCATTCTGGCTCGTTACCTTGCCCGCCAGGCTGATGCTGGAGGAGCAGGAATCAATCCCGGCGGCAGAGGTTGCACCGCAAGCCGAATGGGTGGGTACTACGCCATCATCGGTGCCGGCGATGAATGGCTTGGTGAAACCGCCATAGGATGACCCACCAGCCACGAAACGCAGCCTTGGGATTCCATTCGGGCTCACCGCCAGGTTACGCGCTGCGTTGGTTTGCAGGTCGTTTACCACGCCCAGCTTGCCGGGTTCCGGCTCAATGCCGGTGAAGGCTTCTACTGCTGCCCGGAGGGGCCAATTGTACCAGCTGTCGTTGTAGGCAAGGCTGAGTGCCAGGTTGGCAAGTTCAGTGCCACCGCCCGCGCCGGAGTAATCCAGGGTTGCCAGGATTTTCAACGGCTGAAGGCCCTCGGATTGAAGCCAGCGTGCCTGGTTTTCTAGCAGATACCGGGTAACGAGATCCCCGGTAGAGTGAGAAACAACGATGCAAAAGTCATTGCAAAGACCTTGCTGACTGATCTGACGCATCTGTTCATAGGCTTGCTGGGCAATACCACCTTCAACGCGCCCGTCACTGCCCCAGTCGATACGGGCCTCGGCCCGGGAGAGCCAGAAAGTACGCCAATAGTCCTCGCCGGCGTTCTTCACCTCCTGCAGATTGGCGGGAGGGTTGGCCAGGTCTTGTTGCTGAAATCCGTGAACCAGGATCACGTTGTGCCCGGCCAGTTGGGCCTGGGCGGTGCCGGCAAACAAGCTGCCGGTGATAGTGACCGCCAGGGCGGCCTTACAGGCATTTCCGATCTTTGTTGTTTTCATAGTTGCTCCGTCTTTGCTGCTTTATTGTTGTCACAAGACGTTTATCCGCCACTTGTAGCGGTACAGCCCGGCGTTAGCCGGTGCAGAGCCTGCGCCCTGCCATCAGAACTTGTCGGCAAGCTGCCGCAGCAGAGCCGCGCGCTGTTCTGATTCGGGATTCACCGCCGGTGTATCGGTAAGACTGCCGAGATCCGGCGGTGTGAAAGCGTAGCCCTCGTCGGGGCCGAAAGCGTAATTAGTCCGGTCACCTGGCCGGGCGGGAAGCTGCCGAATCTGCAGGTTTTTCAGCTGTAGCTGGCCGTCCACCGTCTGATCGGCCAATACCGTGCCGTGTGCCTTCAGATTGATCGTGTTTGAGGTGCTGTCCAGCCTTTTCTCCATCTGCAATTGAGCAACCGGGCGTTGGCCAACAAACAGCTGGGCCGAAAGCGCGTAGTAGCCGGAGTCTTCCGGCGAGAAACGAACGGGAATTATCAGATTGTTACCCTGGATACGGGCATCGCCAAGCCCCTCGAATTCGCCCAGGTAAGGTTCAATGGCCAGTGTTGAGACATGGCGGACTGGTTTGCCGTCAAGCCGGGCCTCAACGATCAGCCGATATTCACCCGGTGATTCGTCGGCGGACAGAACGCCCTCGAAGTAACCCGGGGAACCCGCCTCTTCCAAGGTGGTGCCAGCGATGGCATCCCGGCTTTCCGGCCTCTCCAGCGTTGCAGACAGCGAGCGACCGACCACCTGAGAGCCCCGGATAGCCGCTGCAACAAGAATTTGTTCCCCTGCAGTAAACCGGTATTTCTCCAGCGTTACGGTGAACTGCCCGTCACCTTCGAGGGGCAGACTGACCGGCTCGTAGTGATTGCCACCGTAGGCGTTCGCCTGTTCCGGGGAGAGAGGTATGGACCACGGAGGGTATCGGGTAGTTTCAGCGTATTGATCGGCAACGCTGGCCAGCATGAACCCGAGGGCATTATCCGGGGGTGGTTCCGGCTCAGCCGAGGGATCGGTAGAAGACTGCCTTGCCAGGCCTGCGCTTTGGACAGGCGCCGTCTCGGCCGAGTCGACCACCTTCGAAAACCAGCTGAAATCTGTGTGGTTGTCAGCGGAGAGCAGATACCCCGCGCCAACCACGCCAGCAGTTACCAGTGTCAGAAGAAGAGCGACCTTGCCCGGCATGCGGCAGTTCCCTTGATTATTGTTGTAGCTCTAAAGATAACGGGATTTCCGCCGCACCCCAAAAATCCGGACTCTGTGTGTAACAGAATGTGTCCGCGTTGTGCGGTGGTTCACATTCCGATCAGCCGGTGATCAGAACATGCCGGATTCCCGAATGGCCTCGAAGCCAAAGTGCAATTTCACTTCATCACCGACCATCGCGCCATCAAGGCCGTAGGTCATGCCCCATTCACTGCGTTTCAGGGTGGTGGAGGCGCTGATGCCCAGTGTGTATTCCTCATGGCCAAAGGGGTAGACGTCTGCCTTGTTGAGGGTCACATCCAGCACCACGGGGCGTTTCTGGCCGAGTAACTCCAGATCGCCGGTTACTTTGCCCGTGTTTTCGCCAGTCGTTTCGAAGTCGGTAATAGTAAAGGTAATTTCAGGATACTCGTCGGCGTCGAGGAAATCCTCGTTGCGAACGTGTTCGTCACGCTTCTTGTGATTGGTGTACACACTGTCGCTCTGGAACACCAATTGACCAGATTCGAGCTCCCTGGCTTCTTCGTCGTAAACGAATTGTCCCTCTACTTCGCGGAACATCCCCATCACCGGGGCGTAGCCGATGTGCATGATTTCGAAGAACATTGAAAAGTGTTCGTCGTCGACAACAAAGTTTCTCGGCTCGGCCATGGCTGCCGGGCTCAGTGCGAGCGCAGCAGGCAGGGCAATGGCAGAACGGGTAAGGGTTTTCCGTTTAATGAACATCATGGTGATGTCTCCTCTGATAAAGCCAGTGAATATCCAGGAAAAACGACCACACAAGCAGTGCGAGGGCAGTTGCAAGCGTGATACTGGCGAATAGCGCATTGACCGGCGGCAAAACGGCCACCAGCAGGGTAACGATTTGCCAAACGCAAACCGTCTTGCGTCTGAAACTCTCCGGCAGCGGGGCATTCAGCCAATCGAGGAAATGACTGGCAACAACGAAGGCATAGCGGATAAGGCCCAGGGCCAGAACCCAGGGACCCGCCTTGCCGAGCGCCAGGACAGCCACGCTGAGACCGAGAATAAACAGAGCATCCAGTTCCATGTCGAAGCGAGCGCCAAAGTCGCTCTGGGAGCCGGTAGCCCTGGCGACTTTGCCGTCTACGCCATCCAGAATCAGCGCCAGCAATGCCATCCAGCCGTAGAGCCAGAGGTTGTCAGTGAGGTGGTCGGCAAACGGGGCCAGAGCCACCAGGACTATCACTAGACTGCCTCTCAGCAGCGTCGCCCGGTTTGCCCACCCGAAATCCCGGGTTTCGGGCCAGAACCGGATGATCAGGGCACAAGCGGCCAGGTAAAGCGCCGCTGCCAAGAAGTAGAAAAGGACGGGGGGCTGGGTTAACCAGCCGGTGGCTGCGCAGAACAGGGCGACAAGCCCAGAGCCCCAGACGAGATCCAGGGCAAGTGGCATCCTTTGCGAAGCTGAATGGCCGTTAGAATCCATCAATGAACTCCAGCGTATAGAATTGCAGGCATCAAAGACCTCGGATGCGCTGTACACTGACTATAGTTGGTATAACTGAACATGCTTACGAGCATAGACCGTGTTCAGACCTGAAGGTTCAGCCCTGACAGGGCGACGACCAGCACGTTTGAAAAACTGCCAAAAAGGAGATCCTTTTGCATCGCGACCCTGATGAGCCGAACACCGAATCGATGGCACGAGCCTGGTGGGTAACCGGCGCCGGCAAGGGCGAGATTCTGGAAACACCACTGGTTACCTCTGATGACGAGCAGAAGGACGAATCGGTTACGGTTCAGGCGCTGTATTCGGGTATCAGTCGGGGCACGGAATCACTGGTTTTCCATGGCCGGGTACCAAAGAGCGAATACGCAGCCATGCGGGCGCCGTTTCAGGAGGGAGATTTTCCCTGGCCGGTAAAGTACGGCTACGCCAGCGTCGGCAAAGTAGTGGAAGGGCCTGCAGAGTTAGTGGGCCAAACGGTGTTCTGCCTTTATCCGCATCAGAATTGCTACCGGGTGCCGGCGTCGGCGTTGACGCCTTTGCCCAAAGACTTGCCCGCCGAGCGAGCAATACTTGCCGCCAACATGGAGACCGCTGTAAACGGCCTCTGGGATGGAGCGCCAGCAGTCGGTGACCGCATTGCCGTGGTTGGTCTTGGTGTTGTTGGCCTGCTCGTCGCCTGGCTGGCGAGTCGTATCCCGGGAGCCCGAGTCACCGCGATCGATACGAATCCAGAGAGACAGGCCGTTGCCGAACAGCTCGGTTTGACCTTCAGCAGTGAGTCGGCCCCTGATGATCACGACCTTGTTATCCATGCCAGTGGCCACCCCTCGGGCCTGGAGACCGCCCTTGGGCTGGCAGGGCAGGAGGCGACCATTGTGGAAATGAGCTGGTACGGGGATCAGCTGGTATCTGCACCGTTGGGGGCCGCATTCCATCCGCGGCGTCTGACCCTGAAATCCAGCCAGGTGGGCCAGATAGTGCCATCTCGAGTCCCACGGTGGGACTATCGCAAACGCCTGGCGCTTTCATTGGAATTGCTCCAGGACGATGCGCTGGATGTGCTGATTACCGGCGAGTGCAAGTTTGATGATCTACCAAAATCCATGGCGCGAATTCTGATTGATGGCCGGGATACTCTGTGCCATCGCGTTGTTTACTGAAAATCCAAAATTGCCTGCTAAGGAGAAACTATGTTCGGTTTGACGGTCCGGGACCACATGATGATTGCCCACAGCTTCAACGGAGAGATCTTTGGTCCTGCTCAGAAGGTTCATGGTGCCACCTATGTGGTCGACGTGACCTTTGAGCGTCACCAACTGGATAAGGACGACCTGGTCGTCGACATAGGTTTGGCTTCCGAGCTTCTCAAAAGCATTCTCTCCGAATTCAATATGCAGAACCTGGACGAGCTGCCGGAACTGCGTGGCCGGAATACCACCACCGAATTCATGGCCAAACTGGTTTTCGATCGTATGGCGGCAGCCATTCACGGTGGCCGTCTTGGCGAGACAGGAGAAGGGATTGTCAGCCTGAAAGTCACCCTCTCGGAATCCCACATTGCCTGGGCAAGCTATCATGCCGGAATCTGACAAACCGGGCTTCCTGGAGTTTATTGTTCCGGGTGATCCGGAACAAAACACGGGCGGCTATCGGTATGTCCGCAAGCTCGTGGAGGCCCTGAGCGACGCCGGTTGCAGAGCCCGGGTCAGTGGGTTGGCCGGGCAGTTTCCACGCCCGGACAGGGTTGCCCGTAGTGGAATGGATAAGAAGCTCGCGAGTCTGCCTGATGGCGCCTCTGTGGTACTCGATGGTCTTGCCATGGGGGGGCTGCCGGACATTGTTGAAAAGCATTCTCCACGCCTCAATCTGATCGCGCTGGTACACCACCCCCTGGCTGATGAAACGGGGATCAGCGAAGCCAATAGACAGTGGTTTTTTGATTCAGAAACGCGCGCGCTCGGATTTGTAAACGGGGTGATCACCACCAGCCAATATACCGCCGCTCGCCTGGCGGATTACGAGGTGCCGGCTGAGAGGATCAGGGTTGCCGAGCCGGGCGTCACCCGAGCCGCGAACCCCAGAGGCTGTGATCAGTCGTCGCAAACTGGTACCCCTCACATTCTGTGCGTTGCTCATCTGTCACTCCGAAAGGCCCAGCATCAATTGGTGGAGGCGCTGGAAAACCTGAAGGGCGTGTCGTGGCAATGCACGTTGGCAGGGTCTGACAGTCGTGATCCGGAATATAGCCAGCAGGTTCGCCGGGCGATTGCAGAAGCGGGCCTTGAAGACAGGATTGCGCTGGCAGGGGAGGTCGAAGAAGCCGGGCTGGCCGAGCTCTACCGCAAGGCGGATCTCTTTGTACTGCCCTCCCTGTACGAGGGCTATGGCATGGTGATTGATGAGGCGCTGGCGGAAGGGCTGCCCGTTATTTCCTCCGATGGCGGCGCCCTTGCCAACACCTCAGCCAAGCCTGGTGTAGTTCAGTATTGTGCGGGCGATGTCAGAGCCCTTGAGGCGCGCCTCAGGAACTGGCTGGAACATCCGGAACAGCTTGAGCACGCCCGTAAACTTGCCGCAAGGGAATCCCGCCGAATCCGCTCATGGGCGGATACCGGCAAAGATGTCTCAGAAGCGCTGCACTACTTCAGTGGCCTTTCCACGCATCTGCACCAGCATTCGGAATTCGAGAGCACATGGCTGGCAGCCCGGGAAGCAGCGGATCACCGGGCTCGCTCACAAGGCCTGACCGATCAGCTCAATCACTGGTTGTTGAATCGTTATGATGGCTTGTCGCCCGAGAGCCACTACCCGATGCAAATTGTCGACATTGGAACCGGTCGTGGCTCAAACGCGGTTTTCCTGGTGCCTGCGCTGCAGGTGCCTCAAACCTGGCTGGCACTGGATCAGGATTCTGCATTATTGCGGGAGGCCGGACAGCGTGTGGACTGCCTGGATGTGCCGTTTGAAACCCGCCCGGTTCAGCTGACGTCGGAAAACATGGAGCAACAACTGCCCCGGGAGGCGGACCTGATAACAGCGTCAGCACTGATTGATCTGGTTTCCGAGCCATGGCTGGATACGTTAGCCCTCGCAGCCGCAGGAAGGAAGTCCGCGATGCTCATTGTTTTGAGCTACGCCGGTCACTTTGAGCTGTCTCCCGAGCATCCTGATGATGAGCTGGTGAAGACATTGGTAAATCGGCACCAGCACGGCGACAAGGGAATTGGTGCCGCGCTCGGGCCGGAGGCCAGCACTGTCTTGCAAGGCCTGCTGGTTGCCGAAGGTTACCGGGTTGAACTGGCGGAATCCCCCTGGATACTGGATGGCGCGGATCACGCCTTGGCCAAAATGCTGATGCAGGGCTGGATCGACGCGGCCATTGAGCAGTCACCTCACGAGGCGGACCGATTGTCACGCTGGCTGGAGACACGCAATCAGCAGTTATCCGAAGGGGATCTGACGATTGTTGTGAGACATCTGGATCTGCTGGCACTGCCACCCGAGGCATTGCCTTGACCGAACTGCGTCAACGGCAGGTGAAGCTGGCGGCCCGTTGGTTATTCACGGTTCTGGTTATCGGATTCGTGATCCGCTCGATTGATTCGGGTGAGCTCTGGCAGGAGCTTGCCCGCTTTTCTCCCTATGTCCTGGTTCCCGCACTGGCACTTACGGTCTTTCAGGTGGCGTTGTCTGCCTGGCGATGGCGTTACACCGTCGAACGGCTCGGGCTGCCCCTGGCCTATGGAGTAGCGGTGCGGGAGTACTATCTGGCGACGTTTCTGAACCAGGTGTTGCCGGGAGGTGTGCTCGGCGACGTAAACCGGGCCTGGCGACATGGCAGCGG
Organism: Marinobacter manganoxydans MnI7-9; assembly: GCF_000235625.1. Taxonomy (GTDB): domain Bacteria; phylum Pseudomonadota; class Gammaproteobacteria; order Pseudomonadales; family Oleiphilaceae; genus Marinobacter; species Marinobacter manganoxydans. The sequence goes on along the minus strand of NZ_AGTR01000027.1, from coordinate 53,009 downwards.
CGCCGGAGAGCGCCTCTCCGCTGTGCACGGGGTGGCCATCGAGCGACTTTCGGGCCAATTGGTTTTGGCGCTCGTGGTTGTCATATCGGGCAGCTGGCTGCTCGGTTCCGGACGGGTAACGGTTGATCACTTGAAAGGCGGCCTCTGGTTGGGCGCCGGCGTTATTGGGGTGTTTCTTGCACTCTGGTTGGCCCTGAAAACCGGGCTGGCGGCTTATCTTCAGCGGCTCAGGCGGGATCTCTATGAGTCTTTGCTAAACCGAACGGTGTTGCCGGTTCAGATTGGCTCATCTTTACTGGTGTTGGCAAGCTATCTTGGGGTGTTTCTCTGTCTGGCCTGGGGCGCAGGCTACATCGAAAGCACAGAGTCGGCGGCCATTATTGTCAGTCTGGGCAGTATCCTGTTGCTCAGCATGGTGGTACCGCTGACGGTTGCCGGTTGGGGCATCCGCGAGGGCGCGGCAGCCTTGCTGTGGCCGATGGCGGGATTGCCCGCGGAGCAGGGCGTGGCACTGAGCGTTGGGTACGGGGCGTTGGTTTTGGTGTCCAGTTTGCCAGGGGCTGCTTTTTTTCGACCTACAAATCACGGGTAAAGTCGAGGTCGAACAACATGTCGCTGCCGAGGTTTATAAGCTGGGCGCGCGGCCGCAAGGCATCATCCAGAAAGTCGATCTCGGGAAGTGAGAAGGCTGGTCTGCCGCTGCCGATGATCATGGGTGCGACCATCACGTGAAGGCGGTCCAGCAAGCCAGCGTTCAGGAAGCACGAAACGGTAACACCCCCCCTTCCACAAAAACTTTTTTCAGCCCCAGGTCTGCGAGAACCTCGAGGATCACTCTCGGATCGACGGCATCTTCGGATTCGGCATCCCCGAGACAGGGAATCTCAGTAACCCCGGAACCGATCGATGGATTCTCCGCTTTATCGTAAGTACCTGCCACCAACCGCAGGGTGGGAGCTTCGCCATCGGTGAACAGGTGATGGCTGTCTGGTACGCGATGATGACGGTCAATGACCACGCGCACGGGGTTGCGGCCACTGGTGCGGCGAACGGTCAAACGGGGATTGTCTGTAGTGGCGGTTCCGGCTCCGACAACAACCGCATGCGACACTGCGCGGATCCGGTGCAGATGGGTAATTCCATCGTCGCCGTTGATGAAACGGGAGCGACCGGTAACCGTGGCAATGCGTCCGTCCAGGCTTTGGCCCAACTGACCAATAACTTTGGGGCTGCCGTTATCTGGCACGGGACGACAAAGGGGTAGGAATACCGAGAGTAGATCCTTCGCCTCACCCGTGGCCGGCTGCATCAGGTGCCAGGCCCCGTGGCCGTTAAGTTTTACCGCTTCTTTGTCGGTTCCCGGCAATGGCAGTGTCACATTGCTGCGGTTAACTGCGCTAAGCACCAACTCCCATGCCGAGTCGATATCCAGAGTTCTTGCCGCCATAAATAGCCTGTTTGGTTGTTGCCTAGGAGCCTCTGGATGCCTCCGGAGCGCCTCTGCGTGCTCTGAGGGCTTCAGATGCAAGGCGCAGTTCGCAGCTAATGGCCGTAGCCCTTAGCAAGAGCTGCAACACAGCATGTGAAGTCCTCAGAGTACGCCCTCCGGGTTCTTCAGAGGTGCTTCGGAGGCATTCAGAGGCTCCTTTAGTATAGGCAGATTGTGTGCAAAGCTATATGTACGTTACATTTCCAGATTGATTCACTTCGCAGGGCATTATCGGGACGGGTATCCCGATTTGAATGACGAGGTAAATGGCCATGCAACATGCGCAACCCATTCAACACTGGGAGCCAGAGAAGCCCGAGGACCATGGGCAACTTGAGCTTCCCGGTATTGCCCTGGACAAGAGCGATGAGCTTCTGGAGTCGCTGGCTGAGCTGGAGGAAGCGCTGGAAAAGGTGGAGCTGAGCGGGGAAGAGGTGGAACTGCTTCGCCGGTTCCGCAGGACAAGCGCGGAAAACCGGCGAATGATTCTTCAGATCCTGGGCAGCTGATCCCGCCCAAGATGCCTTACTTGCCTTTCTTGTAGATATTCTCGTAGACGTAGTTGGTGGCTTCCACAAAGCCATCAATGCTGCCGCAGTCGAACCGACGACCCTTGAACTGATAGGCCAGCACGCAACCGTTTTTCGCCTGCTCAAGAAGGGCATCGGTAATCTGGACTTCACCGTTTTTGCCCGCAGGGGTCTTTTCTATAATGTCGAAAATATCCGGCGTGAGAATGTACCGTCCAATAATCGCCAGGTTGCTAGGGGCATCTTCCGGGGCCGGCTTTTCCACCATATCGGTGATCCGGTAGAGACCATCTTTCATGGATTCACCGGCAATCACCCCGTACTTGTGGGTTTCGTCGGCCGGCACTTCTTCAATGGCAACAATGGAGCAGCGGAACTGGTTATAGAGCTTGACCATCTGCGCCAGTACGCCGTCTTCACCTTCGGGGCCAATGCAGAAGTCATCAGCCAGCACCACCGCAAAGGGACTGTCGCCCACAAGGTTGCGGCCGGTCAGTATGGCGTGGCCGAGGCCCTTCATTTCATTCTGTCTGGTAAAGGCGAAGCTGTTGTGGTCGATCAGATCCCTGATTGAGGTCAGCAGGTCTTCCTTGCCAGAGCCAGCGATCTGATGTTCAAGCTCGTAGCTGATGTCGAAATGGTCCTCGATGGCCCGTTTGCCCCGGCCGGTCACAAAACCGAACTCGTGAATACCGGCCTCCGCGGCTTCCTCGACGCCATACTGAACCAGGGGTTTATTCACCACCGGCAGGATTTCTTTGGGCATCGCCTTGGTTGCCGGAAGAAAACGAGTGCCGTAGCCGGCGACGGGAAACAGGCATTTTTTGATCATATTATTCGTCCTTTGATGGTCGGTTTCACGGCCTGTGGGCTGCTTAACGCCTTTGCGTAAGCCTATTAACAAGTGTTCTATCACAAAGTGTGCCGAGTTTACCCAAGTTGTAACGACAAATGCAGGGGCGTGATGGAAATTGTACGTTCTAGCAAAGAGCTATGGCCCTTTAGAGGAGGGTTCTTCAGGTTTACCATCACCAAAAATTTCTCTGATCAGAGGTCTCTTAGTGCGATCCTCCTTGCCTGATTGCACTATTTTGGTGCGCTTCCGGCGGCGTGGGTTCCTTGCCCGGATAGGCTCTCTACCTTTTATTGTTCGTACATAGTCCACGTGATCTTCTCTATGGCAATCTATGGCCCGGCACAGGAGGGGCGAGACCAATGGACAGACGAACGCTGATCAAGGGGCTCGGAGCACTGGTAAGTGCCGGCGCGTTACCACTGTCGCCTCTGGTGAACGGTGCCGGCCTCCAACCAGTTGCTGGTAGCAGTCCCCGTGCCTTCAACTACGCCTGGCTCAAAGGTCGGGCCCGGGCATTGGCCGCTGCGGCGTATGTCTCTCATCAGGATGAATTGCCCCAATCACTGAAATCCATTTCCTGGGATGACTATCAGGCCATCGCCTTCAGGTCCGACCGGGCGCTCTGGCGCGACGACGATTCCGCTTTCCAGATCCAGCTCTTCCATCTTGGCCTGTACTTCCAGCAACCCGTCAGAATCCATGAAGTCATTGATGGCGAGGCAACTGAACTGGCCTATCGCCAGGATCTGTTCCGGTACAATGGAGAGCAGCGCCTTGGCGATCTGCCAGAAGATCTGGGCTACGCCGGTTTCCGCGTTCACTACCACAACAACTTCGCCCTGGACCTGGCTGCCTTTTTGGGCGCCAGTTATTTCCGCGCGGTGGGCTCGGAGATGCAGTACGGCCTGTCGGCCAGAGGGCTGGCCATTGATACCGGCATGGATCGTAAAGAAGAGTTTCCCCGGTTTTCCGAGTTCTGGCTGGAGAAACCGGCCTCGGGCAGCCAGCTACTCAGGGTATGGGCTCTGCTGGACTCCCCCAGTACCACCGGCGCCTACTCGTTTGTGCTCGACCCGGGGCGCAACATGGTCATGGATGTGGATGCGGCACTCTATCCGAGAACAGAAATTACCCGGGCGGGCATTGCACCGCTGACCAGCATGTACCAGGTGGGCGAAAATGATGATCGCATGGGCTACGACTGGCGGCCGGAAATACACGATTCTGACGGCCTGGCCATCTGCAACGGCAACGGCGAGTGGTTATGGCGGCCACTGGTGAATCCCGCCAATCTCCGGTTCAACACTTTTCAGGATAACAATCCCGTTGGCTTTGGCCTGCTGCAGCGGGACAGGGATTTCGACCACTACCAGGATGATGGCGTGTTTTACGATCGCAGGCCCAGCCTCTGGGTGGAGCCCCGCGGAGACTGGGGGCGGGGCAGTGTTGATTTGGTGGAAATCCCTACCGTGGATGAAACCTTCGACAACATTGTCGCCTTCTGGCATCCGCAGGAACCTCTGTTGCCAGGCCGGGAATACCTCTACAGCTACCGTCTGCACTGGGGTGAGCAAGCGCCGTTACGGCCCTATGAGTTAGCCACGGTGCAGGCAACCAGGACCGGGCTGGGCGGTGTCGTGGGCCAGAAGCGGACCTATTTTTCACGGCGCTTTGCCGTTGATTTCGCCGGCGGCGCGCTGGCGATGCTGGGCAAGGATGCGGATGTGGAGCCGGTTTTCAGTGTGAGCAGGGGAGAGGTCGAAATCACGTCCGCCAGACCATTGTCTGCAATCGATGGCTACCGGGCCATGTTTGACCTGGTGCCGGACGACTCGGTTGAACCCATTAATATCCGCCTGTACCTCAGGCTGGGCGGCCAGGCGCTTACGGAAACCTGGCTTTATCAGTACACCCCGCCACCGGTCGCTGAACGACAGCTCTATTGATTGACTGCAGCTATTGTAAACAATCTAAGGGTCAATTTAGCCAATATTGTTGACAATATGTCCGCCCAGGCGTAGCTTTGCTCAAAATAACCTGGGTTTTGTTGACAAACTATGTCTGAGTTACTGTCTCCTACCTACACCCGCGCCGATGAGGCCTTCGATTGTCTGCAAACGGCGATCGTGAAAGGTGAACTGGCGCCGGGCGAAAAAATCGGCGAACTGGAGCTGTGTTCCCGGTTCGATCTTACCCGCGGCCCGCTTCGGGAAGCGCTGGGCCGCCTTGAATCCCGCGGGCTTCTGGTGCGCCGCCCCCACGCCGGCGTCAAGGTGGTTTCAGTCAGCGCGTCCGAGTTAATGGAGCTCTACCGCATACGCGAAGTCATGGAGGGGCTGGCCGCTCGACAGGCCGCCGAGCGCATGACCGACCAGGAAATTGCCGACCTTCAGGCCACCCTCGACACCCACGAACGCATGATCGATGAAGCTCAGGGCCAGGCCTACTACCAGGCCGAAGGGGATTACGACTTCCATCACAGGATCGCCACCGGTAGCCGCAATACCAAACTTGCCCAGATGCTGCTGGGTGATCTTTATTACATGGTACGGATGTACCGTTACCGTCTCAGCACCTCCACCGGGCGCCCCCAGCGGGCCCTGGGTGAACACCGCCGTATCGTCGAGGCCATCGCCCAGCGCGATGGGGAACTCGCCGAATTTCTGATGAAACGCCATATCAACGCAGCAAGACAGAACATCGAGAAAAAGATCCAGGAAGGCGACATCTCCATTTAACGAAAGAGGCCAACACCATGTCCAACAAACTCAGCCCCGGCGCCCGCTTCCGCAAGGCGCTCAAAGACAACCAGCCCTTGCAGATCGTCGGCACCATCAACGCCTACGCCGCTATGATGGCCGATAAAGTGGGTCATCAGGCCATTTATCTTTCCGGTGGCGGCGTTGCTAACGCCTCCTACGGCTTGCCGGATCTGGGCATGACCTCCATGAACGATGTGGTTGAGGACGTTCGCCGGATTACCGCAGCTACCGACGTACCTTTGCTGGTCGACATTGATACCGGCTGGGGCGGCGCTTTCAACATCGCCCGCACCATCCGCGAGATGGAGCGTGCTGGTGCAGCCGCTGTCCACATCGAAGACCAGGTTGCCCAGAAACGCTGTGGTCACCGCCCGAACAAGGAAATCGTGTCCCAGGAGGAGATGGTCGACCGCATCAAGGCCGCCGTGGATGCCCGGGAAGACAAAGACTTTTTTATCATGGCCCGTACCGACGCGTTCCAGAAAGAGGGCCTCGAAGCCGCTATCGAACGCGCCAAGGCCTGCATTGAAGCCGGCGCCGACGGCATCTTTGCCGAAGCGGTTACGGAACTTGATCACTACAAGGCCTTCTCCGAAGCCCTGGACGTGCCTATCCTGGCCAACATCACCGAATTTGGTGCCACACCGCTATACAACCGCAAGGAACTGGCCGAAGCCGGCGCCGACATGGTTCTGTACCCGCTCAGCGCCTTCCGCGCCATGAACAAGGCCGCTCTGACTGTTTACCAGAACATCCTGGAGAAGGGCGACCAGAAAGACGTGGTCGATATGATGCAGACCCGTATGGAGCTGTACGATTTCCTGAACTACCACGATTTCGAGCAGAAGCTGGACCAGCTGTTCCAGCAGAGCAAAGGCTGACAGCATTTATCCCCTCTCCCCTAGCGGGAGAGGGCCAGGGAGAGGGGGTAGAGAAGCACTCCGCAGAATCGGAAGCTTCCCCTCTCCCCCGGCCCCTCTCCCGCACGGGGAGAGGGGAGTCACAAATATTCAGGATTGGCCCAAGGGGTAATCCGACACCCCAAACAAGATAACGATGGGAGACAACAATGGCTGAAGCAAAAAAACTAGGTGGCGCAGGCCTCCGTGGCCAGGTAGCTGGCGAAACGGCTCTGTGCACTGTCGGCAAAAGCGGCGCCGGCCTGACATACCGTGGCTACGACATCGCAGATCTGGCAGAGAAGGCCCAGTTTGAGGAAATCGCTTACCTTCTGCTTCGGGGCAAACTGCCGAACCGTCAGGAGCTGGATGCCTACACCAAAAAACTCCAGAGCCTCCGTGGCCTGCCGGCTGCCCTGAAAACCGTGCTTGAGCAGATCCCCAAAGACGCGCACCCGATGGACGTGATGCGTACCGGCTGCTCCATGCTGGGCAACCTGGAAACCGAAGAAGACTTTAGCGAGCAGGACGACAAGATCGACCGCATGCTGGCGGTGTTCCCTTCTATCATCACCTACTGGTACCGCTTCGCCCACGAAGGCGTTCGTATCGAAACCGAGAGCGACGTGGACTCCATCGGTGGCCATTTCCTGGAGCTGCTGCACGGCAAGAAACCCAGCGAGCTCCACGAGCGCGTCATGAACGTGTCGCTGATCCTGTACGCAGAGCACGAATTCAACGCCTCCACCTTCACCGCCCGCGTGTGTGCCTCCACTTTGTCTGATATTCACAGCTGTGTGACCGGTGCCATCGGTTCGCTGCGCGGCCCTCTGCACGGCGGGGCCAACGAGGCGGCCATGGCCCTGATCCAGAAATTCAAGACGCCGGAAGAGGCCGAAGAAGGCCTGATGGGCATGCTTGAGCGGAAAGAAAAGATCATGGGCTTCGGTCACGCGATTTATAAGGAGTCCGACCCGCGGAACGCCATCATCAAGCAGTGGTCCAAGAAGCTGGCGGAAGAAGTGGGCGACACCGTGCTGTATCCGGTATCCGAGCGCTGTGAAGCGGTTATGTGGCGCGAGAAGAAGCTGTTCTGCAACGCGGACTTCTTCCACGCATCCGCCTACCACTTCATGGGCATTCCAACCGAATTGTTCACCCCAATCTTCGTGATGTCCCGGGTATCCGGCTGGACCGCCCACGTGAAAGAACAGCGTGAGAACAACCGCATCATTCGCCCAAGCGCCGATTACACCGGCCCGGCGGATGCCAAGTGGGTTCCGATTGAGGAGCGGCCATGAACACTGAATACCGCAAGAGTCTGCCAGGTACCGACCTGGACTATTTCGATACTCGCCAGGCCGTGGAAGACATCCAGGCCGGCGCGTACGACAAGCTCCCGTACACCTCCAAGATCCTGGCTGAGCAACTGGTTCGCCGGTGCGATCCTGAGGTGCTGACGGATTCCCTGAAACAGCTGATCGAACGCAAGCGCGACCTGGATTTCCCCTGGTACCCGGCCCGCGTGGTATGCCACGACATCCTGGGCCAGACTGCCCTGGTGGATCTGGCGGGTCTGCGTGACGCCATCGCCGAGAAGGGCGGTGATCCCGCCAAGGTCAACCCGGTGGTTCCGACCCAGCTGATCGTGGATCACTCCCTGGCCGTTGAGCACGCGGGTTTTGAGAAAGACGCGTTCGAGAAGAACCGTCAAATCGAAGATCGCCGCAACGACGACCGTTTCCACTTCATCAACTGGACCAAGACTGCGTTCAAGAACGTGGACGTGATTCCCCCCGGCAACGGCATCATGCACCAGATCAACCTGGAGAAGATGTCTCCGGTGATTCAGAATCGGCCGGATGGGGAAGGAAAGCGCGTAGCTTTCCCGGATACCTGTGTTGGCACTGACAGCCACACGCCAATGGTTGATGCCCTGGGCGTTATTTCCGTGGGTGTAGGTGGCCTGGAAGCGGAGAGCGTTATGCTCGGCCGTGCCTCCATGATGCGCCTGCCGGATATCGTTGGTGTAGAGCTGACTGGCAAGCTGCAGCCGGGTATCACCAGCACTGATATGGTCCTGGCCATCACCGAGTTCCTGCGCAAGGAGAAAGTGGTAGGCGCATACCTGGAGTTCTATGGTGAGGGCGCCGACAGCCTTAGCGTGGGCGACCGTGCCACCATCTCCAACATGACTCCGGAGTATGGCGCCACCGCAGCGATGTTCTACATCGACGGCCAGACCATCGACTACCTGAAGCTGACCGGACGCGAGGACGATCAGGTGGCCCTGGTCGAGAAATTCGCCAAGGAGACGGGTCTCTGGGCCGACAGCATGAAAAACGCGGAATACGAGCGCGTGCTGAAGTTCGACCTTTCGAAGGTGACTCGTACCCTGGCTGGCCCGTCTAACCCCCATGCGCACCTGCCCACCTCCGAGCTGGCAGAGCGCGGCATTGCCGGTGAGTGGGAACAGGAAGAGGGCAAGATGCCGGATGGTGCCTGCATCATCGCCGCCATTACCAGCTGCACCAACACCAGTAACCCCCGCAACATGGTGGCTGCAGGCCTGATCGCCCGCAACGCCAACAAGCTGGGGCTGACCCGCAAGCCCTGGGTAAAAACCTCCCTGGCGCCGGGTTCCAAAACCGTCAAGATGTACCTGGAAGAAGCCAAACTGCTGCCGGAGCTGGAACAGCTCGGTTTTGGTGTCGTGGCCTTCGCCTGCACCACCTGCAACGGCATGAGTGGCGCCCTGGATCCGAAGATCGCGCAGGAAATCATGGATCGCGATCTGTTCTCCACTGCGGTGCTCTCGGGCAACCGGAACTTTGACGGCCGGATTCACCCCTACGCCAAACAGGCGTTCCTGGCGTCGCCGCCGCTGGTGGTTGCCTATGCGATCGCAGGCACCATCCGTTTCGACATCGAAAAAGATGCCCTGGGCTACGACAAAGACGGCAACCCCGTCACCCTGAAGGACATCTGGCCGGACGATGCGGAAATTGATGCCATCGTGAAATCCAGCGTTAAGCCGGAACAGTTCCGCAGCACCTACATCCCGATGTTCGACATCACCCGGGATGCCCAGGCCAACACCAACCCGCTGTACGACTGGCGCCCCCAGAGCACCTACATCCGTCGCCCACCGTACTGGGAAGGCGGCATGGTGGGTGAGAAAACCCTCAAGGGCATGCGCCCGCTGGCGGTGTTGCCGGACAACATCACCACCGACCATCTGTCGCCCTCCAACGCGATCATGATGAACAGCGCAGCCGGTGAATACCTGCACAAGATGGGTGTGCCGGAGGAAGACTTTAACTCCTACGCCACCCACCGTGGCGACCATCTGACCGCCCAGCGTGCCACTTTCGCCAACCCGAAACTGTTCAACGAAATGGTCCGGGATGAGAACGGCAACGTGAAGCAGGGCTCCCTGGCCCGCATCGAGCCGGAAGGCAAGGTTGTCCGCATGTGGGAAGCCATCGAAACCTACATGGAGCGCAAGCAGCCACTGATCATCATCGCCGGTGCCGACTACGGGCAGGGCTCCTCCCGTGACTGGGCCGCCAAGGGCGTTGCCCTGGCCGGTGTCGAAGCCATCGTGGCTGAAGGTTTCGAGCGGATTCACCGCACCAACCTGATCGGTATGGGCGTGATGCCCCTGCAGTTCGAAGAAGGCACCACCCGCAACACCCTTGCCATCGACGGCACCGAAACCTACGACGTGGAAGGCACCCCGGCGCCCCGTGCCGAGCTCACGCTGGTCATCCATCGCAAGAACGGCAGCACCGAGCGCATTCCGGTTGTCTGCCGCCTGGATACCGCTGAGGAAGTGTCTATCTACAGCGCAGGTGGTGTGTTGCAGCGGTTTGCGGAAGATTTCCTGCAATCGGAAGGTGCAGCATGACACACAAGCCTCAGATCAAAATCCCCGCCACGTATATGCGTGGCGGAACCAGCAAAGGCGTGTTCTTCCGGCTGAAGGATCTGCCGGACGCCTGCCAGAGCCCGGGCGAAGCCCGGGACAAACTCCTGCTGCGAGTCATCGGCAGCCCCGACCCCTACCAGAAGCAGGTTGACGGTATGGGCGGCGCCACCTCCAGCACCAGCAAAACCGTGATCCTGGCAGAACCCACCCAGCCGGACCACGATGTCGACTACCTGTTCGGCCAGGTCTCCATCGACAAGCCGTTTGTCGACTGGAGCGGCAACTGCGGCAACCTCACAGCCGCCGTAGGCGCCTTCGCCATCAACGGCGGCTTTGTCGCCAAAGACCGGATTCCGGAGAATGGCACCTGCACCGTGCGTATCTGGCAGGCCAATATCAAAAAGACCATCGTCGCCCACGTGCCCATCACCAACGGTGAAGTGCAGGAAACCGGCGATTTCGAACTGGACGGCGTCACCTTCCCGGCCGCTGAAGTGCAGGTGGAATTCATGGACCCGGCGGATGGTGAAGGTTCCATGTTCCCCACCGGCAATCTGGTGGATGACCTGGAAGTGCCTGGCGAAGGCACCTTGAAAGCCACCATGATCAATGCCGGCATCCCCACCATCTTCGTGAACGCCGAGGACATTGGATACAAAGGCACCGAGCTGCAGGACGACATCAACTCCGATCCCAAAGCCCTGGCAAGGTTCGAAACCATTCGGGCCCACGGCGCGGTAAAAATGGGGCTGATCCAGAACATCGAAGAAGCCGCCAATCGCCAGCACACCCCGAAAGTGGCCTTCGTCGCAAAGCCCTCTGATTACGTATCCTCAAGCGGCAAAAACATCCGGGCAGGGGACGTGGATGTCCTGGTTCGCGCTCTGTCCATGGGTAAGCTCCATCACGCCATGATGGGCACGGCGGCGGTGGCTATTGCCACGGCATCGGCCGTTCCCGGAACTCTGGTGAATCTGGCTGCAGGGGGCGGCGACCGCACCCATGTGACCTTCGGGCATCCCTCCGGCACGTTGCGTGTGGGGGCTGAGGCGAAGGCAGTGGATGGTCAGTGGACTGCAACCAAAGCCATTATGAGCCGCAGTGCGCGGGTTTTGATGGAAGGTTGGGTGAGGGTGCCTGGCGACTCGTTTTAACAATGATTGTGTAAGATTCCCAAGTATAGGCCGGGGTATTCCCGGCTTTGTCTTGGCGGGTAGATGTTCAGAGTTCGTCTCTCCTCAAGAATAGCGCGGCCTACCTCTAAGGTTTACTAACAGAAAACTAATTAGTAAACTCCCCCCATGTATTCCATAAAATTCAAAAAATCTGCGCTTAAGGCGCTTCGAAAGATTCCGAGGCCCATAGCCCAAAAGATCATGTCGGAACTTGAATCGATCGCCCGGGATCCTGAAAGCTACAACGGAGACTGGAAGCCCCTTAAGGGAAGGCCTTATTGGCGACTCCGTCAGGGCGGTTACAGGGCAATTTGCAGTATTGATGATGGCCAGCTGGTTTTATTGGTTTTGAAAGTTGGTGCGAGAGGAGATGTTTACAAATGAGCGTTCAGATTATTGAAAAATCAGGCAAACCTGAATATGCGGTGATTCCTTACGCAGAGTATCAGGAATTGCTGGAGATGGCTCAGGATGCGCGTGACATTCAAGACGCCGATGCAGCTCTCGCGGCCCTTTCAACCGGAGAGGATGAGGCGATTCCTGGATCGGTCGCGACGCGCCTCCTATTAGGCGACGAGCATCCGCTTAAAATATGGAGGGAGTATCGGGGCTACACCCAGGAATCACTTGGCAAAGTAGCTGGGATAGGAAAGTCGTACGTGTCTCAAATCGAGGCGGGATCTAAAACGGCTTCTACAAAAGTCCTAAAAGCACTTGCGAAAGCCCTTCGGGTTGATATCGACGATTTGCTGGAGTGATGTTTTTTTATAACGTCGGCTATGTAAAGCTCAAGTCGGCAACCAAAGCCATTATGAGCCGCAGTGCGCGGGTCTTGATGGAAGGTTGGGTGAGGGTGCCTGGCGACAGCCTCTAACGGAATCTATAGTTGGGGCAAGGAGGCCTCATTATGTCTGCAACATTTGATCTCAACGAACGCCCTGATTACGACGAAGTCCTTCAGAAAATCGCTGACTACGTTCTCACCTACGAAGTAAAGAGCGACGAAGCTTGGAATACCGCTCGCTACTGCCTGATGGACACCCTGGGTTGCGGTCTTTTGGCGTTGCGGTTCCCCGAATGCACCAAACACCTGGGTCCATTGGTTGAAGGTACAGTGGTTCCTCAAGGCGCGAGGGTGCCGGGGACTCCGCACCGGCTGGACCCGGTAAAAGCCGCCTGGGACATTGGTTGTATTATCCGCTGGCTCGATTATAACGACACCTGGCTTGCAGCAGAGTGGGGGCATCCTTCAGACAACCTGGGTGCCATACTGGCCGTTGCAGACCACCTCTCACAAAAACGGATTGCAGAAGGCGAAGAACCGTTAACGATGCGAACCGTCCTGGAGGCCATGATTATGGCTCATGAAATCCAGGGCGTGCTGGCGCTGGAAAACTCCTTCAACCGGGTTGGGCTGGACCATGTGGTTCTGGTCAAGGTGGCTTCAACTGCAGTCTCTGCAAAACTCATGGGAGCCGACCGCGAACAGATGCTGTCTGCTCTGTCTCACGCCTGGATTGATGGTCAGTCGTTGAGGACCTACCGCCACGCGCCCAATGCAGGCTCCAGAAAATCCTGGGCCGCAGGCGATGCCACATCGCGAGCCGTGAGGCTTGCCGATATCGCCATGCGCGGCGAGATGGGCATCCCCAGCGCCTTAACTGCGCCGCAGTGGGGCTTCTACGACGTATTGTTCAGCAAAACCAACAAAGACCAAAAACTGAAGCCTGAAGACAAGCGTCAGTTTTCTTTACCACAGGAGTTTGGCTCATATGTGATGGAGAACATCCTGTTCAAGATTTCCTTCCCGGCCGAGTTTCACGCCCAGACCGCAGCCGAAGCCGCGGTTAGTCTGCACCCGCAAGTGAAAGACCGGCTGGACGAGATTGACCGGATTGTTATCACCACCCACGAATCTGCTATTCGCATAATTTCAAAGAAGGGCGATCTGGCCAATGCGGCCGACCGGGACCATTGCCTGCAATACATGATTGCCGTTCCTCTGATTTTTGGACATTTGAAAGCGGAGCACTACGAAGACAGCTTTCACGCGGGAAACCCGATCATCGATCAGCTTCGCGAAAAGATGGAAGTGGTTGAAGATGAGAGATACACCCGGGAATATCTGGAAGGAGACAAGCGGTCCATCGCCAACGCCATTCAGGTATTTTTCAAGGATGGCAGCAGTACTGAACAGGTGGCGGTCGAATACCCGATTGGGCACCGTCGTCGCAGGGCGGATGGTCTTCCGCTGCTGGAGGAAAAGTTTCGTGACAATCTTGCCACCCGCTTTCCGGCACAGCAATGCCATAAGATCGGCTGGTTATGCACGGATCAGAATCAACTGGAAATAACTCCGGTAAATCAGTTTATGGAGCTATTCGTGATTTGAGCAGGCAATGAAAAGGCCCTTAATCGAGGGCCTTGATTCAAATCGAGCGATGGCGCGCTTTGTATGTATTGATCAGCCTGATTGAGAAACATCAGGTGCCGGGTGACAACCCGGGGCCGCGCCGCCACGCCCCATATATCAGGCATGCCCTCTCCGTCAGTGCCGGGATTGATTTAGAATTTGTAGCTGGACCTTATGTCGGAAATTTATTTCCGATTTGGCGACAGTGGTTTCACATTGTCCGGATGTCTGGCGGGTTCTCGCGACTCTTCGGTAGACCTTGACGTCAGTTGCTCCAGGCGGGAGTCAATACGTTCCAATGCTGTCGCAATACGCGATAGGGCATCATTTGATGGCATCGCCGGGTTGTTTTGCGGTCTTCTTTCCTTTGCGTCGCCACCCGATTGTCGTCTGGTGGCCTGTCTGCGTGGCGCTTCTGTAGATGTATCTTCACCCAACAAATCCCGCCGAATACCTTTGAGGTCGAACGGATCGATGAATGGCCGGTCCTCTGAATAGGCGCACATCATCATGCCGTCACATAACTTGTTGATCAGGCGTGGTATGCCTTTGCTGAGCTTGTGAATTTCACGGACGGTATCGTCATCAAACAGCTTGTTGCCACCATGGCCGGAAACAAGAAGCCTGTAATCAATATACTCGGCGGTTTCGGCAGCAGTCAGCCCCTCAAGGTGGAAGAACAGTTTCACTCGCTGAGAGAGTTGAGGAATGTCACTGACTGCCTTCTTAAGCTCCGGTTGGCCGAGCAGAATAACCCGCATAGAGGGCCCTCCCATACTCTCCATGCCAGTCAGCATTCGGATGTCTTCGAGATTTTCCCGGGTCAGGTTCTGGGCTTCATCAATGGTCAGAACAACCGGGGTACCAGCTGCAGCCATATGCTCCAGGTACTCTGTGATCTGGAACAGCATCGCGACTTTGCTGTCATCCTCGATCTTCATGCCGGCTTTACGCAGGATAAGACCAAACAAATCCTTCGATTCGAGGTTTGTATAAGAAATATTGAGGAGTTTTAAGTCGCCCTCAAGGTTGCGGATAGTCTTCTTGAGCAAGGTCGTCTTACCAGAGCCAATCTCCCCGCTGATGACCACAAAACCTTCGGAGCTCCATATGGCTGAGGACATGTAGACATAAGCCCGTGAGTGCTGCTGGCTCATGTAAATGAAATCGTCTTCTGGAGTTATGCGAAATGGGTGCCTATGGAGACCGAAAAATTCCAAATACATCGTCAGTTCCTATCCTTCGCCTAAGCCAGGCGGATCATTTGGTTGCTTGGCAGAAGGGTTTTATCCGAATCGAAGGCATTATAGCTTTCGCTGACGGTTCCAAACCGGAAATCCTGAAGCAGCCGTTCCAGGCGATCATAGCATCGGTCAAGATTAGTGTAGTGCCGGAAGCGAGAGAACCAGCTGGCATCACTGTACCGTGGCTGATCAGGATCGATTTCCCAGGGATGCAGATAGAACATCTGGGGACGGTCCCCAAAACCTGAGGCATTGCGGAACAGATAGCGAAACACCGGATAAGGGAACTGGCGGAAATAACCACCACCCGCTGCGGGTATCGCCATTCCCATAACACTAGCGGTTGTCAGGGGAAACTCCCGCATGATGTTTCCGTTTGCCGTTTCGATGGAGTAGGGCACTGATGGCGAACCGGGGATGCCGTAACGATCATGTCGGATCGGGAAAATACTCGAGTCCCAGGTAAAACCCGCCTCGCTGAGAATATCCAGTGCCCACAGAGAGTCTTTCGTGATCGAATAGCTGGCCGCCCGGTATCCGTTTACTTCGAGGCCGATAATGTCCTCCAAGAGCTTCTTTGAGCGAAGTGTTTCCTCCCGAAAAGTCTCTTGAGATTGGTTGTAAATGAGTTGGTGGCTGTACCCGTGAGAAGCGATCTCGTGACCGTGGTCCGCCAATTTTCTGATGAGCTGCGGAAAGCGATCAGCGACCCAGCCCAGAACAAAAAAGGTTGCCTTGACGTTGTGATTGTCAAAGAGCTCCAAAAGACGTTCGGTGTTTTGCTCGACACGGCTTGGCAGCGAGCCCCATTGTTCGGCACTGATGACCCCTGAGAGCGCTGCAACGTGGAAATAGTCTTCAACATCAATACTCATTGCGTGCAAAGGCGATTTTGCTTCCGGGCTAGACATGGGTACTCCTTCCCAATTCACCACCGACAGGACGATTTTCACTCAGCTATCCGTTAAATACAATTTTAGTTGGTGTTAAAAATCAACCGAATCATAAAAGAATGTAAAAGTGTGTTACACAAAGATACAATCGTGTTGAGGTTGCGTTTTGCTGAGCGCAGAATGCACAGTATATAAAGAGGTACCGGTGGCCCAGGGTGGTTTGCCGCCGGGATAATTCGAAGTCGGTCTGTCGCTGATTGTCAAACAGACGACAAGGAAGTTCAGCGTGTCATATATTCGGTTCCGTAAACATTACCTGCACATACCCTACCTGGTACTGGCCGTACTGGAGTTCGGGCTTCTCTTCGCAATTTTTTCGTTACTCACCCTTTTTCTGACCTTCGCAGGTATCGATCACGCTCCGATGTCTGTCGATCTGGTCTCTGCGCTGCTTTTCGCCGTTATTCTCAGCAGTGGCACGCTCGCGATGGGTGGCTATCTGGCCATGGTCCACGAAAGTCTCTCCTCCCTGTTTTTTCGCACCCTGGTAGCCTACTGTTTTGTAGGTGGGATCGGGCTGACCGTGCTCTACATGGTCATGCCCACCGCGGATCCGGGCAGTGCCAACCTGTTCTGGGCCGTCATTCTTGCATCCCTGGCGGTGATTCTGCTTCGTCTTGTATTTCTCCGGATTGTGGATTCGGAACAGGTTGTGCGTCGTGTAGTTATTTTTGGCGCGGGAGATTTCGCTGCCTCACTGCTTGAGGAATATGAAACCAACATGAAGGCGCTGGGTGTAAGGATTATTGGCTGCATTGCCGACACTCCCACCCGGTCGGTTGCAGACGACAAACTTCTCCCTACACCGCGAGATTTTTACGAGTTCTGCCGCCAGAACAAGGTCTCCGAAATTGTTGTAGTTCAGCAGGAGCGCCGTCGTGCCGAAGGAGGATGGCTTCCGGTACCTGAATTGATGGAGTGTAAGCTGCGGGGCATCGCAGTCACTAGTGGCCTCGAATTTTATGAAAGGGAATTAAAGAAGGCGAAGCTGGATATGGTACACCCGTCCTGGATCGTCTTCTCCGAGGGGTTCAAGGCATCAAAGAGCAGAGCGCTTGCCAAGCGGCTCCTGGATCTCGTCATCAGCCTTACATTACTCACAGTAATGTTTCCTTTCATTATCCTCACGGCTTTGGCGGTATTCCTGGAAACAGGAAGGCCGATACTCTATAGCCAGAAACGTGTAGGCATGCTTGGGAAGGAATTTCGGATTTATAAGTTCCGCAGCATGCGGCAGGACGCCGAGAAAGACGGTAAGCCCCGTTGGGCGTCTACGAACGATGACCGCGTAACAAGGGTTGGCGCATTCATCCGCAATACCAGACTGGATGAACTTCCTCAGATCTATAATGTGATCAAGGGCGAAATGAGCATCGTTGGTCCCCGGCCTGAACGACCGGAGTTTGTCTCTGAACTGAAGGAAAAAATACCGTTTTACGACACACGTCATTACGTGAAGCCTGGATTAATGGGCTGGGCACAGCTTAAATATCCGTATGGTGCATCGGTGGAGGATGCCAAAGGCAAACTTGAATACGACCTCTACTATTCCAAGAATCACAGTTTGGTAATGGACTTTTTGATCATGATTCAAACCGTTGAGGTAGTGCTCCTTGGAAAGGGTGTGCGCTGATGATGACTAGTATAACAACAGGGATTTGGAGAACATTTATGTGTACGTTCAGTTACTTGCGGCAGGTAATGATAGTAGCGCTTGTCCTCGTTCTGGGGGGGTGCTCCGGCCTTCCGTCCTCTTCTGAAATGCCGCCGGTTTCCGAGCTGGAACCGGAGCCGTATCAGATTGGCGTTGGAGATACCATTTCGATTCATGTCTGGCGTAATCCGGAACTGGGACAATCCATCGTTGTTCGACCTGACGGATTTATATCAATGCCCCTTATGGGAGACGTAAAAGCCGAAGGCAAAGAGCCGGAGGCGCTGGCTTCAGAAATCAGCGTTGCGCTTGGCGAGTATATTCGTACTCCAGAAGTCACTATTATGGTCACCAGTCCGGCGAGCAAAGAGTTCCGCAATCGCATCCGGGTTACCGGCCAGGTCGCTTCACCTCAGTCCGTTGCATTTCAGCCAGGCATGACAGTGCTAGACATAGTGCTCATGGCAGGCGGAGTAACCGATTTTGGGGCGGGTGGACGCGCGATTCTTCATCGGCAAATTGATGGCGAATACAAGAGCTACTCGCTCGATCTGGATGCAATCTTGAGTGATGGTGATATGCGCACGAACCATCCCCTGCAACCAGGAGATGTAATCAGCGTGCCAAGAAAAGATCTTTTCCGAGGTGAGCTCTGATGGACATCCAGTTCATTCTGGATATTTTGCGGGCAGTGAAGCTCGAGCTATACAGCAAACGTGTGGCTGCAGTTGTTATTTTTATGTTGGTTACCGCCGGTGTTCTGACGTTTGGCTATCTCATGCCCAAACAGTACACCTCGGAGGCCGTTTTATATGCGGATCAATCGAATATCCTGCAGCCCCTGTTGAGAGGACAGGCAGAAGTCACACAGATCGATCGTATTAATGAAGCCCGCGAAATGCTCCAAAGCCGCTCTTTTCTCGAACAAGTTGGTCTTGATACTGGTCTGATAATGGGAGGAGAAACGGACCAGAAACGCAACGGCATTATTTCCCAGCTCAGAAACCAGATCCGTTTGCGTGTTACCAACGGGAACTTCCTGGAGCTGCGTTACACCAGTAGCGACCCTGACGAGTCCTTCCGAGTGCTGAGCTCGGTTCTGAATCGCTTCGTCGAGAGAACGGTACGGAAGAAGCGGTCAGAAAGCCAGGGTGCGTTTGAGTTCATAGATTCGCAGGTCAAGTCCTACCAGCGTCAGCTGGAGGAAGCTGAGCAAAGACTGAAGGAGTTCAAGGCTGCCAATCAGGACGGCACGGAGGGCAGCGTTCAGGGACGGATCGAATCACTACGTCGGGACATCGAAAACCTGAAACTCGAAATCCAGCAGACCGAGTCGGAAGTTCGCCTGACCCGCGCTCAATTGCAGGAAGAAGAACCCGTACGCCGAATTACAGTCGATCCTGGCAAGTCCTCTATCGAAAGGCGTCTTGCGACCATGTACCAGGAGCTTGATTCCCTGCTACTGAAATACCATGAAAAACACCCCGATATAGTCAGCATCAAGGATCAGATTGCAGATCTTGAGCGGCAGAAGTCAACGGAGGGCGATGGAGCCCGCGAGGGTGCGGTCACGGAAGTACTGGAAAATCCGGTGTACGAAAATCTGAAAATACAGCTTTCTGAAAGTACAACTCGCCTGGAGGTACAGAAAAATCGATTGGCGTCCCTGCAACGTTTGCTGGAAGAAGCATTCGAGCGGTCCCAGCGAGTGGCACAGAACCAGGCTGAATTGTCTGATCTCACCCGGGACTATGACGTTACCCGTGGTGTCTACGAAGATATGTTGCAACGGCGGGAGAAAGCTCGGCTGTCGATGACTCTGGACGTTCAGGGCGAAGGGGTCAGTTACAAAATCCAGGAACCGGCATCCTATCCCACTACCTGGGATGGCCTGCAGTTATATCAGGTCGGTATTGCAGGTCCTTTTCTTGGCAGTGCCGCCGTTCTTGGCTTGCTGACAATGCTGGTAATGTTTGATCAACGGGTGCGGTCTCCCCGGGCCTTGCAGTTGGCACTGCCGGAGACCATCCCTGTCATTACAACCATCCCCCATTACCGTAGCACTTGGAAAGACCGGCTTCTTAGAAAAGATGTCCTGTTTATCCTGTTCATCCTGGTGGTGTTTATGCTTGGTTATCTCGCAGTGCTGTTGTTCAGCGTCATGGGGGTTACGCCTGACCAATTGGTCGAGAGAGTCAGGGAGTTGACTGGTCTTGGGGGCAATTGATGGACGATAACAAGCTCTACAACGCATTGCTGAAAAGTCAGGAAGAGCGGCGTCTACTTGAGCAAAAGCGTGGTGAGGCCAGACCGGAGGAAAACTTTCGGAAAGAACGACCTTTCGCGGGTTCCGACCGATTGAAGCCGAACTGGGTAAGAATCGATACAGACGATGGTGAGAACGCCCCAACAGTCTATGACTCGTCAGTCTCTCTGGCTCTGATTGGCAACCCGAAACCCTGGAGCAGGGACCAGCTTCGAGAGCGCAAAATCATCTACTCCGGCATGCCGGATAAAGAAGTGATGGATGCCTATCGGGAGCTGCGTATTCAGCTCCGCAACAAAGCAGGTGAGGGAAACTTCACGGTACTCTTCAGCAGCCTGGGTGATAAAGGGGGTTCTGTTTTGACCGCCTTTAACCTCGCGGTTTCCTTTGCCATGGATTCGCATACTTCCGCACTTCTTGTGGATTGTGATCCCTATCACGAAGCGCTGACAAACCTTGTTTCCAGTCCAATGACCGCGGGTGTTACCGATTTCGTTGCAGATTCCTCACTAAAAATCAAAAATATTCTATACCCTAGTGGTGTTGCCAGGCTTTCCGTGATTCCTGCAGGCACACAGGTATCTTCGGCTGTTGAGCTATTCTCTGCGGTGCGTATGCGGGATCTGATGAATGAGCTTAAAGCTCGCTATCCGGACCGGTGTATTATCATCAACGCCCCACCTTTTCGGGATAACACTGAAGCCCGGATTCTGGAGCGATTTGCAGACCAGGTCGTGTTTGGCGTTCCTTTCGGAGAGGTGACCGCTGAGGAAATCTCGGAGTCCGTTGATGTACTGGATTCCGATAAATTCTCTGGCCTGGTTTTTCAGGAGTAAGCTCATGCAGCTCAGAGTGGACAGGGCACGTCGGCTCCAGGCACCCATCTTGATCGGTTTATGCATTTTGGGCGCAAATGCTTCGGGGCAGGGCCTGAGTGACAAGGTAACATCGATCTACGGTTCCGGCTCGGTGTTTACCGGATTGACCTACACCAGAACAGATACCGGCTCTGGTACAGACACCAATACCGAGCCGAGTGTCGGCCTGTCCGGAAGCCTCGGCGGTAATCTGGAAAGCGGCGCCAATTCCCTCCAGTTGCAGTACGGTGGAACGCTCGAAACCCGCAGGGATACCTTTGGAGGTGGACAAACCGACAGTAGCTCGGTGACCGGAGCATCGCGGTTCGTCCATTTTGATCCGGCAAGCCGCTTTGATTTTAACCTGGGCCACACTGTCAGCTCAGTACGAAACGACACCGGTTTCGTTGTAAACCCTTCGAGCTACGATACCCGCAACACGCTGAGTGCTGGCGCGGGCCTCCGATTTTTTCCAGGCGACTTAACCACATTGCGTTTCTCGGGCCAGGCGGGCAAAAGCTTTGGTGAAGGTGAGCTGAACGGAGGCGAGTCGTTTACCGCATCAGCGGATCTTACCCGTCGTCTTTCTGAGAGATCTTCAGCAAGTCTGGTAGGAAGCAGGAGCTGGTCTGATGATGACGGCCTGGACACGATAATAGATTCCGCTCAGGTCATTTATAACCGTACCCTGGAGAACGGTTCATTCAGCATCGGTGTAGGAACCAGTCGCTCTGAGACCGAGTTTGCTGATGGTTCCGAATCCGACGGTGATGCGGGAACGGGCTTCGTGAACCGCACGTGGGCTTCCGATGAATCGCAAACCACTGTGGCATACAACCGCCGTCTGTCAGACAGTACTACCGACCTGTCCCTCAATATTCCGGAGTTTCTGGACTTTTTGCCAGACTCCATTCGAATCAGGGATCTGGTTGTCAGTGACTCCGTTTCGATAACCCACAACACCTCCCGTCTTTGCGACGTTTGTACACTGGGACTCGTGGCTGAGGCTTCCGTGCTCGAGTCGCAGATTACAGGGGCTACCACCCATGAATACCGGACCGGAATTAACCTCGGGGTACAGCTGACGTCTCTTCAAAGGCTGAGTTTTGGTTATAGCTGGCAGGGAGACGCGGGCGAAGATGAGGGTACCATCATCGATCAGATCCACAGCTTAAACACTCGCTGGACCCGGCAGTTGGCGGAGAACACATCGTTCAGCGTTGACTTCAACCAGTCCTACCTGCGAAGCAAGCTGGAACGGAATGATCAAGAGCAGTTTACATTACGCCTTGTCCTGACCCATGGCTTTTCTCTGATGGGCACCGGGAGTTAGCGGCAGGCATGGAGTTAAGCCACTAATGCAAGCTGCGAGTCTTACCGAACTATGCTGCGAAGAGAGCAGCATTGAGCCAGAAGAACTTGCTGAAGAATGGCGGGATCTCGAGCAGTGGGCCAGCAACACCGTATTCCTTTCATGGCAATGGATTGGAGTGTGGCTATCTGTTTTCCAACCCAAAGCCAAAGTGCTGCGGGTTACACAGGGTACCCGGCTTGTTGGTTTGGGCATTGTAGTACGGTCGATTGAGCGTAGACATGCCGTTCTTCGCTCTCGGTGTTTGTACCTGCATCAGACCGGCGTGGAGTCGGAGGACCAGATCTGGATCGAATACAATGGATTTCTCTCAGGCCGGGGGTATGAGTCCGCCGTGGCGGTAGCGTGCCTGAACCATCTCAAACGGAGAGAGCCCGATTGGGATGAATTTGTTATCGGCGCAGCCGATGAAAATTACGTGCAGTCGGTATCAGAGGCTTCAGGTCTAGTTTCCCATGTTCGCTGGGAAGCGCCCTGTTTTGGTATTGATCTGTCCTCTCTCAGATCCAGTGGGCAAAGTTATCTCGATTCGTTATCTGCAAACAGTAGGCACCAGATTCGTCGCAGTCTCAGGCTTTACGAGCAAATTGGCGCCGTAACGTTGGTGCGACCAAAAACTCACGAAGAAGCTGATCTTGTATGGGGTTCAATCGCGCCATACCACCTCGCACGGTGGGGTGATAAAACGGGAGAAAGCGGGTTCGCCAACCCGGACTTCGTGCGGTTCCACCAAAGCTTCATCAGGACTAACTGGAAGGCCGGTGCAGTGGATTTGATCGTGCTCAAGGCAGGCGAAGAGGTCATCGCAATCTTTTACAACTTTCTCTACCGGAACCGGATCTACTTCTACCTTGCAGGCATCCGATCGGAGACGGACAACCGGCTGAAACCCGGTATGCTCGGCCACGCGCTCTGCGTAGAGGATTATCTCGATCGCGGTTACGACTTTTACGACTTCATGGGCGGAGAAGAAAGATACAAGCGCCAACTGGGTGTTCGACATCAATACCTGGTTCGCGCTGGACTACAGAGAGATCGCTGGAAACTCCGCGCTGAGCGAGCCGCAAGAACCATAAAGAATCGCTGGGAATTGATGTGAAGATCGTTGTTCTGTCCCACCGGATACCATTCCCCGCAAACAAGGGTGAAAAAATCCGAACGTTTCATCAGATCCAGTATCTGGCTGACTGCGGCCATGAAATAACGGTTCTTGCGCCTTATGAGCATGCCGAAGAAATCAGCTACGGCAAAGCGCTGGAAGAGCGCCTGAAAATAAAAACAATCATGTTTCCGCTTCGGCCCAAGTGGCTGAGGCTGGCGCGGGGTTTGGTAACAAACGACGCTTTGACACTCTCGTATTTTTACAGCGCCGGACTGCAAAAAACTTTCGACAGGCTGGTGAGTTCCGGAGATTACGATACAGTGCTGTGCACCGGCTCCGCCATGGCGCCTTATGTTTTCCGAA
The DNA here is from genome assembly GCF_000235625.1 of Marinobacter manganoxydans MnI7-9. Lineage (GTDB taxonomy): Bacteria > Pseudomonadota > Gammaproteobacteria > Pseudomonadales > Oleiphilaceae > Marinobacter > Marinobacter manganoxydans. Next base: position 29,143 of record NZ_AGTR01000027.1, on the reverse strand, counting down.
ATCCTGAATTAACAGGGCGGGACAAACCAGTGCCGCTTCGTTTGATTATGGACTTTATGGATCTCGACTCCGATAAATGGCGGCAGTATCAGGCAAGTTCCGGCTTACCAATGAAACTGGTGTATGGGCGGGAGGCGAGGCTCATCAACCGGGTAGAATTGAGAAGCTACCAACGGTTTGACGAATGTTTCTTTATTTCGGCGAACGAGGTGGATCTCTTCTCCATGCAGCTGCCTGAAAACCGGAAACTGAGTGTGCTTGGTAACGGGATAAATACCAGTTCTTTTTTCCCGGTCCGCGAGGAGGACGCCGCGCGTAAACCGACGTTTTTGTTCACAGGCGTCATGAATTACAAACCAAACGAAGATGCCGTCCTCTGGTTTGTCGATGTGCTTTGGGAACGAATAAGAGCAGAATGGCCGGATGCAGAGTTCATTATTGCCGGCATGGACCCGAGTTCCAGAATAAAGCAGCTGGGAAAATTGCCCGGCATTACCGTTACCGGTTTAGTGGAGGATATCGTGCCTTTCTATCAGAAAGCCGACATCTTCGTAGCGCCGTTTCGGATTGCCCGGGGTGTGCAGAATAAAATACTTCAGGCTCTGGCCTGTGGCCTTCCGGTTATAACAACCCGCCTCGGGTTGGAAGGAATTAATGCAACCCCGGGAGAAGACATTCTTGTAGCCGATACTGAACAAGAATTCTTTGAGGCCATAAAAAAGATTCTTGAAACAGAAACGCTCTACAACAGCTTGTCGCTGAACGGAGCAGAGCTCATCCAGAGGGAATACAGCTGGGACAGTGTTCTACAGGGTCTTGCCAGGGCAATAGAAGTAAAGGATTGCGCGTGACGGGTATTATGGAAATCGCAAAGAAAGCAATCAGGATCGGGGCCCTCATCGCGGTTAGCCCGTTGGTTATTCTGTACTGGTTGTTACGCCCTGTCAGCCGGGAGGACAGCCTGTTCGCCGGATTTTCCCAAACCATGTCCTTGTTTCCGGGGCTGCTGGGCAGTTATCTCAGAATCGCTTTCTACCGCTGCGCCATGAGCCATTGTGCGAGCGACAGCTATATTGGATTTGGCACCCTGTTTTCCCACCGGGATACCGAATTGCACAGCGGCATCTATATCGGCCCTCAATGCAACATCGGCTTATCCGCAATCCACCGTAACTGCCTCCTCGGGAGCGGCGTTCACCTGTTGAGCGGCAAGAACCAGCACCGTTTTGATGATCCGGATACCCCGGTTCGCCTGCAGGGCGGGGAATTCACCAAAATATCTCTCGGCGAAAATACCTGGGTTGGCAATGGCGCCATCATCATGGCGAACATTGGCAGGGATTGCATTATCGGTGCAGGTACCGTGGTTACCAACGACATTCCCCCCGGATCAATAGTAGCGGGCAATCCCGGTAAAGTCGTTCGGAGCCGATACGCTGAATCAACACAGGGGGCCACGACATAATGGCTGGCTCCGGCGTATTTGCAGGCACGGTGAATAACCCCCACAACCTTTTGCAATGGCTGCGTTTTGGCCTCCCGATTGAGAAAGGTGTGTGTGAGGATGCGCAGTACCTTGAGTTGGCATCCGAAAGCGGGGAAAAAATCGACGCAGAGTTCAGCACCATAACCCGATGGCACGACGGTTCCGTCAAATGGGTCCTGGTGGATCTTGTCGGAGAAATGTCCGGCGCCGTTTTCCTTCAGCAAACCGGAGGATCGGGGCAGGGCCCGGCGAGGCAGCATCCGGCCTCATCTATTGAAGGGGATTTTGCCGGTGAGAAATGCCGGTTTTCTCTCGGTAATGACATCAAGGCAGAATTGTTGATATCTGTTGAGGGCGCTGAACGTCGACTGAAGCTGGCACAAAACCAGGTTGAGCGGAGAAGGCTAAGTGCCGACTACCGGTGGGTGTTCGAGGTTGAGGGCATTCGTGATCTGGAGGTCTCCCTTCGTGTGACCGATGTGCCGGCAACCGGACACATCGAGCTCAAGCCAAGAGTGCATAACCGCAGGGCCAGCCTACACCCCAATGGTTGCTGGGACCTGGGTGATCCCAACAGCCTATACATCGACAGTTTTTCAGTGAAAGTGACCAACCCGAAGGCTTCCGACACCAGACTGGAACTCCAGGATCTGGCAGCGCATCCGGCGTTTGAACGGTCTTATCCAGAGGGTGTGTTAGTCCAGTATGGCAGTGGCGGGAAACACTGGGATTCGCCGGTTCATGTTGACAAGAATGGCCAGTCAACCGTGCCCGAGCGTGGCTTCAAGCTCTTTGATAACGAGGGTGGGCACCTGGCCCAGGGTTTACGTGCCAGCCCGATTGTTCGGTTCGACAACCCGAGCGCCCGGAGATACCTGATCCCCGGCGACTTCTGGGAAAATTTTCCATCCTCTCTTGAAGTAAAAGCCAAAGAGACTTCCTGGCGGCTGTTTCCAAGGGAAACCGAACTGCAGCCTGGAGAAGCCAAAACCTGGCAATGTGATATCGGGTTTACAGTTCCCTGTGCCAGTTTCACCTACGATCCTGGCTATATCGACCACACCGGCGTGATTCTGGGGCGCAGGGTAGTTGCAACCAGTGAGCTCACCGACCTGCTGGATAACAACCTTTCAGGGCCTGGTTCGTTTAAAGAAAAACGTGAAGTCTGTGATGAATACGGCTGGCGGAATTTCGGCGAGCTCTACGCCGATCATGAAGCTCTGAATTCGTCTGACGAAGAAATCTTCGTCTCCCATTACAACAACCAGTACGACCCGATACTGGGATTTTCATTAAGGTATCTGGCCACCGGAGACCAGCGGTGGCATCAACTGGCGTGCGATCTGGCGCAACATGTGGTCGATATCGACATCTATAAAACCGATCAGGACAAAGCTGAATACAACAACGGCCTCTTCTGGCACACGGATCATTATCTGCCAGCGCTTACCGCCACTCATCGTACCTACTCGAAAGACCATCAGTACGCCTATGAAGGGCACCAAGGCGGTGGGGGACCGGGCGGCCAGCACTGCTATCCTTCGGGGCTTGCTCTACGATACCTCCTGTCTGGCGACGATACATTCAAGTATGCGGCCATCGGGCTGAGCCAATGGGTGCGCTGTTTCTATAATGGCTCACCGACGGTACTTGGCCGGTTGCACAGATTGCTCACGGTCGATCTTAAAGCCGGACAAATGACTAACGTCGGCTACATGGAGGAAGGGTACAAATACCCCCTTGACCGGGGCACAGGCAATTATCTCAGTGCCCTCATCGATGCCTTCCTGATCGAGGGCGATGGCGGTTTGCTGGATGAAATGCATCGCATCATCATCGAAACATTGTCTCCGGATGATGATCTTGCGGCCCGGGATCTGGCGAACGTTGAGGAGCATTGGTTCTACATCGTATTCCTGCAATCACTTGCCAGGTACCTCCTGCTCAAGGAGCAACTCGAACAGCCGGATCATCATTATGCCTATGCCCGCCATTCTTTCCTGCACTACGCCGAATGGGTGCTGAAGTACGAAGAGACCTACCTCTCCAATCCGGATGCCCTTGAGTTCCCAACGGATACCTGGGCTGCACAGGATTTAAGAAAGGCCAACGTGCTGTATTACGGAGCCTATTTCAATCCGGCAAGGGCAGAAGCTTTCCGGCGACGGGCAGACCTGTTCTGGGACTATTGTGTAAAAACGCTTGGAGAGTCTCCTGAAGCCCATACCACCAGAATTCAGGCGATCGTAGCTCAGAATCTGGGTGTTCGTGAGTGGTGTCTGGAACGCGACAGTTCGCCATACCCGCTGATGCCGCTAGAGCAGGTAAGGGTAAGTAAATCAGGCATCAGGCAGCGTTTTTTGCGGGATCTCCGGAAGATCCTGCGGGACTTTTCGATAACCAACGAAATCGAGTGGCTCAAGGGCCGCGTGAGCGGTCGATGAGGGGGACAAATGGATACCGTTGATTTTGTAATCCCCCACATGGGTCGCCCGGAAATGCTCCAGGAAACCGTTCGGACCATTCTGGCCCAGAGCCGAATCGAGCAGGTGGAAAGTATAACCGTGGTCACGAAAAACGAGCATCGGCTACCGCTCGTGGAACACGATAAACTGAACATTCTGTACGCGCCCGATGCAGCGTCCATCTCTGACCAGAGGAATCGTGGCGTGGCAGCCGGGCGTGCGCCCCTGGTTGCGTTTCTGGATGCCGATATCGGCCTGGCAGAAGACTGGCTGGAAGTCTGCGCCGGCCTGCTGGCAGAAAAAAGCGACCGGGTGTTGGTCAGCGCCATGCAGAAAAACTCAAAAAGCGCCGGCCGGGTAGAACGTCTCAGAACAGCGCTCAGCAATGTCAGTCTGGATGAGCCTGTCCAGTTTCTTCCCGGCAGGAACCTTCTGGTAAAACGTTCGGCCCACGAGCAGGTGGGGGGCTTTCCGGAGCACCTGCAAACCTGCGAGGACTATTTCTATACGGAACAACTGTCCCGGCTTGGCGAGCTCTATTACACCTCTCGCACCCACTACGTGCATCTGGGCGAAGATAAATCGCTACGACAAACATTTACCAAGGAAATCTGGCGCTCTGAATACAACCTGCTATCGCTGGCAGGTCGCACGGTGCCGGTCAGAGAATGGCCGAGTATTTTGTTGCCGTTCTGGATGGTGCTTGGGTTTGTTGTGCTTGTTGCCGGTACGTATTCGCGGCCATTTGGGGCTGCAGGCGCGATCATGCTGATTGTGCCGGCCTGTCTCTATAGCGCAAGGTTGTATGCCAAGCCATCAAACGACCAGCCGCTGCCGTTTCTGCTACTTTTTTATACAGTGTATTTTCTGGCCCGCGCAGCAGGTACTGTTAAGGGTACACGGCTTTTGCTGAAGAGGAAGCTCACGGAATGAGTATCAGGGTTCTGCAGTTCATCTGTCCTACCGGATATTACGGTGCCGAGCGCTGGATCAACGCCTTGGTCTCGGCAAATACGGATGATGATATTGAATACCACATCGCAATCACTGACGAGCCCGAATCGTCTGATGAGGTGCTTACACGCTCAATACTGCCTGAAGGCCAGAAGCACCGCCTCAGAATGTCGTCCAAGTTCGACCTTTTAGCTGTGTTCCGGCTTGCCAGGCTGCTCAAAGAGCGGCAGATAGACATCATCCACACCCATGGCTACAAATCAGACATCCTTGGAGTGGTCGCAGCAAGGTTGGCGGGCGTGCGGTCTGTATGCACGCCTCACGGCTTTGAAAACGCCGAAGACACCCGTCTGAAAGCCTACATGTGGCTCGGGGGGAAAGCCTTCCACTGGTTTGACCAGGTTTGCCCCCTGTCTGAAGATATCGAAAATACCGTTGTGCATGATTACGGCGTTGATTCCCGATCCGTTCGCCTGATCAATAACGGCGTGGACCTTGCGGAGGTTGAATCGGCGATCGCTGACCCGAAAACTCTCGATGCCTCGGACTTCACAATTGGCTATATCGGGCAGTTGATCAGCCGCAAGAACTTGGCGGCAACCCTTGAAGCCTTTGCTCTGTTTCATGGGGAACACCCGAATGCCCGCCTGGTGTTGATTGGCGACGGTGAGGAAAAACCGCGTTTGATGAAGCAGGCCAGCGAGTTGGGGCTGTCAGATGCAGTGGAGTTTCTCGGGTTCCGGGACGATCGCCTTCAACTTCTTCCTGCATTTGATGTTTTTGTACTCACTTCATCCCTGGAAGGAATCCCGCGCTGCCTGATGGAGGCCATGGCCGCCAATGTCTGCGTGACGGCCTTCGACATTCCGGGCGTTGATGTGCTCGTGAAACCAGACGAAACCGGCGTGCTGGTTCCTTTTGGCGATACAGGCTCTCTGGCAAAGGCATGGGCTAATCTGATGCAAAGCCCAGACACAAGGGCAAGGCTTGCTGAAGCTGGCCGGTCCTGGGTTTATTCCAGGTTCTCTGCTGCAGCAATGGCGGAGGAGTACGCCGCCTTGTTCAAGAACCTGAGCGCAAAACAGATGGTCAGTAATGCGTAAAGTCTATTTCGTGCTCAGTGTGGATACCGAAGAAGAGTGGGACTGGGATGGCCCCTTTCCGAACAAGGTAATTTCTGTTGAGAACGTAGACCATCTTCCGGCATTTCAGGGCCAGCTGAATGATCTGGGCCTCAAAACCAGCTATTTCCTGGATTATGCGGTGATGGAGAATCCCCATGCCCGGGATCTGCTGGCGGACCTTTACCAGAGCAATCCCGGCATCGAATACGGGTCGCACCTCCATCCCTGGGTAACGCCACCCATTGTGCCCGTTAAATCGGAAGCAGACTCCCACATTGTAAACCTGCCCATCGACATTGTTGGCGAGCAACTGAAATCCCTGACCAGCACCATCACCGAGCTGACAGGCCGCCAACCCACGTCGTTTCGGTCCGGGAGGTGGGGTATCAACGATGACATACTGCGGGCACTGGCGGACCAGGGCTATCTCGTGGATTCCAGCATCTACCCGTTTTACGAAAACGACTGGTTCAGCTGTGCTGATTACGACAGTTGGCCGCTCGCTATGTCCTACCTTCAGACAACCCCGGAACTTATCGAGCTGCCGGTAACCGCAGGCTTCAACCACCGGCCGTTTACCAGGGCACAACGCCTACACAAGACACTTGAACAGCCAGCCTGGGCCCGGTTCCACGTGATCGGCGTGCTATGGGCGCTGATGCTGCACCGGAAAATCTATCTGAGCCCGGAACTCTCCACCAGCCGCGACATGATTGCCCTGTGTAAAGAGATGCTTCAGGCAGAGTGCCCGGTGATCCACATGTATCTGCACAGTTCCAGTCTTCTGCCGGGGTCAACACGCTATGTTCAGTCCCAGAGGGACAAAAATCGGCTTATGAAACGCATTGAGAGCGTGGTCGACTTTCTCCGTTCCCAATGTGAGGTGGAACCATTGGCCATCACGGAAGCGGCTCTTCGCCTGAGAGAAGAGGGGGCTCTCAAAGACCATGGCTGAGGCAGTGCTGGTTGATTATCAGGAACGGGAGAACTGGAACACCTTCGTTGCCAGTGCAGAGTCTGCGACTCCCTACCACAGATTTGAATGGATGGAAGCGATAGAGGCTGCCTACGGCCATAAACCTTATCCGATTGGCATCAAACAAGAGGGCAGGATCGTTGCGGTACTGCCGTTGATACTCATGGAACAGCCGTTGACCCGAAAAAAGGCGATGGTCAGTTTACCGTTCTGTGATTTAGGAGGCGCTGTGGGCGCTGTGGGCCATTGCGAGCTAATGACGAAAAAAGCCGTGGAACTGGCAAATTCCATGGCCGCCCGCGAACTGGAAGTACGGCAGAGAGACAATACGGGCCTGGGCTATGATTTTGAAACCCTGGCTTCGGAGCTTGGCAACCGGAAAGTTAGTATGATCCTTGAGCTGGAAGCAGACAGTGAGAAGCAGTTGGCTGCTTTCAAGCCAAAACTGCGCAGCCAGATAAAAAAAGCCATGAAAAATGGCTGCACGACAGAGCTCGGTAACAGCCATCAGATGGTTGAAGATTTCTACCACGTTTTCAGCCGCAATATGCATGCGCTTGGTTCGCCTGTGCACAGCAAGGATCTGTTCCATGCCATATGCAAGGCTTTTGGTGATCAGGCCGTTGTTGCCGTAACTTATTTCGAAGGTGAAGTAGCAGCCGGGGGCATTGTGCTGAAAAACGGCCAGAATGCCGCCATACCCTGGGCCTCGTCGCTCTCCGAGTACAACCGCCTGGCACCTAATATGCTGCTGTACTGGGAACTCCTGTCACATTGTGCGAATAATGGCATCCGGGTCTTTGATTTTGGCCGTTCCAGCTTTGGTGAGGGCACCTTCCGGTTCAAGAAGCAGTGGGGCGCGCAGCCGTATTTGCTGTCGTGGCAGAACTGGATGGATGCCAGCGAAACCGGCGCCGGTGCGCCGGGTAAGATCAGGCCCATGCTCGAGAACGCCTGGCGCCGTCTGCCCCTGAGGCTGGTTAATTTACTCGGGCCACTTGTGCGAAAGCACATCCGTTTATAGGGATTGTTAACGTGTGCGGTATAGCAGGATTTACGACTTCTCATCAGTCTGACAGCCATCTCGATTTAGCTGAGGCCATGGTCGCTTCCATTCGCCACCGGGGCCCGGATGCCCAGGCAGTGCGGCAGTTCAACGGCGCAGTGCTGGGCCATGCCCGATTGAGCATCATTGATCTTTCCGAAGCCGGTAACCAGCCCTTTGTCTCCAACGATGGCCAATACGCCCTGGTGTTCAACGGTGAAATCTACAACTTCAAAACCCTGCGCAGAGAACTTGAAAACCAGGGTGTGGGTTTCCGCACCCAGACCGACACAGAGGTCGTACTCGCGCTATTGGCAAGAGAGGGCATGGCCGCCATCGAAAAACTGAACGGCATGTTCGCCATCGCCTTCTGGGACAACGAGGCCGGCACCCTGGATCTGGTTCGGGACCGCATTGGCAAAAAACCCCTGTACTACACCGAACAGGATGGCCAACTGTTGTTCGCTTCAGAGCTCAAATCCTTGCTCCAGTGCCCGAATGTATCCCGCGAGATACGCCCTGACGCGGTTTACGATTTCTTTGCCTACCAATACGTACCCGACCCGAAAACCATCTTCAAATACATCTACAAACTGGAGCCGGGCAGCCACCTGCACCGCACCAAAACGGGAAAGATAAAGGTGCGCCGGTTTTGGGCACCGCAAATGGGTGAGCCTGAGTCCGTGAGCATGGAAGAGGCGAAAGGCCAACTGCTGGATCTACTGGAAGACGCCACCCGGCAGCGAATGATCAGTGACGTACCGTTGGGCGCATTTTTGAGTGGCGGAGTGGATTCAAGCGGCGTGGTCGCAATGATGGCCAAGGGCGGGCATACCGTAACTACCTGTTCAATCGGTTTTAAAGAGAAAGACTTCAACGAAACCGAATTCGCACAGGCCGTAGCCAACCAGTACCGGACAGATCATCGGGAACACACGGTGGAGGACGGCGTTGCAGAACGCCTGCTGGATATCTGCCGGTTCCTGGATGAGCCTTTCGCGGATTCATCCCTGGTACCCACCTTTCTGGTATCCGAGCTCGCCAGGAAAGACGTAACCGTAGCCTTGACCGGGGATGGCGGCGACGAAATCTTCGCCGGCTATGAAAAATACGCCACCGACTGGCGAGAGAACCAGCTAAGGAACAAGTTTCCCTCGTCTGTAAGGGCAGTCATGGGTAACCTGGCTCCGGCACTACGCAGAGTACCCGGAAAATTCCTGCGCCGCGCAAGTTCCCTGATGCACAGCCTGAGCCTCGACCCGGCGAAGGCCTTCTACGTCACCAATACCTTCATTGATGATCACATCTGGCAGCTCCTGCTGAACGAGGATTTCCGGAAAGACCTGGCCGATTACCATCCCAGTGAACTTACAGAGCACGTTTACAACCAGTGTGATTCCGAAAACCATCTGGCAAAGATCCTGTATACCGACATGCGAACCTTTCTGCCCGGAGACATACTGGTAAAAGCAGACCGAATGAGCATGGCCAATTCCCTTGAGCTGCGCTCGCCACTGCTGGATTATCGCATCATCGAGTTCGCCAACCGCCTTCCGTCCGAGCTTAAATTCAATAAAGGCGATAAAAAAATTGTGCTGCGCGAAGCGCTCGAGCCACTGCTGCCGCCGGAGATTCTGAACCGCAAAAAAATGGGCTTCTCCACGCCTCTGGCGACCTGGTTCCGGGAAGAATTAAAGGGCATTGCGGAAGCGCATTTTTTTGAAAAAGGGCAGGGCCTTGGCCAGATCTTCCGAAAAGATCACATAAGATTGATATGGGACCAGCATCAGCGAGGATTGTTCGATCATGCCCCGCTGCTCTGGAGTATGCTGATGTATGAAATCTGGTGGCAGAATTACATGGCAAGCAACGAGGCAGACAAGCCTCAACCGGAAACACAAGCCGCTCTGGCCCCTTGTTAACAGCTCACGCTCTGGATTGAATGAATGTCGATATTACTACTCAGCGAAATTTTCCCGCCCCGCCACGGGGGTAGTGGCCGCTGGTTTTATGAACTCTATCGCAGGCTTGAGCCCGGCACGGTAACCATCGTGACACAGCACAATGCCGATCCGGCGGACCAAAGGGTGGATGCAGAATTTCCCCAGCGCATATACCGGACAGCGATGGCATCACCAAGTTGGGGACTGCTGAGCGTGACTGGGCTCATTTTTTATGTGCGGACATTGATGCGTGTTCTGCGCCTCAAACCCAAGGGTTTAAGCCAGATTCACTGTGGGCGCACCATTCCGGAAGGATTCATTGGCCTTCTTCTGGCCAGGCTGCTGGGCAAACCGCTGTTGTGTTACGTGCACGGTGAGGATATTGAAGTGGCGCGCACAAGCCGCGAACTCACCTGGATAGTGAATCGTGTCTTGCGGGGGGCCGACCGGCTGATTTGTAATAGCCAGAATACCAAGTCGCTTCTTATGGAGCATTGGCATGTACCTGCCAAAAAGATTGAAGTGATCAACCCGGGTGTGGATGAACAAACCTTCTGCCCTGCAGAGCCGGATCCCGCCTTTCGGAGAAAGGTTGGTTGGGATGACCGATTTGTGTGCCTGACGGTGGGCAGGCTCCAGCGGCGTAAAGGCCACGACAAAATGATTGAGGCTATTCCACAGATAAAGAAGGAAATACCCAACATCCTCTATGGGATAGTGGGGCAGGGCGATAACTACCCAAATCTGGTGGCCGAGGTAAAGAAACTTGGCCTGGAGGCGCACGTGCAGTTCATGGATGAAATCGAAGACGAAGACCTGATCCGCTGCTACCAACAGTGCGACCTTTTCATACTGCCAAACCGATCCGACGGCAACGACATCGAGGGGTTTGGCATGGTACTGGTCGAAGCCCAAGCGGCCGGTAAACCTGTAATCGCCGGCGACTCTGGTGGTACCGCAGAAACGATGGAGGTTGGCAAAACAGGAGAGGTTGTTGACTGCACGAGCCCGGAGACGATTGCGAATGCCGTAATCTCGTTAAAAAAGGAGCTAGAGCAGGGAGCTTTCCAGCCAAACGTATGCAGGCAGCATGTTCTGCAAAACCTTACGTGGGGAAAGCATACCGAGAGAGCAAAGGCAGTATTCCAGCAGCAAGGAGGCGCACTATGAGCGAATCCTATTCAGTGGTTACGTTCGCCTATAACGAAGAGAAAACCATTGCGCAGACGATTCGCAGCATTCTCGTTAATTGCGACCATCGGATAACGAAACTCACAGTAGTCGCCAATGGCTGCACGGATCAGACCGTGGAGGTTGCACATGCGTCAATGCAAGGCGCGGCGGTTGCCTGTGAAGTCGTCGAACTGTCTCTTGGCGATAAGTGTAATGCCTGGAACGAGTATGTTTATCACCATTTGCCGAAAGCCGACGTCCACTTTTTTGTCGACAGCGATGTGACGTTTACTGACCAGGCCTTCCCAAAGCTACTCGAACAGCTTATCAATTCCCCGACAAAAAATGCGGTAACCGGCTTACCCCAAACCGGTCGTAACATAAGGCAATACATTGAATTGGCTACGAGTTATTCATGCCTTTTCGGGAACCTCTATGGACTTAAAAACGAGTTCATTCAACGACTGGCGCAGCAGGGAATCCGCTTACCGATTGGTTTGAGCTGGATAGACGCTCAAATCACCAAATTAGTAAACGACAACCTGGAGCACCAAAAGGACGATTATCAGCCTCGGGTGACGTTTGTGGAAGGCGTTGGCTACCGTTTTGACAGTCTTAAACCGTGGAAGCCTGATGATATTCGACTTTATATTAATCGAATATGCCGCTACAAAGCGGGCCAGCTTCAGGAGCCTTATTTGGATGCGCTGCCATTTACAGAGTGGCCTGCAACGATGAATGAGATTAACCGGGATATCCTTCGACAAGGTGTCACGTTTACGGCCTTGGGAAAAGTGGCGCCTTTCCGTCACAAGGTTTTGAAACGATTAAGGAAACAGTTTAGTGAAAGGCCAGGGATTCAGGCATGAATATACTTTACGTTCACAATGTTGGGAAAATCGGTGGCGCAGAGCGCGTTACGCTCGACATCATCCGAGGGCTTGATGGGCGTTCACACCAAGCCTTCCTGGTGACGCCCGAAGAAGGACCTTTTCTCGATGCGGCCAGGGAACTCGGCGCAAGGGCATCCTCCCTGGAAATCCAGCAGCCGGACGCGAAGAAGCCCATTCAAACTATTAAAGGTTACCGACGCTGGCTCAAATTCCTGCGTGAGAATCAAATAGACCTTATTCATACCGGGGATCTGTTCGTAACCCGAACGTTAGTCCAGCCTTCGAAAAAATTGGCCATTCCACTCGTTTGCCATGTTCACTTCCCTATCGAAACGTCTGCATTAAAGTGGATTTTCAAAACGCCTCCATACAAATGCCATTTTGTGTACTGCAGTCACGAGCTGAAGGAAGCCGTCTCTCAACGTGTAGAGACTGCCTTTAAGGCATCCTCTCATCAGGTCATACATAACGGTGTAGATGTCGACATTTTTAAACCTTTTTCCTCCCCAAAGAGAATCTTGCCCACTGACAAAACCAACATTGGCATTGTCGCGAATCTCCAAGAGAGAAAAGGCCACCTGGATCTCATCGAAGCAATCGCAATACTTTATCCAGATTGCCCTGATATCCGCGTACATATAATTGGTGGTGATCTTTTTGGCGAGTCGCGGGAAAGCTTGCTAAAAGCGCGTATAGCGGAGTTGGGACTGCATGATATGTTCGTATTCCACGGACAGGTCGATAATGTTCGAGACTATCTAAATGAGCTGGATATTCTCGTCTGTGCATCCCATGAAGAGGCGTTCCCCATTTCAATACTAGAAGCCATGGCATTTAGCTTGCCTCTTGCATCGACTTCCGTGAACGGGATTCCGGAGGCGGTCAAACATAACAAGAATGGTTTGCTTTTCCGGGCGCACGACCCGAATGCTATGGCAGATGCCATTAAGTTTCTCGTAGAGAATCCCAATAGACGCAGAATCCTCGGCCAAGAAGCCCACCATGATGTGTCACGGAATTTTAGCCTGACTCGCTTCTCGGATGAGTTTCGGGAACTCTATGGGAAGCTGGAGGCAATTAAATGACACTGGAAATTCATCGATTTAATGAACTGTCGTCTAGTCAATCCCGTTGTCTGATTATCATGCCGATATACAATCGACGGCATTTTCTCGATCAGGCATTTCGATCACTAGGTGAGCAGACCTACCAGGACTGGAACCTAGTCATCGTAGATGATGGAAGCAGCGATCATCCTTTGGACGAAGTAACCAGGTTGGTCAATGGAGTCTATCAGAGTATCACTTATGTGAAACAGTCCAACGCCGGACCGGGTGCTGCCAGGGCCACAGGACAGCAGTTTATAGAAGAGCAGGAATTTATTGCGTTTTTTGATAGTGACGATTACTGGCTGCCCACTTATCTCGAGACATTGATTGACCGTTTGGAAAAAGTCCCAGAAATGGACTGGGTTTATTGCCCCTGTCGAAGAGTTGATCATGAGTCAGGTGTCACCCTTCATGAATCAACCTTCCTGGATGAAAATTCAAATCAACCGCTTAGCTTTCAGAAGCTAGATCGCGAGCAGTACGGCGATATCTACCTGTTTAAATGCAATCATGAGCTTGCATTAACACAGCTGAATACGCCGATTCACGCTGGCTTCCAGAATTCGATAGTAAGGGCGAAGCTTGCCAGTGACATAAAAATTCCAGACTATCGAATCGGCGAAGACCGATATTTCCTGATGGCCGCGATCACCAAGGGGTACCGAATTGGGTATGTGGATCGGTTAGGTGTCATCTATAACGTGCATTCAAACAATCTTTCAGACACCAATCGAAACCAGAGCGACATCGACAAGGCGGTTTCGGTTCAAAACGAGCTTTGTCGAAGCCTGGCAGATATAAGAAAATTAACCAACGAACCCGAAATCATCGCTGAGGCAACCCAACAAATTGCAGACATTCGCTTTTGGCTCATATCCTATAATTACCTTTGGCGAAACGGACAGGCACAAGAAGCACTTTCGACGATGTTGAGTGTTTTGAGACAGCATCCGACCAACCCTAAATTTATTAAAACATTTCTTTTTTGCACCCTGAAATTTCCTTTTCTAAAAATATTTGAAAAAAATATTTAGGTTTCAATGATGGGTAGATTGCTTCTATATGTCTTGATCTTTGGCGCGGGAGCGTCTCTTTTGTTCGCTCCCTGGATCGCCGGGCTCGCTTATGTTGCAAATAGCCTTTTACAGCCTCAATACATCTGGCATTGGATTTTCCACGGTATACCGATTTTCCGAATTACAGCTGGTCTCGCCATACTGGGTTTACTGTTTTCGATCGCTCAAAAAAAAGCGAATCTTGTCGTTTATAAGGATAAACAAAATTTTATTATATTGATAATCTGGGCATGGATGCATTTGTCACATTATTTCTCGCCATACAAAGGCATGCCAGCATCGGTGTCTCCGGAGTTGGTGCTGAGTACATTCAATAGCATCGTTATTATGTACTTTGTAATGATTCCTCTTTTTGTAAATGAAAAAGCTCTCAAGTACCTTTGTTATACGTTTGTTGCAGTCGGCATATATTACGTTTATTGGGCGAATTCAGCATACATCAATCAAGAGTGGCACAAGTTTTTTAACAACCGTTTAGTCGGTCCAAGCCAAAGTCCTTATCAAGATGCAAACGTATTATCAACCTTGATTGTGATGTGTTTGCCGTTCATAATTTTGCTGTTTTTCAGGGTTAAAAGCCCAATACAAAAGGCTGGGATTATTCTTGTTGTGCCCCTCGCATGGCATGCAATGGTACTTTTTAGTTCACGTGCCGCACTTTTGGCTTCACTGATTTCATTCTTACCACTTGCCTACGTGTTACGTTCTAGAAAAGCGAATATTGTAATTGCGATGTCTTTTATCTTATTCCTTTTTTACCAGGGCTCAATGCTTTTAGACAGAGCGACAGGTACCTTAGAATCAGCAACTGTCAACGCTGAAGAGCCGATCAACCCAAGGCTGGTATCTTGGGAAGCAGGCCTTAAATTAATTCCGGAATACCCAATTTTCGGCGCGGGTGTTCAAATGTTCGAGGCAGCGACTAGCAATCATTTTCCTGGAAAAACCCCTCATGTCGCTCATAATACCTTTATCAACTTTGCTGCTAATACAGGTTTGATAACTGGCGTTTTGTTCTTGACGCTGATTTATCTTGCATTTTCCAGATTAAGGTTTGCAAGAAAAAAGAAATTATCTTTAAACGATAATTGCGTTTTTGCTTTGACTGCTTCAAGTATCAGCATAATTGGTTTTTTTATATGCTCGATATTTCTTGACTTAATAATTTATGAGCCATTCTATATTGCGTTAATAATAAATCTTATTTCTTATAATAATTTGGTTGGCAGGGACTTTAATGTTATAAAAAAATAATTTAAATAATTTTTGTAAATAAAGGAATGTTCTAAGTAAAAAAATGTTGATTTGTGTAAATTCGCGGAGCATTATGCATTAATTAGCAGTAAGTAGGGGCATGATTCTTTAGGATCGTAACGAAGGTGGTTTAATTGTTGTATGGTGTCGACAACGAGCTCCTCGTACATTGAAGATAATCCCGATGTAAACCATCGAGACGCGTATTTAAGGCTTTACAGCATTCGAAGATTGGCGGTCACAAGGTATTTTTATTAGCTAACGGTGAGTTATGAAAAATTATAGAATAGCGATATTTGCAGTTCTTTTACCCTTGACTGGCATTGCCGGTGCGCAGGAAAAAATATTTTCTATCAATGACTTGGTTTATGAGGGAGCATCGCGCATACCGGTTTCGACGTACGGCGAGAGTAGGATGGGTTTTGCAAATGGAACATTTCTGATAGATTCAGCTCGGAACTCTCTATTTGTGATCGGCCACAGCCAGCACATGGCTATAGCAGAGTTTGCTATCGAGGGTTTCTCTAGATCGGAAAACTTAGCAGAACTGCCAATGGTACGAAATGTTCAGCCCTTCTCGAGAATTCTCGACAGGGTTCCCTCGGAGAATGTGGACAGCATCAACACTATCACAGGCATGCACAAAATCGATGGCGGGATCTGGGTAAACGCCGCTCAATTCTATGACGGTAACGCAGACAACACGGATACGAGTTTCTTCTTAGAAGACCTAAACAACCTTGGCACCTCCGAAATTGATGGTTATTTCAAACTCGAACCAAAGGTTAAATCTGCAGGGTGGGTTACTGAGATTCCCACACCACTACAGGAGTCTTTAGGAGGTGATTTAATCTTCGGATTCGCAAGCAATCTTCCTATTAACGGCCGTAACAGTATGGGGCCAAGCGCATTCTCTGTGAGTAAAGAAAACCTACTGAACAGTAAATCCGGTGATGTGATCGAAACTAATGAATTACTTTCTTTTTCAATAGACAACCAACTGCATCCCGACCATTATAATAAATCTCTGAGCAATGATCTCTGGACTGAAGTTTCCAGCGCCTACACAGGTTTTATTGTCCCAGGAACTAATACCTATGCTGTTTTTGGCAATAGCGGTGGGCATGAATCCGGAATTGGGTATAAGATTACTCAAGACGATGGCCGTTTATGTGGTGGTGCTTGTCCTTATATTTCTTCAGACATTTACAATCATTACTGGCTCTGGGACGTGGAAGATTTCGTTAAAGTAAAACAAGGATTGGTTGCGCCATACGACGTAAGGCCCTACGAATACGGCACTTTGGAGTTACCGTTTGAAATACAAGCTGCTTTTACAAAGCCTAGGGTCATGATTGCTGCTTACTATGATTATGAGAATCAGGATCTCTATTTCATGTTAGGCGAAGCTGATTCGTTGCAAAATCAATATGAGTCTGCGCCAATCCTTCTAAAATATTCTATTGAGACAGGTCGGCGGCCCTCTGCTCCCAGCGGTATTTCTGTCGAGTAAACTCGGATCTGAGTGAAATTAAACGGTAGAGCACTAGGCTTCGTATTAAACGGTCAAAGGAATAGGTGTTTTTAAAAATGTCGTCGCTTGAGTTTTGTACAGATCTTAAGACTTCCATTTGAGTTAAGGTTTCTCGGTTCGTTCTCCCTTTTTGAGAGAGGCAGTGTGGCTTTTCGTAAGTTTAAGCGTGTGACGGGTTGAGTGCCTCGGCATGGGTTTTGGAATACTTGGGAGTTTAAGAAAGGGTGGAGCAGCAATAACAGGCCGTGCCTATTAGCAACGTAGCAGGTCGGTGCACAGTTGTGACTTGACTGCGGCTCAGTGCTCGCAAAATTAATTGCTTTTTTAACAGGATAGTTGACATATTGTCAACGAAAAATATGTTTCTTTATCCTAGCGATCGGCTTATAAATCTCTGTAGTTTTACCGGCAATTTCGTAAAAAAGATGGATAAGTTAATATCAGTATACAAAAATGATCATTTCGAGTAAGGGTAAATGTCTTTTTAAGCTATTAAGAAGGTCCAGATTAGAGGCTTCCACCTTAATTTGTTTCAATTTCCCACTACGGCTTAGTGGCTAAACTTATTTTAAATCATTTGGGTCCAAGGATCTCCTGATAGCTTTTAGGTTGTTTACTGTCCACAACTCTTTTAGTCGCGTACATTTGCCGAATTCGGGTATAGATGAAACTCATTCCCGTGTATGAATTAGGCCCTGATAAATAAATGATCAATGTATTGAGAAGTTCGTCGTTCCTAATTATTCAAAAATTTATCCAGAGAGCACTAGGTTTGGTGAGTACTTTGGTGCTCGCAAGGTTATTGACGCCTGAAGATTTTGGCTTAGTGGCAATAGCAATGTTGGCGCTTTGGTTTGTGGAGGCCATCGTTGATGCGGGTACAGAGTCTTATATAATACAGAAAAAATCAGTAAATGAAAGCGAGTTGAATTCAGCTTGGACATTAGACTTAGCGTTAAAGTCCATCGCTTTGGCATTGCTGTTGATTGCAGCCCCGATAGTAGCCTGGTTTAGAGATTCCATACAATTATTGTGGATCATAAGCGCTACGGGTTTCATAGTTATATTTGGGATGCTACGTAATCCTGGGCTGATGCTTCTCAAGCGACAGCAACGGTATGGGCCGATTGTCAAAATTACAGTCCTTGCGAAAATGGTTTCAATAGGGTTCGCTGTGGCAATCGCGTTTATATTCAAAAATTATTGGGCATTAATAATTGGACAAATAGTCTTCGAGATTCTTGTGACGTCTTTATCATATAGGATTACTGACTATCGGCCTCGGATAGATATATCAAATATAAGAGAACAATGGTCGTTTTCGAAGTGGCTGATTCCAAAATCTATGTTGGGGTATTTCCGTAACCATGCGGACACATTAGTTGTCAGTGCATTTTTCCAAAGCGCAGCACTGGGAGCCTATAATAATATGAAATACTTTTCGTCTATTCCCGCGCTCCAAATTTTTGGTCCGCTAGTAGAGCCTTTGCATGTGGAAATGGGAAAAGTTAGCGACAATCTTGAGGAATTTAAATACCAAGCAAATTTAACCATGAAGGTGTTGACGATTCTTGTGGCACCCACTGTTGCGTTCATGTTTGTTAATGCGAATGAGCTGGTCGCCTTCTTCCTTGGAAAACAATGGACTGATTATGCTTATTTGTTTTCTTTTTTGTCTGTCTCGGTCTTATCTTTCATTTTGATTTCTCAATCGTTTAGAATTTTGATGGTATCCTTCAATACGAAAATAATCTTTTTATATGAGCTAGTTTCTACGGTTGGTATCGTAATTTTGCTTCTCTTTGCTTCTGGTTACGATCTATATGTATTAGTTTTGGTTAAGGTTTTGGCTGAGCTTATATTTGCAGCTGCGTTATATTTATACACATACAAGAAAGTATTCCTTTGTGGCGGTTTCATAAACCTTTGCGCCTTATTCCTATCCTCTGGTGTATGCTCATTGTCATTAGTAATGTTAAGAGATTCTATTGGTTTTTGGGACTTCAATTTAGTTATATTATCGATTAATGGTTTTTTTTCTCTTCTCCTAATAATTTTCCTTTTTAGTATATATTTGAAGTTCGGGTTGTCAGACAGGGAACGTGCGCTCCTTATGTCACTGGTTGGTCGCTTTCAGTTCAATATAAGGAAATAGGGTCGCTCTAGACTGGGAGACGTTTTAGAAGTATTACGGTCTAAAGACTATTTATATAGTTCGTCCGAAGAAATCCGAGGGACTAATTTAACGGCTTCGGTTAAGGGTGAACTCCGAACTTTTTGCCAGGCATGAATTAGCTACTTCTGCGTCTTACTTCGGAGCAGACATTATATTCGGTGGATCTTGATTTCTCTGCTCTGCGCTGTCTTGCGTTTCTGTGATGTTTTTTCCGGGCAGCGACAAATGCTTCCAAGATGCTTTGGCGGAAAAAATCGGTAGTCATGAGTATGTGCTTGGGTGGAATGCAATATCTCATCAGCCAGTAAACGTGTCTCGGTAGCCTACTGAATTTGAAGAGTCCTCTTCGAGAAAACATCCATAAAAAATGGTTGAAGTAACATCCATAGTACCAATCAATACCGCGCTCCGCCTGATTACCACAACCGCCAGAAGCAGGCGCTCGATGCATGACGAATAGGTCATTTCCGACGGCTAGCTTCCCGTAATTTTTAGTGACGAATTCCGCGAATTCCCAATCGAAGCCCGCAAAAGGCTTTATGTAGTCGGATGCGGCCCCAGTCTTCAGAAACGTTTCCGTTCTGATGGAGATATTGACGCCAGCACATGTCGTCGCAATTCCATGTTTGGAACTAGGAACCCAGGGACGATTGACTGATCCAGCATAATAACTACCTGCAACCCCGACAATATTATTTTGCGCCCTATAATACTTTCTGTGATCTTCAATAATATTGCTGATAAGGTCAATGTCATCATCTAGAAAGAGCAATACTTCGCCTTTGGCCAGTGTAGCAGCAGTATTCCAGGCTAGAGTTACGGAGGGAGTTTCACTATGAATGTATGTATAGTTTTGGTTTCCTAGTAAGCCCTTAAGTTTACCATCAAGAGTCTCTGGCCTATACGAGTCAGATTGATCGTATATAATTAATTCGGATTGGTCGTCCAAGATAGACGCTATCTGTGGGATGGTTTGAATCAAGTCTTCAAGACGATTATAGGTCGGGATTATAACACTAACGTACATTTGTCTTCCTTGTATATTGTTAACGCAGTCTATTCAAAAACGGGTTCCGCGAGCTATATCTTGTTCTTCTATACTTTGCGCCGTAGTTTTCAATCTTTAAAGGTCATTTAACAAAATACTGTATTAATCGTCGCATCGAAGACATCCGTTTAAAGGTCGTGTTTAGTTTTTGACCGCTAGAAGATTCTTTATAATTGGGAAATATCACAATTTCTCCCGTAACAGTGTCGCCGGTTATTCTGATGTTTAAGTTATCAAAATATCTATCATAACTGGAAATATCAATTGGTAGTTTTTCTATTTCAGTTTCCCAAAGATGGTGATCTGGTACTAGGTAAAACGCTAGAGAAAGGGAGCGTAAAGACCATAGAGGGCTTGCTCGACCGCTGTAATTTTCTAGCAAATCTTCATCATCATGAAAGTATCCCTGAGTAACCCGGCCATATTTGAGCGCGCCATGTTTGAGAAAATAAGACCAAGTGTTGGTCAAAGCGAGCCGGGCCTTCCCTTGCCAAAGCTTTGGATGGTGCATTGACGCAGCTAGTAATGGGGGCGCGGCTGCGAGCCGGTAACAACAACTTCTTCCGAATATCGGTATTCCGTTCGGCCCGATGAAATATTGATAGATCTCAAAAAAATGACCAAAGGATTGAACGATAAACTCTGGATCGAGAGTTGGTGATATCCGGTTTGCCCAGAACAGCATGTACTGCATCTGCCATACATTGTAATAGTCTATTTCGCCATGCGGACCGTCAGTGAACCAGCCAAGGCCAACATGAAACTGTTTAAACGCCTGGTAATGATTATGCACTTCGCTTTCATGACCGTTTCGACCGAAATCTAGAAGGACGCAATTGATAATGAGCAGAAATAAATGCCAATTTCAACCGTAGATTTCTTTATTATTGGCCATTGCCAGCCACGTTAGAACATTGTCAATTTGGTCCTCCGATAAACAACTTTTTACCTGATCCTTCATTAGCCACAAGGCGATTGAAATATCTGCAGCTTCGACTATTCGTTGATCGAGGTGCGTGATATCGCCCCAGTATTCTGCGGATGTGGGGGAGGTGCCGTGGATCAAGCCTGTCAGAATATGGTGTTCAATATCAAACGTCTCACCGGTGAAAAGCGCGACCTTTTTGGGTTTGCCGGACTTAAGCCATGTGGCTAGCAAGACGGCAGTGCGAGCGAAACCTTCGAGCCCCTCCACAACCGTGCCTCGAGTTCCCGAGATGCCGGGGTATATTATTCGAGCATGGTTTTTGGAAGAGTAGCTATGAATGCCCTGTAGCAAATAGGTGAAAATGTAATCAAAATCCCTGCAGGACAGGTCGCCGTTGAGCCCAAGTTTGACTAGATTTGAGTCCAGGCTTGTGAAGGTTTCAGGGTTTTCTACAGGTATGTTCCAAACATCAACTGGTTTTAAGTAGCGCTTGACAACTATTGCTGCAGCGATTGCAGTTATGACTAAGATAGCCAGACCGGTCAGAAGAACAGTCATAAAGGGTTAGTTATTGAAAAGTTGATGACAAAGGACGTAGCGCTGAAACTTATCATAATTTAATGCAGGGTACATTTAACAGTGGAAGTCATTATAGCATGCTACTAGGCATATCCTTGTAAAGGAATCTCTATTAATGATGGGCTCCTACCTGCCGACACCAGCCTTTTTGAAAAAAACGTTCAGTTTTTGCTTAGCTCCACTGCTATTTGTTCGAGTCGCCTTTGCGGTTGAGCAGCCAATTCAGTGTTCTATAAATGGTTTGCTGGAGCCCGTACCAGGAAAGACGATAAATGTTGGCAGCGCGAGTGAACTTTCTCGAGTGGTACGATCTGTTTCTCCCGGCAGCGTGATCTTATTAGATCCTGGTGAGTATAACCTCACTTCAACGGTTGCTATTCGTGTTCGTGATATCACGATTAGGGGTAATGGTAATGGATGCGGCGATGTGACTCTAAGGGGGGCGGGCATGGACAACCCGGATGACAATGGAGCCCCTCACGGCATCTGGACTGATGCATCTGGCCTTACAGTGCAGAACCTCACCATTCGTGCCTTCTATCAGCATGGCATAGTTTTGAACCCGGGAGCCGAATCGCCGACCTTTCAGAATATTCGGATTCTGGATACCGGCAAGCAGTTAATCAAAGCGAACCCATCTGATTTTGGTGATGGCGTTGATGGAGGCCTTGTTGAAAATTCGGTTTTCGCATATACCGAAGGGCCTCCGATGATCGACCGGGGTGGCGGCACTGGCTATACCAATGGTGTAGATGTCCATGCCGGTGCCAACTGGGTTATCCGGAACAATCACTTTGAAAACTTTCATGCACCGGATCACGCGGACCACCTTTGGGCGCCCGTTGTTTTAATGTGGAACGGTGCTCGCGACACTGTTGTGGAAAACAACACTTTTGTGAATGTCGATCGAGCTATCGCGTTCGGTTTGTTGGATCGGCCGGAGGATCACTCTGGTGGAGCCATTCGAAATAACCGCATTGACTATGACGAGGGACTTTACAGCACTCAAAGGCGCCGGGGATCTGATGGGGCAATTATTGTGTGGAGTTCGCCAGGCACCATCGTAGAGGGAAATGAGGTGTTTACCCGGGGAAACCTGAATCGCTCTATTGAATTCCGGTTTGATACCAGTGGGGCCAGTGCGACCAATAATACGGTGGATGCGCCGATTGGCACCCGCGATGGTGGGAGTTATGAAGGTTCTGGCAACCGATTGGTGACAGAGTAGCGCTGGCCATTATTTTTCAGGATGATAAATCATTCATAACAGCGTTCGTATTGCTGCACCATTTGTTCTGCGGAAAATCGTTCCTCAAATCGCGTCTTGGCCTGTTGCGACATTTTGGAAAGTGCGCTCCGGTCTTGCAGTAATTCCTGGATTGCCAGGGTAAAGGCAGGAAGATCGTCGCTCTCAACCAGCTTTCCCGTTTCGCTATCGGCTACGATTTCAGGCGTTCCACCTACTCGGGTAGCGACTGTGGGAATTCCCAGGCTCATGGCTTCAAGCAGTGTCATCGAAGTGCCTTCGGTAAAGGAGGGGAGAAGGAATATATCCATCAGGCTCAGGTAGTCGGCCGGCTTCGATTGAAAGCCTGTAAAAATAACTGACTCCTCAAGGTTCAAGTCATCTGCAAGCTTCTCCAGATTTTGCCGTTCTGGGCCATCGCCCACCAGGAGCAGCCGTACCTGAAATCCCTGGTCGAGCAGGCTTCGCGTTGCCTTCAGCATCAGGGCCTGGTTTTTTACCGCATCCAGCCGGGCGACGGTGCCAATAACCATTTGGCCTGGTTCTATTCCCAGTTTTTCCTTTAATGCCGAGCGTTCTTCGTCAGTCACTCTCAGTGGCGCGATGCCATTGTAGATGACACTGATTCGGGCTCTGGGCAGGTATTCGTATTCCACCAGAGCGTCGCGCGTTGCGGAGGAGATGGCGACGAGCTTGTGGGACGTGCGGGCAATGAAAGGATTGATGAACCTCGCTTTTTTGCGGTACTGGTCCGGATGAAAGCGCCCATGTTCAGTGAACACTACCTTTGTGCCCGTACCCCAGTGGGCGAACCAGCCATAGGCGTAGGGTGAGTATTGGTGGCAATGAACGATATCGAATTTGCCAGATTTGATCAGATTTCTGAGCCAGAGGATTGTTTTTAAATCAAAGCCGGAGGCTCGTTGCCGCGCATGGTGCTTAATGCCGTGCTCGGTTTCCAGTGCTTGGCCAATAGCGCCAACTTCTCCATCAATGCAGGCGATTTCGTTGTGAAACCGATTTTTATCGAGGTTGGTGACCAATTGCCGGATGACTTGTTCGGTGCCGCCGAAGCCCATGTTGAAGGTGACGTGGAGAATTCGGGTTTTGGTTGGCTCTGTCATCATCTATGGCACTGCAAGCGGTTCTGTGGACTGGCGAGGGGGATAGTATAGCGCTGGATAAGAGCCAGTTTTAATTCTTTATCTCGAAAAACAAAAGCCAGCCCGAAGGCTGGCTCGTGTTATGCCCTGAAAGTCTCAGGCCATTTTCTTGCGGCGAGCTGCGCCAAGGCCGGCGAGGCCAAGTCCAAGAAGTGCAAGGGTACCGGGTTCAGGCACTCGTGCAACTTCAAAAGCAACGCCACCAGTGCTGCTGAGCTCAACTTTGTCGAATTCGCCCTGGAAAAAGAAGTATCCGTCGACATTATACTGTTTGGCTGTGCCGTCTGAACCGGGTGCAAGTGCCTGCGCCTGAGTTCCGGAATACTCGCCCAGTGAATCGCCGTTTAAGAAAAACTCAATGATGTTGTAGCTGTCTATTGAACCCCAGTAAAGATCAAACAAGCCCTCTAGGCCGGACACGACGATCGGATCAATAGCACCTTCGGGATTGTCTCTGGAGCTTGTGATGCTGAAAGAACTAACGCGATCCAATGCAGCCGGGCTGGTATCTTTGCCAGGTTTGGCGGCAACGCCACCTTCACTCTCAAAGAGTGTTGCGCCGCCCGACACATTGTATTCTGTCCAGTCAAGTGCGACGCAATCCATGGTAGGGCAGAGGTCTCCCGCATATTTAACGTCAACACCGGTGACTGAACCGGTTGGAATGAATCCGGCGCTTGCCGTTGAGCTCAAGCCCAGAACTGCCGCACCAACTAAACCCGTCGCCAGGCTTTTTCCGTTTCCAAATTTGAACATATTTTTCTCCTTTTTTATCCCTTTGCTATTCGGGGATAGGGTATTTGTGCCATCGAGGAAGACTGCTGACTTTCCTTATTCAACCGCCAAATTTTTTGCGGGCGCCAATTAGGCCAAACAGGCCCAGCCCCAGCAGTGCAACTGTTCCCGGCTCTGGAACCAGAGAAACGTTGTCGAGCAATATGCCGATATTGTCGCCACCATTGTGTTCGAAGATCAGATTGCTGGTGGTCTGGCTGGTCAGGGTTATATCGCGGACGATGGTCTGCCAGGGGTCATTGGCTGACACAAGAAAGGTTTCTGTGAGGAAACCGTCGAGAGAAACTTCCACGGAATCAGCCGCACTGTTCCTCTGGTTGCCAGAGATGTCGAAGCTCAGGGTGTAGGTGCCCGGATCAAGGGTCAAAGCGATGCTTTGGAGGGTGCCCGCGTTTTTATTGGAACCATCCAGATCTACGCACTTGCCGACGCCACCAGCGCAGGTGAGGTTCCAGTCGTTCGGAGTGGCAATAAGATCGACAGTACCAAGAGTAACGTCCCACTTCAGGAAGTCATCGTAGTTGGTTTGTGATCCACCATTCGGCAGTTCTGAATCAAAATTGTCCTGGAAAATGACGCCGGCGCTTACGGAGAAGCTAAAAAGCGTGGCGGAGAGGAGTGTGGCTAACCGTTTATACATCATATTGGAACTTCCCAAAGTAAACGAATGCGTTAATGCAGCCTACGCTTACCTAAGCAGGATTGGTGCCAATACCTACGCCGTTGATTTAGAGGGATTTCTGGGGAAGCCGTTTCGGCTTGTGTAAAGAAATTCGACGAGTAGTTTGATCTGTGTATCCCCAGGTTTACAGCTGCGTTTCTACCATCGTTTTGATGCGCTCGAGTCGGGATAATTCGTCGCCGCAGTCCCTGTCTCTGCAGGGCACCTGGATGGTCACGAGCGCGAAGCGGTTCTCGCCGGTCAGCGTGGCGGGAATCTGGAGCAGTTTGGCCTTGCGGTAATTCAGGCTACTTCTGCTTCCTACCTGATACCACTGAGCCATCAGGACACGATCGCGGGTGAGGATGTTGAGGTAAAGCGAGATGCCCGGACCCATTCGCTCTTCAATCTGCCAGGTGGAGTTGTCGAAGATGGGTGGCAGGTAAGGTACCAATTTATCGTCCGCTGTGGTTTTCTGGCTTTGCGCGAGAGAAACCGCGGTATTGCCGGCCTTCAGAATTTTCTGGTCGAGAAGTGAAGGTAGGGTGATTGGTAAGGGCAATTCAGCGCTTTCTCCACGTGCCTGAAAGCCATCGAGTTCCAGGGCCCAGGGCGCCTGTTGGCCAGCGCTTGTTTGTGCAAGCGTCAGTGCCACGGGGCCCAGTAGCACAGCAATGATGAGCGCCGGAATGCCGGCTTTGGCGATGTTCAGCTTGATGGCTGTGGGCTGCTGGTTGGCCTTGCTTCTTTTGCGAACGGGCGAGAAATACAGAGCTGGCAGAATGAAAGCTCCGAAAACAATCCACCCCATGGTTTCGTGGTCGGTGAGAAGGTCGCTCTGCATGTTGGTTTCATAGGCGACAAAAACCAGAATGGTAATCCGCACCCAGTTTGCAACCAACCCGATCAGCATGGCGACGACGACGGTGATTAGCCAGCCTTTCCAGCGGTAATCATTGAGAATGGACGTCATCATGGCCAGCAGAATGGAAATGGCAAAATAACGAATGCCGGAACAGCCATCGGCAATCAGGAGTCGGCCGTAGGGCAGGGTAATACTGTTTCCCTCAATCAGCGCTGTCATCCCGAACAATCGAACCCAACTGCCGACAACAACACTGGCAAGCGATACCAGCGGCGGCACCAGGTCTGCCCAGAAGGGCAGTGAGAGTGACAGTAGGGCAACGTAGGGCAGAAAGCTAAGCGCTTTTTTCAAACCCAGCAATGTCCAGGAGACGGCCATTACACCTGCTGGCAGCATCAGGTAGGCGAGGGTATCAATACGCACCAACTCAAGCAGGAGCCACACGAGAGTAACCCCAATTAGCGCGATACCGCCGAGCAGGTGGTATGGTTTCAAGAGCAAGCCGCTTGTACCGCCTGCGGGCCTGGGCGGATGAATCATTAGCATGCCCAGGAAAATGACGGCGGTGGCAAGGCCATGAGCCAAAACCTGCTCGAACTCGAGCCAAATGGTGCCAAGCCTAAACCAGGTTGGATAGAAAAGTACGACGGCAACTGCTGAAACAACCAGAAAGGGGAGGGAATTGGGGAGGTTGTCGAATGTCTTCCTTAACATCATTTTTCCGCCGGACTACTTGGTCTTTGGAAGAATACCGTGATTGCTACTCCGGTAAAAGACAAATCAAAGCACGAAAAAAGCCAGCCGAAGCTGGCTTTTGGCACCCTATCGAAATCAGGCTCTCTGACGACGACGGGCTGCACCGAGGCCTGCAAGGCCGAGGCCGAGGAGGGCCAGGGTGCCCGGCTCTGGAACAGGGATTACAGATTCGACCATTACTACCAAGTCATTGAAGTCTTGATCGCCTCCAAGTACATCTTCCCAACCTAAGACAAACTCATTGTCTGTCCAGAGGCCTTCATCAAAGCCCTGTATTTGGATAGTGTCGGTATTGGTGCCCTGATAGGCAACCATCTGGTCGGCACCGTTCGTATTCAATGAGCTATCAGAATAAAAGACTGGGCCGTTGGCTGTGCCAAGGTAATAGCCGAAAACTCCGCTGCCGAAGTCAACATTTGAGTCAGCACCATTAATCCCAACAGAACCATCACTCAAGATGGCTACAGTTTTTTGGCTGTTAAAGCCCTGATTGAAGGAATCAGCGCCCGAAAAGATTTCCACGTAATTCATCGGGTTAAGGCGATCATAAATGCCGAACGTATTCGTGCCAGACTGACCAGCGATTTCCATAATGAATGTCGTTACACTGCCGCCAGTGGCGGTAATGTCCCAATAGCTATCCAATCCGTCATCCAACTGATCTGCATTTACGTCTACAGATGAGGCGCCTGGGGTTGGGCTTGGGGCGATTGTGATGTTATCGAGGACGCTCTGGAGCCCTGTACCTGCACCATCAGCGCCATCATTATTTACTACAACTGCACCAGCCGAAGCTGTCCAGGCGGACAAAGCAACTGCAGCAGCAATGAGTTTAAGTTTCATGGGTATTCTCCGGTTGTTTAGCTCTAAGTCCCTGTAGTGTGCTTTGCAACCAGGCTGTCTCTTATTCTTCTAGAGATCCTTGGCTTTCCGTCCCATCCTCGCGAATGGTTTGGCTCCCGAACGGGAACTACGTACCCGATCCTATGCTTTATGCAAGCCAGAATCATGCCACTAATTTAACTTCTTGAAAAATATAACGAAAAATGGATTCGCGTAGGTTTAGTGTAAAAGTTTCCGACATCTAGATGAGAAAGGCCGGAAAGACTGCTCGTCCCGGCCTTTTAAATTGCGAAGATTGTGCTGTGGTGTCGGAGTCTTTTACATCGCTCCTTTGACTGTTTCCAAATGAGACTGGATGTCTGCATTGTCCGGCGCCAGTGACAGTGCCTGTTCTATCAGGGCGAGGGCATCTTCGTGATTGCCTTGCAGGTGAAGAATCCAGCCATAGGTGTCGAGTACTGCCGCGTTATTGGGTGCAAGCTCGCGAGCCTGGCTGGCGTACCCGAGAGCACGGCTCGAGTCATCTTCCCTTAACAGCCAGGCCAGGTTGTTGAGTGCCGCAATATTGTTGGGCTGACGGGCCAGAACCTGCTCATAGTGGGTGGCGGCTACAATCTCCTGATTGTTGGCCATCAGCCAGTCAGCTCTGGCCATGTGCGCTGCCACACTGTCCGGCTCAGCTTCCAGCCAGTCGTTGGTGAGCCCGTTAATGGACTCCGGATCTTCAGTACTGGCCAACCTGATCAATGGGGCCAGAATACGAGTATTACCGGAGGTTTCCCATTGTTCGCGCAGGTAGTCATGGGCGGCGGAAGCACCTTCGGTATCATTCAAAACCGAAGCCCTTGAGAGAACAATGGCGGGTTGATTACCGAACGTCTCTTCCACTGCCTCCAATGCAGTGAGTGCCTCCTCGTGTTTGCCTTCTCTTTGCGCGATACCAGCTGGCATCAACGCGTATCCGAGGTTTTCCGGCTCCAATGCAATGGCCTCGGCAGCTTTAGCGCGGGCGGTTGCATAATCCCCGGAGCGCAATGCGGCCTGAGCCTCT
>NZ_AGTR01000028.1 GCF_000235625.1 Marinobacter manganoxydans MnI7-9 | reverse complement strand
ACGCGACGGCGACCCCGAAGGGGTGAGGGCCTAAGGCCCGAATAATCCTCCCAGCCGCGCCATATCAAATAAAGAACCCTGCCTTGCGCGGGGTTTTTTATTTGTCCCCGATCAATTTTAGATTGATCAATATTTGCTCAAACCTCCTTCTCGAACCTAACCTTAAAGGTGTAGGGAAGTTTGCTTTCAGAAAGGAGGTCAATCATGAACAAGACACTCAACGGTAGCTACAAGGATCACGACCAGGCCAAGAATACTTGGGATGACCTTATTGCTACTGGTATTCCCCGTGACAACATTTTTATCGACGAGGAAGCCAAGGTTGTGAAAGTCAGTGTGCCTGCGGAGACGGAGAGGGAGATTCTGGAGATTTTTGAACGCCACCAGCTCCATTGATACGGGCCGATGTGATTAAGAGAGGGGCGGGCAGCGTTGTCCGCCCCTTTTGTTTTAAGCAGCCTACAGCCAGAATCGCGCGACCAGATTCTGCAAATCGCTGCCGAGCCTGGCCAGTTCGCTGCTGGAGCTGGCGGTCTGGTTCGATGAGGCGGCGGACTGATCGGTAACATCCCGAATGCTGGTAATGTTCTGGTTGATTTCCTCGGCCACCGAGGTCTGTTGTTCGGAGGCCGTGGCAATCTGACTGTTGTACTGTTTGATCTCCTCCACAGCACGGGCAATGCGCTCAATGGTCGTTCCGGTTGCCGTGGCACGTTCAAGGGTGTTCGAGGCCATGGTGGTGCTGGACTCCATCGCGGACACCGAGTCACCGGCGCTGTTCTGAAGTGACGTTACCAGAGTCTCGATTTCCTGGGCCGATGATTGTGTCCGCTGTGCGAGAGAGCGCACCTCATCGGCCACCACGGCAAAGCCGCGGCCCTGCTCACCAGCCCGGGCTGCCTCAATAGCGGCGTTCAGCGCCAGCAGGTTGGTCTGTTCGGCGACGGATTTGATCACATCCAGAACGGTCCCGATGTTGGCGGTTTCTTTCTGGAGTCCCTGGATGGTCTCCATGCTCTGGCTGACTTCGCGTGCCAGATTGTTGACCTGATCCACGGTCGCGCGGACTTCCCGCTCACCGTCGCTGGCCTGGCTGGCCGCATCGGCGGCCACGGAAAAGGCCTGTTCGGCGCTGCGGGCGATCTCACTAACGGTTGCGGTCATTTCGTTCATGGCGGTAGCAACCTGATCGGTTTCCTGCTTCTGACGATTGATGCCATCGCTGGTCTGGCTGGTAACAGTTGAGAGTTCTTCTGCCGAGGCTGCAATATTGGACGCCCCCGACTCAATACTTCTTACCAATTCCCGGAGGCTGGTCACCATGGTAGCCAGGGCAGCCATCAGTCGTCCGATCTCGTTGGTACCGCTGGCCTTGATATCTACGGTCAGGTTGCCGGAGGCCACCTCGGAGGCGATGTTCACTGCCTGGTTAACGGGGGAGACGATGGCGCGGGTAATGAGCAGGGCCATCAGGATGCCAAGAATAAGAGCGATACCGGTTGCGCCGAAGATCAACCAGGAAGCCTGCTCACGATCAGCCTCCATTTTCTGAGCCTGGAGCGCCCGTAGGCCATTAGCCTGCTCGATGGCATTTCTCGCAGTGCTGACCATATCATCAGACAGCTGCTCTCCCGTGTTGGTCAGATCCACAACCGCTCGAAATTCGCTGACGTAAGTGTCGAGCGCTGCATTGATCTGCTTTTTCTCGTCGTCAGTGATTGCCGCTGATTTCAGGGGGCCCTGGACTCTTTTCGCGTCCTCAAGATACGCCTTCACACTGGCGTCGTCCTGCTCGATGAGGAATTTGCGTTCCGAGCGGCGCATGTCTTCAAAAATGGCGGAGGCAAAGAACAGAGAGCTGTGGGCCTTCAGGGAAGATCCGAAGATGCGGGCACTGGTTTCAAGGCGTTCGAGCGCTGCGTCCCGTTCATCAATGTTGGTTTCAACCTCGCCCATGAGCCGCTGGTATTGTTTTACGTCTGCCTGAATCTGTCCCAAGGTTTCAATATCTGCGGGTGCAACGAGCAGCGGTTTGATCTTACTGGTCAGCTCCAGAACCCGGTCGCCCTGGGCCTGAGTCCGCGCAACAGCCTGCGCCTCACCGGTCAGCAAGAAGTTCTTCTCCTCAACCCGGGCTTCGGTCAGGTTGGTGTTTACCTGCCCGAGCATGGCCACGATGTTCGAAAGTTGGCCGTAACTTTCCAGTGCGCGGTCGCCCACCACGCCAACCAGGATGGTCAGAAGCAGCAAGATGGCAAATCCTCCGGCCAACCGGGTACGGATCGTCATATTGCTGAAGAGCTCTGAAAAACGCATTGTTGCTTTGTCCCTGAACGATGTGAGAGTGGCCGGCCCAACTTCGATAGCGCCTCTCGCCGGCGAACGGCCGGGGAGGGGATTTTGATACGCAAGGAAGGATAAAGGTGCATTTTATTTGACTTATATTAAGGCGGTTTACGGCAGGGTATTCCAGAACTTTACAGTAACAGATGATTACCGGGTGTTTTTTAACGTGATACGGAGCCTGTAAATAAATCTGTGTAACTGCCCACCCCATTACAGGTGGCCGTCCAGGCGGTCACCGAATTCGATAATAAAGCGATTCAATGCCGGCTTCCAATCACGGATCGGCATGGTCCATTTCTTTGATGCCTGCTGGATCGCCAGGAAGGCCACTTTTAGTGCCGAGTCATCGGTAGGGAACAGCTTGCGACGTTTGGTCGCTTTGCGGATAACGCTGTTCAGTGACTCAATGGCATTGGTGGTGTAGATGACCTTCCGGATCGCCGGAGGGTACTCGAAGAGCGTGATCATATTGTCCCAATGGCTGTGCCAGGAGCGAGAGATCTGAGGGTACTGGCTATCCCAGCGTTCGCCAAAGGCCTCCAGCGCCTGCCGGGCTTCGTGTTCCGTAGCAGACTGGTAGATCTGCTTCAGGTCCGCAGTAACCGCCCTGTAGTCCTTCCAGGACACGTAGCGCAGCGAGTTCCGAACCATATGCACGATGCAGAGCTGAACCTTGGTTTGGGGGTATTCAGCCGCAATGGCATCCGGGAAGCCCTTGAGACCGTCCACACAGGCGATCAGAATATCCTCCAGACCACGGTTCTTCAGTTCCGTCAGTACCGATAGCCAGAACTTCGCACCTTCGGTCTCGGCCAGCCAGAGGCCCAGCAACTCTTTCTGGCCCTCCATGTTGATGCCCAGGGCAAGATATAGGGACTTGTTGATCACCCTCTTGTCCTGACGAATTTTCAGAACGATGCAGTCCAGATAGACGATGGGGTAGATCGGATCAACAGGGCGATTCTGCCACTCGTGAACCTGATCGATCACACGCTCCGTCACCTTGGAAACCAGTGTTGCCGAGATGTCCGCGTCGTACATCTCCTTGAAGGCGTCCACGATATCCCGGGTGCTCAGGCCCTTGGCGTATAGCGCCAGGATCTGGTCATCCATCTGGGTCAGGCGGGACTGGCCTTTACGGACGAACTGCGGCTCGAAGGAGCCGTCCCTGTCACGAGGGGCTTCTATCGCCACTTCGCCGTGCTGGCCCTTCAGGCGCTTGGCAGAATAGCCGTTACGGCTGTTGCCAGTGCCACGGCCTTCAGGAGCATGCTTCTCGTATCCAAGATGCTCGTCCAGTTCGGCGTTGAGAGCGGTCTCGACGGTGAGCTTGACCAGTTGCTGAGTGAGGGCTCCTAGATCTTTTTCAGACTTGATGTCCTTGGCCAGCTCGGTGGCCATGGCTTTGAGTTTTTCTTGGTCCAATTGCGTACCCACGATGGTATCCTTTTGAAAAGGTTACTCAGTCGTGGGCAGTTACACAATTTGGTTTACAGCCTCCGTGATACGCAATGGTGGTGCGCTGGTTCCGATTGCTATCAGAACCAGCGGGGATGGCTACCACATAAGATCATCAGGAATTTCGTAGCCTGCGTAAGGATCATCCTCACCTGCATCGTCCTGTTTGCGATCATGAAGTACCACCACGGCGCTCTCATCCCGCTCCATGATTTTTCGGGCAACACCTTCCGCCACAATCTCGTAGTTATCGTTCACGAAAACAATTGCCAGGCGGCCGCGGGATAGCTGATCGACCATAGTGTCGTCTACGAAGAGCTTCTTGATCTTTTTGTCATGAACAAACTGATAGGAGGTTTCGCCGCGGCTTCGGTCCAGCCGGTTGGTTTCTACCAATTGCCGGATCTGGGCCTGGATGGCTTTCTTTTCGGCAGCGCGCTGGCGCTCCAGGTTGAGTTGGCGATCCCGCTCTGCTTTTTCCTCACGGGCCTGACGTGCACGGGTCTCGGCCTCGTTAACTTCCACAGCCCCCTTGGGTTGCTGCTTTCTTTTCTTCCGTTTTTCGCTGCGAATGGCCTTGGCTTTTTTCTCGTCGGCAAGGCCGGCCTTCAGCAATTGATCCTGCAGGGATGCCATCAGTAACTCCGTTCTTTCGTTGCATATTCTGGTATCATTTCGGCCTAGTATACGCCCTCATTATTGCCTTCATAACCAGCTTCCGCTGAATCCGGGATTTTCTTCTATGTCTTCTTTTAACGACTTTGGCCTGTCTACCGCCATGTGCTCGAACCTTAACCAGCTGGGGTTTGCCCAACCCACGGAGATTCAGGCGAAGGCCATTGCCCCGGGGCTGGCGGGAAAAGACATCATTGCCATGGCCAAAACCGGTAGCGGAAAAACGGCGGCGTTTGGCATCAGCCTGGTTGAGCGGCTCAATCCCCGTCTGTTCGCGGTTCAGGCGCTCGTGCTGTGCCCGACCCGTGAGCTGGCAGACCAGGTCGCCAAAGCTATCCGTGAGCTGGCGAGGGCCCGGGACAATATCAAGGTGCTGACTCTGTGTGGTGGTGTTGCCATCGGCCCCCAGATCGGGTCCCTGAGCCATGGCGCTCATATTGTTGTGGGTACCCCGGGCAGGATTCAGGACCACCTGCGCAAGCAGACCCTCTCGCTGGCGCGGCTTAAAACCGTGGTGCTTGATGAGGCGGACCGAATGCTGGATATGGGTTTTCAGGAAGCGATGGAAGACATCCTGTCCCAGACTCCGCCATCACGCCAGACCATGATGTTTTCGGCGACCTGGCCGGCGCCCATCCGTGAATTGAGCAAGCAGTACCAGAAAAGCCCGGTAGACGTTCGGGCCGAGGAAGCCGGTGACAACCCGGACATTGAAGAGCTGTTCTACGAAGTGTCGCCACATTCCAAATCGGATGCCATCGTAGCGCTGCTTTCCGAGCGTCAGCCCGAGTCCTGCATCGTTTTCTGCACCACCAAACAGCAGTGTGACGACATGGCGGCGGAACTTGGTGAGCGGGGTTTCTCTGCGCTGCCTTTGCATGGCGATCTGGAGCAACGGGATCGAGACAGCGTGCTCGTGCGGTTTGGCAATCAGAGCTGCTCCATCCTGGTTGCCACCGACGTGGCTGCCCGTGGCCTCGACATAAAGTCTCTGCCCCTGGTTATCAACGCCGAGCCCGCGCGGGATCCCGAAGTGCATACCCATCGGATCGGGCGCACCGGCCGGGCAGGGGAGCGGGGTCATGCTGTTACCTTCTGCACGCCGGCCCAGGGGCACAAGATTACCCGCATCGAGTCCGAAAGAGGCCGCAGCGTGACATGGGGAGACACAGAGAAACTCCTGGCGACGCCGCTGAAACCGGTCGTGCCCGCCATGAAGACCCTGTGCATTGCCGGTGGTCGCAAAGACAAGGTTCGTCCCGGCGATGTCCTGGGTGCCCTGACGGGCGAAGCAGGCCTGCCTGGCAAAGCTGTCGGCAAGATTGATCTGTTTGATCATCAGTGTTTTGTCGCGGTAGAGAAGTCGCTTGCAGCTAAGGCATTGGCCAGGCTCGAAAGTGGC
The DNA here is from genome assembly GCF_000235625.1 of Marinobacter manganoxydans MnI7-9. Taxonomy (GTDB): domain Bacteria; phylum Pseudomonadota; class Gammaproteobacteria; order Pseudomonadales; family Oleiphilaceae; genus Marinobacter; species Marinobacter manganoxydans. The sequence continues at coordinate 111,680 of NZ_AGTR01000028.1, read as the reverse complement.
AAGGTCAAGGGGCGGAAAATACGCGTTCGATATGCCTGAATGAGAATTGCTTCGTCTGTATAAATGCGTGTCTTTTCGGACCGCGACGCTCGGAAACCCCGTATAGATTTTTGCATTCAGGTTGCCCGGGCACCCTGAAAACGGTAAATTACGCAGGATTTTGCCCCCCGAATTGTCGCGGAAGCGTGTTAGACCTTAGTCTAACTGGTCAGTCCGGGCACAGATCGGGAGAAATATAAATCAATACAGGTAGCTGTTCGATATGAATGACCTGATGTCACAAGCCGTCGATCTGATGATTGCCGGAATGGGGTTTGTATTCGTGTTCCTCATTATTCTGGTGTTCGCGACACTCCTCATGTCCAAGCTCATAGGACGGTTTGCGCCGCCAGAGCCGGCAACCCCGGCCAAAACGCCACGTGCCAAGCCGAAGGCGCCCGCGTCGGTTGACCCTGACACCGCCGAGGCCATCAAGAAGGCGATTGCACAATTCCGGTCCCGCCACAAGAAGTGAACCGGTAAAAGACTAGAACCTTTAAACAGAAGGCTGACACGATGACTGACACAAAGAAACCGCTGGGGATTACGGACGTTATCCTGCGTGACGCCCACCAGTCCCTGCTTGCCACCCGTATGCGGCTGGATGACATGCTGCCAATTGCCGAGAAACTCGACAAGGTCGGTTTCTGGTCCCTGGAATCCTGGGGCGGCGCTACCTTTGATTCCTGCATTCGCTACCTGGGCGAAGATCCCTGGGAGCGCATCCGCGAGCTGAAAAAAGCCATGCCCAACACCCAGCAGCAGATGCTGCTGCGCGGTCAGAACCTGCTGGGCTATCGTCATTATGCGGATGATGTGGTGGACCGTTTCTGTGAACGTGCCGCTGAAAATGGCGTTGACGTATTCCGTATTTTCGACGCGATGAATGATCCCCGTAACCTGGATCGTGCCATTAAAGCCGTCCGCAAGACCGGCAAGCATGCCCAGGGCACCATTGCCTACACCACCAGCCCGGTGCACACCATCGAGATGTGGGTAGAGCTGGCGAAAGAAGTTGCCGACATGGGTGCGGATTCCATTGCGATCAAGGACATGGCCGGTATCCTCAAGCCTTACGTGGCCTATGATTTGGTCAGCCGTCTGAAGAAAGAGCTGGATATTCCGATCCACATGCAGTGTCACGCCACCACCGGCATGTCGACCGCTACCGCCATCAAGGCTGCGGAGGCAGGTATCGATAACGTGGATACGGCCATTTCCTCCATGAGCATGACCTACGGCCACTCGCCCACAGAAGCCGTGGTTGCGATCCTGGAGGGTACAGACCGTGACACCGGCCTGGACCTCAACCTGCTTGAGGAAATCGCCAGCTACTTCCGCCAGGTACGCAAGAAGTACGCGAAATTCGAAGGCAGCCTGCGTGGCACTGATTCCCGCATCCTGATTGCCCAGGTACCGGGTGGCATGCTCACCAACATGGAAAACCAGCTGCGTGAGCAGAACGCCAGCGACAAGTTCGACCAGGTTCTGGACGAGATTCCCAAGGTTCGCGAAGACCTGGGCTTCATCCCGCTGGTAACCCCGACTTCCCAGATCGTCGGTACCCAGGCGGTACTGAACGTTCTGACCGGCGAGCGCTACAAGTCCATCTCCAAAGAAACCTCTGCAATCCTGAAAGGCGAGTACGGTGCTGCACCGGCGCCGATGAACAAGGAACTGCAAGAACGTGTTCTGGATGGCAAAGAGCCTGTGACCTGTCGTCCGGCAGATCTGCTTGAGCCGGAAATGGACAAGCTGACTGACGAACTCAAGAAGCTGGCCGACGAGACGGGCATAAAGCTGGCTGACAACGTTGAAGACGACGTTCTCACCTACGCGCTGTTCCCGCAGATCGGCCTGAAGTTCCTGGAGAATCGTGACAATCCGGACGCGTTCGAGCCGGTTCCGACCGCTGAAACCGGTGCTCCGGCTGCCAAGTCTGAAGGCCCCGAGACCTACACCGTTGAAGTGAATGGCAAGAAGTTTGTGGTTGCCGTTTCCGAAGGTGGCGAGATCAGCCAGATCCAGGGCGAGGGCGGTGCCGCTTCTGCACCGGCTGCTTCCTCGGCTCCGGCACCCGCAGCGGGTGAAGGCGAGCCTGTGGTTGCACCGCTGGGTGGCAACATCTTCAAGGTCCTGGTTTCTCCGGGTGACACCGTGGAAGAGGGCGATGTGATGATTATCCTCGAGGCCATGAAAATGGAAACCGAGGTTCGCGCGCCGAAAGCCGGCACAATCGGTGAAGTCTTCATCAAGGTCGGTGATGCCGTCTCCCCTGATGACGAAATGCTGACAATCGCATAAAGGGCCAGCATTCCATGGAAAAATTAATGACACTCTGGACAGGCAGTGGCCTGTTCAACATCGAGATCGGCCAGGTGATCATGATCGCCATCGGCCTCGGTCTTCTCTATCTTGCGATCAACAAGAAATTTGAGCCGTTGCTTCTGGTACCCATCGGGTTCGGTGGCATTCTGGCGAATATTCCGGAGGCAGGCCTGGCCCTGACTGCGGCGGAAAATGCGATCCACTTTGCCCTGAAGGGTGAGTCAACCCAGATTCTGGCTGCTCTGGCTGCACCCCTGGATGTGGCTTATCAGGCAGGGCAGGCGGTGACGCCTGAGCTTAAGGAAGCCTTCAAGCAGGCTGTTAAAGAGGCAAGCTACTCTGAAATGGCGGCGGCTAACTCCCTGGCTCAGGATTTCGGTTACGGCAATGGCATGCTGTACAACTTCTACTCCGTTATCATCGGCAGCACCATTGGTCCGCTGCTGATCTTCATGGGTGTAGGTGCAATGACGGATTTCGGTCCGCTGCTGGCCAACCCCAAGACCCTGCTGCTGGGTGCCGCTGCACAGTTCGGTATTTTCGGTACGGTCATCGGTGCGGCGTTGCTGGACTGGACCGGAATTCTGGATTTCACCATTCTGGAAGCAGCCGCCATTGGTATCATTGGCGGTGCCGATGGTCCTACCTCTATCTACGTGTCCAGTGTTCTGGCTCCGCATCTGCTGGGTGCAATCGCGGTATCCGCCTATGCGTACATGGCGCTGGTGCCGATGATTCAGCCGCCAATCATGAAGGCGCTGACCAGCCAGAAAGAGCGCTCTATCAAGATGTCCCAGCTCCGTCCCGTGAGCAAGCAGGAAAAGATCATTTTCCCGCTGGTGGTACTGATTGCCGTGGTTCTGTTCCTGCCGGATGCAGCGCCGCTCCTGGGTATGTTCACCTTCGGTAACCTGATGCGGGAATGTGGCGTGGTTGAGCGTTTGAGCGACACCGCTCAGAATGCCCTGATCAACATCGTGACCATCTTCCTGGGTTTGTCTGTTGGCTCCAAGCTGATGGCAGACAAGTTCCTGGATGGCCAGACCCTGGGCATCCTGGGCTTGGGCATTGTGGCCTTTGGTGTTGGTACGGCAACCGGCGTTCTTATGGCGAAGCTGATGAACAAGTTCACCAGTGAACCCATTAACCCGCTTATTGGTTCTGCCGGTGTATCTGCGGTGCCGATGGCAGCGCGGGTTTCCAACAAGGTGGGCCTGGAAGCCAACCCGCAGAACTTCCTGCTGATGCACGCCATGGGTCCGAACGTGGCCGGCGTTATCGGCTCTGCGGTTGCTGCGGGTGTAATGATCAAGCTTCTTGGCTGATTTGTTCACCGCAGTACAAAAAGCCCCGCCTCTGTGCGGGGTTTTTTTGTGTCTAATGAAAATTCCTGGAATTCACGGGTAACGACTGAATCAGGTGGCTGAGGTCCGAAAGCCGACCTGCCATCACATGCACAATGTCTCCCTGTCGCTCCAGCACTCCCTTCACATGCAGCAACCGGGCAGTCAGTAACGGCTTGCGCTGTCGCCGTGCCGTTTCCAGCCACACCACCACGTTCACGTTGCCGGTTTCGTCTTCCAGAGTGACGAAGGTGACGCCGGAGGCGGAGCCAGGGCGCTGGCGGCCGGTGACGAGGCCGGCGACCTGAACCGGAATGCCGGCTTTGGTACTTTTCAGTTGCTCGGCACTGAGGCAGAACTTCAGATGGCCCTGTTCCCGCAGTAATGCCAGTGGGTGACGCTGCAGGGTGAGGCCCTGGCTGGCGTAGTCGGCCAGCACGTTCTGGCCTTCCGAGGGTTCCGGCAATTGCTGGCAGTAGTCCGGCTGGTAGTCGACCGCTGTTTCCTGAGCGAATAGCTCAGCAGGTTGTTCATGGTCGAGCAGTTGCCAGTACGCCTGGTGGCGGTTGGCGGCGAATGCCGGCATGGCGTTGGCCCCGGCGAGTAGTTCCATATCCCGCTGGTTGAGTGCGGCCAGGCGGCGAAGCTCGCTGGCAGAGCGGTAGCCCTCGGCTGGCCGGTTCTGGTGGATACGCTCGGCGCCATGAATGGACAGGCCCTGGATGATTCTAAGGCCCAGGCGCAGATGGCGTTCTTCACCTTCCAGGGTGTGGTCCCACTGGCTGGCATTCACATCTGGTGGCAGTACGGTGACATTGTGGCGCCGGGCGTCCTGCACCAGTTGTGAAGGCGAATAGAACCCCATGGGTTGGCTGTTCAGCAGGGCACAGTAAAACGCCGCCGGATAGTGCCGCTTGATCCAGGCGGAGACGTAGACAAGCAGGGCAAAGCTGGCGGCGTGGGATTCGGGGAAGCCATAGCCGCCAAAGCCGCAGATCTGCTGGTACAGCCGTTCGGCGAAGTCGGCATCGTGACCACGCTCGAGCATACCGGTGACCAGCTTTTCCCGGAATGGAGTCAGGTCGCCGTGGGATTTCCAGGCGGCCATGGCCCGGCGGAGCTGGTCGGCTTCGCCGGCGGAGAAGCCGGCCGCCACCATGGCCAGTTTGATCACCTGTTCCTGGAAGATGGGCACGCCGAGGGTGCGCTCCAGCACCTTGCGCACGGCATCGTTCGGGTAATCCACCGGCTCCAGGCCGTGCTTGCGGCGCAGGTACGGGTGCACCATGTCACCCTGGATGGGGCCCGGCCGCACGATGGCCACTTCGATCACCAGGTCGTAATAGGTTTCCGGTTTAAGGCGGGGCAGCATGTTGATCTGGGCCCGGGACTCCACCTGGAAAACCCCGATGCTGTCGCCTGTCTGAAGCATGGCGTAGGTGTCACGGTCTTCCTGGGGAATGTCCTGTATCCGGAAAGGCTGGCCTTTTTCATCGCTGATCAGTTCCAGCGCTTTTCGAATGGCGGAGAGCATGCCAAGGGCCAGCACATCCACCTTCATCAGTCCCAGGCTCTCAAGGTCGTCCTTGTCCCACTGGATTACGGTGCGGTCGGCCATGGCAGCGTTCTCCACTGGCACCAGTTCGGCCAGTGGCCCGGCGCTGATCACGAAACCGCCCACGTGCTGGGACAGATGTCGGGGGAAGCTCAGCAGGGTATTCACTAGGGTGAAGAACTGGTCCGCCACCTGTGGGTTGCGGGTGATTTTCTTGTCGAGAATCTGCTGGCGCCAGTTGGTGGCCTTGTCCCGCCAGTCGATGCCTTCCAGCAGCTGTTCCACCAGGGCCGGATCAAACCCCAGGGCCTTGCCGACATCCCGAATGGCGCTTTTGGGCCGGTAACGGATCACCGTGGCAGCCAGGGCGGCGCGCTCACGGGTATAACGCCGGTAGATATACTGGATAACCTCTTCACGACGTTCGTGCTCGAAATCCACATCGATATCGGGCGGTTCGTTTCGGTCTTTGGAAATAAACCGCTCGAACAGCAGTTCCACCCGGGCCGGGTTCACCTCGGTGATGCCCAGGCAATAACAAACCGCAGAGTTTGCTGCCGACCCCCGCCCCTGGCAGAGAATCCCCCGGCTGCGGGCAAAGTCGACAATATCGTGGATGGTGAGGAAGTAATGCTCGTAGTTCATCTCCGAGATCAGGCCCAGCTCCTTGCGGATCAGGCTCTGAACCTGCAGTGGTGTGCCATCCGGGTAACGCCGGCGCTCGCCTTCGCGGGTCAGCCGTTTCAGGTAGCCGGCCGGAGTCTCGTCCTCCGGCACCAGGTCTGGCGGGTATTCATAGCGCAGGCTGCCGGGCTCGAAGGTGCACTGGTTGGCAATGGTCAGGGTTTCATGCAGCCAGGCTTCCGGAAACAGCCGTTGCAGAACGGGCAGGGGGCGCAGGTATCGCTCGCCATTCTGGAACAGGCAGTGGCCGGCATTCTCCAGATTGGTGTGATTGCGCAGGGCTGTCAGTACATCCTGCAGCGGCTGGCGCTCCCGGCTGTGCATGTGCACCTCGCCCACGGCAGCCACGGGAATGCGCAGCTGATCGGCCAGCCAGTGTATCCGTGCCAGCCGCTGCTCCTCGCCGGATTCCAGGGTGCGGGCCGCGGCAATCCAGATCCGGGGGTCAAACAGTCGGGCCAGCCACTCGCCGCAGGCCAGCGCCTGATCGGAATCCGCTTCGGTAGGCGATGGGGGCAGCCACAGACAAAGGCAGTCATCCAGGGTGTGGGTTTCAATGTCCCGGTAATACAGCTGGTAATGGCCTTTCTCAGCCCGCCGGCGGCCGGTAGTGATCAACTGGCAAAGCTGGCCATAGCCTTTGCGCGTGCGGGCCAGAAGGATAAAGCGAGGAGAAGCGGCGCCGGTGGGGGCATCCGACAACTCAAACCAGCTGCCGGTAATGAGTTTTACAGGACTTTCTGCCAGCGCCGCCCAGGCCCGGGGAATACCGGCAACGGAGCAGGCATCGGTGATGGCCAGGGCGGTGTAGCTCAGCTCATGCGCTCGCTCAGCCAGTTCGTGGGGATGAGAGGCCCCGGTGAGGAAGGTGAAATTGCTGAAGCAAAACAGCTCTGCATACTGCTGCCCGGACATCAGCCAAACCACCCATGCACAAACCAGCCTTCCCGGGCATCCCGGAAGACCCAGGCCAACTGGCCGCTGCTCAACTGGGCAATGTAATAATCCCGGTGCACGCGCTGGCCATCCCACCAGCCACCGCTGATGCGCTCAGGCCCGGAAAACCAGGTAACGGGCGCCTCGGTCAGCGGTTGCGGGCCTTTCAATAACCAGAGCGGCCGCCTGGGCAGTTCTGCTGCCGGTACTGGCGGCGTTCCGGTTTTACGCAGAACTTCCGAGGCCGACCAGGCCCGTTCGGGACGATGATCCGCCTGGGGCGAGAGCTGCCTGAGAGCCTGATCGCCCAGGCGCGCCTGCAGCCGGCTGATCAGGGTATGCCAGGCTTCATTCAGATCCTGGGTTTCACCCAGCAGATCCTGCCCGGAGGGTGCTTCCCGTGACAGGAAACGCTTCACCAGCAAAACCATGGAGATAACCGGGGCGCTCAGGGAATGTTGCTCCAACCGCAGACGAACCAGGTTCAAGAAATGATCGGCCCGGTGCTCCGGCCCGGATGTGCGAATCTGCAGCCGGGTTGGTTCCGCATGCCGGTGCTTCAGAACCAGCCGCAGGCTGTCGGTATCCTGCTGGCGCCAGCACAGATCCTCTTCCAGTTCGACAAGCATGCGCTGGAGCGGAAACAGCAGCCCCTGGGTGTGTTCTATTTCCTGCACAAAATCCGCCTGTTGCCGGAACGAGTGGGGCGGCTGCCAGGGCGTGCGGGGATCTGGCCGGGTGCCCTGGATTTTCTGGATGTAAGCCAGTAACTCCGGAGACAGACGCCGTGCCAGTTCGCCGGGCGGTAAATCAAACACCTCCCCCAACGTGTTCAGCCCCAGGCGCTGCAAACGGGTACAGGCTTTCTCGTTGAATTCAGCTGCCAACAGGGGCATCTGGCTCAGGCTTCGAAGAATGTGGCCTTTGTCTGCCGTGCATTCCCCCTTGCCGGCGCGGGCAATCAGCCGGGCCGACAGAGGGGTATAGCCAATACCGATCCAGGCATTCAGCTGGCGCTCATTCAGCCCCTGTTCCACGGTTTGCCAAACGGCGGGCAGCCCGCCATACAGTTTTTGAAGGCTGCCAATTTCGGCCAGCAGACCATCGGGCGGCACCAACACAATATGGGCCGCATAGCGGTACAGCCAGCGGGCCTGATCTTCCAGAATCCTGGCTTCCTGGGTTTCATCAGCCCGCACCATGCCCAGATCCGGAGCCAGGCTGATGGCGGTTTTCAGGCGCATGCCGCTACGAATACCCTGGCTCCTGGCGTCCGGGCAGGCCTGGATCACCTTCTGGCCAGAGCCTTCAACCACCACCAGGGCGCCCTCATCTTCACGGGTGCGCCGAATATGGTCCAGCACCAGGTGCGGGAAATGCAGATACAGCCATAGCATGGAGCGTTATTACCCGGTTGAACCCGACCAGGGGCCCCGGACAACCCGGGTGGTTTCACGGAAGGAGAGATCGGCCCGCTGGGCCATGGCCAGTGAACAGCGCTGCCCGGGCCAGCTACCCCGGCGCTTGAGCACATTCACCTTGAGATCCTGCTGCTCCCCCGGTTCCAGCTCCAGCCGCAGGGCAGCCGGAGAATTCTGCCCGGCGTAACGTCGTTCCCGGAACAGCACACACACATTGCTCCCGGCTTCGGCGGCCAGTTGCAGGCGACGGACTTCCCGTGAGGCCAGCTTGCCCGGCCAGGCCATTACCAGGCCTGTTACTGGTGAGCGCAGGCAGTTCTCCAGTGTCCACAAAAAGTCGCCCTCATCATCGGTATGGATCAGCACCACCTGGTCCAGGTTGACGCCTTCCCGGGCCAGGGCAGGGGCATAGGGCGTATGCGGCGGGTTCAGCCAGAACACGCTTTTGCCCTCTTCGCACACCCGTTGCATCAGCGGCAGAAGCAAATGCAGCTCACCAATACCCGGTGCATCCAGCAGGCATTCGCTCAAGGCACCCGGGGCCAGCCCAGGCCTCCGAGCTGGTTATCCAGCACCTGGTAACCGGTTGATTGCGCAGGCTGTGTGGTCTGGGTGTGGCGGTGCCCCTGCCAGACACGGGCATCCTGCATCAGCGTGTTCAGAAGCTCGCTCATGATGAAAACTCTCAAAATACTGTTTAAATATACAGTATTCGGAAAGCCGCCGGATTTCAAGAGAAGGGTTGATAAAGCGAAGGGCACGACCCACGCTTGTAATACAGCCATCAACCATGGAGGTTGAAATGAGTGACCTGAAAGCACACAGCTGTGAAGCTTGCAGCCCGAACGCAAGCAAGGCGACCGAGGAAGAAAAGCAGCAGCTGCATAAAGAGGTCCCAGACTGGGAAATTCTGGAAATTGACGGGGAAGAACAGCTTCATAAGGTCTACAAACTTAAAAACTTTGTGAAGGCCCTGGAGTTCACCAACAAGATTGGCGAACTTGCCGAAGAAGAAGACCATCACCCGGTGGTTGTTCTGGAATATGGCAAAGTTGCAGTGAGCTGGTGGAGCCACGAAATCGGCGGCCTGCACAAGAACGACTTCATCCTGGCAGCGAGAACCGACGCTGCTTTCAACGACATGCAATAATCCCAATCACGGCGGAACCCGGTTTCCGCCGTGCTCCTTCCGGACCGGAGACCACCAGACGAATGGTTGAAAACCGCACCGATAACCCCCTGACCCTGAAGCTCGGCAGGGAAGAGCTCATCATCCGGCTTATCAGCCACATCCACGTTAAGCGAATTCCAGCCAGTAACTGGGAGAGTTAGAAGCCTTCGTCAACTGTGCTTTGCACTCCAAAAACAGTTTTAGGAGTTTGATAAACGGGTGATATACGAACGCGTTCGTGTAATTAGCTGCTAAATGCCAGTGATAGCCATGTCTAGGGCTCCAACAATCTGATCTCTGAAATGTGATAGAGAACCAATCGGATTGTTGAGATGCTTTTCAGAAACAGAGGAAATTTGCGGGGTCAACAGGAGAAGCTCCTGGTCTGCAAAGCTGATTTCTGGGGTGAGTCCTTGCATGGCTTCGCCACCGAATGCGGAGCGTTTCCCCAAAGGAATGACGATACGAGTTGCCAGTTCGCTCAGCAGGCTGCTTTGAATATCGACAAGGTAAGGGTAGTGAGCTTTGCTAGTTTTACTTGGGTTGAGGTATACATCGAACTGTGCCATCAAAATTCCCTGAATTCATCGCCGAAGCATCCATGTTGTTCGACAAAATCGTTATAACTTTTTATCGCAGACCTGTTTTCTTCAACCCATTGTTCTGCTTCGCGTTTGGCAAGCTCTTCTTTCAGGGCTCGCTCCAGGGTAGCAGACAAGTTAATGTTCAGTTCACGGGTCTTACGCAGTAGATCGCTATTGACTGAGAGGTTCGCAGCTTTTTTCGGTGCGGCTGTGTTGTAGAGTTCGGCCATTCCAGCCTCCAAGTGGCTATTTAATGCATGGCCTCAGTTTATGCGCATGATAGTGCGCATTCAAGAATTTAGCCAAAGGCTCTTGTCGGACGCGCCTGAGCTGGCGCTTCGCCGCTCCGCAAAGCCAGGGCGTTATGCAATACGTTCGCCTTGACGTACGTACCCAAGAGCGTACACTTGTTTAAAAGTTGAACATACAAGAGGTGCGTCATGACCGGAATCACAGCAACTGAGGCGCGCAGCAACCTATATCGGTTGATCGACGAGACCGCCGAGTCCCACCAACCAATCGTCATCATGGGTAAGCGGAACAAAGCCGTCCTGGTTTCCGAGGAAGACTGGTCTGCAATTCAGGAAACGCTTTACCTGCTCTCCGTGCCTGGTATGCGGGAGTCTATTCGTGAGGGGATGGATACCCCCGAGGATGAATGCGATGAGGAGCTGGACTGGTGACATGGAAGTTGGTTTACACCAAGCAAGCCCAGAAAGATGCAAAAAAGCTGGCCTTCAGCGGTCTCAAACCAAAAGCCCAGGAAGTGTTGGCGCTTATAGCAGAAGATCCATACCGCAAGCCCCCTCCGCTTGAGAAGCTCATAGGTGATCTTTCGGGAGCCTATTCACGCCGAATCAATATTCAGCACCGTCTGGTCTACCAAGTGCTAGAGGACGAGCAAGTGGTGAAAGTCCTCAGGCTCTGGAGCCACTACGAATAATCCATAGCCAGCCGCTGTCGCCGGACAATTTTTCCACTGCTTCCCGTTATGTATAAAAACGGCCTGTTCTTCAAGGAACTCAATAGGGTTTTCAAGCCATGAAATTCTCGAAGTCTAGCGAGTCTGATCGTCAGGAAATCGAGGTCCTGTTTACCCGGACATTCTCTGATTCGGAAGGTGAGTCCGAGGAAAAGCTGATTGGCCATCTGGTGCATGAGTTGATGAACGGGACCGAAACCGATGACATGTTCGGGTTCATCGCTACCGAGCAAGGGCAGATAGTCGGGTGTATCTTTTTCACGAGATTGTCGTTCGGCTCCCGCGTAAACGCATTTATGTTGTCACCGGTAGCCGTTGATACAGACCATCAGGGGAAAGGCGTTGGTCAAAAACTGATTAATTTTGGCATTGAGCACTTGCGTGAACGGGGTGTCGAACTCATTTTCACCTATGGTGATCCGAACTACTATTCAAAAGCGGGTTTCGAACACGTACCTCAAGAGGTTGCGGAAGCGCCATTTAAATTAACCCATCCAGAGGGGTGGCTGGGGCAGTCGTTGGATGGCGGCAGTATTAAACTCCCACTGGGGCAGGCGTGTTGCGTTGAGGCATTCAACGATCCTCAGTATTGGTAAATCCAGGAGGCTCTCCGCCTCGGAAAGCCCCCTTGAACTGTTCTGGCCTTTATCAGTAGGCACCCTCGCTGTATATCAACTCATAGCTGTGGCTATAGATCTCTAAAATGTTGCCAAACGGGTCTTCCATATAGATCATCCGGTAGGGCTTCTCGCCGGGATAATAGTAGCGCGGCTTCTCCATGCGTTTTTTCCCGCCAGCAGCCAAAATACGGTCAGCCAATTCCTCGACGTTCGGGTCTTGCACACAAAAGTGAAAGATGCCGGTTTTCCAGTACTCGAAATTGTCTTCCGGGTTGGTCTGGTTTTTAAATTGAAAAAGCTCCACACCGATTCTGTCGCCCGTCGATAAATGAGCAATACGGAAGCTTCCCCAGCCGGCACCGAAAACATCGGTGCACATCTCCCCAATGGCGCTTTCGTCCTCTTCGATCTCGGTTGGTTCCATAATCAAATACCAACCCATAACCTCTGTGTAGAACTTCACGGCTTGCTCAAGGTCCGGCACGGATATGCCGATGTGCGAGAAATTTCTTGGGTACACGTTGCTCATTGCCTGTCCTCCTTTAGTGAGACTGAGAGCAGGTTACATGCTGGTGTTTATCAGCTAAAATTATCATTTATTCTTTAAAAGATTACGAAAAGTAATGATAAATACCACCTGGTTACGCTCGTTTTGCACGCTGGTTGAAGTGGGACATTTCACCCGCACAGCCGAACGTCTCCACATGACACAATCGGGGGTAAGTCAGCATGTGCGTAAGCTTGAGGAGCAGCTTGGTACGGAATTGCTCGTCAGACAGGGGAAACAATTTTCGCTTTCGGGTGCCGGCGAAAAGCTTTATGCCGAGGCGCAGGACATTCTCCTGGCGTTGTCGAATCTTGAGCAAACAGTTGGTGAGGACCCGCCCTATGAGGGAACTGTGCGGCTTATGTCTCCGGGAAGTGTGGGGCTGAAGCTGTATCCTCATTTGTTGTCGCTGCAGAGCAAGCACCCGAAGCTCATTATTGATTACCGGTTTGCGCCGAATCCTGATGTGGAAAAGGCAATCGCCGAATCCACTGTTGATATCGGATTCATGACGGCAAAATCTACCCTGGCGGAAGTGAGTTGTACGCCCATCGCGCAAGAATCACTGCTGTTGGTAACACCTGCTACGGTCGAAGAACCGGATTGGGAGACGTTGATGACCCTCGGGTTTATCGACCACCCTGATGGAAGTCATCACGCCGGCTTGCTTCTTGGTGCCAATTACACCGAGTTTCAGCACAGTAGCCTGTTTCCCAGAAAGGGGTTCTCGAACCAGATCGGTTTGATCCTGGAGCCGGTCAGCCTGGGGCTGGGCTTTGCTGTTTTACCAGCACATGCCGTTGAGGCCTTTGAAAAGTCTGAGGGCATCAAAGCTCATCGTCTCTCTCACCCGGTCAGCGAAACGTTGTATCTCAGCGTTCCCCGGAATCGATCACTTCAGGCGAGAATGAATACTGTGATAGCTGAGGCCAAGCGGTGGCTGAATGGTTGAGGCAGGTTTTGAATGACTCTGCGCAGTCACCAGATTTTCACATTATTTTGGAAGGCGCATGCCTGATTTGACGTACCTGCGACCTTTCTTGACCAACGCCGAAGCGGGTATTCCGGGGCCTTGAAAGCCCGTTAATCATGATCCGATACTCATGATATGTATGATTAATCGGCTCATTTGATTAAAATTTATCCAATTTTTTTGCACCCTCCTTCACCCTGCCTATACTCCCTTATGTCATAGCTTGAATTCATGACGCTGTTTGCTGTTTCCGGGGCCTATGGCCTGAATCTACGCAACAGGGTTTTGATGCTGCAGTCCGGCTACCACGGGAAAGAAGGATGTTTTTCCTGCCGGTCTCGAAACCTGCGCAAGACATTCGCTGCGAGGGATCGCTATGGCAAATTTCGCCCGCTTTATCACCGTCGACTTCTCCCAATTCGATTGGCTAAACCGCATCGATGCTGATGTTCTGCTTGATGTCGGTGACCTGTCACCAGACCTGCTGACTGTTCCCGGTAAAGACGCCCAGCGTGTGCTTTCGGAAGTGGTTCGACTGGTTCTCGATTTGCCGCGAAACAGCACACCCCTGGTTGTCTGGACCAAAGGCGACAGCGAGCTGCTCATCCACAGTGACCAAACCCGTATTCAATTCTCCAGCGGCGTTATCACGGTAACGGTGAGCGCGGAATGCGAAGAGCATGGAAAGCTCAGTATTCCGGTACCGATTGGCGTTGGCACCAAACAGTCGCCAAGCGGCCTTGTTATGTCCACGTTCGAAGACCTCGAGGGCCCGGAAGAACTTATATTGGCCTGGCGGGACGCGATTCAGGCGTTCGCCTGGGAGTCCGTGCTGGAAGTCGCTTCCGTGTTCTGCGCCGAGGTTGGCAACGACAAGCGTGGTTTGCCGCTGGTTCCTGGCGCGATCGCCGCTGCTCCGAACAAAATGCTGGTGCAACCTGTTGCCCGGTTTTCACTGATGCCGGGAGTCTGACATGGGTGCTGACCAGAATCTGGACGTTTTTGGCACACTGGCGGAAGCAGTTGGCCTGACCCGAGACGGTGAACTACAGGGTGACTGGTTCCAGGACCCGTTAGGCAATCCCAACGGTAGCAAGCGCGGCCTCAGTTCGATGATGTACCTCGACGAGCAGCGAGAGGCATTGATCGCTTTTGTTGATGACGTGCTGGGAGCACCGGACAGGGAAGAGCAAGGGGGCGCTATCTGGGTCCCGCTTTTCAGCGACTCCGGTGCGACTGTTTTCGTAGTGGTGGAGGAGGCCGACAACGGCGCCAGAGTCGGATTTGGCATCGAATACGACAGCGCTAGCTCAGTGCCCGCAATCTCTGTAAGTGCCTATGTTCCGGTATTCCAGTTCGAACGGGAAGGCGCTGGAGCGCTGGACATTTCCGGGGCGCAACCCGATTGGCTGGTGTTGGGTCGGGACGACGCGCACATCGAATTAGCCATCAAAGTCATTATTTCCAACGATGCCCCTGCGCCAGGGGACCTATACATTGGCGCCGTATCCGTGGGTGTGGACGTTCCAACCAGCCCCTCTGATGATCTGGAATTCAGTCTCGGTTTTGAACGGCTTCAGCTCCCTGGCACCAATGCGCCCAGGGATTTTGAGCTCACCGTGGATAACATTAACGAGCTGGGCTCCGATTTTCTGGAATTCATGACGGGCCTGATTCAGGCCCAGGCCGAGGCGCTCGATACCACCAATGCGGCGACCGCTCCGTTTGCGGCGCTCACCGGTTTGGCGGGATTAAGATCTGTTCCGAATATTCCACCATTTCCGCTGGAGTCACTGATTACAAATGGCGTGTCTGCGCTGACCGGCTGGATTGAATCCATCCTTTCTTCCGCACCCGCTCGCAATGCCTGGCTCGGCCAGTGGGCCACGCTGCTGGGCGGTACTGTCAATTCTGGCCGAAGCGCCATTGAGTTCAGTGACGGATCATTGGCCGGAGCCGTTGGTTTACGTGTGGCGTCGTCAGCTGCCGGGGGATTGATCATCACGCCCTGGCTGGAAGGTTCGCTCAGACCTCAGGCCGGGGCGGAAGTGAAGGCGCAGGTGGACCTGCTTACGCTGGCAACCCTGGATGGCAGTATCAAAGCCGTGCCGAATTTGTCGCTTCTTGCTGTATTCGGGCAGGTAGCGGGCATGGGGTCGCCACTGCTTGCGGGCGACCCGGCAATTGGATCAATCAAAACCGGTATTACTCTGACCGGCGGAAAACCGGCTTTTGCATTGACGGCTCACAACGTCACGCTCGGCGGCACCAATCATGAGCTATTGGATCTGTCGTCTCCCGATGCCGCGCTGGACGCCGCCGAGAGCCTGGTCGACGGTGCTTTGGTTTCGGCATTGGCCACTCTGGGTCGCCCCGGCGAGATCTGTTCCCAACTGCTGGGGCTTGATCCGCCCACCGGTATCTCCGGCCCTTCGGCGATCGAACTCCTGACCGACCCTCTGGGTAAAACGGCCGCCTACTGGAATTCACTCGTTGCCTCGCCGGCAGCCATGGCGGTTGTTTTAACGTCAACCCAGGAACTCATCACCGGTAACTCAACCAGTGTTTCGGGCGCCGGGACGGCAGCGGATCCCTGGAGCATTGATCTGGACCCTGTAGCGCTTGAGGTTTCGATCGACGGTGATTGGATCAATTTTGATTTGGAAGCTCGCCTCGAAAACACTGTTCTGGACGACAAGCGATCAGACGTTTTTGTCAGCGCAAGGTTGTTGCGGCTGAATTTTTCGGCGCCGAGTGCGGAGTTCCTGAGCCGAATTAACGCTGGCACCCGGCTGCGGGAAGCCGATGGATCTGATCTCAGGCTGGATATGGGGCAGGTTGATGTCTCGGCCCGGTCGATCGGTGCCTCGGTGGTTTGGGGGGCTTCAACGGGCTTTGCCGTGCGTGTGGATGCGCCAGACCTGTCAGTCGAAGTTGAAGCCGTCGATGCATCCGACAGTTCAACCATCGAAGTTCCGTTGCCGCTGCCTGAGTTCAGCAGCGATGGCACGGTCCGCTTTAGCGCGGATTGGGGGGGCATCGAAAACGCGGTGGCCGCGTTGCTTCGGCGACTGGGCTCGCCGATTATCACCGCGCTTACGGACCTGATTGGCTGGAACGGCGAGGGAGCTCGTCTATCCATTGAGCAGCTTTTGAGCGACCCGGAAGCTGCTCTGAAATCCTGGATGGGTGATCTGGTACTGAATTGCAGCAATGTTCGGGTGGCGATGAGCCCGCTCTCATACCTTTTCAGCGGCTTCCGCCAGTGGGCACCGCTGGGCAATGGCAATGAACGCACGCCGTATCGAGCCGCCATTGCCGCAGACTCCAGGGCGCCGGGCGTTGCGGTGTGGCTGGACCCTGGCTGCGACATCCACCGCGGGCGGTATCAACCTCCAGCTGGCAATTTCGATTCCAGCGAGCCGACGGAGTTGGCCTCCATTGCAGAAGCGATTCGGACGGCAGGTACGGAGCTTCCGGAGCTCGCCGATCTGATGACGGGCCGGAACCGCCTGGACGAGGGGTTTCAGGCGTTAATTGATCGCTTCACCGGTACCGACGGCCTGATCGGCCGCCCAGCCTCGCTGCCAACCGGTGTGAATGGCATCGACATTGGAGGCTTGAGCTATCGTGAACTGGTGGCATTCGGTGCCATCAACCTGTTGCCGCAGGAAGCCTTCGGAAGCGCACCTGACTCTGTGGTTTACGTGGGCTGTGAGGACCTCTGGAGTACCTGTTTCGGAAGCGACAGCCTGGATGTTCGGGGAGAGGTCAGCGGACCCGGCGTTCCGGCGTCCGCCAACGGACACTGGTCCATCTGCCTGCCGAATCCAACAACAGCCGCGGCAGCGAGACCTGATCGTGGTGCCATAGACGAGCAATGCCAGCGCCTGATCGAGGTGTTGCAGGATCGGGCCACGCCCATAACGGTTGTTGCCTTCGGTTCCGCCGGGGCGGCTGCCATCAAGGCGGCAAGTACGATCACTTCGATTGATCGGGTGGTAACGGTAGGCGCGCCCTGGGCGCCGGTTTCCCTGAATGGCTTGTTGTCGGGGTTGAGCGGCGACGCGTTGCGGCTCCTCTTGCAGCTCCAGCGACCAGAGCCCGAGACGATTAACGAAGAGGAGATTGCCGGAGAATCCAACGCCCTCTTGCAGTTTGGCTATGTTCTTGAGCGGGCGTCCCGGGCCGCCGGTTTAACACCCGACAGCCTTGATGAGCTTTTGCGGGCGGACCAGCAAGCGATCCGGTCCGGCCTTCCGGTAGACGCGGTATTCGGCGCCCTTGACGCCGAAGCCCTGGAAGCCGGTCTTGCTGCAACCGTTGCCGGTGCCATTGCCTACCGCCACGAAACCTATGAGCCTCCGGCAACGCCACCAACCAAACTGCACGCCGGTGTGGATCTGCCAGTTATTGATGCCAATCTCGGCGGCGTCTTCCTCGGGGCGGGGGCCATCCTGGAACTGGCGACCTGCGATCGAGGCCCCGGTGGCGATGGCTTTGAGGTGCAAACAGATAGGCAGGTCATCGTGGATCTGCATTTCGGCGTTCAGGATGGTTGGCTTGTTGGTGGCCCGGGCGCCGGCCAGAACGACATTGAGGTGCGCTGGGTATCTGCCCGGTTGTACCTGCCCTTGGCCGGTAGCACGCGGGTATCTGGCGCCCGGATAGTTCTGCACGAGGCCAACTGCTTCGGGGTGCGGCGGGACCAGTGGGTGATTGAAAGCGGGGCTGGTGTAGCCTCGCCGAGCTTGCCCACGTCTGAGGTTCATTTGATTCTGGCCGAAGTTGTGGGGCGCTTGGCTGCGGCATCTCCGGATCTCAGCCAACTGCTTGCCGACATCGGGCTGGTTGCCGGAGGTGGTTATGATCCGGAAGGTTTTGATCAGCTTATTCTGGATACCAGTGCCGCAATCAACGCGGCGGTAGATGCATCTCCGGCCAACCTTGCCGGCGCACTAAGGGCGCTTGGCGGATTTGGTGGCGCAGGCGCCGAGATATCCTGGGCACTCGATGCGGCAACCATTGCCGTCGATCTGAACTCCCGCGCCTTTGCTCTGGACGTAAACCATGTGGCGGCAGACCTTGTTCCACTGGGCCTGACGCTATTTGCTTCGGCATCCTCGGCCTCCATCTCCGGCTCCATCGGCGCAATCGAGCCGGATGTGGGTGGTCTTCGGCTTGTAGCCAGTGCAGCAACGGGTGGAGTTTCACCCGCCCTGACTATTGCCTGGCAAACTCCTGGTTCATTGTCCGCGACGTCAATCAATCTTCTGTCATCGCTAAGCACTTCCGAGCAGGCCGCCCTGGCGAAACTGGGAGCGGGGTTCATCCCGTCAACGCTTCTGGCGGGATTGGTTGATCACCTCCGCGAAACCGCTTCTGACGATGCGAGGGTCGCCATTGAGGTGATAATGGATGGCCTGGATTTGCTGGCGCCGCCTTCTGAACTGCCCTCACGCAGGGTGTTGCTGCCCTGGGCGTTGTTTATGGACCCGGTGGGTTGGCTGAAGACAGGCGCTGCACCCTGGAAGGCCGACCCGTTTGGCCAGGCGATTCAGGCGTTCGATGCGCTCGGCCAGTTGTTGATACCCGGCTTCACCGGAGGCGGATTCGATTTCAGTAATGAGGTGTCCGTAACCTACGGGGTGGCCTCAGAACGACTGAATGTAGCCGTCGCCATCGAAACAAGTCATTCATTGGGCGCGACTCCGGTCATCATCAGCCTGGGCGGCGGCCTGTCCATAGCCACCAACGGCTCGATTAGCACCCTCGTTTCCAGTTCGGCGACCTTTGATGGGAAGGGCGTTGCTATCTCCCTATCGCCAGACATTCGCATCGACCTCTTGCGGGCTGCCCCTGCAGCGCCCATGCAGATTTACCCTTCGGGACCGGGCCTGGGATCACTTCTGGCGACTGGAGCAGGTATGGCCATCCCGGTCGCGCTTAACGCATTGATTGCCGAAAGGGCCAACCCGACGCCGTCGCTGCAAAAAAATGTGGCTACGGCAGTGTTTGAGTTGGGTAGCGCATTGGATCTTCTGGAATCCAATCAGTTTGCCGACGCCAGAATTCAGACCTTTGCCGCAGACCCCGCCGGGGTACTTTTATCCCGCCTGCCCAATCTGGTTGTTACCGCAATTTCGCAGTTGGCCAATGCTCTCGACCCTGCGGGTACTGTCGTTTCGACATCGACGCCTGCGACGGGAATCTGTCGACTGTCACTGGGTAGCACGGATCCTGTGGAGATCACTCTGGATGCCAGCCCCACGGGCCCTGCCATTGAACTGGCCGCGGCTCTTTCGATAGCGGATGTCGGAACGGTCGGATTCGACCGGGTGCGACTCAGCGCGAGCGGCGTTGCCGTTGCTGTTTCCTATGTGGCAAGCGGATTCGACGTTGGCAATGGTTTGATTCTTCGCCCTGTAGCGAAAATTGAAGCCGGCGTGTCCGGCGCCGGTTTCTCCCGAATGGCCGCCCTTGGTCTCGTCACCGATGGTGCGGGTGACCAGTCCGTTCAGTTCCGGTGGGCTTTGAATCAGACGCCGCCGCGGGTGGTTGTTGTTGAAGAGTCGCCGTCCGGTGAAACAGAAGACAGCGAGCCCGCAGCTGTGGCCCTGGCGCTCCTGTCCCAGGCTGTTTCCATGGCAGCGGGTGTCACCTTGGAAGCACTTGGTACATTGGGAGCGGATGCGGTTGATGCCCTGCAGGATGTCCTGTTCACCGGTGGCACACCAACTCTTGATCCCACTTTGTTTGACGACATCGTCGACCCGGAAGCATTGTTGAAGCGCCTGTTCCAGCTCGGCTTCAACCTGGCCGACCACAACCTGAAAATTACCATTGATGGCAAAGTGGATGTCGGCTTCACCCGCAACGGCGATCTTGCAGGCATCTTCGTGTCTTTGCCCCCGGGCGAGCGTATTTCGCTCGGCGGCAGCGACCCGACGGTGGATCTCGAAGTGGTCGCCAACTGGGTGACGTCGCCCGGAATCGCGCCGGGTTTGTCGATCTTGCTCGTTGAAAAGGTCGGCAGCGATTTTCAACTGAATGCGGGTTTCTCCATCGCTGGTCTGGGCGTTCGCGTTGGCAAAAATGCAGGGCCTTTGCTGAACCTGGGTATTATGAGTATCGACGCCATCGGCGTTCATTTATACGGCGAGGCGGTGCCGGCAGGGTTAGGTGGCGGCGTTCAGGTTCAGCTTGATGGGCTGGCCATCGTGCCCTCGGCGGCTGGCGGCGACAATGCGGTTGCCAATAACATCATGAGCGACGCCGGAAACGATGCGTCGCCCTCGGCCCGTCCTGCCTTCAGCCCGGCGTTGGCGATTCAGAAGAACCCGGGCGGCGACCTTGGCATTTCATTGCGGGCAGGGGATCCGCCTGGCCCCTGGTGGCTGGCGATCCAGAGACAGTTAGGCCCGCTTTATCTCGAGCAATTCGGTTTTGATGTCACCGAAGTTGATGGGTCCGTTACCGGGATTTCGCTGCTGTTCGATGCGCGCGTCTCACTGTTCGGGCTAACGGCATCGGTTGAGGAGCTTGGCCTGCACTGGCTCGGTGGGGACGTTTTCGAGTTGACCAACTGGGCGGTCGATTTGAAAGGCCTGGGTGTTTCCGGGGACTTCAGTGGTCTGTCTATCGCTGGTGGTCTTCTGAAAACAGACCTGGAGGGACAGATCGGCTACGTCGGAATGCTGATGGGTCGCTTCGGGGTGTATGGACTCTCCTTGTTCGGCGGATACAGCGACGACAAAGGGCTGCCTTCGTTCTTTGTATTCGGTGCCATTCAAGGCCCCATTGGTGGTCCTCCCGCCTTCTTCCTGACTGGTATTGGGGGCGGTCTGGGTATCAAACGGGGGCTACGCGTTCCGGATGACCTGTCAAAGTTTGGCGAATACCCCTTCATCAAGGCTCTGGATCCCGCGGCGAGCGTGTCCTCCGATCCATTGGAGGAGTTGCGAAAGCTTGCCGAATACTTCCCTCCGGAGCCGGGTAACTTCTGGTTTGCCGCCGGCATCAGTTTTACCAGCTTTTCTCTGGTGGACGGTGTCGCGGTGTTGTCGGTTTCCGTGGGCAACGGGTTGGAACTCAATCTCTTTGGTCTGGCTCGAATGGCTTTGCCCAGGCCCCAGGCCGCACTGGTATCCATTGAGCTGGGGTTGCTAGCCCGGTTCTCGTCCTCGGAGGGGCTGTTCCTGATTCAGGCGCAGCTTACCGACAATAGCTGGCTGTTGTACCCCGAAGTCCGACTGACGGGGGGCTTTGCTTTTGCTACCTGGTGGCTCGGCCCCAATGCGGGCCAGTTTGTTCTGACCTTGGGTGGCTATCATCCCAGCTTTCAGCGTGACGGGTATCCGATTGTTGCCAGGTTGGGCCTGCAATGGCGGGTGTCCAACGCCATTGTGATCAAGGGTGGCTCTTACTTTGCCCTCACATCAGAAGCCTTGATGGCAGGGGTGGAAGTGGAGGTCAGTGCCGACTTTGGCTTCGCCTGGGCCCGCATAGCCTTTGGTGCGAATGCCATTGTCTATTTCGATCCGTTCTACTTCATGGCGGACGCCTACGCCCGCATTTCCGCCGGTGTGAAGATAAAAACCTTCCTGGGTACCATTCGAATCAGCATCAGTCTTGGTGCTCGCATTGAGGTCGAGGGGCCTGATTTCCGGGGCAAGGCGACCATCGAAGTAGGTCCTTGCGACATCAAGGTGAAGTTCGGCAGTTCCCGCGAGATTCGCGGCATATTCGTGGGTTGGGATGAGTTCGTACCCAAGTATCTGGAAGAAACCTCGCCGGGCCGGGCGCGGACGCTCTCGGGGGCAGCGGGTAAGGGGGCATTGCCCGCGTCCACGGAGGGTGAAACCTCGGCACCCTCCAGTGACGGTAGTTATGAGCGGCCCTTCGAAGTCTTCGCAGAGTTCGAAGTGTCGGTTGTCGCAACCGGCCCGGTCACCCGGTTTGACTTCAACAACCCGGCCATCGACAAGGACATTACGCCCAAATTGCCGAGTGGCGCCGCGGTAGCGATGGGGCTGAGCCCAATGAACGCCGCCGGGTTGAAGGGTGAGTTGGAAATTCGCCTTGAGCGCAGGGTTGGAAACACATGGACGGATCGCACCTCGGACCTGCGCCCCTTGGTGGAGGGCATGAAGGACGAAAAGACTGCCGAGGAAGGTCCTACCTATGGCCTGGAAGCCTTCCCGATCGGTGTTTGGGGGCCGCCAGAAGATCCCGAGCAACCCTCCAGTCCCATTCCGAAAGGCGAGGTTATTTTCGCTGGCAGCCGGTTAAAGATGGTTGCCGAGGCGGACATGAGTTCGCAAACCGGCCCGGAAATCGATTACTACCGGGTTGAAGCAGGCCGGCGCCCACTTCCGTTGTCTGCCGCCGGTACGTTGCGGGCCGACAACCTGAACCGGGCCACCGCTTTGGGAGTTGTTGCCGAGAGCGCGAGCATTGATGAAGCCTTTATTGAAGCCCGGAAGTATCTGTTTGCGGACGGCACCGGCGCGTTACCCGAGGGGCTTCTGGCCACAGGGCAGCGCAGTGCCAAAGCGCAGGCTATCTACGAGAGCTCCCGCACCGCGCCACCCATGTTTGGCACACTGATGGATGGCCTGGAGGCGTCGAATGCCAGCAACGGATCGACCGCCTTCATGTCTCTGGATGAGAGCCCCCGGGTCATCAAACCAACGAAGCCGTTCGTGACCGGATTCATGAGCAACGGGGCGGGCGTAGCCTTGCGGGATGCGACCACAACCGTTGCGGATAAACGCATCAAGCGCCGTCCGGCACCGTCCACCGAATCCGTTCGCGGCCGACTGGGCCGCAGTCTGCCGATCAAACTAAACACAACCCATGCTCCGTCCAGCTTCAACGATCTGACGGTCGTTGTTCGTGGCTCTGTACCTCGCACCAGCGTTACCAGCGCCAGCCAGACGTATCTCGGCGGCCGGGTTGGCTCGGGTGCGGGGGCCGCCTATGTGAAGGGCCTCGGAACAGGAGCTGGACCGGTCCCCCAGGCGCCCGGTAGCAAACTGCGCCCGGGAGATATAGTCACCATGCGATCTCCGGATGCCGCAATTGATGGGGAAGATACCCGGCCTGAACTCAAGATCACCGGCGCGGCACGAGTGGTCATGTTATTGGGCAATGGTGCTGTGGTTGCCGATGAGCAGGTTCAGGATCGTCAGATCGCCGTTCCGAAACACACTGCGACAATTGCCGTGCAGGCCAGTGGTGGAGGCGATGGTCGCGCCACTGGTCTGAGAATTGTGGGCTGGCACGATCAATCCAGACTGGTTCGCCTGACCGGTCGATCAGCGCTGGGGGCCGGATGCGTTCTGTCGCTGAACGGCACAGCCGGAAGAGCCTCCGTGGGGTGGCATCTGGCCCAGAATGTGGTGCGTGGTGCGGCTGCCGTGTCTACCCGGTTTGATCACACGGTTACCTGTGTTGGTGTGATTCTGAAAGCCGGTGAGGGTCGGTCTGCCAGTGATGTGGAAATAGAGCTGCACGGTGCACGGCACCTCAGGCAGCCGGTTCAGCCGGTGGTTGTTCAGGCAGGGGCGCGCTCGGTGCTGCTGTTTGAAATCAATTCCCTTGCCGGTTATTCCGGTGTTTCCGTTCGGGCCCTGCAGGGCGGCGCCCGTGAAATTGCGGGAATGATTGGGGCGGTCGCCTCGGCTGAGGCGATGGCCGAATTGATTGCGGAAAAGGGATTGCCCGCAACGGTTTCAAGGCTGCGCGCCGTTGGCGGCAGCAACTGTGAGATCGAATGGGTGCCGGCACAGGACGATTAACGCCGGGCAGATCCACGCAGAGACCGGCGAAAGAGGATAGCAAGAAGGAAGCAAGCGATGCCTGTTGGTGAAGGAAAATTCAAGCTCTACGCCAAACTGAATCCGCCTCTTGAGGCGGGACTGTGGCGTATAAGGGCCAACCAGAAATTCTCAGCGCAAACGCCGGAGGCCAGTCTGGATGCCAGTGCGCTGAAGGTGGACGAGGAGAATATCCACCTCAGGATTCGGTCGCCGCGCTACATTCTGCCGCCTGATCAGATTCTGTCGACCTATCCACCGGCCAATTCTTTTGGTAGCTATGGCAGCCGCCTGCCACAGGTGGTCATCAAAAGGCGGACTCTGCCATGGGAGCGCCGCCTTGACGGTGCACCCGCCAATACACCCTGGTTGGCACTTGTGCTCATCGCCGAAGGGGAAGCCAGGCTGGAAACCGGCGTTGATGTCGCGAATTGCGTAACCGAGGGCGTTGAACTCGACGGATTAAAAGAAGCCGCCAAGGGCAACTGTCTGGCCATCAGAAAATCAATCATCGATAAGGTTTTTCCCACCAAAAACGACGTGGACCTGCTGGCTCATGCCCGGGAAGTAGACATCCACGATACCGAACTGATGATGGGTGATGATGACGGGTTTCTTGCCGTTGTCATCAGCAACCGACTGCCTGTGCCGGGTAAGGACGAAGACGGCAATGATGCCCCGGTGAAGTATCTGGCCTGCCTGGTGAATCTTGAGGGCCAATACGATGTGCTGTTGGATCGGTCCCCGGATCCGGTGCCGTCGTTCGTTACACCTTTCATGGTCAAGAGTACCGTTCACCAGAGTATGGCCAGTTACGACGACCATCAGGTGATGGGCACGGCTCTGGCTCCACGGGCCGCGGGAATCAATGCCGGTGACCTTCAGAATCTGACTCAGCCGGTGCCTCTGGCGCCGGGCGTCAAAGGCTCCCGATCGACACAATTCAAGTCCGGTGCTGCGGCAACTGCCGGCGCGGTCCCATATTCCGGCTCCGGTACCTGGGCCATCAAAAAGTCCAAAGGCTCCACTTCGGCAGACATTGCTCTCAATATGGCCGAGCCCTTTCGGGTGATTCAAACCTTCGAGGTCCTGCCTTTGGACCCCGAATATCGGTTCCCGGTTTTACTGCACTGGAGTTTCACCACGACCGGCGACACCACCTTCCGATCATTGATGGAAAACCTGGACTCCCGTCTGCTTGGCGATGTTGGGCCAGGTCAGAAATCCGTGAGTGGCCGCCTGCCTCTGGAGGTTGCCGAAAGTGGGCATGTCGGTCTGGGCCACCAAACCCGTGAGGGTGACAAGGTACGGTCCTGGTACAGAGGACCGCTGGTGCCGCATCCCACCCGAAATTCCAGTGCTGATCGACTGAAGCTGGCACACAGTTCAGACCAGCTACGAGTGGTTATACCGGATGGCCGGGAAGATCTGTCACTGGCCACTGCCTTTGAAACGGGCCGTCTTCTCACACTGTCTCAACCGTCCATCATCGCTTCGTTGATGCGGTGGCGACAAAACGACTATCACGCTGCCCGACTGAAGTCCCTGCTCATAAAAAACAGAACTCTCTGGGAGGAGGTGCTCGGGGCAAGCATTGATCAAATCGACATCCGCCATCTGGGCCGGCTTTCAGGGCGTTTCTTTGCCGATGCTGTTGTGAGAACCCCTGAAAAGTTTCTGGGAAATCCAATGCCCCAAGTCGGACCGGGACGGCCTCTGGAATTCAATGGTCAGCCCACCACCGTGCTTGCTCGGGGGTTGGGGCTGCCGCCGGCCTTATTCGTCGGCGACCTGAACAAAGTTTTCGAGGGTTTGCGGGGTGTCCAAGTGCCCAAAGAAGACCTGCTTACACGTGAACTGGGCAAAGTCGATTTGCGGGACACCCTGGAGGCGGATCTGGACCGGCAGCGTGTCGATCTGGTGTCCAGCACACTGTCGAATGAACTGATCAACGAACACCTGACCGGCCCTGCATTTCCGGTCACAGATCGCCTGATCAGAGAGGGCTTGAATGACAATCTGGATGTGATCCTGCGGGACCGCCCCAGAGATTTCACGGATGAGGACGAGTCATGATCAACAAAAACCAGGACATCCTCGAAAACCTCGGCCAGGAGCTGGAAAAAACCGCACGGGCTCCGCTCAGCGAATTCAGGATTGACCAAAACACCGCGATGCCCGCGGAGCTGAGGAACTGGTTAGTCAGCTTGCGGCTGCTCAACGGGGTTCCATTTGCCAATCTGGTGGCGGACTCCGAACTACTCCCGCAAGAATCGATTCGCTGGTTTTACATGGATCGGCGTTGGACGGATGCGTTGGTCCAGGGCGCGCTCAGCGTTGGCACGGTGAATAGTGACGACCGCATCCAACTGGATGCCCAATACAACGCCATCCGCGCCGAACTGGATACCGAAGAGCGCAACGTACGTCGTCGCACGCTCGCCCCACGTCTGACTGGGCAAACGGGTCCCATTACCGGATTTCTGCTTCGCTCCGCCGCCGTATCCGGGTGGCCGGGCATGCATGTTCGGGCTTTTGATGTAGACCCGGAGGAGGGCGACGAAGCCCGGTTCGAAGAGGACGATCCCCGACGAATCCGGCTGCTGCGTCTGGAAAGGTTGGCCCCCGCCGTTTTGCTCTGCCTGTTTGATGGTGTTCCCAAAGTTGTTCACCTGGAGGAACCGCGCCAGGGCGTCCAGTTTGGCTTCAAACACGAGGATAACGGTAACCAACGCTCAGCAACGCTGACTCCCCGCAGGAAGAGCGACTTCAGCTACCTCGACGTGGAGGACATAGATGTGCCGTTTCGCGTGGGGTCATCCGGTGTTGTTGATATTCGGCGGCTATCCGCGGCTCTGGCTGAGCATGATGAAACCGGCGCGGGCGATGGTCTGGATAGCGCGGAGTACGCCTTGCAGTTAATTCGATTCCCATGGCGGCAGGTGTTTGGGGAGGTTCAGGTTCCACCGATATCTGCCATGTTCCGGGCGACCGTGGCTTATGAGCCCATGGTTAACGCCACATTCAAGCTGTGAGGGGGCGCTATGTTCAAACACCTGTTGAAGAAAAAGACCCTCACGAAAGCGGTCTATGACGAACGATGGGCCTGGCTGGTTCGAGCGGATACTGACCTGGCCGCCGTCAATACCTGGGACCCGGATTTGCGGCGGAACAAACGCATCCTGGTTCCCATCGATGTTCAGGCCTATGTTGCAAAAGAATCCAACCCGGAGCCGTTGGTGTCCGTGACCGGTGGGCCTGGCGACCCTGCGCCTTTTGCTGAAGGGCAGGTGCCGGAAAATGGTGTTCACCTGCACTGGGCACTTCCCGATGCGCTCCTGAGGGGGGGCGAATCAGCTGCAGGCGGCGAGCTGGAAATGACAGAGCTTCCCAACCACTGGGTTGTGGTGCGAGCGCTTTTCCCCGTCGGGATTAAACGGCCCATGATAAGAGGCTGGGTGATCGATGCAAAAACCGCGAGCATTCGGCCTCTGGGCTCCTTTAACGGATCGAATTTCGGTACCTCGGAACAGCCTACCTATGAACCTCTGGACGGGACCGTAGGCGGATCGCCCCTCTGGACCGCGTCTTATCATGCCAGTGCCAATCGTTTCGCTTTCCATGATGCCCTGGAAGATCTGCCAGAACTTCGAAAGACCGCGAAAGACGGTTTTGAGAAAGATGCCGGTACCTACACCGTTGCGGGCTGGTATACGGACATGGACAAAGATCCGCTGGCGGTGGTTAGCAAAAAAGACTTGCTGGATGTGATGGCCGACCTTGGATGGTATCTGGATCCGGAAGCCGAGCCGCCCAGCAACGAACCGGATCTGGCCGTGTTGGAACGTCTGTTATCGAAAGGGGAGATGAAGCAGCCAGCTGAGGCAACTCCAACCAGTTTTGTGGCAAAAGGTCGCGTTGAATCTTTCACATACGCCGACATGACTCCGGAAATGGGCCTGCCGGTTGATAAAGCCTCCAAGTTGTTTATTGCCCAGAAATCTCCCACCTTCATGTCGCTTTTTCACGGCATGATTTCAGGCGTCCCCATCGGAGAGAACATGCCTGTCATTGACGAGCGCCCATCCTCAGAGGCGCTGTCGGTCGCGGCCGGGTTTGATACGGATGATCTGGTTACCGCGCTCGGCGCAGATGCCATTGGCGATAGCGTTTCCCAGAGGCGTGCCGCTGAAATGCTGGCCGCTGCCTTCACCAGCGATTTGATGGACCGTATGGGCACTCAGGACGGCCTGCGGGATATTGCCGAGCGAGAGCACGACGACATGTTCAGCTCTCGTCCGGGCAAACCCTTGCCTGCAGCCAAACTCGATCATCTGCGCGTTGAGGACTCCGCGTCGGTTAACGCAACTTCGGTCGGGCGAAAAGGGCGAGCCAGGATGAGCAAGGAGAGCACCGCCGAACGGGTGTCGCCGCTGCCTCGTTGGCGTGACAAAGTTGTCTTCAGCGAGGAAATGCAAGCGCCCAAAGCTCCACCAATCGAGCTCAAATCCGATGCGATTCGGGGTGCGCTCAAAGACCGGCGCACCGTTGAACGACCCGCACCCCGTCTTTTCATGCCCCAGCCCCCGTCGCTGGCCATAAAAGGTGCCAAGCCAAGCCTGCGCCATCATTATGACGGGCTCCACGATGATAATGGCCGTTTACGGTGCCGTTACCCCAATGAGGCGGTGAAAGGCATCAAAGGCGTGGTCAAGGCGAAAGACCTGGTGCCCACGCTGGGATCGGGCGCAATCCCGCCCGAAGTGTTGACCATCGTACGTGAAGCTCTGGTTCTGAATCCCTACTGCAGCCGCTGGCTGGCCAACGCTGCCACCGACAAGGACGAGGTTCGCCCGAAGTATCAGAGCCGCATTGAAGGAGAGATGCTCCGGCTCTACTCCGCAGATGGTCGCTACGACGGCAGCGGGGCGTACACCTTGTCTGGCAGCCTTGCGGATCCGCAAGCGCCGGGAAAGGAAACCTGGCAGCAATTCTCTTTCCGGGAGACGTCCCTGAAAAAGCAAATCACGGCTGAGCTGGCTGTTGCCTCTTACCTTGAGGGGCTGAGCCCGAGCCCACTGGGGGTTACCGCCTGGCGACAGCCCTGGGTGCCGCTTTGGCTGGAATGGCGGATTGAATTGGAGGGCTCGACTTCTTTGACTGATTGGCAGCTCGATGAACTGGACATGGTTCGAAAAACCGACGCCAATGATGTCCAGATGATTGAGATTGTTGGCCGTAGCCCGCTGCATCGGGGCCTGGGGACGGCTCTTCAGGCAGGTATCAGCCGCTGGATTGCGGCGGAGCAGGAGAGGGAGGCCACAGGCGATACGCTGACGGCATCCCAGGAAAACACATTGAATACCCTGGCGGATTTCATCAAACCCCAGGATCTGGCGTCGGCCTCTCTGGATGGGGTCAGGGAACAACTCCTGGGCCTGAACTATCTGGGCGGATTCTTCTCCACGCCTGGCGCCGATGACCGGCCAGAGGTTATTGCCGATCCTTTGACCTTGTTCGGGGGAACCATCTCCTTTAAGGCGCTTCGTTTGGTGGATGCATTTGGCCGTGTCCTTGACGTGCCTACCACGGACATTCAAACCACCACACCCCTGGAAATACCGGATGATACCTCTGCCATGAAGATGCCACTGCGCATCCAGGGGGGCGGGCGCTGGCTTTTTCGGTTGGTCGATCCGGCCTACCAGGGCGACCCGGCACTGGCTCCTGAAGCCTTTGTGAATCAATTGGAGCCAACCCTGGCGGTTAACCCTGTTGCCGGCTTTCTGTTACCTGACCACATTGATGAATCTCTCGAAGCTTTCGATAAGAGGGGTAATCCATTGGGCCAGATCAGTCATCATGAGCTGACCGGAGCGGTCCGCTGGGAGCCAGCTCCGGGGAGGCCCTTGCCCCCGGGCGCTGGGCCTATGGCCGATCTGCCGCCCGATGCAACGCCCGTGGGCAATCTTGTTTCCGGGGTGATCAGAACGGATGTGCAGCATCGGAAGGGGGAGCTACCGACTACCGAAAGCTCGCTGACAGGTTTGCTGAGGGCAATCGACACCACACTCTGGACAGTGGATACCTTCAGTACCTTGGGGTCATCATCGATTGCCGGCCTGGTGGGGCGTCCCATCGCTGTGGTCAAGGCGACACTGAGGTTGGATGTACCCGACGATCTTGACGATGTGCGAGTGGATTCAATTGAAACGGCGAATACCCGCAAGGCCGCGTTCGAGGCGCTCCGGGATCAGGCGTTTCCGGTACGGCTGGGCGATCTCCAGCGCAGCGACGATTCACTGCTCGGATATTTTATTGATGACAACTACGACCAGTTCCATCTCGTCGACAAGTCCATCGGTGCGCTGGCTAGGGAGAGCGGTCGTCGCCGAGGGCAGTTGGGTTTGCTGGGCAAGGTTCATGTTCCGGATGTCCAGCCACTGGACCATCCTTATCTGGTTGACGAGGATCTTTTCTACGTCCGGCCCGGTACCTGCCATACGCTGACGCTGTTGATGCTGCCTGCTGGCAAGGTTCACCTTACCTCCGGCGTTCTGCCGAGAAAGTCACTGGCTCTCAATGACGCCTGGATCAATGATGGCCTAAAGCGGGTTATCCCTTCTGTTCGGGTAGGTCCGGTGCTTGTTGATCCTGAGGAGATTCGGTTACCCAAGGTCAATCTTCTGGGCGAGAAGCAACAGTTCACCCGTCGGACCGGCCCCTTGACCTGGCGAGACGACCCCATCGTTGCCGCGACGCAGTCAGCACTTCTGCCAAGAACGCCTCACGAATTCCAGGAGGGCTGGATTCGGATCATTGAGGAGGATCAGTCATGAGTGATGTACCGGTTGATCCTACTCTCGCTCAGGAACGAGCGCTTGCACGGCGCCGCAAGAGGAAAGCCGAGAAGCGAAAAAACGCGGTCGCGAGGGATAGCTTCTTAACATCAATTTCGGGTTCACCCGACAAACAGGCGTTGGCGGCCTCCATGAAGGCGTTAATGGAGCGCGAGGGTATTGGTCCATTCGGCGAACCTCCGGCCCGAACGTCTGCCCGTTCTTCGGCTGGCCTGGGGCCCGCCCCCATGGCGTTTCCCGCCAACAATACCAATCGGTGGGTGCCGATCGGGCCCTCGGTGGTTCGTCAGGGGCAGGCTGAGGGTAGGCCGCGAGTGTCTGGCCGGGTTCGTGATCTGGCCGTAAGCCCTGATGGCCAACGCGCCTACGCAGGCACGGCCAAAGGTGGCGTCTGGTATACCGGCGACGGTGGCGCTACCTGGGAACCCCTGGGGGGCTGGGCCAACGAGCCCAGGCGGTTCGGTGGCAACACCAGCGCATTCGCCTGTGGGTGTTTACTGGTGAACTTCGGTGCCAACGCCGGTGCTGATTTTGTGATGGTGGGTACCGGTGA
The DNA here is from genome assembly GCF_000235625.1 of Marinobacter manganoxydans MnI7-9. Lineage (GTDB taxonomy): Bacteria > Pseudomonadota > Gammaproteobacteria > Pseudomonadales > Oleiphilaceae > Marinobacter > Marinobacter manganoxydans. The sequence goes on along the minus strand of NZ_AGTR01000028.1, from coordinate 80,264 downwards.
ATTCGACGCGATGCAGGGTGTTGATGGCGCTGATGCAATTCGCGGGGTTGGCATTCTCGCCGCATCAGGACCCGCCGCCGGTGCGGTCAGTTCGGACCCCTGGGAAACTGCGACGGGCATTGCCGCTCTGGAGGGCGTGTCGATAACACGCATGGTACGCGTTCCCGGCTCCGCACCCGGAGCTGCCGGAGATCGTGTGATCGCAGCCACTTCAGGTGGTCGGGATCTTGGCTGGAACATCCAGGGCGGCGGACTTTATCTGGGCACTCGATCCATGGTTGGCGGTAACCTCTCGTTTACCTGGTCAGCCCTGCCGTTGCCTGCCCCCGCGCCATCGCCGCCCGCAAACGGGGCCGCCATGGCCCCGGTCAATCGTGCGCCGACCGATTTGTGTTATGTCGGAAATCGTCTGTTTGTGTGTTTTCGAAGCTCAGGCATTGCGTTCTCAGACGATCACGGCAACACCTTCAACTGGATTACGCAGAACTTTCTTCCGGCACCGACTGTCCCGGCCACGGGAAGGTTGGATGGAAGAATGAGCATGGCGGTGAATGATGACAACACCGCTTTGTATATTCTCGGTGAGGTGACCACTAATCCCGCCGGTGGGAATCCTGTGCCCCATATCTGGCAAATAGCAAATCCGGGTGATGCTGCGCCCATTGCCAACCCATTGAATAACATTCCATCCGCCGCCAATCTCTGGCCCGGGCAGCGTGACTATGATCAGGCCATCGTCGTTACGACCCGGAATACGGCTCTGGTTCCACCGCCGGTACGGACAGACCGGGTCTATATCGGCGGGTCGCTCATTCAGGTCAATAACTGGAACGCGTCCATTTGGGCTTTCGACGTGAATGGCAACAACCTCGTACCGTCTCCGGGCGTTTCCGATCAGCCAGTCGGCACGAACTCAGGAGCCACACAGCCTGGTCTGATCGGCGATGCAGTTCACCCGGACGTTCATTCTCTCAGGAAAGCCACCAATGCAGATGGATCCCGGCAAATCTGGGTGGGTTGCGATGGCGGCGTGTTCGTTTCCCTGCGCGATGGCCAAACCAATACCTTCAGCAGCCGAAACGTGGGTCTTGCGTCCATCGAATCTATCTTCAGTGCCAGTCATCCCACCTCCAGCCATTTTTCGATGCTCGGTTGTCAGGACAATGGCCGACAGGTCCGGGTGGGAAGCACCGTCTGGGAGATGAAGACGTCGATGCAGGGCGACGGTGGTGGGGTAACGTTTCACCCGGTTCAGTCCCACTACGTGATGGGGCAATTTGCCAATGCGGATTGGGCCTGTGACCCGGCGGGCCGATACCGAGCGCCGTGTAATCTGATCAACAACGATCCGGAGTCCAATGCCAGTAACTTCTATTCGGGTATCGATACTGTTCGACGTGCGGCAGGGAACCTGGGAAGGGTAGCGCTGGGGACCAACAGGGTTTGGGTGACCGACAATCTGGGTACCAGCAACCCGAACACGTGGAGAGTATTACCCATAACCGCCGCTGGCACCTTTGTGCAGTGGCGGGATGGCCGTCCGGGCAACCGAACCCCGAGCACTGCAGCCAACATGGCCTTTGGGGTACCGCCAGCAGGTTTTGGGCCGGTGGTCACGGTGAAATGGGTCGATGAGCGCACCCTGTTGGCCTTATTTAATCAGGGGGTTATCCGTTACAGCGAGGATCCCGGTAATGCGGGGCGTTGGACGTCAACCGCGTTGATCGGCCCGGGCGTTGCGGCGCCGGCTGCGCCACTGGTAACACCGCAGGCTACGTTTTTCACAGATATTGCTCCAGTTCCGGGAACCAGCGATTTCTATCTCGTGACAACCGGCCAGACCAATACCTGGACACCGGCGGTTCCAGCTACGCCAACATCCGCAGCGGTGGCGGCCGTTTCGCCAACCGCTGCTGCAGACTCCTGTTTTTATTACGATGACGCTGCTGGCGGTTGTCGGCTGACAGGCCTGGGTCAGGCCCTGCCACCCATGCCCCCTCTCGCAACCAGTCCGATCGACCCGGCGTATTCGGTTACGGTTGACCCGGCGAATCCCAATACCGTGTACGTTGGAACTTCGACTGCGGTGTGGACGGCAACCAGAATTGCGGGTAACGCCCACGGACCGTGGCAGCTGTTCGTGAACGGTCTGCCGGAAGCGGTCGTGCAGGACCTTCACATCTGGCAAGATCCGTCCGGCGCGGGCACGTCGCCGAGGTTGATGAGGGCCACCTTGCAGTCCCGAGGCGTTTGGGAGGTCAACCTCGCTGCAGCTGAGCCCGCCCGAACCTATGTGCGCGTGCACCCGAGGGATGACCGTCGCATGTTCCCGACCCCCATGCAAAATCCGCGTCTTCGTCCCGGGGCAGCGGCAGAGCCTTTCTTCTCAAGTCCGGATATCGTCGTGCGGCCCGAGGCCCCAGTAGGGACAACGCCATCGTTCCGGGGAACCAACATCTGGAACGGAAACCTGCGCTACCAACTCTGGACGTTCCAGACCGCCTTCCGGTGGATTTACCCCAGCGTCATCCCAAATGGTGAGTGGAGTGATCAAATGGGTGATCTCGTTGAGCGCCACCGCCGCTTGAGAGGCATCGCAAACCCGGGCGCAAGACGAATAGATGCAGCCTTGTGGGCTGACGTCATGGCCAACGCACTTGACGAGAACGGCTCGCCGGGTGTTTACAGGGCACCCTGGCAAAACGCAGCCGTACCAGCGTTACCCGGTTCGGAGATTGACCTGATGGAAACAGTGGTACCCCGGCGAGTCAGGAACTCAGTCTGGCAGGTATACCGCGAGCGAAGCACCGTTGATGTGTTGCTGCACCATCGAGACACCCGGCCGGTGGCAGCAAACGGAGCGTTTGTGGTGCTGTTATGGCGTTCCGGAGCCTCTCAAAACACATTGCTGGGAACCGATTGCACAAACCTCGTGCCCTTTGTCCGCAGCCTGACCGGCGGAGCGCCGCAGCCAACACCTCCGGGATGGAACGTGGCGCTGGCGGCTGACGGCACGCCATTGAACCGTTTGTCGGTTGACCTGGCTGCTCGAATGCCACGAGCCGTGTCAATCAACGTGGACCTTTCCGGCGTTTCGACCGGTCATCGGATACTGCTCCTGGCTGTTGTCGGCTCAACAAACGATGTCTTTTCGGCAGTACCAACGGGTCCGGTTACCTCCGTGGAAAATCTGGTGCGCAACTGGCCCCATGCTGCGGCCCGGGTTGTCAGCGTCTGGCCTCGACCCGGCAATCAACTTTTCCCTTAAGCAAGGACGCACCGATGGAACTTGATGCGATATCTCTGATCCTTCTGGCCCTGGCCATCCCGGCGTCGTTTATTGTCTCCGCTGCAGCGGGCCTCGGCGGTTCCCTGATTCTGGTGCCCGCCATGATGATGGCCATCGGTACCAAAGAGGGGATCGCCGTGGCTGCTTTGTTGTTGGCCTGCAACAACGTTGCGAAGGTGACGGTTTACCGGAAAACCCTGCCCTGGAGGGCCTCCGGCGCCGTCATCATCGCAGTTCTGCTGGGCACCGCACTGGGCGCGACTCTGATGCTCAAACTGCCAGAGCTATGGATTCGGTATGCCGTTGCGCTGGTGATTGTTGTCACCCTCGTGTGGGAGTTTTCGCCCTATCATCGCGCGAAAAAAGCCTGGGGGGTTGGGCTAGCGTTCTGTTCTGGCGCTACCTCAGGTATTTCAGGTACTTCGGGGCCGCTGAAGGGCGTTGCACTTCGCAGCCTGCAGCTTGAGCGTTTTTACTTTGTGGGCGCCGCCTCTCTGGTGTCCCTGGTCGGCGACACGACCAAGGCCGTGGTGTTCAGTCAGTCCGGCTTGCTGCAAATCGAGCATCTGGTTCTGGCAGGTACTCTGGTCCTTGTTATGGCGGGTTGTACCTTGCTGGGAAGAACCATCAACAGGAAACTGGGAGAACGCTGGTATAGCGTTCTGTTCTGGACCGTAATGGGCGGCTATATCTTGCGACTGGTGACATAAATGGCGGACCCAAAAGAGAAGAAGGGAGTGGGAAAACACCATTCCTTGACTGACCAGGCACCTGAAAAGCAACCTGCACGAGACGCAGCCGAAAAGGTGGCCTCCGGACAACCGGCAGAAAAACCTGATTTCGATCAGAAAGATCAAAACATTTCGCCGCGTCGAAAGGCGCCGGGGCCCGGCAAAATCTCTCGTCCGTCATCGGAAAGCCAGCCGGAGCCGGAAGCCGAGGGAGGACCGGGTGAGCAAACATCGGCACTGCCTGAGGCCGTCATCGACGAGGGTTCAAAAGGCCGGAAAGGCAAAAAGCCATGACAGCTATCGTCGATACCAAGCGGTTGAACAGTGGCGACACCGGGGGACAGGCAGCTACAATCCTGGAACCTGCTCTTGCATGCTCCGGCAAACGCATTATCGTCACGGGCAACTGGTTCTGTTCCCGAACCACCGACGGTGGCGACAACTGGGTGTTTGTAGACCCCTACACGGAATTGCCTCCCGCAGGCGCTGGATTCTGTTGCGATCAGCTCATTCACTACTGCTCTGCCAGACGGCTCTGGATCTGGCTTCTGCAGTTTTCCAAGACCACCCAAGGAAACCTGATTCGTGTCGCTGTCAGTTCATCCGGCGCGCCTGGTACATGGACCTGGTGGGATACAACTCCGACGGACATTGACGAACAGTGGTCGGGGACCTGGCTGGATTACCCCGATCTGGCCGAATCAGATAACCACCTCTTGCTGTCGTTCAACGTTTTCAGCACAACCACAGACCGCTGGCAAAGAGCGGTGGTGTTACGACTGTCCCTGGATCAATTGAAGGCGCGTGAAGCGATCTCCCGGGAAGCCTGGTCAACGGAAGAATTCGGATCTCTCCGTTTTTGTCGTGGCATGGGAAGTACGGCGATCTTTGCCAGCCTGAGCTATTTTCAGCCATCTATCGAGGTGTTCCGATGGCCTGACGACGAAGAGGATGTCTCGCAAGTTTCCGTCGCTGTGAGGCATTGGCGCGACGGCCCTTACGCAAAACCTGATGATGCGACAAGTCAATGGATGAATCGCATGGATGATCGCGTTCTCGGAGCGTGGGAGTCAGGCGGTGTTCTTGGTTTCGTCTGGGTGGCCTCGGCGGATGTTCAGCACCCTTTTCCCTTCGTACGCGTGGTGAGAATCAGGAAGAGTTCGAATGAGCTGATTGATGAGCCCGATCTGTGGAATTCGGACCGGGCCTGGGCTTATCCGTCAGTTTGCCCGAACCAACGGGGCGATGTGGGCATAGTCGCGGTGTGCGGTGCCGGAGGCCGCCACCCAACGCTGGGGGTCGGGTGGCTGGATGACAGAGAGTCGAATGCTTTGCCAAACTGGCAGATGGCCCTGGGCGATGCCTCTAGCCACCAGCCCCACGCTCGAGCATGGGGAGACTACCTCGATATTCAGCCAGACCCACGCCGTAAAACCTACTGGATGGCGTCCGCCTTTACTCTTCAGGGAGGTGCGGGAAGGGCAAATATTGTTCCGCAGGTTCTTACATTCAAGCCATAAAACCATTGGCTGTCTGAACGTTATTTTTGTGGGAGGAGCAATGCCATGTATCGCTGCGAGTATTTTGCTATTCACGAGTTGGTGCCACCCAAGGTCTTCCAAGAATGGGGGGAGAAAGCCTGGGAACTGTTGGACGAACGGCTCCTTATAACCCTTGACCGTCTGAGGCGGAGATACGGCCCCATGACGGTTAACAACTACTACTGGGGCAAAGAAAGAGAGTGGAGCGGGCTGCGTACCAAAGACAGCCCATTTTACTCACGCTACAGCCAACATACTTTCGGTCGTGCGGCAGACTGTCTCTTTGCTGAACGAGCCGCTGAAGAAGTACGCCAGGACATTTTGAGCCATTCAACAGACCCTGATTTTGAGATGATTGGAAGCGTTGAGTTAAACGTATCGTGGCTTCACTTTGATGTTCGAAATTGTCACAGGATAAAGACGTATCAGCCATAGATAACGAACGGTTTGTGCTTAATGGGCGAGTCCATGCCATATTGGAGGGACGAAAGGGTCGCTTGCCTTATTGTTTCTTGTCAGAAAATGGGCTCACCAGTCGCCTTGACCGCGTAGAAGAGGCAATCACTCTTCGCAATCACCGGATTGGTGGTGATCATAAAGGCTTTGATGGCCTGCGCGGGGAAGATTTGCCCCTCTCTGACCTGAAAAACCTGCCCCATGTTCTCGGTCCGGTTATGGCCGATGGCGTTGAGTACGCTGAGGCCTTTTTTTCCAATCCATCCCAGCGGCTCATTTGGCGATACGATCCCGAAATTTCGGTGTTCGATGTCTGGTGGTAAAGTGAGGTCAGCCCGGCCGGAGGGTTCAGGAAGATATTCTATGGTTGCTTCCGGAACCAGCTCCACCCGAATCGGATTTCTTAGTACCTCCACGTCCCACTCCGCCTTTTCGAGTGATAACACGTCTGGCCTTGAGGCATACCGCACGAGGCCCTCATACGCCAATTGATGGGCCTGATCATCTTGGGACCCACCACATTCGATGGTTACCGTTGGGACTTCCTGCTCGGAGTATTCCATCAGGGCGCCGAGGCGAAGATCTGTCATTATGAGGCGGTCTGTGAACAGAGAGGTCAACGCCTGGTGGGCCGCATCATTGGTGATGGTCACCGCGAAGGAGGGGCCCGTGCCTGAGGTGTTGTGTACGTCCAGCAGGCACTCTGGTTTCACTTTGTGCAACTCTGCCAGCATGGCCTTTGCGATCGCACCTTCTTCTCCCTCAAACGGCTCTTTGAAACACCGGTTCAGATCACGTCCTTCCGACAACTGGCGCAGTGAGAGCATGGGTGGGATCTTCGCCGGGTAGACGCCTCCCAGCAGAAACAGCATGTTGACATCGGGGGTATGCTGCTCAAGTAGCCACCTGTGAAGGGCAAACAGACCTGAAGGCTCATTGCCGTGAAGCAGCGTTGCCATGGCTCGGGTCCGGGAGCGATCACGACCGGCAACACGAATAATCGTGGGCTTTTGTAGCTGGTCCAACCACTCAAGGGCGGAGCGGCCCAGGGTCCGGGGCGAGGGATCATTCAAATAATCAAGGACGTTCGAGTTACTCACGGCGACAATGTCCATTCATGGAGCGGCGTATTTGTCTTCTGGTTGGCCATGTACAGGGAGAGCATGGTCTGGAAGGCCTCGTCGGGGCTCAGGGATTTGAACAGGGATTCGGTGATTTGGCGTTGCCACCGGGCGCCCGACATGGCGGTTTCAATGCGGCCTTCGATAATTCCCAGCAAGCGGTGAATTTCTGACTCGTCCACGGCTGTTTGTGCCAGTGCGTCCCGGGCGCGGGGTAGCAGATCCCGGGCCACGTTTAACAGGGGCGTATCCTGCAACTGAACCTGATTCTTGTGTGGCCATATGATTTCTGCGCCAACGCCATATTTCGCGGCGCGGTAGAAGTTGTGTTCCGTGTAATGGAAGGGAAGTATCGACGTCAGATGATGAATATCATCAAGGACTGCCAGCGCAGCGCCAATTATGAACAGCCCGTTCGCACACATATCAGCAGCCGTAGGGCCTGCGGGCATTGAGCGAATCTCGATGCGCAGGTGGCCGCCTTCGGTATGGTCGTAGATGGCACGGTTCCAGGGCCAGGTGGTTCCCTGGTGCAGTCGCAGTTCAGCCAGTTTCGGCACATCACCGCGATCAATCACCGCCATCGGGTCTTCCTCCGACATCAGTGGAATGATGGGCGGATAGAGCGATGCCGAGGCGGCAAAGAGTTCCCAGGCGCTGCGTGTCCAGCCATTGCCGTAGTATACCCGTGGCGGATGGCGCCAGGTTTTATGGTTGGGCGATCGGCTGTCGATGGATTGCTTGAACAGGGCAATGCGGGTTTCGTCCCACAGGTGGTGGCCGAACAGGCTGGGTGAATTGCTGGCCAGAGCGAGGACAACCGGCGTGACCAGTTGGACCGCATTGAAGTAATCGGCAAAACGGTGTGCGGGCACCCGCCAGTGAAGCTGGAAGGACGTGTTTGCTCCTTCCATATAGACGTCGTCAGCTTCCAGATTGATAACGTCGTTACCACCAATATGGATGCTGAATGGCTCTCCCCGTTGCTGGATCAGCGCTTTGGATAACGCATGATAGCGGGGCTCGTCTGTCATTGCCTTCGCACCCATATCAGACTGGCGAAGCGTGGGCAGAATGCCGATCGGCACCAGTTCTCCATCCAGTGATGCGGCGTGCTGGTTGATCCGTTGGATCGCAGAGAGCAACTCCTGCTCTGTTCTGGCGAAGGGAGAGCCCTTGAAAGCCTGGGGGCTGAGATTGTATTCGAGATTGAAGCGGTTTAGCTCAACCGTCAGTTGAGGGTCCTGAACGCGGGCGGCGATTTCGGTGTTGATAGGTTGAACGCGCAGGGCCGGGTTTACGATGTAGAACTCTACCTCGGCTCCGATGGAGCTTGCGCCTTCGCCAAAGCCGGGCCTGTTCAGAAGACGAGTAAGTGCCTTGAGATCCGTCCTGACCTTGGCGGCAAAACGTTCAAACTCTTCCGGCGCAAACTCTGTTGTCTTGATCGACAGTCCCACGGCAACGTCTTCTCTAGCGCTGACTTACCTTGATAGTAGTGGAAGATGCGCTGTACACCACCTCAGCGACGCTAAATCATCGGTAGGGTTTTCAATGGTGATTTATATAGCTCAAAGTTATTAAAGGAGTTATAAATCATCTAGGTGGAGTATTGTTGTTCCTAGGTGACTACTTTATCTTTGCGTTCTAAGAAAACGCCGACCTATTCCTCTGGCGTATATAAAGATTCCGAGTTAACTGGGAGCTCTGCCGACTATGCCGAATTCGATTTTTTCCGGTTCCAAAGCCCGTAAGGGCCTGTGGTTCAGTGCGCTGGCACTGGCGTTCTCGCTAACAGGGCCGGCTTCTGCCCAGGAGCGTGAGCTTCTGAACTCATCCTACGACATTGCCCGCGAGCTGTTTGCCGAATACAACGTTCTTTTCCAGGACTATTGGAAAGAAAAAACCGGCGAAACCGTCGATATCCAGCAGTCACACGCTGGCTCTTCCAAGCAAGCGCGCGCCATCCTGCAGGGGCTGGGTGCGGATGTGGTTACCTACAACCAGGTCACCGACGTAAACATTCTGGCCGAGCGCGGCAACCTGATTCCCGAGGACTGGGCATCACGCCTGCCAAATAACAGCTCTCCGTACTATTCCACCATGGCGTTCCTGGTGCGCGAGGGTAACCCCAAGAATATCCAGAACTGGGATGATCTGATCCGCGAAGATGTCGAACTGATCATGCCGAACCCGAAAACCTCCGGTAACGGCCGCTACACCTACCTGGCGGCGCTGGGTTTTGCCCAGGACAAGTTCGGTGACGACCAGGAGAAGATTGATGCTTTCCTCAGCGACCTGCTGGGCCAGGTTAAGGTATTCGACTCCGGCGGTCGTGGTGCCACCACCACGTTTGTGGAACGGGGCCTGGGTGATGTGCTGCTGACCTTCGAATCCGAAGTGAACAACATTCCGGCCCTGAACCCGGACAAGAATTTCCAGGTTGTGGTCCCGAGAGTGAGTTTCCTGGCCGAGTTCCCGGTGACCTGGATCGACAAGAACATCGAGAAGAAGGGCACCGAAGAACTGGCTCAGGCCTACTTGAAGCATCTGTACTCCGAAGAAGCCCAGCGCATGCTGGCTGGATTCAACTACCGGGTGCACAACGAAACCGTGAAAGCGGAAGTGGCTGACAAGTTCCCCGAACTGAAGCTGATGCCGATTCAGGACATCGCCGGCAGCTGGGAAAATGCCATGGAGACCCACTTTGCCAGTGGCGGCAAACTGGACCAGTTGCAGCGTCGCCGCTAAGGGATGCGCAGCTGATTCATGGCCACCACTGACGTTTCGGAGCGCCCGTCAAAGCGGCTGAGCGCTCCCGCCACCAAACGCGTTTTGCCGGGGTTCGGACTGAGCCTCGGCATTTCGCTTTTCTTTATCAGCCTGGTGCTGCTTCTGCCCATCAGCGGCCTGTTTATCCGTGCTGCCGGCATGGGGTGGGAGCAGTTCTGGTTTGTGATCACCGATCCGCGGGTGGTTGCGTCCTATAAAGTCACCGCGCTGGCAGCCCTGGCAGCGTCTCTATTCAACTGCGTGTTCGGCCTGCTGATGGCCTGGGTGCTGGTGCGTTACGAGTTTCCCGGCAAGCGGCTGCTGGATGCGATCATGGATCTGCCTTTCGCGCTGCCAACCGCCGTGGCCGGCATCACACTAGCAACCTTGTTTGCCGAGAACGGCTGGTATGGGCAGTATCTCGCCGATCTGGGTATTGAAGTGGCATTCACACCGCTGGGTATTGTGGTGGCGATGGCCTTCACCAGTGTACCGTTTGTGGTGCGCACGGTTCAGCCGGTACTGGAGGAAATGGCGCCGGAGGATGAAGAAGCCGCCATGAGCCTGGGTGCTTCGGACATGACGGTCTTTCGGAAAATCCTGTTCCCGACACTCTGGCCGGCTGTGGTGACCGGTGGTGCGCTTTCGTTTGCCCGCAGCCTTGGGGAATACGGCGCGGTTATCTTTATTGCCGGCAACTCACCCTACATCAGTGAAGTGATCAGTCTGATGATCTTTGTTCGCCTGGAGGAATACGATTTTCCGGCGGCCAGCGCCATTGCCGCAGTGGTTATGACGGTATCGCTGTTGCTGCTCCTGGCGATCAACGTCTGGCAGGGGCGCTATCTCAAGCGCCTGCACGGAGGTTAGGGTATGGCTGTGCGTAAACATCGCCGCGTTGGCGACAACCCTCTGGTTCGTCGCACTCTGATCGGAATCGCCGTCGGCCTGACGGTGCTTCTGCTGTTTATGCCCCTGGTGCTGATTTTTGTGCAAGCGTTTGCCGAGGGTTGGGCCGGTTACGTCAGCAATATTCTCAACGAGTACACGCTCCATGCCATTGGCCTGACGCTCGTGGTTGCGCTGCTCACGGTCCCGTTAAATATGGTGTTCGGCGTGTTCCTGGCCTGGCTGGTGACCCGCTTCCGGTTCCCTGGTCGCAAGCTGCTGACCACATTGATTGATATCCCGTTCGCCGTTTCGCCTGTGGTTGCCGGCCTGCTTTTCCTGCTGCTCTACGGCAGCAATGGCTGGGTGGGGCAGTGGCTCGGTGAATACGACATTCAACTGATGTTCTCCTGGCCCGGCATTGTGATGGTTACCGTGTTTGTGACCTGTCCGTTTGTGGCCAGAGAACTGATCCCGCTGATGCAGCAACAGGGTCGGGAAGAGGAAGAGGCCGGCGTGGTGCTGGGCGCGTCCGGCTGGCAGCTGTTCCGGCGGGTGACCTTCCCGAATATCCGCTGGGCGCTCCTTTACGGCGTGATCCTCACCAACGCCCGGGCTGTAGGCGAGTTCGGTGCCGTGTCGGTGGTCTCGGGCAACATCCGGGGCGAGACCAATACGCTGCCGTTGCAGGTAGAGCTGCTTTACCAGGATTACAACACCGTGGGCGCTTTTGCAGCTTCTTCGCTGCTAGCAGGTATTGCGCTGATCACGCTTGTCGTCAAGGCCATCGTTGAATGGCGTCAGAGTCGTAACTAAGGGTTTCCAATGAGCATCGAGATACAGGGTATCAACAAGTTTTTCGACAAGTTCCAGGCCCTGCATGACATCAATCTGACCATTCCGGATGGCCAGCTCACGGCATTGCTGGGCCCTTCCGGTTCGGGCAAGACCACGCTGCTGCGGATCATTGCCGGCCTGGAAACTCCCGAAGAGGGCCGAATCCGGTTCAGCGGCAAGGATGTGACCGATCTGCATGTGCGGGACCGGCGTGTGGGGTTTGTGTTCCAGCACTATGCGTTGTTTCGTCACATGACAGTGGCCGAGAACGTGGCCTTTGGCCTCAATGTGCTTCCGCGCAAGGAGCGTCCCGGCAAGCCCGAGATCCGCAAGCGGGTAAAAGACCTGCTGGAAATGGTGCAGCTGGAACACCTGGCCGACCGCTACCCCGCGCAGCTTTCAGGTGGGCAGAAGCAACGCATCGCCCTGGCGCGGGCCATGGCCATGCGCCCGGAGATTCTTCTGCTGGATGAGCCCTTCGGAGCGCTTGATGCCAAGGTGCGAAAAGACCTTCGCCGCTGGCTGCGCAGCCTCCATGACGAGCTGCATTTCACCAGTGTTTTCGTGACCCACGATCAGGAGGAGGCCCTGGAGCTCTCCGACCAGGTGGTGGTGATGAGCAATGGCCGGATTGAACAGGTTGATACGCCCTTGGAGCTTTATGGCCGCCCGGACAGTCGCTTTGTGTTCGAATTTCTGGGCCAGGTGAATGTGTTGTCCGGCAAGGTCCGCGACGGCGTCATGAGCCAGGGCGACGCCTGGATTCGCTTGCCCGAAGGCTGTGAAAACGACGACGCCCAGCTCTATCTGCGGCCCCACGAGGTGCGGCTGACTCAGGCTGCCAGTGATCAGGCCCACCTGCCATTTCGCATAGAGGCCATCAACCTGATTGGTGCGGAAGTGCGGATCGAACTCAAGCCCGATGGGTGGGAGTGTGAAGAGTTGTGGGAGGTTGGCATCAGCCATACTGAGTTCAACGCCCGCCAGCCCCAGCGGGGCGACCGCTGCTTTGCGGTGCCGGATGTCGGGCATCTGTTCTGTGAACATGCGGTGGAGCCCAAGACCCTCGAGTGGCGTTAGGGCCCCCCGATTGTTGGAGCAGGGCCCCAGCCATAATCTATAGTTTCCTGATGAGGGGGCGTTGCCCCCGGATTACTCGTTCGACGTAATCGGCGTACTCCACCTTCGGGTGGAAACCATCAGGAGGATGTAATGCCACTACCCACCCCCTTAACCGGAGACCAGGTCTACCACGTTTGTCCGGAAAACAAGCTGGATTTCGTAACCACCGATGACGTGCAAGACCTGGATCAACCCTACGGTCAGGACCGGGTTTTGCGAGCGCTGGAATTTGGCGCCGGTATTCGGGCAGAGGGTTTTAATCTCTTTGTCCTCGGACCCTCCGGGGCAGGTAAACACGAACTTGTCGAACGCTTTCTTTCCCTGAATGCAGCCAGGCAACCGGTTCCTCCAGATTGGTGCCATGTCTATAACTTCCGCTTTTCAGATCGGCCGGGCGCAATCCAGCTGCCAGCGGGGCAGGGGCAGCAATTCAAGAAAGACATGAGTGAGCTGGCAGAAGAGCTTCGCACGGCCATTCCGGCGGCTTTTGAAAGCGAGGAATACCAGGCCCGCTTGCAGGAGCTGCAGGAAGAAATGGCCAAGCGGCAGCACCAGGGCCTGTTCGAGATCCAGGAAGAGGCCAACCGCAACAACATTGCCATGATCACAACGCCAGCCGGTTTTACCTTTGCCCCCATGCGCAAGGGTGAGGTGATCGATCCCGAGGAATACAAGAACTTTTCGGATGAAGAGAAACAACTGGTTGAATCCAAGGTTGAGGAGCTTCAGAAGAAGCTGCAGCAGACCATCCAGCAGATTCCCAGGATGCGGAAAGAAGTTCGGGAGCGCGTCCACGCTCTGAATGAAGAGATGGTCCAGCTGACACTCGGCGGCCCGATCGGGGAACTCAGGGGAAAGTGGTCCCACCTCCCGGATATTGTGGACTATCTGGATGCGGTCCGCGAAGACGTGGTGGAGCATGCCGAAGCCTTTCAGGACGGCGATAACGGGCCACCGGCAGGGCTGCTGGCCCGTTATAAGGTCAACTTGTTGGTGGATAATGCCGAAACCGTAGGCGCGCCGGTCATCTATGAGGATCTGCCCAATCATCAACACCTGGCGGGGCAAATCGAACATCGGGCCCGGCAAGGCAATCTCTATACCGACTTCACGCTGATTCGCGGTGGTTCCATGCACCGTGCCAACGGCGGCTATCTGATCATTGACGCCCGCCGGGTGCTAACCCAGCCGATGGCCTGGGAAAGCCTCAAGAGGATCCTGTCTTCAGGCGAAATCCGCATCGAGTCCCTGGAGCGGCTCTATGGATTGGTGAGTACCGTCAGCCTGCAGCCGGAGCCCATTCCGGTGTCGGTCAAGGTGGTTCTGCTCGGGGACCGGATGCTCTATTACCTGCTGTCCCACTATGATCCCGACTTTCTGGACCTGTTCAAAGTAGAAGCGGATTTCGAGGACGACCTGGACCGCAATGAAGAATGCTATGAACTCTACGCGCGCATGATCGCCACCATGGCCCGGGGCCTGAAAATGCGACCGCTGGAGCGAAGCGCCGTGGCCCGGCTGATTGAACATGCCAGCCGGTTGGCAGCAGACCAGCGCAAACTGACCGCCCACGACCGGGTGCTCCGCGACATTCTGAGCGAGGCAGACCACTGGGCGGGACAGGCCGGGGCCGATACGGTTGAAGCCAGCCATCTCCAGCAGGCCATTGATGAACGGGAATACCGGGCCAGCCGGGTCCGGGAACGAAGTCGCGAGCAAATCAGCCGGGGTGTGGTGATGATAGCCACTACTGGCGAGGAGGTAGCTCAGGTAAATGGTCTTTCGGTGCTCAGGCTTGGGGCGTCGATGTTCGGGCAGCCTACCCGGATTACCGCCACGGCCCGTCCCGGTAAGGGGCAGGTGGTGGATATCGAGCGGGAGGCCAAACTCGGCGGCCCCATTCACAGCAAGGCTGTGATGATTCTTTCCCGCTTCCTGGCGAGCCGGTACGCCGGCGACGGCGAACTTTCCCTGTCGGCGAGTCTTGCCTTCGAGCAATCCTACGGTGGGGTTGAGGGCGATTCCGCGTCGGTGGCAGAAACCTGCGTGCTGCTTTCAGCCATTTCCCGGGTGCCAATCAAGCAGGCCTTCGCGGTCACGGGGTCGATGAACCAGCATGGTGAAGTTCAGGCCGTGGGCGGAGTGAACGAGAAGATTGAGGGCTTTTTCGATGTCTGCAAAGAGGCCGGCGACGTTCGCGGGCAGGGCGTTTTGCTGCCTGCAAGCAATGTTGAGCACCTCATGCTGAGAGCCGATGTGAGGCAGGCGATCGCTGAAGACCGGTTCCGGATCTATCCGATTTCAAGCATCAATGAGGCAATTGAGCTGCTAACCGGTCTTGAGCCCGGAGAACCGGATAGTAATGGCGAGTTCCCCGAGAACAGCTTCAATCACCGGGTTGCCGAACGCCTGGAGAAGTTCGCGGAGGCCAGCAAGAAACGGGACGAGAACGGAGAAGCGAACAGCAGCGGAGGCAAGGATCGTGACTGATAGGCCAGCAGACCAGGCTGATCCCGGCACCACAACCGGTCGTGTACTGGTACTTCTCGATGGTTCCAGGATGAGTTACGCCGCCTTGCAGGCTGCGGTCGGGATTGCCGCGAATACCGGTGCCGATGTGCTCGGTGTGTTTGTTGAGGAGCTGAATCAGCTGCGAAGCGCCGGCTATGGTTTTGCCCGCGAAGTGGGCGGTTCGTCCGGTATCAGCCGCCCCCTGGCTGCTGGCGACGTTGAACAGCGCATGCAAAGGTTGGCGAGCGAAGCCCGCCGTGCTCTTGCCGGTGCCGTCGCGTCATACGGTGGCAGGCAATCCCTGAGTGTCGCCCGGGGCCATGTGATTGATGAGGTGCTGGCGCTCGCCGGCCCTCAGGATCTTCTGGTGCTGGGCCGCGTTGGTTGGTCCTCCGAGCCCGGTGCGCGCTTGGGCTCGACGGCAAAAGGGCTGGTTCGTCGTTCCCGGGGAAGGGTCTTGCTCTGGTGTGAAAGTCGGGCCGAACCTTTGGGCAGGGTTGTGGTGTTTCTCAATGACCATCATGGCGCTAACGGCCGCGCTGTCCAGGCAACCGCTGAGGTGGTTCGTCATTCCCACCGGCCCGTGACACTACTGTTGGGCGCTGACTCGACGGTCTCAGCCGACGATCTTAAAGGCGTCGCGCAGGACCTGGGTATTCAGGAATCGGAGCTTCGTGTAAGGTCTCTGCCATCAACGGATCCGGCTGTTGTGGCCGGAATTCTACGACAGGAAAGGGCGGTAGAGCTGGTGCTAAGCCGGGAATGCACACTGCTCCAGGAGCCCGGCGCAGAGCGATTGTTGGTGGCCCTGAACCTTCCCGTCACGGTCACGCCCTGAATCCCATCGGTTGCTCCATAGGTCTTGATTAGCTGATGTTTATAGATGTTCTCTCCATTGTTGGACTGACCGTCCTTGCCGGCGCCTGCATTCCACTGGGCGGACTGCTCGCCAGCTTTGAACGGATCCGACCCAATTGGCTGGAGCAGGAGTTTCGCCATTTCGTGATCGCGCTCGGTGGCGGCATCCTGCTTGGCGCGGTCGCTGTGGTTTTTATTCCGGAAGGCCGATCCAGCATGGGAGGATCCCTTCTTGCGATTCCGGCTATTCTTGCGGGCGGGCTCATATTCTTTCTGATAGAGCGGGTTCTCGGTTTGAAACGCCGTGAATCTCCGCAGCTCCTGGGTGTGATGCTGGATTTTATTCCGGAAGCTGCCGCGCTGGGCGGGCTCGCCGTGGTGAACACCGAGATTGCGCTGCTCATGGCGTTACTCATTGCCTTGCAGAACTTGCCGGAAGGGTTCAACGCCTATCGGGAGTTGCTTTACCTGAAAGGCCACAGCTCCCGAAAGACGCTGGTCTTTATGAGTAGCCTGGTGATCACAGGTCCGGTGGCCGGCCTGTTTGGCTATTTCTTCTTGTCGGAGCGCCCCGTATTACTGGGCTCACTGATGCTGATGGCTTCCGGGGGTATTCTGTACCTGATTTTCCAGGACATCGCTCCTCAGTCGAGGCTTGACCGGCATTGGGGGCCACCTCTGGGAGCGGTCCTTGGGTTCTGTATTACCCTGTTCAGTCATTACCTGGTGATCTAGGCCATGACTTGAGTATCAGGCAATCTTCCGTGCATCTTCCTTGCGCAGGATTTCCTCGACGTCCTCTGCTGACAGCGTTTCCTGTTTCAGCACGGCTTTGGCCAGTGCGTCCAACTGGTTTCGGTGCTCGGTCAGGAAGTCGAGGGTTGCCTTCTCGAGGGCCAGGAGCTGGGACTGGATTTCCTCGTCAATCATCTCAGCCATCTTTTCGCTGAACTCCCTCGGCATGCCCATCTCCCGGCCCAGGAAAACATGTTCCTCGCCGATGTTCAGGCCCAGCGGGCCGATCTTTTCGCTCATGCCCCACTGGCCGATCATCTTGCGTATCAGCGCGGTGGCCTCCTTGAGGTCGTTCTGGGCGCCGGTACTGACTTCTCCGTAGATCAGCTTTTCCGAGCAGCGACCGCCAAGCATCACCTTGATGCGATCCTTAAGATAGCTTTCGGTGTAGGTGTAGTGATCTTCCCGCGGGGTTTGTTCCGTCACTCCCATGGCCATGCCGTGGGGAATGATGGTCAACTTGGTAAGGGGATCCGCGTTCGGCATGTAGTAGGCCATGATGGCGTGACCACACTCGTGGTAGGCAACAGCCTCACGCTCCTGCGGGTTCAGCTTGGTGTCGCGCTTTTCACCGAGAATAATTCTGTCCCGGGCCAGATCAAAGCAATGGGCATTCACCTCATGCAGGCTTTCGCGGGCTGCGGTGAGCGCCGCTTCATTTACGAGGTTCTTGAGATCCGCCCCGGAAAAGCCGATGGTGCGTGCGGCCAGTTGATCCAGGTCGACATCATTCGCCAAGGGTACCTTTCGCACGTGAACGGCCAGGATGGCCGCGCGGGCCTCCTTGTGGGGGCGGTCGAGGGTGATCTTACGGTCAAAACGGCCCGGGCGGAGCAGGGCGCTGTCCAGAACGTCCGGCCGGTTGGTGGCAGCCAGTACCAGAACATTTTCGTGAGCCTCGAAACCGTCCATTTCCGTAAGGATCTGGTTCAGTGTTTGCTCTCTTTCATCATGGCCACCACCCAGGCCCGCACCACGTGATCGGCCAATGGCATCCAGTTCGTCGATGAAAATCAGCGCCGGCGCGTCTTTCCGGGCTTCCTTGAACATGTCCCGAACCCGCGCGGCGCCGACACCCACGAACATCTCGATGAATTCCGAGGCGCTGATGCTGTAGAAGGGCACCTCGGCTTCGCCGGCGATGGCCCGGGCCAGTAGTGTCTTGCCGGTGCCCGGCGGGCCGACCAGAAGCACGCCCTTGGGCATGACGGCACCCAGTGCCCGGTATTTTTCGGGAGATTTCAGGAAATCGATGATCTCGGCAATTTCCCGCTTGGCGGATTCAATGCCGGCCACGTCGTCCAGGGTGGCGGTAGAGGTTTCCTTGTGGGCCCGCCGTGCCTTGGAGCGGCTGAAATCAAACGGGCCGCCACCCTGTGTCATGCGTTTCTGCGCTGCACCCCAGAACCAGAACATCAGCGCCAGCAGCAGGATCCAGGGCAGGAAGCCGCGAATCATTTCCTGCCACCAGGGCAGACCTGATGGCGTGGCCCGAATGGTGACACTGTGCTCTTCAAGAAGGTTGAGCAGCGACGGGTCTTCCATGGGCGGGCGGATGGTATGGAAACCGGGCGTGCTGGTGTGGGGTGGGCTGTCAGAGCTGAAATCGGCTGCACCGCTGTCGGTGAACAAGCCGGTAATGGCTTCTTCTTTCAACGTGACTTCTGCCACCTGATTGTTCACAACAGCCGTCTTGAATTCCGAGTAGGCGAGGTCCTGAAGCCGCGGTTGTCCGCCATCCTGCAGCCAGAGCACCATCAGGAAGATGGCAGCGCTCAGCCAAAGGAACGCAGACTGGTTCGGAATGACCGGTTGTTGGTTCTGATCCGGTTTCTGTTGCTGGTTGTCTGGCCCACTCGGTGCTGTCATTTCGGTCTCCGGTCGCCCTCCATGATCTTCGCCACGAAGACAGATTTGCCGTAGGTCTCGAACGATCATTTCATGGTGTCCGAGAGCACGCCCATAACCTCATCATAGTCGCCGAAAATCTCGGTGCTCATTCGCCCCGGATAGACTTCCAGTCCGGTCTGCTCCAGGCGCGCGATCAGGTCTTTGATTGGCTGCTTGTACTCCTCTTTCAGGGGATAGCAGCTCAGTTGTACAGAAAGATACATAAAGCCTCCATTCAGGTCAGTGACCCTGGTCAATTGCCCGTTAATAGCCCATGGCCGACGAAGTGCTCCTCCTCGGGTCCGCGCCACCATTGAGAACACCCTCTTCGTCAATCAGGATGCTCTGGATGGCGCCCATGGCTGATCCACCGACCACCGTGTGCCCCCGCTCCTGCAGAAGCCGGATGGTGTCGGGGCTGATGCCCTGTTCGATCCGGATTTCATCCGGCAGCCACTGGTGGTGCATGCGCGGAGCGCTCACGGCGGTCTGGATGTTCATTCCATGATCAATCACATTGAGGATCACCTGCAAGGTGGTGGTAATGATCCGGGAGCCTCCGGGGCTGCCGGTAACCAGAACGTTCTTGCCATCCTTCTTAACGATAGTGGGCGACATGGAGCTCAGCATGCGTTTGCCGGGCTCGACCTTGTTGGCTTCGCCACCGATCAGGCCATAAGCGTTGGGCACACCGGGCTTGGCACTGAAGTCGTCCATTTCGTTGTTAAGCAGGAATCCAGCGCCTTCCACCGTAATGCCGGATCCATAACTGAAATTGATTGTGTAGGTGTTGGACACGGCGTTGCCCCATTTATCCACCACGGAAAAATGGGTGGTTTCAGGGCTTTCCCAGGCAGCTGGCTGGCCGGGATTGATGTCGCTGGCCGGTCGTGCCCTGTCTGGATCAATGCCTTTGCGCAGTTCTTCTGCGTAGCCTTTGCTGGTTAACCCCGCCAGCGGCACCTCCACATAATCCGTGTCGCCGAGGTATTTTGAACGGTCCGCGTAGGCCAGTTTCATGGCTTCGGCCATGTGATGAATCGCATCAGCGGAGTTATGGCCAAACTCGGCCATCGGGAAGCCTTCCAGGATATTCAGGATCTGGACAATGTGCGTGCCGCCGGAGGAGGGCGGCGACATCGAGAAAATATCGTACCCGCGATAGTTGCCGTGAACCGGCGCCCGGACAACCGGGCGATAGTCTTTCAGGTCCTGGTGCGTGATGAGGCCGCCATTCCGTTCCATTTCGCTGGCAATCAGATCGGCGGTTTCGCCTTCGTAAAAGCCTTTCACGCCGTTGTCGGCAATGCGCTGGAGTGTTGCCGCCAGTTCCGGCTGTCGAAAGCGTTTCCCGGGCTGCCAGGCGCTGCCGTCTTCCCTATAAAAGGTGTCACGGGTGGCGGGCCATCGCTCGAGTCTCTCCCGGGCCTGCTCCAGACCTTCAGTAAAACGCTGGGGCACTACGAAACCGTCTTGGGCCAGTTTGATGGCCGGCGCCAGTGCCTGCTTGAGGGTAATGGTGCCGTGCCGCTCCAGCGCCAGTGCAAGGCCGGCAACTGTGCCCGGAACCCCTGCGGCCAGGTGGGTAAAACGACTGCGGTTCCTGACCACCTCGCCGGATTCGTCCTGGAACATGGTTTCTGTGGCGGCAGCGGGCGCTTTTTCGCGATAATCAATGGCTTCCGGATCTGATCCGTCGCCCCTGGAAATCAGCATGAAACCGCCACCGCCAATGTTGCCGGAACGGGGCTGGGTAACAGCGAGTGCAAAACCGGCGGTAACGGCTGCATCGATTGCATTGCCGCCGTTTTTCAGCACTTCCAGAGCCACCTCGGTGGCCAGTGTATGGCTGGTGGCAACCATGCCCTGGGTTGCGGTAACCGGGTGAAACCGCTCACCCTCGAGAATGGCCTGTCCGAAGGCCGGCGCGGTGGTGATGAAAAAGGTCAAGGCGGCCGCAATCGAAAGGCGGCCTGAGCGCCCCGTGGCGAGGTTTTTGATTGTGCGTTGGTAGAGGCCTCTGTCCATATCTCCATTCCTCGTTTCTGGCGTTCAGATAGGCTATGATAGCCGGTCATTTTCATAGGTGCGTACCGTTAACCTGCCGTTAATGTCGGCGGTGATTCCCCGACGCACCTGCTTTCCCGGATTTCAGTTAAGGAAAGGCTTTCATGGAGCATACCTATCGTCTTGTGATTTCCTGCCCCGACCGGGTGGGAATTGTCGCCAAGGTGAGTAATTTTCTGTCGACATACAATGGCTGGATTACCGAGGCGAGTCACCATTCCGACACGCAAACCGGCTGGTTTTTCATGCGGCACGAGATCAAGGCCACCTCGATTCCGTTCGGTCTGGACCAGTTCCGCGCCGCGTTTGAGCCGATTGCCCGCGAATTCAATATGAACTGGCACATTGCCGACTCGGCCCAGCCCAAGAAAGTCATCCTGATGTGCAGCAAGGAATCCCATTGTGTGGCTGATCTGCTGCACCGCTGGCACAGCAAGGAGATCAATGCCGAGATCGTGGCGGTCATCTCCAACCACGACGACCTGCGCCGGATGGTGGAGTGGCATGAGATTCCCTACCACCACGTGCCGGTAAGCAAGGAAAACAAAGAGGAAGCTTTCGCCCATATTGATGAGCTGTTCCAGAAATATGAGGCCGATGTGGTGGTGCTGGCGCGCTACATGCAGATCCTTCCTGGCGAGCTCTGCGAGAAATACTCCGGCAAGGTGATCAATATCCATCACAGCTTCCTGCCGTCTTTCGCCGGTGCACGCCCCTATCACCAGGCCTACAGCCGCGGTGTTAAGCTGATTGGTGCCACCTGCCACTACGTGACTCAGGACCTCGACGAGGGCCCGATCATCGAGCAGGACGTTATCCGGATCACCCACAGCGACTCTATCGAGGATATGGTTCGCCTGGGTAAGGATGTGGAAAAGAACGTGTTGGCCCGGGGCCTGCGCTCACACATTGAAGACCGGGTGATCACCTACGAAAACAAGACAGTGGTGTTTGATTAAGGCTGCCTCACAGTTGCCCCGGAAAGGGTGCGACTGTGGTAGACTTGGCGGCTTGTTGAAGAATAACTATGGGGCCCGGAAACGGCCCCGATACGACTTCCAGATAACGCAAAGGAACCTTTCTCGATGGGTGAGTTAGCCAAAGAGATCCTGCCGGTCAATATTGAAGACGAGTTAAAACAGTCCTACCTCGATTACGCCATGAGCGTGATCGTCGGGCGGGCGCTTCCGGATGTGAGGGATGGCCTCAAGCCGGTTCACCGCCGCGTTCTGTTCGCCATGTCCGAACTGAACAACGACTGGAACAAGGCCTATAAGAAGTCCGCCCGTGTGGTGGGTGATGTTATCGGTAAATACCACCCCCACGGTGACTCTGCGGTATACGACACCATCGTACGTATGGCCCAGCCGTTCTCCCTGCGGTATCCGCTGGTTGATGGCCAGGGTAACTTCGGTTCCATCGACGGTGACAACGCGGCTGCCATGCGTTACACCGAGATCCGCATGGAGAAGATCGCCCACTCCCTGCTGGCGGACCTGGACAAGGAAACCGTCGATTTCGTCGATAACTACGACGGTACCGAGCGGATTCCCGAGGTTCTGCCCACCCGGGTGCCCAACCTGCTGGTGAATGGTTCCTCCGGTATTGCCGTGGGCATGGCTACCAACATTCCGCCCCACAACCTGACGGAAGTCGTAAGCGGCTGCTTGGCGCTGATTGATAATCCGGATCTGACCATCGATGAGCTGATGGAATTCATTCCGGGCCCGGATTTCCCGACCGAGGGCATCATCAACGGCCGTGCCGGCATCGTTGAGGCCTACCGTACCGGCCGTGGTCGTATCTATATTCGTGCCCGCCACGAGATCGAGCACGACAACAAGACCAATCGCGATGCCATCATCATCACCGAGCTGCCGTATCAGCTGAACAAGGCCCGCCTGATCGAGAAGATCGCGGAGCTGGTAAAAGAAAAGCGTCTTGAAGGTATCTCCGAGCTGCGGGACGAATCCAACAAGGAAGGTATCCGGGTGGTGATCGAACTGCGTCGGGGTGAGAACCCGGACGTTGTGGTCAACAACCTGTTTGCCCAGACCCAGCTGGAAACTGTATTCGGCATCAACATGGTTGGCCTGATCAACGGTGAGCCGAAAACCCTGAATCTGAAGCAGCTGCTGGATGCGTTCGTTCGTCACCGCCGTGAAGTAGTGACCCGCCGGACCATCTACGAACTGCGTAAAGCCCGTGAACGTGGCCATATTCTGGAAGGTTTGACGGTTGCCCTGGCCAACATCGACGAGATTATCGAGCTGATCAAGGCCTCGCCGTCCGCCGCCGAAGCGAAGGAAAAGCTGATTGCCAAGGGCTGGTCACCGGGCGATGTCATGGCCATGCTGGAACGTGCCGGTCAGGACGCCTGCCGTCCGGACGACCTGCCAGAGATCTATGGGCTGCGTGAAGGTCTGTATCATCTTTCACCGGAACAGGCCCAGGCCATTCTGGACTTGCGTCTGCACCGCCTGACCGGTCTGGAAACCGAGAAGCTCCAGAACGAATACAAGGAAATTCTCGACAAGATTGCCGATCTGCTGGACATCCTGGGCGACCCCGAGCGGCTGCTCCAGGTGATCCGGGAAGAGCTGGAAGCGATCGTTACCGAGTTTGGTGACGAGCGTCGTACCGAAATCACCAGCTCCCGTCGCGACCTGACCATCGCCGACCTGATTGATGAAGAAGACCTGGTGGTGACCATTTCCCACAGTGGTTACGCCAAGACCCAGGCAGTGGAAGACTACCAGGCCCAGCGTCGTGGTGGTCGGGGCAAGGCAGCAACCTCTATGAAGGACGAAGACTTCGTTGAGAAGCTGCTGGTGGCCAACTCCCACGATACGATTCTGTGTTTCTCCAACCGTGGCAAGGTGTACTGGCTGCGGGTGTTCGAGATTCCACGCGCCAGCCGTGCCTCCCGCGGTCGGCCCATGGTGAATATCCTGCCGCTGGACGAAGGCGAGCGTATTACCACGTTCCTGCCGGTTCGGGATTATCCGGAAGACCAGTTCGTGCTGATGGCCACCTCTGCCGGTGTGGTCAAGAAAACGCCGTTGCCGAACTTCTCGCGTCCGCGCAGCAGCGGCCTGATTGCCCTGTCACTGGATGAGGGCGATACCCTGATCGGTGCAGCCATTACCAAAGGCGATGCCGAGGTCATGCTGTTCTCGACCGCTGGCAAGGCGGTGCGCTTCAACGAAGAAGCCGTTCGTCCCATGAGCCGGACAGCCCGTGGTGTTCGCGGTATCAAGATGCCGCAGGGTCACCATGTGGTGTCGCTGATCATCCCGCAGGACGGTGGGGTTATCCTGACTGCCTCCGAAAACGGCTACGGCAAGCGTACCGCCATTGACGAGTTCCCGACCTACAGCCGTGGCAGCCAGGGCGTTATCGCCATGCAGTGCTCCGAGCGTAACGGTAACCTGGTGACAGCCCTGCAGCTGTTCGACGGTGACGAAATGATGCTGATCTCTGACAAGGGCACGCTCGTGCGTACCCGGACAGACGAAGTGTCGGTTCTTAGCCGGAATACCCAGGGCGTGCGCCTGATCAAGCTGAGCCAGGAAGACGAGCGGCTGGTTGGCGTTGAGCGGATTGCGGAAACCGACGACGAAGAGCTCGACAGTGAAGGCAATCCGATTGTTGCCGACGAGAGCCCGGAAGAAGGCCAGCAAGGCCAAGAAGGCGAGAGTGCCGGCGACGAATAAGCCGGCACTTGCCACGGACAGATTCAGCAAGACTTGAGAGAAAGCAGCAACATGAGCAGGGCGTATAACTTTTGTGCAGGTCCGGCCACCTTGCCGGAGAGCGTGCTTCGTCAGGCGCGGGATGAAATGCTCGACTGGCGCGGTACCGGCATGTCGGTGATGGAAATGAGCCATCGCAGCGACGAGTTTGTCCAGATTGCCGAAACTGCAGAAAAAGATCTGCGTGAACTGGCCGGCGTGTCGGACGACTACGCGGTTCTTTTCATGCAGGGTGGGGCGTCCAGCCAGTTTTCCACCATTCCTCTGAATCTGCTGGGCGAAAAAGGCTCTGCGGACTACGTGAACACTGGCATCTGGTCCAAGAAGGCCATTGCCGAGGCCAGTCGCTATGGCAAGGTGAACGTGGTGGCGAGTTCGGAAGACAGTGGCTTTACCACGATTCCGGATCAATCCTCGTGGCAGACCAGTGCCGACGCGGCTTATCTGCACTACACGCCCAACGAGACCATCGGTGGCCTGGAATTCGGTTTTATTCCGGATAGCCCGGGCGCGCCGCTGGTTGCCGACATGTCCTCATCAATGCTGTCGAGGCCGGTGGACGTCTCCAGGTTCGGTGTGATCTATGCCGGTGCCCAGAAGAACATCGGTCCCTCGGGATTGGTAGTGGTCATTATCCGCAAGGATCTCCTGGGTAAGGCCCGCCAGGAGACCCCGACCATGATGAATTATCAGGTGATCGCAGATAACGGCTCCATGTACAACACGCCGGCGACCTATTCCTGGTATCTGGCCGGTCTGGTGTTCAAGTGGCTGAAAGAGCAGGGCGGTGTGAAGGCCATGGGTGAAATCAACCTGCGCAAGGCCCGCAAGCTCTACGATTTCATCGATACCAACGAGTTTTACGCCAACCCGATTGATCCGCGCTTCCGCTCCTGGATGAACGTACCATTCACGCTGGCGGATGATGCCCTGAACGGTGAATTCCTGAAGGGTGCCAATGCCCGTGGCCTGCTGAACCTGGCCGGCCACCGGTCGGTTGGCGGAATGCGTGCGAGCATCTACAACGCGATGCCAGAAGCCGGTGTCGATGCACTGATCGACTACATGACCGAATTTGCGAAGGAGCGTGGCTGATCATGAGTGATGAGCAGGTTCGGCTCGGAGAGCTGCGGGACGAGATCGATCAACTTGATCAGAAGATCATGGAGCTGATCAGTGCCAGGGCCGCCTGTGCCCAGGAAGTGGCGCACGTTAAAATGACCGCCAATCCGGGGCAGGACGTCTTTTTCTATCGCCCCGAGCGGGAGGCCCAGGTGCTTCGCCGCATCAAGGAACAGAATCCGGGGCCGCTGTCGGGTGAGGAAATGGCCCGTCTGTTCCGGGAAATCATGTCGGCCTGCCTGGCGCTGGAAAAGCCCATGCACATTGCCTTCCTGGGTCCGATTGGCACCTTCACACAGGCGGCAGCGCTCAAGCATTTTGGTCACTCGGTGGTCAGCGTGCCTTTGCCGGCCATTGATGCGGTATTCCGGGAGGTCGAATCCGGCGCTGCTCATTACGGCGTGGTGCCGGTCGAAAACTCGACCGAGGGTATGATCAACCACACCCTGGATATGTTCATGTCCTCGCCGCTGAAGATCTGCGGCGAGGTTCAGCTGCGGATTCACCATCACCTGCTTGTGTCTCCGAAGCATGGCGACCAGGAAATCACACGGATTTATTCCCATCAGCAATCGTTTGCCCAATGCCGGCAATGGCTGGACACCCACCGCTACGGCATCGAGCGGGTTACCGTCTCCAGCAATGCGGAAGCGGCCCGGCGCGCAGCCGAGGAGCCCGGCACGGCGGCTATTGCCGGTGATATGGCGGCCGAGCTCTATGGCCTGCAGAAGCTGGCGAACAGTATTGAGGATCGCCCGGACAATACCACACGCTTCCTGATCATTGGCCGGGAGGAAGTGCCTGCCAGTGGCCACGACAAGTCGTCTATCCTGGTGTCCATGCGCAACAAACCGGGGGCCCTGTATCAGCTCCTCGAGCCGTTCCATCGTCACGGGCTCAGCCTGACCAGAATCGAAACGCGGCCCTCGCCAAGTGGCACCTGGGCCTATGTGTTCTACATCGATTTTGAGGGACATATGGAAGACGAACAGGTCCGGAAGGTTCTGGCAGAAGTGGATGAAGAGGCCGTTGAGCTCAAACGCCTGGGTTCCTACCCGATTGGCGTTCTGTAAGTATCTGCACCTGCGTTTCTGAGCAAAGAGTGTCGAGGACGATTTATGGCCATTGATTACCAGAGCCTGGCGGTTCGCGGCGTACAGGCCCTCTCACCGTATCAGCCGGGCAAGCCGATTGAAGAGCTGGCCCGTGAGCTTGGCCTCAATCCGGCAGAGATCATCAAGCTGGCGAGCAACGAAAACCCGCTGGGGCCGAGCGAAAAAGCGCTGTCGGCCGCGCGGCAGGCCCTCTCCGAGCTTTGTCTGTATCCCGATGGCAACGGATTCAACCTGAAGCAGGCGCTTTCGAAGCGTCTGAACGTCGGGATGGATCAGATTACCCTTGGTAACGGCTCCAACGATGTACTGGAAGTCATTACCCGTTGTTTCGCCGATGCAGATTCCGAAGTGGTTTTCTCCCAGTACGCGTTCGCTGTCTACCCCCTGGTGACACAGGCCATCGGTGCCAGGGGTGTGTCTGTGCCTGCCCGGGAATGGGGGCACGATCTGGACGCCATGGCCGTAGCGGTTACTGATCGCACTCGCCTCGTGTTTGTCGCCAACCCGAACAACCCGACGGGTACCGTTCACACGGCGGACGCCATCGAGGCGTTCCTGAAGAAAATCCCCGAGAACGTGCTTGTGGTTCTGGATGAGGCCTACTGTGAATACCTGACCGGTGATCAATACCCGGACGGTGTCGAGCTGTTGGCCCGTTTCCCGAATCTCATCGTTTGCCGCACGTTCTCCAAAGCCTGGGGGCTGGCGGCTCTGCGGGTAGGTTACAGTATCTCCTCGCCGGCCATCGCAGACATTCTTAACCGGGTGCGTCAGCCATTCAACGTGGATACGGTTGCCCTGTCTGCGGCCACGGCTGTGCTTGAGGATGAAGACTATCTCCAGCGTTCCCGGGATGTGAACACAGCCGGTCTGCGTCAGTTGCAGGAGGCATTCGACCGGATGGGGCTCAGTTACATCCCGTCAGCCGGGAACTTTGTTGCCGTGGAAGTGGGGGAGCAGGCCATGGGCGTGTACCAGTCCCTGCTGGCCCACGGCGTGATTGTTCGGCCCATCGGCGGTTATGGTATGCCCCGGCATCTTCGGGTTTCTGTCGGGCTTCAGGAAGAAAACGAGCGCTTTATTGATGCACTGGCGCAGGCCCTGGCGGCCTCGGGGTTGAGCGACTGATATGGCGCCGTCCGAGCCTCTGTTTAAACGGGTAGCGGTGATTGGCCTGGGGCTGATTGGCGGCTCCCTGGCCTGCGCGATCCGTCGCAATGGGCTTGCGGGTACGGTTGTTGGTGCGGATCATCGCACTGAGGAACTGCAGCTCGGTAAAGAGTTGGGTGTGATCGATCAGGCGGCGTCAACGGTGTCTGATGCAGTTCGTGGCGCGGACCTGGTTGTGCTTGCCGTTCCGGTACGAGCAACACGCGCGGTTCTTGAGCAGATTCGCCCGTCTCTGGAGCCGGACGCGATACTCACCGATGTCGGTAGTACCAAATCCAGCTTCGTAGCCGATGTTGAGGCCGTGTTCGGCGGCTTGTCGCCTCTGGTTATTCCCGGTCATCCCATTGCCGGTTCCGAGAAGAGTGGCATCCGGGCGGCAAATCCCGAGCTTTTCGCCAACCACAAGGTCATCCTTACGCCGCCGGACAATGTCAGCCAGCCCCACCTGGCTCGCCTGCAAGGGCTCTGGGAGGGCTGCGGTGCCACGGTGCTGACCATGTCGGTGGCGTATCACGATGAGGTGCTGGCAGCCACCAGCCACTTGCCTCACCTGATCGCGTTCTCCCTGGTAGATACCCTGGCGGGTGAAGATGAGAACATGGACATCTTCCGGTACGCCGCCGGTGGCTTCAGGGATTTCACCCGGATTGCGGCCAGCGATCCGGTGATGTGGCACGATATTTTTCTGTCGAACCGTGATGCGGTTCTTCGTGTCATTGACCACTTTACCCACGACCTCGAACAACTGCGCACTGCCATTGCCAATCAGGACAGTGCCACGTTGTTGCGGGTTTTCAGTCGCGCCAAGGCGGCGCGTGAACATTTTTCGAAGATGCTCTCAGGACAGGCTTACGTGACAAACAACAGTGAAAAGCAGGTAACGTTCCGTCTTCAGTCCGGTGGCGCGATCACCGGTGATATCCGGGTGCCCGGCGACAAGTCAATGTCGCACCGGTCCATCATGCTGGGTGCTCTGGCAGATGGCGTAACCGAAGTGAAAGGGTTTCTGGAGGGTGAAGACAGCCTGGCGACGCTCCAGGCATTCCGGGATATGGGCGTTACCATTGAAGGCCCGGACGACGGCTTTGTTCGCATCCATGGTGTTGGCATGCACGGGCTTCAGGCCCCCCGCGGGCCTCTGTATCTGGGTAACTCGGGAACCGCCATGCGGCTGTTCGCCGGTTTGCTGGCGGCCCAGCCCTTTGATTCCGAGCTGACCGGCGATGCGAGTCTCTCCGGTCGCCCGATGGGGCGGGTTGCCGATCCTCTCAGGGCGATGGGCGCCGTTATCGATACCGCAGAAGGGGGGCGCCCGCCACTGAAAATCCGTGGTGGCCAGAAGCTGTCCGGTATTCACTATGAAATGCCGGTGGCCAGTGCCCAGGTCAAATCGTGTCTTCTGCTGGCCGGGCTTTATGCCGAGGGCAGTACATCGGTGACCGAGCCGGCGCCTACTCGCGATCATACCGAGCGCATGCTGGCGGGCTTTGGCTACCACGTCCACCGGGACGGCGCGACCGCCAGTGTTAGTGGCGGCGGCAAATTGACGGCGACCAATATTGACGTCCCTGCCGATATTTCTTCGTCTGCATTTTTCCTGGTCGCGGCCAGTATCGCCCCGGGCTCCGATCTGATCCTTCGCCACGTTGGAATGAACCCGACCAGGGTTGGTGTGATCAACATCCTGAATCAGATGGGCGCCAATATCGAGATTCTGGACGAGCGCGAAATCGGTGGTGAGCCGGTTGCTGACCTTCGGGTCCGCTCGGCGGAGCTGCAGGGTATCGACATCCCTGAGGATCAGGTGCCCCTGGCCATCGATGAATTTCCGGTGCTATTCATCGCCGCGGCCTGCGCCAATGGTCGCACGGTTTTGCGTGGCGCTGAGGAACTCCGGGTCAAGGAAAGCGATCGGATCCAGGTGATGGCAGATGGCCTTGCTGCATTGGGCGTGGACACTACCGTAACCCCGGACGGCATTATTATCGATGGTGGTCAGACCATCGGTGGCGGTACCGTGAACAGTCACGGCGACCACCGCATCGCAATGTCCTTTGCGGTCGCTTCCCTGCGCGCTGCGGGTGACATTACAGTGAACGACTGTGCCAATGTGGCTACGTCTTTCCCCGGTTTTGTGGAACTTGCGCAAGGAACGGGAATCAATATCTCGGCCGAGGGGGCTGAATAATGGTTGATAGCAGTGCGCCGGTGATCACCGTGGATGGTCCCGGGGGTTCCGGCAAAGGCACGATTACCCAGATGCTGGCCCGAAAGCTGGGCTGGCATCTTCTGGACAGTGGTGCTCTTTATCGGCTGACGGCGCTGGCCGCGGCTCGCCAGGGCGTGTCCATGGATGATGAGAGCGGGCTGGTAAAAGTCGCCGCCGGACTGGATGTGGCGTTTGAGCCCACGCCGGCAGGTGAGCCGGTAAAAGTCGTTCTGGCAGGGCAGGACGTGACCGCAGATATACGTACAGAATCGGCGGGCGACAATGCTTCAAAGGTGGCTGTGATCCAGTCGGTCCGTGACGCCCTTTTGCAGCGCCAGCGGGACTTCCGGCAGGCGCCGGGCCTTGTGGCCGATGGCCGTGATATGGGGACCGTGGTGTTTCCGGACGCGCCGGTAAAAATCTTCCTGACGGCAAGCGCCGAGGAGAGGGCTCAACGGCGCTATAGCCAGTTGAAGGACGCGGGTGTCGATGTTAATATTGACGCCCTTTTAGAGGAGATACGGGTTCGTGATGAACGGGATATGAACCGTTCCGCAGCCCCTCTCAAGCCCGCAGATGATGCGCAAGTCATTGATTCTACGGGATTGAGTATAGAAGAGGTGTTAGACAGGTGTATGGCCGCAGCAGGTCAGGCCTGACTACACCTTTTTGTCGTTGAAATGCCGGATGTAGCGTTATCTGCCAGCCACAGGCTTAATCCGGAACTTGTTAACAGACCGTGTTGCTGGTGGCACGGAGTACACTTGCGTTGATCATATAGGACTCATAATGAGCGAGAGCTTTGCGGATCTTTTTGAAGAAAGCCTAAAAGAAATTGACATGCAACCGGGTTCCATCGTCCAGGGAACCGTTGTAGACGTCGATAACGACTGGGTCACCGTTAACGCCGGACTGAAGTCCGAAGGCGTTATCCCCGCCTCCCAGTTCCTTAACGAAAAAGGCGAGTTGGAAATTGCTATCGGCGACGTTGTCGATGTAGCTCTCGACGCTGTTGAAGACGGCTTCGGTGAGACCCGTCTGTCCCGTGAAAAGGCCAAGCGTGCAGAAGCCTGGAAGGTACTCGAGAAGTCCTTCGAAGCTGAGGAAGTGGTTAAAGGTATCATCAACGGTAAGGTCAAGGGTGGCTTCACCGTCGATCTGGCCGGCATCCGTGCCTTCCTGCCTGGCTCGCTGGTAGATGTTCGTCCGGTTCGCGACACCGCGCACTTGGAGAACAAAGAACTCGAATTCAAGGTTATCAAGCTCGACCAGAAGCGTAACAACGTGGTTGTTTCCCGCCGCGCCGTTCTGGAAGCTGAGAACAGTGCCGAGCGTGAAGCTCTGCTGGAAACCCTGACCGAGGGTATGGAAATCAAGGGTATCGTCAAGAACCTGACCGACTACGGCGCGTTCGTGGATCTGGGTGGTGTTGACGGCCTGCTGCACATTACCGATATGGCCTGGAAGCGCATCAAGCATCCGAGCGAAATCGTTAATGTTGGCGACGAAATCAGCGTCAAGGTTCTGAAGTTCGATCGTGAGCGCAACCGTGTTTCTCTCGGCCTGAAGCAGCTGGGCGAAGATCCCTGGGTTGATATCAAGGGTCGTTATCCGGAAGGCAGCAAGGTTACAGCACGCGTTACCAACCTGACTGACTACGGTTGCTTTGCTGAGTTGGAAGAGGGTGTTGAAGGTCTGGTTCACGTATCTGAAATGGATTGGACCAACAAGAACATCCATCCGTCCAAGGTTGTCCAGGTTGGCGACGAAGTGGGCGTGATGATTCTGGATATCGACGAAGAGCGTCGTCGTATCTCCCTGGGTATCAAGCAGTGTGTATCCAACCCGTGGGAAGACTTCTCCAGCAACTTCAACAAGGGCGACCGCATCTCCGGTAAGATCAAGTCAATCACTGACTTCGGTATCTTCATCGGTCTGGATGGCGGCATCGACGGTCTGGTTCACCTGTCTGACATCAGCTGGAACGAGACTGGCGAAGAAGCGGTTCGTGAATACAAGAAGGGTGACGAAGTTGAAACCGTTATCCTGTCTGTTGATCCGGAGCGTGAGCGTATCTCCCTGGGTATCAAGCAGCTCGAAAGCGATCCGTTCGCCGAGTTTGTGCAGCTGAACGACAAGGGCTCTATTGTTAAGGGAACCGTGTCTGCAGTTGATGCCAAGGCAGCTACCATTGCCCTGAACGACGAAGTTGAAGCGGTACTGAAAGCCTCTGAAATCAGCCGTGACCGTGTTGAAGACGCACGCAACGCGCTGAAAGAAGGCGAAGAAGTTGAAGCGAAGATCATCAGCATCGATCGCAAGAACCGCATCATCAACCTGTCTGTGAAGTCCAAAGATGTTGAGGACGACAAGCAGGCACTGGAAAACGTGCGGACCAAAACTGCGGAAACTTCCTCTGGTGCGACCACCATCGGTGATCTCATCAAGGAGCAGATGCAGCAGCAAAACGCCAACAAGGACTAATCTTCCGGTTGGTACGAAAAAAACGGGCTCTAAGAGCCCGTTTTTTTTGTGTTTTTTTCTGGTTTGGCTAAACTAGGTAGTCATGGGAATCCGGTAACCGACGGCCAAATAAAAATGAAAGAGGGAAACGCCTCATGACGAAGTCCGAACTGGTCGAGCTGATTGCTTCCAAGCAAACTCAGCTCTCCGTTAAAGATGTCGAACTGGCTGTAAAAACCATCATCGAGCACATGTCCCAGTCGCTTGCCGATGGTCAGAGAATAGAAATCCGGGGATTTGGCAGTTTTTCCCTTCATCACCGGGCCGCGCGTACCGGGCGCAATCCGAAAACCGGTGAGGCTGTTCAGTTGCCAGCCAAATATGTGCCGCACTTCAAACCCGGCAAGGAATTGAGAGAGCAGGTCAACGACAGCTTGAAGAAAGGCTTTTAACAGCTGCTCAGGGAACGCGTATAATTCGGGCATCAATGCCCTTTGGGAGTGCTATCGCTATGGCAGGATTGCAGAAGATCCTCATTATTCTGTTGGTTTTGGTCCTGGTTCTGCTGGCACTGGTATTCTCGCTCAACAATCAAATGGCAGTCTCCCTCAACTTTCTGTTGTTTGAAACCCAGCCCCATGGTGTTGCCGTCTGGATTATCATGGCATTTGTTGTCGGTGCCCTTGTTGGCGTGCTGATGACCATGCTGGCCACCGTTCGCAACTCGGTGTCCCGGCGAACCCTTCAGAAACGACTTGATCGCGCCGAGCAGGCATTGGAGAAATCCAGGGCCCAGAACGACCGGACTCTTTAATGGATATCGTATTACAGTGGCTGCTGCTAACAGTTGCAGTCGCCGTTGGCTGGCTTGTGGGCCGGCTGGGAAGCGGTGACAGGCGATCCGGCAAAACGATTTCCGATGAGGAATCGGTGAAGGACCGTCTCCAGTTCCTGTTCACGAACTACTCCGACCAGGCGGTTGAGAATTTCGTCCAGTCCCTTGCGGTCAACAAGGATACTGTCAGTCTCCACCTCTCCATTGGCAGCCATTTCCGTAACAAGGGCGAAACCGATCGCGCCATACTGATCCACCAGAACCTTCTGGCCAGGCCCGAATTACCCCCGAGATTCTCCCCGCAGGTGACTCTCGAGCTTGCCCGCGATTACCTGAACGCGGGGCTGCTTGACCGCGCCGAGGCATTGTTGCACCAATTGATGGGCGACAAGGATTATGGTCGGCACTCCTCCCAGCAGCTCATCGACCTCTACCAACAGGAAAAGGAATGGGCGAAGGCTGCCGAAGTTGCCCGGACGCTGACACGTGGAGACGCCGACCCGGCAATGTTCAAAGTGCTGGCCTACCTGACATGCGAGCTGTCGGAAGAGTCCCTGAAACAGGACGACCGCTGGGCTGCCCAGAAACTGGCTAAGGAGGCGCTTGAGTACGATCGCTCTTGCGTGCGGGCCAATCTTATTATGATGAAGCTGCTGGTTCGGCAGGGCAGCTATCGCGAGGCAGGCAGCCAGTGCCTGAAAGTATTCGAACAGAACCCGGAGTTTGGGCCGGAAGCCATCGACCGGCTCATGAAACTTGAGCATGAGCACGGCGACATTGGCCGGTTGGCGAAAAAACTGCGCAAGCTTTACGAAAACTACCCGAGCACCAGTTTGTTGCTGGCTCTGGTGGAGTCCGTCGAGCGTGCCTCGGGGCGACCGGCTGCCATCGACTTGCTCAGGCAGGAACTGGAAACCCGCCCGAGTGTCCGTGGCTTGCTCAGGCTGGTGGAAATGGCCGGCTATGAGAAGGGCATGACCACTGATGAGGGCAGGCTGGTGAGCCGTATTGGCCACCTGATTCTCGCCAATCGTCCCGTCTACCGTTGTGTCAGCTGTGGTTTCTCTGGCCGTCAGCTGCACTGGCTTTGCCCAAGCTGCAAGCAATGGGAAACCGTGCGCCCGATCCAGGGTGTTGAAGCCGAATAAACCTTTACCGAATTTCCGCAGGACAAGTGAACGTGCAAACCGCTAACGATCCCAAGATCATCGTCGCCCTCGATTTTCCCTCCCAGAATCCTGCCCTTGAGCTGGTCGACAAACTGGACCCGAGCAAATGCCGCCTGAAAGTGGGTAAGGAACTGTTCACCCGTTCCGGCCCGCAATTGGTTGAAGGGCTTCAGAAGCGTGGATTCGACGTATTCCTGGATCTGAAATTCCATGACATCCCGAACACCACCTCAGCTGCCGTTGCAGCTGCCGCCGATCTCGGTGTATGGATGGTCAATGTGCATGCCTCTGGTGGCGAGAAAATGATGACCGCCTGTCGGGAACGTCTGGAAAGCTTTGGCGCGGATCGCCCGCTGTTGATCGCCGTCACGGTCCTCACCAGTATGAACGCCGACGACCTCGTCGGCATCGGCATCACCGATTCCCCGGAAGCACAGGTGTCCCGACTGGCAACCCTCACCAAAAATTGCGGCCTCGACGGCGTCGTCTGCTCCGCCCAGGAGGCACCGAAGCTTAAAGTCGAGCAGGGCGCCGACTTCAAACTGATCACACCGGGTATCCGCCCCCTGACGGCCGATAAAGGCGACCAGCAGCGCATCATGACGCCCACAGATGCCCTCAAAGCCGGTTCCGATTACCTCGTGATCGGCCGTCCGATTACTCAGGCGTCTGACCCGCTGGCTTCCTTGGAGGCTATTCACTCCGAAGTGATTGGACTCTAGCCCTATCCGGCCCTCGAATCCTGACCTAGCCTTTGAGTAATGGTGGCAGGGACAGCTGGCAGGGCTTTCCAAAACACGCTACAAGCACGTCCGTGTGCGCTTGTTTCGGGCCGTCCATGGCCCTCTACAGTTTTGGAATGCCCTGCCAGCTGTCCCGTTTAGACCTTCCAGTTGACCGCATTTTCCCGAAAGACAGATGCAGGCTTAGGTCGATGAGATGGTCTCCTCCCCTCCTAATCGGCGTCGCAATGCGCCAGGATAGGGAAGGAGAATTTTCCTATCAGAAACGAGTGGGAGGAGACCATGAGTAAGGTTACAACGGTTGGCATTGATCTCGCAAAGAACACGTTTGTCCTTTTTGGGCTGGGCCCTAAAGGTCACAGCGGGTGGAAGCGCAAAGTGCGCCGCAAGCAGTTGCTGGAGCAGCTGGTGCGTTTGGAGCCTTGCACAGTCGCTCTTGAGGCGTGTGGGAGCTCGCACTATTGGGCTCGCCAGATACGAGCGTTAGGGCATCAGGTTGAGTTGTTACCGCCTCAACATGTGAAGGGCTATCTTCGAGGTCAGAAAAACGATTACAACGATGCTCAGGCCATTGCGGAGGCCAGTGAACATGGGCGAATTCGCCCGGTGCCGATCAAAGAGGTCGAGCAGCAGGATGATCAGATGCTGCACAAGCTGCGCCAGGGCGTGAGCAAGGATCGGGTACGAATCAGCAATCAGCTTCGAGGATTGCTGGCCGAGTACGGTGTGATCATGCCCCAGGGAATAGCGGCGCTGCGCCGGGAGCTGCCACTGGCACTGGAAGACGCTGACAACGGGTTGAGCGAGCGGGCCCGGCAGTTGTTGCACCGCCAGTATCAGCGTTTTCTGGAAGTAGAGCAGGAACTGGCCTGGTACGACCAACAAGTAAAGCAGAGATCGAGACAGGATGAGACCTGTCGGCGCCTGCAAGCGATACCGGGCGTTGGTGAAGTCGTCGCCAGTCTGCTGAAGGGCTGGATGGGTGATGGCCGCCAATTCCGGCGAGGCCGAGACGCTGGCGCAGCGCTGGGCCTGATCCCCCGTCAGAACAGCACCGGGGGCAAAGACGTCTTACTGGGAATCAGCAAGCGAGGCGACCCGTACGTACGCGCCCAACTGGTTCACGGGGCGAGAGCGGTGGTTGCCCGTGCGGACGGGAAAATGGACCGCCTCAGCCGATGGATCCAGCGACTCAAGGCAGAGCGAGGGTTCAACAAGGCAACCGTCGCATTGGCCAACAAGTTGGTTCGCATTGCCTGGGTGATTATCGCCCGAGGCGAGCACTACCAGCCATCGGAGCAACGGCTGGCGGTATGAATAAGTCAGGGATTGACTGAGCTAAATCACCGACGCGACGTCGGAAAGTAAAGCGGTTACCCTTCCCGCAGGTTGCGAGGGTCACAGCAATCGATGGCATAACAGGTCAGACCGGCCTGCCGAAAACCTGACTAATCCAAGGGCCCCAGAGGCCGTTAGGTCGATAAGGACGGCAGGCGCGGATCTTCCATCAAGGCCAGAGGCGACAAAGCCGCCTCATCAAACAGGCCGGATATACGGGCGCAAACCTGTCCCTGACATTGAGTGCTGAGACCTTGCAAACGGGGAGGAGACCATATACGGATTATGCTGTGCCAATCCGACCTACATTTAGGTGCAAATTCTAGCCGCATATCCTTAGGTGCCTTTCGGAAACTCAGCGAATAAGTCGGGAGTATATCGTTGGGTCTGGATCGGTGGTGTGGGGTTGCCCTCCCAAAAATGTCTGTGGCCATGGATGGCCACAGTCAAGCGCACATGGACGTGCTCGTAGCGTTTTTTGGGAGGGCGACCCCACACCGCCAGCCCCGAATGCAGCAGGCTAGGGCAGGAGCACGCACCACCACTCAAGATGTGGTCAAAAAACGTAATGCAAAAGAGAAGGCAATAAAAAACCCGCTAACTCAGAGAATTAGCGGGCTTTCAGAATAGTGGCTCCCCGAGCTGGGCTCGAACCAGCGACAAACGGATTAACAGTCCGTTGCTCTACCAACTGAGCTATCGGGGAACGTCGTCGTGTGACGAGGCGCGTATATTAAGTTGGCAATACCGCCCCGTCAACCCCTGGCCAGAACTTTTTAGCCAAGCGCTTTCTGAAGGCGTTCGACAGCCTTTTCCAGGTTTTCCATGCTGGTCGCAAAGCTCAGGCGCATGTGGCCAGGGCAACCGAAGGCGGAACCCGGGACCAGTGCCACGCCGGCGTCGGTCAGCAGTTTCTCGGCGAATTCAACGTCGGTGCTGACGCTGGAATCCGCATCGATGGCGCCCTGGAAGCTGGGGAACACATAGAAGGTACCGTCGCCGTTCAGGCATTCAACGCCTGGCAGCTTGTTCAGTGCTTCTACCAGCCAGTCGTGGCGTTCCTTGAAGGCCTTGACCATCTCGCCCACGCAGCCCTGATCGCCATCCAGCGCAGCCTGTGCCGCTGCCTGGGAGATGGAGGCCGGGTTGGAGGTGCTCTGGGACTGGATCTTCTTCATTGCACCGATGATTTTCGCCGGGCCCGCGGCGTAGCCGATACGCCAGCCAGTCATGGAGTAGGCCTTGGATACGCCATTCAGGACGAAGGTGCGGTCATACAACTCAGGCGTGGCGTTCAGGATGTTGCAGAACGCTTTGCCGGTCCAGAGGATCGGCTCATACATATCGTCGGTGGCGATCATGATGTTCGGGTGCTTCTTCAGCACCTCGCCGATGGCCTGCAGCTCTTCGAGGGTGTAGGCCATGCCGCTCGGGTTCGAGGGGCTATTGATCACGAACAGGCGGGTACGCTCGGTAATCGCGTTTTCCAGCTGCTCCGGAGTGATCTTGAAGCGGGTTTCAGCACCGGTTTCGATAATCACGGGTTTGCCTTCAGCCACCAGCACCATATCCGGGTAGGAAACCCAGTACGGGGCAGGGATGATGGCTTCGTCACCCGGGTTCAGTGTGGCAAGTGCGAGGTTGAAAAAGCTCTGTTTGCCACCACTGCTTACCAGTATCTGGTTGGCTTCGTAATCCAGGCCGTTGTCCCGTTTGAACTTCGCAATAATCGCTTTTTTCAGGGCTGGCGTACCATCCACGGCAGTGTATTTTGTCTGGCCGTTATTGATGGCTTCAATGGCTGCCTGTTTGATGTGATCAGGTGTGTCGAAGTCCGGCTCGCCGGCACCCAGGCCGATAATGTCCTGGCCTGCTGCGCGGAGTTCCGCGGCCTTGTTGGTGACTGCGAGGGTGGGAGAGGGCTTGATAGCCTGTACTCGGCTGGAAAGTTGAAGGTCCAAACTTGCGCTCCTTAAAGCTGCGTCTGATAGGGCTGCGACCGCCGGGTGCCAGAGCTGCTGGCTGATTTACGCCCAGCCGTCGATCGCACTGATGGTATCATGAAGCCAGTGTATCGCTAAATTTCTCGAATGGCAGGGGCTGTTTCGCCCGTGCGTCGGTTTTACCGGAGGTTTCCGCCAGTTATGGCCAGTAATCAGGCAAACGTTTCCGCCAGAGAGGGTGTGTTCCAGGTTGATTCACCGTTCCAGCCAGCGGGAGATCAGCCCAAGGCAATCGAGGGGCTGGTGGATGGTATCCACTCTGGCCTGGCACACCAGACGTTGCTGGGGGTAACCGGCTCCGGTAAAACCTTCACCATCGCTAATGTCATCCAGCAGGTCCAGCGGCCTACCATCATCATGGCCCATAACAAGACGCTGGCCGCCCAGCTCTATGGTGAGTTCAAGGAGTTCTTTCCCGACAATGCGGTGGAGTATTTCGTTTCCTACTACGACTACTACCAGCCAGAAGCCTACGTGCCCTCGTCGGACACGTTTATCGAGAAAGACGCCTCCATTAACGAGCACATCGAGCAGATGCGTCTGTCTGCCACCAAGGCATTGCTGGAAAGACCGGATGCCATCATTGTGGCGACGGTGTCGTCTATCTATGGCCTCGGTGACCCCCAGTCCTACCTGAAGATGATGCTGCATCTGGACCGGGGCGATCAGATCGATCAGCGATACATCCTCCGACGCCTGGCCGAACTTCAGTACACCCGGAACGATATCGAGTTCCACCGGGCCAATTACCGGGTACGCGGCGATGTGATCGATGTATTCCCGGCGGAATCCGAGAAGGAAGCTATCCGCATCGAGCTCTTCGATGACGAGGTTGAGAATCTCAGCTATTTCGACCCGTTGACCGGTGAGGTCCTGCGCCGAGTGCCACGGGTCACCATCTACCCGAAATCGCATTATGTGACGCCCCGGCAGACGGTGCTGGATGCGGTCGAGCATATCAAGGTTGAACTGGATGGGCGGCTGCAGCAGCTGCGGGACAACAACCGCCTGGTGGAAGCGCAACGCCTGGAAGAGCGAACCCGGTACGACATCGAAATGATGCTGGAACTGGGCTATTGCAACGGCATCGAGAACTACTCGCGCTACCTCTCGGGTCGCCGCCCAGGTGAGGCACCGCCGACACTGTTTGATTACCTGCCGCCCAATGCCTTGCTGGTGGTGGATGAATCTCACGTGACCATTCCCCAGATCGGCGCCATGTACAAGGGCGACCGGTCTCGGAAGGAAACCCTTGTTGAGTACGGTTTCCGCCTCCCGTCGGCGCTGGATAACCGACCCATGAAGTTTGAAGAGTGGGAGCGAATTGCGCCCCAGATGATCTTCGTATCCGCAACCCCGTCCACTTACGAGGCCGAGCATGCGGGTCAGGTGGTGGAACAGGTGGTGCGCCCCACCGGCCTGCTGGACCCGGAAATCGAGGTGCGTCCCGCGTCTACCCAGGTGGACGATCTGCTTTCGGAGATCCATACGCGGGTGAAGGTGAAGGAACGGGTTCTGGTGACCACGCTGACCAAGCGTATGGCCGAGGATCTCACCGACTTCCTGATGGAACACGACATCAAGGTTCGCTATCTGCACTCGGACATCGACACCGTCGAGCGCGTGGAGATCATCCGGGACCTCCGGCGGGGGGAATTCGATGTGCTGGTGGGCATCAACCTGCTGCGGGAAGGTCTGGACATGCCCGAGGTTTCGCTGGTGGCCATCTTGGATGCTGACAAGGAAGGTTTCCTGCGCTCCGAGCGCTCACTGATCCAGACCATGGGTCGTGCGGCGCGGAATGTCCACGGCAAGGCCATTCTCTACGGTGACCGGATTACAGGCTCCATGCAGCGGGCTATTGATGAGACAGGGCGTCGCCGGGCCAAGCAGGAAGCTCACAACCTGGAACAGGGCATTACCCCGCAGGGCCTGAACAAGAAGATTGCCGACATCATGGAAGGTGCCGGAGGCGGCGGCCGTGGCCGTCGCAAGGCCGAGCGCCCGGGGCAGAAAGCAGCCGAAGAGGCGGAACAGTATCGGGCCAAGGCTGGCAATCGATCGCCGGAGGAGGTCCTCAAGGAGGTGTCCCGGCTTGAGGATGAAATGTACAAGGCCGCTTCCGAACTGGATTTCGAGACGGCTGCGCGCCTGCGTGATGATATCGCCGAGCTGAAAGAGGCGGCACTGCGGACCGGCTGATCAGGCCGGTCGCTTGGGCCCTACGATGATCGCAGCCTGCAATGGCTGGTTCCTGCCGTACCGTGAAATCTGGCTGAACACCCGGCGGTCGACCGGCAGGTACTGCTTGTCGGCCACGGTTTCGCCGAGTTCAGCATCGATTTCCGGGTCGTGCAGGTACACGAACTGGTCGTCAATCGCGCAGACGGTGACCCAATGGGGCACGCGGCTGCGATTCAGTTGCCAGGTGCTGATCAGGATGACCGGAATTCTGCCTTCGTGAAGGGCTTCTTCCATCGCTTCGAGGGTCAGCGGGTCATGGTGTAGCTGAATGCCTGTCTTGCCGATGTCGTGTAAAAAGCCCTCGTGTACCAGCTCCAGTACCCGCTTCTTGTCCTCGCTTCTGACGGTGTCCTTGAAAAGGGCTCCTTCCATGCTGATCCAGGCGCTGGCTTCAAAACCCCGATTCCACGCTGCGAGCGCCAGTCCATGAGGGCCGCAGCCGCCGTGGCCGGCGAGCATAAATATGGTGGTCGCTTCTCGCCAAAGCCTGAGTTCTTCCAGGGTTGTGAGTGGTTGCTGTTCATCCAGAGCTGCCATCGCCATGATTAGCGCCGCCGGCCCGCAGGAGAAATCCGTGGTCTGCGGATAGTAGGGAACGGCCGGAAATTCTCTTGAAGGCTCGTAGAACAGAATCCTTCGCTCGAAGCGAAGGGCGTCTCCGTGGTCTTCGTAATAGTCCCGGTAGGTGCCGAACTGGCGATAGCCCAGGCGCTTGTAGAGGTTGATGGCGCCTCTGTTATCCTCGCGGACTTCCAGGCGCATGATGATACGGCCAGCCTCCACCGCCTCCGATTCTGCTTCCCGTACCAGTTTCTCGCCCACGCCCTGGCCACGC
Source organism: Marinobacter manganoxydans MnI7-9 (assembly GCF_000235625.1). Taxonomy (GTDB): domain Bacteria; phylum Pseudomonadota; class Gammaproteobacteria; order Pseudomonadales; family Oleiphilaceae; genus Marinobacter; species Marinobacter manganoxydans. Next base: position 38,385 of record NZ_AGTR01000028.1, on the reverse strand, counting down.
ACAGCTGGCGACACCGCAATGGAGTAGATCCGGGCGAGCCGGGTGGCAGCGCTCATCAGAACCAGGCAGTAGCCCACCAGCTCGCCATCGGCCTCGGCCACAATCAAGCGGTCTCTGGGCATTTCCAGAAAGCGACGAAAACTCCGCCGAGAGAGGCGGTCTTCGGTGAAGCACCGGTTTTCGAGCAAGACCAGGGCGTCGAGGTCCTTGCTGGAGGCTTGTCGGAGCTGGAAATCAGGCATTGAGAGACGGCCTTGAAAAACGCGAGGAGGGCATGCTGGTGGGCTTCCCGTACTCCGCTATTATGTGTGAGAGTCAGGGTAACGCAAAGACCACAAGGATGCGTAAAAGCACGCATTATGCGCCGATTGTGCAGCGATTGTGACCGGCGTATTGTGGCCTCAATTACCACAGGCAAGACCTTTCAGGGAGGAATGCCTTCAATGTCCCGATTGCTTATCGTAGTGGACCGCTCCAAAGACTGGGCGCCTTATTACCCCAGTGAGGACGTGCTGACGTTTGACCAGTACCTCCAGTTCTCAGCTCCGCCCGCCAGTCGGGTGAGGGTCATCAACCTGTGTCAGAGCGCCCGTTACCTGAGCAAGGGGTATTATTGTTCACTCCTGGCGGAAGCCCGTGGTCACCATGTCGTACCCTCGGTGATGACGCTCAATGATCTCGGCCGCAAAGGACTGTTTTCACTTGAGCTGGAAGAGCTTGATGAAAGCGTCATTAACTGGCTGGAAGCAGCGGGTTCGGCAATTGACCCTGCCAGCGATGAGCGCGCGGCCACCCACGAAGTGCGGGTCCGGACCTACTTTGGCCAGGCCGAGCACCCGGATCTGAAGCCGGTCGCCCGGGCGCTGTTCGAGCGGTTCCCTTGTCCGATTCTTGAAATTGTTTTCAAGCGCCGCAAGCAGTGGCAAATCGAGTCCATGAAGCCGGCGGCTCCGGCGGATCTGGGTGAGCAGGAGCAGGACGTGTTCGCGGCGGCCCTGGATCGTTTCAGCAGCATGGTCTGGCGTAAGCCACGGACCCGACGCCGTTACCGCTATGATCTGGCGGTGCTGGTCAATCCCGATGAGGAGATGCCGCCGAGTGACAAGGTTGCCCTGAAGCGTTTCGAGAAAGCCGGTCGCAAGCTGGGTATCAACGTTGAGCAGATTACCCGGCGGGATTATATGCGCCTGCCGGAATACGATGGGTTGTTCATCCGGGAGACCACTGCCATTGATCATCATACCTACCGGTTTGCCCGCAAGGCGGCCGCTGAGGGCATGGTGGTCATTGATGACCCGGTGTCGATCCTCAAGTGCACCAACAAGGTGTTCCTTGCAGATCTCCTGAAGAACAACAAGGTTCCCACACCCAAGACACTCATCCTGTCGAAAGATCAGAAAAACGCTGTCGAGCAGGTCATCAGTGAGCTGGGTTTTCCGGTAGTTATCAAGATCCCGGATGGTGCGTTTTCCCGCGGCGTAACCAAGGCCGAAGACGAGAAGACCCTCCGTGCCGGGCTGAGAGACCTGTTCAAGCAGTCCGCCCTGGTGCTGGCTCAGGAATACCTTTACACCGATTACGACTGGCGTATTGGTGTGCTCGGTGGGCGGGCCATCTACGCCTGCAAGTACATGATGGTGAAAGGCCACTGGCAGATCTATCAGCACAGCGAATCCGAGAGTGAGAGCGGTGGCTTTGAGACCATGCCCACGTATGAGGTGCCAAGGAATGTCATTCAGGCGGCCCTGAATGCCACCAGACTGATCGGCAACGGGCTGTACGGTGTGGATATCAAACAGTCAGGCAACCGGGTTGCCGTCATCGAAGTCAACGACAACCCGAGCATTGATGCGGGCGTGGAAGACCGCTTCCTGGGGGGCGAGCTCTACACTCTGATCATGCAGGAGTTTCTTTCAAGGATGGAAGAGAACAGGCGTCGCTAGGTTCTATGGCCGGCGGCTTTCAGGGGCCGGCCACCCAGACCCGGACACTCCCAAACCAGGGGTAATCACCGAGCTCTTCCCTGATGTTTGAGGATGAGAAGACGGTTTCACCCTCGGGGCTGTCCAGGAACAGCTCCAGATGCACCTTGTTTTTCAGATAGTGCAGCCGGAGCCGGCTGTGTTGCGGCAACTCTCCCAGGTGTCGGGCCAGGATGGCCCGGATGTCTTCACGGGAGGGCAGGCGCTCGGAGGTCAGCGGCTGATCTTCGTCGTTTTCGGCGTCGATGTGGAAGTTGATGTCCCGGATGTTGTCCAGGGCATCCCGCATTCCCGAGACAACCTGCATGCCGATCTGATGCCCTTCCGATACGCTGATTTCCGGACGAACCACCAGGTGAATATCCAGCAGAATGTCGTGCCCCATACGACGGCTGCGAAGTTCATGCACGTTGCGCACTCCGTCTGTGTCCCGGGCGATACTCTTGAGCATCTCCGTGTCCTCCTGGGAGAGGCCGGTATCCACGAGTTCCTTGACGCTGTCCCAGGTAAACTTCCAGCCAATGTGGATAATGATGCCTGCGATCACCACCGCCGCGAACACATCAAGCCAGACCATGCCGAGCATGGCGCCGGCCGTGGACACCAGAACCACGACTGAGGAGAACGCATCGGTTCGGCTGTGCCAGGCATTGGCGATAATCAGATCCGAGCGGATCTTCAGGCCGACGTGGCGTGTGTATCGGAAAATCCATTCCTTGCCCGCAACAGACGCTGCAGCTGCCACCAGAACCGGCCAGCCAGGCACAGTATCCACGCCACCCTCTATCAGGCGTAGGGTATTTTCCCAGGCCAGGGCGGCGCCAACGGCAATCAGGATGCTGCCCAGAACCAGAGTGCCGAAGGTTTCGATTCGCTGATGGCCATAAGGATGGTCGTCATCCGGCTCCTGGCGGGATACCTTCATGACGCCAAGAACAACCAGATCAGAGGCAACATCCGTAAAGGAGTGAATGCCATCCACCAGCAGGGCCTGGGAGTTAAAAAGAGCACCACCAATGACTTTTATGACCCCGAGTACGGCATCGAGAATCATTCCGATAATGGTCACGCGCGAGGCCGCCTTCATTTCGCCCGCGAGGTTTTCCCGGTGCTGTTGGGCGGGGGAAATCGGCTCTTGCATTGATGCACTCCAGATCAGAAGACAGGTGCCAGTATAACGTTATTCTCAAGGGCTTTGGCAGGGGTGGCTAAAAGAGGGGATTTCAAGTGATTTATGCACATCATTGCAGAACGATGACTGGGTAACATTTTGTTTAGTATTTGTCGACAGCCATGAGAAAAATATATAAACGATTGAAAATAAACATAAAAATAACTGGTCAAAAAATGATCAATTTGTAGATTGGCGCAGTTATCAAGGGATGGCAACCGTTGCCCCGCGATTTTCAACAGGTTTATCCACAGATTCCGTGGAAAAGGTCATGAGAGTGCCATGATACAGTCATTTACAGCTGATTTGGTTCTATCCCGGGATGCTGTGGAAAACTTCCGGTATACTCCGCCCACTTGGATCAGGGGAGTTTTTTCAGATGTACGGCGTTATCCGCAATCTGCTTTTCCGCCTTCCAGCGGAGCAAGCTCACAATGTTGCATTGAATGGTCTCGATCTTGCGCACCGATTAGGCGTTTTGAGCGCTTTTTCACCAAAGATAGATTCATTGCCAGTGAATGTTATGGGGCTGGATTTTCCGAACCCCGTCGGGCTTGCCGCAGGTCTGGATAAGAACGCCGATCACCTCGATGCGCTTGGCGCCCTGGGCTTCGGTTTTATTGAAGTCGGTACCGTGACGCCTCTGGCGCAGCCCGGCAACCCCAAACCACGGATGTTTCGGCTGCTGGAGCATCAGGCCATCATTAACCGGATGGGTTTCAATAACGAGGGACTGGACCACTTGCTGGCCCGTGTGGATCAGCGCCGCTACAAGGGCGTGCTTGGAATCAATGTTGGCAAGAACAAGGACACGCCCAACGACCAGTCCGAGTCCGATTACCGGAAGGGAATTTCGGCAGTTTACAGTCGGGCCGATTACATAACGGTGAATGTGTCCTCGCCCAACACGCCCGGCCTTCGGGATTTGCAGTTTGGAGACTCTCTGAAGGGCCTGCTGGAGGCCATCAAGGACGAACAGTTCCAGTGTGAGAAGGAGCATGGCCGGTATGTGCCTGTGGCTGTGAAGATCGCCCCGGACATGGACGATGACGGTATCCGCTTCGTGGCATCCGCCCTGCGTGAGACGGGCCTTGATGGCGTGATTGCCACCAATACAACGATCGGTCGGGATGCCGTGGCAGGTCATACCCATGCCGATGAGGCTGGTGGCCTCAGCGGTGCACCGGTGCGGGAGCCTTCTCTCAGGGTTATCCGGGGGCTTTACGCGGAACTGGGGGAATCACTACCGATTATTGGTGTCGGCGGCATTATGGACGGTGAAAGTGCAGCCGAGAAAGTCCGGGCCGGTGCCAAGCTGGTCCAGATCTACACCGGTTTTATTTACCGGGGGCCTGAACTTATTAAAGAGGCTGTTGAGGCTATCCGGCAGGTCAAGTGATTTACCGCGCCCCATAACGAAGGTGGGCCCGCTTAGCGGGCCCGAGCGGGGAATGAACCCCGTGGCGCTTCATCGCATGGTACGGGGCGGGAGGCCCCGTTTGGGTTGCTCTGAGTACTGCGTCAAATTGTGTGTAAAAAGATCAGATTAAGAATCGGGGTTAGTTGAGGCGTCACGCTGTCGTAACGTTAGCCAGTTTATGGATGCCGGATACGCCGGTCATGCCCTCCCATTGATCTGTGCGGCCTTCTCGCCACCCGTTTAGCCATTCCTGGCGAACTTCGGCCTGTTCAATTGGGCAGCTGTCTTTTGATTTACCGGACACGCCAGCGAGATAACCCCGCTTGAATGCACGAGCGTACATGTCTCTTTTCTGTCTTTTCATGCCGTTCCTCACTAATGGATTAACAGAACAAGCGTGTACACATCTGCAGTGGCTTCGACAAGTGTTACCCCTCCGGGATAACCCACTATTGTCAGCTCAAGCCAGAGCAGTCAGGATCCTGTTAACGGAGGGTTTAGTGCCCTCCGGAACGACGCGTCAATTACAAGGTAAGTCGAACCTTGCGCGGATGTACACTAATTATTTCATCTATGTGACGCTTTTTTTATAGTTATGTGAACTAACGAATTGCTGCAATTTCCGGAACAGCCGTTATTCCGGAAACTTACCTCAAGCCGTCGATGAACCAGGAGTTGAACTTGTCCAAATCTGTATTTTTCGTAACCTGCCCGAAGGGAGTTGAATACCTTCTGGCGGACGAGCTCAGCACCTTTGGCCTGGACACCGTGCGCAATGCGCCAGCCGGAGTCTGGGTGGAAGGTTCTCTGGAGGCTGGCTACCGCGCTTGCCTGTGGTCACGCCTGGCCAACCGCTTGATCCTTCATATTGATGAAGTGGATGCCAACAGCGGCGATCAACTCTATGACGGCGTTGTGCACATGGACTGGCAGCAGCATATTCCGGTGCATGGCAGCTTCCGGGTGACTTTCCTCGGCCAGAACGAGGCCATCCGGAATACCCAGTACGGTGCGCAACGGGTAAAGGACGGCATTGTGGATCGGTTCCAGGCCAACGGCGGCCCTCGTCCTTCAGTAGATGCCAAGAATCCCGATGTGATTGTCTCCGCCCGTCTCAATCGGGGAAGACTGTCACTGGGCATCGCCCTTAGTGGTCACAGCCTGCACATGCGCGGCTACCGTACGGATAAAGGGATAGCCCCCCTGAAAGAAAACCTGGCGGCAGCATTGCTGATGCGCGCGGGCTGGCCCGAGATTGCCGCGGCCGGTGGCGATTTCGTGGACCCGATGTGTGGGTCCGGCACTCTTGTTATTGAAGCCGCCATGATGGCGCTGGACATGGCGCCCGGCCGCAAGCAGGAACGGTTCGGCTTCGAGAAATGGCCTGGCCATCAGCCGGAACTCTGGTTGTCCCTGCGCCAGGAAGCGGAGCGCCGCGCCCATGAAGGCAAACAGGGGCGCGTCCCGAGACTGGCTGGCTTTGATCAGGATAGCCGGGTCATCGCGACGGCCTGGAAAAACATTCAGAGAGCGGGGCTGGAGAGTATTGTCCACGTTGAAGCGCGGGCGGTCGACGCTTTGGATCTGGAGGGTGACTGGTCCGATCAGGGGCTGGTGCTGACCAATCCTCCCTACGGCGAGCGGTTGAGTGAGCGCAGGGAGCTGGGCGCCCTGTACCAGGCCCTGGGTGATGCAGTGAAACGCACGGTTCCGGGTTGGCGCCTCGGCGTATTTACCGGCGCCCCGGAATTCGGTAAATCCATCGGTTTGCGGAGCTACAAGCAGTATCGACTTTTCAACGGCAAGCTGCCCGCTCAGTTGCTGCTGTTTGAGATCAATGACGTCAGCGCCATGACACCTCGGGCGCCCGATATTCCCGGTGAGGTTACCCCTCGTATTGCCAGCGAGGAACGTGCGGCCATGCTCCGCAACCGCCTCAGGAAAAACATGAAAACCATTGGCCAGTGGGCAAGAAAGCAGGGCATTGGTTGCTACCGTCTTTACGATGCCGACATGCCGGAGTTTGCCCTGGCAATCGATATCTATGAGGGCAGGGTTCACGTGCAGGAGTATGCCGCGCCGAAATCGGTGGACGAGCGCTCCGCCCGTGAACGCCTGGCCGAAGCCCTTGCGGTTATTCCCGAAGCGCTGGGCGTGGAGCGGGAAGAGATGGTGTGCAAGCAGCGTCAGCGCCAGACGGGCACCAGCCAGTACGAAAAGCAGGCGGCCAGTGGCGAGTTCTTCAAGGTTCACGAGCATGGCTGCGTGCTGAAGGTGAACCTGAAGGATTACCTGGACACCGGACTGTTCCTCGATCATCGGCCGGTGCGGCACTGGATTCAGCAACACTCGGCAAACCAGCGGTTTCTGAACCTGTTCTGCTATACCGGCGCGGCTACTGTGCATGCCGTGGTTGGAGGCGCCAGCCGGTCTCTGAGCCTGGATATGTCAAAGACCTATGTCGGCTGGGCCGAGGAAAACCTGGCCCTGAACGGCGCCGACCCGAAGAAGCACCGGGTAGAGCAGGCGGATTGCCTGGCCTGGCTGGCGGACCGCAACACAGTAGACCAGCGGTTCGATCTTATTTTCATGGACCCGCCTACCTTCTCCAATTCCGCTCGGATGGCGGGCGTTCTGGATATCCAGAAGGATCATCCGAAACTGGTCCGGCAGGCCATGGCGCGGTTGAGTTCCGACGGGTTGCTGATCTTTTCCAACAACTTCCGGCGGTTCAAGCTGGACGAGGTACTGGAAAGCGAGTTTGAGATTGCCGAAGTTACTCGGGATACCCTGGACAAGGATTTTCAGCGCAACGCCCGGATCCACAGGTGCTGGCACATTCGCCACAAGGCGTAACCGCTATCGAATAGCAGGTCGGATTCGCGAAGCGTAATCCGACCGACACTTTAGAACTCGTAGCGCACGCCGCCGGAGAACTGGAAGGTATTCACATCCGTTGCGGTGTCTTCGAACAACTTCCCGCCTTCAAAAACCAGGAAGGTATCGTCCATCACTTCAAAGTCGAGACCGGCGATCCAGCTGACGCTGAAACCGCTGTCCGGAAATTCGCCGTCGAGATCAAGGTAGGCGTTGTTGCGGTCATTTGCGGGATCGCTGATCTCGCCCTCACCGTGGATATAGGAAAAACCGAACTGGCCGTAAACGTTGGCGTAGTCGGTGATCGGGTAGTGCAGGCCCATGTACCAGCTGGCGTAATAGTCAACGCTCAGCGTGAGGTCGCTGTTCGGGACCTTGGCGTCTTTGAAACCGCCGCCGGCTCGCAGCTCGGCGTGGAACAGATCGGTGATATGGCCACCCAACACCAGGGTTCCGCCAGTGCCCCAGGCGGTTTCCTTGGTGTTTTCACCGATGGTGCGGTGGTTGTAGGTGGTTGCCAGCAGCCCGATGTAGTGTTTGTCGGCCCTTGGCGTTTCCTGGGCCAGGGCGGCCTGGGATGCGAGGAGCAGGGCAGGGACAAGCGGACAGACGAGGGGCGTTCGCACAACCTTGTTCATTGTTATCGGGCTTCCTGACATGGGCGAATACGGGCTGATTCTGCCTCGTGTAACCGTTTGTTACGTCGACCCGTGTCACACTTCCCCCTGTCAATTCCTGCTGTTTCTCAATCCTCGTCGAACAGGCCCTCTTCCCGCGCCATCAGCAGCAGTGCGTAGACGCCATTTTCAGGCAACTGGGGTTCCAGGCTTTCCTCGAACAGGAGCTGGCGGCGGCGGTCTTCCAGGGTTTCGCTGTCCAGGCCTGTGATCAGCTCACTGATGGGTGCGATTTCGAACGGGGCCTCCTGTGCCACGGCCGTGAAAATGAGGTCTACCAGAATCTCGTCCGGATCGAGGCCGTCCACGAAGACGGTCTGGTCGGGCAGATCCTGGTGCAGTTCCCGGACCAGCTCGATCAGGGGCACGCCCTGTTCTTCAAGGTAGAGAAGGTCGACATCACCCAGGTCACCATCTTCCGGGAGCCAGTCGTCGGAAGGGGCGATAACCACGGTTTTCATTCGGCCGTCTTCCAGCGACCAGGCCATGGCGGTGGGAAACAGCGCATCGTCGGTCTGGCAGTATTCAATGTCGAGAAATCTCGGTGCTGGCACGTTGGGCTCCCGGTGATGGTTGATTTGTGACCCGGTTATAGGGAATGTCCGTTGACGCAGTATGAGGCTTTACGGCTTCATGCCATACTGTTGGCGCAATTATCTTTTAATCAGGGACATCATGGAACACGCTGAATTTAACAAAGATTTATTGAAGTTTCTGAACACTTCCCCCACACCCTGGCATGCGGTCGACACCATGAAACAACGGCTGAGTGCGGCCGGGTTTCAGGAGCTGGATGAGCGGGAAGACTGGTCGCTGGTGAGCAACCAGGGCTATTACGTTGTCCGTAACGGCTCCTCAATTGTCGCCTTCCGAGCTGGCAACAAAGATGTCACCACCTCGGGAATCCGCATGGTGGGTGCTCATACCGACAGCCCCTGCCTGAAGGTCAAGCCGAACCCTGAGCTCCGCCGCAAGGGCTTCTTCCAGTTGGGTGTCGAAGTGTACGGTGGTGTGCTGCTGAATCCCTGGTTTGACCGGGATCTTTCCCTGGCCGGTCGGGTGACGGTGCTGGATGAAGACGGCAAGGTACGGGACACCCTGGTGGATTTCCGTAAGCCTGTGGCATTCATTCCGAGCCTGGCAATCCATCTTGATAGAGAAGCCAACAGCAATCGCACGGTTAACCCACAGACCGATCTGCCACCGGTTCTGATGCAGGTTCCTGAGAGCGATACCACCAGCTTCGTGGATCTGCTGTCCCAGCAGGTCAAGTCGGAGACCGGGCTCACTGTCCGCAAGGTCCTGGGGTACGAGCTCAGTTTCTACGATGCCCGTGAAGCCTCGTTTGTCGGATTGCGTGATGATTTCATCGCCTCGGCTCGCCTGGACAACCTTCTGAGTTGTTATATTGGCCTCCAGTCGCTGCTGAAAACCTCCGGGGACGAAGCCGCGTTGCTGGTCTGCAACGATCACGAGGAAGTTGGCAGTATGTCTGCCGAAGGTGCACAAGGGCCGTTCCTGACAGCGGTTCTGGACCGCTGGGTCGGCGCTGGCAAGGCTCGTGCTATTGCCAACTCAATGATGGTGTCGGCGGACAATGCCCATGGCATTCATCCGAATTACATGGATAAACATGATGAGAATCATGGCCCGATTCTCAATCAGGGGCCGGTGATCAAGGTCAACCATAACCAGCGGTACGCCACCAACAGTCGATCGGCAGCAGTTTACCGGCACATCAGTGACGAGCTGGGGTTGCCTCACCAGACCTTTGTGGTTCGGAGCGATATGGGCTGTGGCAGCACCATTGGGCCCCTGACGGCGGGGAACCTGGGTGTAACCACGCTGGATATTGGCGTGCCCCAGTTCGGTATGCATTCCATTCGGGAGCTGATTGGCACCGAGGATGGGTTCACGTTGTTCCGCGTGCTGACCGAATTCATGCAGCGCGAGCAGATTTTCTGAGGCCGTAAACGAAAAATGCCGCTGGTTCAGAAGAATCAGCGGCATTTCGGAATAAGTGGCTCCCCGAGCTGGGCTCGAACCAGCGACAAACGGATTAACAGTCCGTTGCTCTACCAACTGAGCTATCGGGGAACAGCATCAAGTGGCGCGCATATTAAGCGCTTTGGTTTACGGGGTCAACCCCCTGATATGAAAGGCTAAAAATTGTACGAAAGCAGGACTCTTCACTACCGGCCCCCGCCGTGGTTGCGCAATGGCCACGTTCAGTCTGTCTGGCCCACACTGTTTCGCAAAGTCCCGATGGTGGAACCGGAGCCGGAAGTGATCGCTACACCGGATGACGACGAACTGCACCTGGACTGGTACCGGCAGGGTAGCGATCGCCTGGCCATCCTGTCTCACGGTCTGGAAGGTCACAGCAGGCGGCCCTACGTGCTCGGTTTAACTCGCGCCCTGCTTCGGGAAGGCTGGGATGTTCTTGCCTGGAACTTCCGCTCTTGCGGCGGGGTTATGAATCGGCAACCGAGGTTCTATCACAGCGGCGCCACCGAGGATCTCGGCCTGGTGGTCAACCACGGGTTGTCAGGTGCTTACGACACCCTGTTTCTTTCCGGGTTCAGCATGGGGGGCAATTTGACGCTGCTTTATCTGGGCGAACAGGGCGAGCGTGTTGATAGCCGGATCTGCGGAGCCGTTGCCTATTCGGTTCCCTGCGACCTGGCCGGCAGCGCAGATATGCTGGCGTTGCCCAGCAGGAAGATCTACATGCAGCGCTTTCTCCGGGATCTGAAGGTAAAAATGGAGGAAAAGGCGGAGAGGTTTCCGGACCTGATTGATATTTCGGGGTTTGATGCCATTCGCAGCTTTCATGAGTTTGATGACCGCTACACCGCGCCTCTGCACGGTTTCCGCAATGCCCGGGATTACTGGGCCCAGTGTTCAGCATTGGGGCGAATGCGAGATATCCGCGTGCCGGCGCTGATGGTGAATGCCGCTGACGACCCATTTCTGTCGGCGCGCTGTTTTCCGGAATCCCGGCGGGAGCTGGGCGCTCATGTGCGCCTCGAAGCTCCTCGTTGGGGCGGCCACGTCGGGTTTGTCGAGCATTCGAAAGATGGCTTTTATTGGTCAGAGCGCCGTGCGCTGGCATTCCTCCAGGGATTGACCTGAACCATCTTTATTGCAGGATCGGTTTGAGCACCGGCCAGACATTCTCCAGCAGTTTGCCCTGGGCTTCCTCGGTCGGGTGAATCCCGTCGTCCTGCATCAACCCGGCCTGGTTGTAGATGCCGTCGAGGAAAAAGGGAACCAACGCGGTGTCGTATCGGTCAGACAGCTTCGGATAGATTTCGGCAAACATCTCTGTGTAGCGCTGTCCGTAGTTGGGCGGTATCTGCATGCCCACCAGTACGGCGCGAGCACCCGAGGTCTGCACCTTTTCGATCATGGAGGCGAGATTGGATTCGATTACGTTGGGGGGGAAGCCGCGAAGGCCATCATTGCCACCCAATTCAATGACCACGACGTCGGGCTCGTTCTCCTCAAGGAGATCAGGCAGCCGGCGGGCACCGCCATCCGTGGTTTCTCCGCTGATGCTGGCATTGACCACTTCCCAGTCGCTCAACCCTTTGCTCTCGAGCCGGTTTCTCAGCAACTGCACCCAGGCAGTTTCGGAGGGCACTCCATAGGCCGCACTGAGGCTGTCACCTACGATGAGCAGCGTGTTTTGACTGGCCACTGCCGGCAGCGCCAGCACGGCAAACACGAGAAAAAGAATTGATCTGACGTACACCAATGCCGTATGCATAGACAACCAATACACCTTTAAGCCGTTTTCGAGACCCAGGATCGGGAGATTCCGTGAATCAGATGACCAATGTTAACCCGGATAGCCAGAGCCCAATGTTACGGGTAGATAACCTGACCCACCGCGTCAGTGTTGAAACCGATACGCTCACGATCTTGCAAGGGGTCACTCTCGAAATCAATCGGGGAGAATCCGTAGCCATTGTCGGGCGCTCCGGTTCTGGTAAAACCACCCTGTTGGGTTTGCTGGCGGGTCTTGATACGCCCAGCGAGGGGACGGTGGAGCTGGACGGCTCGGTGATCAGCAAGCTCAGCGAGGATGAGCGGGCAAAACTCCGCGCACACCGGGTTGGTTTTGTATTCCAGTCTTTCCAGCTTTTGCCGGCGCTAACCGCGCTCGAGAACGTTATGTTGCCGCTGGAACTTGCCGGCATGGCGTCGCCGGAGAAGAGGGCCCGTGAGCTACTGGAACGGGTTGGGCTTGGCGAACGGCTGACCCACACACCCAGACAGCTCTCCGGTGGTGAGCAGCAGCGGGTTGCCATCGCGCGGGCATTTGCGTCTGAGCCGCTGATCCTGTTCGCTGACGAGCCGACGGGCAACCTGGATAACCGCACCGGTCAGGCAGTGTCTGATCTCTTGATGGCGTTGAACCGGGAGCAGGGCACAACGCTGGTGATGGTAACCCACGATGAACACCTGGCGGCTCGCTGCAATCGGCAGTTCCATATTGAAGCCGGCGTTCTGAGCGAACCGGAAGCAGCCCAGGAGATGGCGCACTGATGGCTGCTGCAAAAAAACTCATGTCGGTTCGCCGGGACTGGCGGGAACGGGATGTTCGCGTCGTTCTGGCCGCTCTCATCATCGCCGTTGCCACTGTCGCCACCATTGCCCTGTTTGCCAGTCAGCTTCAACGCACCCTGGTTTCTTCAGCCAGCTCGTTCCTGGCAGCGGATCGCCAGCTTGAGGCAGAGAATGGCCGACCGATTCCGGACGCCTGGCTTCAGGAAGCCGCCGATCAGGGCCTGAAAACCGGTCGAATGGTGGAATTCTCCACCATGGTGTTCGGTGACGAGAATTTCCAGCTGGTGTCAGTCAAGGCCGTGAGCAATGAATATCCGCTTCGTGGCGATATCGAAATCCAGCGGAACCCGACAGGTACCCGGGAGCTGGTAAATCAGGGGCCCGGGCCAGGAGAGGTCTGGATCAACCCGCGCTTGCTCAGGCTGCTGGATCTCGAAGTCGGCGAGTCGCTTGAAGTTGGTAATCTGAATCTTACCGTGTCCGGCCTGCTCATCCGGGAGCCGGACGGCGGTTTCCGGCTGTCGGCACTGGCCCCCCGCGTGATGATGCATGTGGATGATGTGGCCGCCACCGGGGTCATCCAGGAGGGCAGCCGGGTTGAATACGTCTACCTGTTTGCCGGTGATGAAGCTGCGCTGGAATCGTACTACCAATGGTTGGAACCCAGACTCGAACCCAGTCATGAATGGGCGGGTGTCCGGGATGGCGAGACCTTCTCGCGCTCACTCGAGCGAGCCGAGCGATTCCTGCTGTTGGGTGGCAGTCTTGCAGTCCTGCTTGCCGCCGTGGCCGTGGCTGTGGCGAGTCGTCAGTATGCCCTTTCCCAGCGCGATACCGTGGCACTTCTGAAAACGCTGGGGCTCAGCGGTGCGGGTATTGGCGGTCTGTACCTCAAGCGCCTCGCGCTCTGGGGTGTCACCGGGATCGTGGGCGGACTGCTGGTCGCGATGCCGCTGTACTGGTTGCTGATTCACATGCTGAGCCAGGTGCTTGAGCGCCCGGTGGAATTTCAGCTCGATCCGTCTGCATTGGTGCCCGCCTTGCTGACGGCACTGGTCTCTCTGTTTGCGTTTGCCTATCCTCCCGTTCGCAGGCTTCGCAATGTTCCGGCGATGCGTGTACTGCGCAGCCAGCCCGGTGAAACCGGGCGCGAGGCCCTGCCGGATATGATAATTGCCATTGTGGCGGTTTTCGGGCTTGTGTGGATGTATGCGGGCGAACTTGCCCTGGTGGTTTCCCTTCTGGGGGGGCTTGCGTTGCTGCTCGGGGCACTTGGCCTGGTGGGTTGGCTGTTGGTTGCAACACTGCGCAAGGTTCGCGGCGGTGGTAACGCCTGGCGTTTGGCCCTGGTGGGGCTGTACCGGCATCGCCGGGCCAGTCTTTCCCAGATTGCCGTATTTGCGATGACGTTGATGCTGGCGGCCACGCTGATATTGGTGCGTACCTCTTTGTTGACAGACTGGCAGGCCCAGTTGCCGGATGACGCGCCCAATCATTTCCTGATCAATATTGCACCGGAAGCGGTCGAGGACGTCGATTCGTTCTGGCAGGAGCGTGGCCAGCCACTGGACAAACTTTACCCGATGGTTCGAGGACGCTTGACCGAACTCAATGGTCAGCCAGTCAAGGAAACGGTCAGCAAGGATGAGAATGTTAATGCTCTCAACCGTGAACTGAACCTGACCTGGATGTCGGCCTTGCCGGACGACAACGAGATAGTCGAGGGCGCCTGGTTTGGTGAAAACCAGAAGGAAGGTGTCTCGGTGGAAGCGGAGCTGGCCGGAAAGCTGGGACTGTCACTGGGCGACGAACTGACGTTCACCATTGGCTCGGAAAAGGTGACAGAAGCCGTCACCAGTATTCGGACGGTCCAGTGGGACAGCATGAAGCCCAATTTCTACATGGCGTTCCCGCCGGAGGGCGGGCTCACCGAGATGCCCGCGACCTGGATTACCAGTTTTTACCTGCCCAAGGACAAGAAAGATGCCCTGAACGAATTTTCCCGGCAGTTCCCGACGGTTTCCGTTCTGGAAATTGATCATGTGATCGAGCGGATCCAGGAGATCGTCCGTCAGGTAACCCAGGCGATTGAAGCCATTCTGGCGTTGATCCTTGCCGCCGCGCTGGTGGTGATGGCTGCAGTCGTCAGTGCGACGCTTCAGGATCGACAGCGGGAAGGCGCGCTGCTGCGAACACTTGGCGGGCGCCAGAGGTTGCTGGTTCGCAGCACCATGCTCGAATTTGCGTTGCTGGGTGGTTTTGCGGGTGTGCTTGGAGTGGTTGCCGCCGAAGCGGCAGTCTGGGCGCTTCAATTCAGGATGTTCGAGGGTGCATTCCAATGGCACTGGCACGTGGTACTGCCCATCCCGCTGGTGAGTGCTGTCGTTCTGGCCCTGTTTGGCCGCTGGCAGCTTCGTCCGGTTCTGAGCGTCTCGCCAATGCTGTTGCTCAGGCGTCTGGAGTAGAGGCGGCGACTAACGGTAATTGGCAAGAATGGCGTCGAGTTCGCCATTCTTCTTCATCTTGGCCAACTCTTCATTAAATCGATTGGCAAAGGAGTGCCAGTCCTTACGCAACATCAGCCTGAAGCCATAATTGCTGATGCTCTCGCGGGTAATATCGAAGTGCTGCCGCAGCCCCTCATTCCGCAGGATCCACTTGCCCACGAGCCGGTCAGCGATGGCGGCATCAAAACGGTCGCCGTGCAGCACGAAGGTAAACATGTCCTTGTCCCGGGAAACATCAAAGCGGCGTATCCGACCTTCTTCGAAGTAGGGCTCGAGCAATGGATAGCGGTAGCCAAGATGGGTGACGATGGTTTTTGAAATCAGGTCGTCGGGGCTCTGGTAGGAGAACCCCGATTCCGCTGGAACGAAAAACACCTCTTCGATGTCCACCACCGGGTCGGTAAACAGGAATTGCTCCGGATCATCGGCCCACTCCCGGGCCCTCGGCGTTCCGTCGATGTAACCCTCAAGCAGCATCTGATCAACCCGTTTTCGTGGTATCTGCTCCGCGATTACCGTGTAGCCAAGGCGGCGGGCAACCACGGACACCACATCCCACATGATTCCTGAGGGTTGGTTCTGATGCACGATAAGGTAGGGTGGGTAACCGTTTGGAGAAACATTGAAACGGAAAACCTGTTTTTCCTTAGAGGCAAATACAGAAGGCGAAAGTGTCGCCAGAGCAAACAGGAGGGCGGCCAGAATGGGAGAGAAGCGGCAGGAAAGTCGGTTTTTCATGAGGAGGGGGCTCTCTACGAAACAGTACTGTAGGTGGAAAACGAACCCGGCTATCTTCCCTGCCAGAAGTAACTAATTGTCCTCTCTTCCCCGATTATTTTCAATGATTTGAATTCTATCTTCAGACAATCCGAACGGAGGGCCCCCAAGCGGGGGCCCTGCATGCCAGATCAGGCCCAGGCGCGTCGCAGAACGGCGCGGGCATCTTCCAGTGTCACTTCCTTCGGATTGAACATGATGGAGCCATCATCCAACGCCATCTCGGCGATGTGGTCCAGCTGATCTTCGGTTACCTTGCCGGTTTCCTTCAGCGTGCGTGGCAATTGGCAGCGCTTGTACAGGGCGTCACGCAGCTTGCGAATGGCGGAAATACTGGCCTCTGCCCGGCGGCTTGCCGGCGTAGCTGCAAACACTTCCGGGCCTTCCAGGTAAAGCAGCAGCTCGCCCAGAGGCTCCCGGATGGTTTCCAGGTTGTACTCCAGTGCATAGGGCAGGTACAGGCTCATGCACAGACCATGAGGCAGATGACAGATAGCACCGGTGGCGTGCCCGAGCGCGTGCACCAGACCTACCATGGAATTTGAGAAGGCAATGCCAGCCATGGTCGAGGCCTGGGCAAGTTCCAAACGGCCGTCACTGTCTTTCGGGTTGTCCATCACGTTAAGCAGGGAGTGGCTGATCTTCTTGATCGCCGCAGTGGCGTAGGCATCGCTCAGCGGGTTCTTGGCCATACAGGTGAAGGCTTCCGTTGCATGGGTCATGGCATCCATCGCCGTTGCCGCAGTGATGTGGGGCGGCAGAGTGAGCGTCATGCGCGGATCAATGATGGCTGCGTTCGGAAGCAGGAACGATGACGTGAAGGGGAGCTTGACGCCCTTGGCCTCATCGGTAATCACGGCAACAGAGGTGACTTCGGAGCCGGTGCCGGCCGTTGTCGGCACAACGAAAAACGGTTTCAGGGGGTGCTTGAGCACACCGGCACCGCTGTACTTGGCGATATCGTCACCACCCTCGGAAACCAGGATGTTGACGGCCTTGCCGGTATCGATCGCCGAACCGCCGCCCACGGCGATGATGGAGTCGCACTTTTCCTGACGATAGATGCCGGCGATATCGCGTACCACCGTGGTCGAGGAGTCAGGCGGAACGTCATCATAGATGGTGGTTATTTCCAGCCCGCTTTCCTCGCAAGCTGCGATCACGGGTTCCAGGAGGCCCGCAGCCCGCACGCCCTTGTCGGTTACGATCATTGGCCGTTTGGCAGCCATTCCGGTCAGCTCGTAAGGGATGTGTTCAAGGGCGGCCTTGCCGGCAATGACTTTTACCGGGCAGAAGAACTCATAGTATTTATTGGTCATCACGCTCTCACTGTCTCAACGAAATTGGTGGCAACTTTCAGGTAAATGCGCGCGGCGCTGATCAGCTTTTCCGGCAGGTGGAGGTCGGCCGGGTATTCCTTCACGGCGCGCTCGGCGACCATTTTCGGCAGGATGAAGGACTCAAGCCGGTTCAGTACCCGCGTCATCCGCACGGCATAGCTGATGTCGCCATCCACCAGCATGCGGTCATTGGCGAAAGCCACTGATGTTTTTTCCTGGAAAGACAGCACCAGGAAAGCGTGGGCGATGTGCTTGAACTGAATCGACAGGTCGATCGGCCGTGGGGCCTTGTCACCGTGGTAACGGAAACGCCCCTGGCCGGTATGCTCGACGATCAGCTTTGAGCCATCCGGCATCACCATCATCTCGAACAGGAAACCGTCAGGTAGTGCCCGGGCTTCGTTCTGAACCTTCTCGTCCACCTCGCTCACAGCCTGCAGGGCTCGCCCCATCACCTGGAACATCAGTTCCACGTACAGTCGGCGCGCCTGGAAGACCATGGGCTGGATACGTTTCGCTAGCATGTCCGTCATCCAATCGTTGTTGATGTCATCTGATTTTTAGAGTTATTGCTCTAAAAGTCAATGGAGGCGATGACAGAAGATGTGCGTCAGACCGGCAATCTTGATCCCGGGCAATAAAAAGGCCGGAATCCCTCGGGACACCGGCCTTCTAAAGTCAACGATTCCGGCGGCAATTATTGCGTGAGTGCCGCCAGTTTACGTTTGGCCTCTTCAGCTACGTCCCCACCGGCTTCGGCGGCCTTGCTGTAATAGGCAATGGCTTCATTCCGGTTATTCTGTTTTACCGCAACATCGCCCAGTCGCAGGAAGGCAATGGAAGTGGGGACGGTTTCATTGGCTTTGGTCAGATTCTCCCTGGCCTTGTCCAGATTGTTGAGCCTCAGAGCATTCAGGCCATTGTAAAGGCGATACTTGAACATCTCGGGGTAGAGCTCCACCGCCTTTTCAAAGTCGGCCGCAGCCTTCTCTGTTTCCTTCTGGTCCTGATAAATGCGGCCGCGAAGGGCATAGAACATGGCTTCCCGTGGCAGCAGACGGATGGCTTCGTTGATCTTGTCCAGCGCAGGCTTCATCTCGCCTTTGGAGGCCAGCTCCATGGCTTTGTCATGGGCATCGTAAGCCGGTTGCAGCGAGCGGAGTTTGGCCATCTTGCGTTCATAGACGTCCTCACCGCGGTAGCCGCCCGCGCCAACCTTCTGCACCAGTTCGCGGTTCTCCTGCACGCGTTTCGCTGAGGGAGGATGGGTCGCGAACAGGCCATCAATGAAACTGGACTGACGCCCTTCGGATAGTTTCAGGAACAGCTCCTGGAGCTCCACCGCCGCCTGTGGGTCATAGCCGGCTTCTTTCATGTAGAGAATCCCGTAGTGGTCGGATTCGAGTTCATCGCCCTGGCTGTATTGCGCCAGCGCAAGTTGCGCCCCAAGGGCAGCACCACCCATGATCAGACCGGCCCATTCGTTGTCCGACAGGGCAAAACCAAGTCCGGCAACGCCGGCGCTGATCAACATTCCCTGCTGCATGCGCTGAACACTGTGCCGGGCTGCCGCATGAACAATCTCGTGCCCCAGAACCGAGGCAAGTTGAGCCTCGTCGTCAAGCTCTGTCAGCAGGCCACGGTTAATGGCGATCTTGCCTCCGGGAAGGGCCCAGGCATTGGGCACACTGCTGTTCAGAACCACGAATTCGTAGGGCAGGTCCGGTCTGTCACTGACCCTGGCCATTTTCTGGCCAACCTCGCTCACATAGAGCGTCAGCTCCGGGTCCACATAAAACCGACCGCCCTGGGTTTGCTGGGTGGGCACGTACTGCTCGGCGCCCATGGCGAGCTCCTGGCTTTCACCGATCAGCGAAAGCTGATTTTCCCCGGTAACCGGATTGACCGAGCAGCCGCTGAGTGTCAGTGCCAGCGCAATGGCTACCAGGCTGTTTTTGATGGCAGACAGGTTCACAGTAAGCTCCCTTTTGGATGATGCGATGTCGGGTTCGTTCAAAACAGTTGCCCGCTTCCTGAATGGGCAGTTTATAGCACATGATCGGCCATCAGTGGATTACCGCAACCTGCCCGGCGGTGGTGACGAGCAGGCCCTTGGCGTATCATAAGCCTCTGTTCCCGCTCTGTTTCACCAACTTCGCACCCAAGGCAACCCATGAGTAATTTACTCGAACTGATCGCTTTGCTCTGGTTCCTCGTCTGCTGGCTGGGTTATACCGAATACTCGAAACGCCGTGCCGCGGACCGTCCCTGCCTGTCCAACACCCTCGACCTTTACCGGGAGGACTGGATGCGCGTCATGTTGCGGCGGGAAAACCGGATTGCCGATGCGTCTGTGGTCGGAAACCTGGAGCGCAACGGTGCGTTTTTCGCCTCCAGCTGCCTGCTGATTCTCGCGGGTATTATCACCGCCCTCGGCTACACCCAGGAAGTCATGGAAGTATTCAGTACCATGCCCTTCGGCACATTGCCGACCCGGGAAATCTGGGAACTTCGCATGGTGGTGCTGTTGGTGGTCTTTATCTACGCCTTTTTCAAATTCACCTGGTCCATGCGGATGTACAACTTTGTGTCGGTGATGGTGGGCAGTGCCCCTCCGCCAGACGACACCAAAACCAGCCCCGCTGGCAGGGAGGCGTTTGCACGAAGTGCCGGCAACATCTGCAATCTTGCCGGCGATGCCTTTAACCTTGGGCTGCGGTCCTACTATTACGCACTTGCCGTGGTAGGCTGGTTTATTCACCCGATTGTCTTCATGGCGGCGTCCACGCTGGTTGTTGTCGTTCTCTATCGACGCGAGTTCTGTTCGACGGCACTGGAAGCATTGAGGGCAGGGAAGGTCTTCGAGGAGCCGCTGCCCGGCAAGGCGGAAAACAGCCCAAAACCTAAAAGCTGATCCACAGGTTGAATCTGAATGAACGATGATATCCGACGGAAAC
This sequence comes from Marinobacter manganoxydans MnI7-9, assembly GCF_000235625.1. Taxonomy (GTDB): domain Bacteria; phylum Pseudomonadota; class Gammaproteobacteria; order Pseudomonadales; family Oleiphilaceae; genus Marinobacter; species Marinobacter manganoxydans. Next base: position 18,102 of record NZ_AGTR01000028.1, on the reverse strand, counting down.
GGGTTAGCCGTTTTATAGCCACCCTCAACCAGGCCAACGAGCTTGGTCTGTCGGTTACCGAGGCCACAAAAGGCAGCCTGACACTGTGCCTGCCTTACAGTGATCGCATTATCGGTAACCCGGACACCGGAGTGATTCACGGTGGGGCCATCACCACCCTGATGGATACCACGTCAGGGTGCGTGATCCTTTGTGCCCTGGAAGATTTTGAACTCTGCCCGACGCTGGACCTGCGCGTGGACTACATGCGCCCGGCCCAGCCCCGCAAGCCGGTTTATGCCCGGGCTGAAACCTACCGGGTAACCCGGAACATTATTTTTACCCGCTGTGAGGCGTTCCAGGAAGGCGGTGAAACCATCGCCAACTGCGTGGCCACCTTCATGCGTATCGGGAAGGATGCCAGCCCGAAACATTACCGGGACCTGATTACCGGGGGTGAAGAATGACCGATCCTGAAATCCTGCGTTACACCCAGGAGACCGGTGACTTCAGCCGCATGCTCAGCAGCATTCCCTATGCCACCTGGATTGGTCTTCAGTGTGAGCAGTTTGGAGACGACCTGATTTTCCGTCTGCCCTGCAAAGACTCCAACCTGGGTAATCCCATCCTGCCGGCCATCCACGGGGGCGTGATCGGTGGCTTCATGGAGATGTCCGCCAACATCTACCTGATCATGTCCCAGGAAAGTCTGCGCATGCCCCGTATCGTCGATTTTTCCCTGGATTATCTCCGCGCCGGCCTCAACCGGGAAACCTACGCCGAATGCCGTCTGACCCGCCAGGGCAACCGCGTTGCCAACGTGATGGTCAGCGCCTGGCAGAAATCCCGCTCGCAACCCATTGCGACTGCCAGGGCGCACTTCCTCCTCGAAGACTGATCTTGCCTATACTCCGGGGCTTGAAATGCCCCGGTGTGCCCCCATTTTTTTGGACAGCGAGAGCTCAATAGCCTGGTGGCGCGGGTAGGAAAGGCTTTCCAAAACCGTGCGGAGCCATGGATGGCGGAGCCGAGCGTACATGGATGTATTCACAGCGTGTTTTGGAAAGCCTTTCCTGCCCGTGCCGCTCCACGAATTATGAGGTAACTCGGGCGCCCCTATTCGCCCGTTTATTTGTATCAGGAGACATAAACGCCATGACGGTTGAAGCCAATAAAGAGACGCTTGGATTCCAGACCGAAGTGAAGCAACTGCTTCACCTGATGATTCACTCGTTGTATTCCAACAAGGAAATCTTCCTTCGTGAGCTGATTTCCAACGCTTCAGATGCCGAAGACAAACTGCGTTTCGCAGCGCTGAAGGACGACAGCCTGTATGAAAGCGATCCTGAGCTGAAGATTCGCCTGGATTTTGACGAAGAGGCGAATACCGTCACGCTCACCGACAACGGTATCGGTATGACCCGTGACGATGTTATCCAGAATCTTGGCACCATTGCCCGTTCCGGTACGGCTGAATTCCTCCAGCAGTTGTCCGGCGATGAGAAGAAGGACAGCAAGCTGATCGGTCAGTTCGGTGTTGGGTTCTATTCGGCGTTTATTGTGGCCGACAAGGTGGATGTATTCACTCGTCGTGCGGGTGCGCCTGCAGAAGAGGGTGTGCATTGGGAATCCAAGGGCGACGGTGAGTTTTCCATCGAGCAGGTCAATCTGGATAACCGCGGCACCCAGATCGTCCTGCATCTGAAGCCAGACGCCAAGGAATTCGCCAACGGCTGGAAGCTGCGCAGTCTGGTGAAGAAGTACTCGGATCATATTTCCTTCCCGGTTGTCATGAAGGCTGAATCCGACGAAGGTGAGAAGAAGGACGAGTACGAAACCGTTAACGATGCGACAGCGCTATGGACACTCCCCCGTACCGAGATCAAGGACGAGGAGTACAAGGAGTTCTACAAGCACATCGCCCACGATTTTGAAGACCCGCTCACCTGGTCCCACAACAAGGTGGAAGGCAAGCTGGATTACACCAGCCTGCTGTATATCCCGGCCCGTGCACCGTTTGATCTGTACAACCGTGAAGCGCCCCGTGGCCTGAAACTTTACGTGCAGCGCGTGTTCATCATGGACGACGCCGAACAGTTCCTGCCGCTGTACCTGCGTTTTGCCAAGGGTGTGATTGATTCCAACGATCTGTCCCTCAATGTGTCACGTGAGATCCTGCAGAACGACAGCACCGTGGAAAGCATCCGCACCGCGCTCACCAAGCGGGTCCTGGATATGCTGTCCAAGCTGGCCAAGAAGGATCCCGAGCAGTATCAGAAGTTCTGGGGCGAGTTTGGCACGGTATTGAAAGAAGGCCCGGCGGAAGATTTCAGCAACCGCGAGAAAATTGCCGGCCTGCTGCGCTTCGCCTCTACCCACACCGGTGAAAGCACACAGAACGTGTCGCTGGATGACTACATCAGCCGGATGAAGGAAGGGCAGAAGAAGCTTTATTACATCACTGCCGACAACTTCACTGCGGCCAAGAGCAGCCCGCATCTGGAAGTCTTCCGCAAAAAGGGCATTGAGGTGCTGATCCTTACAGATCGCATCGACGAGTGGATGATGGGTTACCTCAGCGAATACGACGGCAAGCAGTTGCAGGATGTTGCCCGTGGCGACCTGGACCTGGGCGAGGTCGAGACCGAGGAAGACAAGAAACACAAGGAAGAGGCGGCTGAAGAGCACAAGGACCTGCTGGAGCGCATCAAGAATGCCCTGAGCGACCGGGTGCAGGAGGTGCGTGTAACCAACCGCCTGACCGATTCACCGGCCTGTCTGGTGGTGGGCGATTTCGATATGGGCGCCCAGATGAAGAAGATCATGGAAGCTGCCGGCCAGAAAGTACCGGACAGCAAACCGATCTTCGAGATCAATGTTGATCATCCGCTGGTCCAGCGACTCGAAAGCGAGAAGGGCGAAGAGCGGTTCAATGAGCTCTCAGCGGTTATCCTGGACCAGGCCACCCTGGCCAGCGGAGAGCAACTCCCGGACCCCGGTGCCTATGTCACCCGTCTGAACCGCCTGCTGCTTGAACTGGCGAACTGATCGCCGATGCAGCAGATTATTGTGGATATCAGCATCAGCCCTGATGAGTGGATCAAGCTCTATCAGGGCGTTGCCACGGATGTTCACACCACGGCCCGGGACGGACGCTCTGTCCGATTCCCGGCCCGTATCCTCTCCCGTTTTTATCTTCGCGATGGCATTCGCGGCAGTTTCCGCATCGTCTTTGACGACGCCGGCAAGTTTTCATCCATTGAACGGCTCTGACATCAGAGCTCCATTCATAAATAAAAACTCTCACAAATTTATTTTTAATTAATTGTATTGCGCCATCGGTCCCGCGCTACGGTGGAGTTGTTCTCGTTAGGCAGGAGCAGATCCATGTCCAATGTAATGTCACTCAGTCGTTCAATCGCATGGCCGGACTTTTTAGACATTCTGGCGAGATATTCAAGTGATTACGCTTGTGCCCAGTAAGGCAGAGAACCCGCAAATATTGCGGGAAATCCTATAGGCGCACGCTATCCGGGACATAAGAAATACTCAGAGCAGATTATTGGGTGTGTCCTATAGTTAGAAGTGCCTGAATCAAAGCAGTGTCGTTTTGCCAACCCCAATGAGGAGAGAAAAATGACAGACAACAACAGTGCGGGCGGAAAGTGTCCCGTAATGCACGGTTCAAACACTCAGGAAAAAGCCGACGTAGCTGGCTGGTGGCCTGAGAACCTCAATCTCGACATCCTTCATCAGCACGACCGCAAAACCAATCCTCTCGGTGAAGACTTCGACTACCGGGAAGAAGTGAAAAAGCTTGATCACGAAGCCCTCGAAAAAGACATGCACGAGCTGATGACCAACAGTCAGGAATGGTGGCCTGCCGATTGGGGGCATTACGGCGGCCTGATGATTCGACTGGCGTGGCACGCCGCTGGAACCTATCGCCTGGCCGACGGTCGTGGTGGTGCCGGCACCGGTAACCAGCGGTTCGCTCCGCTGAACTCCTGGCCCGACAACGGCAACCTCGACAAGGCACGCCGCCTTCTGTGGCCGCTTAAGAAAAAATACGGCAACAAGGTGAGCTGGGCCGACCTGTTTATCCTGGCCGGTAATGTTGCCTATGAGTCGTTTGGCCTGAAGACCTTCGGTTTCTCTTATGGCCGCGAGGACATCTGGCATCCGGAAAAAGACATCTACTGGGGCGCGGAAAAAGAGTGGCTGGCGCCGTCTGACAGCCGTTATGAAGACGTCGACAAGCCCGACACCATGGAGAACCCGCTCGCTGCAGTGCAAATGGGCCTGATTTATGTGAATCCTGAGGGCGTGAACGGTGTGCCGGATCCGCAGAAGACCGCGGAGCAGGTGAGAACGACCTTTGCCCGCATGGCGATGAACGATGAAGAAACCGCAGCGCTGACCGCTGGCGGCCATACGGTGGGCAAGGCTCACGGTAATGGCGACGCCGATGCCCTCGGCCCGGAGCCGGAAGGGGCTGACGTTGAAACCCAGGGCTTTGGCTGGATGAACCCGAACCTCGACGGCAAGGCGACCAACGCGGTTACCTCTGGCATCGAAGGTGCCTGGACCTCGAATCCGACCAAGTTCGACATGGGCTACTTTGATCTGCTGTTTGGCTACGAGTGGCAGCTGACCAAGAGCCCGGCTGGTGCAAACCAGTGGGAGCCGATCGACATCAAAGAAGAGCACATGCCGGTTGATCCGACTGATCCGTCCGTCCGTCGCAAGCCGATGATGACCGATGCCGACATGGCAATGAAAGTCGATCCGAAGTACCGCGCAATCTGCGAGAAGTTCATGGCAGATCCCGAGTACTTCAAAGACTGCTTCGCCCGTGCCTGGTTCAAGCTGACCCACCGCGACATGGGGCCCAAGTCCCGCTATATCGGACCGGGTGTGCCTGATGAAGATCTGATCTGGCAGGATCCTGTTCCCCAGGGCGAGACCAATTACATTGAGGAAGTGGTCAAGCAGAAGATTGCCGGGGCCGGATTGAGCCTTAACGAGCTGATCTGCACCGCGTGGGACAGTGCCCGTACTTTCCGCGGCTCAGACATGCGTGGTGGTGCAAACGGTGCGCGGATTCGCCTGGCGCCCCAGAAGGACTGGGAGGGTAACGAGCCCGATCGTCTGGATAAGGTGCTGAAGGTTTACGAGCAGATTTCGGCTGACACTGGCGCCAGCGTTGCTGACGTTATCGTGCTTGGCGGTAACCTTGGCATCGAGATGGCAGCCAAAGCAGCCGGCCACGAGGTTCACGTACCCTTCTTGAAGGGACGTGGTGACGCTACCGACGAGATGACGGATGCCGAATCCTTCGATCCGATGGAGCCGCTGGCGGATGGCTTCCGCAACTGGCAGAAGAAGGACTACGTGGTCAAGCCGGAAGAAATGCTTCTGGATCGTGCCCAACTGATGGGACTGACAGCGCCTGAAATGACCGTCCTGCTGGGTGGCATGCGGGTGCTCGGTACCAACTACGGCGGCACCAAGCACGGCGTATTCACCGATCGCGTTGGCCAGTTGACCAATGATTTCTTCGTCAATCTGACTGATATGTCGAATCGTTGGGAGCCGACTGGCAAGAACTCGTACAACATCGTGGATCGCAACAGTGGCAATACCAAGTTCACTGCGACCCGTGTTGATCTCGTGTTCGGTTCCAACTCGATCCTGCGTGCCTACGCAGAAGTGTATGCCCAGGACGACAACGAAGAGAAGTTCGTGAAAGACTTCGTTGCAGCCTGGAGCAAGGTCATGAACGCCGACCGGTTCGACGTCGAATAAGACCTGTAAGCAAGCGATTGGACACCCCGGTTTCGGGGTGTCCGTCTATCAACTTCCCGCCAAATTCCTTACAATCCGCTCCGTGTGATTTTTGATCAGTCTCACCCCGAACAGACCCTGTAATTGCTGGAGCACTCATGCGCATCATTCTCGCCCCAATGGAAGGGCTGGTTGACGCACCCATCCGTGAAACCCTTACCGGGGTAGGCGGCATCGACCGTTGCGTAACGGAATTCGTTCGTGTCACCCATGGCATGCTGCCACCGAGAGTGTTCTACAAATACGCCCCCGAATTGTACAACCGGTCGCTCACTCAAGTGGGCACCCCCGTTGCCGTTCAGCTGCTGGGTTCAGACCCTCACCAGATGGCGCGCCACGGCGTGCGTGCGGCTGAACTCGGCGCCACCCAGGTGGATATCAACTTTGGTTGCCCGGCCAAAACGGTCAACAAGCACAAGGGTGGCTGTGTGTTGATGCGCGAGCCGGAGCTTATGCATGAGATCGTGGCTGCTGTGCGTCAGGCTGTGCCAGCGCATGTGCCGGTCACAGCCAAAATGCGGCTGGGGTATGACGACCGATCCATGGGTGTGGCTTGTGCCCAGGCATTGGAAGCGGCAGGCGCGGCAGAGATTGTCATTCATGCCCGCAGCAAAGTAGACGGGTATAAGCCGCCGGCCTATTGGGAGGAAATCGCCCGGGCCCGGGAAGCTGTCAAAACCCACATAATTGCCAATGGCGAAATCTGGAGTGTCGCGGACTACTGGCGTTGCCGTGAGGTGTCCGGCTGCGATGACGTGATGATTGGCCGTGGCCTGATCGCCCGGCCAGACCTCGCCCGGCAGATCAAGGCCAGCCAGCAGGGCAAAACGGTGCCGGATATGACCTGGCCGGAAGCTGTCGCCCTGGTTCGTGAGTACGCTACGGTTCTTCAGGGCTGGCTTGAGGACCGCTATGTGACCGGTCGTATCAAACAATGGCTTAACTTTCTCCGCCAGGGTTTCGCCGAGGCAGAGGCGCTCTGGCCCGAGGCCCGGAAAATCCGTCAGGTGGCGCCCATGATGGCATGCCTGGAACAGCGGGTTATCCTGACGGACTCCCGCGCTGCCTGATCCTCATTCAAGCGCACTCACTCAATCCCCACGCGTTGACCTTCCCGCCGCCTAAACTGGTATCAACGGGATTGTCGTTCGTATCAATACCGGTACCAATAAAAAACGAGTGGGAGGACGAACAACATGTTCAGAGCAGGTTTGCGCAACACGATGGCCTTTGCCGGAGTGTCAGTCGGTATGCTAGTGGGCGCCGCTATGCCGGCTGCCGCCGACGACCACGTGGTGAAAGTCACACCCCTGGGAAGCCACGATGGTGAGTTCTGTGGCCGGGACCGGGCGCTGGTCTTTGAAGATCCCAATGGCACCCGAATTCTCTATGACGCCGGCAGAACGGTCGCCGGTCCGGATGATCCCCGACTGGGCAAAATTGATGTTGTTCTGGTTTCCCACATGCATGGGGACCATGTGGGTGATCAGCGCATCAGCAAGACCAATCAGGGCACGTGCGGATCTCCAGACACCGGCGTTTCAACATTGCCACAATCCAACACTGTTGATATTGCGGTAAAACACGGTTCAAAAATTGTTACGGGTAGCGAAATGCCCGCCTTCTTTGCTGCCAAGCTGAAAGATGCCGGCGGTGATCCTGCAAACTCGCTGTTGGTTCGGTTCGGTGGCGAGCGTGAAGTTGGCGGAGTGGCAATTACGACCGTGCCGGCTGTGCACAGCAATGGCGTATCGCCCTCGTTCCTCACCGGGCCACTGGCAGAGTATCTGGCTGCCGCGGGTGTTGGCGCCAGTGTCGGACCACCCACGGGCTACGTGCTCAGGTTCTCCAACGGCCTGGTGGTCTACCTGTCCGGTGACACTGGCATTACTGCCGAGCAAAAGCTGGTCGTGAAGGATCACTACGGTGCGGGACTTGTGGTGATGAACATCGGTGATACGTTCACCACCGGACCGAAACAGGCCGCCTACGTAATCAATGACCTCGTGCAACCGAAGGCGGTTATCGCCTCCCACGCCAACGAACCTGCGACCTCCGGTGGCATGGTGCAGGAAGGAACGCGCACGGCTCTGTTCCGGGATTCAGTGACAGTGCCGGTTCATGTGCCCCTCAGTGGCCGCACCATGGCGTTCAATGGCATGGCGAGCTGCGTCTCCGGCTGCAACTAGGGGAACACGGGCACGCAGGGCTGTTGCCGGTCAGTCTTCCATCTCCGGTCGGTAATGGCCCGCGCGAGCGGCACCGTTCAGGCGGGCCCGCTTCAGCATTGCTGCCTGAGCCTCCGGACCATTGTCCAGATTGCCGGCCCAGGCCTTCTGTGCCGGTTCCTGCAAAGCCCGTCCGTAAGAGAAGCTCAACTCCCAGGGCTGCGCGCCCATGCTGTTCATGGCGTTCAGATTGAGAGTGGCTTCTTCCGGTGTCTGGCCGCCCGAGAGGAAGAAAATGCCGGGTACCGCAGCCGGTACCGCCCTGCGAAAAACATCGAGAGTCGCTGTCGCCACGGCTTCCGGGGATGCCTTCGGGCTTTCCTTGCCCGGCGTCACCATGCTGGGTTTGAGGATCATGTATTCCAGTGCCACCTTGTGTCGGTAAAGGGCGTGGAACACCTCCCGAATCACCGCCTCGCTGACTTCCGCGCAGCGCTCGATGGAATGGTTGCCATCGATCAGTACTTCCGGCTCAACGATCGGCACGATACCCAGGGACTGGCAGATCGCCGCATAGCGGGCGAGAACCTCGGCATTCGCCTCGATCGCCTGCCGTGAGGGCAGAGTGTCCGATATATGGAACACATCCCGCCACTTGGCGAACCGGGCCCCCTGGTTTTTGTAGATTTCCAGGCGGTCCTCCAGACCATCCAGGCCAAAGGTGATTTCATCACCCGGGGCATTCACAAGAGGGCCTTTGCCCTTGTCTACCTTGATGCCCGGCACAATGCCTTTGCTGGCCAGCAGCTTTGGCATGGGAACATTATCCAGGCTCTGCTGGCCGAGAGTCTCTTCAAACAGAATGACCCCGCTGATGAATTCTCCGAGCCCGGAAGCCGAGAAAATAAGGCTTCGGTATTCCCGGCGCATATCTTCGCTCGACTCCACACCAACGGCCTTGAAACGCTTGGCAATGGTCGGGTGGCTTTCATCCGCCGCGAGAATTCCCTTGCCGGGCTGAACCAGTTCCCGGACGGTAGAGTTGAGTTCTTCCTGAATGGTCATGGTGAGCTCCTGGTTGATCCTTGAAAGTCTGTTGGTCGTTCGGCCCGCCACTCTATTGTAGACGTTGAATAGCGGTCTGGAATTTGATCTGCGCTAAGGCAGAAACCGATCTCCTGAATTAGGCTGTAGATGATAACAACAGGAAAACGGGAAGACCTGAATATGAAAACCGTTGTCAGCGTCAGCCAGGGATCTGGTGAGTACGATTATGATATCGAGACGTCGTTTCTTGGGCAGCCTTTCCGGATTATCCGGATCGGTACAGACGGCGATCTTTCCCGGGCCGAGGCGGTTCTGGAGTCCGTGCATCCGCAGGCAGATGCCATCGGTCTGAGCATGGTACACGATCATTACGAGGTGGGCCGGGAGCAGCTTGAACACCCGGATACTGCCCGCCTTGAGGCCTGTGTGCCGGATAAGCCGGTAACCACCGGTGCCGGGTTGCGGGCTATCCTGCAGGAATGGGCTGTGCGTCATACCCAGTCTGAGCTCGGGCATTTCTTCGACAATGCCCGGGTGCTCTTTTTGAATGGGCAGGCCGGTTACCGGATTGCCAGGGCCCTTTCCGAACATACCGAGAATCTCTTCTTTGCCGATCCTTACACGGATTTCGGAGTGCCCAGGCTGCTGACTTCCCTGAAACAGCTGGAAACCTATACCTCGCTTACTGCACCCATCATGTTCAGGCCTGCGGCGGTGAAAGCGGTTGAAACCATTCTCCGAACACCGCTGTATCGGTTGGGTGAGAACCTGGTTAAAGGTTCGCTCCATCACGCGGTGTCCGAGGCCCATGTCATCGTGGCCTCGATTGGCGACCTGGAGAATTTCACGGCGAAAGAGCTGGATGGAAAAACCGTGATTACCTCGCGGGTAACGGACGCGGCCATGGACTGGATGCGTTCGCGCAAGGTTGCCATGGTAGTGGATTACAGTCCCTGGCTGGAGGGCCGCCCCGTTGGCGTGAATGTGATGGAGGCGATGATCAGTGCGGCGCTTTCCAGGACGCCGGACCAGTTGGGCCCCGATGACTATCTGGATGTTATTCAGAGCCTGCAGATTGAGCCGCGAATCCTTTACCCGAACGGTTATCGCCGGGTTAACCGGTTTGCGTTTGTCATTCATCCCCTGTCGCAGCAATACCTCACCAAAACACCGCCCCTGGACTGGGTTGCCAACGTATCGCCGCCTGTGGTGATGAACCTGGTGGAAAAGGCCATCGCGTATTCGCCACCGTTCATCTACTCCAAGGTATCCGGAATCCGGTCACCCAATGGCGATGAGGTGGAGGGCTGGCTCATTACCGTTGGTGGCACCCCTCGGGAGATCATGGCCCACGGGCCGGAATTTACCTACGCCCGGTTGCTGCAGGCGGCCAAACTGGCCAAGAAACTCGGCGCCCAGATCATGGGCCTGGGTGCGTTTACCAAGGTCGTGGGTGATGCCGGTATAACGGTGGCCAAGCGGGCGCCGCTGCCGATCACGACCGGCAACAGCTACAGCGCATCCGGTGCCCTGTGGGCGGCCCATGACGCCATGAAGAAAATAGGGCGGGTGAGTATTGGGCCCAGTGGCAAAGCGGCCGGCAAGGCCATGGTGGTGGGCGCTACGGGTGCTATCGGGTCGGTCTGCGCCAGATTGCTGGCCAAGGCAGTGGACGAGATTTATCTGGCGGCACCGGAGCCGGCCAAACTGCTGGCTCTCAAGGAAAGCATCGAACAGGAAACGCCGGGTGCCATCGTACATGTTGCCGGCTCTGCCGAACGCGATCTGGCCGACATGGACATGATCGTGACCGCCACCTCCGGGGCCGGCAAACGTATCCTGGATATCATGAAAGTGAAGCCGGGCTGCGTCATAACCGACGTCGCCCGCCCACTGGATATCCCGGCGGAGGATGTCGCCAAGCGGCCGGATGTGCTGGTGATCGAATCTGGCGAGATTCAGCTACCGGGTGAAGTGCATATGAAAGACATCGGGCTTCCGAAAGGCATTGCCTATGCCTGCCTGGCGGAAACCATCGTGCTTGCTCTGGAAGCGCGTTTCGAGAACTTCACTCTCGGGCGGAATATCGAGTGGGAAAAAGTGCGGGAGATTTACAAGCTGGGGCTGAAGCATGGCATGAAGCTGGCCGCCATTTCCGGGGTGAACGGTGTGTTCACCGAGGAGGACTTCGAACGGGTTCGAGTCCTGGCGGCCAGCGAAGAAGCACCTCAGGCAGAAGGATCAAGCACACCGGCGTAGCGAACGCCGCTGAGCAGGGCCATCTCCCGATGCCAGGTGGACAGGTCATCTATGTTCAGTTTGCTCAGGCTGTCGTGGCCACAGGCTCGTGCCATCACCTGCATCAGTGAGACAGAGGCCTCAAGGAAGTTCCGCAGCTGTTTGGCAGACTGGTCGACGTTCAACCGTTGGCGCAGGTCCTTGTTCTGGGTCGCAATGCCTGCCGGGCAATTGTTGGTGTTACAGATACGGGCTGCAACACAGCCGATGGACTGCATGGCACTGTTGGCAACGGCAATACCGTCAGCGCCCAGCGCCATGGCCTTCACAAAATCGATAGGGACCCGCAGGCCACCGGTAACGATCAATGTGACCCGTCCGCTTGCGCCGCGGTCATCCAGATAGCGCCGCGCACGCGCCAGGGCAGGAATGGTGGGCACACTGATGTGATCACGGAAGATCTCGGGTGCAGCGCCGGTGCCGCCGCCACGGCCGTCGAGAATGATGTAGTCGGCGCCGGCATCCAGGGCGAATTGCACATCCCGCTCGATGTGATTGGCGCTCAGCTTGAAGCCGACGGGAATACCTCCGGTCACTTCCCGAACATGGCTGGCGAAGCGCTGGAAATCCTCAACTGAGCGCAAATCGTCGAAAGTGGGTGGGGAGTTGGCCGGTTCGCCCTCAGGAATATTGCGCACCTCTGAGATCTTGCCGGTGTTCTTGTTGCCCGGCAAATGGCCACCGGTGCCGGTCTTGGCGCCCTGGCCACCCTTGAAGTGAAACGCCTGCACTTTCTTGAGCAATTCTTCCTTGTAACCGAACTTGGCGCTGGCCAGCTCGTAGAAGTATCGGGAATTTTCCTGTTGCTCCTCGGGCAGCATGCCGCCCTCGCCAGAGCAGATGCCGGTGCCGGCTAGCTCGGCGCCACGAGCGAGGGCAATCTTGGCCTCCTCCGACAACGCGCCGAAGCTCATGTCGGAAACGAATAGCGGCATGCTCAGTGTCAGTGGCTTGCGGGCTTCAGGCCCGATTACCAGTTCGGTCGAGACGTCGGCGTCGTCTGCCAGCGGCTTACTGGCCATCTGCGCCACCATCAGTTGGAGGTCGTCCCAGTGGGGCAGGGTGTGGCGGGGCACGCCCATGGCAGTTGTCGGACCATGGTGGCCCATACTGCTCAGCCCCTCACGGGCCAACTGATGAATAAATTCAACGGTGGGTTCTTCTTTGGTGGATTTGGCCTTCGGCGCATCACCGGATTCCTCGTCGCCATCATCGTCTGACTCCGGCGCCTCCTTGCCAACCTGGTCATCGCTGAACTGCTGGTGAGTGCCGTCACAATAAGGCGCGCTTCCGGTCTGTTTACACTGGCACAGAACCGCCTCTTCGTCTTTTTCGGCCTTGAAGACCTTGGGCTTGAACCCCGTATCTCCGTGGGAACCGTCGCAGAACGGCTGGTTGTTGGAACGGCCACAAACGCAGAAGGCGTATTCCTCGCCTTTTTTCAGGCTGACTTTCTTGGGCTTGTTATCAGCGATCACCGGATTGCTCATTGCAAGGCTCCTTGTTTGGCGTATGCCACAAATGTACAAGGGTGTACGGGCATTAAACGCAAATAGGCTACTTGTAATGATCAAGTGTGGATCAGGACTGACCGCGCCGCCAATGCGGCGCGGCTCGCTCGGCGTCCGATTACGGCTGCAGGCCCGCCCTGGCTGCACGCGCCGCGTGCAGCTTCCGGTAGCTCTCGATCAACCGCTGATGCTTCTCCAGCCCATCCAGTTGCATGTTCGTGGCTTCCAGGCCGTGGAAACGAACGCTGCCATCCACTGAGCCAACAACAGCTTCCATGGTTTCCTCGCCGAACATGCGGGTGAAGTTGGTGATGTAGTCGTCCAGCTCCATTTCGTCGTCAAGGGTGACTTCGAGAACCGCATACATGGCTCGGTAGAACAGACCGCGCTCAACGGTGTTGTCGTTGAACTGAAGGAACATGTCGACGAATTCCAGGGCTTCTTCATGCCACTGCAGGGCAAGGCAGATCAGGATCTTCAACTCAAGGATCGTGAGTTGGCCCCAGATGGTGTTTTCATCGAACTCCACGCCGATCAGGGTGATGATCGTCATGTAGTTGTCCAGCTGGCTGGCTTCCAGGCGTTCCACCAGATCGGCCAGTTGCTCATCGTCCAGGCGGTGCAGGTTGAGGATGTCTTCCCGATAGTCCAAAGCCATGTTGGTGTTGTCCATGATCAGGTCTTCCACCGGATACACCTCGGAATAGCCTGGAACCAGGATTCGGCAGACCGGCGCGCCCAGTTCCTCGTAAACGGCGACATACACTTGCTTGCCCAGTTCCTCGAGGATACCGAACAGACACTCGGCTTCCTCGGCGTTGGTGCCGGAAAAATCCCATTCAACGAAATCATAATCGGACCTGGCGCTGAAAAACCGCCAGGACACCACGCCTGTGGAATCGATAAAGTGCTCCACAAAGTTGTTTGGCTCGGTCACTGCCAGGCTGTTGAAGGTGGGCGCCGGCACATCGTTGAGGCCCTCGAAGCTGCGGCCCTGCAGGAGTTCCGTCAGGCTTCGCTCAAGGGCCACTTCAAAGTTCGGGTGAGCGCCGAAAGAGGCGAACACGCCGCCCGTTCGCGGGTTCATCAGGGTAACGCACATTACCGGGAACTGGCCGCCGAGGGAGGCGTCCTTTACCAGAGTCGGGAAACCCTGGGCTTCCAGGGCTTCAATGCCTTCCAGGATGTTCGGGTATTTTTCCAGTACCTCCCGGGGCACGTCCGGAAGGGCAATCTCCTCTTCGATAATCTGCTTCTTTACCGCCCGTTCGAAAATCTCCGACAGACACTGAACCTGTGCTTCGTTCAGGGTATTGCCCGCACTCATGCCGTTGCTGAGAAACAGGTTCTCAATCAGGTTGGAGGGGAAATACACCACCTCGCCATCCGATTTTCGCACGTAGGGCAGGGAGACAATGCCCCGGTCGGCTCTGCCGGAGTTGGTATCAATCAGATTGGAGCCGCCAAGCTCGCCGTCCGGGTTATAGATGGCGAGGCAGTGGTCATCCAGAATGCCTTCCGGCAGCTCGTCGTTGGGGCCCGGCTTGAACCACTTTTCGTTCGGGTAGTGGACGAAGTCGCTGTTGGCGATGTCCTCACCAAAGAACTGATCGTTGTAGAAAAAGTTGCAGCTGAGCCGCTCGATGAATTCGCCCAGGGCAGAGCAAAGGGCGCTTTCCTTGGTGGCACCCTTGCCATTGGTGAAGCACATGGGTGAGGCGGCATCGCGAATGTGCAGGGACCACACGTGAGGCACAATGTTGCGCCAGGAGGCAATCTCGATCTTCATGCCCAGCTCTTCGAGAATGCCAGTCATGTTGGCAATGGTCTGTTCAAGGGGCAGGTCCTTGCCTTCGATAAAGGTCTGGGTGCCGCCTTCCGGCTGGGTCATCAGCAGTGCCTGGGCGTCCGCGTCCAGGTTCTCGACGGTTTCAATCTCGAAGGTCGGGCCGGTCTGGACCACTTTTTTCACGGTGCAGCGGTCGATCGAGCGCAGGATGCCCTGGCGGTCTTTCTCCGAAATGTCCTCGGGCAGCTCCACGGAAATCTTGAAGATCTGGTTGTAGCGATTCTCCGGGTCCACGACGTTGTTCTGGGACAGGCGGATGTTCTCGGTGGGAATGTCCCGCGCGAGACAGTAAACCCGAACAAAGTAGGCCGCACACAGGGCAGAGGACGCCAGGAAGTAATCGAACGGGCTGGGCGCCGAGCC
The DNA here is from genome assembly GCF_000235625.1 of Marinobacter manganoxydans MnI7-9. Lineage (GTDB taxonomy): Bacteria > Pseudomonadota > Gammaproteobacteria > Pseudomonadales > Oleiphilaceae > Marinobacter > Marinobacter manganoxydans. The sequence goes on along the minus strand of NZ_AGTR01000028.1, from coordinate 3,040 downwards.
GTCGCCCTTGTAGCGAATCGGCTGGTCCGTTACGACCGTGAAATCGTCAAACTTGGCTTCAAGTCTGAGGTTCTCGAGAAAGTTGACGTTGATTTCCATTGCAGAGAGTCCTGGATCGGAGAATTTGGCGCGCCATGGTTTTTAATGGCGGCCATTATCCAGTTTTTGCAGGCGTTCGTCTTGGTCGGTCTTCTACGGATGATGTAACGCCAGCTCGACGGCCTGAGCTGCGTGAATCTCCGTGGTGTCGTAGAGGGGAACCCCGGTATCCGCCTGCTTGATCAGCAAGCCGATCTCGGTGCAGCCCAGGATCACCGCCTGCGCGCCGCGCTCGGAAAGCGAGCTGACAATATCGAGGTAGATGTCGCGCGAGTCCGGCTTGATCTCTCCCAGGCAAAGCTCCTCGTAGATAACACGATGCACCTCGTCCCGCTGGATTTCATCCGGCGTGAGAACGTCGATACCGGCGGCCTCCAGTCGGTCCCTGTAGAACGCCTGTTCCATGGTAAATCGCGTGCCCAGCAGGCCTACCCGGTTGATTCCATCATTCTTCAGCACCTGAGCTGTGGCATCTGCTATGTGTAGCAACGGGATCTCGATCGCCTGTTCAATTTCAGGAGCAACCTTGTGCATAGTGTTGGTGCCGATCACCAGGAAATCCGCGCCGGCCCTCTGCAATGACAAGGCGGCGTCGGAAAGAATGTCGGCAGTAGCGGGCCAATCACCTTTGTGTTGAAGCGCTTCGATCTCGGCGAAATCCACGCTGAAGAGCACCAGCTTCGCCGAATGCAGCCCGCCCAGTCGGCCTTTGACCCCCTCGTTGAGGAGTCGGTAGTAGGTTTGGGTGGATTCCCAGCTCATGCCGCCGAGAAGGCCAATCGTTTTCATGGGTAATCTCCTTATTATCCGCTAATTGTCACGATAATCAGCGCCACTGCATAGACCGAGAGCATCAGGGCGCTTTCAAACCCGATCTTGCCAATTCCATAGCGTTGGCGCCGGACCATTCCCATTAACAACGTGGCTGTCATCAGTATGCTGACAAGCCCCCAGGTCATCTGTATCGGGGTAATGTCGTGATAGATGGAACCGCCAGGGTAGCCCACATCGGCTGAAGCGATCACCAGCATATTAAAACAGTTGGTGCCGAATATATTGCTTACCGCCAGGGTCAGCGCGTTCCTGCGGATGGCAGCAATGGTGGTGACCAGCTCGGGTGAGGAGGTAGCGAGCGCGGTAAACAGGCCGCCAATCAGGGTATCGGACAGGCCCGTTTCGTCACTGATCACTTTGGCCCCTTCCATCAGTACCCATCCAGCTATGCCTGTAATTGCAGCCAGAATAATGAAAGTGACCCAGGCCTGGGCAAGACCGCCGCGAAGATAATGACCAGGCTTGTCGGGAACGGTCTGGCGGGTCAGTCGGGGAAACCACATGGGTTTACTGTCTGTTGTGCGAACCAGGTGAAGCCCGAACAAATACGCTGCGGTAATCACGGGTGTGATTGGGTGTATTCCCCAGAGGGAAACTGGTGGACTCGCAATTGCCAGTAGCGGCAAAGCCAGCAGAACGATCAACAACGCGGCCAGCATCAGGTTGGTGGAAGATGCAGCTGCGTGCTCCAGGTTGGCCTTCCGGTACATGATGTCTGCAATGCCCAGAAACACCAGGTTCGCAGCCATGCTGCCCATGACATTGCTCATGGCCAGATCCGGCCTTGAATCCATGGCCGCGCTCAGCGTGGCGGCGAAGTCGGGCAGTGAGGTTACCCCGGCCAGCAGAAAGATGCCGAACAACGCCTCGCCCAGACCTGTGCGATCAGCCAGTTCATCGGCGACCCGCGCAAGTCGGCTGCCGGCTGTCACAATAACGACGGATGCGATGGCAAAAGCTATGATGCCGGTAGTCAGTGATGGAAACACTCAAGGCCCCAGACTGTTGCGATTGCTTGAATTGCTTACGGTAACTATAGCGGTTGCGGAATGGCCAGGATGAATATCGGTGCCCGGAGAAAGATTCCGGCTTCTATAATAGATTCAGGAAACCGGGTGACAGAGTCGGGGCAAAACGGGAGCGATGCATGAGCAATCTGATGAATACTGTTGAACAGAACTGTGATTCGGCCGATGCGCCGTGCAGCGCCATCGAAACCATTTTGAGCCCCCGGGTTGCCAATCTGGGCGGCTTCTCCGTACGTCGGCAGTTGCCAACCGCGAAGCGGAAAATGGTAGGCCCCTCGGTATTCTTTGACGAAATGGGCCCGGCGGAATTTCCGGCTGGCCAGGGTCTCAACGTACTGCCGCATCCCCATATTGGTATTGCCACTGTTACCTACCTGTTTGAGGGCGAGATACTGCATCGGGATTCCGTTGGCAGCTACCAGCCAATCCGGCCCGGAGATATCAATCTTATGGTGGCCGGCAGCGGTATCGCCCATTCCGAGCGGGAGCGTCCTGAGATCACCGCAACGGATCACCGCTTGCATGGGCTCCAGCTCTGGCTGGCCCTGCCGCAAGAGCACGAAGAAACTGCGCCAGCGTTTCACCACTATCCAGAGGATGACATCCCCGCGGTTGAGATAGACGGCGTGCCGGTTCGAGTCATGATCGGCAGTGCTTACGGAGTCACTTCGCCGGTGCTCAAGTTCAGCGAAACCCTGTACCTTGAAGCCACCCTTAAAACCGGTCAGACCCTGGCATTACCCCAGGCGCCTGAGCGCGCCGTCTACGTTGCCAGTGGCGCCCTGCGAGCCCATGGCTCTGAGCTGCCTACCCACAGCATGACGATCTTTTCCCGACAGCCCGGTGTTGCCATTACCGCCACAGAGGATACCCGGATTGCCGTGATTGGCGGTGAGCCGCTGGGCAAGCGTTTTATCGAGTGGAACTTCGTCTCTTCTAGCAAGGCCCGTATAGGTACAGCCAGAGAAGACTGGCGGGCAGGGCGGTTCGAGAAAGTCGTGGGTGATGAGGAAGCGTATATACCGTATTAGCCTGTCGTCTCGGTTTTCCACGGGCCCAACGCCTTGTATCCGGGGGCC
>NZ_AGTR01000029.1 GCF_000235625.1 Marinobacter manganoxydans MnI7-9 | reverse complement strand
TTAAGGGACACTAGTTCATTGCAACATCGGGCAGATCGGATAGATTTGGCGATGTGCTGAAATTGATCGTTGGCCGCCGATATTGAAAGTAGTTCAATTGGCTAGCCAACGTGACCCTGACCCCGTTTTAGGTCCAGCCAGAGTTGGAAAAATCCGGGGTAGGGCCACACTGTGGGTCTGCCCCGAAGTATACCAACTCCCGAGATTATTCCTACAGACGCCTCTGCCATTTTCAACCTAAAGACATCTTAGTTCGGTTGACAGGATCAGAATCTGCTTATATCATCTTTACAACTAAGATCATATCTCATTTAATGAGAGCGGTGCTTTGCAGAGCTAGAAAAGATTCACCTGCAAGCACCAGTTAATAGTAGGGAGTTCAGAATGCAGGAAATAAAACACTTCATTAATGGTCAATTTGTTTCGTCAGAAAGCGGCCGCACTTTTGACGATGTCAATCCGGCCAACGGTGAAGTTATAGCAAGAGTGCATGAAGCGGGCCGGGAAGAAGTGGACCAGGCTGTCGCTGCCGCAAATGCCGCCATGAATGGACCCTGGGGTACGATGGCGGTCGCCGAGCGGATGAAACTCTTGCAGAAAGTTGCCGACGGAGTCATGGCTCGTTTCGACGAATTTGTTGAAGCGGAGTGTCTTGATACCGGTAAGCCCAAATCACTTGCGTCTCATATTGATATTCCCAGGGGTGCAGCTAATTTCCAGGTTTTTGCGGATCTCGTAAAGAATATTCCGACCGAAAGCTTCCAGATGGATACACCTGACGGGCTGGGTGCTCACAATTACGCTGTCCGCAAACCCCGTGGCGTGATTGCGGTGGTAGCCCCATGGAACCTCCCGCTTCTGCTGATGACGTGGAAAGTCGGCCCTGCACTTGCCTGTGGTAATACCGTCGTTGTGAAGCCTTCTGAAGAAACGCCTCACACTGCAACGCTGCTGGCTGAAGTCATGAACGAGGCGGGCATTCCGGAGGGTGTCTACAACGTTGTTCATGGCTTTGGGCCGGATTCCGCGGGTGAGTTTCTGACCCGTCACCCCGACATTAATGGCATTACGTTCACCGGCGAGTCGAAGACGGGTACAGCGATCATGAAGGCTGCCTCTGAATGCCTCGTGCCTGTCTCCTTTGAACTGGGTGGAAAGAACGCCGCCGTTGTTTTTGCGGATGCGGACATCGACAAGGCGATCGAGGGCACCATGCGTTCCGTTTTCGCTAACTGTGGCCAGGTGTGCCTTGGCACAGAGAGGGTCTACGTCGAGCGTCCACTGTTTGATGAATTCGTCAAGCGTCTCAAGGAAGGGGCGGAATCCCTGCGCATGGGGTGGTGGCAGGATGAGAATGTGAACTTTGGTCCGGTGATCAGTCAGGCGCACCGTCAGAAGGTTCTTTCCTACTACGAAGTAGCGCGCAAGGATGGTGCCAATATCGTGACCGGTGGGGGTGTTCCGGAGATGCCTGCGAATCTGAGCGAAGGTGCGTGGGTAGAGCCAACGATATGGACAGGCCTTGGTGAGGATTCTGCGGTAGTGCAGGAGGAAATCTTCGGGCCCTGTTGCCATATCGCACCGTTTGACTCCGAAGAAGAGGTCATCAGCCTCGTAAACGATACCCCTTACGGTCTAGCGGCTGCTGTATGGACGGAAAATCTCAGCCGTGCTCATCGCGTTGCTCCGAAACTGGAGGTGGGACTTTGCTGGGTAAACAGCTGGTTCCTTCGTGACCTTAGGACACCTTTCGGCGGCAGCAAGCAGTCCGGCATCGGCCGAGAGGGTGGTGTCCACGGCTTGGAGTTCTACAGCGAACTCTCGAATATCTGCATCAAACTTTGAGTTCTAAGGCCACTCCCATGAAGAAAGAGCAGATTGACCACTATAGCAGGGCATTGTTCAACGCGTTGAGGTCACGTTCAGCGATCGACCCGTTGACGCAGTCAGAACCTGATATGACGATCGAGGACGCCTATGAGATTTCCCTTGGCCTGATGAATCTGAGAATTGCAGAGGGTGAAAAGGTTATTGGGAAAAAGATAGGTGTCACCAGCAAGGCAGTTCAGAACATGCTGAACGTGCACCAGCCAGATTTCGGCTATCTGACTGACCAGATGGTGTATGCCAACGGTGAAACACTGCCGGTCAGTACTCAGATGATTGCGCCGAGGGCAGAAGGAGAAATTGCATTTGTCCTGAAGCGGGATCTGGCTGGGCCTGGCATCACGAACGCCGCCGTTATTGCGGCGACCGAGTGTGTCATGCCCTGTTTCGAAATCGTCGATTCAAGAATCCGCGATTGGAAAATCGCCATTCAGGATACCGTGGCAGATAACGCGTCGTGTGGATTTTTTGTACTGGGAGACAGGGCGGTTTCTCCGCGCTTCGTGGATTTGTCGACATGCGGCATGGTGGTGGAAAAGAACGGTCGAATTATCAGTACAGGTGCCGGAGCAGCGGCACTTGGCTCTCCGCTTAATTGCGTTGCCTGGCTGGCCAACACTCTGGGGCGTCTCGGAATGTCGCTGAAAGCCGGTGAGGTAATCCTGTCGGGTTCTCTGGTACCGCTGGAGCCCATAGTGGCCGGCGATCACATGAGAGTTGATATCGGCGGAATTGGCAGTGCCAGTGTGAACTTCGGGTGACCCAAGTGAAGCCAGTACAGAGGGAAACAGAATGAGCAAGAAAATAAAGGCGGCCATAATCGGTCCAGGCAACATCGGTACTGACCTGATGTTTAAGATTATGCGCAACGGAAAGAACATAGAAATGGGCGCAATGGTGGGTATCGATCCAGCGTCAGACGGTTTGGCCCGGGCCAAGCGTCTGGGTGTTGCCACTACCGCTGAAGGCGTACAGGGCCTTATAGATCTTCCGGAATTTGCTGACATTGAAATTGTATTCGATGCCACATCTGCCGGTGCCCACATGCACAACGAAGTGTTCCTGCGCGGTCACAAAGAGAACATCAAAATCATCGATATGACACCCGCCGCGATTGGTCCCTACTGTGTACCAGTGGTCAACCTCGAGCAGAACCTGCACGAAGGCAACGTCAATATGGTGACTTGCGGTGGCCAGGCGACGATTCCGATGGTCGCTGCTGTTTCACGGGTAGCCAAAGCCCATTATGCAGAGATCGTCGCCTCCATCTCCAGCAAATCGGCAGGTCCCGGCACCCGCGCCAATATCGACGAATTCACTGAAACCACGGCCAAGGCCATCGAGGTGGTGGGCGGAGCGCAAAAGGGTAAGGCCATTATCATTCTGAATCCGGCCGAACCGCCCCTGTTGATGCGTGACACCGTTTACGTGCTCTCTGATGCAGCCGATGAGTCGGAAGTTGAAGCTTCCATCGAGCAAATGGTGGAAGCGGTAAACAGCTATGTACCAGGCTATCGCTTGAAGCAGAAGGTGCAGTTTGATCGCATTTCGGAAGACCAGCCCATGAATGTCCCGGGGCTGGGCCGGTTCAGTGGCCTGAAAACCTCCATTTTCCTGGAGGTGGAAGGCGCTGCCCATTACCTCCCGGCCTATGCAGGCAATCTCGACATCATGACGTCTGCCGCTTTGGGCACGGCAGAGCGGATCGCCGAATCGCTGGTCAACTGAGGAGAAACGAACAATGACTTTTAATCCCGGTAAAAAGCTTTACATCTCCGACGTAACACTGCGGGACGGAAGCCACGCCATTGGTCACCAGTACTCTATCAAGAACGTGCAGGATATTGCCCGTGCTCTGGACAAGGCCAAAGTGGATTCAATAGAAGTGGCGCACGGTGACGGGCTGCAGGGCTCCAGTTTCAATTACGGTTTTGCCGCCCATACGGACCTTGAGTGGATTGAGGCGGTCGCAGAAGTGGTGGATCACGCCCAGATTGCAACTCTGCTGCTGCCCGGCATTGGCACTATTCACGACCTGGATAACGCCTACAAGGCTGGTGCCAGAGTCGTGCGCGTTGCAACGCACTGCACCGAAGCAGACGTCTCAAAACAGCATATTGAACATGCCCGTAAACTGGGAATGGACACCGTCGGCTTTCTGATGATGAGCCACATGCAGACCCCCAAGGGCCTGGCGGAACAGGCGAAGCTAATGGAAAGCTACGGTGCGACCTGCATCTACGTAGTCGACTCCGGCGGCGCCTTGAGCATGGAGGATGTACGTGACCGTTTCCGTGCCCTCAAGGATACGCTCAAGCCGGAAACAGCGACCGGTATCCATGCCCATCACAACCTTGCACTCGGTGTCGCCAACTCGATTGTTGCGGTTGAAGAAGGATGTGACCGGGTAGATGCCAGCCTTGCCGGCATGGGGGCGGGGGCTGGAAACGCACCACTTGAGGCTTTCATCGCGGCGGCTGACCGAATGGGTTGGGAGCATGGGACAGAACTGTTTGCGCTGATGGATGCGGCAGACGATATTGTACGCCCCCTTCAGGTGCGGCCGGTCAGAGTGGACCGTGAGACGCTGGCCCTGGGTTACGCGGGCGTCTATTCCAGCTTTTTGCTTCACTCGGAAGTTGCCGCAAGAAAATACGGACTCAAAACGGTGGACATCCTGGTTGAGCTTGGGCGTCGTCATATGGTCGGGGGGCAGGAGGACATGATTGTTGATGTCGCGCTGGATCTTCTCGAAGCAAAGAAAAAAAGTGGGGTATCTGCATGAGTTTGAGTAAAGAACAGATCGCGGCATTGGCTGAACACCTTGAGAACGCTGAGCTCAATGCGTCTGCCGTCAAGAAGGTCACCGACGACTACCCGGACATGGACTTCAGGGATGCTTACAACGTCCAGTATGAGATCCGCCGCCGGAAAGAGGCGCGGGGTACCCGAATCATCGGCATGAAAATGGGGCTGACTTCCCGCGCCAAGATGGAACAAATGGGTGTTGATACGCCGATCTATGGTTTTCTGGCTGATTACTTTGAACGGGCTGAATCCGGTGAGATTTCTGTCAAGGATCTCATTCATCCGAAGGTGGAAGCCGAGATCGCATTTGTTACAAAAAGTCCGCTCGGTGGGCCCGGCTGTAATGCCGCTCAGGTCATCGCCGCCACCGACTTTATTATGCCGGCAGTGGAAGTGATTGACTCTCGCTACGAAAATTTCCGTTTCGATCTGGTCAGTGTTATTGCCGACAACGCTTCGTCTTCCCGTTTCTTTACCGGGGGGCAAGTGCTCGCTCCAATGAGTACTGACATGCGCACGATCGGCGTTGTCCTGGAAAAAAATGGTCAGGTGATGGAAGTGGGCGCCAGCGCAGCCGTTCTGGGTAACCCGGCCACGGCTATCGCCATGCTTGCCAATCAGCTTGCGGAGCGGGATGAAAAAATTCCGGCCGGCAGCATCATACTTTCTGGTGCAATCACGGCGGCCATTCCGGTGGAGGCAGGCGATAACGTGACCTTGCGCGCTCATGGAATGGGTTCCGTATCCATGCGATTCGTCTGAGCCCGAAACTGATTAAAAAGAACTGGGGGAACTAACAATGCCAATGCTACAGGTTTCAATTCTGGAAGGCCGCACACCGGAGCAGAAAGAAGAGCTGATCGCGCGTCTGACCGCAACGATAACAGAAACGCTTTCTGTGAAGCCCGAGTCCGTCCGGGTTCTGATTCAGGAAATGCCAAAAACCAACTGGGGCATTGCCGGCCAGTCAGTCGCCAAGCGTGATGGGGGTAAATGATGGCCTCAGATAACCCGGAAATCGGCCTGAAAATCAGCGCCGGCGGCATCGAAACCAACTATCACGATATGGGTGAGGATAGCGGTACCCCTTTGTTGTTGCTTCATGGCTCGGGCCCGGGCGTCACAGCCTGGGCGAACTGGCGATTCAATCTACCGGTATTGTCCGAGACACGCAGGGTTGTTGCCCCGGACATGGTGGGTTTCGGATATACCGAAAGGCCGCCCGGCGTGGATTACAACCTGGATACATGGGTAAAGCATGGAATTGACTTCCTGGATGCTTTGGGTATCGAAAAGGCAGACGTTGTAGGCAACTCCTATGGCGGTGCTCTGGCTCTTGCCATGGCAATTCGCCATCCGGACAGGATCAGACGGCTTGTATTGATGGGAGCTGCCGGCGTCGATTTCGAACTGACGCCAGGACTTGATGCGGTATGGGGCTACACGCCCTCGGTAGAAAATATGCGGGAACTTATCAGGACCTTTGCCTTTAACCAGGAAATGATGAGCGACGAACTGGCAGAACTGCGCTATCGCGCGAGCGTTCGTCCCGGGTTTCAGGAGGCTTTCGCCTCAATGTTTCCCGCACCTCGGCAGCGTTGGGTGGATGCGCTGGCAAGTTCTGAGAAAGACATCCGGGCAATGGACAAGGAGACCCTGATTATCCATGGACGGGATGACGTGATTGTTCCGCCGGTGACGTCCCGCAAACTATTTGAATACATCGAGTATGCACAGCTGCACCTGTTTGGTCGCTGTGGCCACTGGACGCAGATTGAACATGCTGATCGTTTTAACAAACTGGTAACGGATTTTTTGAATGAATCCTGACGGCCCCAGAAAATAAAGAGGTTTCTGATATGTCGACTACAAAGAGCAACATCATTGGCACCGATCGTGACTATGGTTCGCTGGTAAAAGAAGACCGGGTTCACAGCTCCATTTTCACGGATGAATCCGTCTTCGAAGACGAGATGGAACGCATCTTTCACAAAACCTGGCTTTTTGCTCTCCACGAGAGTGAAGTGCCCAAGAAGGGAGACTTCAAGTTGTTGAAACTTGGACGTTTTCCTGTGATTGCTGTGCGCGACGAAAATGAAGAAGTTCAATTGATGATCAATCGTTGTCGCCACCGCGGTGCCCAGGTTTGTGAGGCAACACAGGGCAACGCAAAAAGCTTTCAGTGCTGGTACCACGGCTGGACCTACAACACCAAGGGCGACCTGGTTGGTGTGACCGGTGAAGAAGCCTATGACAAGACGTTTGATGCCAAGGAACACGGGCTGACCAAAGTGGCGCGAGTCGGGAATTACAGAGGCTTTATTTTCGCCAGTCATTCCAAGGAAGGCCAGAGCCTGGATGATTATCTTGGCCCTGCCAAAAAATTCATCGATATTCTTATCGACGCGTCACCAACCAGTGAAATTGAAGTCAAGCCCGGTGTCGTCACTAAAACCATGTATCGCGGCAACTGGAAGCAGATCGGCATGGACGGGTACCACCCCCATTATGTCCACGTGTCTGTCTTTAAAATTTTCAGCAAGCGTGAAAGCACAACAGGCTCAGCAGTTGGCGCTATCCACCTGGAAGACCCGTTTTCAGATAGCTCTCCAAGCCTGACCCGCGGATTCCCAAACGGCCATGCTGCTCTGGATTTCCGTTTTCAGCGACTGCCCCATGCAAAAGACAATATCGAGGAATTGCAACGGAGCGAGGATGGACGTAAGTACGTTGAAGACATGATTTCACGGTATGGCAAAGAACATGCCGAAGAACTAATCGCCTGGCATGGTGACCCCCACCTGGGTGTCTTCCCGAACCTGCAGCTCATTCATGATCACATCCGTGTTGTGATTCCGATTTCTCCTTCGGAGACCCAGGTACTCATGTATCCGGTTTTCCTGAAAGGAGTCGGCCAGGAAATCAACAATAAGCGCTTACGTGCTCACGAGGCGTTCTACGGCCCCGCTTCTAATGGGTCTCCTGATGATGCTGAAATCTTTGAGCGTGTTCAGCGGGGACTTGAGGGCGATGCAAATCCATGGATCCAGCTGGGAAGAGGTATGAACCGGGAGGAAACCGACTCGGATGGTACTGTGTCGGCTCGGATCAGCGATGAGATCACGCAGAGAGCTCAGATGCAGGAGTGGAAACGGTTGATGACCGAATAGTGTTTCAGGAAACCAATTTAGATCGGAGATATATCCATGGCTAAACAACTATTGAATGCAGGTTCCGACGTTATAAATAAAGGCGTTGTAAGTGTGGAGCAGCAGCTTCGACTGGAGCGCTTCCTGACCTATGAAGCAGCCCTGATGGATGAGCATGAATATGACCGCTGGATGGAATTGTGGATTGGCGATGATATTACGTACTGGGTCCCCTGTAATAGCGATGATCAAGACCCCAATGCGGGGGTTGCGATCATCTATGATGATCGCCCGCGGCTCCTTGAACGTATGATGCGGCTTAAAGATAAGGCGGCGCACGCCTTCCGCCCGAGAGCTCGTCTTATCCGGAATGTCTCTGGTGTAGTGCCTCTCTCCGCGAAGGGAGAAGAGCTGGAGGTTGTGTCCAGTTTCAGCCTCGGTGAGATTCGGACCGGGACTGAAAATATCTGGTTTGGCAAGTGTCATTATGTTCTGGTGGATACGTCAGAAGGTTTTCGTATCCAATGGAAAAAAGTGATGCTACTGAATAATGACGAGGCAATGCCAAATCTGACCTTTCTGGTTTGACCAGCAAGCCGGCCAGAGAAGCGATGGCAGATATGTGGATGCGAATTACGGAAGTCCAAAAGAGATAAATATCGAAAGCCATCAATGAGTGAAGCCAACAAACAAATACAAGAGAGTGCGGAGCAAATATTATGATGAAACTATGGAAAAACAAAGATATAGCTAATGCGATGGCTGGCGCCCTGGTCGCGCTATCGATGACGGCGGGAGGTCTGGCAAATGCGGAAGAGCGCCCGAAAGTTGACGATTCACCGGTTAATGTGACAATCGCTGGTTATTCCTCCGGCGGCCAGGTGTCCGTTTTTGGTGAGGGTGTTGTCGACGCCGTGCGCCGGACTTATTCAGGTTCAAGCATCATATATGAGCCTGGCAACCCGGCGGGAGCGCTGGAGTACCTGAAAAGCGAAAGGCGCCCTTTTGCTCTGGTAAGTACCGTGGAGCCGAAAATGGCGTACGCAGGCAGTGCGCCGTTCCGGGAAAAATACCCGCCAGGCACAGTAAAGGGTGTTCTTAATGCTTCTCCCGGTGTATTTGATTTGATGGTGTACGCGCGTGCTGATTTTCTGGATGAGTATGGCGTTAAGAGTTTTCGTGATCTCATCGAGAAAAAAGTTCCGATGAGAGTGTCCATTAATCAACCTGGCAATCTTTGGGCCCGGGAACATGTTCGTGCGCTATTCTCCTATTTTGGAAAGACCCCGGAGGATGTTGAGGCATGGGGCGGTGAGCTGGTTCCACAGCCAACGGGTGCATCGAATGACCTGATGCGTGACGGCCGTCTTGACGTGATTATTACGGGGGGCGCAACTCCGTCGGGTAAGGTTGTTGAGCTGGGAAGTGTCATGGATCTCGCCTTTGTCGAGCTTTCTGACGAATTGGTCCAGTATGTCGCTGATGAGCTGGGTGCCAGTGTTGGTTCCATCCCGGCTGGCTCCTATGAATTTGTGGATGAGGATCTGGCAACGGTTTCGAGCAGCTTTATGATTGTTGCCGGTCCGGCGGCGACTTATGAGGATGCTTATAAGCTGGCCAAATCCATGTACGAACAGATGGGACATTACCGTTCCTCTCACAGAGCACTGCAAAAGGCGTCTCGTGAACAGCTGCCAAATGTCAGCTATCTCGAACTGCACCCTGGTGCGAAGGCGTTCTATCAGGAAGTAGGACTAATCGACTGATGGGATAGCTTTATCCCTGAGCGAAGCCCCCTCAGGATGAAGGGGGTTCGCTGAAATGAAAATGCTAAAAATTTTTGCAAGTTTGAGTATAAGAGATATAGTTTCAATAAATGAGATAAATTCTTATCCGATTACAACAAGAGCAGAAAGGGGAAAAGCATGATGAACAAAAACAAATCCAATCAGTTTCTGGATAGAAGAAGCCTGCTGGCAATCTCTGGTGCTGTAGTGATGGGGATGGGTTCGCAAGCTGCAATTGCTCAGACTTACAGCGATCGAGTTGCAGCGCTGGAGAAAGAGGTGGAGGCGCTTAAAGCTGAGAACGAGAAATCAGGTGTCATAGGAAGCTTCAAAGGGGGGCGACTTGGTTTCGCCAGTAAAGACGGCGACTTTACCTTTGCACTAGGTGGTCGCCTGTTCCTTGATACAGCCTGGGCGGACACGGATGACGACAGCCGTGATCTTGGTCAGGAGACGTTTGTTCGGGCCGCGAGGTTCGCGGCTAAAGGCAAGATTTATCAGGACTGGCGATATAAGCTTCAGTATGAATTTGTCGGAAATGGGGCAGGTGGTTTCCGGGATGCTTACCTCCAGTATCATGGTTTCAAGCCAGGCGGTAATAATTTAGTTCTGTCTATTGGTAACCAGTTCATGGCATATGGCCTGGAAAATATGCAAAGCGCCAAGTACATCGCGATGATGGAACGTTCTGCCCCCATGGTAGCGCTTGGCCAAGGCTCACGGCGTCTCGGTGTTCGCGCTGACGTGTATGGAGATGGTTGGAACTGGGCTGGCAGTATTGGTCAGCGGGTGCCAGGCACAGCTTCTCCTCAGGATGACGACGATCCACTCGGTCTGTTCACAAAAGTTTGGTTTAATCCCGTACTTGAAAAAGGAAGGATGGTTCACTTGGGTGCTTCTCTGAGACGAGAAGAGCTCAGGGGTAATAACCAAGGAGTTCGCCTCCGTGTACGTCCGGAGAACCAGGTTGATGGCTTCCGGACACTGGATACTGGTGTCATGGGAGATTCAGATGGTTTCGATGGAGCCAACCTGGAAGCTGCGTTTACGTATGGGTCACTTAACCTAAACGCAGAATATTATTGGCAGAAATATGATGAGCTCGAAAATGCTGGCGCAAATACCAGGGAAGAACCAGAGTTCACAGGTGGTGCGGTTACAGGGATCTACTATCTGACCGGTGAATCCCGTCCTTATACTCCGAAAATGGGCGGTACGTATGGAGCGGTGACGCCCAACAATCCCCTGAGGGGAGGCGGGATCGGCGCCTGGGCAGTTAGTGCTCGGTTCAGTACTGTAGATCTCACTGACAGTGGGATTGATGGGGGGCGGCAGGATGTCGCTTCTATCGGCCTCAACTGGTATCCGGAGAAGCGTTTGCGCTTCAGCGTGAACGCGGGTTGGGCATCGGTTGATGGCGGGCCGAACGATGGCTCCGACCCGACCTTTCTCCAGGCCAGAACTCAGTTGGAGTGGTGATGGGCGGAGGTCAGTACAAAGAAGTAATTTCTTCTGTGCCGGCTACGGATTGCTGGCACAGAAGGTATCTGTCGGTGCTTTAAGTAGGCTGTGTATTCTTTATGACATCATTCATGAACCTGTTTAAAAGAACAATTTGGCTCGCGTTTTCCATGGGTAACAAAGTGCCGATGGAAGGGGGCAGGTATGCGTTGGTGGCACTCTTGGCGGTGCCATTGACCGTTTTCGAGATCTGGTATGCTGTTGCAGGCAATTTCGGGCGCCTGGAATTAGCGATCCTTTTCGTTGTGCCCATGTACGTCATCTCTTTCCTGTCGATCAGTCATGCGCCTGATTCCTACCGCACGACCTGGGTCGACTATCTTCTGGCGCTTGTAAGCCTTGTTGCGGGCGTTTATCTAATCCTACAGATGGGGCGTTATCAGGACTGGATTGCAGGGCTGGATGTCTACAATACCGGGGATCTGGTGGTCGCTGGTATTTATTCATTGCTGACGCTTGAATTGTTAAGGCGTTGTGTGGGGCCTGGTATTTCGGTCGTTGTATGGCTGGTCATCCTGTACAGTTTGTTCGGTGGTCATCTATCTGGTTTTTTTGGCCACCGCGGCCTGGATCTGAGCTATATGCTCGAAAGCCTGATGGTTACGCCGCATGACGGGGGGTTGTTCTCCGCGCCTATTCAGGTGGCTGCTGTTTACGCGTTCCTGTTTATTACATTTGGCAAGTTTCTGGAGAAAAGTGGTGGCGGCGACTTTTTCTTCAATGTGGCGGCAGTGCTTGCTGGCCGTCGTACCGGCGGCTCCGCCAAGATTGCAGTAACTTCCAGTGGACTGTTCGGCATGATATCCGGCAGTCCGGCCTCGGATGTTATGACGACCGGGTCGATCACCATTCCCATGATGAAACGTGTGGGTTATTCCCCTCGCTATGCAGCGGCTGTTGAAGCCGTAGCTTCAACAGGCGGCAGTCTTTTGCCACCGGTTATGGGGGCTGTCGTTTTCTTGATGGTTGAGTTTACCGGCATTTCTTACACAAGCATCATCGGTTCGATACTTGTGTGCTCTATTCTTTACTATGTGGGAATCTACGTTCAGGTGCATTGCTATTCGGCCAGGCATAATGTGGGCCATATCGATGCCGTTGATATCCCCACCTGGCTCCACACGTTCCGCACTGGTTGGATTTTCATCGTACCGATGGGGTTGCTGGTGTACGTGCTCATGAGTGGCAGAACGCCAGCGCTTGCGGCAACTTTTGGATTGGTTGCTGTTATCGTCGTCAGCTGGTTTGTTGGTGGCAAGGCGATAACGCCCAGAAAATTTGTTCAGGGTTGTGTTGAAATCTGTACGGCAATAGCACCACTGATCGCAGCGGTCGCCGGCGCCGGAATCCTTCTTATAGGCCTCAACGTTACCGGGCTGGCATCGAAACTGTCGGCGTTGATCTTCAGTGTTGCCGAGGCAAACCTGTTGCTTGCGTTGTTGCTGGCAACGATTGTCACAATCATCTCGGGCATGGGGATGCCGGTTGTAGCTGTCTATTCACTGGTGGCGGTAATGGTGGCGCCGGCGCTTGTCGACGCAGGTCTGACTTTGCTACAGGCCCACCTGTTTCTGATATTTTATGGAGTGGCATCCTATATCACTCCGCCAGTTGCAGTAGCGGCTTACGTCGCAAGCAGCATTGCGGACGAGCGACCGATGGCGGTTTCCATGACGGCCGCCAAGGTGGGTCTGGTTGCGTTTACACTTCCTTACGCGTTTGTTTACAACCCCGGAATTCTGATGATCGGACCGCTGGAGACCATCGTGTTCGACGTAATCAAGGTTACCCTTGGAGTTTTGGTGATGTCTACGGCGGTTGAGGGCTGGTACCACGGCGAACTCAACCGGTATGCCAGAACGGCGCTCATAGTTTGCGGGCTTGTTGCGTTCTCCGTGTGGGACGTTGCGGGAGTTATTGGGTTGTTGTTGGCGATATTCTATCTGCTATTCAAACGCTTTGGGTCTAACGGTTCGACGCGCATTGTGTCCACTAAACCGCAGGCCGGTTTTGATAAATAATTCGTCGTTTATTGACGGTTGATTGAGGGGAGCAATAGTTATGATTCACTTACACGATATTTCCTACCTTCGTCTGGGTTGCCAAAACCTGAGTGAAATGGTTGAGTTCGCAACCGATATCCTTGGCCTGGAGCTTCGCCATAAAACGGATACTCATGCCTACTTGCGAGGTGATAGCAGCGCGTACAATATTTGTTACATTGAAGGTGATGCTGACTATGACGCCTGTGCCTTTGAAGTAAGGGAGCTCTCTGAACTTGATAAAGCAGAGAAAGAACTGGCCGCGGAAGGTATAACTGCAAAACGCGCAACCGATGAAGAGTGTGAGGAGCGCCAGGTAAACTCGGCGCTGTTCTTTGCGGATCCCAACGGCAACCGCGTTGAATTGGTGTATCGACCCTACCAGACAGGTGTTCGTTATTTTCCTGGCCGCGATGCCGGCATCACTGAGTTTGGTCACTTCGGCTTGCACACTGGTGACAGCGAGCGGGATATTCGGTTCTGGACGGAAGTGATGAGTGCCAGGGTCAGCGACAAGATCGGCGAGGGTGCTCTGCTACGCATTGACCCGGTCCATCATAAGATCGCGCTTTTTGCCTCTGAACATACCGGGGTACAACACGTTAACTTCCAGGTCGCAAGCATCGATGATGTCATGCGTTCCTGGTACTTTCTCCAGGAAAAAAACGTCCCCATCGTATTCGGCCCTGGGCGTCATCCGACATCGACTGCGATGTTCATCTACTTCCTGGGGCCCGATAAGCGCGTCTATGAGTACTCGTCCGGTGTAAAACGTATTACGGATGAGGAAAATCATACACCCCGTCAGTTTGAGATGGCACCGACCTCTTTTTGCATGTGGGGTGCAAAGCCCAATGTCGATGAATTCAGTGAATGAGAGCCGACCATACGATAAAGGCCGACTTTTATCGAATCATGTTTTTGGAGATTTGAATGACGAATTATCAATGTAAGCGGTTTTCCGGACAGGTAGCATTAATAACGGGCGCGGGACAAGGTATTGGTCTTGCGACTGCATGGCGTCTCGGTTACGAAGGTGCCAGGGTGGTTCTGGCTGACAAGGCTGAAAAACCGATCACCGATGCTGCCCAAAAAATGAAAGCAGAAGGTATTGAGGCAGTGATCGCGGTTGCCGACCTGTCAACTCTGGCCGGCGCCGAACTGGCAATGAAAACCGGTGTTGACGCGTTTGGCCAATTAGACGTTCTGGTCAATAACGTGGGCGGTACGATCTGGAAGAAGCCGTTCTGGCATTACGCGGAGGAAGAGATCCGGGCGGAAGTGGACCGCTCTTTCTGGCCGCCGATGTGGTGTTGCCGTGCTGTTATTCCTCATATGCAGGAAAATGGCGGTGCCATTGTTAACGTTGGTTCAAATGCGACCATGGGGATTTTCCGGATTCCCTATTCGGCGTCAAAAGGTGGTGTGGTTGGATTGACAACATCACTTGCTATTGAGTTAGCGGACTTCAATATAAGGGTCAACTGTGTTGCACCCGGTAATACCGCGGTTAAAGAAAGGCCAACTCCGAGGCTTGATCGCGAACTGACAGAGCAGGAAAAAGCCTGGAATCAACAGTTTTATGACTACGTTAGCCGCGAGGGGCTCTTTAAGCGTTCCGCTTCGGTGGATGAACAGGCCGCGGCAATTGCGTTTTTGGCCTCTCCAGACGCTTCCTACATCACCGGTGAAATTATAGATACCGGGAAACGAGGCATGAGAATTTCGGAGGTAAGCTGAAGATGGAGTTTGAATCTCAGCGAATTCTCGCGTCAAGGAGGGTGTGTAAGGCACTGCCGGGAATAGACTCATCCCGGGTACGCAGGTCATGAGCAGTGAATTGATTGCAGTTACGCTGGCTTTGACTTCCGCATTGATGTTTGCTTTTACCTTTACCCTTGTCAGGGTTGGGGTAAAGACGGCTTCCAGCGAAACTGCTCTATGGGTTACGTTGGCCATCAATGTGGTCTTTCTCTGGGGCTGGAGTCTCGTTGGTTATGGCTGGCAGTTTGGTGACTGGTGGCAATGGCGATACTTTTTCATCGCGGGTATATTCGCCCCTCTCTTGGGGCGTCTTTTCCAGTTTCTGGGGATGGCGAAGCTAGGCTCTAACATCACAACACCACTGACATTGACCCACCCGGTGGTTACGTTGGTGCTTGCCATGGCGTTTCTTGGGGAGACGCTGACGCTTCTCGGGTTGTTTGGTGCGTTGCTCGTTATCATTGGGAGTGTGTTTGTTGGGTCTCAGGGAGGAAAAAACCAAACAGCCAGCTTGAAGGCGGTTCCGAAATCCTATCTTCTTCTGCCAATGGTGGCTTCTTTGTCTTACGGGATCTCGATGGTATTTCGTAAGATCGGAATCGATATAGGAACGGATGCTGTTACCGCGGCAGCGGTAACGACAACGTCTTCATGGTTGTTTGCTAGCATTTACACGGGGGGCAGCAGTGGATTCAGGAAAATTCGTTGCACTACGAATGAGTTCGGGTTCTTTCTTCTGGCGGGAATCTTTTCTTCACTTGGCCCGGTTCTTCTCTATTTTTCACTGCAGTATGCGGATCTTGTGATTGTAGCGCCTCTTGCATCGACAACACCGTTGTTTGTGTTGTTGATGTCCTACCTTTTTCTCCGTGCAGATGAAATTTTTACAACAAAGGTGGTCATGGGAACCATTGCCACAGTTTTGGGCGTTATGATGGTTACCATGTACGGAATAGCTTGAATCAATGAGGAGTAAACATGAATGATGCAAACGACAGAAAACATTTCTATGTGTGTAAGGAAGACGACCTAGCGGATAATGAAATGGTGAGGATTGACCCGCCCGATCAACCTCCTGTTGTCGTTTACAGAGTTGGGGGCAATTTTTTTGCCACAGATAACACCTGTACGCATGGAGAGGCCAGCCTAGCGGAGGGCGAGGTGGACGATGATTTTATCATAGAATGTCCTTTCCACGGTGGCACCTTTGATATTCGGACAGGTGAGGCTGTTGATTTTCCGTGCGTGCTACCCCTTAAGTCCTATCCCGTCACAGTTGAGGGTGGGTGTGTCTATGTAAATCTTGATGAGGGTAAAGCCCCGGCGTAAGGCCTTGGGCGGAGAGCGTTATGATTGATTCACATACTCATGTGGTGCCTGATAATTTCCCACCTTACCCTGGCAATGATGCCCACAATGCATGGCCTTGCATGCATTGTGGGCACGGTAACCATAAAACCGTCATGATCAGAGGGAAAGCATTCCGAGAAGTGAACGATACATCCTGGAGTGCCACCTCAAGATTACGGGAAATGGACGAAGAGGGCGTTGATCGGCAGGTCTTGTCACCGATGCCTGAGTTGTTGTCCTACTGGTTCAATACACAGGACGCACTTGCATTTGGCCGCCATATTAACGGCACGATTGCCAGCCTGGTGGCGGAGGTTCCAGATCGATTCTTCGGATTGGGCATGGTGCCTCTACAGGATCCGGATGTTGCGGCAAAGGAAGTCAGAGTTCTTAAAAATGAGTTCGGCTTGCTGGGTGTGGAAGTGGGAAGCAACATCAATGGCGTGGCCATGGGCGACCGTCGCTTTGACCCATTCTTTGCGGCTTTGGAAGAAGAAGATATGTGTCTGTTTGTTCATGCACTTCATCCCAATAAGGATCGGTTGTATCCGTTGCCGTTGATGGAGCCTCTCGTTGCATTCCCAAATGAGAACAGCATAGGTATTGCCTCGTTCCTGGTGAATGGTGTCCTTGAGCGTTTTCCAAAGTTGCGGATTGCCTTCAGCCATGGCGGTGGCGCATTTCCGATGACCTTGCCCCGACTTCAGAATGGCTGGGAGGTCAGCGGTGCTCTGCGGGAAGCAATGTCATTGTCACCAATGGAGCAGGCTCGTCGGTTCTGGTACGACACTCTCGTCTATGATGAAGACGCAATCTCTTATTTGACGAAAATCTATGGCATCCGGCAGGTAATGATGGGCACGGATTATCCTTTTGTTATCAGGGATAAACACCCGGGCAAACGATTTGAGTCCCTGGGGCTCAACGAGCAGGATGTGATGGCCCTGACTGACCACAATTGCTTGCGCTTCCTGGGATTGATGAAGTCTTAAGTTCGAGCTGTGATCTTGAGATTGTCGTCGAAAAGAAATCAGATCAATAATATACGAGGGAAAAATATGCCTACCATCAAGATTGAGGGTACTGGTGAGCAGTTTGAACAAACTGAATCGCAGGATTGTATCCTTCGCGCAGGCCTTACAGCCGGCTATGGTCTGGCCTATGAGTGTAACTCCGGTGGTTGTGGTACTTGTAAATTCCAGTTGATCGAAGGCGAAATTGAAGAGCCCTGGCCCACCGCGCCAGCTCTTAGTGCCCGCGATATAAAAAAGGGTAGAAAGCTGGCCTGTCAATGCAAAGCCAAAACTGATCTCGTGATTAAAATGCGCACCGACCCGGAATATGCGCCGATCAATCTGCCAGCCCGGTTTGAGGCAACCCTGAGTTCCCGTAGGGATGTCACAAGTGACATTGTTGAGTTCTGCTTCCAGGCCCCCGATAGCTCGGACGCAAAGTTTCTGCCAGGGCAATACGCAATGCTCACCTTTCCTGACGGCAGGGGGCCACGGGCTTACTCCATGAGCAATCTTCCCAATGGGGACGGGGTATGGGAGTTCTGGATTCGAAGAAAACCCGGGGGGGAAGTCAGCGGTGCGCTTTTCGATGAGCTCAGGGTTGGGGGTAGGATTGTCGTCGATGGACCATACGGCCACGCCTATCTGCGCGCTGAAAGTGAAAGGGATATTTTGTGTATCGCTGGTGGTTCCGGCATTTCGCCTATGCTGTCCATCGCGCGAGGCGTGTTGATGGACCCTGATATGGAAGGCCGTCAAGTACACTTCTATTTCGGGGGCAGAACGCCAGAGGACCTGTGTGGCCTTGATGAACTGAAAGCGCTACCAGGTTTTGACAGGCGTGTTCATTACCGGCCCGCGATTTCAATGCCTGAATATGCATCGGATTGGACGGGTGACACTGGATTCATTCATGAGATCGTAGAGAATCAACTTGGAAATGAGCTTTCAAGGTTCGAATGTTATCTTGCCGGGCCGCCGCCAATGGTTCAGGCGACCACAAAGATGCTTCAGTTGCAGGGAAATGTTCCAACTGGCCAGATACACTACGATCCGTTCTATTAACGTAACCCGCGGGTTTCAAGAATCAGGCGTTCCTATAAACTGAGGCTTTTGTCTCGAACCAGGCGTGTTGTTAAATTAGCAAGGAGTAAAACAAGTGCGTGTATCAAGATTGGTTGTTCGGGAAGATGTGAGACGTGCTCTGGACGAGGATCTCGGAGCCGGGGACATCACGGCGGGCCTGATTCCTTATGGACATGTTGCTCATGGGCAAATAATCTGCAGGGAACACGCTGTGTTCTGTGGAAGAGAATGGTTTGATGAGGTTTTCCAGGAGATTGATCCCAGGATTACCATTGAGTGGGACGTTGATGACGGCGACCCGCTGATTCCCGACCAGGTATTCTGCCGCTTCTCAGGACCGGCTGGTGCACTGGTGCAAGGGGAGCGTACTGCACTCAACTTCCTCCAGATGCTTTCGGGCATCGCGACCGTATCGCGGCGGTACTCGGATGCGCTTAAAGGCTTTGGCACGGGTGTGAAGTTGCTTGATACCCGTAAGACCTTGCCAGGGCTTCGGGTTGCCCAGAAATACGCGACCGCATGCGGAGGCTGCGTCAATCACCGCCTTACCCTTGCGGAGTCGTTTCTGGTCAAAGAGAACCACATCGTCGCCTGCGGCTCCATCACCAAGGCTGTAGGGGTTGCGCGTCAACACAACAGCTACTCGAAACTGGAAGTTGAAGTCGAGAACCTTGATGAACTGCAAGAGGCCCTGACTGCTGGCGCAGACATGGTGTTACTGGATAATTTCACACCGCAACTGGTGCATGATGCGCTAAAACTGAATCAGGGCCGGATGCTCATTGAGGTCTCCGGAGGAGTGAGCTGGGATACCTTGAAGGATTATGCCATAAAAGGGGTAGACTTCATTTCTGTGGGGGCACTCACCAAAGACCTGAAAGCAGTCGACTTCTCAATGCGATTCAGTTATTCCGGAACCTGATGACCGTCTAGCTTTTTTGCCTGTTCGCATCGCCGGGATGATAATGAGATGAATGCTCCGGGTCTGAAGGGGGAGTGTGTGTGAGGTCGTCATCTGAATGTACATGTTTGTGTGAGTGAACGTGAACATGGGGGTGCTGATGAAGAATGGAATTCACGAAAGATCCATTTTTTATCAGCACTGCCCGTGTAGCCAACTGGTCAATCAGATCCTGGTCGTGTGAGGTGAAGACGAGCGCTTGTGAGAGTTCTGCCAGACACTTGATGAGTCGTTGCCTGGCGCTTTCATCAAGGCCGGTTGTTGGTTCGTCCAGAAGAATGATGTCTGGGTCCATGGCGAGCACAGTCGCGATAGAGACCAACCTCTTTTCTCCGCCAGACAGTTTATAGGTAATCCTTTCTGATAATTCCCCCAAGCCGAGTTTGTTCAGAGTGTCAAGGGCTATAGCCCTGGCATGCCTGGGACTGTGCCCGAGGTTGATAGGACCGAAGGCGACATCCTCGATTACGGAAGGACAGAACAGCTGATCATCAGAATCCTGAAACACCAGGCCGATTTTCGACCGTATCTGATGAAAGTCGGATTTATTGTTGAGTGTTTTTCCGAATGCGGTGTAATCCCCCCCTGATAGTGGATGGAGCCCGACCAGAGCGTCCAGAAATGTGGACTTCCCAGTGCCGTTCGCTCCAAGTAAAGTAACCCTTTCGCCAGGGTTCAGGTGGAAGTTTATGTCACTTATCAACCGTTCGTTATTCCGATCAATGTTTACACCCTGGAGTTCCAGTAAGGAAGAGGTCATGTCATGTAACTCCTGAATATCAGGCATACGGAGGTAACGGTGGCTAGTGTGAGGGTAATACTGTCAAAAACTTTTCCATTGGCTCTCTGAATGAAAGGTAAAGGAACCGTTGAAGCCGCGACACCTCATGGCGTTGCTCACTCTGCGCGAGCGCTCGAAACTTCTTACCAGTAACATGCCGACCAGCCAGCCAAAAGTGCGCCAGGTGTGGACATTGGATCTGGCGACGAACGCCCTTGCTTTCATGGCGCGACGAATGCGAGCATATTCGTTCTCCAGTACACTGATATAACGAACCGACATGAGCAACAACTGGACCAGATTCCCGGGCACTCTCAACAGCCTGAGTGCATTGCCAACCTGCAGCGGTGACAGGGTTCCAATCAAAGCAAGGTTCAGCAAGGTAATGGTATTGATTTTGAGGGCAATAACCGCTGCAAGCTTAAGGCCCTCCCCTGACGGTACAATCGGTCCGAGCTCGAATAAGGGTTCCCCGGTGGTGGTAAAAGGAAGAACCAACAGCAAGACAATCACGAACCCTTCCAGCAGAACTAAACGGTGAACCACCGAGAATGCACCGAGGCCTGCAAGTGCCGTGATCCCAGCTGCAAACACAAGGGCACCGGTGAGTATGACAAGACTATCAATACTGATCAGTGTGACTGTGGTCAAAACCGCTGTTAGCAGTCTTGTACGGGGATCAAGATAATTGATCGCAGAAGTACCACTTTGATCGGTCTGAGCGTGCAGGGCATTACTCACAGCCTGGATCCCCGACGCCTGGAAAACCAGAGCATACCGAGCCCGGCGAGTCCTGCTATATAACCAATACCCCCGAGTATGTCCTGAATTCGCCGTTCATCCTGGACCTCCTGCAGCTCCGCACGCAGCGGAGCAACCTGGCCGGAAACGGCACTTTCAATCAGTGTCTTCAACTTGCCTGACTGAGGCTCACACAACGGAGGTAGAGAAGCAGGGTTTGACGGTTGCAGACTGTCCGGTTCTGATTCGGACACAATCACTTCGGACATCTGGACGTCCCAATGTGCAACATGACCCTCCCCCGAATTGGCACTGATGCGGTAGCCCTGGCGAACATTAACAGGAAAAGAGAAGCTGCCGTCGGTATCCGTGCGTGTGTTTGCGATCTCGTCATCACCTTTGAGGCTGGCCAGAGAAACCCGTGCATTTTTCAGCTTCTGACCTCCAGAAAAGTATACTTCTCCGGTGATTCGATCCTGTTCAGCGTAAGCAAACACTTTAAGTTGATGCGCCTGTACTGGCCCATGGAAGATCAGAAAACCAAGAATTGTCAGCAGAGTTTTGTTAAACATGACGGCCCTCCTTTGGCAGAATTAATTCCGGTGCGACACGCTTGATAAACCCAACCGTGAAGCCCGTAATTACGCCCTCGATAGCCATCAAAGGAACAAAAGTTAGCAGGATGATCTTGGCTGCGGGAATCAGGTTTGGATCAGAGAGCATGATAGAACTCGTTAACAGAATGCCCGTCATGCAGGCACCAAGGCCGCCTGCGAGAAGACCGAGCCAGAATGATTTCCTGGGTGACGCGTTGTGAATTAGCGGACGTATGACAATGGCACACAACACCGCTGGGAGCGCCAGGTTGACCAGATTAACGCCCAGGACAACCAGCCCTCCATAGCCAAAGAAAACCGCCTGAAGGACGAGGGCAATCAGTATGGCGGGCACCGCCACGATGCCCAGAACAATGCCCATTAGGCCGTTCAGCAAAAGATGAACACTGCTGACCCCCACAGGGATACTGACCAAAGAAGAAACAAACAGGGCAGCTGCAAGCAGAGCTGTCTGGGGGATGCTTTCTGCCGGCATTCGCTTCAGCGAATAGCCCAGCATTGCGACCCCCAGGACAGCACCACCGATCAGTACTGGCTCAGAAAGAATGCCTTCCGGTATGTGAGCCACGTGGCTGTTTACTCCATATCCTGAACGTAAACCCAGATGAGTCCACCTTCTTCGACATCCACGGTTTCGCCATCCGGATTTTTCATCGGCTTATCCGCCGTTAGCAGTGCAGCGAACCCCCACCAACCATCACGGGGCATCGCGTAGCTGAATACCCCTTGCTGGTCGGCCTTAATGGTCTGGGTTACAAACTCATCAGAAGGGATGGCTACCGAGCCATCGTTTCTCCACTCAACTTCTACCGTTGCACCGGGCACAGGCTCGCCATCTTTCAGCACCACGCCCCTGAATAGATTTCCGGACCATAATCCATAGGGTTGGGTCATAGGTTCGATTTCCACCGGCATGCCGACGAGCTGATCCCAGGCGCCATCACCACCATAGGCGCTGACGATCGCTTTCGTGTAATGAATGATCATGGCTTGTTCTGAGGGCTCCCAGTAGGGTTCCGGCTCAATGAAAAAGACATGATCACCGGGCTGCTGTATAGAGTAGCCTGAGGAGTAGTGTCGCTTTTCGTCATCCTCTTCTTTGGTGAGAGAACCCAGCAGGTCCTCTTTCTCTCCCCTCGTCATTACGCCAAACCGAACCGGCGTGCCCATATCCATTCTGGGACCACTGGCCATCGGATGGGTGAATTGAATATCGAGATTAATGGACCGGCCAGTCTGTTCTGAAACCACAGCGTGTTGAGGGATCAATTCCAGAAAATGGGCCGATGAAATGGCAGGCACAATGAATAACCAGACACCTGCAACAAGGCCGTATTTTCTTGTTTTCTGGAAACTCGCTGACATCGTTAATTCCTTTTCGCTTTGGCCAGTTCAGGTGGCCGGGTGAGTATGAACGTGCTGGTGTGGCTCATGGGACGTGGATAACCCGTTGTGACTGTGGGATGCCACTTCATAAACCACCGGCAGAAGGTAGATCTGACCGTGACGAATGCCCGGTTTTGCAATCAGGTTTTCGCTGAACGCCCTTAGCTCCTTTGTCGGGCCACGGGCTACAAGTGTTTCAAGGCAATGGTCATGATCCAGGTGCACCTGCAACGTCGACACCAAAACGTCGTGGTGTTGATGCTGTATCCGTGCCAATCGGGTTGCCAGCTCACGTTCCTTATGGCTATACACGTAGGTAATCGTGCCAACAGAGTGGCCATCCAGGGAATGCTCGAGCTCGTCTGTTTCAAGTTTTTTCCGGATCAGATCCCGAATCGCCTCGGAGCGGTTGTTGTAGCTGAAGCGATGGAGAAATTGGTCAAAAAGTTCTGCAAGATCGTCGTCAAGTGAAACCGTGAAACGTTGCATGTTTACTCCTTGATACTCCGGCGTCAGGTATGAGATACCTCAGCCCGGGCTGTTCAGGCCCTGGTGAAGTTCTGCGATAAAAAATCCAGGGTGCGTTGCCACGCCAGCTCAGCGCTGGGTCCATGAAAACTGTCCCGCAAATCACAGTTGAATCCGTGTCCGGCGTCGGGATAGATACAGATATCAGGGTTGGCCTCCGTGTTTTCGGCCCTGATGTCTTCGACGTTCTCCAGAGGGATAATAGAATCAAGTGCCCCGAAGTGGAGTAGAACCGGGCATTGAGGGTGCTGATCCCTGAACTGGTGGATGTAGGAACCGTAGTAACAGACCGCCATCCGGGCATGGGGTGTGCTGGCTGCCAGCCAGGCGATGGCTCCCCCGTAACAGAAACCTACAACGGCCACGGGGCCTGACTGGGCGAGATAGCTAATGCTTGCCAGTGTGTCGTTGAGTGCGTCATTCCAGTCCAGGCGTGAACGCAGGTCCCTTCCTTTATCAACGTCCTCAACCGAGTAGCCCAGCTGGACGCCTGGCTCCAGCCGATCAAAAAGGGATGGGGCAAGCGCGTCGTAACCACTCTGTGATAACCGGTCACACACTTTCGAATGCCGGCGTCTTGGTATCAAGGCCATGTCTGCTGAAGAGCGCGTTACCTTGATGGTGGCGTTGCGTCGTGGCTGGCCAAGCCTGATTCCCATCTTCGTTTTGACCTACTTTCTGTTAAGTGGTTTTTCACCCGCCTACGTCGCTGCAGGTGCCTGTCTGGTTACCCTGGTAACCAGCTGGATCGCTGTTCGGCACGCCATTGGCCCCAGAAAACTGATCTCAGGATGTGTGGAAACCTGTTTTAGAGTTGTGCCCCTGACGGCAGCTGTTGCTGTTGCAGGGATTATCATCGGCTCTATTGAGATGACAGGCCTTTCCAGCAAGGCGGCCGCCGTACTTTATGCCCTTGCCGGAGGCCTTCTGGTCCCATCCCTTATCGTTTCCGCAGTGGTGCTGATTATTCTGGGCATGGGCATGCCTACGGTTGCCGTCTATGTCATGGGCGCGGCTCTGCTTGCGCCTGTTCTGATCGGCGAGTTCGGCCTGCCGGTGCTCGGTACACACATGTTCCTTCTGTACTTCTCGTGCATGTCGGCCATTACGCCTCCTGTCGCAGTGGCCTGCTTTACTGCGGCTTCCATAGCAAATGCCAACCCTTTCTCGGTTGCACCTTATGCGTCGAAGCTGGCTGTGGCTGGCTATGTGTTGCCGTTCTTCTTCATCTTCAATCCGGGCCTTCTTATGGAGGGTAGCGTACTGGCTATTGCGGGTGCTCTGGTGGCCGCAGCGGTCATGGTGTTGTGCTTCGGGGTTTCGCTTCACGGCTGGATCCTGACAACACGCCTTAACGGATTCGGGCGGATTCTGTTTGCAGCTCTTGCTTGCGCGCTGATTGTTCCGAACCTGCTCGTTCAGGGTGGTGCGATGATAGCCGCGGTCCTGTTATGGGGCTTTTACCTGAAGCGGGCCCGTACGAACGAATCCAATTCAACGGCATTCGGCATCAGTCGCCCGAATGTGGCTGGTGGCAGGGTGAACATCGAGGCAACGAATGAGTGATTTACTGAATGGTTTGATGAACTTCGCACGGTGGGATGTGTTCCTGGTCCTACTTGCAGCGGTCCCTGTGGGGCTGGTATTCGGTATTTTGCCGGGCCTGGGTGGACTTGTGGCCCTGTCGGTACTGCTGCCGCTGGTTTATGGCATGGAGCCGATTGTCGGCCTGGCGTTTTTGCTGGCCAGTTATGCGGTGGTGTCGACCGGGGGTTCGGTAACCGCAATACTGCTGGGCATCCCCGGCTCTCCGAGCAACGCGGCAACCATCATTGACGGCTATGTTCTAAGTCGGCGTGGACGTGCCGGCTACGCCCTGGGGGCAGCATTGTCGAGCTCCGCCCTGGGGGGTGTTATCGGTGCTGTGGTGCTGTTTGCGCTGCTCCCCATTGTGCGCCCGGTAGTTATGTCATTCGGCTCACCGGAAACGTTTTTCCTGGCCTTGCTGGGCATCAGCTACCTGGCGATGCTGGGTGGTGGGTCACCTATCAAAGGGCTTGCCGCCGGCGCCTTCGGGCTGTTCCTGGGCACTTTCGGTTATCAAAATACAACCGGTGTGCCCCGGTTCTGGATGGAGATCGACTATCTGCTCGATGGTTTCCGGCTGATTCCGCTGGCGCTGGGTATGTTCGCCATACCGGAAATTATTGATCTGATGTCCGGGCGGAGTATCGCGGCCACGCGCCCAGACGGCAGTCCGATGGAAATTACCCACAAGCAGGTTTGGCTGGGTGCGCGCGCTGCAGTCATACGTAAGTGGGTATTGCTTCGTTCTTCAATCCTCGGTGTATTCCTCGGTCTGATACCCGGTGTTGGTAGTGAAACAGCCCCGTTTGTAACCTACGGCGCTGCAAAACAGGCCTCCAAGCGGCCTTACCAGTTTGGCAAAGGCTCGATTGAAGGAGTTATCGGGCCGGAAGGTTCCAACAATGCGAAAGACGGTGGCGCATTGGTGCCAACGCTTGCCTTTGGCGTTCCGGGCAGCAGTGCAATGGTGTTGCTGATCGGAGGGTTCCTTCTGCTGGGCCTGCAACCTGGTCCTAAATTTCTTGAAGATCATATGGACATGGCCTACGGGCTCGCGTTTGTGCTGGTGGGAGCCAATCTGATCGGTTCGCTGGTCTTGCTGCTGTTGGCTAAACATCTGGCAAAAATCACTCTATTACCGGGCCATATGCTGGCGCCAATACTTCTGACGCTGGTCGTTGTGGGGGCTTACTCCACCAATAACAATTTTGCTGACGTTCTGTTCGTCTTCATCTTCGGTGCGGTCGGTATTGCCATGAAAGCCTACGGCTTCTCCAGGCCTGCCTTATTGCTGGGATTCGTTCTGGCGCCGCTGCTCGAAACCTACCTTTATATCTCTCTCAATACCTATGGCAGCTTGTTTTTCCTGAGGCCGATATGCCTGGTTCTGGCTCTCTTTATAGTTGCTGGCGCTGTCATGGCGGGAATGAAAAGTCATCGGGCCCATAAAGCGTTAAAAGCTGAAAAAGCATTAAACAACAAGAAAGAGGTGACCACTCATGACCTGTAGACAAGGTAATTTTTTCAGTGCGGCAGTTCTGCTGCTATTTACATCAACCATGCTGTTAATGGCCATTTTTCACTGGGGGTATTCGGCCAAAGTGCTCCAGTTCCCGGTAATGGCCGGCTCCCTGCTGGTGCTTTGTGCAGGGTGGTTGGCGGTCCGGTCCTTTACCGCGTCTGAAAAGGAACTGGATGATGAGAGTGAGCTGTTCTCCGAAGGCAACAGACGCTGCTCATTGCTCAAGCGCGCATTGTGGCTGAGCGCAGTATTTCCTCTGGGTTATGTATTCGGATTTATTGTCGGGCTTCTTGCATTCAGCTTCGCCTATACCAGTTATCACGGGCTGCCATGGTGGCAACGGATACTTACCGGTTTTTTGATATTTGCGGTTGTTTACATTGGCTTTTATGAGTTGCTGGGAGTGCCCCTGCCCATTGAGCCAATCTGGATGCGGGAATAAATAACATCTCAAGTCACGAATGTTTCGAAAGGAGAGTATTTCATGCTGCAGTTGCATGGTGATCATCAGCATGGGCACAGCCACATGCATGAGGAAGATAAAGCCGAGCTTGCCAACTTTATCTGGCGGCAGGAAACCGTGGAACTTAACACGGTCGGCATCGATATTGGCAGTTCCACCTCTCACTTGCTGTTTGCAACGGTTCGCCTGCAGCGTCGGTCACAGGGGCTCTCCAGCCGCTTTGTCGTAACCCATCGCGAGGTGGTTTGGCGCTCGCCCATCATGCTCACGCCCTTTCTGAGTGATGGCAACATTGATGCAGACAAGTTGGCTGCATTCATTCGCACATCCTATGAGAGCGCCGGCATCGCACGAAGCGACATTGACAGCGGCGCTGTCATCCTGACCGGAGAGGCGATCAAGCGGCACAACGCGCGGGCGATTGATGAGCTGTTTGCGGAGGAAGCCGGAAAGTTCGTGTGTGCGACAGCAGGTCACAAGCTCGAATGTACTCTGGCAGCCCACGGCTCAGGTGCCGCCAAATTATCCAAGGACCGGAACGAGTGCGTTCTTCACGTCGACATTGGTGGCGGCACAACCAAGCTTTCACTGATAAACAAGGGTGAAGTGCTGGGCGTCTGTGCATTCGCCGTCGGCGGCAGGCTGCTAGCACAGGATGATGAGGGTGCCTGGACGCGGGTGGATGATTCTGTGCGCCTGGTTGCCGAGGAACTGGGTATTGCCACCGATCCGGAGTCGATGGCTAACGAGAGCAACCGAAAGAAAATTGTAACCCGGCTGGCGGAGGTTGCTGTCGATTTTATCTCGGGAAAGTCCCTCGACCGTCTGGGAATGTCGTTGCAACTGACCGAAACCTTGCCGCGGCCTATGCAGCCAACAGCGCTTACTTTCTCCGGGGGTGTGTCGGAATACATTCTCGGGCGCGAAACCAAAGAGTATGGCGACATAGCCAAGATGCTTTCCACTGAGTTGTGCAGGATATTGCCTGAGAGGCTCAATCTTCCAATGCTCGACCCCGGTCACGGTATTCGCGCAACGGTCATTGGTGCTTCCCAGTTCACGGTTCAGGTCAGTGGAAAAACCATTTTCCTCGCTGGTGATTCCGTATTGCCGGTGCACAACGTTCCGGTGGTGAGTGTTGACCTCGAGTTTAAAGGGGAAATTGATTCGACGTCAGTGGCTGAAACCATCCGCGCGGGAATGAAGAAGATGGACCTGAATCATGACAACCAGATGGCATTGGCTTTCACGTGGAAAGGTGATCCCGAGTATTCGCGACTTGCTGCGGTGAGCGAGGGTATTCTCCGGGCAGTTGCGCCGGGAGGCAAGCGGGGGGCCCCTTTATTGTTGATGATCGACGGTGACGTTGCCCGAACACTTGGGCACCTGCTCAAGCATGAGTTCGGGTTGGAGAGCAGTCTTGTGTCGGTGGACGGTGTCAAGTTGCAAGAACTGGATTTTGTTGATGTCGGCGAGTTCCTCGACCCTCCGGGAGTGGTGCCCGTTGTCATCAAGTCGTTGTTGTTTTCATGAGGCAGATGCCTCGGTGAATCAGGGCTGACACCCCTTTAAGAGTGTTTGAACTTAAAAAGTAAATTAATCAGAGGTAAATAGTATGAGTGATAAAGATATCCCCAGATATGGCGTCGACTTCTACATGGACTGGGTCGAGCGTGAAGGGCTGCCGGTAACAGAGGCATTTGGTATTGATCTGTTTGAACTGGAGACCAAGCCATGGGCCAGAGCCGGTGACCATGTAAAGGGTGCAGCGGCGCATCTCAAGGGCCGCTGTGATTTCAGCAATATGTTTCTCTACGAGATTGCACCAGGAAAATCAACCGCACCTCAGAAGCATTTGTATGAAGATGTGTTCTACGTGCTGGAGGGGCGTGGAAGTACCCAGCTCGAATTTGCCGATGGCTCTACGCAGTCCTTTGAATGGGGCCCCAAGAGCCTGTTTGCGATTCCGCTGAATGCCCGCTATCGCCTCTTTAATGGTAGTGGCAAAGACCGTGCTCTGCTGGTAACCACCACTGATATGCCGATGGTGATGAACGCGTTTCATAATGAAGAGTTCGTGTTTAACAATGACTTCGATTTCAGCGAGCGTACCGGTAAAGAGAAGTACTTCTCAGGCGAGGGTGACCTGATTACCGTGCGCCCGGGTAACCACATGTGGGAGACCAACTTCGTACCGGATCTGGCCAGCATTGAGCTCAAGTCGTGGGGTGATCGTGGTGCAGGCGGCAGCAACATCATGTTCGTGCTTGCCGATGGCACCATGCACGCCCACATCTCCGAGATGCCCGTGGGAACCTACAAAAAAGGTCACCGTCATGGCCCAGGCTACCACGTCATGTGTGTAACGGGGCACGGTTACTCTATGTTGTGGTTCGAAGGCGAAGAAGATTTCACCCGTATCGACTGGAAACACGGTGTCGTGTTCCCGCCTGCAGATCGCCAGTTCCACCAGCATTTCAATACCAGTCAGGATCCAGCCCGCTACCTGGCAACAGGTGTTGGTGGTCTGCGGTATCCGTTTACCACTGACCGCCGGAAATCACTCCTGGGTATGAAGCCTGGCGAAAGGGGTGCGGTATCTACCAGCATCAAGGATGGTGGTGATCAGGTGGAGTATGAAGACCAGGATCCACGCATTCATCAGATCTGGCTCGAAGAAATGAAGAAGAACGGTGTCACTCCGAAGATGGATAAATTCAATGTTGCTCAATAGGTAACACCTGCATTCCAGCCAGTAACCGGTTGAGATGCGGATTTGCAGCGCGTCGCGTCAAGTTGGGCGCGCTGCACTGACCACTGAAAGTAAGGGGAAGGCAATGTTTCGCAACAAAAATAAAATCGGAAAACTCGCATCAACAGTGATGGCGTCTGCTGTAACGACGGCCATAGTTCTTGGATTCGGAAATCTCGCCCATGCAGAGGGTGCGGCGGACTACTATGAAGGTAAAACCGTCAAAATCGTCGTTGGGTTTAATCCTGGCGGTGGTTATGACGAGTACGCCCGTATGATTGCTCCGGAGCTGGAAAAGCGCCTGGACGCAACAGTCGTCGTGGAAAACCAACCCGGCGGTGGTGGGCTTCTGGCCCTGAACCGGCTTGCTCAGAGTGGTAATGACACCACTATTATGCTTGCTAGTGCGGAATCGGCCGCCTTGGCACAGCTGACAGATCGGCCGGGAACTCGTTTTGACCTGAGCAAAATGACCTGGTTGGGACGGGCAGTGGTAGACACACGTATGGCGATGTGGAGTGCCGAAAATCCGGAACGCACCTTTGAAGAAGCTCTGGAAACCATGAAAGCTGAAGGTAGCCGTTGGGGCGCAACTGGCCTGACGGATTCTGTATCCGACGCTACTGCAGCGATGGCCGAAGCACTGAATCTGACGGCAGATCAACTTTCAATTGTACTGGGTTACGACGGCACCAGTGCCATTGCCCTCGCGGTTGTACGGGGTGAGGCCGATGGCGTCGTTGTGAGCTCCACCTCTGCAATCAACTATGTGGGCGACGACTCGCTGGTGCCTCTGGCCGCGCTGGACCGGGAGCGTGATGCGCTCTTCCCCGACACTCCGACCATATTCGAAGTTGGAAATCTGGATGAAGAAGGTGAGCGCTGGATGGATTTCCGTTCCAATATTACCACCCTTGGCCGAGCTCTGCTGATGCATGGAGACGTGGACTCTGCACGGTCTGATTTCCTGGCAGAACAGGTCGAAGATATTCTCACCAATGAAGCGTTCCTCAAGGCAGCGGAAGACATGAATCGGCCCATTAATTACCTGTCAGCTGCGGAACAGGACGAACTGGTCCAGAGCATCTTTGATGGTCTTTCAGACGAAAGAAAAGCCGAAGTCAAGACTGTTCTTACAGAGAAATTTGTTCGCTGATCGAAGTATGAACAATCTGTTCTGATTACGATGTGGTTGTTGCTCAGCGTCGTTGCCATGCGCCCCGGATTTTCCGAAAAGGGCGCCTTTTTCTTCCGGCTCAGGCTTATTGATCAGGGGAAACCCGAAGTAAAGCAGGGAATGTTTTTGTATGAAGTGATCATTATTACAGACCTGAATCAGTGACTTTGCAGGCCAATATACCCCGCAAAGCGCCATCGGCGCTAATGTGAGTGAAAACTTGACCAAAAGCAGGTTGATAATGCCTGGAACGTGCAGGCTGAAGTCGACCAGCCATCAGGGTTTGGCTGTTTTTTGATCAAACTAGGGTCGCCAGGCAATAGCGGATTGCCCCGGCATGGTTTCCCGGGTGGTTTTAAGATATGGCCGTTGTCGAATTGGCTTATCCGGAGGAGGCGATTCCTTCGTAAAGATCTTGGTAAACGGCAAAGCCCGGACAGTGCCGGCCAAAGCGCAGGATCCACTGCCGGCCACTATGCACCAGGCGACAGGCCATGGTCATCAGTTCCTGCATCACCGTTCTCAGGCGACGGCGTTTGGCCGGGTGGCGCACCGGCGCATCCGGGCCGGTCAGCCTCAGGCCCATCCAGCGCAGCACGTTGTACCCCATCGTTGCGAAGGCCATGACCAGGTTGTTGGTGTCGAACTTGCCGGAGGGCAGGCGCTCCAGGTCCAGGTCGGTCTTGAACTCACTGTGAAACTGTTCGCTGGTGGCGTGGTCGCTATACAGCGCCATGACTTGTTGGTCACTGACCTCGTCGACTGGTAAGGAAGTAATCCAGCCTTCGAGGCTGACCTCCGGCTCCAGGTACAACTGGCCAGCGGCATCACTGGTGCGAACAGTGACCTTCACGATGCGGCGCAGACCGGGTTCGTCCGGAAGGTCTTCTGACAGAACCGCTTCCATCTTGCCGTCGCGCTCCAGTGTCCAGGCCTTCTGGGCCTGAGCCTTGTCCGCCCAGGCCAGGGGGTCCTGCTTGCGAGGGTTCCACTTGATCAGGAAGTCGATCTGGTCCTGCTCGCGCAGGAAGTCGCGATTGTCACGGGCATCGTGTGCACTGTCCAGACGCAGCAGGATGGGCTTGTCCGTCAGTGACCGGGCCCGGGGCAAAACCCGTTCGAGGGTATCCAGAAAACCATTATTGGCGTGCTGGCTGCCAGGGCGTAGCTCGCAACCCAGGCACCAGCCTTCCTGGCCCAGATACGCGGCAATGGGTGCATAGCCGTCGTAACCCTTGTAGGTGTAGCTGACACCCTCTTTATGGGTCTGGCTGTTGTCCATGGGAAAGACATCCATATCCAGGGCAACATGGCCCATCGCCAGTGGTGACACCGGCGCTTCGACGGACTGAAGAAATTCAACGCTGGCATCCTCCAGCAATGACGTCAGGGCTTGGGCATCTTCATCAAATCGCTGGCGCAAACGGGCTGAAGATGGCGACTGCTTGATGCCCATGGCCGATTTGAAGAACGGATCTGTTCGTACCGGCTCGGCCGCCTCGAAGTCGCTCTTGCCCAGCGTGATCAGGCCCAGGTAGGTGCGGATCAGCTCAATGTTCGGAATACCGTGGCGCTTGGCGACCGTGCGAGCGGTTTTGATAAGCGACGTGTGCCGGTTCAGGCAGTGGCCCACCAGGGCCAGTCCGCCGTGGGGTGTATAGACTTCGGTTCGGGATTGCTGGAGAGTGAAAGTACGCATGAGCCAAATGCACTGACTGGGTGAATGGATGTCAGGTGCTATTATATCGCCCAAGGCCTTGTTATTGCAGGCTTTGGATACAGTTTCAGCCGGTTGAACTCACGGATTCAGGACAGAGATATAAATAGGTATCTTAATGGAATCGAAAAGTAGTGCCAGTGCAGGTACAAATGAAGTCAGCATGTTGGCGATATACGCAGCTGCTTTTTTCTCACTGAGTATAACCCTGATGAAGGGGTTGGCCATTCCCCTCTGGTGTATTTCCCTGGGCGTGCCACCGGCCTATATGGGTGTCATTCTCAGTGCCCGCTCTTTTGTGCCATTGTTCCTTTCCATTCATGGTGGTTCTTTGATGGACCAGCTCGGTGTTCGCCGCACACTCCTTGTGCTGGCTATACTCAATGGGCTTTTACCCTGGCTTTATCCCGTCTTTCCTTTTATTATTGCCGTGCTCATTCTGGAGCTGTTTGGCGGCCTGGTCAGCTCACTGGCCTGGATAGGCGCACAGACAGCGTTGGCCAGAGTTGCTCAAGGAGACTCGAAGAGTGCCGGGCGCTTCAGCTTCGCCACTAACATGGGAAACCTTGCCGGGCCTGTGCTGGTGGGTTTCGCGTGGAAGCTCGGTGGCCCGATAGCCGGTTTTGGCATTATCTCATTGTGGGGTTTCCTTTTGTTCGCTGCCGTATACTTCCTTCCGGTCGGTGACCGCCCCAAAGAGCCCATAACATCCTGGAAAAACCTGATGCCTAAGTGGTCGGTATACAGGCAGGCTTTTGTCATGCTGAAAGAGCCGGGCGTGGATCTGGTGGTGTTTGCTACTTTTTTAAGAATATCGGCCTATAGCATACAGGCCTCCTTTTATGCTGTCGCCTTGGTCCACCTTGGGCAAAATGAGTTCAATATTGGAATCTTGATGGGTGTTGCGGGACTCAGTTCAGGCCTCGCCACCTTGCTAGGCGCGCCCGCTTCCCGAGTGTTTGGCTCTCAGGTTGTTGTATTGATTGGTGGTATATCCATCGCAATCATCTTCATCTCCATGACGCCCTACCTATCCGGATTCAGTATCTTTTTCACCGCAGCTGTTATATTCGGCCTGGGAATGGGGGTTTCTTTGCCACTACTTCTCTCAGTTTTATCGAATGCCATTCCAAGAGAGCAGCAGGGGCTGAGTGTTGGGCTAAGATCGACTGCGAACCGACTTGCAGGTGTAGTTGTACCTATTGGACTGGGCATTGTGATTGAATTTTTGGGAATTTCGAACGGCTTTCTGGTTATTGGCATCGTACTCCTTTTGGTGCTGATCATTGGTAGTATAGTTTTGCTGCGCAGAGCAAGGAAAGTTTCAGAAGCCCGTGGATGATGATCGATTGCTTGAGGTTTGATTAGTATGGCCGGAAAGATCCCCTTAGCTGACATTGTCTCTGGTAATCGTGACTATTGCCGGGTTGCACTGTTTGATCTTGACGGCACTCTGGTGGACAGTGCTCCTGATATTTGCTCCAGTATAAATCAGGTTATGGCTCATTATTGTTTACCCTTTGTCGAGGAAGAATACGTCAGAAGCTGGGTAGGGTTGGGAACCAAAACGCTTCTCAAGAGAGTATTCAACAGATACGTGAGTATCCACCATAGAATCGTTTCACAAGATGACTTTTTAAACGCTTACAATTTGTTTTTATCGTTTTACCGGGAAACCAATGGAAAGTACGCCTCTCTATACCCGGGTGCACGTAGTATTCTGGCGACACTCACAGACCAGAATTTTCGAGTTGGTGTTGTCACTAACCGGCCGGTTGAGTTCACGGGGTCGATAATTTCCAGATTCCGATTGGATGATCTGATTGAAGTTGTTGTTTGTGCTGATCAGTTTGGTAGTTATAAACCTGAATCGGGTATGCTGGTGTATGCACTGAGTGAGTTAGGTGGGGAGCCGAAATCGAGCATGATGGTAGGGGATTCTTTTTCGGATGTAATGGCGGCAAAAAACGCGGGGATGAAATCCGTTTACGTCCGATACGGTTACCGATCAAATGTCGCTATGTGCGAAGTCTATGCGGATCGTTCAATTGATTCTCTTTTGGAATTAGTTTAGTCTTCGCTGCTTTTCGTTTCAGTGTAGATTCTGGTTCTTTTCAGGCAGAAGCAGAGGCTCTTTCAGGGGCATCATGGAGCGTTCCGGCTAGAGAACTATGGGGAAGAGAGTATTTAAATGGCAACTCCAGTAAATCACTCGGTCATAAAAGCTTTTCAGATTTTGCATGCTTTTTCTTACGCTGGCGAGAAGCTTACGCTCTCTCAGGTTGCGAGAAAACTCGATATCAATATTGCTACTGCCCACAGATTTTTGACAACGCTGCAGCAGGTTGGCGCTGTGGTTAAAATGCCAGGCGGCCACTTTGAGCTAGGGCTTCTACTGTTTACTCTTGGAGGGCGTGTGTCAGTGATTGATGCGATGAACAGCATCGTCCAACCCCACGTAGATGAGCTGGCGGATCAGCTCGGCGAAACTATCCACGCTGCAATCCTGGACAATGATGAAGTCTGTTACGTGGCAAAAGGTGAGGGTGCGCGGAGCCTTACGATAAGAACTCGAATGGGGGCACGGTTGCCAGCGTATTGCACAGGAGTGGGCAAAGTTCTGTTATCCAGATTGCCAGATGATTATTGCAAACAGTACGCCAAGACCTGTACCTTTAAAAAGTATACTGATTCTACAATCGGGACCGCTAAACAGCTTCTAAAAGAATTGGATCAAATCCGGACTCAGGGCTACTCTATGGACAACGAAGAGTTTGAGCGTGGTCTATGCTGTGTGGCAGTTGCCATTCCCATGCCGACCAGTGAGGAATATCACCTGCAAGCCGCTATTTCAATGTCTGCCCCCTCTGTAAGGCTCGGCGAGGAAAAGATAAAAGAAGTGGCAGGCATTCTGCGGAGTCATGCAGAAACCATTGCAAACGAACTTTCTGCTCGAGATATCAGGGAATCATAGACTTACTAATGGGTTCGAAAGTAAGCGAACATCATTTATAATGTAGGCTCCGTTCGCCAAGCTTATCGGATATTTACACACATGCGCCACGATGACGGTCGTAAACTTGATCACAAAACATTAGAAGCCATTCGCGTTCGCGCCGTTCAACGGGTCATGGATGGCGAGAGTCCAGAAGTCGTCATCAAAGCGCTGGGGATGAGCCGAGCACGAATCTATGAATGGCTGGCTGCCTACCGCGAGGGTGGCTTTGACGCGCTCAAGGCCAAGCAGATTTCCGGTCGCCCCAAGAAACTGAGCGGCGCTCAGATCCGGGAGCTGTATATCTGGATAACGACCTTTACGCCGGACCAGTTGAAGTTTGATTTTGCCCTGTGGACTCGGGGCCGAGTGCGTGAGCTCATCCGGCAAAAGTTCAACGTCCGGTTAAGCGATGTCTCGGTCGGTCGTCTGCTTCGAAACCTGGGGCTGACGCCTCAGAAACCCCTGCATCGGGCCTACCAGCAAAAGCCAGAGGCCGTGAAACAATGGAAAGAAGAGACCTACCCGGAAATTCGCAAGGAAGCAAAAA
Organism: Marinobacter manganoxydans MnI7-9; assembly: GCF_000235625.1. Taxonomy (GTDB): domain Bacteria; phylum Pseudomonadota; class Gammaproteobacteria; order Pseudomonadales; family Oleiphilaceae; genus Marinobacter; species Marinobacter manganoxydans. Next base: position 2,989 of record NZ_AGTR01000029.1, on the reverse strand, counting down.
AAGTCGGCGCCACCATCTATTTCGGCGATGAAGCCAGCATTCGGTCTGATTATCACAGTGGCACCACCTGGGCACCCAGGGGTGAAACTCCGATCATCCGTAATACGGGCAGTCGCTTCAGCATCAATCTGATCTCGGCCATCTCGCCTCGCGGCGAGCTTCGCTTTAAGACCATTCAGGGCAACATGAACACCGATGCGTTTCTTGGTTTCCTCAAGGCTCTGGTGCAAGACGTTGGCAAGCCGGTTTTCCTGATCCTCGATAACCACCCGGTTCATCATGCTCGTCGGGTTCGAGACTATGTTGAGAGTCTCGACGGCAAGCTCAGGTTGTTCTTCCTGCCGCCGTACTCGCCGGAGCTGAATCCTGACGAGTCTGTTTGGGGCTATATCAAATACCATCACGTCGGTAAAAAGATCATTAACAGCAAAGAACAACTTCGGAGCACTGTTTACCGGCAGCTTCGACGTTTGCAAAAATTGCCACGACTATTGAAATCGTTTTTTGGCCATCCGGATTTTGCTTATATCTCCGGGTAATGTTCGCTTACTTTATTTCGAATTAGTAACTTGAGTCCCGATTTACAAGTTGTTGTAGCTGCATCATGATTTTCGCCGTAAGCCCCCATATTTCGCAAGAGTTACATGTGAGCGAAACAGTATTCACCTCTCTCCCGAAGTATGGCTTGGAAATATGCCTGTAGTTTCTTGCTTCGAGGAAGGTGCTCAGGGGTAGCTCCACGACTTCTTCAACCTCATGTGTTTGTAAAATCCATTCGGTGGGTGGCCTGACTATTGCGACTATTGGGGTTACCTCTATGTGTTGACTGGTGGTACAGCTCTCAAGTACCCCCATAACCTGAACATTCTCCTTCGGTAGTCCGATTTCCTCATTGGCCTCTCGCAAAGCTGCATTAGTGTGTGAGTCGTGATCAATACATTCAAGTACACCGCCGGGTAAACAGATCTCGCTAGCGTGATTGTTCATGCTCGAGGCTCTTCGATTGAAAATCACTCGTTCGCCAGATGGAGCCTGAACTATACCAATCAGAACTGCAGCCTGCGTATATGCCGGGTTGGGTGGATGAATTCTTTCTCTGTTTAGCAGGAAACTTATTCTGCGTGCTATCGACATACAGCTATCAGTCCTTGGTACCCCCCTTTCTAGAAGGGCTCAAAAGTAGACCTCATACCATCATGACAACTTTTTGTTGAGGAGTAATGCCTCCGAGTCCCATATTGGGCCGTTCGTGATCGTAGTGCCAGAGGCAGCGGGTGGCATAATACTGGACCATTTCAGTGCTGTCGAACAGATACTATGCTAACCAATTGTGTAAACCGCTGAAGGTTGCCACCCATTTCACGTGAAGCCTGCCACGCATCGGAGCGTAGCGACGCGGGATTTCTCTTCTTACTCCGAACTCGCAGTGCCCGTCAACTTTGCTTGTCGTTTTCGCATGGATTCACCCAGGAAATTGATCTTGGAAGCGTTGTGAACGAGCCGGTCCAGAGTGGCGTCCCCGATAACCCCATGCCATTCCTCAATAGGTAGTTGGCTAGTGGCGGTGTTGGAGCGTCGGCCCGTATGATTTTAGCCATACATTTGAGCATCGTCTGAGAAGGTGCATTAATCTGCGAGGACTGGTGAGTCTGCATTTGCATACGCTGACAAGTTTACACCGCGTGGGGCATTTAAACATCATGGTTGGCGCTTCCAGGGTCCTTCCGGACATCTTATCTCTTTGAACCGCTGGCCCTGATGTCTGCTAATGATTCAGCTTTCATCGCAGCGGCTAGTGTCCCGTCTGGGTAATCCCTTTATTTATTATCAATAACACTCAGCTTTGCTCGCGCCACTGAAGTCATAATCGATTCTGCACTCTTGTGCCAGCGGAACGGCTTTGCCAGTTTCTCATTGTGAGTTTGGATAAAGCGACGAATCGCCTTCTTCAGTTCGCCGACACTGGTAAAAATGCCACGATACAAAGCGCGGCGTTCCAGTTGACCAAACCAACCCTCCACGGCATTCAGCCAAGAGGCGCTGGTGGGTGTGAAGTGAAGCTTGAACCGGGGATGTTTTTCCAGCCAGGCTTTCACCTCTGGTGTTTTGTGAGTCGAGCTGTTGTCCAGAATCAGATGAAGGTCCTGCTCTTTCGGTGTTTCTCGATCAATTTGTCTCAGGAAATCGAGAAACTCTTTGGCGCGGTGGCGTTGTGTAATGCGCCCAATCACTTCGCCGTTCAGGATATTCAGGGCCGCGTATAAGCTGGTCGTCCCGTGCCTCTTGTAATCGTGGGTACGACGCTCGATCTGGCCGGGTTTCAGTTGCAGCTTTGGTTGAGTGCGATCCAGTGCCTGGATCTGCGTTTTTTCGTCAACCGACAGCACCAGCGCGTTATCCGGCGGATTCAGGTACAGGCCAACGACATCGAAAACCTTCTCAGCAAAGTCCGGATCATTGCTTATTTTGAAGGTTTTCAGCCGGTGCGGTTTCAGGTCAGCGGCTTTCCAGATCTGATGCACTTGCCAGTGACTGACACCGGCATATTCGGCCATCAACCGGATGCTCCAGTGGGTAGATTCCTTGGGCACCTTTTTGACCGTGTCATCAAGAATTGCTTTAACCTTTTTCTGATCCAGCTTTCTGGGTTGTCCAGGTCTTGGTGCATCCCGAAGACCGCTCAGGCCCTGTTCGGTGTAACGATTACGCCACTTAAATACCGTGGCCGTCGTGGTTCCCAGTTGCTCCGCAACGACTTTGGGTGATTCACCGGCATTCAGGGCCAAAACGATTCGTGCTCGCAGAACAAGATTCTGACTCAGCGTGCTTGTTCGCAGCCAGCTTTCCAGCTCCAGTTAATCGTTTACCGTAAGATTAAAGGGTGCTGGTTTCCGGGCCAAAACAGAGTCTCCGAGCTCGTGAACAATAGCTCGAATTGTAGCACATTTTCGCTTAGGAATTAACCAGACGGAACACTAGTGTCCCTTAA
>NZ_AGTR01000030.1 GCF_000235625.1 Marinobacter manganoxydans MnI7-9 | reverse complement strand
TGACACATAGGGGTAATCTGGGGTTATGGAGATTTGCTTGTCACCATATAACAAGGCGCAGCAGTTCGCGGTCGATGGCTGCCGGACGCCCTTCACATGGCTCCCTCGTTGCCATTTCAAGGTCGCTGCTGTGTTTAGTGTTAGGTGTTGTTGAGGGCTACCTATGGAACCACGTGAAGGTGACGACTCGGTCGATAGAATAATGCTGTTCTTCGCCAATTGGTCAAGGCCGATTGTCGAGGAGTGGTTTAAGTTAATGCAATGGCTGCTGGTTATGGCGGTACTGGCCTTTTTGTCGAAGCAGTCTGAGCAATTTGTATTTACAATTCTTCTGGGACTCTCAGTAATAGCACTGTGGTGCTACCTCATGTTCGGTTATCTCAAGCTTTGGCATGAGTTTATTTGGGCGCGTTTTCATAACGGCTATGGCGATTCGTTGGCAAGCCTGCTTAAGCGGTTCAGCTTCTGGGGAGTTGGCGCTGTCGCGATTTCTTTGATTGCTGGGTTGGCATTGGAACTAGCCTTTCTATTCGGCACAGAAGCAGCCCGGATACTTTATAGAACATGAGAAAACACCTGAATCAGTGACTTTGCAGGCGAATATACCCCGCAAATCGCCATCGGCGCTAACGGGAGCCATCAATTGTCGAAAAATAGGTTGCGAGTGCCTGAAACGCGCAGCCTGAAGTCGACCAGAGACCAGGATTTGGCTGCTTTTTGATCAAACCATGGTCGTTAGGCAATAGCGGATTGCCCCGGTATGGTTTCCCGGGTGGTTTTAAGATGATGCGGTCACTGCCGAACGAGCCTATCCGGAGGCGGCGATTCCTTCGTAGAGGTCGCGGTAAACGGCAAAGCCCGGACAGTGTCGACCAAAGCGCAGAACCCACTGTCGGCCACTGTGTACCAGACGACAGGCCATGGTCATCAGCTCCTGCATCACGGTTCTCAGGCGGCGGCGTTTAGCCGGGTGGCGCACTGGCGCATCCGGGCCAGTCAGTCTCAGGCCCATCCAGCGCAGCACGTTATATCCCAGTGTTGCGAAGGCCATGACCAGGTTGTTGGTGTCGAACTTGCCGGACGGCAGGCGCTCCAGATCCAGGTCGGTTTTGAACTCGCTGTGGAATTGCTCACTGGTGGCGTGATCGCTGTAAAACGCCATGATTTGTTGTTCATCGGCCACCTCGGCTGGCAAGGAGGTAATCCAGCCTTCAAGACTGACCTCCGGCTCCAGATACAGCTGGCCACCGGCATCGCTGGTGCGCACCGTGACTTTAACGATCTGGCGCAACCCGGGCTCGTCCGACAGGTTTTCCGATAAAACCGCCTCCATCTTGCCGTTGCGGTCCAGCATCCAGGCTTTCTGAGCCTGGGCCTTCTCCGCCCAGGCCAGGGGATCCTGCTTGCGGGGATTCCACTTGATCAGGAAGTCGACCTGCTTCTGCTCGCGCAGAAAGTCGCGATTGTCACGGGCATCGTGTGCGCTGTCCAGGCGCAGCAGGATGGGCTTGTCCGTCAGTGCCCGGGCCCGGGGTAAAACCCGCTTGAGGGTATCGAGAAACCCATTATTGGCGTGCTGGCTGCCAGGGCGCAGTTCGCAGCCCAGGCACCAGCCTTCCTGGCCCAGATAGGCCGCTATCGGTGCGTAGCCGTCGTAGCCCTTGTAGGTGTAGCTGACACCCTCTTTGCGGGTCTGGCTGTTGTCCATGGGAAAGACGTCCATATCCAGGACAACGTGACCCATCGCCAGAGGTGATACCGGGGCTTCGATGGACTGAAGAAACTCAACGCTGGCATCATCCAAAAGCGGCGTCAGGGCTCGGGCATCTTCATCAAACCGTTGCCGCAAGCGGGCTGACGATGGCGACTGCTTGATGCCCATGGCGGTTTTGAAGAATGGATCCGTGCGTACCGGCTCGACCGCCTCGAAGTCACTCTTGCCCAGCGTGATCAGGCCAAGGTAGGTGCGGATCAGCTCGATGTTTGGAATGCCGTGGCGCTTGACGACCGTGCGAGCGGTTTTGATCAGCGACGTGTGCCGGTTCAGACAATGGCCTATCAAGGCCAGTCCGCCATGGGGTGTATAGACTTCGGTTCGGGATTGCTGGAGAGTGAAAGTACGCATGAGCCAAATGCACTGACTGGGTGAATGGATGTCAGGTGCCATTATATCGCTTAAGGCTCTGTTATTGCAGGCTTTAAGCGCAGTTTTAGCCGATTGAAGTCACTGATTCAGGAAACACCTAACCAATGAACCAAGCCGAACAATTTCCGTTGCCGCGCCAACTCGGCGGCTTATCCACGGCTTTAAATGTCGGCCATGATCCTATGAAGTATCTGCATGAGTTTTTAGTCGCAGTCGGGATTGGTTTGTTGGCCTATGGCTTTAATCAGCCATGGTCTGCCTATGACGCGGCGGAAGTGAAAAGAATAGAGTTCATGGCTGATACTGAGAAATTTGCCTATGCGTACTCAGAGTTTGCTCGTCGGGTGAATGAACAGATTGCGTTGCATAGATCCTGCATTGAACAGGGCCAGGACTGTGATGAGGAAGAAACCAAAGAAAAGATGAGAAATTTAGATCCGGCCGCGACCGAGTGGGGAAATAAAGCAAATTTGCTCAAGGTCGAGAATCAAAAGGCAATGCGGCTCGCCATGCATTATCAGAAAATGAAGACAATCTGGCTTACAGTTGGCGTACTGAGCTGCTTATTAGGAATGGTTGTTCTTGGATTCGGGCTGCGGGGCGTTCTCCGCGCACAGTCGCAAAGATAACTTGGCAGCCCACTGGACGCCAAAAACATACCGTTTTTGGTTCCCTCCGCTGGCAATCCAGGGCCGGTTACCTTGTAAACATCCCTGTTTCAGTCGCACCATCTGAGTGTTCGTTTTGCGACCAGGGCACGCTTCCGTGACATAAAACACAAACAGGCATGCTACGTTCGAGGCTAAAGATCTTGCATTCGTATCAGCCAACTTCTTCTAAGCGCTTGATAGTATCTGGATATCTTCCTGCCATCTTGATCAGCAACGTTGCTTGCTTGTTAGGCTCTGCTCTGCCTTGTTCCCAGTTTCTTAGTGTTCCTTCTGCAACACGCAGGTGCCTCGCAAACACAGTTTGAGACATGTTTAGTTTCTTGCGAATTGCAACCAACTCAACTGTCGATATGGATTCGACAGGATTTTCTTCCACCTTGTGACGGCGTAGAGTCATTTTCCCTTCACGTTCTCTCTCAAGAGAGTCAAAACCCTCTACGAGTTCGTCGAACAGACTTCTTTTTTTCATCTTTACCTCCTCGCTGCTCTTTTTCACTCTTCAATAGAACAGCCAATCTCTGTTTCTGCTTGGGGGTCAAGTCAGAAACTTCGCCTTTCCCGTATACGGTAAATAAAAGAAACTCCTTTTCTCCTGACCACCAGTAATAGATGACGCGTATTCCGCCCCTCTTACCCTTTCCTTTATTGGAGTCTTTGAAGCGAATTTTTCGAAGTCCGCCGGTTCCTTGGATAACGTCTCCAGCTTCAGGGTCTTTCATCAGCTCTTGCTGGAAATCAGCGTATGTTCTGTCATCCATATATTCTTCACGGTGAGCTTCAAAAGGCGGAAGCTCTACGAAAACTGCGTCCATACCTATCCTTCGGAAACCTTCAGTAAACTATACGCAATCTGCGTACATTTTGTGAAAGACCTAATAGTTATAAGAGTTGAGATTTAAGAAATCCATGAAGAGAATTTAGCACAGACGGGAACGAACATTCGCGTAACAAAATCCCAGAGGCCACCTCATGTGCCTTTCTGACTCGGTGATCCGAGTGTTCGCTTTGCGACCGTAGCAGCTTAAACAAAAGCGAACGTTCGCTCTCTCAGAACTTCAGTCTATCCTGAACCCCCGTTCAGTCAACGCATGTTTGTTCGCGCGGGTAGTACTGCATTAGGCCTAAAAAGTTTTTAAAATAAAAAACGGAATTGGATATATTTTTAGTATAGCTTCGTTATATCGAACTCCTCCATGAATATTTTAAGGAAATCAATTGCATTTCTTTTTATTCTTGGTTTCTGAACATCCTTCTCTAAACTGATAGCGACTTTTCTGTACCAATCGTAACGTTTTTTTATCTCTTCCGTTGTTGGGATTTTTTCGTGTATTTGTTCATAGGTCTGACTGACTATCGAGGTAATAAGTATCGCCGCATCACGAGGAGGGAGACCTAGTTTGATTCCTGCTGTGACGCCGCACGCACGGGCGTTGCTGGGCCAGAGTGCTGCTGACACAAATTCCCCATAAAAAGAATCCTGAATATTAAGTGCTCGGTGCAAGATTAAGGTTAGATTATTATCTATTTCTCTCATGTAACTCACTGGGTCTCGAAGGCTGCTTCTATTTTTGTCCTCTAGGTTCGAGTTCTTAAGCGGAGAATCCTCAGCAAGTGATTGGACAGTATTTAAATACTCGCAATTACTCTTCGGTGGCAACTGTGCGCCGAAAGTAAAATGATTTGTAAGATCTTTAATTAGACCCGAAACTTCATTCACCGACAGAGAAACTTGTTCCCCAGAGAATTTTTGACGATCTAAGCATGCGTCTGAATCGGCTCTGCCAGACAGGAGCCGATTCCAAATTGACTCGTCTTCAACGACATTAGTGAGCCATCCCAGAGTGATTAAAAGTCTGGATTCCAGCTTCATTCGTGAAATCGAATTCCCTAAACTCTTTACAACAAGTTCATTGCAGCTGAGTAGTTCGAGAACTCTATATGTATCCTCTTCTCCAAGCATAGAAATTAAAGCTTCATATACCCGCTTTTGGTCACCTCCAATGGGGCTGATCTTAAAATGAGATTGTTTTGAGGAATCGGACGTCTTCTTTCTTTCTGCTGGGTCCGGGGACTTAGCTTGATCATTCGCGAATACGAACCTAGCCGATGGGGCCATGCGTTCGAAATTTTTCAGTACGAAATCGGATAGGCCAGGTTTGATTGAGTCAACTAATTCTCGCTCCTCCTCTAGAATAATTCCCCAAATTGCGGTCTCCACCGCTGTGTTTACGTAGCTGCCGGACCTCAAGTCTGTCATGTAGGCTCGAATAGCCTGACCCAAGACCGCAAACCGGACTCCATTTTCAGCAAAAATTCGATTTGCTTCTGCACCCTCCGGATTTGCCGTGTTGAACGAAATCGCTTTTTTCCTACCATTTTCGATGAGAATACCCATCTTCTTTCCATAGGCAGCAATAAAGGGGCCAGAGTATTCGGCAAGCATTTTCTTCTCTTGATCTAGGTACTGTCGTATTTCGTTTATTGAAGTGGACCCCGAAATTTGGACAGGTGCCTAAGCTCTGATTCATCATCTCCACAAGGAGGAGAATCATGAGCAAGAAACGCAAGCAATATAGCGCATCATTCAAGTCCAAAGTCGCCCTGGCCGCACTCAAAGGTGACCAGACCACATCCGAAATTGCCGCCCGATTCCAGATCCATCCAACCATGGTCAGCACCTGGAAGCGCGAACTGCTGGAGAATGCCCCGGACCTCTTCGAAGGCAAGAAAAAGTCCGGCAAGCAGCCCAACGAGCCCAGCTCTGACGAGCTTTATCGCGAGATCGGCCGACTGACGGTGGAACGCGATTTTTTGTCGCGCAAGCTCGATCAGTAAACCGTCAACGCCGGTTGGCGATGATCGAGCGAGGTCATCCCCAAGTCAGCCTTGTGCGCCAGTGCGAGCTGCTCAAACTGAGCCGCTCATCGGTGTACTACATCCCTCGTGAACAGTGTCAGGAGGATCTGGATCTGATGTACTTGATTGACCAGCAGCACCTGGAAACGCCGTACTATGGCTCTCGTAAGATGCGTGTCCACCTGGAACGCAAAGGCCACCTGATAAACCGCAAGCGGGTTCAGCGCCTGATGCGCACTATGGGCATTCAGGCGGTGTATCCACGGCCCAGGACCAGCATTCCGGGCGATGGGCACAAGGTTTATCCGTACCTGCTCAAAGGGTTGAAAATCGATCGCCCAAACCAGGTGTGGGCAACTGACATTTCGTATGTGCCGCTGGCTCGGGGCTTCATGTATCTGGTCGCCATCATCGACTGGTACAGCCGTAAAGTGCTGTCCTGGCGGGTCTCCAACACCATGGATACCGATTTCTGTATCGATGCCCTGGAAGAAGCCCTACAACGCCACGGAACGCCAGAAATCTTCAACACTGACCAGGGTGCCCAGTTCACCAGTGAAGCCTTCACAGGCGCTCTCAAAGAACATGGCATCCGGATCAGCATGGACGGCAAGGGCTGCTACCATGACAACATCTTCGTGGAACGGCTCTGGCGCAGCGTCAAACACGAGTGCGTCTACCTCACAGCCTTCGAGGATGGACAACACTTAAAGCAGGCGCTCCACCGGTACTTCCGGCATTACAATCAGACCCGGTACCACCAAACCCTTGATTACCAAACGCCCGATGAGGTGTACTACGGGCAACCCATAGCCTTGGCCGCCTGAGCCAGGGAAACAACTGGATCATAGCTTAGGGACACCATCAGGTTGTCCAACTGATTGGGTCCACCTCATATCTCGTGCTCGTAAGACTTAAAGACGTTAAACCAAGCCATCGGTTGCCCCATCGGTCCATGTTTCACCGAAGCTTAGCAGAACCTTAATTTCTCACTCACCCCTTTGTGCTCCCGTTTCTATTGAGACATTTGTAGGAAGTGATCGGATTTGCCTTCCAAGGCTTGACTCATGTCGCTTCTCAATAGGGAGCTCGTGAACTTTCGCTTTGCGACCTCCTAAGCCTCTCGCAATTTCTTAAACAAAAGCGAAGATTAGAAATCCCTTTTCAAAGAGCCACGCTTTCATTGGAAAGCGGACCTTTTGTAGATGCCGAAATGGGCTATTTAGGGCAGCCTGAATAGTGCTCCAAAGCGCACATTGCCCAATTTAACGCCCGCAGAATACGCGGCTTAGGAGTAGAGGCGAAGCCGCAATGGAAAAGTCTTCGCTGTGCCGCCGATTGTTAAACGAGATTACCATCGAGGTCTAAGACAATAATTTGTCAGTGATCGTGATTTGGCATAATTCATTTTTAGGTGAGTTATGGTGATTTCTGGTGTATGGAAGCAGGTTGAAGGGGTGGCGTATCCTGTTGGTTGATCACCGCGACGATCACAACCAACAGAGGAATGATACGCCATGTCCAAGTCTAACCTGCATGCTCTTTCACAACCAGAGGTAGCCGGCAACGATCCCTTGCACGAGTTAATCCGTCAGGGTGCCCGTGATCTGATTGCACAGGCTGTCGAGACGGAGCTGGAGAGCCTGTTGAAGCAGTGCGCAGACGTCAAGACACCGGATGGCCGCCGTGCTGTGGTGCGCAATGGGCACCTTCCCAAACGCACTGTTCAGACCGGCGTCGGCGACGTAGAAGTCCAGGTTCCCAAAGTCCGGGACCGCAGTGGCTCTGGCATTCGCTTCAACAGCCACCTGCTGCCACCCTACCTGAAGCGTGCCCGGAGTCTGGAGGAACTGATTCCCTGGCTCTACCTGCGGGGCGTCTCCTCCGGTGACTTCCAGGAGGCCCTGAGCGCGCTGGTCGGCGAGCAGGCCAACGGGTTGTCGGCGAACACGGTCTCCCGGCTCAAGGCGAAGTGGCTGGATGAGCACAAGGACTGGCAGCGCCGGGACTTGAGCCAGAAACGCTATGTGTACTGGTGGGCCGACGGCGTGTACAGCAACGTCCGGCTGGACGATCGACTCTGTCTGCTGGTAATCATCGGCGTGACTGAGCATGGCCACAAGGAATTGGTGGCTGTCGAGGATGGCCACCGGGAGTCCGAGGCCAGTTGGCGAGAGCTGCTCACGGACTTGCGGGAACGTGGTCTGGAGCCGTCGCCCAGGCTGGCTGTGGGTGACGGCGCACTGGGCTTCTGGAAGGCTCTGAGCAAAGTGTTTCCGGACACCCGGCACCAGCGGTGCTGGGTGCACAAGACGGCCAATGTGCTGGACAAGCTGCCCAAGTCGGTGCAACCGAAGGTGAAGTCAGCCTTGCATGAGATCTACCTGGCAGAGACTCGTGACAGCGCCCACAAGGCGTTTGACAGCGCTTTGCGGCGGTTCCGGGACAAGTACCCGAAGGCCATGGAAAACCTGGAGAAGGACCGGGATGAGCTGCTGGCCTTCTACGATTTCCCGGCGATTCACTGGATTCACTTACGGACCACCAATCCGATTGAATCCACCTTCGCCACAGTACGGCTGAGAACCAAGCGGAGCCGGTCTTGTGGCAATCGCGACACCACGTTATCGATGGTGTTCAAGTTGCTCCAATCCGCCCAGAAACGCTGGAAGCGGATCAAGGGGTTCAACCAACTGAAGCTGGTCGTGGACAACGTGCAGTTTCAGGATGGAATACCGGTGGAGGATCAATCTGACAGGAGCGCTGCCTGATGGTCATACACCAGATTTGACAATAACTCTTTTTAGGTTTTAATAAGACTAGTTACAAAGTATTCGGTTAGCTACGTTTTTTGGATTTCACTAATTTCCCAATGAGCTTTTCTGCCACAAAACCGCCCCCTAGTCTTATCATTTCTCTTGGAATAACTTGATTTTTACTTTTTTCTCGGAACGAAATAAAATCGACTTTCTCCTGTCGAATCCGAATTGACTCGACAGTAAGAGGTGCATGAGAAGCAGTAAAGCTGAACGTTCCCTCTATTTCACCATTCTTCTCGGTGTACTCACTCAACTTAATCGCCTGAGGCGCTGGAAGACTATTCCAACTTCTTGAGAACAGTTTTCCAAAAAAGTCGCTTAGCTTGTACTTTTCGCCATCGGGGGAAAGGCCAACAAAACTGACCGCCCTATATAGAATTGCTGTTTTCTCGTCTATCTCATACTTTACGATGCTATCGGTTGTATTTTGATAATGAGCTTTGGCGAATATTTCTCCTATGTCTTGCTGAGAAAAATTGTCCAACGAATATCCGACTTCAACCTCTGAACCAGAGCTGTTCGCCACTAAGACGATAGCTCTTTCTGCTTGCTTTACCTCCGTTATCAGCACATAATCATCTAGCCAAATTATATTTTGAGAAAGTATCATTGTGCAGATTTTTTCAAATGCCACTCTCCGTTCTTTGAACTGATTATTTGTTATTGCCTTAAGATGGTAAAGAAAAGAACCTTTGTACTTAAAATTGATTTTGAGACTAGCATTTCCCTCAGGTAAACCGCCGCGCCCCTTTACCCCTCCGTAAAACGAAACACCATATTTTCTTTCAAACACAGCCGTATCTTTTCTTTCGCTTTCAATTGAAAGGGATCCTATCCGGCTTTTTATATTTCCATCTCTAATAAAAATGAAATCTTTTATAGCGCCATAATCTCCTACAGCCACTGGATTGTCAGGAGTCCAATTAGCAAAGTAACCATTAGTTACTGCGCTTATATTCTTCTGCAATTTCCTGATAAATTTCATATCCGTCCTGTGGGCGCTAAATAAAGTTTAAATCGATAAAATTTACAGCACCTATTGCAGCAAATCACGCACTAGACCGACAGCCTTTCTCCGTACATTCCGTTCGTCGATACGCTCGGCGATATCGATGCCGGTGCCTAGGGGGCTGCCAATTAACTTATAGAGCCAGAACCGTGTTTTTTTCTTCTTCAGAGCAGTTCGCGAAACAGCGACCTCATAATCTCGAATTTTGTCATGGGCTTGAGAAAGGATGTCGCTTGCAAGACTTCGATCTGAAATCTCGTTTATGTTCGCTATCTCTGCAAAAGCTTCTGACAAGAAGATTCGCAATTCATCAATAGCTTCCTCGTTCGACAGAGCGGAAACAAAGTCGCTTGAACGATCTGAACTATAGATTGGAAGCCCAAGTCGTAGCGTCAGATTGGCGTTTTCGAGAAATCTCGTGTACGAACGGCGAACGGCGTTATCGTTCACAGACATCCAATACTGATACGCTTCCAGTGCAGCATCTGAATCTAGAAAGAAGTCGGCATCTAGGTTCGAGGCAAGGAAGTTCATCTCATCAATTTTGTCGAGGTATGAATTAATAGCTCTGTTGGGCTCGTCCCACCGCTCTTCGAACTTCCCGTATCGATGTTTTTCCTGGTTGAGCCTCGGTCCATGCCTAAACTCAAGTGCTGGCCGTATTGAATAGAAAT
>NZ_AGTR01000031.1 GCF_000235625.1 Marinobacter manganoxydans MnI7-9 | reverse complement strand
ATCGTCTTTCCCTTTGCTTGGTGAGCTCGAATCCATTCTGGAAGGAGCAACCATAGGTGCAACTGAAATTGGTCCTCTTCGCCACAACGCGGTCGAGGCATTTGTTGAGAAAAACACGGGTACAAATACAGGTTCGAAAATTCCATGGCTCGATTGGGAAATTCTTCCGGGAAAAGACCATGTGATTATTGATGTTTACATGGCCGGCGGTGGATGCACGCTACCCGGAGCATCGACGGTATTGATGCCAGGTCAAGGCTACGAAGGTGTGGCCGAGTTCGTTCTTGATGTAATGACCTCCCGAGGCTTGAACGCTTGCCCCCCTCTCCTAGTTGGCGTTGGTGTGTCGACATCCGCTGAGACGGCTGCTCGATTGTCCAAAAAGGCGATTCTCAAACCAGTTACCGCTCGCAATACAAACGAACAGGCAGCGCTCCTTGAGGAGCTTCTGGCAGAGGGCATCAATGATTTGGGTATTGGTCCGCAAGGTCTAACCGGCGACAACACCGTGATGGGAGTAAATATTGAGTGGTCTGCTCGTCACCCCTCAACAATTGGCGTTGCCGTTTCAACTGGTTGCTGGGCTCACCGCCGCGGCCAAATCAAGATCAACGCAGACCTTTCCTACGAAATCATCTCTCATCAGGACGTCAAGCTATGAAAAAGGTATTAAAAACCCCTATTTCCATCGAAGACCTAGAAGCGCTGAAGGTAGGTGACATTGTTTACCTCGATGGAACCCTTGTCACCTGCAGGGATGTGGCTCACCGGCGTCTAATTGAATATGGACAGGAACTCCCGGTTGATCTTGCCGGTGGCGCAATTTTTCACGCAGGCCCAATCGTTCGAGAAAAAGATGACGGTAGCTACGAAATGGTCTCAATTGGACCAACTACCAGTATGCGAATGGAGAAGTTTGAGCGCGAGTTCATAAAAAAGACTGGCGTCAGGCTGATTATCGGTAAAGGAGGAATGGGTCCGGAAACAGCCGCTGGATGCTTAGAAAACAAGGCTGTTCATGCGGTCTTTCCAGGCGGCTGTGCAGTTGTCGCCGCAACGAAGGTTGAAGCGATAGAAGGTGCTGAATGGAAGGACTTAGGTATGCCAGAGACACTCTGGATAAACCGAGTAAAAGGCTTTGGCCCTCTGATTATTTCGATTGATACCCACGGCAACAACCTATTCGAAACAAACAAAAAAACATACAACGAGCGAAAGTCCTCAGTACTAGAACGAATCAGCGAGCAGGTTAAGTTCATAAAATAAGCTACCTCGTTAATCGATCTAGATATCAAGGTTAATTCCTAACGAAGCAATATCTAAAAACAAATAAGTATTGGAGATTGTCATGAAAACAATTAAAACCTTTGTTCTTTCTGTGGCTCTAGTAGCCGCATCATCTTCCCTGTTTGCGGAAGACAAATCCGCGTGGCCGGAGAGCTTTACAGTAGGCACTGGGTCACAAGGTGGCGCATATTTTGGGTACGGCACCGCTTGGGCAAACATTGTATCTGAACAAACAGGCGTAACGGGTGGTGCTGAAGTAACCGGAGGCCCCATGCAAAACATGGCCTTAGTTCATACAGGCGATAACCATTTCGGCATGACAACCATGGGCCCTGCAAGAGAATCGCTTGAGGGGAATAATGCCATAGCACCAGGAATACAATTGGACAATGCCTGTGCAATGTTTCCCATGTACCAGACGCCGTTCTCTATCACTGCATTGACGTCATCTGGCATTACTTCCATCTCAGACATTCCCGATGGCGCCGTCATTGTGTAAACATCCCTGTTTCAGTTGCACCGCTGATTAGAGTTTTCCGCTCGTTGGTGTTTCGCCAGGTATTCCCATGGCGTCAGGTCTTCCAGTGAATCGTGAGGGTGGTCAGATCTTGGCGGGCAACTTCAGGACGGACTGCTTGACGTGGTTGCATTTGCAGCTGGTGTGCCAGTTCCAGCAGTCAGTCAGCTTGAGGTACAAACTGATATCAACATTATTGAGTTTACCGAAGAAGAACAAGCAAAAATTATCGACGCCCTTCCTGTGAGTGACTACGAAATCCCAGCTAGCGTATACAAGAGCCTTGAAACTCCAGCTCGCTCTGTCGCTATGTGGAACTTTGCAATAGCAAATTGCGATCTCCCAGAGTCGTTTGTATACGAAGCTGTAAAAGCAGTGATGGGTGACAATGAGCGCATGGTTCAAGCCCACAAAGGAGCTCGCACCACACTGGCAAAGCACTGGGATAAGAATACCTTCCTGCCATGGCACCCTGGAGCTGCGCGCTGGTTTAATGAAAATGGGGGCAGCATTTCTCCGAATTTAATTCATAACTAATTAGATTTTTGCGTGGCATCTTGGCTTTTTTGGGTGCCACGCGTTTTAAACCTTAATGTGGCGCTAAATCAAGCAAAGGTCTAGTCATGAATAACGACAAGAATTTGGCTCAGAAGCCAGACCACCTTATCGCCCAAGGGGTGGATGATGAACCAGTAGAGTCGAATCTACGACTCTTTAAAGGGCGCTCCTATCAAATCGTAACGCTCATTGCGGTGGTGTATGCAGCATTTCATATGCTCGCCTTAAACGGAATATGTAGTGGTCAACTAATCCCGGACAGTATTTTAAGGTTTTCCTCAGCGGCAACGGGAGAAATACCACCGTTGAACGTGTGAGGTCGTTGCCGGTTGTAGTAGTCCATCAGATAGCCACCAACATCTTTTTTGGCCTCAGGCAGGTTCCGATATCCCAAGGCCGGTATCCACTCAGATTTCAGGCTCCTGAACAGCCTCTCCATCGGTGCGTTGTCCCAGCAGTTGCCACGTCGGCTCATGCTTTGTGTCATTCGATAGCGCCATAGTCTCTGACGGAACTTACGGCTTGCATACTGGCTTCCCTGGTCCGAATGGAACATAACTTTCTCTGGGTGACCGCGCAGTTCCCAGGCGTGGTCCAGAGCTTTGACGACCAGATCTGCATCCGGACTGGATGACAACGCCCAACCAACAACGCGGCGAGCATACAGATCCAGCACGACAGCCAGATAACTCCACCGCTGGCCGCTCCAGACGTAGGTGATGTCACCACACCAAGCCTGATTGGGCCGGTCTACCGTGAACTCGCGGGCCAGGTGGTTCGGGATATCCGGTCGTTCGACCGTGGCCTGCTTGTAAGCGTGAGGGCCTGGCTGCTTACAGATCAGCCCCAACTCGCTCATCAGACGTCGAACCTTGAAGCGCCCGACGACAATGCCTTCTTCGCTGAGTAAGCCCTTTATTGTCCGGCTGCCGGCAGAGCTGCGGCTCTTCGTGAACAGCCGGTTTACCTGGGCCTTCAGGGCCAGACGCTCAACATCCACACGATTCCGCCGTTGGCGGTATTCGTAGTAACTAGAACGACTGATATCAAACGCATTGCAGACCATTTCAACAGGTATTCGCTCACTCAACTGGTCTATCAGCGCGTACGATTCATGTCGTCCGACATCAAGAGAGCGGTAGCCTTTTTTAGTATGTCTTTCTCCTGTTCAAGGCGCTTGCAGCGGGCTTCCAGCTCCTGAATACGGCGCTGCTCCGGGGTTAACGCCTTGCCCTTCGGGGTGACACCGTCACGCTCCTCGGTCAATTGGTTAACCCAGCGCCGGATAGCACTTTCACCAATTCCCAGAGACACGCTCGCCTGGGGAATCGTGTAACCTTGATCCAGCACCAAGCTGGCTGCTTCCTGTTTGAACTCAGGAGAAAAAGAACGTCGCTTTCTGGTCATCAGACACCTCGTTTATGGTGGCGATATTACCACCTACGTTGGTGTCCGGAATCATTGAACCACTACAATAGGTATTAAGGCAATGACGGGCGGCTTGGTCGACATTCCATTTCTACCCGACTTCCCCATTGAAACCTGGAACTTCCGTATTGCACACGTCGCAGGCGCATTGATACTCGGCTTCTTAATGTTCTCGGCGACGGGATTCGCTGACGGTCAGAAGCCCAGTTCGAGAGCAATTCGTGTCGCGGCCTATCCATTGTTGATTTGCGGGCTATTTTCGCTCGGCATGGCTTTTTATTTTGCATGGGAGATCGCTTCTGGATCTAACTGGAATGGAATAAACAAAAACATCAGATTCAATGAAATATGGCTGTATGGCGCCCCATTATGGGGAGCAACAGGAGGCTCTATCATCCTCTCATGGTTTGATAAACAAAGCCGTGGTAGGTTCGCTCCACACGATTTTGTCCTCGTAGTATCTACGCTTGCCGTTGCAGTCTATTTAATTACGATTTATGGCACACAGATGAGAAATTCAACTGGAACTGCCTTTGCTCCAGTTGGTATCTCTATGGCGGCCGTTGCCGGAACAGCGTTGATAATGGAACTCACGCGACGCGTGGCAGGTATGGCCTTGGTTGTGATTGCCACCGTGTTCTTGATTTACGTGTTTATCGGTGAATTTCTACCCAGCTTTCTTAACTCACCCGCTATTACTTGGGAGCGCTTTTTCAGCCAGGTATACACTGACGCCGGCGTATTGGGCCCAACCACTGCTGTATCTTCAACCTACATCATTCTATTCATAATTTTTGCGGCATTTTTGCAAGCATCCAAAGTTGGCGATTATTTCGTGAACTTCGCCTTTGCGATAGCAGGTAAGGCCCGGGGGGGCCAGCGAAGGTCGCCATTTTTGCATCGGGCCTCATGGGCATGATCAATGGCACGTCTGCCGGCAATGTTGTTGCGACCGGCTCATTAACGATTCCGTTGATGAAAAAGGTCGGGTACGAGAAGAGCACAGCCGGTGCGATCGAAGCTGCTGCATCGACAGGTGGTCAAATTATGCCGCCAATTATGGGTGCCGGTGCATTCATTATGGCTGAAGTGACGGGAATTCCTTATTCGGATATTGCCATCGCAGCGATCATTCCGGCCATTCTCTACTTTGTCTCGATTTTCTTTATGGTTGACTTTGAAGCGGCCAAATTAGGCATGAAGGGAATGCGAAAAGAAGAGTTACCCCGCGTTTCCAACATGGTGCGCCAAGTGTACCTGTTTGTTCCAATCTTGATCTTGATTGTGGCACTTTTTATGGGATATTCGGTAATCCGTGCGGGCACCCTGGCTACAATATCGGCAGCTGTCGTTAGTTGGTTTACTCCTTACAAAATGAATTTGAGAAGAGTCTACGGTGCGTTTGAAATCGCGGGGCACATGTCGATTCAAATTATTGCAGTCTGTGCATGCGCAGGCATTATAGTTGGTGTGATTTCGCTCACAGGTGTCGGCGCTCGTTTCTCCAATCTGCTCCTGAGCTTGGCTGATACGTCACAATTGCTGGCGCTTTTCTTTGCCATGTGTATCGCGATTCTTTTGGGTATGGGGATGCCAACTACAGCAGCCTACGCCGTAGCCGCATCAGTTGTAGCCCCGGGGTTGGTCGATTTAGGCATTCCATTGCTGACAGCGCATTTTTTCGTTTTCTATTTCGCGGTCGTGTCAGCGATCACACCTCCTGTGGCTCTGGCATCCTTCGCGGCGGCCGGGATTTCGGGAGCTAACCCTCTAAAAACGTCCCTAGCATCATTCAAAATTGGCATCGCGGCCTTTGTTGTACCGTTCATGTTTTTCTACAACGCTACACTACTAATGGAAGGTGAATGGTTACATGTACTTCGTTCAGGATTCACCGCTGTATTCGGTATTTTCTTGCTCGCATGTGCTGTTCAGGGGTGGTTTGTAGGAAATTGCGCAAGTTTCATTGTTCGCCTGACTTTGGCAGCCGCAGCTTTCCTAATGATTTCAGGTGGATTGATTACAGACTTGGTGGGTCTTGGAGTTGCAGGTGCAGTATTCATACTTCAGAAGATAGTGAACCGAGAATCTATTGTGGCTAGCGCCTGACCAGGAGCAAATTGATAAACTGTCCGCTGCGCTCGATGCCAGACGTTCTGATAGTTTCGGCATAATCGCGAGAACGCAGATCGTTTCTGGTGAAGACATTGGGGCGGTGGCAGAAAGAGTCTTTCAGTATTCTGAGGTTGGTGTCGATGGTATATGTCTCGCTGGCGTGAATGATCCCGAGCAGTTGGAGTTGATATCAAAAGCCAGCAGTAAGCCAAAGATGCTAATTAACTACGGTAGAAAAAATACACTCACGGAAGAGATGTACTCAAGGTTCAATATCAAGCTCCTCTTGAATGGTCATTCACCTTTTGAGTCATCAATTGTTGCCACCTATCACGCGTTGTCGGAATTATCTGGCCGTACGCCTTCAGATAATGAACTTCATTATAAATCATTAATTGGACGGTACACAGAAGAAAGATGGTTTGATAGTTCACTGAAACGGTACTTGCGGATATTCGGATAGAATTAAGTAAAAGATTTTGAATCCCAATCTTTTCTAGTTCATGAACGTTCTTCCAAATCTCAAATATGAACTAAGTCATGGAATTGAACAATTGAAATATAATTGTTATTTAGCGATGGTAATTTTGCTGAACTTTAAACTGCGCATGAGGAAATAGGCCAGGAGTTTATAGTGGACCGATGTAAGTCCAGTTCGCTTTAATTTAGGATTGGAGGAGCCTGATCGAAACCCGACGGTAATCATCGACTGGAGCTGGCAGCGTCTGCGGCATCCAGGGACGAAGGAGAAAAGTTACGCACTTAGATCTCAATGCTCTCAGCGATCTCCAGAGCATCCTCCACCTCGACACCAAGGTATCTCACGGTACTGGACATATTTGTGTGTCCCAGTAGCAACTGTACAGCTCGAAGGTTTTTTGTCTTCTTGTAGATCAATGTCGCTTTGCTCCGTCTCATTGAGTGGGTGGCATAGACAGAAGGATCCAGTCCAATGCTGGTTATCCACTTCTTGACGATACGGGCGTATTGATGAGTAGTGATGTGGTCAAACTTTCTGATTCGGCTCGGCCACAGATAATCCATACCCGAAAGGTGGCGAGACTCAATCCATGCTTCGACCGATTCACGCGTTTTTTTGGTTATCTCAAACTGAACAGGCTGACTGGTTTTCTGCTGAATGACTTGCGCCCGATCCAAAACCTCTCCGTTTCTGGAAATATCTCGAACCAGGAGCTTCACCATATCGCAAGACCGGAGTTTGCAATCAATCGCCATGTTGAACATCGCCAGCTCGCGGATGTTATTTGCAATCTCCAACCGAATGCGGATAGCCCATATTTGTTCGAGTTTGAGCGGTAGTTTCTGGCCTACGAGCTTTCCCTGATTCCAGGGAGTTTTGCTGATGGGAAATGTCATGATGCAGCCCTCTTTGGAGGGGAAGGGCCTATAAGTATGGTCCAGAAGAGTGTTTTCTGCTGCTGCGACTGTCGTGAGGCTAACCGTGGTCTTGAATAGCGAGCCCGGAGAAGCCCGCCCCGAAGGACGGACTCCGGCGATCGCGACTTACGTGCAGACAGACTAGAACGGTGATGAGCGAAGCTCAGGCAGCCTCATGATCAGGCTTGCGAGGCGTAATCAGTTTATTGATTTGATCGGATTTCTCCGCACGGGCTCGGCGCAGATCGTAATCGGTCTGCAGATTGAGCCAAAACTGCTCAGTAGTCCCAAAGTAACGAGCCAAACGCATGGCCGTATCCGCGGTCACACCACGACGCTCGCGAACAATTTCGTTCAGGCGCTGTGCAGGAACATAAAGTTCTTTTGAAAGCGCATTCACACTCATGCCAAGAGGCTTAAGGTAATCCTCAAGTAAAATCTCTCCTGGATGGATAGGGCGCATACCTACAGTAACCATTGCGCGACCTCCTCAGTGATAATCAACAATCTCGACATCTTCCGCCCCTTCGTCTGTCCAGCGGAAACACACTCGCCACTGGTCATTGATCCGGATACTGTATTGCCCCTCTCTGTCTCCAGAAAGCTGCTCTAGTCTGTTCCCGGGCGGCGACTTCAGATCCTTGAGAGCTTCAGCACTTAGAAGCTGTTGCAGTTTCCGCTCTGCCGGTCTTTGAATCGCACTGAAACGTCGAGTCCGACCGGTTTCAACCAGCTTCTGAGTGCGCTTGCACTTAAAGCTCTTGATCATAGCTGCTCACTTTATCACGTTACACGTTAAACGTGAAATGCGTTTTCACTTTTCATGAGTACTGAATCGGTGATTCGCTCACCGAAAGCACTACAGCGTACCAAGAATATGCATCAGTTGATCGCGGTAAGGATGCAGCTAGACTTTCGCCGTCCGGTCGCAAAGCGAACATTCAGGTTAGGCAATAACGCCTGGGCTAAGCCGCCTTCCGGCCCCCTGCGCCCCGCCAGAAACAGCTCCCGGCCACAGGGGTTATCCACAGCCCGCTGGAACCAGGGGTTTGCGGATGCCCTCTATCGCCTTCTGCAGCTCGATGAAAACCCGGTCGATCTATCAATTCTCGGGAAGAGCCGTTTGCATGAGTTCTACTACGAATTACTGAAAGGTGAAGCCGGCCATTCATTCAGAAACGCATTTGGTGTTGGGAACGAAATCGCCCGCTCGATTGAGTTCCTGTCATCCAACCTGGACAAAACTGTCACAATTGAAGACCTGGCTGATCAGGCTGGCATGAGCCGGGCGGTGTTCCATCGCAAATTCAAACAGGCGACAAACATGTCGCCCATTCAGTTTCTGAAATCCATGCGGCTCAACAAGGCCGCGATGAAAATTGCTGAAGGCCAAAACGTCAGCGTTGCCGCCATGGACGTGGGTTACCTGAGCTCGTCTCAGTTCAGCCGGGAGTTCAAACGCCTGTATGGCCTGTCACCCAAGCAGTGGAGCCAAACTGAAAAAGCAAGCTGACGGCCGGCTCTGGTATGCCATGTCTATCGGGGTAGTTCCGTGATCGGAACGCATGGTTTGTTATACGAGCCGGTGAGTTGGAATTTACGTCAGGCAAAACCCTCCAGCACAATCTTGCCAACGGCGGTTCCTGATTCCAGTTCGGCGTGTGCGGCACGTAGATTCTCGGCGTTGATCGCTCCGAGGTGCTTCCCTGCAGTTGTGCGGATGAAGCCTTGATCTACAAGCCGTGAGACCTCATTCAACAAGTCGTGCTGAACCTGCATATCATCCGCCTGGTGCATTGAGCGGGCGAACATGAATTCAATGTGTAATGACAGACTCTTCGGCTTGATTTTCATTACGTCCAGACTTGCGGGATCGTCGATCATGGCAATCTTTCCAAACGGCCTAAGCACCGCCACATAATCGTCGAAGTATTGATCTGTGGCGTTAAGACTGGCCACATGGGTTACAGAACCAATTTTGCCAGCAGACACCAGTGTTTCGATCTGGGGCTGCAAGGGTTCACGGTGATTCAGAACAAAATCCGCACCCAATGATTCAACCCAGGCCTTCGATTCCGGGCGAGATGCCGTAGCGAGTACTTTCGCGCCTGTTAGCTGTTTGATCAATTGAACTAGAATTGAACCCACGCCTCCTGCGGCGCCAATCACAAGGACCACGTCGTCGCTTGGAGTGATGGACCCAGCCAACTGTCGCTCAAGTTGCAGGTGGTCAAACAGCATTTCCCATGCTGTTATCGTGGTCAGGGGCAACGCTGCAGCATCGGCGTCGGACAGGCTGGCAGGCTTCCGACCAACCAGACGCTCATCGACAACCTGGTATTCGGCGTTGCTGCCCTGACGGGTAACGTCACCGGCATAAAATACGGTGTCACCTTCTTTGAAGAGTGAAGCGCCCTCGCCTGTTGCCACTACCTCTCCAACGGCATCCCATCCAAGTACTTTGATCTGGCCTGGTTCCGGCTCCGCCCGCTGGCGTACCTTGAAGTCAACAGGGTTCATGCCGATGGCTTTGACTCTGACCAGCAGGTCCCGGCCTTTTGCGACGGGACGTTCCATCTCAACATTTTGCAGCGCATCAGGGTTTTCGATAGGAAGAGATTCCCGATATCCAACAGCTTTCATTATCTGTCTCCGCAATGACTTTCGAGTAGCGCACAGTATGGTCGCCGTTTACACTCGGATAAACGGGAAAATTTGTTAAACATATTCAAAGAATTTTTGAAAATGAGTCTTGATGATCTGATCGTGGTTTTGAGGGTCGCTGAATTCCGCAACATTACCGCTGCCGCCACCAGCCTTGATATGCGAGCTGCCACAGCCAGCGCCGCAGTAAAGCGCGTAGAACAGGAGCTGGGTGTAGAGTTATTCGTACGCTCCACGCGAAGGTTGCGGTTATCTGCCGCCGGCGAGAAATACTTGCCTCACTGCAAACAAGCGATTGACTTGTTGAGCCAGGCGCAACAGAACCTTCGATCTGAAGTTGACTCTGTAACAGGCGAAATCCGGCTTTCGGTTTCATCCGATCTTGGTCGTAACCGCGTTGTGCCCTGGATCGACGAATTGATGGCAACGCATCCAGGTTTGAATCTCAGAGTTCAGATTACTGACACCAACGTGGACTTTTACCGGGATTCGGTCGACATGGCGCTTCGCTACGGCGCGCCCAGTGACACCAACCTGTATGGCTTCAAAATTTGCGATGTGCCGCGCCTGCTTTGCGCATCTCCTGATTACCTTTCGCGTCATGGTCGCCCCATTCATCCTGATGACCTTGAGAACCACAACGGACTGTTCTATCAGTTGCAGGACATCCCATTTGACCTCTGGACGTTCAAACGGGGAGACGAGGAATATCGAGTCAAAATGACGGGCGATCGCGCCTCAAACGATGGCGATCTGGTTCGCCGGTGGTGCGTCGCTGGTCGCGGTCTTGCGATAAAATCGTGTCTTGATATGTCGGATGATCTGCTTGCAGGCCGTGTCACCACAATCATGCCGGACTATGCGCCGCCGGTATCCGAGCTGTGGCTGATTTGTCCTACCCGACAGTCAATAACGCCGGCAATGAGGTTGTTGAGGGATGACCTGCGTGCAAAAGTAGGCGAACTGATGAATGCAATGATTGCCGGAGGCTTTTTTCCTCCGGATCGCTTGTCCGGAGGAAAAAAAGACGCCTGAAAAACAGCGGGTGCGTTATTGATGATAAGAAATTCTCATTAACGTGCAGTACACCACTGGCAGCACCACTAACGTCAATACCGTTGCAACACCCAAACCGAACACGATAACCACCGCCATGCTCGCGAAGAAGGCATCGCTGAACAGAGGAATCATTCCCAACATGGTGGTTACGGCCGCCATAAGCACAGGTCGTACCCGGCTTACCGCGGCCTCAACCACCGCAGTGAATGCATCATCCTGCTGTTCTAACTGAATATTGATCTCCTCAACCAGCACAATGGCATTCTTCAGTACCATACCGATCAGACTCAGAGTCCCGAGCAGCGCCATGAATGTAAAAGGCGCGCCGAGCAATACCAGTCCACCAATGATTCCAATCATCATGAGAGGAACAATCATCCAGATAGACAGAGCCTGTCGGAAGCTACCGAACAACAGCATCGAAATAATGAACATCCCCAGCAGTCCAAGAGGCAGCGAGGAGAAAAGCGAAGTCTGAGCTTCGGATGAGGTCTCGTACTCTCCACCCCACTCAATCGAATAGCCGTGGGGAAGCTCCAGCGCGTCGACCTGCGGGCGGATCCTCTCCAGCACACTCGCCGCCGTCTCCCCCGACAAAGGCATGGGTTCGGCATAAACCGCCAACATCCGCTCCCTGTTTCTGCGTTTTATCAACGGATCCCGCAGTTCCGTATTGATGGCATTGATGACGTTGCCCGCGCTGACATAGCGGCCCTGCTCTTCACTCCAGACATTGATCGAGGTAAGGTTTTCGATGTCAAAACGCTGCTCCTCTCTTGACCGCATAATGATCGGAATGAGGTCGCTCCCCTCACGGTACACTCCAACCTGCTGCCCCTGATTATTCAGCAACAACGCCTGGTGCAGTGATTCGCGAGATACGCCAAGGCGCCGGGCCTGTTCTTCGAGGAACTCCGGTACGATCACGGCTTCCCGGTTACCCCAGGACAAGCGCACGCTGTCGGCCAGAGGTTCATTTTCAAAAATTGCCTGCACGCGCACACCGATTTTCCGGAGTTCTTCGGGATCTTCTCCAAAGATACGAGCTTCAAGACTGGCTTTGGCTGAGGGCCCCACCTGCAAAGCCTGCACTTTGTAATGCACGTTCGGGAAGTCTGTACGCAGTTGCTCAATGACTTCCTCCATACGGGCCTCTCTCGACGCCTTATCCCGGGTCTCTACGATCAATTGGCCAAAACTGGCGTATCGCTGCTCCGGTGAATACGTCAACGTAAAACGCTGGGCTCCGCCACCGGTGACACTGGTCACCTGAACGACCTGGTCCATGTCATTCACGCGCGATTCCAGCCGCTTTACGGTCTCTTCGGTTTGCAAGATGTCGGCGCCCTCGGGCAACCAAAGGTCAACAAAGAAGAGTGGCGTTGTGGCATTCGGGAAGAAAGCATTCTTAACCTGTCCCGAGAACGATAGAACCCCAGCCAGAAGCGCGATCGCAAGTGTTAATGTCACGAAGCGATAATGAATCGCGTAGGTCAGCAGGCGGCGGAAGACGACGAAAACAATTCCCTTATAGGGGTCGTTATCGGATGACTGCCCGACACTCTCGAGCTTGTCGGGATAGAACATATCAAAGAAAAACGGGGTCAGAGTGAGTGCCGTCAGCCAGCTCAGGAAAAGCGAGTAGCACAGAACCCAGAACAGGGAGCCAATGAATTCTCCGGTGGTGTCTGGTGAAAGGCCGATAGGAGCAAAGGCCGTAATGGCAATCACGGTAGCGCCGAGCAGCGGGTACCGGTTCTGCGAGACCACTTCTTTGGCTGCCTGCCTTTTGGACTTGCCCTTGGAAAGGCCAATCATCATGCCCTCGGTGACGACGATGGCATTATCG
This sequence comes from Marinobacter manganoxydans MnI7-9, assembly GCF_000235625.1. GTDB lineage: Bacteria > Pseudomonadota > Gammaproteobacteria > Pseudomonadales > Oleiphilaceae > Marinobacter > Marinobacter manganoxydans. The sequence continues at coordinate 27,547 of NZ_AGTR01000031.1, read as the reverse complement.
ACCAGCATCCCCAGCGCAATGATCAGCGCACCCAATGAAATCTTCTGGAGCTGAATACCGTGTATTGCCATAAGCACGAATGTACCCATGATGGTAATCAGCAGGATCAGCCCCATGAGCAGGCCACTTCGCAGCCCCATGAACAGCAAAAGCACAATAATGACAATGCCCACCGCCTGAGCAAGGTTCATGAGAAAAGCAGATACTGCCTCCTCGACTACTTCAGGCTGGTTATACACTGTGTTCAGTGTCATGCCGATGGGTTGCTGTTTTTCCAGGCGTTTCAAAGCCTCATTGAGACTCTCACCTACATCAACAACGTTGGTGCCCTCTGCAAATGACACGCCGATGGTCAAAGCAGGCAATCCGTCAGAGTGGTAAAGCAAGGCGGGTGAGTCATTGGTCACCCTGCGAACTTCGGCCAGATCGCTGAGCCGGATAATACCCGAATCAGCGCTTCCAACTGCCAGTTGCTCAAGTGCCTGAACGGAATCAAGCTGACCGGTTGGCTGAACGGATAACGACAGCCCTTCACTGCGCAGGTGGCCAGCGTTGCCCACCGTATTCTGCGCATTCAGAAGGCTTGCCAGGTATTCTGGCGAGATGCCAAGAGCACGCATACGGTCACGGTCCAGTGACACGATCATCTGCTCGTCGACACGACCACCGATACTGACTTTTGCGACGCCCTCCAACAATCGCAGTTCTCGCTGAATGAGATCCGCATGGTCACCAAGATCTTTCAGCGAGTAGCCGTCACCACGCAACGTGAGCAGCAGGCCGAAGACATCGCCAAAGTCATCGTTCACGATGGACGTGTTCACGCCTGGTGGCAGACCAGGCTGGGCATCATTAATCTTTCGCCGAAGGATATCCCAATACTGGTCTAACTCCCCTTCTCTGACCGTCTTCTTGAGTTGGACAGTAATCTGCGACAAGCCGTCCGAGTTCACCGAAGTAATGTCATCGATGCCCGGCATCTGCTGGATCGCTTTTTCCAGAGGCAGCGTAACCTCCTCCTCGACTTCAAGAGGCGTTGCTCCGGGATATTGGGTGGTCACCAAGGCGGAACGTAACGTGAACTCCGGGAATTCAAGCTGGCCAAGACCCAGAAACGCGAACATGCCCCCAACCCCAAGCAACAGCGTGACCATCCAGCTGATGGACTTCCGATCAAGAAAATAATCGACCATCTCAGAGCCCGCCCTCTTTTTCCCAGGGACGGACCGAACGATCCCTGTTCATCCGGTGAGCGCCGGCAACCACGATTCTGTCGCCCGGGCTGAGCTCTCCCCGAACAAGCACGCCATCGTTCATTTTCTTACCCGGCTCGACATCCACCGGCTCGACGCTGCCCGTGTTATCGCCATTCTCACCATCGGCAGCAGCCACGTATCGCCAAACCACGCTAGTGCCGGGTTCTGCGTCAGGTGTTACAAGCGCCGCGGTTGGTATCAGCCACGACGGGGCGCTCTCTCCAGCCAATGTGCCGTAATCAAGCAGAACGGTCGCGCTCATCCCCGAAAGCACTGTGATGTCCTCGGGTTCAGGGAGCGTTACGGTAACCTCATAACTGAGCGACCCCTGAGAGGCATTGCTGTCATGCTCTTTGTAGCTCGCGGCGTAGCGTTTATCGGGAAGCTCGGGAAACTGTACCCACGCGATAGTGTTGCCATTGGCGCGAACGTTCCTGGATCTCTGTGGTTGAAGGCGGCGGACCTGTTGTTCAGGCATCTGGAACGAGACGTCGATAGAGCCGGGCCGTTGCAGTTCGGCAATGGCCTGCTGCGCTGATACAACCTGAAAGACATCCACCGGCACCCGTGAAATGACGCCATCAAATGGCGCTTTGAGAACGGTATAGGAAAGTTGGTCCTCCGCGCTGGCCAGTTGCGCTCTGGCAGAGAGGTACTCGGCCTCGGCCTCATCGAAACGGGCCTGACTGATGGCCTGGCGCTCCAACGATATTCGCATTCGCTCGAAGGTGGCCTGTGCCAGATTGAAATTTGACCGGGCGTTTTCCAGGCGGGTTCTTGCGTCCCGATCGTCCAGGCGGGCAACGACCTCCCCTTTTTCCACAGTGTCGCCTGCTTTAACGGCCAGCTCCGTCAGCTCTCCTCCCACTCTGAAAGAGAGTTCTGAATGGTCAGACGCCGAGACTCTGCCCGGATACTGATTGAGCGTGCCTGACTGCGCCTGCTCCAGCGTCATGAGCTTTACCGGGTAGACAGTTTGCTGTGTCAGAGGGGGCGCCTCCGCCGAACATCCCATCACCAGGAGGCTCGAAAGCATTGCAAGCGCTTGTAGGCCTCTCAAGGGCATGGCGGTACTGACCATCTTGAATTTCATAACGCGTCACTCTCCAGAAAAAATTAGGTATTCCGACGATCGGCAACCGCATCCCAAGCCATATTAAACGCTAATTCGATATGCTCATCGGTACCTTCGAACGACCCTTGCAGGCATCGTTGAACGAGGTGGTAAATCGGGCGGAACATAAACGTTTCGAGAAGTGGAAAAGGTACCGGTTTGATCAGCCCGGATTGCTTTCCCTGATCAACTGCATTCAAAAGATTTGCGGCTCGGCTTTCGTTTCGTGCCTGGATCTCGGGAGTCATCCAAGCAGAATGCGTGAACGTCTCGTGGTAGCGGAATAGTTCCGGACGCTCAAGGCCGATCCGGAACAGTGTGTGCCACTGGCGTCGCAGTCCTTCACGCAGATCTTTCCCGCGAGAAAAACTGTCCAGCGCCGCATCAATGACCTGATCGCTGACGTAATAAAATGTCGCCAATAAAAGCTGTTCTTTATCTTCGTAATAGATGTACAGCGTGGCTGGTGACAAACCCGCAGCCTTGACTATCTTGCCAACCGAGGTTGCTGAAAAACCGTGATCTGCTACTTCCCTCACGGTAGCTTCCAGGAAGGCTATTCGTTTCGAGTCGTCTCTTTGCCGCATTTGTCTGCTCAACGCTTCAAATTGGTCGGCCTAAAATAAATGAACGTTCACTTATTTTCAAACCGAAAATATAGGCGTATACCGAAGTAGGTGCCCTACTGAAGTGCGCGGGGTTCAGGCAAAAATCAGGTTGGTCTGCAGGCTCTTTGCAACCAGCCGACCACGAAAACCCATCACAGGCTCTAGCCAGGTCCCGAACGCAATAGACGCAGATCGAGCAGGATTTCGAGACGATGATGCGCGATGGCTACGTCATCATCGAACCTGTCCCCAAGGGAAACTTGCGAAGGCGGATTCCAGCCTGTCGCATCAGCCAGGATGATGATTGATATATCTCATCCGAATTAGTCCGCCCGGCCCACGGGCGGATAGTTTATGGTTTTGCACAATATTTCCCGAGGATGCTATGAACACACTTTTTACTCCCCTGAAAATGGGCGCCAGTGAATTGGCCAATCGGGTCTTCATGGCCCCCCTCACCCGCGTCCGTGCCGACGCTGATCACGTTCCCACGGACATGATGGTTGAGTATTACGCTCAGCGTGCGTCTGCCGGCCTGATCATCGCCGAGGCGACCATGGCCATCGAAGGCAATTCAGCCTTCTGGCGCGAGCCTGGCATCTATTCCGAGGCGCAAGTTGAAGGCTGGAAGAAAGTCAGTGATGCGGTACACGCTAAAGGTGGCAAGATTTATCTGCAGATCTGGCACGGCGGCCGCGCCTGTCACCCGGTGTTAAACAACGGGAAGGATCCGGTAGCGCCCAGCGCCATTGCCATCACCAGCGATGAAGTGCACACACCGGAAGGCAAGAAGTCCTACACGGTTCCCCGCGCACTGGCTGACAACGAAATCCCGGCCATCATCGACGGTTTCCGCACCGCCGCCGAGAATGCCAAGCGCGCCGGCTTTGACGGTGTTGAGGTTCATGGCGCCAACGGCTACCTGCTGGACCAGTTCCTCCGTGATGGTTCCAACCATCGAGAAGGCCCTTACGGTGGCCCGATCGAAAATCGCGCCCGACTGCTGCTGGAGGTGATTGAAGCCGTATCCGGAGTGTTCGGTTCCGAGAACGTCGGTGTTCGACTGAGCCCGCTCAACAGTTTCCAGAGCATGAAGGACAGTGATCCGGTCGGCCTGGTCACCTGGCTCGCCAAGCGTCTGAACGACTACGGCCTGGCCTTTGTTCATTTAATGCGCAGCGACTTTTTTGGGGAGCAGCAAGCAGACGTGATTACCCCGGTCCGCGAGCACTTCAAGGGCAAGTTGATCCTCAACATGAGCTACACCGGTGAAGAAGCAGAACAGGCCATCGAATCCGGATTGGCCGACGCTGTCGCCTTTGGTGTGCCCTTCATTGCCAACCCGGACCTTCCGGAGCGCCTGAAGCTTGGGGCCGAGCTTAATGAAGCAGATCCCTCGACTTTTTACACCCAGGGAGCGGAGGGGTATATTGACTACCCTTACCTCGAAGAAATAGCCGAAGCATAGTATTGAGTCGGAGCATAGTATAGAAAGGGGGCTTTTAGCCCCCTTTTTCGTTGCGGAGAAAACATGACCTTTGAAAGCGCCATTTCCTTTCTTGCCGCTAAAGCCCGGAACTTCCCCTTTTTCAGCTAAACCATACCCTCTTCCTCAAGACTCGCCACCCGTTGCCTTCAGCATTCGCCGGTGCGCCTCCGACGACCAAACCCCACTGAATTCCTCAATCACCCCAAGCTGGGCCGCCGCATAGGACAATCTGGCGGAAAGCCGGTCCTGCTGAGCGGAAATGAAGGTTCGGTTGGCGTCCAGTAAATCCAGATAGCCGATGGCACCCTCACGATGCATAGTTCTGGCGATGGTGAACGATTCGTTGGCTGCCTCAAACGCCCTGCCCGTTGCCTGATCAGCCTCCAAGGCCCGCCCGTAAGCAAAGATCGCAACCCGAGCACTGGCGACCGCATCAATGATGGTTTGGCGATAACGGATGTAACTTTCTTCCGAGACTGCATTCTGGCTTTCGACCCGTTGCAGTATCACCGGATAACTCAACAGAGACCAGGAGATGCGAGGAGCGATGCTGCCGGTACCCTCAAAGCCATCGGACACTTCCGCCACGTTGGTCAAGCCCAGAAATCCCTCGACCGAAAACTGGGGATAGAGTTCTGCCCGAAGGGCGTTGCCAACCGCCACATCCCGGGCCAGTGCTGCGAGCGCACCGCCGATATCCGCACGCAACTGCATGGCTTCGTTCGCCCGCCCGGCCGCCGGCACGCCAAAGGAGGCGGCCAGTGCACCTGAGGCAGGCTTCAGGACCAGCGATTCGGAATCTTCATTGACGAGCACGGACAGCACCGCTTTGGCCCGATAGAGCTGGGCTCGCGCGTCAGGAAGCTTGGCACGCTGCTGTTCCAGCAGCGTGTCTGCGCGGGCGAGATCAAGATTCGGCGAAATGCCTTCCTCCACGCGCAGGGCCATGACTTCCCGAGTGTCTTCCAATGCCCGGATGTCCGCCTTGATCAACTGGACCCGCTGGCGAGCGGCTTCCCACTCCAGATAGGCTCGGACAACGCCAACGGTGACTTCTTTCAACACCGCTCGTTGGTTGTTCAGAGCAACCTCAAGATTGGCTTCACCGGCATCGATCAGCGCTCTCAGCCGGCCAAACAAGTCCACTTCCCAGGTGCCCGCCAAACCGACGGCAGAGGATTCCTGAACACTGTTTCGATCGATCGCCTCGTATTCGCCGGTTACTCCGCCCTGAGGGAGCAACCGTTTCTCGTCCGCACCCAGGTCCGCAAGCGCCTGACGGACCCGTTGCCGGGTTGCCAACAGATCGAGGTTAGCGGCCTTCGCAACCTCGACCAGTTGATTGAGTTGGTCATCCTCGTAGCTCTTCCACCACTCCGCTGTGGTGGCGTCTGTGCTCTGAACACCGAAACTGAGGCTGTCGAGGTAACGTTCGTTCGCCTCCTGTTGGGGCTCATAATCCGGGGTTGCAGCGCAGCCAACCAGCAGCGCAGACCCCAGCAAGACACTAACCGCCCGTTTATGCATGGTCATTCTCCGTGATCTGTTCAGGTATTTCCTTGGTGTTGGCGGGCGTCCTGGTATCGGCCTTGGCACGCTGAATCACCGCGTAAAACACCGGGGTGAACAGCAAGCCGAACACGGTGACACCAATCATTCCCGAGAACACCGCTATCCCCATGGCGTGACGCATCTCCGCACCCGCTCCGGTCGCAAGCACCAGCGGTACCACACCTGCAGTGAAGGCAATCGAGGTCATCAGGATCGGCCGTAAACGCAAACGGCAGGCCTCGACAATGGCCTGATAATGACTGTGTCCCTGGAGATTGAGGTCACGGGCGAACTCCACCATCAGGATGGCGTTTTTACTCGCCAATGCCACCAGAACAATCAGACCAATCTGGGTGAACATGTTGTTATCACCATCGGTCACCCATACCCCGGCCAGAGCCGACAGCAAGGTCATCGGCACAATCAGAATAATTGCAAACGGCAGTCGCAGACTCTCGTACTGAGCGGCCAGCACGATGAATACCAGCAAGATAACCAGTGGGAACACATAGACCATGGTGTTGCCGGCGAGTTTTTGCTGATAAGTCACCTCGGTCCACTCAAACGCCATGCCCTCGGGCAGAGTCTGTGCTAGAACCTCTTCGATAGCAGCCTGAGCCTGGTCCGAACTGAAGCCCGGGGCCGGAGACCCGTTGAGCTCGGCCGTTGGATAGCCGTTGTACCGCATCACACGATCCGGGCCGATGGTCGATTCGACACTCATCACCGCGGACAGCGGGATCATCTGGCCCTGCTGGTTGCGAACCTTCAGATTCAGAATGTGCTCCGGATCAAGGCGCTTGTCGGACTCGGCCTGGGCAATCACCTGATAGGTGCTGCCGAACATGTTCACGTCATTGACGTACACCGACCCCAGATACACCTGCAGTGTGTCGAACACGGACTCCAGCGGAATGCCAAGCAGCATTGCTCGCTCCCGATCTATATCCAGGTCAAACTGGGGTACCTGAACCCGGAAGCTGGAGTAAAGACCCGTCAATGCCGGATGCTTGCGAGCTTCGTTGATGGTGGTTTGCAGGGTATCGAACAAGGCTTCAAACCCTTTGCTGCTTCGATCTTCGATCTGCAGCTTGAACCCACCCGTGGTGCCCAGGCCCAGGATCGGTGGTGGTGGGAACACCGCCACAAACCCTTCGTCGATGCTTGAAAAGGCGCCGTTTAACTTGCCTGCAATCGCACCCGCACTGAGTTCCGGGGACGTGCGCTCGGTGAAATCGGTCAGCGGCAGGAACACGATGCCGCTGTTCGGACTGTTGGTGAAGCCGTTCACGGACAGGCCCGGGAACGCAATGGTGTTTGCCACGCCCTCGGTCTCCAGCGCGATCTGCTGCATTTCGTTGACCACGTCCACGGTCCGGTCAAGGCTCGCCGCATCCGGCAGCTGGGCAACTGCGACCAGGTATTGTTTGTCCTGCTGCGGAATGAAACCACCCGGTACCGCGTTGAACAGGCCTCCGGCGAAAACGGTCAATCCGACATACACCACGCCAACGATGGCGCTGTAGCGGATCAGCTTCTTGACCAGGACTTCATAGGCATTACCTGTGCGGTCAAAGAACCGGTTGAACGGCTGGAACACAAAGCGACCAAACACCTTTTCCAGGCCGCGGGAAAGCCGGTCGGGCTTCTCGTCGTGGCCCTTGAGAAGCAACGCGGACAGCGCCGGCGACAGGGTCAGCGAGTTCAAGGCGGAGATCACGGTTGAAATCGTGATGGTCAATGCGAACTGCTTGTAAAACTGACCGGAAAGACCAGAAATGAAGGCCGTCGGAATGAAGACCGCACACAACACCAGTGCAATGGCAATGATCGGGCCGGTTACTTCGTTCATGGCCACTTTGGTGGCTTCACGAGGCGATAGCCCCCGATGAATGTTCCGCTCCACGTTTTCGACCACCACGATGGCATCATCAACCACGATACCGATCGCTAGCACCATTCCGAACAGCGACAGCGTGTTGATGGAAACACCCAACCACTGCATCACGGCGAAGGTGCCCACCAGTGATACAGGCACCGCAACGAGCGGAATAATGGACGCCCTCCAAGTTTGCAGGAACAGCACCACCACCAGCACAACCAGTAAAATCGCCTCCAGCAAGGTGGTGATAACCGCGTCGATGGAACCGCGAACAAACACGGTGGGGTCGTAGGCAATTTCATACTCGACGCCCTGCGGGAAATCCTGGGACAACCGCGCCATGGTTGAACGAACATCGTCAGAAAGCTGGATAGCGTTAGCCCCAGGGCGCTGGAAAATCGGCATGGCAACCGCCGGCTTTCCATCGAGACCCGCTTCAAGGGCGTAAGTGTTCTGGCCAAGCTCGACTCTCGCAACGTCAGAGAGCCGCGTGATGGCCCCGTTATCACCAATTTTCAAAACAATGTCCCGAAACTCATCCAAGGAGGTCAGGCGCCCGCGGACGTTCAGCATCAACTGGAACTGGTTGTCGTTCGGTGCCGGCTGTGCGCCAAGGGTACCGGCCGCAATCTGACGATTCTGGGCACGCACGGCGTTCACCACATCCGAGGCGTTGAGATTCCGGGCGTCCAATTCATCCGGCTGCAGCCAGAGACGAACCGCAAATTCACCGCCACCGAACAACTGAACGTCACCAACGCCGCCAAGGCGGGAGAGTTCATCTTTCAGATTCAGCTCGGCGTAGTTGGCCAGATAGGTAATGTCCCGGCTCTCATCCGAAGAATGAACGTGAACAACCATGCTCAGGTTAGGGGATGATTTCTCAGTCACCACTCCCAGGCGCTGCACCTCTTCCGGCAAACGCGGCAGCGCAATATCAACCCGGTTCTGGACCTGAACCTGGGCTTTATCGAGATCAGTACCCAGCGCAAACGTTACTGTGAGGGTCATGCGGCCATCGGCCGTTGCCTGGGACGACATATACAGCATGTTTTCCACGCCGTTGATCTCATCCTCAATCGGCGACGCGACCGTTTCTGCAATCACCTTTGGGTTTGCGCCCGGGTAGTTGGCCGTGACCACCACTGTGGGCGGGACCACTTCCGGATACTCACTGATCGGCAACTGGAACAGAGAGATGCCACCCCCGATCAGAATGATCAGAGACAGCATGGAGGCGAATATTGGCCGGTCTATAAAAAAATGGGGAAATTTCATCACTCAGGCCTCAGAACTTTACGACAGCGGTCTGCTGGACTTCTGGTGCGTGTTCTTCAAGCGTGAAGGCCACGTCGGACGGTGCCTCTGACAGCATGACCGGAGCGATGGTCATGCCCGGACCTACCTTGGCCGTCCCGTTCGCCACCAGTACATCGCCTTCGGCAATGCCCTGCTCAACCACACGGAAGGTACCGAAACGCTCACCGACGGTTACCGGGGTGTAGCTCGTCTCCCCCTGCTCGTTGACCGTCAGCACGAAGCGGCTGTCGAGATCGGTTGCGATGGCACGATCAGGAACCATGATCTTCTGCTCGGTTGCGGCCACGGCAATTTTCACACGGGCAAAGGCACCCGGTACCAGAGCCTCTCCGGAATCGGCCAATACCGCGCGCAGACGCAGGGTGCCCGTGTTGGTATCGATGGTGTTATCAACGAAGTCGATCTCGCCCACGTGGGGGAAGTCCTGCTCTCCGGTGAGCTGAATACGCACCGGCGAGCCCAGGGCGTGATCGCGGGCGCGGAAGAATCGATACCAGGTGCCCTCATCCATATCGAAGTAGGCGTACCGGTTCTGATTCGAGGCGATGGTGGTCAACCGGCTTTGGTTCGCGGTTACGGTATTTCCCGCGGTAATGTTTGCCCGGGAAATAACCCCGTCAATTGGCGAGCGGATCGTGGCATAGCTCAGCTGCAGTTCCGCCTCCTTGAGCTGGGCGTTGAGTGAGGAAACCTCGGCCTCGGCCTGCTGGCGCGCGGAATCCCGCAGCTCAGCCTGTTCTTCAGAAATGGCGTTGCTCCGCAGCAGGCGCCCTGCCCGTTCGGCTTCCGCCTTGGCCTGATAGAGGGCCGCTTTTGCGCGGGACAGTTCGGCATTAAGTTGCTCCACTCGGGCTGTCAGGTGACGGTCATCCAGCTGGAACAGGATGTCGCCTTTGCTCACCTTCTGACCTTCTACGAAGCGCACCTCATCAACCACACCGGACAGTCGGGGCCGCAGCTCGACGTTTTCTGGGGCTTCAATACGGGTGGTGTAGGTTTTCTGGGGCTGAACCCGGGCACTGGCGGCGGCAACCACCTCTACCGAAGGCGGCTCCGGCTGGCTCGCGGTGCCCTGAGCTGCGCTTTCGCAGCCGGCAAGAACAAACACGGCCGCGCTGAGCACGGCAAGAATTCGATAAGCCATGAGCTTGATCCTTAATCGTTCGTGATGGGGACTTCCGAGCCGGCGCGGTGAGGTTGGACCTCGGACCCGCGCCGGAGTGGTTCGTGGAGGGAATTATCTTTGCTCAAGCAGGGTAAATATAATCACCATGCGGTATTGCACTCATCATCACTGGTGATAATGCTCAGGATTCATGCAGGAGGGGGATTTGGAGAGCCAGAACGTCCTCAGAGTCAGGGCGCTGATCGACTCTCTAGGAGAGAAAGCCCGGGAACGCAGCGAACCGCACTCTTTAGATTAAAACAGCCGTTCCCCATTCTCGACCTCAGAATCAGGGCTTACCAGCGTTACCACGCCTGTTTCGGTTTTGAACCCGGTTACGAGACACTCAGAGACGAACGGACCGATCTGCTTCGGAGGGAAGTTCGTGACAGCCAATACCTGCTTGCCCAGCAGGTCCTCCTTCGAATACAGCTCCGTAATCTGGGCACTGGACTTTCGCACGCCCACTTCCGGGCCAAAGTCCACTTTCAGTTTGTAGGCCGGTTTTCTAGCTTCAGGGAACGGCTGCACTTCAATAATGGTGCCAACTCTTAATTCCACTTTTTCAAAATCTTCCCAGGAAATCATTCTTCATCCTCCGTTGTTACACAGCTTCATGATTTACAGTTTTGGCAGTCTCTGTGTTTCGGGTTTTTCCAGCTACCAGTGATCCGGACACAATCAGCGTGCTGGCACCTGCGACGGCCATGGTTGCCTCGCCGAAGCCAAAAACGATGAGCAAGATGACCGAAATGAGGGGTGCGCTGTATGCCAGGGTTCCCAGCAGCTGGATGTTCCCGTGTTTTACCCCGTAATCCCAGGTGAAAAAGGCTATGCCCACGGGACCAAGGCCCAGCCCGACCACTCCGACCCATTGGCTTGCGCCATCCGGCCACACCGTTTGCTCCCACATCAGGTGGCACATCCAAGCCAGGACCGCGGTAACACCACAAAACCAGCCAACAGCATCGGTAGGCACAGATTTTACCAGACGGCTGAGCACCGAATAGGACGACCAGATCAAGGCGCAGGCGAACGCCACTAAGTAGCCATCCAGATTCTGGGCACTGAAGCCGCTGCTATTCCGACCGATCAGCAACCAGCAGCCAACCAGTGCCATCACCGCCCCGGCGATGTGCTGTGCCCGCAAGGACTCGCCCGGCAAGAGCGCCGAAAACAGGACAATGAACAGCGGCCAGAGATAGGCCAGCAGGCTGACCTCGACCGCCGGTGCCAGGGTCATGGCCTTGAAGTAGGCAAAGTGATAGCCGAACAGGCCCACCACACCGATGGTCCAGGCAAATGCGGATTGCTTCGCGAAGCGGATGCCCGAGTGCCCGCCCTTGAACCAACGGACACACATCAGTGCAAAAGCCAGTGTAAAGGTCATGGCCATGAGCTGAAATTCCGGAATCTGCCCGCCGGTAAGCTTGGTCAGCAAAGCCAGGGTGCCCCATAAAAGCACAGATATTGAGCCAATCCAGGTGGCGGATGCCGCGGTCATAGTTGCGTCCCTCTAAGTCAGAGATCAATCAGTTCAGACGCAACAGCTTATTGAGCCGGTGATGGGCAGGCTTCCAGAATTCGGAAGGGTTATTTAGAAAGTCGGCGAAAATGACTGGGAGAATGCCCGAAATGTTGGGCGAATCTATCACTGAAGGCTGACAGTGAGCTGTACCCGACGGCGTCGGCGATATGCTGGATCGACAGGTCACCCCGCTCGAGAAGTTGCCACGCCGTCTGCATGCGCAACTCCGTCAGGTAATGATGGGGGGGGCAAGCCCACCTGCTCCCGGAACAGCTGGTTCAGTTGCCGCACACTCAGGTGCGCGATGGTGGCCAGTTGATTAACGGTGATCTTTTGGTGGAAATGCTCGTCGATGAAGCGTTTCGCCACGTCCACTCGACGATCCAGCCGTAAACGGTCTCCAAAGCGCTCCTGCAGCAGCTGGATCAGCAACAGCAACATCTGGTGCTGAGTCTGGGAGCCTTCCGCGCCCTGTTGCAACTGGGCATGGAGAAACTGCACGTAATGCTCCAACCCGGCATCGAGCTGCACGAAACAGGGCAGCCGGTCCAGCATCGGAGCCAAGCCATCTGGAACGTCTGCGACCACAAACCGGTTGTCATCCCGGGCTTCGAAATCGTGATCCTGACCGGCGGCGATGATCGCCGCTCTGCCCTCAGCCACTTCCCCGGCCCGACTATTTACCGACAGAGAAAGTTTTCCCACCAAGGGCAGCACCAACTGATGATGATCATGGGCGTGTGTTTGCCCATGATCGCTGTAACTCTTCAGTTGGATTTTTGATCGCGCGTTCTTCATGGTTTCGCATCATACAGAACAGCGTTCACTTCGGGCAGGTTATCGATCGATGCTCCGGGATTTCTCACTCACTGAAGGCATCGATCAAAACCTGGTGGCTGATCTCTGGTGTCATGTCGCCCCGCTCCGAGAGCTCGGTCATACCATGGGCTTTCAACGCCTCGACGATGTCGGCCACCTGATTTTCTTTGACCCCGTATTGATCCAGTCGCGTTGCAACTCCCAGACTTTCGAAAAAGGCTCTGGTCTGGGCGATGGCCTGATTGATGCGCTCTTCCTCAGAGCCGTCGACGATGCCCCATACTCGCTCGGCGTACTGCAGGAGTTTTTCCCGCTTCTGCTCTTTACGGAGTTTCCAGACCGACGGCAGGATAATGGCGAGACTCTGCCCGTGATCGATGCCGAACATGGCGGTCAGTTCGTGCCCAATCATATGGGTACTCCAATCCTGGGGAACGCCCACGCCAATGTAGCCATTCAGCGCGGAGGTAGCCGCCCAGACCAGATTTGCACGGGCATCGTAGTCCTCCGGGTTGGCCAGGGTGACCGGGCCCACCTCGATCAGGGTCTTGAGAATACCTTCAGCGGTGCGGTCCTGAATCTGCGCGTTGACCGGATAAGTTACATACTGTTCAACCACGTGCACGAAGGCGTCGACCACGCCGTTGGCGACCTGCCTGGTGGGCAGGGAGAAGGTCAGCGACGGGTCCAGGAACGAGAACGTCGGATACAACAGCGGGCTCATTACCGGCCATTTCCCGCCCTTATGGGAGACGACGGCGCCCATGTTCATTTCAGAGCCTGTCGCCGGCAGGGTGGCGACGGTGCCGAGTGGCAGTGCCTGTTCCACTGGAAGGCCGGCAAAGCCATGCTCCAGCAGACTTTCCTCGTCGCCCTCAAACGGCGCAGCCGCGGCCACGAACTTAGTGCCGTCCATCACCGAGCCACCGCCAACGGCCAGCAGGAAATCGACGCTTTCCCGGCGGACAAGATCCACCGCTTCCATCAGGGTTTCGTAGCGCGGGTTGGGCTCAATGCCGGCAAACTCGAACACCGTCCGATTACCCAGGCCGGCCAGAACTTTATCGAGGGTACCGAACCGCTTGACGCTGCCGCCACCGTACAGAACCAGCACCCGAGAATTCTTGGGAATGAGCTGATCCAGCTCCTGCAGACGGTCTTTGCCGAAAACAATACGGGTTGGATTGTAGAAATCGAAATTTTGCATAATCCTCTCTCCTCATCAAAGCGTGGAGAGATTGTATCGCCGCAAGACCAAATCAGAATGGGCATTTCGATCACTGGCATGCCTTTTCCTATCATTAACGACACGACTAGGCATTTTAATGCATCGCAGGTAAGATGGCGTCTTCACCCATTCAGGAGACCGACCGATGCCCACACTCGCCCAACTGCTGGCCCCACTTGCAGCGACCGAGGGCTACAACCCAACACCGATTGAGGGCGTCGGGGTCTACCGAAGCAACGAAACCACGGGCAGAGAGCCGCTCTGTTACAGCCAGGGCATCATTATCATGGCCCAAGGCACCAAACGGGTGTTTCTCGACAACCAGGTGTACGAGTACAACCCCGACAACTACCTTGTGCTGACCCTACCCACGCCCGCTGACTGCGAGGCAATCACGCCACCCGACGGTCCCCTGCTCTCCCTGGTCATGGACCTGGATCTGTCGGCATTGCATGAGCTGGTGCGGATTTTTGATGAGTGCCGGCAGACCGGCGGCGCCAACGCTCCTTCGTTGAATGCGCACACCTTGTACGTGGCTCCGGCCACTCGCGCCTTCAACGCCAGCGTGGTGCGGCTTGCCGAGGCGCTGAATGACCCGCTGGCGGCCAAGGCCCTCGGACCGGGCCTGAAAAAGGAACTGTTGCTGCACGCGCTCCGGGGCCCGAACGGCGCCTCGCTGGTAGATCTGGTGCGGCATAACACCCAACTTTCCCGACTGGAGCCGGTGCTCAAGCACGTTCATGCGCACTTTTCGGAACCGCTGGATGTCGAACAGCTGGCCGCTCTTGCCAACATGAGTCCGGCGACCTTCCACCGCAATTTTCGGCAGGTGGCTGCGCAGTCCCCCATCCAGTACATCAAACGCATCCGGCTCACCCGAGCCCGGGAGTTGCTTTCAGATCAGGGTGTGAAGGTGAGCCAGGCCGCATCCCTGGTGGGCTACGAAAGCGCGAGCCAGTTCAGCAGGGAATTCAAGCGGTTTTACGGGCAGCCACCACAAGCGGTCACTATGGCGCTGCAAACCACCGCCTGAAACGCTGCATCGACTCAGACAGCCTTCAGCTGGTGCCGTCCACAGGGAGAATTGACCATAATGTCATGCCACCGTTCCTGGAGCAGATTCTCCATCTTCTCCCGGAGCCAAACGACTCCGGGGTCGCGGTCATGACGGGCGTGCCAGATCAGGTATAGACTCGTCGGATCGACGTCGAAGGGAAGCTCACCCATCCATAGGCCGTTCACGAAACCACAATCCTGGCTGATCAATTCTGGGACAGCAGCAATGAGGTTGGTTTCTCTGAGTACTACCGGAACTGTTGAGAAATGATTAACAGTCGCCGCTATCCGGCGGCTCATACCCTTCTGATCGAGATAGCTGTCCACGAAGCCATGGGCATCGCCTGACATACTTACCAGAAGATGTCGCGCCTCAAGGAATTCTTCCATGGTAATCTGTCGACCGGCCAGCGGATGGTCGGCGCGCATGGCGAGCACGTAGCCCCCCTCGAAAAGCCAGGTGCTTCGCAGGCTGTAATCGTGTTGAGATAAAACGCCCACCGCCACATCAACATGGGCTTCTCTCAGATCGGCGTGGGTGCCTTCGGGTGTGTAAGGCACCGCGTGTACATCAACACCGGGCGCTTCGCTTTCAAGCATTTGCACCAATTGACGCCAGATCATTTCAACAATGGCATCCGTGACCGCAACACGAAAGGTGCGGTTTGACGTGCTCGGATCAAACTGGGTTGCGCTGACCGCGTTGGTCAGTGCAAACATGTGATCGCTGACCTGGTCCCAGAGGCTTAATGCATAGGACGTGGGTTCAATCTGACGCCCTTTTCGCACAAAAAGAGGATCGTTCCAGATCTGACGCATTCGCGATATAGCATTGGAAACCGCCGGCTGCGTCATGGCGAGCCGGTCTGCTGCGCGTGTCACCGACCGCTCGGTCATGATGGCGTCAAAAATATACAACAACTGTAGTTCTTGTGTTTTCATTCCATATACCTGGGGCGATTGAACCGGCATAAGTCTGGCCCGGATTACACACAACCGCAATTGCGGTATTCCTGTAGACCTTTTGCCGCCCACAGAACGCAGAAAGCCTCCGCTAGGGAGGCTTTGGTTCCGGTTTACAGATGTCCTTTTACAAAGGTTCTCAGTTCACCCAGGCTTCCGGCTCCGGTTTTCTGGGCGATCATTCCGCCGTCATCAAAGAGAGCCAGCGTCGGAATGCTCCGGATACGCATTCTTGCAGTAATCTCGGGGCTGTCGTCCACGTTGACCTTGGCGATGGTTAGCGCCTCGCCGAACTCATCGGCGATCTCCTCTAGCATTGGTGCAACAGTTTTGCATGGCCCACACCACGGTGCCCAGAAATCCACCAGCACCGGCTGCTCGCTTTGCTCGACCGCTTCTTTAAAGTTTGTATCGGTTACTTCGATGATCTTGCTCATTTCACAGTCTCCTTTGCCCTGTGGGTTAGTGAAAGAATGAGGCCTTCACGGGGTTAAAACTAATTCCGGTGCGGTATATGTTCCATTCAGTGATCTGCTGAATGGTCACCGGCGGCCTTCACAGCCGCTTGCTAAACACAATGCCACCCCAGGCGAGCGTGCGGTTTCCCGTACCAGATTTAATTTCGGAGCTTTGAACTCGCAGCACGTAACTGATTTCGCTGCCGCCGAGAAAACTGTGGGTGTAGCCTCCCCAGACTTCAGCCAGCAGAATGTTCAGATCATTGGCGGTCAGCTCGTGGTCTGAATCGCGAAACTGCCCCTGAAGAAATGCGTTGTACGCCCGCGCTTTTACGGACAAACCGCCCCAGAAATAGCTCTCACTGCCACCTGGTGCCGAAACACCCGGCGCTCGTTCGCCATAAGCCATCAGCTCAGGGTTAAAACGGTTGTCTGGCGAGGAAATCAGTCCATCACGGAACACCAGCGCCGCGCCGAATTCCGTCAAATAGCCCACTGATCCAAAATAGGTCACTTTGTATTGCTGATCGGGTTGGCTGGCGTCCAGGTACTGGTGATACGCCGCTGAGTATCGGAACGTCGGCTCACCGCCCTCCGAGATCTGATGATCCCATCCGTTTGCGCGATCGCTACCCACCACCTTGTGCACAGCATTTTGCCCGGCTTTGAACGCGTCGAGCCCGAGAATCCCGACGGTCATCGACGTTGTCCAACCGGAGCCTGCACCGGGGGATTCATAACTCTGGCTAGACGACATATAGACCAGGCTGCTGTATGGCCGATCACTTCGATCAATGTCCGATGCGCTGATCTCCTCAGGGGTAAAACCATAAGCACCGAATTCAAGCGCGGCGCTTTCGGGGATTTCGACGCTGCCCCCCACAATAGGTAGCAACAAACCGTCCAAGCCTTGGCTCACCTGGGACACGGGGTTATCAATGAATTCTTGTGAGTTGGATGAATAGGTAATGGCGAGACCCGCTGTATAGTCTCTGTCTGTTTGTGTCGGCGCAAACAGGTCATTGTCTGTCGAAAGCGCAAGTACCGAGTCGCCAGGCTCTGCGTGCGCAAAAGGAGCGAATACAACTGTTGCGAGGGAAGCAATTAGTAAACGACGAAACATAGCCAACTCCGAATTCAGATCGGTCGAAAAGTTGGCTGCTATTTTTCAAGTAGCGGGCTGGCAGGACTAATTATGGATTGATATTCAAAACATCATTGAGGGTTATGTATAAGCATAAATACGGCCACTAAATGTGCGGTTGCGCGTTAGTTACATCACGGAAAATGATGTTAGCCATACCGTTTAAGAATTATTCCTTCGGCAGCCTTCGCCTCCATAATTCTCCCATCTGATGCCCGAACAGCTTTTGCCGCGGGATCAGCTGAACCCACTCAATGTTTGGAGAATTGAAATGCGTAAAGCTGCACTGATTACCCTGGCTTCACTCATGGCTGCGACTGCCCTTCCCGCTCACGCAACTCTGGCAGACCGAAAGTCAGACCAGCCGAGCACCGAAGAGGCCCATCCCGCGCCCTACAGCGGCCAGGTCGTTATTCGTGGTGAAATTCAGGACCGGAACGCGAACCATGAAAACGCAGAGCCGGCCCCTTACAGCGGTCAGGTTGTTATCCGTGGCGAGGTGCGCTCCGAAAGCCACGGTTGAGGCATTCCTGTTTCAGAAGTTTCATTTGCGTCTTGGCACCAGGGACGGTGCGTTTTTATCAGCTTTCTCTTCCTACCTGCTCTCTTGTTCAGTGATTCTGTTCGGCAACTTCAATCGCGAGTTTGCCGGAGAAGCGCTTGGTCATAAAATCTTGCTGAGCCGTTACCACATCACGCAGAGCGTATCTTTTCGCTACTACGGGCCGGATTACATCCCGCTCAATGTAGCCAATCAGATTCTCGAACACCTTTTTGGGCTGCCAGGTGGAACCCAACAGGCTCAGATCTTTCAGGTACAGAGTACGAACATCCAGCTCCACCATTGGCCCTGCAATGGCCCCCGAGGCGACGTAACGACCGCCTCGGCTAAGCACCTCCAATAACTCCGGCCACTGCGGGCCAGCGACCAGATCCGCCACTACCTGAACGCTGTCCTGCTCCAGTACTTCCAGCAGCGATTCCCCCCTGGGAACGACCTGGTCAGCGCCCAGCAAACGCACCTCGTCGAACTTGGATTCACCGCACACGGCGATGACCTCGGCACCCCGGCGTTTCGCCAGCTGAATTGCTGCTGATCCAACGCCGCCGGAAGCGCCTGTGATTAGAATCCGTTCTCCGGCTTTCAGGTCGGCTCTGTCCAGCATGCCTTCAGCGGTTGAGTATGCACAGGGAAAAGACGCCAGCTCGGTGTCGCTCAGTGTGCTGTTAACCGCAAACACTTCGCTGGATCTCGCCACGGCATACTCGGCGTAGCCGCCATTGCACTCGGAACCAAATGTGATGAGGTTGTAGGAGGACGGGTTATCAGGCGACTGTTGCATGGGGCGAACCAGCACTCGCTCGCCGATCCGTCCCCGGTCCACTGCCTCACCGACCGCAACGATGGTTCCGCACACATCGGCTCCCTGAATACGCGGAAAGCTCAAGGGCTTTCCGGACCAGGTACCGTCTTCCTCGCTGGCCGTCTCAAATCCGGATGCCGCTCCTTGATCCGTTCCCGTTGTCACGCCCTTGGAATACCAGCCTGTGCGGGTATTTATGTCGGTGTTGTTAATGGCACTAGCACCGACCTTGATAAGCACCTCTCCCACCCCGGCCTTGGGCACGTTAAGGTTCTCCCGGAATTCGAGTTTATCCAAACCGCCATGCCCGGTGAGAACAACTCCTGTCATGGTCTCAGGGATATCGATGTGATTCATGGTGTCATCTCCTCGTTCGTGCCAGACCCATTGGCCTGATCACTAAATCGTCAATTGCAATGAATATGGCGACATCATAAAAGTGCAGAGTAGTTCAATCAAACGAATATTGCTGATATGATAATTTAGGTTTTGTGATACATGAACGAAGACGAATCCTATGAAACCCTTACTGGATCTGGACCTATTGAACACCTTCGCCGCCGTGGTAGAGGCAGGCGGTTTTAAAGAGGCATCGAGTCGCTTGTACCGCTCGCAAGCAGCTGTCAGCATGCAGATCAAGCGCCTGGAAGAACAGCTGGGGCAGCGACTTCTTGAACGGAGTAACCAGGGCATCAAGCTTACGGAGCCCGGTAAAACGTTGCTGAGTTACATTGACAGACTGCTGCGTCTGAACAATGAGACGCTGAGTGCGCTTAGCGCGGAGCCCCTGCGAGGGCCGGTGCACTTCGGAATACCCACAGATTATGCCCACCCGTTCCTAAAGCAGTTCATTCCTCGCATTCGGAAGGCCTTTCCCGAGCTGGTGCCCCGGATTACCTGTGGCCGCAGCCGTAAACTCCGGGAACTGGTAACCACCGGGGATCTGGATGTGGCCATTGTTACGGGCGAGCCTCAGTTCTCCCCGGAGAAAAACTTGTGGTCGGAAGCTCTGTACTGGTATGCCCCGGCCGGGCTACCGATCAATACAGAGGAGGCACTCCCGGTTGCCTTGCTGGAAAGCGACTGCGCGTTGCGGGATCTCGCTGCCTCGGATCTGAGGCAGTCCGGCTTGGACTATCATCCGGTACTGACCAGTTCGGACATGGCAAACCTATACTCGGCGGTCGAATCTGGACTGGCAGTGGCCCTTTTGCCAGAGTCGTCGATTACGTCCTCAAGGGTTCGCCCTTTCCAAATCGATCAGCTACCCGGGCAAAGGCTGCTGACCATGAATATAATTGACGCAGGCACCCTGAGCCCCAATTTCATGCAGCCCCTTCAGGAATGCGTCTTGTCGGCTGCCCGGGCCCTTGTCAGAGGTTGATGACCAGGCACACAGACCAAGCCGGTATGACTGAAAAAACCAGGGCACACCCCGATATTCTTTAAATACTTCGCCTCTCCGCGATCAGTAGGAACGGATCATTGGACATCAGGTGCCAATGTTATTAGATGATCGCGAGGAGGAGGCATCGAGAATCCTTTTATTTAGAGTAGTTGGGAAGGCGTAGGCGGTCGCAAAGCGAACATTCGGATAAGGCGACCAATGCCAATGGAGTTGTCTCCGTTTTGGACTTACCGCGATGCATATGACACACCTCAGCCTCAAACGGAGGCCTTTTCAAAGGCCTCGGGACTAACGGGATTGGTTAAGTGACAGCACTGCTGAACATTCCGTACGACGAGAGACCAAATAACGTGAGTGGTAGGACAATATATGCAACTGCATCAGAATACCCCCAACGAGACTCGCGCTTGCGTTTTGAACGCAGCTTGCAAACGGAATATCCGAATAAGGCAAATATGCACGCCCCAGCGTAAGGCATCCAAACTACCTCCTCAGAAGCCAGCAACGACACCGGAATTAGGGGAGACAAGCACCATAGAGTTGCTACGAAATGGGCTCCATCTACCAACTCAACGACTCTGCTCATGTCAATTAACGCCTTGCGCATCAGTTGGAAGTCCATGGCGAGGTTGATGCGTTGGTTAGGTTTGGTCATTTCTTGATATTGAGCGAACATAATTATAAAACTCAATGCTACCCGCCATATGAAGGAAGCATTCAACTTTTTGTCCCTTCGCCCCGACTATTTTAAACGAGGACCCATACCGGCCACGGCTTATGGACACGACTTCCGAAAGCGGTAATCTGACTCTTTTGCCGAAAGCTGATTGGTAGTAAATCATCTTTTCATCGAACCAAATTTTTCGACGAAAGACCTCATTCAAGCTCACTAGCCCTACTCCGACGATAGAGAAAAGAAACCAGTAAACTACTTGAATAACTCTCTCTTCTTGAATTGCAGAATATAAAACAAGGGAGAAAAACAAAGTGAATACGATCACAACTACCTTGAGTACCCAGCCATATTGAACAACCAGCCAACTTCTATCTATCGAAACCTTACCGCTAAGTATAATCCAAAAGAACACAATTTGAGCAAGGAATAGAAGTACATTGTAGAGATACTCCATTAAAACACCTAACGAATGATATAAGCTTCCCCTGCTCCCCAGGCATCGATGTGCCACATTGAAGGTGTCTGACGTCTTCAGCCAGAGCAGGAGGGGTCATCATGAATGTTACAACCATTGGCATTGATCTGGCGAAAACTGTGTTCAGTATTCACGGCACCAATCAAGACGGCAAGGCCGTGGTTCGTAAACGGCTCAATCGCCCTAAGCTGCTGGCGTTCTTCGCGTAACTGCCACCGTGCCTGATCGGCATGGAGGCCTGTTCCGGTGCCCATTACTGGGCTCGGGAGTTAACCAAACTTAGCCACGATGCTTGGATCACGTACTCACCAATGTTCGCTATTGTTTAATTGCGTCCCCTGCTTACAAGGCTTGTTGTTTGCCTCCAATCTTTCCGTTCCAGCGAGACTATTCCAAACTCCGAGTCGGACGCCGAATTTAGCACTTTGTGTGGAAGCCCAGGCCAGCGCCCTATTCTAGAATCAACTTTAAGTTTGTTTAGCACTTTGTGTGGAAATCGTGCCGTAACCCTCTGATTCTCTGTTTCACGGGTTTAGTACTTTGCTTGGTCGTCTATTCGGCCAACAAGGAACCCGCCGCACGCGGGTCCCCCCCTTGTTTAGCCACTGGCTATGACACAGCCTGTAATGCCATGCGTTCGCCCGTATCCCTTGTGCCACGTGGCTTTCAGGGGTTTTCAGGCTTGAATACTGGGCCGTAATTTAAGGGGGGCGGCCGATTTTGGAGTTTGTACCCCCCCCCTATTAGACGGAGGGTGGTTGGCCGAGATTCAGTGTTAACAAGTGGTACTGAGCTGCGCACTGTCGCAGATATCAAACACAGTCAGAAATCATCCATACGGCCAATCTGGCGGGCCAGGCGCTTGGTTTCATTCTCTCCCAAGGTCAGGAGCGACTGGAGCAGCTCCCGTGCTTCGGGAATTTCGGCTTTTTCGACAAGGGTCTGATAGAGATCAAGAATTTGCTCGTGGACGTCGAACACTTCACGGCAGATGCCAGCAATATCAAGCCTCACGTATGGCTCGTCGCAGGTCCGATGGGTTTTTATGGGATCATGAGATAGATAATCGTAAACGCGACTCTCCAATGCCTTCGCATCTCCCTGGCGCTCAAACTCCCTCACAATGCGCTCGATTTCAGATTCATGGGTGGCCAGATAGTCCAACAGGGCCCTTGCCTGCTTGTCTTCGTGCTTTGTTTCACAATGGGACAGACACCGCGCCAAGTGCGAGTGGAGCTTGCTCGTCCAGTCAATTAGCTCTCCGAGTGTTTTGATATCCATACGGGCTCATCCCTCGCGGAAGGTATACTTTAAAAAATACACTTAAACGCTGTTTCCGAACAGGGGCCTTTACTCGACTCCAATGCACTCCACCGGGCATAGCGAACGCAATGACCCCCGCACCCAGGCCGATGCAGCCAATGGCAAATTGTTCGCTCATCACCGCGCTTTGCACTGCGTCCGGCCCAGCAGCAGAGCTCATCCGGCCTACCGGTGATCCTTCTCGTAACGCCGACGCAGTAACATTGAGTTACCAATGACCGAGAGCGAGCTGACAGTCATCGCCACTACACCAATCATCGGATGCAGCAGCCCCGCCGCAGCTATAGGAATAGCCGCAGCGTTGTATCCACTGGCCCATAGGAGGTTCTCAACGATCTTTTTGAAGGTCGCACGTGACAGCACCATGGCGTCAACAACACCAGATAATTCGCCACGGACCAGGGTAACGTCAGCAGCTTCGATAGCCACATCCGCACCAGCGCCTATGGCAATGCCTACGTTAGCCTGTTTGAGTGCCGGGGCGTCGTTAATGCCATCACCCACCATGGCAACATGATTGCCGTACTTTTCCTGCAGTTCCCGAATGGCATCCACCTTACCTTCCGGCAACACCCCGGCGCGAACCTCGTCGATGCCTACTTCGCGGGCAACCGCGTTGGCTGCACGCTCGTTGTCACCAGTCATCATCACAACATACAGTCCTTGCTCGTGCATGGCCCGAATGGCGGCCACCGATTCGTCCTTGAGCGTGTCGGCTACCGCGACAATGCCGTAGGCCTTGCCGTCACGGGCAACAATAACGGCAGTTCTGCCCTGATCCTCAAGGTCGGAAAGACTCTTGTCCAGGGCCTCCAGTCCATTAACGCCCTGCTCTTCCAGCAAGAGGCGGTTACCAATCAGCACGGTGCTCTCACCGACCCTTCCCGAAACACCTCTGGCGCCGGTGGAGCGGAAATCAACAACGTTCCCGGGTTTGATTCCACGTTCCCGGGCACCGTCCACAATGGCACGGGCGATGGGATGCTCAGAAGCATTTTCTACCGCGGTGGCAAGCTCCAGCAGTTCGGTCTCCGAAACGCCGTCGGCGGGTACTACATCGGTAAGCTTCGGCTCACCCCTGGTAATGGTGCCCGTTTTATCGAGGACCATTACCTTGACGTCCTTGAAGGTCTGAATGGCCTCTCCAGAACGAATCAGGATGCCCCGCTCGGCGCCGACGCCCGAACCCACCATCAGCGCAGTCGGCGTTGCCAACCCCAATGCACAGGGGCAGGCAATTACCAGCACAGCAATAGCCGCCAGGATAGCCAGCACCGGCGTGGCCGCCGTCGGGTCTACCCACGGCAGGAAAGCGGCGCCCCATTCAAGGATTGGTCGGAGTGTATCGCCTGCAAACAGCCAGACCACAAGACTGCCCAGGGCAATAACAAGAACCAGCGGCACGAAGCGACCGGTCATGCGGTCAGCAAACTCCTGGATTGGCACCCTGGAGCCCTGAGCCTCGTCGATCAGTTTCACCACCTGGGCCAGAAAGGTATCACCACCAACACGGGTAGCCTTGACTCTCAGGCGACCTTCCTTGTTGATGGTGGCACCAATAACCGTGTCTCCCGTGCTTTTGTATACCGGGACAGACTCGCCAGTGGCAATGGATTCATCCAGATGACTCTCACCATCCACCACTTCACCATCAGTGGGCACCTTGTCACCGGGCCGGACAATCATGATGTCGCCTGGAGCCAAATCCTTCACGGGAATTTCGACCTCTTCCCCTTCCCGTTCCACGCGGGCGGTCTTAGCGCCGAGGGTGAGCAATTTCCGGATGGCCTCCGAGGCCTTGCCCTTGGCTTTTGCTTCCAGGTACCGACCAAGCATATGGAAGGTCATGATGGTAACGGCCATTTCGATGAAAGAGGTCATCGGATAGACAAAGCCCACCAGACCAATCAGGTAGGGGGGAAGGCTGCCCATGGAAATGAGCACATCCATGTTGAAGGTGCCATTCTTCAGTGAACGCCAGGAAGCCTTGTGGGTAGCGGCACCGCCATAAAAAAACACTACCGGGAAGCCGAGCACTGCAATAATAGCCAGATACCCCGGAATGGGCTGCCAGAACATATGAAACATCATCAACACCATGATCAGTGTTGTCGGTACCGCAGCGATCCAGAACCTGCGTAATGCAAGCTTCAGATAGGCCTCTTCAACGGCCGAGTCCTCCTCCTGACTGGCATCTCCCTCAAGAGCGACAGCAGCAACATCATATCCGGCGCCCTCTATCAGCTCTTTCAGCTCATTTTCTGTCGGCCCATCCGAGCCGACTACCACGCTCACTGTGTGATTGGCTATGTTGGTTGACGTCGTCTGCACGCCGTCGTGTCGCGCAAGCGTACTCTTGATAATACCCGCACAATGGTCGGACCCCATTCCGGGTACCGTGACCCTGAAAGTCCTGCCACCCACTTCCCTCACGGAGGCCACATCGTAACCGGCACCCTCCACAGCGTGTTTTAAGGCTTCCCCGTCAGGCCCCGACGCAAGGGAGCGAACACTCACCTTATGTTTGGCAATGTTAGTCTCTATCTGGTCGATTCCGTCCAAGCGGCCAATCGTTTTGTTGATAATGCCGGCGCAGTGGTCTGACCCCATTCCCGGCACAATCAGCTCAAGGTCCCTTTGCCTTTGCGGTGCCTGTGTTTTCGTACTGTTCATCAAGATCTCCCGTCATTGTTTCTGTTGCTTGGCCAGTCACTGAACGCTATGAAATAAAGTAATACGAGATTGACGATGGGAATCAGTATCAGGAAGCCCATCCAGCCCGGATACCCGGTACGCTGGCAAATACGCCAGGCCGGAATCACAACTACAATGGCAATCACCAGCATCCACAGCCAGTGCCCTGCCCACATGGTGTTGCCAAACATATTATCTTCCATCATAGCACTGCCCTCCACGTCGAATGCCGGTTAATGGTGATCATGAGCATGAGATTCCTCATCTCCCGATTGCCGGGAATTCTCGGACTTTTTCAAAAAAATCTGCTCTGCCACTGCAATAACGATCATGGTGGCCACCGCAACACCGATGACAAACGGGTCCGTATTCAGCTTGACCCACACAAAGCCCCCAAGAACGAGCAAATCCAGCAAAATGGCCATGACTGGCACCCAGGCGCTGGCCTTCACGTCTTCGCGTAGATAACGAAGAACACCCCAGTGAATCGCAACATCCATTACCAGGTAGAACACGATACCCAGCGCAGCAATCCGGGAGAGGTCAAAAAAGGCCGTCAGGACCAGCCCCAGGACCACTGTATAAACCAGGGTGTGCTTCTGAATACTGCCTGGCATGCCGAAATGCCGGTGGGGGACCAGTTTCATTTCCGTCAGCATCGCCAGCATCCGGGACACCGCAAAATGCTGGCCAGAATGCCTCCGGCAGTAGCCATCATGGCAATGGCAACGGTGAACCACACGGCGTACTCCCCCAGTGCCGGGCGGGCGGCGGCGGCAAGGGAGTAGTCCTGTGTCTCGATAATCTCGGCCAGGGACAAGTTGCTGGCAACAGCAAAACCAACCAACGTATAGATCACCACGCAGGCTGCAATGGAAATAATGATCGCCCGTCCTACGTTCCGCTTGGGGTCTATTACTTCGGAGCCGCTGTTGGTAATGGTGGTGAAGCCCTTGAAAGCTAGAATTCCGAGCGCGGTTGCTCCAAGGAAGTTGCCCACAGTTCCGGCCTCTCCGGGATTCGAGAAGTCAACCGATATGGAGTCGGCGACCCATACCCCCACCAACCCGAAAATCAGTATGCCGCCGATTTTCAGGACGCCGATAAAGGAAGCCACACCCTGAATCATCCGGTTACCCAGCAGATTTATGAGAAACGCTGCCAGGATCAGTGACACCCCGAGAATGGGCACCATTCGCCCGCTTTCGTCGCCACCGAAGAGCTGCATGGTGTAGGAGCCGAACGTGCGGGCCAGAAAACTCTGGGCGATCACCATGGAAAAGTACATCAGCAAGGCGTTAAATGCGGTCGGCAGCCGGTTTCCGTAGGCCTTGTGTAAGTACATGCCGATACCGCCCGCAGACGGGTACGCATCGGAAATTTTGATGTAGGAATAAGCACTGAAGCTGACGATCACGGCGGCCGCCAGAAACGCCAGGGGGAACAGAACGCCCGTCATCTGTGCCATCTGTCCGGTCAACGCAAAAATACCAGCGCCTATCATGACGCCGGTACCCAGCATGACGGTTCCTGGCAGGGTGAGACTGCCTTCCTGATAGCGAGTGGTTCTGTCTTGCTCCCTGCTCATTCAACCTCCGGTTATTGTCGTTTCTATTTACGCTTCATAGGTGGAATTTTGGAACAGCAAAACGGATCATGTTTTGCGTTGGCCCGAACATTGTCGTCTGTAAACCGACACCACGCCAGTTTCCGCTGGGTCCACCACCCGGCCTGCAACCCGCCTCCGTGGGTTTTGATCAGTTCCATTAACTCGTCAAGAGACCAATGGGTTCCATCGTAGACGACATGCAGCTGGTTGTTCGGTTTGCGCTCGGCAAAATCAACACAGGGATGATGGTTGAGTTCATGGATGAAATCGCCCCACTGACTCTCGCCAAATCACTCACCATTTTGGCACGTAGATGCCGGTGAGGTGAGGAGGAGTCCATCCCATTGATTCAGGTTACTGATGAAAATGAATAATCACGGTAATCCTGATGCCTATGCGCCGTATCCTCTTGGCCGT
>NZ_AGTR01000032.1 GCF_000235625.1 Marinobacter manganoxydans MnI7-9 | reverse complement strand
AAATATCTGAACCATAAAGTCGAGAGCCTTACGGGATTGCCCGCGGAGGAGTTAATTGGTCAACCGCTTTCCCGGCTCGTTCATGAAGATCACATTGCGAAGCTTCCACTGTTCTTTGAGAGGGCCGAGGCTGGCGAGCCAATAACCCAAGAGATCAAGCTTAAGACCCACAGTGGAGGAGTCGGTCATAAGGACTTTGATATTATCCTTACCTCTACGCTTGAGGTGAATACCGCGCTAACTCAAGCAACCTTTTCTCCAGAGGATCCTCCTTTTTTGGGCATTGCCCGGGACATAACTGAGCGCAAACAGGCACTGGAATTAATGGAGTTTCGTGCTTCTCACGATTCATTGACCGATTTGCCTAATAGAAACTTGTTTATGGACAGACTTAGGTTGGCTGTCAGTCAGGCGAGGCGTAATAGGCAAAAGTTTGCTGTGTTTTTTATCGACCTCGACAATTTTAAGGCGATAAACGATGCATACGGGCATGGGATTGGTGATCAACTATTGCAGAAAGTCGCATCCGGTCTGAAACATTGTTTGCGAGAAGGGGATACGCTTGCTCGCTATGGTGGTGATGAATTTATGGCTCTGTTGCCCTCGCTTGATGAAAAAAAGGATGCCGCAACGGTCGCACGCAAACTTTTGACCTCGCTCGAAGCCCCTTTTCGTTTTGAGGGCTGCGACCTTGGCATTTCTATCGGAACCAGCATCGGGATTGCACTGTACCCTGAAAACGGTGATGAGGCGGAAACGCTGATAGAGCGGGCAGACATGGCCATGTATGCCGTGAAACGGGAGAAAAAGAACGACTTTCGCTTTTACAGCTAGTGCAAATCTGAAAACGTCTTGAAATCAGCTCTAACACGGCGATTGCTGATAGGTATAGAATTTGCGCTTATCTTGAGAAGGGTAACGACACAAGAGGCGCAAATAAACCGCCGCCCATATTTCTAGAACAAAAAGACAAGCTCTGGGCGATTTTTCAAGCCATTTGTCCACTGGACACTATCTTCACGAAGGCAACGTCTGACTCAAGATGGGATTACCGGTCGCTTACCGTTGATGCCGGGAGGGCTGAAAAAATACAGACCGTCTGGGCATCGATTCTCAAGCTCTTCATAGGAAATCAGTCCCCCAATCACCAAAGCGTCGCTAAAGACGAATTTCCCACCAGGTTTTAGCAACCGTTGTGTGTTGGAGAGAACTTCTCGCCGACGAGGGACATGGCACAGGACATCCGTGGAATAGATGGCGTCGAACGAATCATCTTCATAGGGCAATTCTTCAGACGCATCGTGTTGCTCGAATTTCACGAGGTCGCTGACCTTCTCATCTTCGGCCAACGCATTCGCCGTTTTCACGCCCGATTCATTTATCTCGAACCCTAGAACCCTACAGCCTATACGCTTTGCCAGGCCGACAGCGTACCCGCCAGATCCACACCCTATGTCCAGGACCGATGAATCCGATGTCAGCTGAAGTAACTCGGGTATCTCGTGGGATTCTTCAGTCGAAACCCAGCTGGTTTGCCCATAATCCTCGCCATAGGTCTCCAGCCGGACCTCGCTGTAGGTTTCCAGCGAGTAATTGCTGTACGAGCTACTGTAGAGATCGATCTTTTTGCTCATGGATTCTTCCCTTCCTGTGCTGCCGGCTTTCGCTGCTAGGTAGTGGATACGGCAAACCGGTGGTCTTGTTTCACTGTAGCAACGCCTGCACTTCGTCACCACGAGCTAGCTTGGGGGAAACCGGGACAGATTTATTTTTTTATCGCCCTCACGCAACGACGGAACAGCTCGGCCGAAAAGTACCGGTGTTCGCCGGGCTGCTCTGCCACGAAGAGCTGGCCACCGGAACTGTAGATTCCGCCCTCGATCATCAGGTTGTCGCTCATTTCAAAGTCTTCAATGGTATGGCCCAGTTCGTCCAGGTCGGTGGCGCCTGCTCGTTCCCGGTAATATCGGCTTTCGAGGGTAAACCCGAAGGCGGGTTTACCCTGTCCGATCATGTAACCCACCTCAAAGACGGTGCCCGGGTCCGCGCTGATGCCGCGGAAGGGGGTCAGGTTGGCGATGATGGCCTGGCAGCTGTCCATCAGTTCCCGGTTGGCCCGGTAGATCCGATGCCCGCGCCTGAATTTCGCCTCGTTGGCGGACAGCGCCAGTTCAGTATCCAGCGGGTCTACGCCCTCCAGTCCGTTTTCCTGAAGCAGGCGTTTTTTCTCGGCCACGATGGCCTGATGTTCAGCTGCGGGGAAGAAAACTTCCGGGCCGGCGAGGTAGATTCGTTTTGGCTTCGTCATGGGTGCCTCATAGAGCTGATGAAACTGCAGGATAGCATCCAGTATTTTGGAGGTAGCAGAAATGGTGCAGCGTGGTCATACTCGCCAGCCTGTTTTCACGTTCCTTTGTGACCGTTCGGATGAGTGAAAATTGGGACAGACGTATTTTGTGCACGCTGGTGTTTTGCCTTGGGCGGTGTTTTTCGAAAAATATTTATCAAACAAGAGCTATCAAACAATCATGACGAGAAAGACATTAGGTTTAACCGGAACACGAAAAAAAGACCCTAAACCAGTGGCTACGGAAACCGAAGCTAAGGTTGAGGTTGAAAGTGAGGCTGATCCACAAAAACGTTTTTTAAATGCTGTGGCTATCAATCCCGCGCCGGGGATTCGCCTGGAGTTGGGTTCCGAACAGCTCACGGTGCGCGCGATGGATTTGATCACGCCGATTGGCATGGGGCAGCGAGGTTTGATCGTTGCGCCGCCGGGGTCTGGAAAATCGACGGTTTTAAAACATATTTGCCAGGCGGTGGGAAAGGCGTATCCCGAGATTAAACTCTACGCGT
This sequence comes from Marinobacter manganoxydans MnI7-9, assembly GCF_000235625.1. Classification (GTDB taxonomy): domain Bacteria; phylum Pseudomonadota; class Gammaproteobacteria; order Pseudomonadales; family Oleiphilaceae; genus Marinobacter; species Marinobacter manganoxydans. The sequence goes on along the minus strand of NZ_AGTR01000032.1, from coordinate 105,379 downwards.
TATTGATAGATGAGCGACCCGAGGAGGTCACTGATTTCAGGCGTAGCGTCCCGGCTGAGGTACACGCTTCTTCTTCGGATGAAAGCTATGCTCATCACGTTCGCGTTGCCGATGAACTTCTTGATATCGCTCGCCAACAAGCGGGCGAGGGTCACAACGTTATGATTGTGATTGATTCTCTCACGAGGCTTTCGCGTGTGCATAATGCGGAGCGAAAGAGCAGCGGTCGTACTATGTCTGGCGGGATGGATGCTCGAGCGATGGAGATCCCGCGGAGGTTGTTTGGCGCTGCACGAAACATTGAGAATGGCGGCTCGCTGACCATTCTGGCAACCGTTCTGGTGGATACGGGCAGCCGCATGGACCAGGTTATCTTTGAGGAATTCAAGGGCACGGGGAACATGGAGCTGGTGTTATCGAGAGACGTTGCGAATCAGCGAATTTTTCCCGCGCTGGATATTTCGAAAAGCAGTACACGCCGTGAAGAGCTGCTGTTGGATCCAAAAGATTTAGACAAAATAAGAGCATTGCGCCGGGCGCTTGGCGGTCTCAAACCGCTAGAGGGCACAAAAAAGTTGGTGGAGCTGCTTGAGAAGTACCCCACAAACGCCGAGCTTCTGAAAAACATCCCCCATTCTTTTGACAAGGCGTAAGCGTAGCGTTCAAGACAGGGCGTTTTTGAGGAGTAGGTATGTTCCACATTCACGTCGAGCGGGTGCTTGAAAAGGATATTGATACGGTTTTTGAGGCCATGGAATCGGCTTTTCCTTTCGGGCTCTTTCGAGCTGAAGATGAACCCGGAGATGCCAACGATGCAGTCCCCGGCGCCAATGTCGCAGAGGTTTTCTGTGGTTTCTTCAGCCACAGTTTTAGAGAGGTGCTTTCCGACCCATTTTGGGTATAATTGTACCTTAATTGGGTATTTCGGGGTTTGTATGGGAAATCAACAGCTTTCGAAGCAAATGGGAATGGCGGAAGCGCTTTTCCCCGCGACCCGGCAAAAGGTTTTAAAGCTTTTTTTCTTGAGGCCCGATGCCGAATTTGCTCTACGTGAGGTAATTGATGCGGTTGGCGCAGGGTCTGGTGCAGTGCAACGAGAGGTAGCGCGGCTGGTCGATTGCGGACTCGTTTTTCAAGATCATCGAGGCCGGCAAAAGCGCTACAGAGTAAATCGAGAATCCCCGATTTACTTTGAGCTCGCCTCTCTGGTGACGAAATTGCTCGGCCCAGAATCTCAGATCGATGCTGCGTTGCAACCTCTGTACCCTGAGATTGATATCGCGTTGCTTTACGGCTCGGTGGCGAAGGGTGTTGATCACGCGGGAAGCGATGTTGATCTCTTGCTAGTATCCGACACTGTGAGTCTGGAAGATATTTTCGAGACCCTTGATCCGGCAGAACGTTCGCTCGCTCGGACAATTAATCCTACGGTGTATACTCGAAGCGACTTCAGAAGCCGTATTGTGAAACAGCAATCTTTCCTTACCAGGGTCCTGGATGGGCCTTACATCCTACTTAAAGGGAATTTGGATGAATTCGGAATCTCTCGACAATCTGGTCAAGATTAATAAGCTCCATCGGGAGCCTCCCGATGCAGAAGAAATCAAAGGATTGATACGCTCTGGGACCGTTCGTTTGAACGATGCACGTTTTGAATCGCTTAGCATCGAAAGCCGTTTTGATCTCTCGTATAACGCTGCACATGCGCTGTCACTCGCCGCTTTACGGCATTGCGGTTATCGGTCGGACAATCGCTATCTCGTCTTTCAATGTTTACAACACACCCTGGGGTTGTCGGCGGCGAAATGGCGGGTGCTTGATCAAGCCCATAAAAAGAGAAATCTGGCGGAATATGAAGGGGAGATCGACCTGAGCCCTGCCTTGGTTCAGAGTGTTCTCAAAATTGCAGAAGAGATCGAGGAGGCCGTTCTCAGGCTAACGGGCGATTGAAGAACGTATCGTCAAACTCTTGCATCGAATCCAGGGCTGCTCACCTCATTGAGCCAATAAAATCCAGTCGAAGCATTCGAAACCCAAATTGGGTACAAAAATACCCGATTTGGGTATTTTGATAAGCGGTCAGCAAAGCGGGGCGGTCAGCGCATCGCGGAAAACACGCTGCACCTGTTCGAGCTGTGTTGTCACTGGCCCGGCGCACTGGTCGCCCAGCAGTTGGGCTTTGATTTGTCGAAGTCTTTGCAGCCGCTTATCTGGTAATCGCCACTGGTTTCACGATCCACTCAGGCAGTTCGCCTGATCAACTGAGCACAAACTCTCGTAGCTCTACAGGGAGAACGATAACGGGAGCAAGCAAATGAGCTTCAACTTAGCCGTCAACAAAAATCGCACCATTCTGACGTTGATGCTTTTACTCATCACACTGACTACTCAAGGGGCCGGCATGAACAGCCTGAGCGACTATCAGTGGAAAAACCGACTGATTCTGGTGCAAGCCACAGATGAGAATGCCGGCGAGATTGACACGCTCAGGAGTGCCCGGGCCGAAGTAGATGACCGTGATATCGTCTGGTTTGTATACACCGGCGCAGACCTGGTTTCAAATCAGGATGGGGTTTCGAGCAGTCTAGAGAGCGAGATCAAGGCTCTGCTTGACCAGTTCCGTTCGGATGAGAGGGTTCTGTTGATCGGCAAGGACGGCGGTATGAAAAGCCGAGAGCCCAGTCTCGATCTCGACGCTATTTTCCGCCGTATCGACCGCATGCCAATGCGCATGCGAGAGATGCGCTCTGATTGAAGCACCAGGCTCTATCTCCGTGTTCAAGGGCTATACTGGAAGGGCCTTACGTCGACTGAGATTGACATTCCACTCCATGCCACGTGACCCCATCGGGGTGAGGGTTTCTGGCAGGCTTTGAAGTTGGGTAGATTGAATGACCAAAGGAAGGGAAGCAAACTAGCCAGATGAAACCGCTTTTTCTGATCGTTGCTTACCTTGCCGCTGTCACCCTGCCGTTGCTCCTGTCCGCATGGGTGGGAGGTCCACCACGCCAGTTCCACCAGGAACTGGCCTCCGGCTTTGGCATTCTTGCCTTCTCGATGATCCTCGTGGAGTTCATCCTGTCCGGGCGTTTCCGGGCCATTTCAAATGACGTGGGCATGGATGTGACCATGCGGTTTCACCAGGTCATGGCTCGCACGGCGCTCGCTTTTGCTCTGCTGCACCCGTTTCTTTACCAGGGAACGCCGACAGGAGGGCAGCGCCCATGGGCCCCCACGCGCCAGTTGACGCTCACGACTGATTTCTCCGATCTGGCGACAGGCATTGTTGCCTGGCTGCTGCTTACCGGCCTTGTTGTCATGGCCATCGGGCGCACCCAGCTGGGCTACCGATACGAGACATGGCGCCTGTTACACGGGATTGGCGCGCTGCTGATCGCGGTACTTCTGTTGCACCATACCGTGTATGCCGGGCGTTACGGATCGCAGCCGGTGATGACCTGGGTGTAGTTGGCCATGACGGGTGTGGCGATTGGGTCGCTGCTGATGGTGTACCTGGTGGTTCCCTGGCTGCAGAAGGCTCGCCCCTGGCGCGTGACGTCCGTGGTCCGGTTGACGCCAAAGCAATGGGAAGTGACCGTGACCCCCAACGGTCACCGTGGTCTGGATTACCGGGCCGGGCAATTCGCCTGGCTGAATGTGGGGCAAAGCCCTTTCTCGATGAAGGAACACCCTTTCTCCATTTCCATTGATGGCGAGCTGATGGATCGCGTCTTTTCAGAGCTGGAGTTCCGTGACTGGGTGTTTGTGATGTGCGGCCCGGCGGTCATGATGGATGTTGTTGAGGATCATCTTATCCAGCGGGGCACACCCGCTCACCGGATTCTCTCGGAGCGGTTCAGCTATGACTAATCCAATCCAGCGGCTGACTCAGCGGCGGCGGCTTTCTTTGGTTATCTGGGGACTGAATATAACCCTGGTCCTGATCCTGCTGGTTTTTGTGTTGCGCTGATGCGAAGGCAGGCCAGGGGTATGATCAGGTGAGCCCGATGCGCATCCAGCGCCTCGGTCAGCACTCCAGGTGTCGGGTTTCCCCCGTTTCCACATCGGTATAAGTGACCTTCACGGTTTTGAAGTTCAGGTCTACAAACAGGTGGCAGTAATAGTCGCCATGGCGCCAGGCCATGGCCACGCTTGAGTTGTTGGAATAGTTCAGTTCGAAGTGCCCATCAAAGGCCGGGTAGTTGCTGCGGAATTTCATCAGGTTCAGCAGTCTTTGCACCACCGGTTTCTGGATGTCCTGCTCCACCTCTTCCAGGCTGTAGTAATGCCGATTGATGTCTCGCAACTCGCCACTTTGTTCCATCAGTTCGTGATCGTTACAGCCGGCCAGCAGCCCCACGTAGTAAACCTGTGGGATGCCCGGGGTGAAAAACTGGATGGCCCGGGCGGCGATATAGGCGTCGTCGTTTTGCATCAGCGCGTCATAAAAGGTGCAGGTGAGCTGATAGATGGCACCCACGCTGTGAATGTTGGCCGCTGAGCGCCGCATGATGGGGTCCGCGCTGCGGGCGTCGATGTTGTCGATCAGTACTTTGATTTTCTCATCCGGCAAAACGCCTTCCACATCGGGAATGCAGATGCCGTCATGGGTATCCAGCACGGTGACCATGTTGCGCGGGCACATGCGCAGCCAGTTCTTCAGATACACACTGTTGGCGTCCAGCAGTGAATACAGCAGCAGCGGCGGCAGGGCAAAGCCGTAGGGGTGCATGTTGCGCCGGCTGATGGCGTATTGGTAGCTGGTGTGGTCGTGTACTTCCGGCAGGCATTCCGCCCCGTGTTTCAAGGCAACCTGGTTGACCCAGTCGAGGATCTGATACACCTCCGGTTCCACCAGAAAGCAGCTGGTGCCGATCCGTTTGGTGGTGTATCCGAAGGCGTCCAGCCGCAGCAGATTAACCCCTTTTGATGTCAGAAATCCGATGTAGCTTTCCATCAGCTGATAGGCCAGGTCGGATTCGTAATTCAGGTCGATCTGCTGCTCGGTGAAGGTACACCATACTCGGGTTTTGGTGCCGTCGGACAAGGTCACTTCCCGGAAGGGTTCTTTCTCCTTGCGGATGTGAATCTTCGCCATGTCGTCCGGTGAGATCTCGCCGAATTTGTCCACGTGCACAAACAGATCGGCGTATTCCGAGTCGAAGCCGTTGGCAATGAAGTCGGTGAACTCCGGCGATTCGTCCGAGATATGATTAACCGTCAGATCCACGCACAGATCGTACTTTGCCGTAAAGGCTTCGATGTCGTCCCAGGTGCCCACCTTCGGGTCCACTTCCTTGTGGGTCAGCGGCGAGAAGCCGCCATCGGCGTTGGAGGGAAAAAACGGCAGGATGTGCAGCCCGCCGATGGCCTCGGACAGATGCGTGTCCACCACGGTGTAAAGGTCTTTCAGATTGTTGCCGATCCGGTCCGGGTAACAGATCAGCTGCACCGCATTTTTGAGCAACATGGTGTGGTTTCCTCCGTTCAGGCGGCGCAATGACCAATGGGCAGAATTTTCTTCAGTTTGGTGGCGCGGCGCTGTTCGGCGGTGTCGATGAATTCCCGCCCCCAGTAATCGATGTCGTAACGGCTGACCACTTCAAAGGCCTCGCTGAGCCGATTCTGTGCTTCGCTGCGGCTCATGGCCAGGGCGTAGTAGCAGGTGTCGGCAAGGTCCTGGGGGTGGTGGGGATTGGCCAGGATGGCACCGCGCAGTTCGGCGGCGGCGCCGGCGAATTCCGAGAGCACCAGCCTGCCACTGCCCTGGGTCAGGCCCTGGGTGGCAATGTATTCCTTGGCCACCAGGTTCAGGCCGTCCCGCAGCGGGGTAATCCACATCACGTCCGCCATGGTGTAGTAAGAAACCAGTTCCTCGAACGGCAGGGCGCGGAAGAAGAATTGCACGGGCGTCCAGCCCACCTGCGCGAACTGGCCGTTGATGCGACCGACCGTCTGCTCGATCTGCGAAAGCAGTTCCTCGTAGATGGTCATCCCTGCGGCCGCCGGCACGCAGACCATCATCAGGGTGACTTTGGTTTTCAGCTCCGGGTGCTCGTTGAGCATGCGTTCGTAGGCATCCAGTTTTTCGATGATGCCTTTGGTGAAGTCCAGGCGCTCGACCGAGAGAATCAACCGAACGTCCATCAGTTCTTCACGCAAGATTTCCATTCGTTCTTTTACGCTCTGGTCCGCCAGGGCATTGCGCACCCGGTTCAGATCCAGCCCCACCGGGTGGGCGCCGAGCCCGATCTTGCGATCATTCACCTTGATTTCGGTGCTCATCTCATCAAGGCCGACGGCGCAGCCATAGGTCAGGAACCGGGGCGCACAGCCGGCTTTCTGAGTGACTTCCAGGGGGGTGACACCGCGAGCCACATCCACAAAGTTTTCGGCCTGCCTGGGGATGTGAAAGCCGATGTGATCGCACTGCAACAGGCTGCCAACGATTTCACGGCGCCATGGCAGCACGTTGAACACGTCCGCCGAGGGGAAATAGGTGTGGTGGAAAAAGGCAATTGTCAGGTCCGGGCGAATCTCGCGCAGATAAGCCGGCACCATCCAGAGGTTATAGTCGTGAATCCACACCACCGCGTTCTCTGCGGCTTCCTCGGCCGCGCGCTCCGCAAACTGCTTGTTGACCTTGAGGAACACCTGCCAGTGATCATCGTGGAAGGTGGCCCGTTCCCAGAAGGTGTGCAGGGTGGGCCAGAAGGCTTCCTTGGAGAACCGCTTGTAGAAAATCTCGACGTCGTCTTTGCTTAGGGGCACGCGCGCGGCCACAAGTTTTTCGTAGCGGTCGGTATCCACTTCGGTGTGGGTCTGGAACGGGCCCAGGTCCGGGTCGTCAATGGACCAGGCCACCCAGGAGCCGGCTTTGCCGTCGGCAAAGAAGCTCAGCAGCGTGGGGATGATGCCATTGGGGGATTTGGGGCGACGGCGGATCAGTTCGCCGTTTTCCACTACTTCTTCGTAGGGCAGGCGGTGGTACACGATCACCAGGTCGGATTTGCCCCGGTTCATGTAGTCCGGCGCTTCCGCTTCAATGCCCAGATGGCCGAGATACCCGAAGTGTTCGAACGCCTCAAGGATACCGCCGCAGCCGGTTGCCCCGGCGTGAAGAACCCTTGCCTTGTGCATGGTAGCGTCCAGCAGGTCGGGCTCAGATTCGCCCACGCACACGCCTTTGAAGCCGTGCTCGTACATCGACAGGTCATTCAGGGTGTCGCCGGCCACCAGCACGGATTCCGGGTCGACGTTCAGGTGTTTCACCAGTCGTGACAGGGTACGCCCCTTGTTCACGCCCCGGGGCAGGATGTCCAGGTACTTGTGGTTGGAGAAGAGCGCATTGCAGGACAGCGCCTCGATGCGGGCGACCATCTCGTCAGTGACCACATCGCCGTCGCAGAAATAGGACACCCGGCGTTCCTGGGGGACTTCCTGTCGCTGCAGGCCGTCAAAGGGGAGCAGGGCGTCTTCGATCATCTGTTCGCCCGGCCAGAGCTCGTCGATCTCGCCTTGCAGCGGTTGGATGGCCTGCTGGGTCTCGCCGTGAACCACGGTGCAGCCGACGTCACAGATGATGTAGTCCGGCTGCGGAATGGTGGGGTCGGACAGCAGCGGCAGCACGGATTCCAGGCCGCGACCGGTCACGAATACCAGGTCTATTTCGGGGTGGGCGGCAACCAGTCGGTAGAGCTTGAGGCGGTTATCGGGATCACCCGCGAGAAAAGTACCATCGAGATCGGTGGCCAGTAACATAGTCTGCTCCTATCGAAACTTTTGCTCAGATAAGGAATGCGTTGCAGCTTTCATACCGGAATCGGATTAACAGCGTCACCTATGGCGCAGCGATTGCAGGCCAGTAAGCAGTGGCACGGCGATCAGGGCGATACAACAACTGAACAACACACCCCAAGTGCTTGCTGTCTGAGGCAAACAAGCCCTTTCATTTCAGGGCAGGGAGGTGTGTATCTGGACTTTAATGCGCCCTATTGGTGCAATTCTCGCGAGTGTCGCGCTATTACAGCTCGGCAGTGGCTTGTTGAATACGCTGCTGGCGGTCACGGCCAATGAGCAGGGTTTTTCCACGGCACGGATCGGCGTCATCATGTCCGGTTTTTCGTGGGGTTCGCCTGCGGCATCTTTATCAGTGGCCGTTTGATCCGCCGCATGGGCCATATCCGTACCTTTGCCTTCTGCGCGGCGGTGTGCGCGTCCATCGCGCTGCTGCACTCCCTGTGGGTTGATCCCTGGGCATGGATGGCGCTTCGCTTCCTTTAAGGATTGTCCCTGGTCACCCTAATGACAGTAACGGAGAGCTGGCTAAACGCCCGCGCTGAGAAGCACGAGCGCGGGCGGGTCTTCGCCATGTATATGGTGGTCAACCTTGGGGGAATTGCCCTGGCTCAGCAACTGCTCAGGCTGAGCCCGGGCGAGCTGTTTGTGCTGTTTTCGGTGTCGGCCATCCTCAGTTGCTGGGCGCTGCTGCCCATCACCATCAGTAGTCGCAGCCAACCCCACATTCCCGAGCGGGCTAAGAGCAGTCTGAAGAAAATCATCGGCTTTGCGCCGCTGGCCGTTGCTACCTCGGCGCTCTCCGGCCTGGCCATGGGCGCTTTCTGGGCAATGGCGCCTTTGTACGCGAGCGAGCTCGGATTCGGGTTGTCGGAGGTGGGGCTGTTGATGAGCCTCACCATTGTGGGCGCTGCCCTGGCGCCTCTGCTCGTGGGTTTGATTATGAATCTGGTGGGCCCTCAGGGCATGCCTGTTTACATGGCCGTTGTTCTGGGCTTGCTCGCCACCTATGCGATCTATCAGGTACGCCATGTTTCCGTGCTCACCGCGGGCGAGCAGGCGCATTTTGAGCCGATGGCGCAGTCGTCCCATGAGATTGTTGAAATGATTGAGCGGTAGACAGTTATCGCACCGGCTCACCGCTCCAAGAACGCTGAGTGAACCGCGTTCGAGCTTCCGATAGCCGGGAAGTCATTGGCTCTTTAGCTGCCCTACATAGGCGGAAACGAAGGCCGCTTCCTGGAAGGCCTTCAACCCCGTCTCTGCAAACGCAATGGGCAGCGGATTGGCTGCCAGTGTGGACTTGATGAGAGCGGAGGGCAGCAGGGTCACCGTCAATTCGATATCGGTGATCAGTTGAATGGCCGCTTCCATTTTGAAGCTGACAGCACCACCGGCAAATTTGCCTTTGGGCATTCGCTCTTTGATCGCGACGTGAGTCACGCCGTACTCGGCCATTAATGCCGCAAAGGCCGCCTGGAACTGCTTCAGGTCTTCACGGCTATGGTTTTTTGGCAGTGACAGTTTGCGCACCTTGCATTCCGGCAAATTGAACTGCCCCCGGTCCATATTCAGCAAACACACCACTGCATCACTGCCGGTAAGCTCAACGCCGCAAACAATCATAGCCATTTCCCCCGTCTCCGCCGGTTATCAGCCGCAGCACTTCTTGAATTTGAGCCCGCTACCGCAGTTGCAGATATCGTTACGTGAAGGCGATTTTACCGTGGTAACCGTCCCGCCTTTGGTCAGGATAGCAGTGAGCTCGGTAATGGACTCAACGGCGCCCTCGCGGGTATCCACCGAAATGTTTGCGTACAGCTTTGCCCTGGCCACCTGCGCTTCGACTTCCTGCTTGCGCGCGTCACTGGTTACCACCAGCGTAAGCGGGTATTTCTTGCTGCCACTCTTCTGGCTGGCGTTGGTCTGAAAGCCGCCGTAAGCGGTGTGGTGCTGGCGTGCGTCCTGCCGGCCTTTGAAGAAAAATTTGTCTGACATGCTGAGATCCTGATGGGGAGAATGCCCGGGCTATTGCCGGGAGGAGTCTTTTAGCATGCTTATGGAGACGGCGATATAGGGAGATACGAAATCCGCCTGGTCCCCCGTGACGGTTTTGTGACCTTTCCTTGATCGACTTTTTACCCAGCCGTGACGGCCGCGTAAGCGTTCCTGCTTAGTCTGCATTCTGATGCTGCTGGTCTTCAGGTATGGGGGCGGCAGTGTCGAATAGACACTATTTCCAATAAGGAGAATGCACAATGAAAAGCCTGACAGCGACGCTTTTGGCCCTCGGTACCACCCTGGCCCTGATGGCCCCGGCCCATGCGGACGACATGGACAAGGGCAACAAGGGAATGGACGACACCATGATGCAGGACGACATGAAAGAAGACGGCATGGCCAAAGACTCCATGAAGTCCGACACCATGGACACCATGCATGACGGGATGAAGACCGAAAGCATGATGGATGAGGACATGAAAAAAGAGGGTATGGAAAAAGACGCCATGAAAAAGGATGGAATGTCCGAAGGGGATAAAACATCCATGTAATGGCCGGAAATTTTCCTGGTTGTAGTGGCAAGCTTAGCGTTGGTGAGCTTGCTATGAACTGAGGGGGTAACCGGAGTAAAATCTCGTGAAGTATCACGGAAAGTCCGCTCTGGAGTCTGTTCCAGTGCTGCGGGCTTTTTGTGTCAGGCACAAAACTAACTATTCAGGGAAGAAATAAGTGAATCAAAAGGGGTTTCTCACCTCATGGAACGATGCCAAGGGCTTCGGTTTTATCACGCCGGAAAACGGGGGCGAGCGTCTGTTTGCTCACATCAGCGCCTACAAGGGGCAGGGCAGGCCCTCGGCCAGCCGTAAGGTCGTTTACTCGCAGACCAAAGACGAGAAAGGGCGGTTAAGAGCGGCCAGTTTCCAGTACGCCGGCGTCGCACGGCACCGCGCAGCGGTCGCGCCCGGAGTATGGGTTGCGCTGTTGATTGCTGCTGCAGTCGGTGGGGCGGTGTCGACGTTGTATCTTTTGGGCTATGTGCCGGTTCTGTTGCCGGTGGCTTATGGGGTGATGAGCCTGGTTACCTTTTTGATGTACGCGATCGACAAAGGAGCCGCCGAGAGTGGTAACCGGCGCGTGCCGGAGGGACGGCTACACCTTTTTGAGCTTCTATGTGGCTGGCCGGGTGCGCTGGTGGGCCAGCAATTCTTTCGTCATAAAACCCGCAAAACCTCGTTTCAGGTGGTCTTCTGGGTTTATGTGATTCTCAATCTTGCGGTGCTCGGCTGGCTGTTGTTCTGGCCGGATGCCGAGTTTGCGCGGCAGGCGCTGGAGATTAAACCGGTCATGCTCATCAGGATGTAGTTATGCAGAAGGTCTGTTCAGAAGAGGCTTTGGCGGGCAGCGATTCGCGGAATTCGCCAGGGTGTTTTCTATTGGCGATATACGTTGTGCGCTGGAGCGGCCCTATGAGCTTATGACGCAGAATTGAATCAGGGCATACGATCTGCTTCTGAGTTGGCCACGAAACACGTCAGAGGCTACTCTTTGAGCCGAACGAGCAACCGCCCATCCTGGACCTGGATATAGTCCACGCCGGCTGCAAAGGATTGCCAGAACCCCGGGCTGGCACCGAACTCGTTGACCAGATCCACGTTTTTGAGGTTGCCCAGCCAGGCGTTGGGGATGGGAACGCCCATCAGGCTCACTCCCTTTAACTTAACCAGCGGGCGACCGTTGGCAAAGGAGAGTTCAACTCCTGCATTTACCCGCACCGTTCTGCCGCCGAGTACAGGGAAACCCTTTTCAAAAGGTACGAGAAGCACCGCGCTCAGAAGATCGTCCGAGAGATCGACGGCGAGGCGTTGAGCCAGATCCGTGTTGTTGGCGAGCATGCTATTGAGTTCCCGCTCGCTGAAGCGTACCTCCCGGCTGGCACCTTCCTCACTGTAGGGCTCTGGCTTTAACGGGCCGGCAGATCCACCACCTTGGGTGTCAATCCCCAGGGTGTTCAATTTGCTGTTGAGTGAATCCTGTTCACTGGCATTCAGGGTTACGGGTTCGAAGTTGTCTGGGAACACATAGTGGCTTAACCACCAGTAACCAATGCCTGCCGTGGCAACGATGGTGAGCAGGACAATGCCAAAGACGTGTAAGCCACTGAAGCCCTTCTTTGCGGGTGGTGGCGCGGATGTTGATTTATCGTCGGTTGTTTCACTCATTGCCGATGGCACCGCTTTGACGCGGTGGTTTCAGTTCCCTTTTTTGAATTTCGCTTTGCAATTCCCGCTCATGCACATGGTGCAGTAATGCTCACGGTCCTCGTGCTTGGTGCCCTCTGTGATCTTGATGCCACAGCCGTTGCAGAGCAGAACGGCAACGTCGCCTTCAAATTTCACAATAGCGTGTTCGTATTCCATAAGACACCCCGATCCTGATTTAAAATTCATCCTGAGTAGTACGGTATTTGCAGCGGGGCAGACCGCTGGCGGGCTGCTACCACCGGCGTGTTTGAGATTAAACCGAGACCAATTCTATTCGTTATTCCAGAATCTTTGGCCAGTTTGCGTCTGCCTGTCGAATGAAGCCCTCTGTGTCCTTCAGCCATCGATCCTGAACTGACTCATTGTAGTTGAGATACAGCCGGCCATCGCGGATGGCCCAGTGTTGAGGGTCGCCTTTGGCGAGGTAGCCTTGGGCAACCGCCCAGGCGCAGTAGCCGCCGTAGGCAGGCAAGTAGCGTTCAGGATTGGCTTCGAAGCGCGTCAGGTTCTCCGCACTCGCGAATCGCCAGGTTACGCCCAGGTGCTCTGTGGTGTATTCGCGCGAGCCTTTGGCTGGTTTTCCCGTTTCGAAGTAGCTGACTGTGTCGTAGCCGCCCGCCCCGGTATTGCTCAGCAGGCCGGTGTAGACGGCAGGCTCAGAGGCCCAGGCGCTGGCGGTCAAGAAGAATACGAGGGTGATGAAGGTCAGTTGTCTGTTCATATCGATTTCCCCGAAGGATTTCAGGCATTTTGGAATTCTGCGCCGTGCTATCTGGTTTTAGAACCGGAATCATCAGTTTTGTTTCACTGGATCGACGTTAACGTGGGAAAACAGTCCCCCTCATTCAGGGTGTCGCAAATCCTCCCTTGGGTGGCTAATCTGAAAAGCAATCTATAGGGATTGTGGAGGATTTCAGATGGCACCCAGGCAGCGGTTTCTGCTGATTGCCGTCGTGGCCCTGGCGGCCATTGCCATCTCAGCGCAGGTCGCGCTGTCGTCGCCCTGGCTGGGGCTCGAGCTTTCGCCCCATGATGGGCCGGAAGGGCTCCGGGTCGATCGGGTGCACCCGGATTCACCGAACGCCGGGGTTATTCGGGTGGGCAGCATAATTGTGGGGCTGCAAGCGGCGGATGGTCGGCAAATCCCGCTGCATGGCAATCTGGTGATGGAAGAACCAGACCTGCTAAGCCACACCGATCTTAATCTGTTTATGAAGCGCCAGACCGAGTTGGATCAGGCGCTGCACTCAGGCGGGGCACGGTTTGTTCTCGCATCCGGTGACCAGGTGCCGGCTGTGGCCATCGATACGCCGTGGCATCAGCTCTCGGGCGGCTTTTCGATTCACACCTTTTACGGGCTGATTGCTTTGATGGTGGCGGTTGGCATCTGGGCCTTCCGCCCGAAAAGCGCAGCGACCCGGCTTTACGCGCTTTCCGGCGTAGCAACCATGGTGAACACCCTGACTCTTGCCATCTACGGCGATCGGGAGTTTGTGCTGAGTGGCGATGTGTTTGCGGTGGTTTCTGCGGTTAACCACCTGGCCACGCTCATGGTGAACGCTTCCCTGGTCTCCCTGTTTTGGGTGTATCCGCGCCCGCTTGCCCGTTTTCCCGTTCCGGCACTGATGATTTGCATCGCACTGATCATGTGGGTTCTGAGCGAACTCCAGGTGGGCGAAAGCGCCCAGGTGACGGTCTACCTGCCTATTGTCGTCGGTTATGTGCTTGGCTTGTGCTTTGCGGGTGCCCAATGGGTGGCCTCGAAAGGTCGCCCCCTCGAACGCGCTGCCCTGAAATGGTGTGTATTGGCAATTTTCCTGGGCAGTGTTTTGCTGATGGGGCTGGTGATCATACCGCCAGCCTTCGGCCACCCCCCGCTCGTGCCGCTGCTGGTGGGGTTCGGCGCCTACCTGATTCTGTACCTTGGCATCGCGGCGGGGCTGGTGCGCTATCGCCTGTTTGATATTGAGCGATGGTGGTTCAAGACCTGGCTCTGGTTTGCCGGGGGGCTGATGGTGCTGGTGTTGGATGCGATCCTGATCATGGGCGTTGGTTTGACCAGCACCTATGCGCTGACTCTTTCGCTTGCCATTGCGGGCTGGCTTTACTTTCCATTGCGGCAATGGCTTTGGGATCGATTCGGGCAGCGTTCCAGCATTTCTCTGAACGAGGCTCTCAGGGAGCTGGTGGATAAGCTTTTTTCTGCCTCTACGGAAGCGGAAGTTCGCAGGGCCTGGCCGGATCTGCTGCGCATGACGTTTCAGCCACTCAGTCTGGAGATGCCCGATGCGCCGGATAAAAAGGCCGCGGTGGCAGTATCGGCAGACGGTGTGTTGATGGAGCTGCCTGCGCTACCGGGTGATACCCGGCGGGCGAGCCTGGAATTTGCCAGCAATGGGGCCCGGCTGTTTACCAAGGAGGATATGCGGGTGGCGAACCTGCTGTATGACCTTACTGGAAAGGCGTTGCAGGCGCTGCAGGCCCGTGATGCGGGGGCGAAGAAGGAGCGCAGCAGAATCATGCGGGATCTTCATGACGATCTGGGTGCCCGGTTGCTGAGCCTCGTGTACGCCACGGACACAGGAACGGTGCGCGAGGTGGCCCGATCGGCCCTGAGGGACCTGCATGGGCTGGTAGATACCACTGCAGGGACACCAGCCAGTCTGTTGGAGGTGGCCAACGGCTGTGAGGGTGAAATACGCCAGCGGCTGACGGACTCGGGTATCGAACTGGATTGGCAGGCAGATCCCATGAGGCTGTCTGACCAGGAGCTTTCGGCCCGGGCTGCTGCCAATATCGCGCGCATTCTCAGGGAAGCAATTTCCAATATCATCAAACACGCCAATGCTGATCGGGTAGAGGTAACGTGGAGTCGTGATAGCGACCATCTTCTCGTGCGGGTTTCCGACAACGGCAAAGGCGAGACCCTGGATGGCCAGGGTGACGGGCACGGCCTCAGAACCATGCAGGTTCGTGCCGAGGACCTGGGCGGTCGTGTTGATTGCTGGGTGTTGGCGGAAGGCGGCTTTGCTGTGGAGCTGACGCTGCCGGCAGCCTAGCTGTCGATCATACCCATGCGCATGGCTTCCCGGGTGGCTTCCGCCCGGGAGGACACCTCCAGCTTGCGATACACGGTTTTCACGTAACCGGCGGTTGTGTGGCGGGTAATGCCCAGGGCCTGGCCAACCTGAGCCAGCGTGAAGCCTCTGGCAATCAGTTCCAGTACTTCCTGCTCACGCGGGGTCAGGTCCGGCTGTGCGATGGTATCCGGCGGTGCAAAGGTTGCCAGAACCCGCCTGGCCACCGACGGCGACAGTGGCGGCTCATCGTCAATAATACCCGCCAACCGGCGAGCCAGCTCGGATTGGGATTGCTGTTTCAGCAGGTATCCCCTGGCGCCCGCCCGTAGTGCCGGGAACACATGGCGGTCGTCGTCGTGGATGGTTATCACGATGCAGAGGCACTCGGGCACCGCCTCGCGCAGGTCGCGGATAAAGTCGATGCCATTACCGTCTGGCAGGCTGAGATCAATCAGAGCAATGTCCGGCTCAAGATCCGCCTGTTGAAGGTGAGACAGTTTATCCCTTGCCTCAGTGAGCCGGTTGGCAACGGTCACCGAAATCTCCGGAAAAACTTCCTTGAGCACGTCGCGCAGCCAATCCTGAGCGCCTGCGTGATCTTCCAGAATAAACCCCAACTTCATTTGATCGTCCTGATGCTCTTGGGTTGCCGCTCTTTCAACATAGCCCCCTCAAATGGGGGAGTCAAAGCCGGCCAAGGTCCCCTCAGGTGCGGTCTGCTGCCGTTGGTTCATGTCCGATAGCCTAGTGACGGACAGCGTAAAGCAACGGCTTTACGAACAAGGAGGCAGTCGAATGAAAACATTGAATGTTATACTCAGGGTGTTAACCGTTTTGGCCGTGTGCTTTGCCCTGGCGGGCTGCTTACGGAGCAGTGATTCAAATGATGATGACCTGGTTGAGGAAGATTCCAGCGAGGAGGTCGGTGGCGATGATGTCGCTGACAGCGGTGATACCGGGGACAGCAGCGGTGATGGCGGGGGTGGTGGCACAGCCTCTGGCGCACCAGCCGCGCCAGTGGTTACGCCCGCCTACGATGACTGGACGCTGACGTTTACCTGGCCGGCAGTGGCCGACGCAGACTTCTACCAGGTGTTTGAAGACCCGGACGGCGTGAGTGGCTTCACCCAGATAGGTTCGGACCTGACTACCAACGAATACACCAACAATATCAGCCTGACCGAACGCAACGGCGCCCGTTATGTCGTTGCCGCCTGCAACAGTGAGGGCTGTACCGATTCCAGTGAAGTGACGGTTGATAGCCTGGACAGCGGGATCACGCCCATCGTGGTAAGTGGCGATCCGGCGCCGGGCATTGGCAGTGGCGCCGTGTTCAGCGGTGAAGTTGGCACCCAGCTGAGGTTTGATGTTAACCAGGCCGACGACGCCACGCTGCCCTCAAGCGATGCTACCTACAACGGTTTTTTCAACGTACTGATCGATAACACCGGTCAAATCATCTTCGGCGGTATCCTGAACCAGCAATCGGGCTCGGTGACGGATCAGGTCGATGGGCTTAACAATGAGGTGCTGTTACGCAGCAATGCCGGCACAACGTCTGTGATCGCCCGGGAAGGCGACCCTGCGAGGAATGGCACCGAGTTTCCGACACTGGATGCGGGAAATATCTACTTTACAGAGAATATCCAGGGTAATCGGTTATTCTCGTCCTTGAGTTCAGACGGCAATGGTGCGATTACCTTTAAGCCCGGGTCGAACACGGATGCCTTCAAAGTGGCAGACGATTCGTTTTATCCAGCGGGCAGCGCATTTTGGACGATCACAGGCTTGGGGCAGAAGGCCCAATCGTTAAAGGCCGGTGAAACGCTACTTCCCGGCAATCTCGAGGCAAAAAACTTCGGTTTCCTCGAGTTTGACAGTAACCAGGCAGAGCAGCTGGTTATTGGTCTGTCACTTCAGAACGCAGATGGCACAGCTCTCTCCGGTTCGACGGATTCAGGCATATACGTCCGTAATGCCGATGGCAGCTACCGGGAAGTTGTGCGGGAGGCCGGTGGCTCCGCAAGAGATTTTATCGATGATCTGAACTCTGCCAGACCTAAGTTAACCGATAATGGCGAAGTGTTTTACTTCGCTCCCAGAGCGGTTTCCGGGGCGGCCAATCGGGGAATCTACACTGATTCGCTGGGTAACGGTGATTTTACCCGGATCAGCCGTAGCGAGCAGACGCTCCTGCTGGATGATGGCTCGCTCTTTGAGGTCACCGGCTTTATTGGCGGCGCGAACTCGTTCGATGTGGGCGCCGACGACTCCGTGGCCTTCCTGGTCAACTCCGGCACCCTGGATCAGGAAGACGCTTTGCTGGTCTGGACCAACGACGGAACCAGTGCCACCACGGAGGTGTTTTTCCAGGAAGGGGATCCCGTTCGAGGTTTGCCGGATGCCTCCGGTGTGGAGCTTGCTGTTAGCTTGGGCTCGAACACAACCAGATTGGCGTTCAGCCGGCAATCCTGGGCGGCATTCCGGGCGAGCGATGAGGCGGACATCAATAACCGCAAGAGTCTGCTGCTTGCCTCTAGCCCTTCAGGTTATACCCGCGTGATCGCGAGGGAAGGGCAGCAGTTCGCGGTTGATGGCGTCAATTACGGTGTTGTGACCGAAATCCTGGATTTCAAAATGGCTGCGCCGGCCGAAATGATTGTGTCATTGCGATTTGATGAAGATGGTATATCCGGCCTGCAACCAGACGGCTCTTTTGTGGGGCCAGACGGCAAGAATGGGCTCTTCCGTGTTGTATTGTGCAGCCCTTCAGAGCCCTGTTAACAGGAACTCGGTAACTGCAACATTCATCGGCAAGGTAAACGGCATATCAAAAATAAACGGGTAGGGTGCCAGCAGCGATCTTGCCCGTCTTCTTTCAAACAAAAAAGGCAGCCCTGGGGCTGCCCTTTTTGTTTACGTATTGGCTGTTATTTACAGGCCAATAACGTTTTCTGCTTGCGGGCCTTTCTGGCCCTGAGTCACGGTGAACTCAACTTCCTGGCCTTCGGCCAGAGTTTTGAAACCGCCACCCTGAATATTGCTGTAATGAACAAAGACGTCTGCGCCGCCTTCACGAGTAATAAAACCAAAACCTTTTGCTTCGTTGAAGAACTTAACGTTGCCGGTAATTGTAGACATAAATAGTTATCCTGAAATTAATCAATAAGGTGCCGTCAAAGGATCGTTGTGATCATTGATCAGCGATATGCGGGAAATAAAAAAACGTGCAGGATCAAAAACAGGACAAAAGGTGTGGCAACACAAGAGGTCTTATTCGTGAAATGCTTTGCTAGATCTTTCCAACGAGAAAGACAGTACGCTAATTAAAAGGCCCTGCATAGCAAAGTTTTCAAATGTTGCGAAAAACCGGGACAGATTGGTTTGCTGGACAAAAATCTGTCCCGGTGCGCATTCGCGTTCTAACGTTCTTTTATATTGCCGTCCGCATCGGAAATCACTATCTCGACCCGCCTGTTCTGTTGGCGCCCTGCGGATGTTTCGTTCGTCGCAACCGGGTATTGTTCTCCGAATCCCTGCACTTCAATCCGGGCGCGATTAATACCTCTATCCATCAGGGCCTCTCTTACAGCCTCAGCCCGACGCTCTGACAGTTGTTGGTTGTAAGATTCTGCTCCGGTGCTGTCCGTGTATCCTTCCACGCGCACGCGACGGTTTTCATATTCAGCCATGAAGTCAGCCAGGCGGCCTACTGTCGTTTCCCCGGCAGGTTTCAGTTCAGCACGATTCAGGTCGAACAGAACGTCACCCAGGGTAAGTACCATGCCACGGTCTGTCTGTTCGGCCTGCATAGCCTCCATTTGACGGCGCAATTCAGCGGCTTCCTGCTGGGCAGCCTGAGCCTGTGCAGAGCGAGCCTGCAACTCCAGTTCCTTGCGTCTTTCTTCGGCGGAATTTATCTGTTGCTGCAGCTTGGCGCGTTCGGCCTGCTCCCGGGCAATCTCGGCATGGCGATTGGCCAGGTAGGCCGCATGCTCGATTTCCGCGGTGCTGGCACCCTCTTCCAGTAATCGTTCAGCGCGGGCCAGCTGATCCCTGGCGCTTCTTAGCTGGCGGTCGCCACTGCGGGCAACGTCTGGATCGGTTCGAATGTCCTCATAGGCCGCCTTTGCTTCATCAACCATCTGATTGTCCTTGGGCGTACTGGCACATCCGGCCAGGAAGACGGAAAAGCCGACAACCATGCTCAAAATCATGTATCGATTGTTCATATCAATCTCCTGTTTAAGCTGGCGCCCTTACTGGCTTCCATTCATGCGTTGGCGAAGAGACTCGATGTTCCTGTTGATCTCTTCCACAGCCTGTCTGGCTTTTGCAGTTTCGGCACGCGCGCCGGCCAGCTGAGCATCGACGGATGCCTGTTCCAAAAGGTGCAGTGCTCTCTGATAATTCTCTTCGCTCATTTCATCGTCGATGAGCTCTTCGGCATCGGCAAGCTTGTTCTGGGCCTGATTCAGCAGCACTGGCTCAAAGTTTCTTGCGTCGGATGACACCGCTTGTTGAACGGAAGATTCGGCGGCTCGCATTTGAGAGGTGGGGGGCTCCACGGAGCCTGCGCAACCGGTGATAGCGACGGCTATGCCGGCGATCCCGACGGCGCCCAATATCGACATATAATTGCTCATGCAATATCTCCTTATACTGGAAAACGGAGGCCTGACTGATTCCTTTAATCCAGTCAGGTTGCTGATCTGTGGTAATGGACCTGGAGGAGAACTCAGGGTATCTGTCAGCTCAAACGCCTCTACTTCCTCAATTCAAAGATAGCAGTCAGTGGTGTTGTGCACATGAGCATTTATCAATGAACATTAACAGCCGAAACACACTGTCTGAGAACGAGTAAGCCCTCCAAAATGAACGCTCCTTTCAAACTCCGGCCTTACCAGCGGGAAGCGGTTGACGCCACGCTGGCTCATTTTCGGAAAACCGATGAGTCCGCCGTTATCGTGCTGCCAACCGGTGCGGGGAAAAGCCTGGTTATTGCCGAGTTGGCGCGTCTCGCGAAGCGAAAGATCCTGGTGGTAACCCACGTAAAGGAGCTGGTGGAGCAGAATCAGGCCAAGTATCAGAGTTATGGATTAACCGGCGGAATTTTCTCCGCCGGGCTGAAGCGGAAGGAAAGTCACCACCAGGTGACCTTTGCCAGTGTGCAGTCGGTATCGGCGAACCTGGATCAGTTTCGGGACGAATACTCGCTGGTTATTATCGATGAATGCCATCGGGTCAGCGGGGAAGAAACCAGTCAGTATCAGCGCATCATAGAGCTCTTGCGGCAACAGAACGATTCTCTGAAAGTGCTCGGGCTGACTGCTACGCCATACCGTCTGGCCATGGGCTGGATCTATCGCTATCACTATCGGGGCTTTGTTCGGGGCGAGGATGACAAGCCCTTTCAGCACTGCATTTACGAGCTGCCCCTGAGTTACATGATCAACCGGGGGTATCTCACCCGGCCGGAGCTGGTGAACGCGGCAGTGGCGCAAAACGATTTCTCTGCGCTGCCCCAGGACCGCTTTGGCGAATACGCCGAGAGGGACGTTAACCAGCTGCTGAGCAAACATAAGCGCGTGACCCGGGCGATCATTGAGCAGGTTGTGGAGTTGGCTGCCGAGCGTCAGGGCGTGATGATCTTTGCGGCCACCGTGGAGCATGCGCGGGAGGTTGCCGGGTACCTGCCAGAACACGAAACTGCCTTGATAACGGGCGCCACCGATCTGAAGGATCGGGACTTGCTGATTCAGCGCTTCAAGCAGCGGCAGTTGAAATATCTGGTGAACGTGTCTGTGCTCACCACGGGCTTTGATGCGCCCCATGTGGACTTCATCGCCATTCTTCGGCCCACCCAGTCGGTGAGTCTCTATCAGCAGATTGTGGGCCGTGGTCTTCGTCTGGACGAAGGCAAGCAGGATTGCCTTGTAATTGATTACGCCGGCAACCATGTAAACCTGCATCACCCGGAGGTGGGGGAGCCGAAACCGAACCCTGATAGTGAGCCGGTGCAGGTGTTCTGCCCGGGCTGCGGGTTTGCCAATATCTTCTGGGGCAAAACAGACGATGATGGCCGTGTGATCGAGCACTACGGCCGCCGTTGCCAGGGGCTGCTGGAGCCGGTTGACGGGGTTCAGGATGAACGCCCGCAGCAGTGCGATTACCGTTTCCGCTTCAAGGAGTGCCCGCATTGCGGGGCCGAGAATGATATCGCAGCCCGTAACTGCCACCAGTGCCAGAAAGCCATCATCGACCCGGATGATCAGCTGAGAGATGCGCTGAAACTCAAGGATGCCATGGTCATCCGCTGCGCCGGGATATCGCTGGTTGCCGATGGCAGCAAGTTGAAGATCACCTATCACGGGGAAGATGGGGAAGAACTCGGCGAGTCGTTTGATTTCAGCAAGCCGGGCCAACGCGCTGTTTTTAATAAAATGTTCGGGCGTCGCTTTGCCAATAGCCAGGCCCCGAAAGAGTTCAGCTCAGCGGATGAGGTGCTTGAGCTGGAGGCCTTATTGCCGGCACCGGATTTCGTGATTGCGCGTAAGCAGAAGCACTATTGGCAGGTGCAGGAACGGGTTTTTGATTATCAGGGGCAGTTTCGGAAGGCGAATGAAGTTTAGGCCCGGTTTTCCTGTCCTGCTTTTACTTGCCTGCAGTCAGCTCCGCTGCTCGTTATAATGGCGTATCTAAAATCATCGAAGAGAACCCTATGCCAATTGAAAAGAATCAGGTCGTCCTGTTCCACTACAGCGTTCGTGATGAGCAAGACAACGCTGTTGAAGACTCCCACGGCGGCGAGCCGAACGCCTACCTGCATGGCCATGGCGGCATCATCAAGGGCCTGGAAGAAGCCCTGGAAGGTCGCGATGCCGGCGATACCTTCAGTGTGACTGTCACTCCCGATAAAGCCTATGGGCCCCGCAAGCCCGATGCCATCCAGCGGGTGCCGATCAAGCATTTGATGGGGGCCAAACGCTGGAAGGCGGGCATGGTTGCTCAGGTTCAGACCGAGCAGGGGCCTCGCCACGTGGTTGTTGCGAAGGTGGGCCACAAATTTGCCGATGTGGACACCAACCATCCGATGGCCGGCAGAACCCTGACCTTTGATATTGAGGTGATTGACGTGCGCGCCGCGACCTCGGAAGAGATAGCCCACGGCCACGCGCATGGCCCGGGCGGCCACCACCACTAAGCATCTGGGGGCAGGCATGCAGATCGGCGTGATTGCAGATACCCATAGCAAAATGCGTCCAGAAGCCCTGGAAGCCTTGAAGGGCTCGGAGGTCATCCTGCATGCCGGCGATGTCGGGCGGGACGACGTTCTGGACGCGCTCGAGGCGATCGCGCCGGTCATTGCCATCCGCGGTAATATCGATAAATCCGGCCGTGCAGCCGAGCTTCCCGACACTCGAGATCTGGAGTTTCTCGGCCAGGCCCTTTACATGCTCCACGATGTCAAAACCCTCGACTTCGATCCGCAAGGCCGCTACCGCGTGGTGATTGCTGGCCACTCCCACAAACCCCGTAACGAGTGGATTGGCGATGTGCTGTACTTCAATCCTGGTGGCGCAGGCCCCAGACGCTTTACTTTGCCGATTACGGTGGGGCGGCTTGTAGTGAATGAAAACGGTGTGACTGGTGAGATTATTGAACTGCGTACCTGATCGAAAATGGCGTTACACTAAATCTACCGGTGTTGGCGGCACCGTTCTTTCGCCGAACCATTTTGGGTTTCGAGACTAACTTTCAATTTTTATCGGGTAAGGCGCAGTGATTAAAAGGTTAAGGAAAGCCGTTTATCCAGTGGTGGTTTTAACGCTGTTTATGATGGCTGCGTGCCCGGTTTCTGCAAAGATCTATAAATGGGTGGATGAAAACGGCCAGGTGCATTTTGGCGATCGGCAGGATCACCGGGTCGCGCAGGAAGTGGTCAATGTTAAGCCAGGTGCCTCTGAATGGTCGCGTTTTGAGATCGATATCAGAACTGTTGATGTTGAGCTGAGCGAAGCGGAACACCAGCAGATCGTTGAAGGCGTAAACAACGTCTATGAGTTCTTCGACCGGGTGATGTCTTTTGATATGCACCGGACGGTGCCGGTCAATATTCTGATTCTCAAAGACAGCGCGGCATACCGTAACTACCTCGTCCGTCGGAACAGGGGGATGGCTGTTGCCTCTTATGGGCTTTACATACCTTCCGAACACCAGATCGTCGTCTATATTCGTAAAAACAGAAATCTCACCTTCAAAACCATCAAGCACGAAGTGAGTCATGCGGTTGTCGATACCATCGTTCCCTATGCGCCAGCCTGGCTGAACGAAGGGTTGGCAGAGCAGATGGAGACCATTGAGCGCGATGAATCCGGCTTGTATTTTGAGCGCCACCGTGAAAATCAGTGGGTGGTTGATCAGGCACTTGAACAGGGCCGTCTGGCGGGCATCGATCAGCTATTGAAGCTGCCAAGCAACAAGTGGCGACATTCTGATCTGTCGGGGCGCGGAAGCCTGCGGGCCCAGTCTGGCCAGTTCGTGTATTTCCTGATGTCCAAACCTACCCGAAGAAACTTTGTGGTGCGCCTGATGCACAACTTTAATCGGGGAGATCGCACCATCTCCTATTATCTGGTCAACGACAATTACATTGGTGGTGTAAGCATGCTGGCCCTCGACTGGCGGCGCTGGTTGCACGATCAGGGAGAGGGCGTCGTCAGGTTATAAGTTCGAAGCCGGCGACCAGACTTCCCCGTGCTGCATCACCCGAAAGTTCGTTTCGTTCAGCCCTTGTCGCTCCAGGGCGGCCCTTAGCCGTCGGGGCGGCTCGTCCATGGGCTCGTCGGTGAGCACGAACGTGCCCCAGTGCATCGCCACTGACTGTCGGGAACCGATATCCTGATGAATGCTCACCGCCTCTTCCGGGGCCACGTGCACCGGCGCCATGAACCAGCGCGGGTCGTAGGCCCCAATGGGCAGCAGCGCAGGTTGGCTCCGAAGCGCCGGTGTAACTGGCGCACGGTTTTTTCATCAAGGTGGTCGTAGTGGTTGTGGGAAATCAGCACCAAATCAATCGGCGGCATGTCTGCTACCGTCAGGGCCGGCGGTGTATAACGCTTCGGCCCGACCAGTTGAAAGGGGCTGGCGCGTTCCGACAGTACCGGGTCGGTGAGCACGTTCAGACCACGATACTGGAACAGGAACGAGGCGTGACCCAGCCAGACCAGTTGTGGTTCTTCGGGCGGATTCATCAGGGAATGCGTATCTGGCCGCAGCAGCGTGAAGCGTTTTCCCTTCGGGAAGTTGCGGCCCGGGGCCAGTTGCCAGCGCATAAAATCGCCAATGCCATGTCGGGGGACTGGCTCCAGGTTGCGGTACCTGCCCCGATAGAAATGAGGTTCCGCAGCGAGAGCGGCAAGGCGATTACGGTCAACGGTCATGGATCGAACTCTCATTCTTGTCAGGGGCCAATGCCAGTAGCTCCTGCAACATGCTGTAGCTTAATCCCCAGATGCAGGCATCCTGGTAACGGCAACAGGGCATGTTGAGTGTGCCCAGGGGCGTGCGCCAGGAAAGTCGGCCCTGGTTCGCGTCTGCGCCGAGGTAGTCCATCGGCACCCAGACCGCTCGCTCGACTTCGTGATTCGTTGAGACCGACTTCGGTCCCCGCCACTCGAACACATAGGGGGTGACCACCATCGGGCGCCAGCGGCTGTGATGGCGGGTGACCAGGTCGGACAGCCGGGTGAGAAAACGGCCGTGGCGCCTCAGATCCATGCCGGTTTCTTCCAGTGTTTCCCGCTCGGCAGCGGCCCGTGCAGATGCATCTTCAGGTTGCAGGCGGCCGCCCGGGAAAGCCATGTCGCCAGACCAGGGGTCACCCTCCCGACGGGCCCGCTGGATAAAGAGCAGCTCCTTGCCACCGTTTTCTGTGCTTCGAAAGATAAGGGCGACGGACGCTCGGGCGAATCGGCGCCGAAACGGTATCTTGTGGGGGCGCAAATGGCTTAGCCAGGATTTCGAGGTCAAGAAAGACTATCCTCTGGTAATGGTTGGTTATAGTTAAACACATCCTGCACAGGCTAGACGCAATCCCGATATTCAAAACTTCAATCTGACGGCCCGCTGGCTATTGTCGGCTCCTTCGCCGTGCGCAAAACCGGTCAAAATTTTCTGGCTTTGGTCTACATTGTATTGAAGCGAACGGTAAGTCACCGGTTATCGCACCAATGATGGACACCTTGGCGGTAGGCTGATGGAGCTGGAGCAGATCAATGCCATAGAACGGGCAACCCGTTATGGGCGCGCCGAGGTGCTTCGCCTCGGTGTGGCCGTGATCTTCATTGTCGGCATCATGTTGTATGTCCGCTCGATAGGGGCGGATGCGCCAAACATGGTCATGCTGGTGGCAGCGGCCATGATCGGCGGCTACATGGCGATGAATATTGGCGCAAACGATGTCGCCAATAACGTAGGCCCTGCCGTCGGTTCCAAGGCTCTTACGCTTGCGGGTGCAATCGCCATTGCCGCGATCTTTGAGGCCAGCGGCGCGCTTATCGCCGGTGGCGATGTGGTGAGCACGATAAAAAAGGGGATTATTGATCCTGCCCTGATTGGCGATGCCGACACCTTCATCTGGCTCATGATAGCCGCTTTGCTGGCTGCTGCACTGTGGTTGAATGTTGCCACATACGTAGGCGCGCCAGTCTCCACGACACACTCAATTGTTGGTGGTGTTATGGGTGCGGGCATCGCTGCCGGAGGCTCGGGCATTGTTGATTGGGGCCAGTTCGGCCAGATCGCTGCCAGTTGGGTTATTTCCCCGGTGCTTGGCGGTGCCATTGCAGCCTTGTCTCTATACCTTATCAAGCGCCGGATTACCTACAAGCGGGATATTGCCCAAGCTGCGAAACACAACGTTCCCCTGTTCGTTGCAATCATGGCCTGGGTCTTTTCGACCTATCTGGCGTTGAAGGGATTAAGCAAGATTGTCGAGATCGGGTTACTCCCCGCCGTTGGGTTGGGGGCAATCGTCGGAGCCATCGTGTGGTGGCTTACAAAATGGTTGATTCACCGCCACTCCGCCGAGGTGGAAAACAGCAAGGCGGGCGTTGATGGCCTTTTTACTATCCCGCTGATTTTTGCGGCCGCGCTTCTGAGCTTTGCCCACGGCGCGAATGACGTTGCCAACGCAGTCGGCCCGCTGGCCGCGATCAATGAAGCCGTGCTTCAGGGCGGAATAGCGTCCAAGGCCGCGATTCCCAGCTGGGTGTTGTTGGTGGGTGCACTTGGTATCGCGCTTGGCCTGGCACTGTTTGGCCCCAAGCTCATACGCACGGTAGGTTCGGAAATAACGGAGCTCGACCGGATGCGGGCTTTCTGCGTAGCGATGGCTGCGGCGGTTACGGTTATCGTTGCCAGTCAGTTAGGCCTTCCGGTGAGCTCAACGCATATTGCGATAGGGGGTGTGTTTGGCGTTGGCTTTTTGCGCGAACATCTCAAAACGACCTATCGCCAGAAGATTGATGAGATCGAGGCGCACTATGCCGGAGAGGACCGGGAGAAAGTAGAGCGGGTGCTGGAGGAGTTCGAGGAAGCTTCCTTCGAGGAGAAGGGGCAAATTCTACAGAACCTCAAGAGGAATAATGGTGGCACGGCACCGATCTCGAAAAGCGATCGCAAGGGTCTGAAAAAGGTTTATCGCCAGGAGCTGGTAAAGCGATCAGCGGTGTTCAGGATTGTGGCTGCCTGGATTGTCACCGTTCCATTATCGGGACTGTTAGCGGCTATGCTTTTCTTCACGATCAGGGGGATGCTTCTTCCATAAGCTCTCTCAGTTTGGCAAGTTGCGCCTCAACGACTCGCAGGCGAACTTCTGTTTGAGCGGGTGTTTCCCCCGGGGCGCCGGAAGTCAGTCGGTCGCGGTATTTCTCCTGTTTCTCCACCAGCCGCTCTTCAAGCCGCTTCAGTTCCTCAAGCTCCAGGGACTTACCCTTGTCATGGTCGCCCAGAATATCGTCAAGCTTCGCCACAAGATCCTTGAAACCCACTGTTCCGTCCTCTCTGTTTAAAGCTTAATCGGAATTCGTCATGGCATGACTTCTGCCCGCCCTGCGTCGCTCACCGACAGCTCCTCTGTGGTTCGAGCGGCTTCAACATCCATGGCAGTCAGGAGCTCGCGGGTTCCTGTCAGAATAGCATCGACGGTTTCGCTGGCGTAGGCAGAGTCGTTTAGCAGAGACGTAGCCATGGCGGCATCAATCCGTTTTGCACCCAGGAGTTTTGTGACACGACCGACCATCGATTCGCGGTCTACTCGTGCACGCACAGCGATCTCGTCGAGCTCCAGTATTGCTGCGCTGGCATCCTCAAACCGGCCTTCGTAAAAACGATGGGTCTCACGCAGTACCATCGCGACTCGCAGTCGAAGCTCGTTGTACTCTTTGCGAATCGTGGCGTTATCCGACGCCATATAAATTGTGAGATTCTTGCGTAGGTGTTTGACATGCTTGATGGCTTCGACCATCTCCGCGGCAGCATGCTGAAGACGATAAAGCGATTCGGTGGAGTTGGCCGGCGACTCCCGGGTCATTCGCCCGGAAATAAAGTCGAGAATGGCGTTGTACAGGCGTTTTACTCGCTGTCGGTAGATCAGGTCGATGTCGATATCGATGCGTTCCCGGGAATTGTTAATCATCGCTTCAAGGTCATCGCTCTGGCGAATATTTTCGCGGTGCAGGTGGAGACCATGGGCAAGGATAACGAAGGCTTGATCGAACAGGTGCCAGACCTCCCTGCGCACTGCCGCGTTTGCACTATCGGGTGAGTCCATCGCAGCCTGATTCAGGTACCGCGGCTGTGCGGCGACCTCTTCCTCTCGCTCTGGCAGCCAGCGCTCGAGTGCCCGTGCCATTCTCGATATCAGTGGCAGCATGATGGCAACACCAAGGCAGTTGAACAGGGTGTGGAATACGGCGAGCTTGACCGTGTAGTCATCGTCGGCGATCGACATGAGGGCTGACAGGGCATCCACTGACCAGCGCAGGGGCTCGATCAGCACCAGGGCAATCACCGCCGTTACCGCGTTGAACAGGAGATGGGCGCCTGCCAGACGCTTGCCAGTGATATTTGCACCCAGACCACCGATCAGAGCGGTGACGGTTGTACCAATATTTGCACCAATGGCCAGGGCCAGAGCGTTTTCGTAGGTAATCTGGCCCGTGGCCAGACCGGCCAGAGTCAGCGCCAGCGTCGCATGGCTGGATTGCATCACGACGGTCGCCAGAATTCCGAGGCCTGTGTAGACAAGAAGTCCTGAGATACCGTCCATTGCATACTCGCGCAGATCGACAGCCGACTGATAGCTTTCGAAGCCCGCCTTCATGAAATCGATACCGAGAAACAGAAACCCGAGCCCGGCGAGAATTGCACCGAAGGCTTTCCAGGCTCGTGGTTGCTGAAAATTCAGTACCACGCCAAAGACAAGCATCGGCAAGGCAAAGGCCGAAAGGCTCATTTTCATACCGATGGTGGCGAATAACCAGGCGCCGGTCGTGGTGCCAAGATTGGCGCCGAAGATAATGCCGATACCCGTGATCAGCGGAAGCAAGCCGGCGCTCAAAAACGAGATCGTGATCACCGATACCAGGGAACTGGACTGCATGATGGCGGTACTGACGATGCCAAAACCGAGGCTTTTCGGAATCGTATCGGTTGTACGACGCAGCACGCTCTCGAGAAAACCACCGGTAAACTGGCGAAACCCGTTCTCCAGCGAGAGCATGCCGAACAGAAAAATGGCAACGCCGGCGGCAATCTGTTTGAACTCTGGGCTCAACCAGAGCGCAAGGGCGAGGATTCCGAGGATCAGAGCAAGAAAGAGTTGGCGATAGTTCACTGGGATTTAAAGTTCCCTTTTACGAATTATTTGACTATCAGTTTGCACTGGGACCATATCAGTGGTCATCCTTTTGAATTGTAGACTGTTAACTTTTTAAACGCGTACCCAAACCGTGAATCGGACTTTAATAACCCGGCATTCATCGCAAAAAAGCGAGCGATTGAAACCGTGCCTTGCGATGCACCCGAAAGGAGGCCAGATGACGTTCGAGCATATCGTTCAGATAAACGACCTGACCAAGCCAGAGCTACCGGTTCTGACCCGATTCCAGGTGTGGGAGGGGCTGGTGCTCAGGGCCCGGCGCCCGGACAAGTTCCTCGTTGGTGTCTATGATTACGAGATTCTGGATCAGGGCCCGGCTTACCTGAAGCGTAGCCTCCAGCTGCCGGGACTGCAGGTGGTCGATGAAGTTACTTTCTGGCACGAGGCGAGGATAGAGTGCCGGACTCAGCCAACGGCCACCCTCCCGGCCGCAACACTTGTCATGGATATCGAAGAGCCCGAGCCGGCATCACTGTTTGTCCGTTTCCGGTATGAAACAGCGAGCATCGAGAACCGTGGTGATTCGATGCCCTATGACCAGTATCTTGAACAGGCCTATGTAGCCACAGACATTGAGACGATTCAGATCATTCGGCAGTTGGCCGAGACAGGGGTATTCTGCTAAATCCCACTCGTTTGATGGAGTGGGAGCGTATCCTGTCTGTGAGCCCACTATTGAGGAGTAGCCATGTTTCGCATTCATGTCGAACGAGTTCTCGAGAAGGATATCGAGTCAGTCTTCGAAGCCATCTCCGACCACGCCCGCTATGCCCGGTTTCCCGGGGTCAGCAAGTCTTTACTGATTGAAGAGGGTAGAGACGAGAAAAATGGCACTGGCGCCCTGAGAATTATCGGAGCGGGCCGGCTTGAACTCACTGAGCGTATTACCCGGTTCGAGAGGCCAAACCGAATGCACTATCAAATTGAAAAATCGAGCCCGTTCGCCGTTCAGCACACGAAGGGAGAGATTGTTTTTAAGGCAGAAGGTGAACAGACCCGGGTAACCTGGGTTTCTGAAGGGCATGTGCAAGTGCCGCTGCTGGGTGGGGTAATGGACCGATTGGCTGAGCGCAGCTTTTCCAGAGCCTTCAGCTCTTTGCTCAAGGCTATTGAGCGCCTCTAGAGCTTGAGCTGAGCCCACACTATTCATAACTCGACAAACCGTGGCACAACCATGAGCCCTACACCCACTGCCAGCATCTCCCAGGCGCTGCTGGCCAGGTAGGGATACAGGATCATGGCAATGCCGCAGTAGCGGGTGACGATGTTTTTCCTGCGCCGGCCATACATGAAATAGGCGAAACCGATGCAGCCGAACAGCAGCGACAGGAAGATGTCAGCGGTTTCCATGCGGTGAACTCCTCCGGTAAGTTTACCCGTATAGACTAATTGTAGAGCCTCAAAATAGGGAGCAAGTTGGTTATGAGAGTGTCTTTTTCAGTGAAAGCGGTGCTAATCCTGCTATCACTTGCGCTGGCACCGATAGTAGCGCACGCGAAGCCCGTGTGGATCGATGTCCGCACAGAGGCGGAACACCGGCAAAGCCACATAGATGGAGACCCGCTGATTCCGCATGACCAGATCGTTGCGGAGGTTACCGAGAGGTTCCCGGATAAAGACACCGAGATTAATCTTTATTGCCGCAGTGGCAACAGGGCAGGTAAAGCAAAATCGGCTCTGGAGCGTGCCGGTTATACAAATGTTGAGAACAAGGGGAGCCTGGCTGAGGCGCGTGAAGCGCGCAGTCTATAGGGAGCGAACAATTTTTAGCCACTTCAGGTATAATGGAAGGCTTACGATATTAATTAAGCCATCCCGACCTGGATATCACTATGAGCAAGAAACCCGAGAAAGTAACCCTGACTTCTGCTGCCATTGAAGAACAGACAGCCGCGTTTTTGAAAGCGGGCGGATCTGTGGAATACGTCGGCAAGGGCAAAAGCGGACAAGTATCCCCCACGGGTTCAAAGCAGATCAGCCTGAAAAAGTAACGCCCATCTCAGTGACGAGGATTGCTCTGATCGGGGGAGGACTCGTCATCTGAGGCGTTGTCATTCGATGTGAGGTAGTAGTCTTTCTCATCGAATGTTTTCACATCAGGATCTTCAATATAGTTTTTGCGTTTGCCCCGATACAGCCAGACGGCGATGATCGCGACAATTACTGCGAGCACAATTCATTTCATCGTTATCTCCTCCACAAGGTCGTCGTTCTTATATTGAGCACCTTGCAGAGTGACCAGTCAATGTAACTTGCACATACGCTTCAAAGAGGCTCGGATCGGCATTTGAGCAAAATGCCATTCGCGCCTTTACTTGATGTACGGACAGCAAAGGTGTCGTGCAGATCATGATGGAATCATTCGGTGCAGATTTGATTGAGCAGCTCCGTCGAAATCTTGGCGATGCCTTTCAGGCAGTGTCAGGCGAGAATCTCGACTGGGGGGCGTTGCTGGTACAGGTACTTGGCCAGCTGCTGGTCTCTGTAATCTACCTTGGCGTCTTCCTGGGCGTTTATCTGATTCTGATCGCTGCCATCAGGCTGGGTCTTGGTGAGCGGCGAACCAAAACCCCTCTTTACATCCAGATGCGCAGCGGCCTGCGCTATCTGGCCGGGTTGGGTGCGCTGATAGTTATTCTTGCGCAATTCGGGGTTTCTCCTGAGGTTCTCAAGGCGATGGCGAGGGCAGGTTTCATGGTCCTCGGTTTCTACGTGGTCTGGGTAGTTTTCCGGCGTCTGATCAAGGAAGGCACTTCACGCTATCGAATGGATCCTTCCATCCGGCAACTGGTCGAGAATCTGTTTGCGGTTATCGCCGCAACCCTTGCGGTGGTGACGGTGCTTGCCCAGTTCGGTTTCGATGTGGTGTCGATTATCGCCGGTCTGGGCATCGTCGGTATTGCCGTTGGTTTTGCAGCGCAATCCACTCTCTCCAATTTCATTGCGGGAATCACCCTGCTCATTGAAAGGCCTTTTCGAATCGGTGATTGGGTCACCATCAACGGACAGGAAGGCAAAGTGGTGAAGATTGCCTTGCGAACCACCTGGCTGCGAACCCGGGATAATATCTTCACGATGATTCCAAACGACAGTGTTGCCTCCACGGATATCATCAATTACAGCGCAGAGGGCGTGACACGCCTGAATATTCCCGTGGGGATTGCTTACAAGGAATCTGCGAAGGCGGCGAGGGAAGTGCTGATGCCGGTTTTGCTGGCACATCCCGAAGTTTTGCAGGGCGCTGGCATGGAGCCCCGTGTTTTGCTCAAAAGCCTCGGTGATTCGTCAGTGAACCTCGAAGTCAAAGTGTGGATAACGCCGGATAACCTGGATGTTCGGCCCAGAATCATGGCCGATATTCTCGAGCAGATGAAAGAAGCCCTGGATGCCGCCGGTATAGAGATTCCCTTCCCGCATCTGCAGCTGTTCATTGACGATGCAAAAGGATTGAAGCCGGTTCTCGAACCCTTCTACAGGCTGCGGGGATAAAACGGAAAATCTCTGCAGGCAGGCCTTTGGATGCTTGCATCTTTTGACTCGAGATCCTTTCGCAATCGTCTTGATAGTGGAGGGACAGGCTCGCTTCCTGGCCTGTAAGGGTCTAGATTGTTGTGTATGGAAACTAATTTCCGCGTTTGGCTGGGACACTCTGGTCTGACGCATCGGGTTGTTGCCAATGCCCTTTGCGTTATTTCGAATATAAAAGGTTAACTTATGGCGATCATACCGGAATCCAAAATGTCGCAGGAAGTGCTGGCCTGGCGCGATCCCTCCATGGACTCGGTTCTCGGAACGGAAACACCCAAGGACCCAAACAAGGGCTATATTGCCCTTCTTGGCTGGAGTATTAATGCGATCAAGGCGGCTCAGAAGTTCGATCGCCGCTATATCGTGGTTGCCCCGGATTGGGCTGCCGATTTTTGCACGGCCAACAATATTCCCTTCATTCCCTGGGATTTTGTTCGCCTGAACGATCGGTCCATGGAAATCGCTGAAAAGCTGAAAGCCGAAGGCGTGGATGTCGCAATCCCATTGTTCGAGGAAACGGTGGAATGGTCAGGCGCGATCAACTCTGTTCTGTTGAATAATCCGCGTATGTACGGCCAATCCATTTTGTTCCGGGACAAGGCGCTGATGAAACGTCGGGCCCAGCTTGGTGGTATTCGCGTCGGGATTTTCGAAGAAGCCCACGAAAAGGATGACATCATTCGCTTCATGAAGCGGGTTAACCAGACGCTGCTCAAACTGGATGGTGACCCGGACGATCCGATTCACGTGAAGGCCTTCGATAAAGCCGGCTGCCTGGGTCACCGCATGATCCGCACTCTGGAAGAAATCGATACGATTCCGGACGAGGAATACCCCCTGCTCATGGAAAGTCACCTGAGTGGCTGGGAATTCGCCGTTGAGGCCTGGATCCACGATGGCAAAATCAAATTCCTGAATATTTCAGAGTACGTCACCCTGGGTTACTCGGTATTTGTTCCTGCCACGAAGGAACTTGAAAGCTGGCGCGAAGCAATCACCAAGCAGATCGAGTTGCTGGTCAAAACATTTGATATCCAGTTCGGTCTGATTCATCCGGAGTACTTCGTAACCAGCGACGGCACCATGTACTTTGGCGAAGTTGCGTATCGCCCACCCGGGTTCAAGGCCTTCGAATTGATTGAACGCGCGTATGGATTCAATGCCTACCAGGCTTCCATGCTGGTGTTTGATCCCAAGAGCACCAAGGAAGAGGTCGATGCCTTCTTCCCCCGCGAAGTGGTCGATGCCAAAGGTTATGCCGGCTGCTTCGGTGTTTATCCGAGACGCCGCGTGGTGAGCAAGCTGGAAATGCCCAAAGAGTGCATTGAGCATCCTTACTTCGAGTCGCACGAGTTGGTGGCCCCTGCCGAGGAAACAGTTCCGGACCGATCCGCTTTTGGTACTCACTGGGGGCTTGTGTTCTTTTTCGGTGACGACCCGATCAAGATGCGGGATCTTCTGAAATCCCAGGAGGAGCTGGACTTCTACGTCTAGGAACGACAGGAGCCGGCTGATACCCGGCTCCTGATAGTCCGACACAGCTTCTCCGGGGCGTTACCAGTTCTCTGAGAAAGGCCGCGCATCGAGCTCGAAAGTCCAGGCTGAGCGTGGCTGGTTGTGTAGCTGCCAATAGATTTCCGCGAGTTCGTCGGGCTCGATAATGCCGTCCTCGCCCTTGCTCGCATAGAGGTCCGGCAAAAATTCTGCCGTGGCTTGATTGCGGATGAGGCCATCCACCACCACGTGAGCGACGTGTATCCCTTGCGGGCCCAATTCCCTTGCCATGCTTTGCGCCAGGGCGCGCAGCGCATGCTTGCCGCCGGCAAAGGCCGCAAAGCCGCGTCCGCCGCGGAGGCTCGCGGAGGCGCCAGTAAAGAGGAGAGTGCCTTCATTGCGTTGCAGCATTTTCTTTGCGACCTCGCGCCCGACCAGAAACCCGGCCAGTGCGCACATCTCCCAGACTTTCCGGTAGACCCGGGTGCTGGTCTCGCAGATATCGAATCGAACGTTTCCGCCCACGTTGAAGACGGCTACCCGTATTGGGCCATGCTCTGACTCAACGCGTTCAACCAGCTCAATGACCTGGTCTTCGTCCCTTGCATCGGAATGGATGGCTGTCGCGCTCGAGCCGAGAGCCTGAATTTCCGAGCTGAGAAGATCAAGATCCCCGCGCCGGCGGGTGACCACAAGGTGGAAGCCTTCCTTTGCAAAGCGCCGGGCGATGGCAGAGCCGAGGTGGTCTCCGGCCCCGATGATTAGAGCAACTGGTTTGTCTTTTGTTGTCATTTTGCCACCTTTAGTGAGGCCTTTATCCGCTGGTTCGAATCGTATCGGCGATCTTTTCAGCAATCATGATCGTCGGGGCGTTGGTGTTACCACCAATCAAAGTCGGCATGACCGAAGCGTCGACCACCCGCAAACCCTCAAGTCCGTGAACCTTGAGGCTGGAGTCAACCACGGCCAGATCATCTATGCCCATCTTGCAGGTGCCCACCGGGTGATAGATCGTATCCGCACGGGCGCGAATGTGGCGTTCCCATTCCTCATCGCTCATGCCGTCGTGAACGCCGAACATTTCGGATTGTCGGTACGGCGAGAGTGCAGGCCCTTCGAGAATCTCCCGGGTGATTTTTGCGCCTTTGATAGTCAGATTCAGGTCGTCCGGGTCGGACAAATAGTTGGGGTCGATGCCGGGATCGGCCATTGGGTCGGCGCTGAGCAGAAAAACACGCCCTCGGGATTTCGGCCGCAGGTTGCAGACGTGGCAACTGAAGCCGTGTCCCCAATGCAGTTTACGGGCGTGATCCTCCACGATGGAGACGACGAAGTGCAGCTGCAGGTCTGGCTTGTCCTGCTCCGGGTCAGACTTCAGGAATGCCGCCCCCTCTGCAAAGGGCGAGGCAATCATACCCGTCCCATCCGTTCGCCATTGGAGGGAATGGCGAAGCATGTTTTTCATGCCCGTTAAACTGAAGCCAAAGTTATCGGTATCCCCGGACTTGTAGGCCAGAATGAAATCCAGATGATCCTGCAGATTTCGGCCGACACCCGGCAGTTCGTGAATCATGGGAATACCGTGCGGGAGGATGTCTTCAGGGTTTCCCACTCCGGATAGCTGTAGTAACTGCGGTGAACCGAAGGCACCGGCGGATAGGATGACTTCGCGGTTTGCTGAGGCCGTGAGCGATCGGCCCTTGAGTCGATACTCAACGCCGGAAGCACGTTTTCCGTTAAAAAGAATTCGGGTCGCACGGGCACCGGTCACAACCTTTAGGTTGTTGCGCTGTTCCATGATCGGATACAAATACGCCGCAGCGGTGGAGCAGCGTTCACCATTGCGTTCGGTGTCATGAAACTGGGTAACTTCATAGAGGCCAACGCCCTCGTTGTCGCCGGTATTGAAATCGTCGCTTGCGGGATAGCCGTGCTCTTTAGCCGCATCGATAAAGGCTTCGGAAATGGGCCTTGGTGATCGCTGTTTGCAAACATGCAGTGGGCCATCGGCCCCGTGGTATTCGCTGGCTCCACCTTCATGGCATTCCGCTTTGCGGAAGTAGGGCAAAACATCGTCCCATCCCCATCCGTCGCAACCCAGCTCGGCCCATCCATCATAATCCGCGCTGTGTCCACGCACATAAAGCATTGCGTTGATCAGGCTGGAACCACCCAGCCCACGGCCTCTGGGCTGGAATCCTCGACGCCCGGCCAGCTCGGGCTGCTGCTCTGTATTGAGCGCCCAGTTATTGATCTTGCCATGGCCGGGCATGATTGCGACCACACCAGCTGGCGCGCGGGTCAGCAAGTGATCGCCCTTGCCGCCTGCCTCCAGGAGACAGACGCTGACATCGGGGTCCTCACTCAATCGCGCCGCCATCACGGCGCCAGCCGATCCGCCACCTACAATGATGTAATCAAAAATCATACGGTCCCCGGTTCCTGTTTTTGTTTTGGGTGTACGCTTTCCTGAGCCAGAAAAGGCAGCAGTCAACGAGATGCAGGATCAAGGTTAGACCATGGCCTGGCCGAGCGCCTCTTGGCAGATGGACAGACTGCTAAGAGCGTAGGATGCCGAACTGATCGTGATTCCCGGTGCCGGGCATGCTGCAAATCTTTCGCACCCGGATCCGGTTAATCAGGCATTGGATAATTTCTTGAAGCGACTGTAGGCCGCGGATTCATTCCGCGGCATCCGCTTCCTGCTTGGTTTCATGCTCGGTTCCCGGGGCGTGCTCTGGTGGACAGTAGGTTGTGTAAAGCTTGAGCATGCCGTTTCCGGTGTTACGGAAGTTGTGAAAGGTACCCGAGGGCACGATGCTGACGTCGCCCGCCTTTACAGGTACCTTCGTTTCGCCGATCGTCGCTTCCCCCTCGCCCGAGACGAAATAAAGCAGTTGATCATGTCCCTCGTGAACTTCGCCGCCAATCTCGCCGCCTTCGGGAATGGCCATCAGAACGAGTTGCGTATGATCTCCGGTCCATAATACCTGCCGGAACTCTTCGTTGCTTTTCGCCATTTCCACAACGGGTAGCGTGGTTCTGCGAACTTCTTTCATTCCAGTATCTCCATCCGTGAATTCAGTATTTGATACTCCTTTTAGCCTCAATCAGATCGCCGGTCTTCAGGCGAAGTCGTAATCACCGCCTTTCTCGAGCGCCCTCTGATAAGCCGGTCGGGCATGAACGCGTTTGACCCATCCGCTGATGTGAGGCCGGTTCCTGCCGACGATGCCCCTGGCTACGGAAGCCTCGAGCGGGAAGCTCATCTGGATGTCCGCCGCGCTCAGTTTGTCCCCCAGGAACCAGGTGTTCTTCGCCAGATGGCTTTCCACGAAATCCAGGTGGGTCTTGATCATCGGGCCGATAAACATCTCGTTGGTTTTGTCCGAAATGCCTTTGGCGACAGGTTTAACAAAGAACGGCATCGGGCTGGTTTTTACCTTTTCGAAGACAAGGCGCAACACCAGAGGCGGCATCAATGAGCCTTCGGCGTAGTGCAACCAATAGGTGTAGTCGAGCCAGGCTTGCCCCCCGCTCTCCGGGAGCATGGTGTCTTTGCCGTAGGTGTGCGCCAGGTATTCAATGATGGCACCGGATTCGGCCACCACCAGATCGCCGTCTGTGATCACCGGGGATTTTCCAAGCGGGTGCACCTTTTTCAGACTTTCGGGGGCCAGCATGGTCTTGGGATCTCGCTGGTAATGCTTGATCTCGTAG
Organism: Marinobacter manganoxydans MnI7-9; assembly: GCF_000235625.1. Lineage (GTDB taxonomy): Bacteria > Pseudomonadota > Gammaproteobacteria > Pseudomonadales > Oleiphilaceae > Marinobacter > Marinobacter manganoxydans. The sequence continues at coordinate 67,553 of NZ_AGTR01000032.1, read as the reverse complement.
GGAACACCCAGTTCTTCCAGCATCCAGAGAACGCGCTGTGAGCGGGAGTTGTTGAGGTGGTGAACTGTAATCATGCGCTAGCTCCGTTCGCATTGAAAAATGGTCGGGTGTGAAGAGTAGTCTGCAAAGAGCGTTTTGGTTCACCGCTGTCGGTGATTAAGTGGCTAATTACGATTGCGCACCGCAAAGCCGTGGCGCCTGAGCTCCTTCAGAATCTCGGGCACTTTGAAGGGCATCAACGTTCGGGTTGTTTTCAGAAGGCTGATGGCAACATGCATCCGTTTGTACCAGAGTACCTGGCGGATCTTCTTCTTCATCGGGTGATAGCCTTCCCGATAAAGCTCGTCAACGCGGTCGGCGTTATTGGTAAGGCTGTAGTCGCTCAGGTCCAGAGGGACCGATATGTCGGCATGCTTCAGTTGCTTGCGGGTGTTGAAATCGATGCCAATGTTGATGGCGTTGGAAATGACATCGAAGGTGTTGTCCGGCTTCGGATAACGGCTGACATGGCTGAGATCAACGGCCACCGTAATACCAGCACCCATTTTGGCCAATGGCGAAATGGGGACGTTTTCCACCAGCCCCCCGTCCACCAGAATCCGCCCATCGATTTCAACAGGTACAAACAGGCCGGGAACCGCCATTGAGGCGCACACGACATCCGCCAGATTGCCTTCCCGGAAGATCAGCTGTTCACCGGTTTCGATATCCGTGGCACAGATGGCCAGCGGAATCTCGGCGTCCTCGATCCGGACATCGCCCAGATCGCGGTGAATCATCTCCCGAATGGCGTTGGTGCTGAACAGCCCGCCGCGCTCAAAGGTAAAGTTGATGATTTTGGAGAGGTTCAGTGTTGAGCAAATGCTGAGGATGGATTCCGCCGGGCGGCCGAAAGCGTAATAGCTCGCGATAAGCGCGCCGGCGCTCGTACCCGAAATGCAATGAATCTTGATTTGCTCTTCTTCAAACGCTTTCAGCACACCAATGTGCGCAATGCCTTTGGCAGCGCCGCCTCCCAGAGCCAGACCGATGCGGGTGTTAAAGGGGTTGAGTTTCATCAGCGGGAACCTTCAGGCGTTGCGAGGATTCGTACCGCACAAGTCTAACAGAGTTGGAAATTTTAATTCTTAGAGTTCAAAATATTGGGGTGGCACTTAGAGAGGTAAACTTTCCAACCGACTGCCGGGTTATGCAGTCATAGGAGTCCTCACATTGGGTGACGTCATTTCAGACGATTATCAGACCGACTACGTAGCCGGTCAGGATAATATCGAGAAGTTCGGCTTCGATATCCACAACATCGTATTTCCGTTAACCGCAATCCTGATTGTTGCCTTCGTTGTCGGAACACTTATTTTCCCCGCAGGTGCAAAGGAGTTGCTCGATAGCGCCAAGAATGGTGCGATCGCTGTGTTCGATTGGGGCTTTCTTCTCAGCGCAAACCTGTTTGTTGTTTTCTGTCTGGCCCTTATTTTCATGCCGGTGGGCAAGATTCGGATTGGCGGGCTTGATGCCAAGCCAGAGTTCTCTCTGCTGTCCTGGTTTGCCATGTTGTTCGCAGCTGGTATGGGTACCGGGCTTATGTTCTGGTCGGTTGCCGAGCCGGTGGCCTATTACACCGACTGGTATGGAACGCCCCTGGGTGTTGAGCCAAACACTGCTGAGGGTGCCCGGCTTGCGATGGGCGCAACGATGTACCACTGGGGTCTGCATCCATGGGCAATCTACGCGATTGTCGGGCTCTCGCTGTCGTTTTTTGCCTTTAATAAAGGCCTGCCGCTAACCATTCGCTCTGCCTTTTTTCCAATTCTGGGAGACAAGGTGTGGGGGTGGCCCGGTAATGTCATCGACACCGTGTCGGTACTGGCGACCATCTTTGGTCTTGCAACCTCGCTCGGGTTTGGCGCCCAGCAAGCGGCATCCGGTATTTCCTACCTGTTTGATATTGAGGGCGGCCTGAATATTCAGGTCGGCGTGATCGCCGGCGTTACGGCTGTTGCTACCCTCTCCGTGATTCGGGGGATCCATGGTGGTGTCCGGATTCTCAGTAACGCGAACATGATCATGGCCGGGCTGCTGCTTCTGTTTGTAATATTTGCCGGCCCCACACTTGCCGTGTTCCAGTGGCTCTGGGATACGTCGGTCTCCTACGCGTCCAATATGTTCTCGCTCAGTAATCCCTTTGGCCGCGAGGAAGACACCACCTGGTTCCATGGTTGGACGGTCTTCTACTGGGCCTGGTGGATTTCCTGGTCACCGTTCGTAGGTATGTTTATCGCGCGGGTCTCCCATGGTCGCACGGTGCGTGAGTTCGTCACGGCGGTTCTGATCATCCCGACCATCATTACTCTGTTCTGGATGAGCGCATTCGGAGGCGGGGCGCTAAATCAGGTCCAGAACGAGATTGGCGTGTTGGGTTCAGAGGGTCTTACCGAAGTGTCGTTGGCCATGTTCCAGATGCTGGAAAATATCTCACTGTCTGGAATCACCTCGTTTATCGGGATCACTCTGGTATTGACGTTCTTCGTCACATCCTCGGATTCCGGTTCCCTGGTGATTGACAGCATCACGTCTGGCGGCAAGACCGATGCCCCGAAAGCCCAGCGCATCTTCTGGGCGGTCACCGAAGGGACCATTGCCGGGGTGCTTCTGTTCGTTGGCGGTGAGCAAGCCCTCAACGCACTGCAAGCTGGCGCCCTGAGTGTCGGGCTGCCATTTACGCTGGTGCTGTTGGTGATGACCTACAGCCTGTTCAAAGGCCTTCATCATGAACGCCGCTTGCTGATTGCCGAAGGCAAGATGGTGTAACCCCAGGCTGATATCAGGTGACGCTGGAAGGGCCCCCCATTGAGGGGCCTTTTTTGAGCGAGAGTATCCGGTCAGGACGGGTAGAATTGCCGGATGGCCGTCAGCAGCATGTCGACATCCTCACGGCTGACATCCTGGTGGGTCACAAAGCGGATCGGGTCGCCGGCCGTAATCAGGATGCCCTGTTCGGCCAGGTAGTCTTTCAGCTGTGACGCCCCGCCTGCCTTGCACCTTGCGTAAACGATGTTGGTCTGGGTACTGGCCGGGTTGACCTCAAGTTCCGGAATCTTTGCCAGGCCGTTGCTCAGGTATTCGGCGTTTTCATGGTCCTCGAGCAGTCGAAGCGGCCCCCTTTCGAGCGCGATACGTCCCGCGGCGGCCAGAATGCCGGCCTGGCGCATGCCGCCCCCCACCATTTTGCGCAGCCGGGTGGCCCGCTTGATGAATGATTCCGACCCCAGCAGCAGCGATCCAACCGGTGCGCCCAGGCCTTTGGACAGACACACGCTGACGGAATCGTAGTGCCGGGTTATTTCGGTGACATCGCAGTTTGATTTTACGGCGGCATTGAAGACACGGGCGCCGTCCAGGTGCAGAAGAAGCCCGTGTTCGTCGCAGAACGCACGGGCCTGCGCCTGGTACTCAAGGGGCAGTACTTTGCCTCCGATGGTGTTCTCAAGGGAGAGCAGACGGGTGACGGCAAAATGAAAATCGTCCGCCTTGATCGCGGCCCGGGCTTTTTCCAGATCAATGCTCCCGTCCGGCTCGTTCTCGATCGGTTGGGGCTGGACACTGCCCAGCACCGCGGCGCCTCCGCCCTCATACTTGTAATTGTGAGCGGACTGGCCACAGAGATACTCATCGCCACGGCCACAATGACTCATGATGGCAAGCAGGTTGGCCTGGGTGCCTGTGGCAGTAAAAAGGGCCGCTTCGAAGCCGAGCCTCTGGGCGGCGTAGGCCTGCAGGCTGTTAACCGTAGGGTCGTCGCCATAGACATCGTCTCCCACCTCGGCGCTGGCCATGGCTTCGCGCATCTCGGGGGTGGGGCGGGTCACAGTATCGCTGCGGAAATCAATCATTGTTCCTGGCGCCTTTTTCTTTCCTCGGATGCCTGCATTCTACAGTGCAGCAGGAATCATGGAATTCCCACCCTTTGCATTATTCCCGATTCGTCCCCATAAACCAGAACAAAGCCAAACAACAGGAGATCAGCAATGACGGCACCAACCCTTAAGGAACAACTGTACAGCGCGGTAAAAGAAGCAATGCGGAACAAGGATAAAACCCGCCTGGTTACTTTGCGCATGGCCCAGTCTGCCGTGAAGCAGATCGAGATTGATGAACGCCGCGAGCTCAATGACGAGGATGTTCTCAAGGTGCTGGACAAGATGCTCAAACAGCGCCGCGACGCGGCCAGTCAATACGACGAAGCCGGCCGCGAGGAACTGGGCGATAAAGAGCGAGCGGAAATGGTGATCATTGAAGAGTTCATGCCGGCGGCTCTCAGCGAGGATGATCTTGACGGGTTGATTCGGATGGCCATCAGTTCAACGGATGCCCAGGGCATGCAGGACATGGGTAAGGTGATGAATGAACTGAAGCCCCAGGTACTTGGCCGCGTTGAGATGGGGCATTTGAGCAAGAAAGTGCGGGCCGCGCTGGCGGGTTGATCCAGTTAACCATTTCTATCGCATAAAACGGGGCGACGCGTCGTTCAGAAAATCGTCGCGCGGAAATGCCTCGGAAGGTATTTCTGTTCAAATTCGAAGGAAAAAGGAAAGCGTTATGTCTATCGAACAAGTGCTCTATCGTGCCCATGCAGAAGCAACCGGTGGTCGTGACGGCCGTGCAATTTCGTCAGACGGCATTCTTGATGTAGAGCTGGCAACCCCGAAAGAAATGGGCGGTGCCGGCGGCAAGGGGACCAACCCGGAGCAACTTTTTGCTGCAGGCTATTCCGCATGCTTTATCGGCGCCATGAAATTTGTGGCCGGTCGCGACAAGCTCAAGATGCCGGAGGATGCTTCCATTGAAGGCGTGGTTGGCATCGGCCAGATCCCCAATGGGTTTGGCATTGAAGTGGAATTGCGCATCAGCCTTCCGGGTATGGACGATGCGGAGGCCAAGCAGCTGATCGATGAAGCGCACAAGGTTTGCCCATATTCCAACGCGACCCGTGGCAACATCGACGTAACACTCAACCGGGTAGGCTGATACCCGGTTTGGATCCGGTCTCGGAACCTGGATCTACCAATCGAGCCTGAGGCTTGCCAGCAGGGCATCCCCAAGGCTCAGATCCTCGGTGCCCGTGTTCAGGTCCTTGTATTGGACACGGGTAGCCAGACTGGCTCCTATGCCAAGAACGATGGTTGGCCAGGATTGTCCCCCCTGGTGCAGCCGATAAGTCAGTTGGGTTCTCCACTCGCGTAAATAGAGCGCGCTTTCTACTTCCCTGTCCTTGTCCATCGTGGCCCAACGGTCCCCGTTTCGTTCCACCCGGAACGCCCAAACCTGCCCCGGGCTCTGCCACTGCATCAGAACAGGCAGGTCTACCAGCCAATGGCCGTGTGCGTTGCTTCGTTCCCAGCGTGCTCTGGGGAGCCAACGGAAAGAGCCGAACCTGTGATCGCCTCCGATACCCAGGCTCAGGGTGCTGGACCTGTTCACGGCCCGGAAGACCGCGAGACGCCCGTTAAGGACATCGCTGTGAAAATCCTGATATTTGAACATATTGGAGGTGCCGGCGATGCCGGCCCGCGCTTCCAGGCGGTAGAGCTGATGCCGCCATTCGCCACCGATGGTTAACCGATGCAGGTGCCCGTTGTGGGCCGGCTCGCCTGTACGGATGCGTAGTGGCTGGTAATCGTAATCAATACCTAAGACGCTGCCAGAGCCCCGGGCTTGCCAGCCGAGTCCTCGCTGCGAGCGGGTGACCTCGTTGGCAGATGGCACATTCTCGGGCCAATCGTAAGGCTGCCATTGGCGATAGAGCAGGTAATACGTGTTTGAGGCATGCACCGCGCCTGGCAGCGCAATGGCGGTCAAAAGAAGGGAAGCCAGGAGCAAAGGCCGGAATCTGGCCGCACTCCTGATTCGGTACCAACGCCCTGTTTTCACCATGCGTTGCCCTCGCCAAACCTGTGAATTGCGCGATCTATGCCCTACTATTTTAGCGTCAGTTTTTTCAGCCGCCGTGATTTCCAGGAGCCTATGTCCGATAAAGAGCTACGCACCCGATCCGACAAACAGGCGATCGACCAGTTTATCAATGAGGTTCGCACGTTGCCCAAGCAGGGTGGTGGGCAGCGGCGGCTGATTTTCGCGCTGGACGCGACTGCAAGCCGGGAAGCTACCTGGGACCAGGCCTGCCATCTGCAGAGCGAACTGTTTATAGCAACCCGGGATCTGGGTGGCCTGGCCATTCAGCTCTGCTACTACCGTGGCTTCGGTGAGTTCAAGGCCACGGGTTTTGTGACCGAAACCGGGCAGTTGCTGAATCTGATGAACGGCGTTTCCTGCCTCGGTGGGCGCACCCAGATCAGCCGGGTATTGGCCCATGCGGTGAAAGAGACCCGTGCAAAGCCCGTCAAAGCTGTGGTGTTTATCGGTGACTGTTGCGAGGAACCGGTGGACGAACTCTGTCACACCGCCGGGGAACTGGGAATGCTGCGCACACCGGTGTTCATGTTTCACGAGGGCAATGATGCCCATGCAAGGGCGGTATTCCAGCAGGTGAGCAAGCTTTCAGGGGGCGCATACGCACCCTTTGACCGTAACAGTCCTCAGGTGCTCAAGGATCTTATGGCGGCAGTTGCGGTCTATGCTTCCGGGGGAGCCAAGGCTCTGCAGGATTTTTCCAGCAGTAGTTCCCCGGAAGTGAAACGCCTGACCAGACAGATCCGGTAGTGTTTGTGAGAATCCATTGATGGGCCGTTGTGCCCGGGGTATTTGAGTGCCTTTAACGCTTGTTGCCATCGTTGTCGCGGTTGTGGCCTGGGTGTGGTTGCGCAATCAGCCTGCCAGTCAGCGCAATGCCGCCATTCTCAAGCTGGCCCTGCTGGCCGGTATCGGCATCGTCGTCTTGCTGGCTGTAACCGGGCGACTGCATTTTGTCTTCGCCGGTTTGGCCTTTCTCTATCCTCTGTTGCGTCGCCTGCTGCCATCTCTATTGCGTGGCGGGCTCGGTCGCGTGGCTGGCGGTGCCGGACCCAAGTCGGGCAACCAGTCCCATGTTTCCAGCGATATTCTGGAAATGACTCTGGACCACGACTCGGGAATCATGAGCGGCAAGATCATCAAGGGCCCGATGGAAGGGAGAGAACTGGCGGAGCTAAGCGAAAGCGATTTCCTCGAGCTATTGCGCTATTGCCGCGGCCAGGACGAGGATTCTGCCCGGCTACTTGAAACTTACCTGGATCGCCGGTTCGGAGACTCCTGGCGAGCAGACGATGAGGCGGCCTCTGAAAGCGATCCGTCGGGCGGCAGTGGCAATACGAGCGGCCCGCTTACCGAGAGCGAAGCGCTGGACATTCTGGGGCTCGAGCCCGGAGCCAGTCGGGAAGAGATCATCAAAGCCCATCGGAGGATGATGCAAAAACTTCACCCGGACCATGGTGGCAGCAATTACCTGGCGGCGCGCATCAATGAGGCCAAGGAGTGTCTTCTGGGCTGAGTTGCATCCTGGTTTGCAGGCATATGCTCAGAGTGATTGCCTGCACGCCCGGATAAGGATATTGTTCAAAAACTGAACTTTTTAGCCCGAGGTGAGAAGACAGCGGTTTGAAGATTTCAACGCTCGCCCATTTCTTTTTATTTCTTCTGCCAGGATTCCCTTTGGCTGCGAATTCGGAGCCACTGCCGCGGCTTAAAGTTCTCGCTGCTCAGATACCGTGTGCAGCGGAGCCAAGTCTCGAGGGGCGAGATATAGAATTGGTTTTGGCGACCTTCGATGAGTGCGGATTTGAGGCCGAATTCATCATGCAGCCCTATGAGCGCCATGCAAGGACCTACAGGGATCGTCAGGACTTCGATGCTATTGCCACAGTACCTTTGCACTGGCGTCTTCCCGGTTATTCCACATCCGCCTACATCTGGTACCAGAACGGAGCTTTCTACAATCACTCCCGTGTCGGGCCGATTGAAAGGGTCAAAGACCTGGCCGGTCTCAACGTGGTGACGTTCCGTGAAGGGGTCGATGTGCTGGGGATCAGCGATAACGTACCTGAATTTGCCTCGCTCACCGAAATCGCCGATCAGACCATTCACTCCCGGCTACTGTTTATGGGCCGGGTCGATGCGATTCTGGCCGACGGATTCGTGGTCGCGGAAGTGAATCGGAGAATCTTCAACAAGAAGCGCCGCGGTGAAAGCTGGCCCTCGCAGTCTGATGCTTTTCGTTTCGCGCCAATCTTCAACCCGGCGCCGCACAAGATGGTTTTTCGGAACCCCGCATTCGCCGCAGCCTTTGATCAATGCTTCGACGATTTGCGGCAATCGGGTGTGATTGGTCTCATCAATCAGAAATACATCGATAAGTATCAGAATGTGCTACGTTTCAGGTATCTAGGACGTTAAGTACAGGTCCGTATGGAAAGGTAAGCGAACCTGGACGACCCTGATCGCAGGAAATTCATGCGTTCAGTCCCATGGAGTGGAGCGATGGTTCGGTCACACTGTGCAGTCTTCATCAGCCTGCAGATCTTCTTTTCCAGCCTTGCGGCCGCCTCGGTTCCTGTCGCCGTTGGTGAAGGGTTGCAGGGCGTGATCGGGTACTCCGATGGCAAGCTCCATGGGTCCCTGGCGCCGCTCTACGAATGTATCTTTGATCGCGCTGACATCCAGCCCCAGTTTATTCAGGTGCCTCTGAAAAGAGGGCTGGGGTATTTGCACTCGGGAGAAGTCTCGATGGTTCTGCCCCTTGCCCAGAGTGAGCGTCGGGACAGAATCGGCGAGTTCGCCGGTGAGTTGTTTTCGGCGGACTATGTTTTTGTCTCGAATCGCCAACTTCCGCCGATATCTGAAACCTCGGGCCTTAAATATGGGCTGCCTCGGAGTTTTGTTGGTGAACAGTTCATTACCGACGAAAACCCGAGAATCGAAGAAGTCACAGAGTGGTCCCAACTGGTTGCCATGCTTCACTATGACCGCCTGGATGCGGTCGTATTGCCGGCGCTTCTGGTGGAGGATCTCTTTGGTCCTGATGTGGTCAAGGTATTCCAGCAAACAGCGGGAACCCTCCCGGTTTCGCTTTACCTGTCTCGAGCGAATCTGGACAGCGAGGATGTGGGCAAGATCAAACGCGCAGTCAGGAGTTGTCGCGCCGGTGACCTGGTTTCCGAGCTGCGTTAGGGAGCTTTCGCCGGCCCGCTATTCCAGAGTTTCCCGCTCAGTCCACGGATGCTTCACTGCGTGACTTTCTCAGGTGATGGCGTTTTCTGCTTCGCGGAACCCGATTTCCCGCGTTGCGGTTGTCGCCGCTTCCGGACCGCCGGGCTTGGTGGTGCCGGCTCGTTGCGCAAGTAAGCCCCGGGCGCCGGTTCAATCACCGGCAGATTGCCTTCTCCCGGAATGCGAGCCTTAATCTTACCGCCACCGAACTGCTCGGCCCAAGCCACCCAATCTGGCCACCAGGAACCTTCAAACTGCTCGGCACCTTTCAGCCATTCCTCTGGATTGGCCGGGTTGTCTTCGTTGAGGCGATAACCGTACTTCTTTTTCTCGGGCGGATTGATGATGCCGGCAATGTGCCCTGAACCGCCGAGGACAAAACGCAACGGGCCGCCCAGGTTACGTGCGCCTTTGTAGCAGGAGATCCAGGGTGCGATGTGGTCTTCAATCGCAGATGCAAAGTAGGCGGGGGACTTCACCTTTCGCAAATCGATCGGTGTACCCGCTAGAGTAATACCCCCGGGCTCACGCAGCCGGTTGTTCAGGTACATATTGCGGAGGTAAAAGCTGTGCATGGCCGCTGGCATGCGGGTGGCGTCCGAGTTCCAGTACAACAGGTCAAAGGGCGCCGTGTCGCGGCCGAGAAGGTAATTATTGACGAAAAAAGACCATATCAGGCTGTTGGCACGTAGCATGTTGAAGGCCGTTGCCATGGAAGCACCTTCAAGATAGCCCTGTTTGTTCATGGCCTTCTCGATTTTGGCAATAGAGTCCTCGTCGATGAAGACTTCGAGATCGCCGACTTCCGAGAAATCCATCATGCTGTTGAGAAACGTCGCACTTTTTACGCGATCATCCCCGCGAGCGGCCAGCCAGGCGAGCGTGCAACCAAGCAGAGTGCCGCCGATGCAGTAGCCGACGGTATTGATTTCCCGCTCACCCGTCGCCTGCTCGATGGCATCCATGGCGGCGACCGGACCTTCGAGCATGTAGTCCTCAAAGGTCTTGTGTGCCAGCTCTGGCCCGGGATTTACCCAGGAAACCACAAACACGGTGTGGCCCTGTTCCACCCAATAACGAATGAAGGATTTTTTCTCGCCAAGATCGAGGATGTAGTACTTGTTGATCCAGGGCGGTATCACCAGCAAAGGCCGGCGATGAACTGTCTCGGTGGTCGGCCGGTACTGGATGAGTTGCATCAGATCGTTCTGGAACACCACGTCGCCGGGTGTGTTGGCCAGATTGTCGCCCACCTCAAAGGCGTCCGGGTCGGACATGCGGAAAGGCATCGGGCCCTTTCCCTCGTCCAGATCACGCAGCAGGTTTGCCAGGCCTCGCAGGAGGTTCTTGCCCCGTGTCTTAACGGTTGTGCGCAACACTTCCGGATTGCTCAGAACGAAGTTGCTGGGGGCCAGGGCGTCGGTCATCTGGCTGGTGAAAAAACGGACTTTCCGTCTATCGTGATCATCCAGATCCCGGACATCGTCGATGGTGTCCATCAGCCAGCGAGTTGACAGTAAATACGCCTGCTTGAGGGCGTTGAAGGCGATGACGTCGTTCCAGGCCTGGTCACGGAAGCGACCATCGCCAGGCTCTGGTTCTGCTACGGTCAACGGTTTCTTGCCAATACCGCTGGCCAGAATGCCAGACCAGAACAGACTGGTGTCCTTGAGCAGCCGCATCTGTGCAAACAGAAGCGTGTCTGGCTGGGTTGCAAGCTTGCCGGTCAGGGTGAAGAAGGGTTTGGTCATGCTCCCCACGCTGGCCGGATTGGGCGGGCCACCGCGCAAACGTCGCATTATGGAGCGCTTGAGCAGGTGACCACCATGAACACCCACTCGTGCCAGAGAGCGGCTTACCACATTGGGTTCGAAGTCAGGCGTTGATTGCTTTTTTATTGGTTTATCAGCCATTTTTTCGCCTTCTGTCTTTCAAGTGTTACATGTAAACGCCGCCGTTAACGTTGATCTGCTGGCCGGTGATGTAATCGCCTTCCGCGGCCAGGAAGACCACGGCGCGGGCAATTTCCTCCGGCTTGCCAAACCGACCCATGGGAACCCTGGCAATGATCTGTTCACGGATATTCTCCGGGACCTGGGCCAGCATTTCGGTTTCGGTAAAGCCGGGCGCGATGGCGTTGACTGTGATGTTGTACTTGGCCATTTCCAGTGCCAGGGTCTTTGTAAACGCAATAATGCCCCCCTTGCTGGCCGCATAGTTGGCTTGCCCGAAGTTGCCCGCCTGCCCGACGAAAGAGGTGATGTTGATGATGCGACCGTATTTCTGATCCATCATGATCTTCAACACTTCGGAGCACGTGGCGTAGACGCTGCCCAGGTTGGTGTCGAGAACGTCGTTCCAATCGTCGTCGGTAAGCTTCTTCATGGACTTGTCTTTGGTGATGCCGGCGTTGTTCACCAGGATATCGATACGGCCCCACTGTTCCTGGACCTGGCGAACCAGGCTGCGCGCTTCCGGCATTTTTGACAGGTCTGCTTTGAAGGAGAGTGCCCGTACGCCGGTTGCCTCAATTTCCCTGGCAACTTCGTCGCCTTCAGGCTGACGTGAGCGGTAGTTGATGGCGACATCGGCGCCGCGTTGAGCAAGCTGAAGTGCGATGTGACGACCGATGCCGCGTGAGGCACCGGTTACGAGGGCGACCTTGCCCTTGAGGTCTTGCATGAAATCCTCCCTGGAGCGGTAGCCCGCTCTGGTTGTTATTCCTTATTATTAATCACCTCATTCAAGCTAGCAGAGCACCCGAGTCGCGACAAGAAAATGTGATACCCGTCACGCTTCGCGGATGAATGTCTTGAGCCGCGGCGCAATGGATTCGCGCCATTGGCTGCCATTGAAGACACCGTAATGGCCAACCCCCTCTTGCAGATGGTGCAGACGCCTGGCGTCCGGGATATTCACGCATAGTTTATGGGCGGCCCGGGTCTGCCCGGGGCTGGAAATGTCGTCTTTCTCGCCTTCAATCGTCATCAGTGCTGTTTTTTCGATAGCCGCCGGATTCACTTTTCGGCCCCGGTGCATGAAGCAGCCCCGGGCAAGGTGAAACTCCTGGAAGACACGCTGGATGGTGTCCAGGTAATAGGTGGCCGGCAGATCCATGACCGCGAGGTATTCGTCATAGAATTCACGATGACGTCTGATCTTTTCGACCTCCTTGTCACGCATGGACTTGAACAGGCCCCGGTAGGCATCAATGTGGCGGTCGAAGTTCATGTTCACGAATCCGGTCAGTTGCAGAAAGCCGGGATAAACCTTCCGCATGGCTCCCGGATAAGGCGCGGGCACAGGGTGAACCAGATTGCGCCGGAACCACGCCAGATTGTGTTTAGTGGCCAGTTCGCAGGGTGCCGTGGGATCAATACGTCCGTCGATGGGGCCGCTCATGAGAGCCAGCGAGCGCGGTGTTGCCGGGTTTTTATCTTCGGCCATGAGAGCGGTGGCTGCGAGCACCGGCACGACGGGCTGGCAAACCGCCAATACATGGGTGTCTGGCCCAAGCTGTTCAATAAAATCGATAACGTAGTCGATATAGTCGTCCAGCCCAAAGTCGCCAGCCGACAAGGGGACACGACAGGCATCACGCCAGTCGGTGATGTAGACGTCGTGGTCTGGCAGCATTTCCTTGACGGTACCCCGCAGCAGAGAGGCAAAGTGTCCGGAAAGCGGCGCAACGATCAGGAGTTTCGGGTCATCAGGCCGCGATACGCTGCGCTGGAAATGCTTGAGCTGGGCAAAGGGTTTGCGCTGGAGGATGACTTCACTGACGTCCACCTTTTCGCCATCGCACACTGTTGAGTGCAGATTGAAGGCCGGTTTCGGGTAGCGCCGGGTCAAATCGCCAAACACGCCATAGGCGGAGGCAATGCTGCGAGCGCCCGGTAAGCGGGATAAGGGGCTCAGGGGATGTCTGAGCAGTTTACTCTGTGCGTCTGTCGCGATACGCAAGGGCATCAGCGCTGCGCGGCTCATTTCATGGGCAAAATACATCATGATACTGTCCTGCTTGAGTTATGGAGTCCGGAAGTCAACGCAAAACTCAACAGCCATCGATTTCCGCGCTCGATCTTTGATACCCGATGCTGATAGAGATCCGGGCGAAACAGATACAATCTTCCAAAAAGGTTGAAAATGTTCTTGTCGCAAATGAATTCGCCACCGGCCTTGGGTTTGGCCAGAACCCAATTGAGTTTGTAGAGCCGGCCCTCGGAGACCATGTCCACGTGCGGGCCTACCTTGTGGCCTTCTGGATATCGGACCAGGTATATATTCAGGCGTCTGGAATGAAAGAGAATCCGGGTTTTTACTTTTGCAGGCATGGTAGTGGCATACGCTCTTGCAGAATCGCTATCAGCAGTTTGCGCGCTGTGCGGCCCGTTGGTCAATTATGGCCGGGAACTCGATCGTACAAAGATGAGGATTTGAACTGATGGCCAGAGCATCAGGTGGTCGCAAGCTTTTGCGATGGTTTTTGCTGCTATGCGCTGGCGCTATCGTGCTGGTCCTGTTGGTGGTTCTGATGTTCCGTTTCGTAAATCCACCCACCTCGGCCTTCATGGTGGGTTATCAGCTTCAGGGCACGAACAAATCCATCGCCCACGAATGGGTGCCCATGCGCGAGATCTCTCACTGGATGCCGCTGGCGGTAGTTGCCAGCGAGGATCAGCGATTCCCGCATCATGTGGGCGTGGATTTTGAGGCGGTTCGTCAGGCGCTCTCGGAGTATCGGGCCGGCGACGGGCTTCGAGGGGCCAGTACCATCACCCAGCAAACGGCCAAGAACCTCTTTCTATGGAGCGGGCGTAGTTTCATTCGCAAGGCCATCGAGGCGGGATTGGCGCTTATTATAGACGGCCTGTGGTCAAAACAGCGGGTACTGGAAGTTTATCTGAACATTGCCGAGTTTGGCCCAGGTATTTACGGGGTTGAAGCCGCAAGCTGGACATACTTCGGGAAGCCGGCGCGCCACCTCACTGAATATCAGGCTGCGCTGCTTGCCGCTGTACTCCCGAATCCGAAGGTTTTGAGTGTAAACGCCCCATCCTCTTATGTGCTGGAACGAGTGGCCTGGATTCGGGGCCAGATTGCACAGCTTGGTGCTGGATATCTGCGAGATCTCTAGTCTTGCAGATGAGCCGGTTTATTGGCGTGACCCCTGGCGCGTACTCGTTGATACTAGGGGTATTGCAGGACCACTTATTTCTAAAGGATCGCAAGAATGTCTCTCTTCCCCGACGACAACGGTGAGAACGACCTGTTCATGTCCCGAACAGATCCGGACAATCCGCTGGGCACCCATGCCCCTTACAGTTTCGAGCTGGAAGGCAAGGTCTGGCCAACCGTGGAACACTATTTCCAGGGCATGAAGTTCACCGACGACAACCGCCAGGAAAAGGTGCGCAACGCCGACACGCCCGGCAAGGCCGGAAAGCTAGGGCGCAAGCGCCACAAGAGCCTGCGGCGGGACTGGAAGCAGGTGCGCGAAACCGTTATGACACGGGGGATCTACGTGCGCTGCCGAACCCATCCCGAGCTGGCGGAGGCTCTGCTGGATACCGGCGACACGAAAATCGTTGAAAACAGCAATTTCGATTATTTCTGGGGCTGCGGCCGGGATCGTCGGGGCGATAACCGTTACGGAAAAGTGTTGATGAATGTGCGGGCCAGGTTGCGGGAGGAGCGGGCAGCGCAGGATTGAACTTCAACCTGCCCGCCACCTGCCGCACCAGTAGTGCAGGTCAATCGCTCTGCTTCAGGCCCATTTCCCAGAAATCGATTTCAAGCCGGGTGGCGTCGCTGAAAATCCGGGTTAGTTCCTTGAAGCGGGCAGGGGAGACATCGGCCAGTCGCTCATTGAGCCAGCTGATCTCAGCTCGCATCGCCTCCTGGAACTCGTCGCTCTCGTACATGGCGATCCAGGCATCGTAGGGGTTGTTCTCACCCCGAATCGTTTCCGCCCGGCTATTTAGCCAGTTGGCGATTTCACCGTAACCCACCATGCACGGTGACAGGGCCACGTGCAGGTCCAGCAGGTCGCCCCGGTTGCCGGTGTCCAGAACGTAGCGGGTGTAGGCCAGCGTGGCCCGGGCTTCCGGCAGGTCGGCCAGCTCTTGTTCGGAAATGCCCCATTCCTTGCAGTAGCTGACGTGCAGATCCAGTTCCACATCCACGATGGCCTGCAAACCCTCCTTGGCCTGGCGCAGGTCCGACAGGGTCCGGCTTTTATAGGCGGCCAGGGCAAAGGCACGGGCAAACTGGATCAGGAACAGGTAGTCCTGCTTGAGGTAATGCTGGAACGCTTCCGGCGCTAATGTCGCATTACCGAGTTGCTGCACAAAGCTGTGCTCGATGTAGGCTTGCCATTCGTTTTGGCAGCTCTTTTTCAGGTCTTCGAACTGATAAGGCATGCTTTCTCCTGGAGGACGATCGACTCAGTAACAGGAATTCGGTGACGAGTCCGGGTTGATTTCGCCGGCGACTTCTTCCGGATCAATGCCGTGACTGACCAGTACTTCCCGCACAAAATTCACCTGCGCGAGAATTCTGTCAGCATCGTCGCCGTATTCGAACCGATTGATTTCGACCGGTTGGGGCATGAAGGTAAAGGCGGTTTTCAGGGCGGTGAGCGTGTCTTCGTCGGCCATTGGCATACTCCTCTGCGGTTTGAGTTACACATGAGGAGTATACGCATGTCTTCCGGCAAAGGCCGATAGGCAGCCTTGGACTGGTCGTCTTGCTCGACGATGTGTCAGGTTCAGGCTCGCCGACGGCTGGCTGCCACCAGCGAACCAAGAACTACGAGCATCGCAGCCAGCGGAAGCCGCCAGTCTGGCGCGGCAATCCCGGCCAGTACCAGGAAAAGAGCGGCCAGCACAGGTACCGCATAGGCCAGGCTGCCCACCAGTGCGGTAGGGCCTTTCCTTAATGCCAGATCCCAGGCCACCATGGCCAGGCCATATGGACCCAGACCCAGGGCGACACCAGCGGCGAGCGCGGTTCCTGAAGGCAGCACATGGGCGGAGCCGGAAACGGTATCTGCGGCTGCGGCTCCGGCGCCAGCCAGAAGGAACAGGCCTGGCATGACAGGAGCGATCGCTACGGGTGTTGCCTGGCAGATCCAGGAGTAAAGAGCCCAGCAACCCCCAGCCAGAAGAGCCAGCCCGTAACCCGTCAGATTGCCCGAGAAACCATTATTCAGGGCCTCCGGGCCCAGCAGCAAAGCCGCGCCGGAAAAGGCAATCAGTGCCCCCGCAATAACCGGGAGGGCGATCCGCCGATGGAAGGCCCACTGGCTGATCAGGATGAACATGACCGGCCAGGTATAGGTGATCAATGACGCCTCTGCGGTGGGTGCCATGCCAAGCCCGGCCAGGTAGGCGCCGACCGCCCCCAGAACCAGCAAAGGCACAAGGCCGAAAATCACCAGTTTCCATTGCCAGGACACTTTCACAGATTTACGCGCTTCGCGGCTCCGGAAACTCATGGGCAGCACGGCCAGTGCGCCACTGATAAGGGCGATGGTCGTAAGCTGGAAGGGCGGGATGGAACGCGCTGCATCGACCAGCAAAGGGGCAACAGCCCAAAGAACGACGGCAACCAGAGCCGCGATGATGCTCAGGATGTTGGGCAGACGTATGGGCGCGTTGACAATCCTCATGGGCAGTCCTCCTTTAGCTGGTGTGTTGTGATCTGACAGCGGGAGGATATACTTGCTTGAGATATCACAAAAACAACGTTTAGTGATTAAAAGCATCACAGGAGTTGATGAATTGCGTCCCCGTATTCTGGATCTGAACGTGCTGCAAACACTGGTGGCCATTGCCGACACCGGAACGGTAACCGCGGCGGCTGACCGGCTTGCCTATACCCAGTCAACTGTCAGCATGCAGTTGCATCGCCTGGAAGCCCTGTTGGAAGTGTCTCTTCACGAGCGAGAGGGCCGGCGTATTCGGTTTACCGCTGAGGGCGAGCAACTGATCGGTTACGCCCGGAAGATGCTGGCCCTTAACAACGAGGCACTGGATTCGCTCAGGCAGCGGCAGGTATCGGGGCAACTGAGCCTGGGTATCCCGGAAGACTATGCGTTTTTGCTGACCTCCGTTCTCTCCCATTTCAGCCAGCTGTTCCAGTCGGTTCAGCTGCAGGTTATCTGCGGATCAAGCGTCAGGCTGCTGGAGCAGGTGCAGGCTGGTGAGCTGGACCTGGCGGTTGTGACCCGTCAGACCCGCTCTCCCGGGGGCGAAGTGATTCGCCGGGAGCCATTGGTGTGGGCGGTTGGCGCCGAGAAACAGCCGTCCCTGACAGATCCCATTCCTCTCGCGCTTTACTCACCGGGCGCTGATGTGTTCAGAGAGGTGGCAGAACAGGCGCTGTTTTCTGCGGGTCGGCAATGGCGCCTGGCTTACTCAAGCCAGTCGATGACAGGATTGATGCCCGTTGTCGTGGCCGGATTGGCGGTGGTGCCCGTAACCCGCGATATGCTCACACCCCAGCTGCGGGTTCTGGACGAACGAAGCGGTATGCCGGCCCTGCAATCCATCGAGATGGCCCTGCATCGGCCGTCGGGCCGTCCGACTGAACCGGCCCGGCAGATGGCAGAGCTGATCCGGGAACATCTGGCGGGAGATGGCTGATCTGTCTCCGTGTTAGGCTGGCAGTATCGTGTCTAAACGCAATTAACGGGATACCCCATGAAAACGATCAACATCGACATTGTTTCCGACATCGCCTGCCCATGGTGCGCGATTGGTTATGCCCGCCTGGAACAGGCTATGAAACAGTTGGCGTCGGAGTATGAATTCGGCCTGCAATGGCACGCGTTTGAGCTGAACCCGGACCACTCTGGCACGGGCGAGCCCATCCTGCCGGCCCTGGCCCGCAAGTACGGTCGAAGTGAGCAGGAAATGCGCGCGACCCAGGATCAGATGATGACGATTGCGAAAGATCTGGGCCTCAACTTTGAGAAAATGCAGGAGCGCTTCACCTGCAATACCTTCGACGCCCATCGGCTGGTGAAGTGGGCGGCTGAGCGGGGCAAGCAGACGGAGATGAAGCAGGCGCTCTTCGAGGCTTACTTTGGAAAGGCGGAAGACGTTTCAGACCAGGACGTGTTGCTGGCCTGTGTCGAGAGCCTGGGGCTGGACCGCGGGAGGGCAAAGCAGATTCTGGATTCCGATGAATTCGCCAACGTGGTACGCGAGGATGAAGCAACCTATCAACAGGCCGGTGTTTCTGCGGTGCCGGCCTTCATCGTGAACGGTAAATACCTGATCTCCGGCGCCCAGGAACCGGATACCCTGGTACAGGCATTCGAGGAAATCGGCGCAAAGCCTGAGTGAGCGCCTGAACTGGAGAGGAAATGCCGAAACCTTCCGAAGCCCGCCAGAAGGCCATTCTGGAGCGGCTGGATAAATTCAGCCGGTTCACCGACAGCAACATTGCTATCCCGTTTACCAATATAAAGATAGGTGCGGAGGCAGTGATTGGCCTGTTGCCCGTGGTGGGGGACGCCGTGGGCCTGGTACTGGGCGGGTACGTATTGGTGGAAGCGCAGAGGGCGGGCGCCAGCAAGGACGTCAAGCTTCGCATGCTGCGCAACATGGGCATTGATTTCCTCGGTGGCCTGCTGCCTGTGATAGGTGATGGCTTTGACGCGGTATACAAAGCCAACACCCGCAACACCCGCTTGCTGAGAAACTACCTGGAAAAAGAGTTGGCGATTGAGCCACCCCCGCCGCCTTTCCCCTGGATGACCGTGATCTGGTTGTCCGTGCTGTTCGCTGTCGTTACGGGCGGTCTGACATTGATTCTCTAGGCCTGCTGCCGTCCCTCTGACGCTTTTAGTCGACTGAGTGTCGTATTGGTTCCTCCCGGTAACCTCAAAGAGGGCCACATTAGGGCTATCGACAACCCGGGAAGGGGGAGATAGCAATGGCTGTTAAATTCGAGCAAGCACTTTTGGATTATCCACAACAACGGGCCGGTGCGGCACGCCAGCCCGACAGCGTCGACCAGTCTGATCGACGCGTTCCCATCAACCTGCGCCAATCTGGCCCCACGCCGGTGGAGATGCTGATTTCCACACGGGTCCGCAAGTCACCGTATTGGCATCTGGCCTATGAGGCGGGCTGCTGGCGGGCGACGGTTTACAATCGCATGTATCACCCCCGGGGTTATGTTCGCCCGGAAGACGGCGGTGCCATGCTGGAGTACGAGTCGCTGATCCACGACGTCACCATGTGGAACGTGGCGGTTGAGCGCCAGATTCAGGTCAAAGGCCCGGATGCCGAGCGGTTCGTGAATTACGTGATCACCCGGGATGCGACCAAGATCAAGCCCATGCGTGGCAAGTACGTCATCCTCTGCAACGAGGAGGGTGGCATCATCAATGATCCTGTTCTGCTGCGGGTCGCCGAAGATGAGTTCTGGTTCTCGCTCTCCGACAGTGATCTTGAGCTCTGGATGCGGGGCGTAAACGTTGGCATGGGATTCAATGTCACCATTGCGGAAATCGATGTGGCACCGGTGCAGATTCAGGGCCCCAAGTCCGAAGCGCTCATGGCGGACCTGTTTGGCGACGCCGTTCGGGACATTCCCTACTATGGCTTGATGGAAGGCCAGGTGGCCGGCCATGACGTGATCGTGTCCCAGACCGGCTTCACCGGAGAGAAGGGGTACGAGATTTACCTCAAGGAAGCGACGAAATACGCCGAGGACCTCTGGTACACCGTGCTTGCCGCGGGCGAGCCCCACAACCTTCGGGTCATCGCGCCCGCCCACCATCGCCGGATTGCCGCGGGTATTCTGTCCTGGGGGCAGGATGTGGATCAGGAAACCCTGCCGTTCCAGTGCAACCTGGCGTACCAGGTGCCGCGCAACAAGGAGGCGGATTACATCGGCAAGCAAAAGCTTGAGCAGGTCCGTGAGCAATTGGACGCCGGTCGCCCGCCTTTCAGCCACATCATGGTGGGCATCCGTTTTGGCGGCGGCAAGGTGACTGACTACTCCAACGATTTCTGGCTGATCAGCGGCCCGGACGGCGGCGAAGCGGAGGGCTATGTTACCTCCCCCTGGTACTCCCCGGAGCTTGAGACCAACATCGCGCTGGCGTATGTGCCGTTTGACCTTCGGGCTGTCGGCACGCGGCTTACTGTGCATCTTCCTGTGGAATATGCCGCCGCGGATGGCTCAACCGCTGTGGAGGCGGAAGTGGTGGAAGTGCCCTTCCGGCCTTCGGTGAATCCCAACGCCCGGGAAAGAGCCCGGGCCAAGGGGATCGACTTCGCCGATTAACCGAACGGGAAGAACCGGCGATAGCAGCTGTCGGGTAAACACCGTTGGCAATGGGGTGCGCGGTTTATGACACTGGTTAGCGAAAGACAGGCGTTCAATCGGCCCGATGAGGAGGCAGCAGCACGGTTTCGTGATCTGGTGCGCTCGGCATCCATCGAGGCCACACCCCGCCAGATCCTGACGACAGAACATTTGCCGGATCTTCTGCCGGCGGGCACCTGCGTTTACGTGCCCTTCCTGCCAAAGGGGCAGTTCAGTGACACGCTGGAAGCCTCCCGCCGTCTGCTGGATCTGGGTATGCAGCCAGTGCCGCATGTGCCCGCCCGAATGGCCCAGAGCCGGGGGCAGTTGCGGGACTGGTTGGCCCAATTAGATGAAAGCGGGGTAGACCGTCTGCTGCTGATCGCGGGTGACAGCGATGCGGTGGCCGGCCCGTTTCCCGACACTTTGGCCGTGCTCGAATCGGGATTGTTGGCGCAGTTCCGGTTCCAAGGTATCGGTGTTGCGGCTCATCCGGACGGCCATCCTATGGCGGATCGGGCAACCCTGGCTAAGGCATTGAGCGTCAAGCGTGAATACGCCCGTACTACCGCTACCAGGCTCTGGGTGGTCACCCAGTTCACCTTCGACGCTGATGTGGTGATCGACTGGCTGCAAGGGCTGGGCAATATTCTGGAAGAAGTGCCTGTCTATATCGGCATGGCGGGCCCCACCCGGGTTAAAACGCTTATCGCTTATGCAGCTATGTGTGGGGTAGGCGCATCCGCACGTATGCTGCTTCGTCGCCCTGGCAGTGCCCGGATGCTGGGTGCCTGGAAACCCGACGATATGGTCCGGGCGCTGGTGCAGTACTGCCTGGAAAATCCGGAGACGTTGCTGCGGGGCATTCATCTGTTTCCGTTCGGGGGGCTGCGCCAGTCAGCGCAATGGATTCTGGATCACAGTGGGTCCTGCGAGAACAACAGGGAGGCAGTGCCATGAGTCTTCAGTACAGTAAACTGACGCCCGACACGCCAGCGCCGTCCGAGTTTCCACCGCCGGGCACTCCGGATATCGAGATTGCCCGTTCGGTTCAGCCCCAGTCTATCCTGCTGTTGGCGCAGCAGCGTTTCGGTTTGCCGGCGGAGAGCCTGGTGCCCTTTGGCCATTACAAGGCAAAGCTGGACATGGCCTACGTGGATACGTCCGACTCGGCACCCAGAGGCAAGCTGGTACTGGTGACGGCCATTACGCCAACCCCTGCGGGGGAAGGTAAGACCACCACCAGTGTAGGGCTGAATGATGGCTTCAACCGGCTGGGTGTGCGTTCCTCCGTGTGTCTGCGGGAACCGTCCCTGGGGCCCTGCTTTGGCATGAAGGGTGGTGCTGCCGGCGGAGGCCGGGCTCAGGTGATCCCGATGGAAGACATCAACCTGCATTTCAACGGCGACTTCCACGCCATTACCAGTGCTCATAACCTGCTGGCGTCACTGATCGATAATCACATTCACTGGGGCAATGAAGCCGGGCTGGATCCGCGTTACATAAGCTGGCGCAGAGTCATGGATATAACCGACCGGTCGCTGCGAAACATGGTCTGTGGCCTGGGCGGAGCGGCACATGGCGTGCCCCGTGAGACCGGGTTCGATATCACGGTGTCATCGGAAATCATGGCCATCCTTTGCCTGGCGGATGGCCGGGCGGATCTGAAGCAGCGCCTGGGAAATATCATCGTTGGACGGCGCTCGGACATGTCGCCGGTAACCGTTCGTGATCTGGGTGTCGAGGGTTCACTCACCGTACTGCTGAAAGAAGCCCTGCAGCCAAACCTGGTGCAGAGCCTGGAGCACAATCCGGTGTTTATTCATGGTGGGCCCTTTGCCAATATCGCCCACGGGTGCAATTCCGTCACCGCAACCCGGGCTGCGCTGGCCCTGAACGACGTGGTGGTTACCGAGGCGGGCTTTGGTGCCGATCTGGGCGCGGAAAAGTTCATTGATATCAAGTGCCGGCACACGGGATTGCGCCCGGATGCCGCCGTAGTGGTCTGCACCATTCGGGCTCTCAAAATGCAGGGCGGTATTCCCCGCAGCCAACTGGGGATTCCCGACCTGGCGGCGCTGCGAAAAGGGGCGGCCAACCTTGAGCGGCATATCCGCAATCTGCAGCAGTTTGGCCTGACCCCGGTGGTGTGCATCAACCGTTTCCCGGATGACACTGAGGAGGAGATGGCGCTGGTCCAGTCCATCAGCGAGGAGCTGGGCGTGCGGGCAGTGCCCGCGGATCACTGGGCAACCGGTGGTGAAGGCGCCACTGAGCTGGCCCAGGCGGTGCTGGACCAGATGGATGAGGGCAAACCGGAGGTGAAATTCCTCTATGAAGACAGCCTGCCCCTGGCGGAAAAGATTCGCACCATTGCTACCCGTATCTACCATGCCGGAAGCGTGGAGTTCACAACGATCGCCAAACGACAGCTGGAGGAATACGAGAGCCTGGGGTTTGGCCACCTGCCGGTGTGCATTGCCAAGACCCAGTACAGCTTCTCGGTGGACTCGTCGGTGAAGGGCGCGCCGTCCGGGCATATGTTGCCGGTGAGGGAAGTGCGCCTGGCGGCCGGAGCCGGGTTCGTGGTGGCGGTCTGTGGTGACATTATGACCATGCCGGGGCTGCCACGGCGCCCCGCTGCCCTGGACATTGCGCTGGATGAAAATGGCCTGGTGGTGGGGTTAACCTGAGACTGGGTTTAACTTGGGACAGTGTGCCCCGGGGAATCCTCAAAGGTTCCGTAAGTGGGCTCGGTCCTGGCCCGCTTCAGGGCCTGCAGGGATGAAGACGGTAAACTGGCCATGGTGTCGGTCAGGAGGCCGTCCGCCCTGGCCGGAGTAAAGACTTCCATCCGTTCATACTTGGGCGCGCGCCCCATGGTCTTGCGATAACAACGGCTGAAGTGGGTGGCGGAAACGAAACCGCACATGGAGGCAATTTCCACGATCGAACAGGAAGTCTGCTTGAGCAGACGGCGCGCCCGGTTCAGCCGCACTCTCAGGTAATAGCGCGACGGCGTGCACCCCATGTGCTTCAGGAACAGCCGCTCCAGTTGCCGGCGTGAAATGCCTGCCAGAGTCGCCAGTTCCTGCAGTTCGATCGGCTCTTCGATATTGGATTCCATCAGCTGGGCAGCTTCCGCCAGCTTGGGTTGCGCCCGGGCCAGGCCCGGATGCATGGGCATGGGCTGTTGCTCACTCTCCTCCCGGACCCGGTCGCAGACAAACATGTGGGATATGGCATTGCTGAGCTCCTGGCCATGCCGCCGTGCCAGGAAGCTGAGCATCATGTGCATTGGCACCGTGCCTCCGGTGCAGGTCATGCGTTCACGCTCGACCGTAAACAGGCGGTTGTTGGTCTGAACCCGGGGAAAGTCTTCCTGCATGGCTTCCAGGCATTCCCAGTGGGCACTGCAGGCGTAGCCGTCGAGCAGACCGGCACTGGCCAGCACATAGGGGCCGGTACAGACCGCTCCCAGCAGGACATGCTGCCGGGCCATCTGTTTCAGCCAGTGCGCTTCCTTGCGTGAGAAACTGCGGGTGACATCAATCCCGGCGACCACGATGACCAGATCAAAGCTGTGCGCTTCCTGAATGGAGGCATCCGGGACCATGGTGATGCCGTCACTGGCGCGGGCGTAATCGCCCTCGGCCGTAAGCAGTTGCCAGGAATAGAGTTCGGTGCCTGCCAGCTGGTTGGCCATTCGCAGAGGTTCAACCGCCGTGGCAAGGGCAATCAGGGTAAAGTTGTCGATCAGCAGGAAGCCGACCCGATAGGGCTGCTGGACGGGCTTGTCTGTTTGCGAACCGGTATCAGTGGTCATAAACAACCCCCTTTGCCCTGCCTGGGCCAGTTGCGCCGGCCAATACCCGGAATGTCCGTACCGACCACCCCAACCTGAACACTAGCTGTTGCATCCGAGTCGTGCAATAAGTGATCAATTCCATACTCCTTTTATTCTATGACGGGGGCAATAATGCGGATGGTCCACATGCGACACGGTGCATGCCAGGATGGACTCAACGCGACGTGTCCTGCTGTCGGAAATCATCGTTTCCATGTCGCCAAAAAGCATGCGATTGGCCTCGATTGGCGCTAGTGTTGAATTACGTTCCTCAACAGGAGGCCACACATTGGCAGTCAGTCTGTTTGAGCTGTTCAAGGTTGGTATTGGCCCCTCCAGTTCCCACACAGTGGGACCCATGGAGGCGGCCAGAAGATTTGCCGGGTCTCTTGTGAGTGAGGGTCTGCTTTCTTCTGTCGGTCGGCTCAAGGTGTCCCTTTACGGGTCTCTCGGTGCCACCGGCAAGGGGCATGGCACCGGCCCTGCGGTAATGATGGGACTGGAAGGTGAACGACCAGACAAGATCGACCCGGCGGTAATGCCGGCTCGTCTTGAGCAGATCCGCGACCGTGGAAACCTCTTGCTTGCAGGGCAGCAGGCCATTGAATTCCGTGAGAATACCGACCTGGTCTATTACCGCCGCAAATCCCTTCCCGAGCACCCCAACGGCATGACCTGTCAGGCTTTCGACCGCGACGGGCAGTGCCTGTTCGAGAAAAGCTATTATTCGGTCGGCGGTGGGTTCGTGGTGGATGCAACCGTTGAGGGCACCCTGAAGGTGCGCGAGGATGACACCCCACAGCCATACCCATTCAGCAGTGCCAGGGTGTTGCTGGAGCTGTGTCGGGAACACAACCTGGCCATTGCCGACATTATGTCTGCCAACGAACAGGCGTGGCGCACGCAAGAGGAGGTTCGTAGCAGCATTCTGGCGCTATGGCAGGTGATGCGGGAGTGCGTACAGAGCGGCATTCAGCACGAGGGCGAGTTGCCCGGTGGCCTCAAGGTCCGGCGCAGGGCCGCGTCGCTGTATCGGTCGCTGATGGACAAGCAGCGGGTGGACCTGATTTCACCTTCCCTGAGTGCACTGGACTGGGTAAACCTCTATGCCCTGGCCGTCAATGAGGAAAATGCCGCCGGCGGGCGGATTGTGACGGCGCCCACCAACGGCGCAGCAGGGATTATCCCCGCCGTGCTTCACTATTACTGGGAATTCTGTCCCCGGGCGGACGAGGACGGCATTGTGCGTTTCATGCTCACCGCCGGTGCCATTGGTGTGCTGTTCAAGGAAAATGCGTCCATTTCCGGGGCCGAGGTGGGCTGCCAGGGCGAAGTGGGTTCGGCCTGTGCCATGGCCGCGGCCGGGCTTGCTGCGGCAACGGGCGGTTCACCGGAACAGGTAGAAAATGCCGCGGAAATCGGTATGGAGCATCATCTGGGCATGACCTGCGACCCCATCGGTGGGCTGGTGCAGATTCCCTGCATCGAGCGCAACGCCATGGCCTCGGTTAAGGCTATCGATGCCGCCATCATGGCCCTGAGGGGTGACGGCAAGCATTACGTTTCGCTCGACAAGGTTCTACACACCATGCGGGAAACCGGTCGCGATATGCTGGATAAATACAAGGAAACCGCCAGGGGAGGGCTGGCGGTCAACATCATTGAGTGTTGACCACCGCGCCTCTTCTCTGAACCCGGTCAGGATTTGACTCGCTCGTTGTCCGGATCAAACAGTGCCCGGTAACCCACCGCTTCGATTCGGATAGGGTAGTGCTCCTGGAAGTATTCCAGGGTGAGCTCACGCCCTTCCTGGGCGTACTCGACGGGGATGTAACCCAGCAGAATGATCTTCCTCACCGAAGGCCCCCACGCCACACTGGTGTTGTAAGAGCGGCGGCCGTGGCTATCCACCAGCACTTCACCGGTTTGTGGGTCCAGAATCGGCCATTGGCCAACCGGGTAGCGCAGAATGCCGTTGGCATCCCGGTGCTCGGTCATGGTCATCGTGCACAGGTAGGCCGATTGCCGTGGCCACTCCCGTTGCTCCAGATACGCGGCCTTGCCGTGAAAATCGGCTTCTTTGACCTTGGGTCGTTGCAAACCGGCTTCGTAGAGATTGTATTCCGTTTCCAGGTCCACGTTCTGCAGTCGCAGGCTCTTCTCCAGGCGACGGGTATTGGCGTAGGTTTCAATGCCCACCGGCGTAACGCCCGCATCGTAGAGCAGGTCCCAGATTCTCAGGCCATAGCTGAAGGGGAAATAGAGCTCCCAGCCCTGCTCGCCCACGTAGGATATTCGGAAGGCCCAGACCGGGACCCCTCGAATGTTCAGTTCCCGGACGGTGGCAAACGGGAAATTGTCCGCGGACAACTGGTTCGGGTCGGTAACGAACTGGGCCAATGTCTCCCGGGCCTTTGGTCCCCAGAGGCCAAGGGTCGCCAGTTCGTCCGTGCGGTCATGCACCTGGATGTTGTCCAGCCCCTTCTCCCGGGCCATACGGGTGATCCAGCAATAGTCCCGATGGCCGGTGTCGCCGCCGCAGACGACCCGATAGTCTTGCGCGCCCCGCCGAATGATGGTCAGGTCGGAACGCACGCCCCCGCGCTCGTCGAGGAAATGGGTGTAGACACCTTTGCCGTTGGGCGTGGTACCGCCGACTTTGGCAACCGACAGATATTCCAGCAGCGCTTCGGCGTTATCACCGGAAATGTCGAAGATGGCGAAGTGCGAGAGATTGATCATGCCCACGGATTCGCTCATCTCAAGCTGTTCGGCGTTGGATACCTCCCAGAAGTGCCGGGCGTCCCATTCGTGTTCCCGCACCGGGATCCGGTCGCGGTATTTCGCCAGCAGGGTGGACTCGTTGGCTGCATAACCGTGAGCACGCTCCCAGCCTGCGGCCTCCATGAAGTAAGCACCCAGACCCACTTCCCTCAGGTAGAAAGGGCTGGTTCGCATCTTGCGACCGGTAAGGTACGGCTCACGGGGGTGAACCGCCGGGGTGTAGATCTTTTTGGCCGTCTCGTAGCAGCGGTTGTACACGTAGTCCGGGGTTTTCTGCAGCGGGTAATGACGCGCAATATCGATACTGTGGGGATCCATCTGCGGGGAGCCGTGGGTCATCCAGTCGGCCAGGACCTTGCCCGCTCCCGGGCCGTCCTTGACCCAGACCGCCTCGCAGAACCACAGGTTACGGACTTCCGGGGATTCGCCCATGAGTGAACCGCCATCCGGTGTGACCGACAGCAGGCCGTTGAAAGAGTGTTTCTCTTCCCAGCCCAGTTCGCCGAGGATCGGCGTCATCTCAATGGCTTTTTCGTAGGCGTCCATGACCTGGTCCAGTGAAAGATCCCGCATTGAGGGGGACATCCGCGCATCACCGGGCTCCGCAATGGCGCCGGGGTAGACCAGCCGCGGGTTTTCCGCTTCGTAATAGCCCCACTCGATACGGCCGCCTTCGGTGGTGGTCGGGTCGCCGGTGTCCCGCACATAGGCGGAATTACCCTGGTCGCGGAACAGGGGATAGACAATCTGCTTGCCGGTGCCATTGAGCTCTTCGTAGGGCCCGAAAAACAGCAACGGATGCTCCAGTGGCATCAGTGGCAGGGGCGCGTTCGCGGTGTTGGCCATCAGGGGCCCCCATATGCCCATGGAGAGAACGACGTATTCGGTCTCAATGTAGCCCTTGTGGGTTTCCACGCCACGTACCTGGCCGTCCTGGACATCAATGCGGATGGCCGGCGTGTAGGCAAAGGCCTGCAGTTTGCCGGTGGCCACGGCTTCTTCCACCAGGTCGCCGGCAACACTCTGGGAGCGGGGCACTACCAGCCCGGCATCCGGATCCCACATCGCGCCCTGGATCTGACTTTCGTCCAGCAATGGAAACAGCTCCTTTACCTGTTTGGGCGAGATCATGCTGACATTGGTGCCGAACGCTTTTCCGGAACCCACCTTGCGACGAAGCTCGTCCATCCGCTCGTCGTCGTCAGACCGGGCCACTTCCATGCCGCCGCATTTCACGTAATTGCCGCGTTTTTCGTAAAACGCCTGGCTGTACTTGGTGGTGTAAATGTTCAGCTTGTCGTGGGAAGTGGTGAAGCAGAAATCCGAGGCGTGGGAGGTGGAGCCGATGTCGGAGGGAATGGCGGATTTTTCCAGCCCTACGATGTCATCCCAGCCCTGTTCGATCAGGTGGTGTGCTACCGAGGAGCCAACGATACCGCCCTGGCCAATGATTACGACTCTTGCACGTTTCGGTAGTTGTGCCATTTTGGTTCCCCTTTGCCTGCAATGAACGCCCTCGCGCTGCCGCATATCGGCCAGGGCCCTGATTCAATGTGGCTCTAATTGCTCAGTGCAGGTGAATCCAATACGACACCGAGTTGTCCAAAAACGGCAGAGGCAGCCCCGAAGAATCCGGGCCACCGGCTGGCCCAATGTGTCAGTTTTTGTTGGAACGACCGGTATTGTGGAGAGATTCTTCGTGGTAATGCAGGGCTGCTTCAGCGCGGGCGACGGCACCAATTAATCAACCCGGAGATGACTAACAGTAAAATAGCAAGTGCTGATAAGTCAGATATCCAAGGTCCAATGCGCATAATGCGCCCAGAATGGAGATCCAGTAACAACTGCTGCAAAGAGATGCCTTCGCCATGATAAGTATCGAGAAGCTGCTTCCTGACTGCCGCAGGTGTGGCGCGTGGACTTGACCACGCCACCTGCTTATTTGCGGGTGGGACCGAAGTCCAGATCAATAATACTGATTCCGCCGCTCATGGGATGAGTGGAAACGGCTTAGCGACCGTCCGACCTCACCAGAACGTGGTGCACTGGCCCCGGAACCTCCAGTTTGCGAGCAATCGCATTCGTGTTCCACCTTTTATGTGATCAATCTTGACCAGCGGACCTCAAGGTGAACTTCAGCTCGCAGAGCAACAACCGATTTTTTGCTTAGGGGATTCGGACAACCGCGTACCCCTGCATCTGATAGCCGATGACCGAGACGAAACCATTATCTACCGGGTCGACCTCCGGAATGATCGTCGCCTCATCTACACCCATCCCTTTCAACGCGTAACGGCAAACTTCCAGTGTCACCCCGTCCTTCTTCATTTGTTTAAGAGTCGTCTGGAATTTCTGTACCTCGGCCAGCTCTGCCTCATTAAATGATGCGCTGTCAGTCGAAAGCAGTTTCACCACCGGCCCGTGAAAAACGATGGCGATGTTGGGATCTTTCGCAAGTGCCTTCACTTCAGGTGCTTTGTAGGAGTTCTTTATTACCAAGAAAACGGGGTTAACGACCTTGGGATCTCCTTGGCTCACCTCGTAGACAGCGTCATAGTTTTTAACGCCCTTCAGAGCATTGTCGTACCCGGCTGCACCTGCAGGTAAAGACATCAGGACCATATAGATGGCCGCAAAGAAGATGGGGGGAATTCGGCGAAGTATGCTTTTATAATTCACGCTCATGACAAATCTCCTTGAGGGATAGGAACTTGTTTTTTTGTCAGCCAACCCATAAAAATGCTCCAGAATCTAAAATATTCTCCCTAAGCTAATACAGGTACGATATATCATAAATGTACCAATTTGGAGCAAGTTGGGGTTCTAGCAGTCGAACACACGAAGCTGAAATAGACCTGAAAACAGTTGCCAGGCATGCAGTTGAAACCGGACAGTTGAAACCGGGACTGAAACCGGGGACTGAAACCGGGACAGATCTATTTAGTTGAAACCGGGACAGATCTATTTGGGGTGAAAATAGGTCTGTGGGATGAAAATAGGTCTGTCCTGAGGGCGAGCATGCCGACCGGTTTGAGCTGCTGGCTGCGGAGGTTCTGAAACAATGGCAGGAGAGTGCGGTGCCAAACGAGCACAGCCCCGATAGCAAGGTGCTCAGCTGCTCCATCGGGATTTGTCAGGGCCTGGCCAACGAGTTTGATTCAATCGACGACATGATCCGAAGGGCCGACGAAGCCCTGTATTGCGCGAAAAAACAGGGCCGCGCCAGATACGTAGTGGCCTAATCCTCGGGCATGTGTTCGAACAGACTGCCCAGCCCCGACTGGGGACTGAGCTTGCCGCACAGTCGCAAAGCCTCCCAGAAACTGACCTGATTAGCGGTCAGTATCGGCTGCCCGATTGCCTGCTCCAGATCGGTGAGCCAAGCTGAAGAGTGGAGAGCTGTGTCTGGCATCAGCAGGGCGTCGGCCTCTTCCCTGACGTTGGCCAGAGCGAATTCGATAACCGCGTCTTTCTCAAGCAGACCGACTTCCGCGGCTGTGATGATGCCTCGGCTGGCCAGGTGCACGACCTCGATATCGAAATGATTCAGGAATGCCCGGAATCGCTGCGCGACCTCCTCCGGGTAGGTGGCAGCGATGGCCACCCGTTTGGCGTCAATGGCTTTTACCGCTCTGGCGAATGCCATTGCTGTCGTCGAAGCCGGTACACCGAGCAGTTTCTCGAGCGTATCGATCTGCTGGCGAATGCCATCTAGGCCGAGCACAAAACTGGCGCTGGTGGAGGTCCACATCACCGACTCAATCCCTGAGCCAGCCAGCGCTTCTGCACCCTTGGAAAGCCGGCTGACGCTGCCCATCTCACTGAGGGCTTCAACGGTGTGGGCGTCCTCCAGGAATTCAGTGTGGATGAGGGTTATTTGCGCCGGGGGCTCTATCATGGAACCCATCAGGGGATAATCATCTTCGGCCGCATGGCCCGGGTAGAGGAACCCGAGTCTGGCTGGAGGCGGGGTGTGGCTCATAGAACGCTCCCTCACTGGCAGAGATTGACGTGCCTGTACAATAGACCAAAACTGGCAACTCAGCAGTCTTTGGAGAGTAGCGATGGAGAATAGCTATGGAGAGTAGCTATGGAGAGTAGCGATGGACAGCCAATGGTTACTGATCTTTGCTGATGCGCTCCTGATCCTGCACACGATACTGGTGGCCTTCGTCATCCTGGGACTGGTGGCCACATTCGCTGGCTATTTCCTGAATTGGCGGTGGGTGCGCAATTTCTGGTTCCGTCTGAGCCACCTGGCGGTTATTGCTATTGTGGTTCTGCAATCATGGCTGGGTGTGTTATGCCCGCTTACGAGCTGGGAAATGGCGCTTAGGGCTAAGGCCGGGGAGGCGGGCTATGAGGGATCGTTTATCCAGCACTGGCTGCAGTCCATTCTGTATTACAGTGCTCCGGACTGGGTGTTTATTCTGGCTTACACGGTGTTCGGCGCGCTGGTCCTGGCCAGTTGGTTTGTGGTCAGGCCCAGGCGGTGAAAAAAACGGGCTGGCTTATTTCCTGAAAAATAGAAGGAAAGCGCCCGCTGCGGCCGAGGCTGCCCCGCCAATCAGATACCACATGGTGTCGTCGGTAAATCGGCCTGTGACCGTTTCGGTCAGCTGGTTTCCCAGGGACTGAGTTGATTGGTAGCCGAAGTAGAGCAGCCCAATGCCAACCACGAGTAAAACAATACCGACCAGCTTTGAACTTCCCATTGAATTCTCCTTTTGAATGCCTCTGATTTGCAGCTTGCCACGGGATCAGGAACGCTTAAAGGTAATTTGAGAGAGTCTGGTTCGTCAGTTTGTCCCGAAGCTCGGTGACGCACCTGGCAATTTCGAGCTCGTTGGCGCTGGCAAACCCCATAACCAGGCCGGTTCTGGCCGCATCTCCCAGAAAGTGCGCGCTCAGCGGTGTACTGCCAAATCCCCTGGTTTTCAGCCATTGGCTGAGCGCCAAGTCGTCAAAATCTCCTTCAAGTACCAGATGCATCCCGGCGCTTTCCGCCACCGGTTGAGCAAGACCGCCGAGCTTTTCCGTAACCTCGCTCTGGAAGAGTTGCCACTTGTCCCGATATAGCTGGCGCATGCGCCGCAGATGGCGTGTGAACTGACCACTCTCAATGAATTCGGCGATGGTTGCCTGGACAAGAAGAGGGGTCTCTCCACCACTGATCTGCTTGGCCCAGAGCAAGGGGTCGACAACCGCTTCCGGGACCACCAGATAGCCGATGCGCAATGCTGGTAGTAACGTTTTGCTGAAACTGCCCATGTAGAGCACGGGCGAATTCTCGTACAGGCCTTGAATGGCAGCGAAAGGCTTTTTGTAGAAGTGGAACTCGCTGTCGTAGTCGTCCTCGATGATCCAGCATCCGTTTTGCTGGGCCCATTGCACCAGAGCCATTCGCTGGGAAAGGTCGAGGATGCCGCCCATGGGGTATTGGTGAGTGGGCGTGCAGAACAGGAGCTTGGCCCCGGCAGGTTCAAGGCCCGGCAACGCTTCCACATCCAGGACGTGGTTCCTGAGGGGGATTGGAATCACGGGATTGCCCAACCGGCCCAGCGCGTTCCGGGCGCCGCGGTATCCCGGATTTTCACACAGGATACTGTCGTCCCGTTGCAGGAAAACGTCGGCAATAAGCGAGAGCGCTTGCTGCGCGCCATTGGTGATTATGACTTGGTGTTCTTCGCAGCGAACCCCTCGGGACGTTCTGACGTAAGCGGCGATGGCGCGTCGCAGGGGCTGGAATCCCTGGATGCTGTCATACCCTCTCAGTGTTCGCCGGCTTTCCTGGTGGTGCAGGATCCGGTTCCAGCTGCGGATGGGGAATGCATCCAGGTCTGGCAAGCCCGGCTGGAATGGCAAACTGGCGTCTTCAACAGGCTTCGGTATTCCCGCTGGAAGTGGCGGCAGCGGTGGCAAGTTCATGGAAACGCCACCGGATTTCTCCAGGCCCGGCCCTGAGGGGGTTATCGCTGATTTGATGTCTTCATGGACAAAGATACCCTTGCCCGCTCTGCTTTGAAGAAAGCCCTCCGCCTTGAGCTGCTCATAAACGGCGTTCACCGTGTTGCGGCTGATGCCGAGGTCCTTTGCCATCTGGCGGCTGGGCGGCAGCTGGCGCCCGGGTGGGTAGCGCTGGTCGAGTATCCGTTCGGACAATCGTTGATACAGCTGATGCTGCAGCGGATGCGCGCTGTCCAGGCGAATATCATCGATCACATCAACTGGTCCTATCAAAAGTCACAATCTGGATCTTTCGATGGTATCAGAAGTGCCTTTCAATAGAAGTACATTTTGTGAAGTGCAAGACCGGAAAGGAGCTTTTGATGACAACGACTGATCTGGCAGGGGCCACAGCGTCCCCTCTGACTGCCTGTCCACGCAGCAGGGTGCAGAGGGCAGTAAAGCGAGCAAGCTATGACAGGGAAACAGCTTACAGGTTGATTGATCGTCTCAAAACGGCGCATGTCGGATTTGTGGAAGATGGCGAGCCTCGCATCATCCCGATCACTGCCTGGCGGCTTGGTGATGATCTTTATCTACACACATTGAACGGCGGACGCTTGTCCCGGCGTCTCGGGTCTGGAGCGTTGCTTTGTATCTCATTCGCAGTGACGAATGAATGGGTGATGACCAAGTCGGCGTTCCATCACAGCGCTA
The DNA here is from genome assembly GCF_000235625.1 of Marinobacter manganoxydans MnI7-9. Classification (GTDB taxonomy): domain Bacteria; phylum Pseudomonadota; class Gammaproteobacteria; order Pseudomonadales; family Oleiphilaceae; genus Marinobacter; species Marinobacter manganoxydans. The sequence continues at coordinate 33,733 of NZ_AGTR01000032.1, read as the reverse complement.
ACTACGAGTCACTGGTGTTGTATGGACGGGCTGTGCCGGTCACGGACCACGCCGCCTTTGATGCCGCGTTCCGTGCCATCATCAACCAGATCGAGCCGGGGCGGTGGGAGCAGGTAAGGGCGCCGAATGACAAGGAACGAAAGGCAACGGCGTTATTCCGGATACCGATTGAAGAAGGAGCCTTCAAAAGCCGGACTGGTGGCCCGAATGATGATCCCGAAGATATGAGTCTGCCCGTGTGGCACGGATTGATACCTACCGGTGTTTAACGTGCCGATGTAAAGATACCTCAAGGGCCAGCCTGGTCTTTGGGAGCCATCTTCAAAAACAGGCCCAGGGATGCCAGCAGCAGGGCGGTACTGACGATGATGGCAACGGGATAATAGAGGTTGCCGGCGAGTTCCAACTGACTGTACTTGATGATCATGATCAGCCCTTCAAGCGACATGGCAACGCACACTGTTCCAATAAAACGCGGCAGTGTGCGTCTCATCATGGTTATAACGTCGTGGGATTCCGAGCGCCCGCTGTACTCGGAGCGTATCACCATGGCCAGTTCGTAAACTGCGAGAGCGATAATGCTGCCATTAACGCCCTTGATCAGGGCCTGCATAAGTTGCTGGCCAGACTGGAGGGCGGCGATCACTTCCAAAACGGTGGCACTGACCAGAGTGAAAGCGAGCACGAAGAAAACCAGCGAAAATAATCGGGCGAATAGTGCCCTGACAGGAATTGCGGCCAGCATGTTGACCATAGTGTATAACCCCTAGCGTTGATCAAGTCAGACGCAGGCTACTGACAAGAGCCGTTGATTTCGCTTAAGGATTGCTCATTCTCTGGTAATCTGATTGATCAAACATGACAACACTCGGAGCGACTCGAGCCCAATGTCTGAAGATTCCTTGAAAACCTTGTCCGACCTTGCCAGCGATGCCCATGCCCGCATTCAGGCCACCCACCAGCACATTAACCCGGTGGTGGAGGTTCGCCGGGGTATGCGTGATGCGGGTATACCGGCGGATGTGATGACTATTGACTGTCTGCGGACCCGCCGAAGGATTACGCTCATACTGCATGATGAACAGCCCGGCACTCTTCTTTACCAGTTCGTGACCATTGAGGATGAGGTAGGGAATGACTTTCAGCAGATGGCGCTCGGCGACATGACGGCGACCAAACTGTTTGGGTGGATTCAGGAGTATTTTGGCTAATTTGCACAGATCCAGGCCCACCCTGAAGTAAACTTGGGGTAACCAATAACAATAGACCGAAAAGGTTTCCCCATATGCCACTATCCCGAAAGTTTCTTTTCGCTCCTTTGCTGGGCATTGCCCTGGTCATGACGGGTTGCGATTCCGGTGCTGATTCTTCCGCAGCCAACAGCGCCGGACACACTGCGCCGACCGCCACGACCGAGCAGGCCAATCGGGATGTGTTGGACCAGCGACCCTTCGATAACCGTGACGATTTCGAGAACGCGCGCCGCGGACTGATTGCCCAGGACCCTGAACTGGTCATTGATCATCTGGAAGGCGGTGAAGTCTGGAACATGCCGGCCTACGGATTTATTGACGAGGATGGAGAAAATGCCCCGGCCTCGGTCAATCCAAGCCTCTGGCGCCAGGCTGCCCTCAACAACATTCACGGGTTGTTCAAGGTCACCGACGGGCTCTACCAGATCCGGGGTTACGACTTGGCGAACATGTCGATCATCGAAGGCGAATCCGGATGGATCCTGGTGGATCCTCTGACCGCCCGGGAGACTGCCAGCAAAGCCTTCCTGTTCGCCCGTGAACATCTGGGCGAAAAGCCGGTGCGGGCGATTCTCTTTACCCACAGCCACATTGATCACTTCGGCGGCGTGCAGGGCATTCTCCAGCACCTTTCGGACGAGGAAAAAGCCAACCTGCGGATTATCGCGCCAGAGGGCTTTGAGGAGGAGGCAACCAGCGAGAACATTATCGCTGGCCCCGCCATGACCCGCCGGGCCATGTTCATGTATGGCAAGCGTCTGGATCGGGACGAACGCGGCCATGTTGGCACTGGTCTGGGCAAAGGCCCGGCTTTTGGCACCTTTGGCTTTGCCCCGGCGACGGATCTGATCAGCGAAACCGGTACGGAGCTGGAGGTGGACGGCGTGCCGATGATTTTCCAGATTGTCTCCGGTTCCGAAGCGCCTGCAGAGTTCACCTTCTATCTCCCCGAACAAAAGGCCTTTTGCGGTGCCGAGCTGGTCAGCCGCAATATGCACAACATCTACACCCTGAGGGGCGCGAAGGTTCGGGATGCCCGTCTATGGAGCAGCTTTATCGACGAAGCAAAGACTCTGTTTGCCGACGCCGATATCTACTTCGGCAGCCATCACTGGCCGCTGTGGGGGCAAGAGAATATCCAGGACTTCCTGGCTGTTCAGCGGGATACCTACAAGTTCATTCACGATCAGACGGTGCGTTTGATGAACCAGGGTGCGACGCCCAGGGAGATCGCCGATCAGCTCAAGCTGCCGCCGGAGCTGAATCGGGCGTTCCATAACCAGGGGTACTACGGCACCGTGTCTCACAACGCCAAAGCGGTGTATCAGCACTACCTGGGGTGGTTTACAGCGAACCCGGCTCAGCTAGACCCACTTCCGGAAAGTGACTCGGCCCAGCGTTATGTCCAGATGATGGGTGGCGCTGAAAAGGTTCTGGAAAGAGCCCGCGAGGATTTCGAGGCGGCCTCTGCCATGGGGGCTAGCGAAGGGCGCGACACCTACCGGTGGCTGGCGGAATTGCTCAATCAGGTGGTCTTTGCCGAGCCTGGGAATGACGATGCAAAACAGCTTCTGGCCAACGTCTATGACCAGCTTGGCTATCAGGCGGAATCCGCACCCTGGCGGGACTTCTACCTGACGGGGGCATACGAGCTGCGCCATGGTTCGCCGGAAGAGGGCATCAAACCGGCGATGATGAGAGAAGTGCTGCTGAATACGCCGGTATCCCTGTTCTTCGACAGCATGGCGGTGCGGCTGAAGGCCGAAGACGCAGAAGGGGAGAGCGCCGTCATCAAGATTACCTTCACGGATCTCAAGGAAAGTTATCTGCTGACTCTGAAACATTCCGTGCTCCACAACCGTCTGGTTAATGAGGACACTCCCGCTGACGCCACATTGCATCTGACGCGGTCTTTGTTTGTGGATCTTTTGATCGGCCGTGCGGGGCTGAAGGAACTTCTGTTCAGCGACGAGATCAGCTTTGAGGGAAGCCGGCTCGACCTGATAGGCTTTTTCAGTATGCTGGACAAGCCTCAGGGCCGGTTCAATATCGTTACACCCTGATGAGTACTTTATGAAATCTGTTGCACTTCTCGATGGCGGCCTGGGCCAGGAAATCTACCGCAGGGCCATGAATGTTACGTCACTGCTCTGGTCAGTGGCGGTAATGCGGGAGCAGCCGGACGTGGTTACCGATGTCCATGCTGACTTTATCAGGGCCGGCGCCCGTACCCTGACACTGAACACCTATGCTGCAACGCCCACGCGACTGGCCAGAGAAGGCCTTGGTGACGAGATTGGTGCAATCCATCAACGGGCTTTCGAGGTGTTGGAGCGCGCCATCGCCTTAACGGGTGCCGACGTTGATATCGCCGGCTGCCTGCCGCCCTTGGTCGGAAGCTATCGGAGCCAGCCTGACCGTACGTTCGAGGATCTGAAATCGGAATTCGACATCCTTGTTAAACTGCAGAGTGGGGCGGACGTCTTCCTCATCGAAACCATGACCAACTCGCTGGAGGCGAAAGCCGCCTGTGCTGCCGCCAATGAATCAGGCAAACCCTTCGGAGTGGCATTCAGACTGGAAGCCGATGGCAAGCTCCGGTCAGGGGAGACCCTTGCCGAGGCTGTTGAAGCGGTGAGGGCGTCAGGGCCAACGGCGATTATGCTCAATTGCTGCGACCCGGAAGTGATTTCGCAGGCAATGCCTGAACTGGCCGGTCTTTACCCCTGCACGGGTGGCTACGCAAACGCGTTCAAAACAGTTGAACCAATGGCCGGCGGAGCGTTGGTGGATGAACTGGAAGCCAGGCAGGACGTGTCACCCGGGGTGTATGGGCTTCAGGTGAAACAGTGGTTGGATGACGGCGCAGGTGTTGTTGGCGGCTGCTGTGAAATCACGCCCGAGCACATCAGCCATCTGGCCGATGTGCTGACAGGCGAGTATAACCTGATACGGTTCTCGGAATTGGCGCGCGGTTAGCCGGCGAGCCGAGGAGCTTTGGCTCTGCGCGCTTCCACAGCACGTCTGGAACGACGTGCCTCGATGTATTGCATTGCATCGTTCCGGATGGGAAGGTGCAAGGCGCCTTCCAGATCATGGCGGTCGTAGCCAAGATCTGAAAGCGTATCATCTTTTTCTTTCAGCAATGACTCAGCCATACGGCGGAATTGCTGGCGTCTGGAATATCCCTCAATCCAGGAGGTGATCGGCTGCATTGCGGAGTGTGCCTGATGCTCTGTGCTCTTCAACATGTCTACGGCCCCGACTGTTGGTGAATGACTTGCAGCAGCTCGTTTGGAGACGTCTTGTAACTCGCTTACGGGTGCCTACAGCCGCTATTCTGGTATTCTCTCTGCCTTCAATCAAACGAAAAGAATTTAAGATCTTGTTCAGTTATGCTTAAGGCAGTTGCCGGCCATAAATCGATCCGTAGGGTCCGCCTATGAACATGCCTCTGCTTGATAACGATGTGCTCCGGAGTTTCGTTGCCATTGCGGAACATGGCACGTTTACCAGTGCCGCCAAAGCCGTTCACCGAACACCTTCCGCCCTGAGCATGCAAATCAAACAGCTTGAGCGGAACCTCGGGAAAACCCTGTTTGTTCGCGAACCCAGGCGTGTCACGTTGACCGCAGAAGGGGAGGTTCTTCTTGATTATGGGCGCCGATTGCTGCGCCTGAATGAAGAGGCCGTGCAGTATTTCGTTTCGCCAACCCTTGAGGGGAAAGTGGGTATTGGCACGTCTGACGATGTGGGTACCAGGATTCTGCCGGAAGTTCTGGCAGAATTTGCCAGATCCTATCCCGCCGTGCTGGTGGATGTCGTGGTTGGTTCGAGCAAACAGAATCTCGCTCGCCTGGACGCCGGGGAACTGGATATGACCCTGGTAACTGTGGCCGATGAGGGGCGTATTCCCCGCGGTGAGGTGGTGCACGAGGAACCGCTGGTCTGGGCCGGGCGAGAGGGCTCATCGGCCTATCAGCGCTCCCCGCTGCCGATTGCCATGGCCCATGAGGGATGTGCCTGGCGGCGTATGACCCTTCGGACACTGGACAAAGCGGGTATACCTTACAGGATTGCCTACACCTGTGAGCATTGTTCCGGTCAGGAGGCCGCTATGCTGGCGGATCTCGCCGTGGCCCCGTTTCCGCAAAGCCTGATTCGTCCGCCTCTGAAAGAGGTTGCCGGTGATAGCCTGCCGGAAATCGGCTTCTATCAGCTGGCGTTGGTACGCCGGGGTTCAAATCCCCTTAATGACGCGCTTGCCTCGCATGTCAAAGAGGCGTTCCTCGGTCTACGCTAAACGGTGCTGCAGGTAATAGTATTGCGCATATCCTCTAGCCGCCCGACTTTGAATCAAGGAAATCATTGATGACAGTTTATTTTGTCCAGGGTTTTATCTACCTGGTGGCAGCAGTCATCGCTGTGCCCCTGGCAAAACGCCTGGGGCTGGGCTCTGTTCTCGGGTATCTCGTGGCCGGTGTGGTTATTGGACCGGTCACGGGGCTGGTAGGGCAGGAAGCCAATACCATTCAGCATTTTGCCGAGTTCGGTGTGGTCATGATGCTCTTCCTGGTGGGTATGGAACTCGACCCCAGGGCGCTCTGGGCCATGCGTGTGCGCCTGGTCGGACTGGGTGGGCTTCAGGTGGTGCTGACGGCGGCTGCAGGCATGGCAGTGGCCGCATGGTTGGGACTGCAGTGGCAGACAGCCATTGCAGTCGGTCTGATCTTTGCCCTGTCGTCCACGGCGATTGTTCTTCAAACCCTCAACGAAAAGGGATTGGTCAAAACCGAAGGCGGTCGCAGTGCGTTCTCCGTCCTGCTGTTTCAGGACATCGCTGTTATTCCGATGCTCGCCCTCATCCCCTTGCTGGCACTGCCGGAGCTCATGGACGCCACGGCAGGTTCCGACGCCAAGCAAGGTCACCTCAGCCTGGTGGATAGTCTCTCGGGATGGGCTCATGGGCTGGTTGTGGTGGCGGCCGTTGGTGCCGTGATTGTTGGCGGCCATTATCTGAGCCGGCCCCTGTTTCGTTATGTGGTGCAGTCGGGCTTGCGTGAAGTATTCACCGCCACGGCGCTGATGCTGGTCATCGGGATTGCGGCCCTGATGAGTCTGGTAAATCTGTCCCCGGCTCTTGGGGCCTTCCTGGCTGGTGTCGTTCTGGCTAACAGTGAATTCCGGCATGAGCTGGAAGCGAACATCGAACCGTTCAAGGGACTGTTGCTGGGCCTGTTCTTCATCACCGTTGGCGCGGGCATCAACTTCGATGTGTTGTCCGAGCAATGGAGTACGGTGGTGTCACTTGCGGTTGCGGTGATCGCAGTCAAGGCCGCGATTTTGCTCGGCCTGGCGTTGCTGTTCCGGGTTCATGGCAGTAATGGCTGGCTGTTTACGTTGTCCCTGGCACAGGCCGGTGAGTTTGGCTTTGTGCTTCTGACCTACAGTGTCCAGAACAACGTGATTCCCATGGAAACGTCACAGGTCCTCTCACTGGTGGTGGCGCTGTCGATGTTCCTGACGCCGTTGCTGTTTATCGTGTATGACCGGATTGTGTTGCCCCGTTATCGTCGTTCACAAAACGACGAGCGCGAGGCGGATACCATCGATGAACAGGCGCCGGTTATCGTCGCTGGTGTTGGTCGCTTTGGCCAGATTGTCTGCCGGCTATTGCGGGCCAATAATGTTCCCATCGTTGCATTGGACCATGAGATCGAACAGATCGAGAACCTCCGGCAGATCAATATCAAAAGTTTTTTCGGGGATGCGAGTCGCCCGGATTTGCTGGAAACCGCAGGCATCGAACAGGCCCGGCTGCTGGTCGTGGCGATCGACGACCGTGATCGTTCGGTGCAGATGGTGGAGCATGTGAAGCAGTTCTTCCCCGGTGTCTGGGTGCTGGCCCGCGCTTTCGACAGAGGCCACGGATACCGACTGCGCGAGGCCGGGGCCGATGATGTGGTGAGTGAAACCTATCATTCGGCACTCGAGCTTGGGGGTCATGCCCTGACCGCCATGGGTGTGCACCCGATGCGTGCCCGTCAGATGACCTGGGCCTTCCTCGACAATGAAAAAGCCCACGAGGATGAGCTGTTCGACGCCTGGAAGGAAATCGAGGAGGGCATCCGGTTCAGCCCCCGCTACGGTGAGTTATTCATGAAGCTGGAAGAAGCACTCAGCAGTGCCATGCAGAGTGATTGGGATGAGCCGAAGCAGGAGGATGTCCCTGTCTGGAGACCGCCTGAACGCTGACTTGGAGGCATCGCTGGGCTAAATTATTGTCTGGGCGCCTCGTGAGGTCAGTATGGTTTCCAGGAAAACGCTTGTTGTCTCGGGAATGGTTTTTGCCGGATCCTGCCTGGCCGCCGAATCGGACCAGGGCGATTGTATTGCCAGCAGTATCCAGCCGGAAGCCATTGATCTGGACAAGCCGAGAGATCAGCTCGCCCGCCAGAGCGATCTGGTGATTCCCGAGGATGCACGCATCGCCAGCATCCGCGTTCTTCGCCGTCCCATCTTTGATACCACCGATCCTGAGCAGGACAACGCGCTCTATCGAACTCTTATCGCGCTCAACACGCCTACCTGGGAGTCCGCCCTGCGTGCCCAGTTGGTGTTTGAAGAAGGAGATGTCTACGAGCCCGAGCTTATCTCCGAATCCGAGCGGGTGCTGCGCCAGCGTGAGTATTTGACCGCTGCCTGGGTAGGCGTAACCCGGGTTTGTGGCAACGAGGTTGAGGTAAGCGTGCTTACAAGGGATACCTGGACACTGTTCCCGAGCGTGGGGGTATCCCGATCCGGGGGCGAAAATACCACCAACTTCGGGTTGTCTGACCCCAACTTTGCCGGATCAGGCAAGAGCCTCGGCATTGGCTATGCGAAGGACCCGGACCGCACCGAAACCAGTCTCTATTTTGATGACCCGAACGTACTGGGTTCGCATTGGCAGGCGGGGTTCTCGTTCGACGAGAGAAGCGACGGCCGGGGCCGAGGCGCCTACCTTGAGAGGCCTTTCTTCAGCGAGACCACCAACTGGCGTTTTGGGTTGAGCGGCATCGATGACGTAAGGGAAGAATCCCGCTATGTCGGCGCGGAGGCTATTGCCGATTATCGGCGCAGCCAGGAGTTCTTCAGTATCGATGGAGGCTGGCGCCTGGCCGAGAGGAACGATCGGCAACTGAGGTTGCTCGCCGGCTACCGCTACAATGCACTCATGTTCGACCGTTTGCCCAACGAACCCGATCTCGACATCTTTCCAGACGACAGGACCCTGAGTTACCCCTGGATTGGCTTTGATTACCGCCAGAACCGTTTCCGTGAAATGACCAACCTGACCCGGCTCCAGCGGGTGGAAGATGTGCGGGACGGTTTCGTTTGGCGGGCCGAGCTGGGCTACTCGGGCAGCGGGTTGGGTGCCACGGAAGACCGGGTGGTTCTGAATATGGATTTCCAGGATGCGCTGCATGCCTCGGAGACCAACTACGCCAGCTATTCCCTCAGCCAGAGCGGCACCTACCGTCTCGACGAGGATCGGGTGGAAAACCTGCTGGGCACAGTGAGCGTTCAGTACTTCCATGGCGGCTCGGAGCGCTGGAACAGCTGGTACACCAATCTCGCGTTCACCGCAGCGCACAATCTGACAGCCGATCAGCAACTGCTGATTGGCGGGGAGAACGGCCTGCGTGGCTATCCCAGCGAATACCAGCAGGGTAACCGCAGGCTGCTATGGACCCTGGAGCGGCGCTATTTTCCGGACTGGCATCCGTTCAAGCTGTTTCGGGTTGGTGGTGTAATCTTCACTGACGTCGGCCGGGCCTGGTTCACTGACGAACGGAACAGTGGGCCGGACGAAGGTGTTCTGAAGGATGTTGGCTTCGGCATGCGGCTGGCGTCCAGCCGCATTGAGGTGCAGCGTATGCTGCACCTCGACTTCGCCTTTCCCCTGGATGGCGACGACAGTATTGATGATTTTCAGGTTCTGTTGCGGGGCAGAAGCCAATTCTAGAGCCCCCGCTCACCAGGTATCGACGAATTTCCCGCCTTCCCCAGACTGAATGCCGGAAGTGGAACTGAGCCCGCGTATCAACCACGCCCGCGTTTCCTGCGGGTCGATCACCGCATCAATCTCCAGATAACTGGCCACGTTGAGCGCCTTACCTTGCTCATAGGCTTTGGCGACCAGAGTATCGAACATCTTCTGCCTTGATTCCTCATCAGGCTGGGCGGCCAGTTCTTTGGCAAAGCCCAGGCGCACGGCGCCTTCCCAGCCCATGGGCCCGAACTCACCGCTGGGCCAGGCGGCCGTGAAGAAGGGGGTGAGCATGCTGCCCGCTGCCATGGCCTGGGCGCCAAGACCGTACGCCTTACGCAGAATCACGGTGAAGAAAGGCACACTGAGCTTGGCTGCCGCCACGAACATACGCGAGATGTGGCGAATGGTGGCCTGTTTTTCGGCGTCAGGCCCCACCATGAAGCCCGGTGTGTCACACAGTGACAGGATCGGAAGGCTGTGGGCATTACAGAGCTGCATGAAGCGGGCAGCCTTGTCACCTGCGCTGGCATCGACCGCTCCGCCCAGGTGGGCCGGGTTGTTGGCGATCAGGCCCATGGGACGACCTTCAATACGGACCAGAGCCGTGATCAGGCCTGGCGCAAATTGGCTGCGGAGTTCCAGGACACTGTCCTGATCGGCCAGGGTTTCGATAACCTGACGGATATCGTAGACCCGCATGCGGTTTTCCGGAATCAGGTGGCGTAGCCGTCGTTGATCGTCGCACTGCCAGCCTTCCAACGTGCCCTGAAAGTAAGACAAATATTTCTTCGCCACACTGACCGCTTCAGTTTCGTCCTCGACCAGGACATCAATCACACCGTTGGGCCCCATGACGGACACCGGCCCCACTTGTTCCGGGCTGAACCGCCCAAGCCCGCCGCCTTCGATCATGGCAGGTCCCGCCATCCCCAGATTGGCGTCTCTGGTGGCAATGATGGTGTCGCAGCAGCCAAGCAGTGCCGCGTTGCCCGCATAGCAACGGCCGGACACAATACCGAGCGTGGGCACGACGCCGGAGAGCCGTGCCATGCCGACAAAGGTATGACAGTCCAGAAACGAAACGCCGTTGGCGTCGGTGTCGGATGGGCGACCCCCACCGCCTTCTGCGAATAGAACCAGGGGGATTCGCCATTGCTCGGCCAGAGCGAGAATTCGGTCTGCCTTGCGGTGATTCGTCAGCCCCTGTGTGGCTGCGAACACCGTGTAATCGTAGGCCATGGTGGCGCAACGCCCGGCTTCGGGGCCAAATGCCGGCGCGTTCACGGTGCCAATGGCGGTAATCAGGCCATCCGCCGGGCTCATTTCAGCCAGCTTGTCCGCCGAACGTCGGCGTCGCTGTGCCGCCAGTGCAAGAGCTCCGTATTCATTGAAGCTGTCGGGGTCGAGCAGGTCTTCAACGTTCTCACGAGCGGTTCGCTGAGCAGTTTTACGCCGCTTTGCGACCGCCTCCGGTCGGCGCTGGTCAGTCAGCAGGTCATGACGCTCCAGAACCTCGGCGAGATCGGCCCGGATGTACTCCAAATCAACCGTCTCTTCATTCTGAATGCCGCCGGCCTCGACGTCGGCTGGTTCCAGGTAGACCAGTGCCTGCCCGTCGTTCACCGTTGTCCCTGGTTCTGCGGCAATAGCGTGGATGATGCCGGAGTTGGTTGCCTTGACCACAAACTCCATTTTCATGGCTTCAAGCACCGCCACCGGGTCGCCGATGGCGACGGAATCTCCTGGTGTCACATCGATACTGACAACCGTGCCTGAACTGGGCGCCTCAATGCCGATGGTGCCCGCCGGTGCGGCGATGGCGCCCGGGCTTTCGTCGACCGCCGAGGCAGATGCGTTGCCAAAGTGCAGGTGCGGGTGAGCGGTTTTGGTCGCTTCCGGGATCAGGTGTTTCAGGTTGTCTTCGACAAAGCGGGTGGTAACAGCCCAGGTTTCCACGCCGGAATGGCGGACCAGATTTTGCAGCAGACCAATATTGCTGCTGACACCGGTTAGCCGGAATTCGCACAGGGCGCGATAAAGCCGCCGAAGTGTTGAAGGGTAATCGCCGCCATGGGCAACCAGCTTGGCGAGCAGGGAGTCAAACGAAGGACTGATGGTGTAACCGGCGTAACCGTAGCCATCGACCCGTAAACCCGGGCCAGACGGTGGCTCGTAGGTGCTCAATGTGCCGGTAGCGGCGGTGGCATGACCATCGGCGTAGAGTGTTTCGCTGTTGATTCGCGCCTGAATCGCGAAGCCCCGCTTGGTGGGTGGCGACTCAAGAGCCAGATCAGTGAGGCTTTGGCCGCCAAACAATTGCAGCTGGGTTTGAACGAGATCAACGCCGGTAATCTCCTCGGTGATGGTGTGCTCTACCTGGATGCGGGGATTGGCTTCCATGAAATAGAAACGGCCGGGGTGGTCCTCGTCCACCAGAAACTCAAAGGTGCCGAGACCACGGTAGTTAACGGCGCCGGCCAGTTTCAGGGCGCTGTCGATCATGTCATCCCGGATCGAGGCGTCCAGTAAAGGACTCGGTGCAATCTCGATCAGCTTCTGATTTCGCCGTTGCAGGCTGCAGTCGCGCTCCCAGAGGTGACTGACGGCTCCGGTACCGTCGCCGACTATCTGGATTTCGATGTGCCTTGCCCGAGCGATCAACTGCTCAACGTAAAGTGAGCCGTTGCCGAACGCTGCCTGAGCCTCGGACTGGCAGCGCTGGAAGGCCTGCTCGAGTTCTGTTTCGGCGTGAACCGCCCGCATGCCGCGGCCGCCGCCACCGGCAATCGCTTTGATCATCAGAGGACCGTGCTCGTCCAGGAAGGCGCGGGCCTCGGTGAGGCTCACCGATCTGTTGATTCCCTTTATCAGGGGAACCTCGCAGCGTTCTGCCAGGGCCCTGGCAGCCGACTTGTCACCAAACCCCTCCAACACGTCGGGCGAAGGGCCAATAAAGATCAGCCCGGCCTGTTCGCATGCGCGGGCAAAACCGGCGTTTTCCGCCAGGAATCCGTAGCCAGGATGGATCGCCTCGCAGCCATGGGCCTTTGCGACCTCTATCAGTTGCGCTCCATCCAGGTAAGCCTTTACGCCATGGCCCGTTAAAGCCACCGCCTCATCGGCCATACGGGTATGCAGGCTGGCGTCGTCGTCTTCAGAGAATACGGCCACAGACCGCAATCCCAGTTCGCTGCAGGCTCGGGCAATGCGGATCGCGATTTCGCCGCGATTGGCAATCAGTACGGAGCGAAAAGTCATGGTGCCTTGTTCCCCGGGGTGTGATTTTTATTTTGGGCGACAGAAGCCACCATCCTAGAAACGGCATCCGGATCAGGCAAATGAATTTGTTTGAGGGTTGGTTATGAATGCGCTTGATGACTCAGGTTTCAGGGCTCGTTGGTTTCGTTCTGTTGCTTATCCGGAGCCCCAGGATAACCACGAGGGCGCCAAGCCAGATGCCAACTGAGTAGCGCTCGTTGAACCAGATTACGCCAATCAGTAACCCGAACATGGCGGCGACTGCGCCGAGCTGACTGTAGAAAACCGGATTGGAGCGACGCTGTAGTTCAAAGGCGCAGAGGTAGGTCAGCGCAGTTAAAAGGCCCTGCAGAATGACAATACCAAGAAGGTAAGATCCTGTGCCTACGGGAAAAATGGGCGTCCCAGCCAGACCTGCAAACAGACCAAGTGTCATAGCTGAAGCCAGCAATGTGCCTGCTGCGAGGACCATGGGCTTTACTGCATCAGGCCATGCCACTGAACGGTAGACGTTACCGATAGACAGCATGGCTGGGATGATCAGGCCCATGGCGAACCAGAGAAGGTTCGGGCTGCTGATCTCAGAATGACGTTGCAGCACGATCCAGGCGCAGGCAATGACCGCAATCGATAGCCCGGCCAGTTTGATCCAGCTGCGTTTTTCGAGCCCCATGCCAGTGGCGATCAGAAACGTAAATATTGGTGGCAGGGCATACATGATGCCCGTGAATCCTGCCCCCAGTTTTGTCACCAGATAAAACCCGATGACATTCGGGACCGCGATGCCGGTCAGACCGCTGATAAGAAAATAGCGGCTCAGGCGACGTTCCAACAGAGAGCGGCGTTTCTGGGAGAATACCAGCAGAACGGATCCTGCAATAAGCGTTTGCCAGAAAGCATAAGTGACGGCCGGCATACCCTGGGATGTTGCGGCTTTTGCCAGCGCCAGCATCAAGGCGATCAGGAATCCATTGGCCAGCAGGAGGCCCCAAACTGCGGCCTGGGGCGGGAAAAGCGAACGCTGCATAGAGGCTATCATCACTAAGTGCTCCGGGTTGTGAGGGGCATTACCGTGAGCCAGTTTGCCGTAATTGATTAAGTTGATAACTGGGCGCATTCGAACAATACTTCTTCCAAATCGGAAATAATCAGGAGCGTTCAGTGGCCACCGACAAGCTGGTAGCGATGAACATCTTCAGGCGAGTGGCGGAGCTGGGCAGTTTTACCCGGGCTGCGGATGACCTGGAGATCACTGCGGCGACGGTCAGCAAACACATCGCTTTTCTGGAACGGGACCTCGATACGAGGCTGATCAACCGAACCACTCGCCGAATGAACCTGACCGATGCGGGGTTTGCCTTTCTCAAGCGTACCCAAGCCCTTTTGGATGAACTGGAAGACGCAGAACTGGAGGCAAGAGGGTTTCAGGCGGAGCCAAAGGGGACAATAAGGCTGAATGTGCCAATGTCTTTCGGGCTGACCCACATCTCAGAGGCTATCGACAGTTTTCTGAACCGCTTTCCCGAGATCGATATCGATTTGCAGCTCAGCGATCGGATGGTCGATCTGGTGGAGCAGGGCGTAGACATCGCTATTCGGATTCGAAGCTCCCTGGCCGATTCGAGCCTCATGGCCAGGCCACTGAGAACGTCCAGAAACATTGTTTGCGCATCGCCGAGGTATCTGGAAAGTGCCCCGGAGATTCACGGTCCGGAAGACCTGACACAGCACAACTGCCTGACGTTTTCACTGCATGACAGACCGAGAGTCTGGGAGCTGGGCGATCGGGAGGTAAGGGTCAGCGGCAACTATCGAACGGACAGCAGCCTGGCGATTCGCCAGAGTTTGTTGAGGGGGGCCGGCGTTGGTTTCTTGCCGCGGTTTCTGGTTCAGGGCGATATTGAAAAAGGCGCACTGATTCCCCTGCTGCCTGACTTCCCGCCCAAACCCTACACTGTATTTGCCCTGTTTCCGCCGGGGCGCAAGCAACCCACCAAGGTTCGCCTGCTGCTTGACCATCTGGACCAACATCTGGGCAAGAAACCCTATTGGGAATAGCGCTGATCCCGTGGATCTTCTGCTGGCTATTTCCATTCTGGAAAATATGTAGTTCTATTCTGTCCGTTTTGCAGGGTCTCGTAGTTCCATAGAGTTGCTACCTCAACGCGAAGGAGACAACTTTATGAACATTCACGAAGCCCTGGACTGGCGTTACGCCGTCCGTGAATTTTCGCCCGAAAAGCTTGATGCCCATACGGTGGAAACGCTGGTTGATGCGGCTCGCAAGAGCGCCTCTTCCTATGGACTGCAGCCATATAAGATCCTGATTATAGGAAACAAGTCGGTTCGGAAGGATCTGTTGGCTTACTCCTTTGGCCAGCAAAAGGTCTTGGACTGCTCGCACCTGATTGTTTTTGCGGCGCAGACAGACATTGGTGATCATACCGTCGACAGGTATGTCGCACAGCTTGTGAAAACCCGAGGTGTGCCTGCAGACGATATTTCTAGCTATGTTAAGCACATGAAACAGGCGCTTGCAGCCAAATCCCGAGAAGAAAAACGGGTGTGGGCGCACCAGCAGGCCTATATTGCCCTGGGGACCCTGCTCACTGCTGCAGCTTCAATGCGAGTAGATAGCTGCCCGATGACCGGTTTCGATCACCAAGCCTACGATGACGTACTTGGACTGGCAAAACTGGGCCTTGAGACTACTGCCATCGTTGCTTTGGGTTACCGTAGTGCCCGTGACCGAACCTCCGGCTTACCGAAAGTGCGCTTTGATTACGGCGATATGGTGATCAGCGTGTAAGTGATACCCGGTCGATTTGGTGGTCTGGCTGGTGTTCCTTGTCTATAGGGTATAGGTTCGGAAGAACGGCAACACATTTTCGAGCTTACTGCCGTTCAAGAGGAGCACCAGCTCTATGAAGGTTTTTTCCAACCCGGTTGGTTCCGGAAATCTGTGGTTTGACAATCTCACCACGGCACAGGGCACACCGGTCGCGTACGATCCACAGGCCAGGTCTTTCGTTCCGATGCCGCCCTTTTGCGCGAACCGGGACATCATCGGCTGCAACTGGATTGCGCCTGAACAGGGGGCCTTCTGTCGTTCCTGCGCGATGACTGCTCTGGCGCCCGACCCCAATATTCCTAACGCCATGCCCAATTGGGCCGAGACAGAAGCCTCCAAGCGCTGGGTGCTGGACAACCTCGGCCGTTGGCACTGGTTTCGCCCTGAGGATCCGGGCACGCGCCCGGTTTTCCACATGTTGGCGGAAGGCCTGACCCCGGTTGCCATGGGGCACGCCAATGGTGTGGTAACGATCAGTGTTGCAGAAGCGGATCCAGTGGTTCGTGCCACCCGGAGGCAGGCCCTGGACGAACCCTATCGAACCATGGTCGGCCACATGCGCCATGAAATCGCTCATATGCTCTGGTGGCGCCTGAGTTTGCGTGAGGACTTTCTGGATGCGTTCCGGGAGATGTTTGGTGATGAACGCGCTGATTATCCGACAGCGCTTGAGCATCATTACCATAACGGTCCGCCGGAAGACTGGAGGCTTTTCTACCTGACCAGCTACGCCTCGGCACACCCTCACGAAGACTGGGCCGAGACGGCTGCACACCTGCTGCACCTGACAGACATCACTGACAGTCTTGTATCAGCCGGACTGACATCGCCCGAGGTGCCGAGGCAGGGTTGGGACCCTTACTCAGAGCCAGACACGGCAATGCTGATAAATGTCGCAGCGTCGCTGGCCATTCGGGTTAACCACGTGAACCGTTCCATGGGGCTGTCTGACCTTTATCCGTTTGTGCTCTCGGAAACGGCGCAACGCAAGCTTGCGTTCGTGCATGACTGGTTGCGCCGCGGAGCCCAGGGCCTTTAATCCGTTTGAGCGCCGGTCGTTCAGACCGGCGCTACGCCAAATAGCCACTGGTGGGCCCAGACCACCATGATCACGTACACCGCAAGGCCACCAATGACGGCGATGATGTCATTGGCTTTGGTGGCTGGCAGCGTTGGAATGGCCCGTTGGGTTCTGCGCTTCATGGAGATCCGGTCGGCCACGGCCCAGGCCAGGAAGGCGCCGAACAGCAGAATATCGTGGAGCATCCCGTTTGCGAGAAGGTGCGCAAGAGCCCAGAGTTTGACGGCAGCCAGCATGGGGTGCCCCAGTTTTTCCTTGATTTTCCCCGGGAAGTAAGTGGCGAAGAGCAACGGGAATACAGGTACCAGAAGCAGGAAGGACACATGCTTGAGCCAGCCGGGAGGCACGTAGATCACGGTGGGATCCATCCGGGCGGCGCCGTATCCCCAGACGATCAGAACCAGGCCTACAAGGGACACCACGGAATAGAGTCCTTTGAAGGCTCCCTCGCCCATGGACGCGTTCAGCCGGTTACGCAGCGGCTCGTTAATTATGGAAAGCGAGTGCACGCCGAGAAACAGTACCAGACCGACAATCAGTGTGGTCATTTGCAAAACTCCTTTTGGCTTAAGTGACAGGGTTGCCTGATTGGCAGGGCGCTTTGCGTCGAAAGCCCTTTTGTGTGAAATCCTGATTAGTATAGGAAACCGGGACAGCAGATGCCTGAGCGTTTATGATCGGCGATCTGATTCACCGGATTGAAAAGGCGCCCATGAAGTTTCCCAAGGTTACTGTTGTACTGGTATCTGCTGCCCTGCTGTTTGTTCTCTGGGAGCAGACCCGCGACCAACCCGATCCCATCGATGCAAGCCGCCTGACCAATTTGCGGGCCAATCCGGTTGAATTGAGTGCTGCAGTTGACTGGATTTTTACCCAGATTCCGGACTTCTGCTCAGACGCCACTGGCGAGGGCAGTGAAACCAGAGCCCATGCTGATTGCGTCAAAAAAGCCGAGGCACGAACCTCCACGTGTCGGCGGATGCTTTACGATCGATTCCCGAGCGTTGTTGCCTCAGAGGCGGTATTCCGGGACGTTTCGCTCACGGCCATGGAGTGTCTGGTGCCCCGGTCCGTTTTGGTAAAGTAGGCCATATCACAACGACCTTCCGCCAGGATAGGTGTCAGCATTCCGAAGTTATCTGGGTCACCGTGCATTCCGGGTCGCCGAAGGAATCGTACTCGACATAGCAACCCGGAAGACCTGGGGCCGATCCTGAAGGCACGGAGAATCCTGCGCGGGTGTACTGGTTGTTGACGAAAGTTTCGAGCGAGGAATCGTTGGCGTCCACCGAGATGTAATCCAGCATTGTTAGCGAATCCGCAGCCTCGGCTCGGCTTTCAGGGCAAAGGTTGCGCCAGTCCACCTCTGAACGGCCCGCTTCAGTTTCTATTACGTAGCCAGTCTGCTGATTTCCGCCAGGATTGGTTGCTGCAGGTGACAGACCCTGAGCATAGGCCTTGCTTCTTACAATTCCGATGGTGCTTTGCATCGTGCCTGCCAATGAGTCCAATGCGGCCAGGCGGGCATCGGTGGAGAGGTCCGAGAAGCGGGGGAGCGCAAACGCAGCCAATACCGCAAGTATCAGAATGACGAGAACCAGCTCTATCAGGGTGAATCCGTGTGAATCTGGGATGCTCTTATACGATAGAAACATGAATGACTTCGTTCGGCGGATTTGAAATTGCAGGCATTATCCCATTTGGCAGGGCATGAAGCCATGCCTTCTCTGACGGGGCCATCAGACCTGCATGTAGCTTCCTTCGAATCATTAGCGTTTGAAAAACCTCGGATTTCGTTCAATAAAAGAATCAATCCAGCGCTCCAGAAAGGAGCGTTTGTCAGGGTTCTTAAGATAGCGCCAGCCTAATACGGAAATGACCAGTGCCCCGGTCGCATCGACGATCAGGTCCCACATGGTATCCGTCAGCCCGGAAGGATCACCAAGCATGGGCTTTTGCATGTTCATGCCAAACAGGGAATCCATGGTGAACTCGAAAATTTCCCATAGTGCGCCCACGCCAAGTGCAAACATGAATGCGAAAAATGCAACAAAGCCGGGTTTCATGTGCACGTGAATCTTTTCAGTCTCGTTCATTATGTGCACCAGGAGAAAGCCGAGAATACCCAGCAGGAACCCCGACATGGTATGGAGCGCCATATCCCACCACCAGAACCGCGTGTAGTAATCACGGATCTCTCCGAGAAACAGGGAAGCAAACACAAACCCTATGGCGGCCAGTTGCAACTCCGGCGGAATGTGGATTCTGAAGCGGCGCTCAAACAGCAACGGGAAGAAGGTGATGGCGATAATCATGGCCGTCAGAAATGCGGTGAACCATCGTTGGCCCCATACTGCAAAGAGCGCTTCACCAAGCAGTATCAATTGCAGAGCAATGGTAAACCTTTGGTGCGTTACGCGAATGCGCATAGGTCTCCCAAGTGAGTGGTTAAACGGCACTTTTGCATGAGTTGTACGGCGTTGGTATAGGGATGTAGGATCAGTCTGGACGAGAGGCCGCCTCAAGAATCATCCATGGTTCAGCAGGATCTGACAAGTTTTGGTGCTGTCCTGGTTCTACTCTGACCCCCGATCAACCATTGTTCCCGATAGCTACAGGACCCCACTGGCATGCCCATCTCTGTTCACTATGGTTTGACGGTACTGATCTGGGGTCTCACCTGGACAGCGATTCGTCTGCAGGTTGAAGCGGCGCCGGTCGACATATCCGTGTTTTACCGATTCTTTATGGCTTCTGTCGTGACACTGGTGGTTCTTGCCATGGTGCGCAGGCTGGAGAAGTTGACCCTGAAACAGCACGGTTGGCTGGTGCTGCAGGGGGCAACCCTGTACAGCCTGAACTTTCTGCTGATTTATCGTGCTGCAGAATCGATGACAAGCGGTCTGCTGGCGGTGGTGTTTTCGCTGGCCGCTCTGTTTAACGCTTTGAATGGCTGGCTCTGGTTACGGCTCCGGCCTACCGCCCGGCTTTATCCGGCGATCTCTCTGGGGATCACAGGTGTGGCACTGCTGTTCTGGCACGATCTGCAACTGGGGAATGCCACAGCCACCAGCATTCTTTTCGCCATTGGCGGCACCTTCTGGTTTTCCATGGGTAACCTGGTAAGCATCAAGGTGCGGATGTCTCAGGTGCCGCTGTTACTGGCCAATGCCTGGGCCATGGTTTACGGCGCGGTGATTCTTGGCATCTGGTGCCTGTTGCTTGGTGTTGAGTGGGTAGTCCCGACCTCAGCGACTTTCTGGGGCGCAACCGTCTTTCTGGCCGTTCCCGGCTCAATCATCGCGTTCTATTGCTACATCACGGTGATTCAGACGCTCGGCGCCGACAAAGCAGGCTACGCGACGGTACTTTTCCCCGTGGTTGCCCTGAGCGTTTCGACCTGGCTCGAGGGCTTTGAATGGACAACAACGGCGGTACTGGGCGCTTCGCTGGCGCTGCTGGGCAATTATGTTTTGTTCCGATCGGCCAAAGCGTAGCGCTCGTGAAGCTCTCTCAGGGCGTCAGCAAGAGCGGGGAAGGGACCCTCAGTGGGAACGCCCGGAACAACCTCATTGATCGGAAGGGTTGCCACGGGTGGTGGCGCCACGTGCAGTTCGTCCAGCCAGGCTGAAAGCTGCTCTGACGAGCTTGCATAGACGATTCGCCCAAGGCCAACCCAGCCGTGTGCAGCCGCGCACATCGGGCAGTGCTCGCCAGGGCGCCCACTGTTCGGCAAAGGCCAGTTGCTCTTCTTTTGTCGGTCGGGCATCCAGATTTTTGATGTCCTGTATTGCGGATGCCAGTGCCAGGTCGCCTTGGGGCCAGACATCCGGCCGTCGTAGCGCCATCATGTAATAGATGTCGACGGTCCAGGGCCCCAAACCGGGTACTTCTAAAAGGTGGCTTCGGCCCTGCACATCGTCAAGCTTTTCGACTTGCGCGAGGTCGAGTTTGCCGTCGGTTATGCGGTTGGCCAGCTCGACACAATACCTGGATTTCTGTCGGGTAAGCCCGACTCGTCTTAGCTCAGGCTCGCCAGCCCTCTGGACCAGTTCCGGGGTTACCGATCCAAGGTGGGACGCTAGCCGCTGGAACATCGTAGCTGCGGCTTTGAGCGAGACCTGTTGTTCAAGGATGATGTGGATCAATGATGCAAACCCCGGTTCGCGAGTCCAGATTGGAGGGTATCCCAGTCGGGCTCGCACCTCGTAAAGATCGGGATCTTTCTCAGCGAGGACGTCAACGCCCATTTTCAAGGTTTCGTCAGTGATCGTCTTTTGTTGCATAAAACCCTGTTCGGCTCTATGGGGATTATCAGATCAGTCGAGCAAACTGGACTGCTGCTTTGGAGACGACGCCTACGAGGTCTGTAAACATCATAAAAGTGTGTACGACACAGACCGTCTTTGGTTCTCAGGCCTGTCAGTCGGCGAAACACGACCGTCATTCCCATAGGGATATGCCCGTAGCTCCGAAAACAATCCTGATGTGAGTGGGGTGCGTAATTCCTAGTGCTTTTAAGGTCCGACCAATGAGGTGAAGTTACTATGAAATTAACTTTCAAGAATGGTTTAGCCGCAGTTGCACTGACCCTTGCGTCCGGCGTGGTTATGGCAGCAGAGCATGTCGTTGAAATGAAAAACTCTGGCGCTGACGGCGCAATGGTCTTTGAGCCAGGATTTGTGAAGGCTGAGCCCGGCGACCCGGTCAACTACGACGCTGCCAAAGCCGCGGTGGACAAGCTGACCGCTGCTGCCGCCACGAATAAGGATCGGCTGAAGGGTTACTTCGAGCAGGTTCAGTAATCTGGTTGAAGCCGTTTTTGCCGCGGCCTCCGGGGCGCGGCATTGTTTGTGAAACACAAAATCACCTATCCTGAATCCCGAACTTCCGGATACGCGCAGGAGAAGAGCGGATATGGCCAGACTCTCAGATCATGTGGATTGGCAATATGTGTTTCGGGAGTACTGGCACCTCTATAGATTTGGTTCTGCGGGTGGAAACCCGGTCATTCGTTCGCATCTCAAAGATGTCCGAAATCGACTTAACGCTGAACTTGAGTCCAATCCTGTTGTTGAGTTTGACCAACCTGTGCAGCTTCCAGTATGCGCATGGCTCGGGCGGGCTCTGGACCAGGGATTGAGTGAGCGGACCGCACCAGTTGTTAGAGTCCTGACGCGAGTCTCTGGCCAGCTTACGTGGCGCTATGGCTATGAAAGGATGCATAAAAGCCTGGCCCGTAAATACGCGTACGCTGAGCTGATGGGCCCGAACGGACCTGTGCTCAGCAAAAACGTCATACTGGGCCTGGTGCTATTCGGCCCAAAATGTACCTACCCGGAACACAGTCACGACGGCATCAGCGAGTCGTACATCTGTTTGAGTGGTTCGGTCTCTGACAGCAACTACAGCGTATTTACGCCGGGCTCCCTGTTCTTCAACCCGCCGGAAAAAGCCCACCGTATGACCACCGGGGACTTTGAGCCTACGCTCCTGGCCTACGCCTGGACGGGGACACCTGAAAAGCTCGCGAACCAGAGAATGAGCTTTGCGGGACGCAAGAGTTAAACGACCTGGTTCAGCCCTTTCAGAGGAGAGATTACCGCGCTGATCAGCGCGGCAACCGCTCCCAGATAGTTACTTCCGACAGGGTATGCTGGAACTTGTGCTGGGTTTCGCGGATAACGAAAGGCACCTTTCTCGGCTGACTGACTAGCCTGAAATGCTGTGAGAGGTGCTCTTTCAGGCCATCCAGCGTGGTGTGGTTCTCACCATCCTTTTTGAAACCGCCAATCCACTCTTCCTTCGGCGTGTGTTCCTCCAGCCAGGTGTAGGGTGAAGCAATAACCAACAGCCCACCGTCGTTGATTCGCTCGTGAATGCTGTCCAGAAAACGCCTTGGGCGGTAGAGGCGATCAATAAGGTTGGCCGCCAGAACAAGGTCGTAGCCCGAGTACTGCGGTTTCAGGTTACAGGCATCCCCCTGGTAGAAGCTCACGTTCTCAGAACATTCCTCGAGGCCAAGTTCTTTGAGCGTTCGGGTGTGATAGCTGACCAGTTCGCCTTCCTCTGCAAGTGCATAGCGAATGGAGCCTTGCTCGGCCATTTCCACGCCCAGCCTGATAAAGTTGGCTGAGAAATCGACGCCTTCCACCTGGTCAAAGCGCCTTGCCAGCTCGAAACTGGACCGGCCACAGGCGCAGCCCAGATCCACTGCTTTGCCGGTGGGCTTGCCATTCATGGCACCCAGGGCCAGATCCGCCAGGGCCTTCGGAAAGTTTTCCACGCCAAACCAGGTGTCACCGAAGTGGAGCTCCGCGTATTCAGTCAGCAACCGGTCGCTTTCGTAGTAGGCATTGGGTTGCACCGCTTCGCTTTCCGAGTCGATGTAGCGGAAGCCGGGCAGGAAGATGCTCCATGGTCCAGGTGCAGGTTGGCGTTGGCAGGGTCGTTGTCCACCTCTTTGATACCGGTTTCCTCCCGTTTCCACTCGCAAAAGGCTTTTGCTTCGTGGTAATTGACTTCCACCGGCCAGTCCCACGGCATCTCCACTTCCTCGGTCATCAGTCGCAGGTGCCACCCATTCTGCCAGCGCCAGAACGTTGGATGCCTGGCCTTGGCGAATTGGCGCCAGGCGCAACCTTCTTCACTCCAGAACCGGTCTTCCTGGTAACCGCCAGCTTCAACAAACGCCAGGAATTCCTGATTGCTGACCAGATACTGACTGGCCCTGAACTCATCGACCTCGGCTTCATGCTCGCCGTATTCATTGTCACAGCCGTAGTAGGCGTCATCGTAGGGTTTGCCGATTGAAACTGTGCCGGCTGGCACGGTGATCAGCTCGTTTTCCGGCGCTTCACCGGTTTCACGAATCGGGGCCCCTTCCGGCTGCGGGCGGACCATTGCCAGATCATGCTGGCGGATCAGTACAGACGAGGTCTCCAGATGGATACGCTCGTGCTCGACGCCCATGACGATGGGCCACCAGGGGCTCTCCCAATTGATTGGCAGGCTGAGCGGCAGTGTTTCGATCAACTCGAGAACGGTGGCCCGGACTTTGGCCCGGTAATCCATGACTTCGGCGACGGTAGGCCAGTCGTAATGGTCCTCGTCCAGATCGTCCCAACTCATCTCATCGACACCCACTGCAAAAATCGACTCCATGCGCGGATCGATGCGCTCGGGTAGCAGCTTGGCCAGAACCAGCTTGTTAACGAAGAATGGTGCGGTGTGGCCAAGGTAGAAAATGAGGGGGTGTCTCAGAGGGATCGACTTCTGGAAGTATCCGGCGTCCTCAGCAAACCTGTCGTGCGGCACGCCGCTCTGGATGAGAAGGCGGTTTCCGGTATTGGCACTGTCATTGTCGAACACGTCCTTTGTTTTTTTACCCACATGCATACGTTTCGATGGTCAGGGATGGTTCAATTCTCCCTGCAAACCGTTTAGAGCTTCCCTGTGGTCAAAGTGTTACACGCCAGCTTCTTTTTTCGCCAGGGCGACTGTCCGGGGCGCGCACCAGCTGCACCGAGGAGAATCGCCGTAGTAACGGACGGTTGATCAGGTTCAGGGCAGCCATGAACGCAATGTTGGCGGCGAATAGAATGGCAAACGTGCTGTTGGAGAGGCCAGACCATTCCTGGTAGATGAACGAGGAATGGGTGATGAGCAACAGCATGGTGCTGAAACACAGAACCTGAATGCCGATAAAACGCATGGTGGTTTTATGTCTGAGCACCAGCAGGTAGTTGGTCACCAGGGACCGAATCGGTGTGGTGGTCGGGATTCGAGGCTGGAGCTTCGGGAAAAGCGCAACCTGCAGCGTCAGGACAAGAAACGCGGCATAGCCCGCCAGCATGAGAAGTATCCACTGCCACTCGCCAAGCGCCAACATGAGTGACCCCAGCGAGGGTGCTGCAGCGGGCGCTATGAACATGATCAGCCCAATGAGGCCGAACAGCCGGGCGGCGGTTTTCATCGGAGCATGCGTATTTTCAGAAATCCCCGTGCATGAACCGCTCACTTCCTGCAGCCTGCGCGGCTTTTTCTTCCAGAGGCAGACCTTATGACCGTGCAATCCGAATCTCTCCCGCGAGCCAGAAGTGGGCCGCTGACAGACAGCGATCCCGTTGTTCTGGTGCTCACTATCGGCTTCATACTTCTGTTCGTAGGGGCCTCAATATTCGACAGTAGCTACGTGGCGGAACTCATCGGTAGCGGGTTTGCGTGGACCGCCACCTATCTGGGCTCCTTTTTCCAGTTACTGCTGCTACTCACATTCTTCATCGCCATTGGAACAGCCCTGAGCCGGGCCGGCGCCGCTCGGATAGGCGGACTGGATCGACCAGAAATCGGCCGTTTCCGGTGGCTGTCGATGATCATGTGTACCTTGTTGGCCGGAGGCGGGGTGTTTTTTGCCGCTGGTGAACCGGTTTACCACTTTGTTGTTACGCCTCCGGCTTTTAATACCGAAGCTGGCTCCGCCGCAGCGGTCGCTCCCGCCATGGCCCAGTCGTTCACGCACTGGGGATTCCTGGCATGGGCCGTGCTCGGCTCCCTGACAGCCCTGGTCCTGACGCGGGCCCACTACGGACAGGGCAAACCTTTGCAACCAAGAACGCTGTTGTACCCGGTATTCGGTGAGAAAGTCATTCAGGGGCGCCTCGGTGGTGTCATCGATGCCTTCTGTGTGATTGCCGTGGTGGCCGGCACCGTCGGGCCCATCGGTTTTCTCGCCACCCAGATGAGCTTTGGGTTGCATGAGCTGTTCGGAGTGCCAGACGGCTACGGTACCCAGCTGAGCGTTCTGGTGGTTCTGGCCGGGGTGTACATGACTTCTGCCATGACCGGTCTGCATAAGGGCATTCAGTTGCTGAGCCGTTTCAACGTGATATTGGCGTTGGTTATTGCCGGGGTTATCTTTGTCTTCGGCCCCACGCTGTTCCTGGCGAATACCTACACCCAGTCGATGGGTGAATACGTCACCTCGTTCTTTGCCATGGCAACCATGACCGCAGAAACGGCACCGGCCTGGTGGATGAAATGGTGGACGGTGTTTTTCTTTGCCTGGTTCATTGGTTATACGCCGTTGATGGCAGTGTTTGTTGCCAGAATCTCCCGGGGCCGGACAGTTCGTGAAATGGTTCTGGCGGTGGCCGTATTGGCCCCCATCGCGACCACCATCTGGTTCACCCTGCTCGGTGGCTCCGGTATCTATCACCAGCTAGCCGGTACTTTCGACCTGACTGAAGCTCTGAACAACTTTCGCTTTGATGTCGCCACACTGACCGTGGCTCAGGCTTTGCCCGGCGGCACCTGGATGGCGGCGGCGATTCTGTTGCTGACAACCATTTTCGTTGCCACCACCGGCGACTCCATGAGCTATTCGATTGCTATGGTCGGAGCTGGCCACGACGAACCAAGCCCTTGGATCCGTGTGTTCTGGGGCGGTGCCATGGCATTGATGGCGGCCATTCTTCTGTATATGGGCGCCGGCCAGATTGGCGTACTCCAGCAGTTCATCGTGCTGACAGCGATTCCGGTTTCACTGGTTATCCTCCCCTCGCTCTGGACCGGACCGAAAGCTGCCATGGCGATGGCACGGGAGCAAGGGCTGGTCTAGGCTTTTACGGGGCTGAGCGGAATACAGGGATGTGTTCGCCTGCCCACTTTTCTGATTGAAAGCTCGGGGAGGGCAGATGCTGGAATCGTTTGAAGCCGGTTTCAAGGCATGGTTGTGGCCGGGTTTTACGGCGATTCTCGCAGTTGCTGCGACCTATGTCGTGTACCGACTGGCTCTGGCAGTCTTTCGGCATTTTTCAGGGTCCAGGACGGTCATTCGCCTGTTCCTCGATGCGGCTGCCCGGGCGCTCGGTGTTGTTTTCTGTCTGCTCACCCTTGCAGGTTCGCTGGCGGCCGCACCACCGGATCTCCCGTTGATGGCGGCGATTCAGCAAATCACCACCCTTCTACTCATCCTTGCCATCACCTGGGCGGCCGTTCGACTGACATCGGCCATTGGCGAGGTCATTGTCGCGCTCAATCCAGTGCTGGAAGGGCATTGGAAGCGGGCGCGCAAGGTCGAGACCCAGACCCGATTCCTGGTCCGCGCACTTAATATTCTCATCGTGATCATCGGCCTGGGCGCTGCCCTGATGACCTTTGAATCGGTTCAGCACATGGGCGCCAGCCTTCTTGCCTCCGCGGGTGTCGGCGGCCTTATTCTCGGGTTCGCGGCCCGTCCTGTGTTGAGCAACCTGCTGGCCGGTATGCAGATCGCTCTGACCCAACCTTTCCGTATAGACGACGTGCTGTATGTGCAGGGCGAGTGGTGCTGGGTAGAGGAAGTGACAGCCACCTATGTGGTTTTGCGGGTCTGGGATCTGCGTCGCCTTGTAGTGCCACTGCAATGGTTTATCGAGAACCCGTTCCAGAACTGGTCCAGGAATACCGCAGAGTTGCTGGGAACAGTTTTTATCTGGGTGGACTACACCATGCCGGTTGAACCGCTCAGGCAGGAGTTCACTCGTTTGCTCAATGAATCGGGGCTCTGGGATGGCGAATTTTCCTCGGTGCAGGTGACCGATTCCAGTGATCAGGCCATTCAGGTGCGTTTTTTGATGAGCGCCGCCAATTCCAGCAAGAACTGGGACCTCAGATGTGCGATCCGGGAGGGCATGGTAACCTTCATTCAGGAACACTACCCGGCTCAGCTACCCAGGCTTCGAGCCCGAGTGGTTGAAAACTGAGCCTTGGTTGAGCGCTTGAAGGCCAGGCGAGATCAGAACTTATAATTTAGCCCCACCGCAAACAGGTACGAGGATTCATCGTAGAAGGTCAGGTTGGATTGGGTGTCGCCAAAGCCGGCAAAAGAAATAAACGACCAGTCCTTCCAGCCCATGAATTGCGGGTACTCGTAAGCTGCAAGCAGGCTGAGCTCATCATCAGAACGCTTTTATTGAACAACGTGCTGGCGCTGCCATCGACGTTAAAGTTGGACGTTGAAGAGATGATCCCCGCATTTAGCGAGACTTCACCACTGAATCCCTTTTGCGGAGGCGCCGGTTGGGCGAATACAGGCAACGCGATGCACAGGATCGGGAGGGCGAGGTACTTTTTCATTCGGATGCTCCGATTATTCTGAATTAGACGCCGTTTCGAGGTCTGACCTCAGTGATGCTCCTTTTACGCGTGAATAGTGTCTTGCGGTTCAGCATGGTTCTAGCGGTGCTGATTTTCCACGCCAAGATGAACTTTACTGGTGAATGGTTGCGAATCTCCCCGGAAATGTATCCCTTTATGCTCTTAGGCAACCTGGCCCTTGCAGCGTTGCTGATAATGTTTTGGATAAGCGGCCGCCAGTCTCCGCCAAATACGTGTTAGGCTCCGCCGAATACCGAAAAGCAAACGACTGGAGTGGCGTACCTGACATGAGCAGTGAAGACCTCAATCAAGTAATGGAAATGGATGGTGAAGAGCGGTACGACTACTTCCTGAGCCAAGTGGCCGAGGAACGGGAAATCTGGATCCTGGTTAACGGCCAGAGCCAATTCCTCAAGATCGCCTCGGACGATGGCGATGTGGAATACCTGCCCGTGTGGCCGGCTTCGGCGTTTGCCGCCGAGTACGCCAACGGCGGCGATGAGCTGACGCCCCGCAGTATTTCACTGCCGGACTTCTTCCGGAAATGGGTCCCCGGTTTAACGAAGGATGGCCTCGATGTGGGTGTATTTCCCGGCCCTGATAAAACGGTATGGATCACCGAACCGGCAGAGCTCAAGCAGGATCTTCAGGACGTAATGTCTGATTTCTAGTACAGTTTTCATCGCCTGGCCGCTTTGGCGAGACGAGTAATATGAAGCGCTGCTTGATTTCGTCTGGTCTGCCCTGATCATTTATCTCAGTACACAATCTGAGGGCAATCAATCATGACTGATATCCGACACCTGGTCTGTCCCCACTGCCACAAGGTAAATCGCGTGCCTGCGGATAAATTGTCATCTGGCGGCAATTGCGGCGCCTGCAAACAGCCGTTGTGGCCGGATCAGGTTCTGGAACTTACAGACCAGAGCTTTGCTAATCATACCGGGCGCAGTGATCTGCCGGTGCTGGTGGACTTCTGGGCGAGCTGGTGTGGCCCCTGCAAAATGATGGCGCCTCAGTTCGAACAGGCCGCGAGAGACTGGCGGGGCAAGGTACGTTTTGCCAAGCTAAATACGGAACAGGCCCAAGGCCCGGCCAGCCAGTTTGGCATTCGCAGCATCCCTACCATGATCCTGTTCCAGAATGGCCGGGAAGTGGCCCGCCAGAGCGGCGCCATGAATCAGGCGCAGATCAGCCAATGGCTGCAGTCGAAGGGTATTCGCTAGCCTGATAAGGCTGTTTATTCGCTGGCCGGTCATTAAAACGCCACAATGGCTGAGGCCCTGCCATTGCAGGGCTGAAGACACCTATCCGAGCTGTTCCCACAAAGTTATCCACAGTTTTTGTGGGTAAAGCTGACTTTGCAGCGACATCGACTTTCTTATGGTATGTAGCCAGAATTCGAGCCAAACTGTCTGTAACTCGAAAGGCAGAGTCGGGCAAGCGACGGCCTTACCCGGTTGATCACTCCAACGAGGACCGAATGAGAGCAGTCCTGTTTATCATCATGGCATTCTGGTTCCTTCCAGTTTCGTCCCAAACGCTCAAGATTATGGGTTCGGACGAGAGCTTTCTCCCGTTTTATTACGGCAATGATCTCAGCGAGGGCATTCTGGTCGAGGTGATCAATGAATTCACCAAACAGACCGGTATCGCAGCCGATTTCGTCCCGATGGCGCGTAAACGCCAGGCCTGGGCGATGGAACGAGGACTGGCCAACGCGGTTTTCGCCAACCCGCTATGGATGCCTTTGCCGGACCAAATGCACGCCGTAGGGCCGTTGTTAACCTGGCGTGACCGCGTGTTCGCGCAACCTGGCCGGCGCCCGGACTCCTTCGATGACCTCAAGGGAGGTATCTGTCTTCGCAGATGGTTTGTCTACAGTGATGGGCTTGAGGGGCGGATCGGGAGCCATCTGGTGCGCCATGACGGCTACAATGCCCAGCAGATGCTGCAAATGTTTTTGCGCAAACGGTGCGATTACATCGTCATGAACGAAACGGAGTTCCGGTTTCTTGCACAGCTGGGGGACGTAGATCCGGAACCTTATAGCACGGAACTGATAGACGCCGAGTGGCCGGTCTATCTTGGGATACTTGAAAACGAGACAGCTTTAATTGAAGCGGCGGAAGCTTTTTTCTCTACCTACACGATTGACGTGGAGGCCATGCTACCCAGACTGCCACGGCCGGACCGTTGAAGAGATTGATGGTCGGTTTGTCGATACGCCAGGCATGCGAGCGGCTTTCCAGGCGTCGTACCAGAATGTCCGCTTTGCAATCTAGCCGCATCCAGGGCACTACTAAACAGAAGCGAACATTGGGACGAGGAGCTCTTTAACTGCTTTTGCTTGAAGGTGTCGGCCAGCCGTTATCTCTCCAACAAATGCCCTGATTGAGGGACGGGCCGGGAAAGCTCATTACAGGGAGGCCATAAAGGCCTTATCAATTCGTCTGTGTGCACAAAGAGCGTATACAATGGTGGCCGAGATTGGTTCATTAATCATGTGAGGGTACAATGAGCGATAGTCGGCAAACAGCCAAAACGACCTCAAGTGGCAGGGGCCAAGTATCAGGCTCCGGGCCCGGAGATAACGGGCTGGATGCTATCTATCGGTCAATATCGGAAGCCATTATTGAGCATCGGCTCAAGCCGGGTGCACGTCTGCGCGAGGACGCGTTGGCTGATGTTTTCGGTGTCAGCCGTACCGGCATCCGGAAGGTGCTCCAGCGTCTTGCCCTTGAACAATTGGTCACTCTCACGCCACGGCGAGGGGCCAGTGTGACCAGGCCATCGGTCGATGAAGCCAGAGACGTGTTTGAGGCCCGTCTTTTGGTTGAGTGCGCTATGATGGATGCAGCGGCAAAGCGTATCACCGAGGAAGACATTCAGGAGCTGCAGGAGATGGCAAAGCAGGAGCGGGAAGCGCTCCGCAATCGTGAACAGCGAATCGCTATCAAGCTCTCAGCGATCTTCCATGCCCGTCTTGCCGAAATTTCCGGTAACCGTACGTTGGCCGGATTTGTTGGCCAACTGGCCTCCCGCTCCTCGCTAATCCTGGCCGTGTATGGCAATGCCGGTCATCTGGGTTGCGAGTCCCACGACCACGATAACCTGATTGATTTCCTTGCCGCAGGCGATGGGGCGAAGGCCAGTGATTTCATGGAACGACACCTGAAGTCGATCGAAGCGTCGTTATCGATTTTTGAAGAGCCCGAGGAAACCCCGGACTTGTGGGATATCTTTGCGGTTGATGCTTGAGGCTCAAACCAGAACGCCCCGCTTGTGAGGGCGGGGCGTTCTGGCAAGGCCTTGGCAGGCTGTTGGATCAGCTATGGGTCTGAAGCGCCGCCAGGCTCTGTTTTCCGGGCATGATCACCCAGTAGAACAGGCCGCCGAGGGCGGCACCAATCAACCATCCGTAACCGCCCAGGCTGCTCAGGGCCGGTACCAGAACCGTCGAGATGGAGAACAGGGCCGCTAGGGCGAAGGCCGCAATAGCACGGGTGTTCCATCCCTTGGCGTAGTGATAGGCGCCGTCGGGGCTGGAGGAGAACAGCTGCTCCATGTTCAGGTCCTGTTTTTTGATCAGGTAGTAGTCCACCACCAGGATGCCGTAGAAGGGTGCGAGTATGGCACCGAGCGCATTCACGAAGCCGGGTACCCCGATCTGGCTGATCACCGACACCCACAGTGCTCCAACAAAGAACGCAATGGTTGCGGTAATCAGCCCGCCGATCCGGAAGCTGATTTTACTGGGGAACAGGTTGGCCAAGTCGTAAGCTGGCGGAATGAAGTTGGCTACCAAATTGATGCCCACCGTTGCGGCGAAGAAGGTCAGCGCCGCGATAATGGTCAGAGCCACGGAATCGACGCGTTCCACGATTTCAGTGGGGTTGGTCAACGGCTCGCCAAACAGCACGAGGGTGCCCGCGGTGATGATCAGGGCGATGAATGAAAAGAACGCCACGTTCAGGGGCAGGCCTAGCAGGTTGCCTAGTTTCATTTCTTTCTCACTGCGGACAAACCGGGTGAAGTCGCCGAAGTTGATAACCACGGCTGCGAAGTAGGCCACCATGGTGCCGACGATTGCAAAGAAGGCACCAATCGGGTTCACCGATTCCCCACTACTGGAGCTGAAGATGGAGCCTACGGCGGGCAGGAGTTGATCGCCCGCCTTAGTCCAGACCACGATCATCAGGCCAATCATCACCAGGTAAACTAGAGGGCCGGCGCAGTTCAGGAAGCGCTGAATGTGCCGTAGGCCACTGCAGAAGATGGCGATCTGAAAAACCCATACGATCACGAAGGAAAGCCAGGCCACGCCCGACAGCCCGAGGAACGTGGTGCCGTCGCCCGGGCCGTAGAAGGCCGTAATCAGCAATGTCACGGCGGTGGAGGCGAAGTAGGTTTGCACGCCGTACCAGAAGATGCCAACGATCCCCCGCAGCATGGCCGGAAAGTTGGCACCCCGAACCCCCATGCTGGCGCGGCTCAGCACGGGAAAGGGAATACCGTATTTGACGCTGGGCCGTCCCGACAGGTTGACCAGTACCATCACAATAAAGCCGGCGAGGATAATTGCGGCCATAACGGCCCATCCATTCAGCCCATAGGTCAGGAACAGGGAGGCTGCCAGAGTGTAGCCAAACAGGCTTTGGATATCGTTGGACCACACGTTGAAGATTTCAAACCAGCCCCAGGTTCGCTTGGTGTGTGGGATCGGCGCCAGATCCTCGTTATAGAGCGTGGGATCGATCTGGCGGATGTTCAGTTCACTGTCTTTCATGATTGTCACCGTTTTGTCTGAGGGCGTATTCAGTCGCGGAAGCGCTGACAGGCCGGCCAGTGTTTCATGAGCAGGTAATAGCTCAGCCCGGCGGGAATCAGGCTGGCGTACCAGGACACGGCCGAGAAACTCAGGGCAACGATGACGCCCAGGACGGTTGCAATCAGAGCCGCATAGTTCACGCCCTTATAGGGGCCATCGGGGTTGTAGAGGTGATCCAGATTCAGTGTACGACCACGGATCAGGTAGTAGTCCACCACCAGGATGGCGAAGATCGGTCCGAGGAACGCGGAGTAGGTCTGTACAAAGATCTGCAGGCCAGCCGCAGAGCCGTCTTTCACCAGTTCCCAGGGGAAGGTGGCGAATGCCAGCAGGCCAACAATGATAGTGGCCTTGCGGAAGGTCAGCTTGAATACGTCCATCAGAACATAGGTGGGCGGTACCACATTATTCAGCACGTTGGTGGTGACCTGCGCAAAAGCAATGAACATCAGGGTGGTCATCAGAAGCGGCTGGTTATCTACAGCGTTGGCGAACACTTGAATCGGGTCGGCAATGCCGGTGGCTTCTGAAACCATGTAGCCGATCAGGCCCATGAACAGGGTGCAAGGCAGGATCGACATGGAGTAGATGGTGGTCAGCAGTCCGGGGCCGGTGCCGTATTCATGCTCCCGTGCGTAGTCACTCACATTGAGGATCATGGTGCTGTAGATGCCAAGGAACAGCATGGTGGCACCCCAGAATGGCAGGCCCCAGGAGCCTTCCATGGTCAGCAGGTTCGCCGAGAGGGTGTCGCCGTAGCGCTGGACGGTGCTGTAGAACATGTAGACGAGGGAGGCCAGGATGAAAGCGCTGCCCACGTTCTCCAGCCATTTGATGCCCTGGAAGCCGGTGACGGAGAGGGCGATCTGCAGCAGCTGGAAGGCGATGAAGAAAAAGACCAGGTTATCGAAGCCAAAGAGGGTGGTAGAGACCATGTTCAGCGCCCCGGCACCAATCCAGCTTTGGAAGCCGTACCAGACGATGGCAGGGACCGCCCGAACCAGCCCCGGCAGGCGGGTACCGCCGAAACCGAAGGCGCTGCGGGCCTGTACCATAAAAGGAATGCCGTATTTGTAGCCGGCTGCGCCATTCAGGGCCAGTGCTGCGCCAATAATGAAACAACCAATGGCGATGGCCAGCGAGGCCTGCAGCAGGTTCAGTGTGCCAACCACGCTGGATCCCATGGTAAAGGTGCCGATGGAAACGCAGCCACCGAACCACGCCAGCAGATAAGAAGTGCGCCCCATGATGCGGGTTTTCTGGGGGGCAAGGGATTCTATCCCCT
>NZ_AGTR01000033.1 GCF_000235625.1 Marinobacter manganoxydans MnI7-9 | reverse complement strand
GATCTCATTGGCTGGAGTGAGAGGCAGTGGCCCTGATCCCGGCTCCAACCTGAACAGTAATGTCATAAGGAGTGTTTGGTGAAATCCCAATCCTGGCTCTGGTCTCTGATAGCGGTGTTGGTGCTCGCCGGCGGTTCTTATGGGGTTTTTGTTCTGTTTGGGGAAGAGCCCTTGCCGCAGGGAATCGTCTATGGCAATGGCCATATCGAGGGGCGGGAAGTGCGGATCGCGGCCGAAGTGGCCGGTCGGGTCATCGAGCACCATCTCGCGGAAGGCAGCAAGGTTTCGGCTGGCGACACGGTAGCCGTGATCGACCCCGCCGATGCCAGAGACCGCCTGCGCTCGGCACAGGCCGAGCTGGCCTCGGCGCGGGAAGTCCGTGACGGCTTCGACAGCCAAATCACCACCTGGCGTCATCATCTCAAGAATGCCGAGAAACAACGGCAGCGGATCCGGGACTTGCGGTCCCGCAATCTGGCCAGCTCGAGTGATCTGGATCAGGCGGAAAATGCCGTCAGTGAGGCCCGGGGCCGACTTGAGTCTCTCCAGCGGCAGAAGGATGCCGCCGAAGAACAGGTGGCTGCAAGGGCGGCGCAGGTGGCACTGGCTGAATCGCAACTGGACAAAGCGGAGGTTGCCGCGCCGCTCTCCGGAACCATCCTGATCCGGGCGGTGGAGACGGGAGAGGTTGTCGATACCGGCCAGCCGCTGGCCACGATGGTGAATCTGCAGCAGCTCGAACTCAAGGTCTATGTCCCCGGTGATATCCTCAACCGGATCAGCTTGGGGGATCCCGCCAGAATCCGCGTGGACGGTTTGCCCGGGGACTTTTCCGCCAAAGTCGGCAGGATTGACGATTTCGCCCAGTTCACCCCCCGCGATGTCCACATGCCCGACGAGAGAGTTCGGATGGTCTATGGCGTTACCCTGGTGCTGGATAATCCGGCCGATGCTCTGAAACCGGGTATGCCGGCAGATGCCTGGATTCGCTGGGATCCGGACGCCGAGTGGCCAGCGACCCTCTCGGTTCCGGCGCGCTGAGCCGTCATGTCTTCCCCGGAACCCATCGTCGCCAAAGGCCTTGGCCGCCAATTCGGAGACAATGTTGTCATCGAGCCACTGGATGTTTCCGTTGATCGCGGCCAACGAGTGGGCATTGTCGGTGCTGATGGCGCTGGCAAGACGACGCTGTTACAGATGTTGGCTGGCATCCTGGACCCCACTGTGGGGGAATGCCGGGTCCTGGGCTTCGATACCCGTCGTGAGGCCAAGCAGGTTGCTGCCCGGATTGGCTATATGTCCCAGGGATTTACGCTTTACGATCGACTCAGCGTCAAGGAAAACCTGAGCTTTGCCGCTCGCATCCGGGATGTGCCCGACGAACTCTATCGGGAGCGTTCAGAAAGGTTGCTATCCATGTCGGGGCTTGGCCGCTTTACTGACAGGCCCGCCGCCAAACTGTCCGGTGGCATGCGGAAAAAGTTGTCGCTATGTACCAATCTGGTCCATGAACCGGAGCTGCTGATCCTTGACGAACCGGGGCTCGGCGTCGACCCCCTGTCCCGGCGCCATCTCTGGACCATGCTCGACCGCTTCCGGTCGCAGGGCCTGACCATGGTTGTGGCTACCTCCTACATGGACGAGGCGGAGCGCTGCGACAGGATACTGCTGCTGGAACAGGGCCGCGTTCTTGCGGATGGGTCGCTGGAAGAGCTGCTGAGGCCCGCCGCCGGAAGGGTGTTCACTGTAAATGCTGGAGATACCGGACGAGGCTTGCGGGAGTTGTCCGGCATCCTGGCTCAAATTGACAGCGTCCATTCAGTGCAGTGGTTGCCGGATCACCTGCGACTGGTGATGAACGCGGACATCGCTGAAAACCAGCTCGCCGAGTTATTGCCCGAGGGAACCCACCTGGCGGCGGCCGAGCCCCGGCTCGAGGATCTGTTTGTGCTGCGGACGGACAGGAGGGCCGGCGAGCAGCAGTTTCCGGAATTGGCCCGGCAAGACAGGGGAAAAGAGGAAGGGCTGGTGGCCACCGGCCTGAGCGTCCGCTTCGGACATTTCAAGGCCGTTGACCGGGTGAGTTTCGAGGCGCCATCTGGCGAACTGCTTGCGTTGCTGGGGCCCAACGGGGCGGGCAAGACAACCCTGATCAGGGCCTTGTGCGGGCTGGTGGCCATCGATGAGGGCAACGCCCGGGTGGCCGGGGTGAGCTCCGGCGGGGGTAGCACCGCATTGCGCCGGCAAATTGGTTATATGTCACAACGGTTTTCACTCTATCTGGAACTGACCCCCTGGGAGAATCTCCGCTTCTTTGCCAATGCCTACGGCCTGGCCGGAGGCGCGGCGCGGGCTGCGATCGACTGGGCCAGGGAAGTAACGGGGCTGACAGATATTCCCGACAAGCTCACCGGTGATCTTTCAAGTGCCTTGCGCCAGCGTCTGGCGCTGGCCTGCAGCCTGCTTCACCGGCCCCGGGTCTTGTTCCTTGATGAGCCCACCTCGGGTGTCGATCCCGTCGCCCGGTACCGTTTCTGGCGGGTTATCCGTGAGCTGGCCGCCAGCGGTATGACCGTGCTGGTCACTACCCACTACCTGGAGGAAGCGGCCTATTGTGATCGTTTGGCGTTAATGCTGGACGGGCGGCTGCTTGCACACGGTAGCCGATCATCGCTGAATCATTCGCTCGGCCTCGAAGCCGACGCCACGGTGGAGATGCTCTTCACGGCGGCCATAGAACAGGCGGGAACGGCCAATTCCCGGGCGTTGGGACCATGAAGGCTCATCGGCTTGGAGCCCTCATCGTCAAGGAAAGTCGCGAGCTGATTCGCGACCCGGTTACCATTGCGTTGGCCGTGATCATGCCGCTGATCATGCTTTTTCTGTTCGGCTATGCGGTCAATCTGGATGTGGAACAGGTTGCCGTGGGCATTTACGATCTGGACAACACGCCGGCAAGCCGCGACCTGTCAGCCCGTTTCGACAGCTCGCGGTATTTTCAATTAGAGCAGAAAACGACCGATCTCCGCGATCTGGAGTCGGCACTGCAAAGCTCGACCATCAGCATGGGCGTGGTGATTCCAGCCGGCTTGGCCCGGCAACTGCTCAGAGGCGACGAGGCGCCTGTCCAGGTGATCGTGGACGGCGGCTATCCTGTTCTGGGTCGATTGGCATCGGCCTATGCCGAGGCGGTAATCGCAAATTTCCCCGCCCCGCGTCAGAGCGCCGTCCGGGTCCAGGCCAGGGTCTGGTTCAATCCCTCCCTGCGCAGCGTCAATTTCGTCATCCCCGGGTTATTTGCCGTGATCCTGATGGCGTTCCCACCCCTGCTGACCGCCCTGGCGATCGTGCGTGAGAAAGAGACCGGTACGATTGAGCAGATCTATGCATCGCCGGTCACCTCAACCGAGTTTGTTGTCGGCAAGCTGGTGCCCTACGGTCTGGTGGCTTTCCTGGAGATTCTTATGGTCATGGTGGTGGGGTTTGCCTGGTTTCAGGTCCCCATTGCCGGCAGCCCGATACTGCTGCTGACGTCCGCTTTCGTTTATGTGCTGACCACGGTGGGTATCGGCCTGTTGGTCTCATCCCTGGTCCGTACCCAGTTGGCGGCCATGTTGATAACGCTGATTGTCACCTTGATGCCGTCGTTTTTGTTTTCCGGTTTTCTGTTCCCTCTGTTCACCATGCCTCTTGCCCTGCAACTGTATAGCTGGCTTTTCCCTGCCGGTTATTTTATGGAAATCTCCCGGGGCATCGTACTGAAATCAGCCGGCCTTGAAGCCGTTCTGCCAAATCTGATGATGTTGATCGTCTATACGGTCCTGGTATTTGTCTTCGCGGCCTGGCGAATGAAGCAGAAGGTGGCCTGATGGGAATTGCCTTATTTGGTTTGTTGCGCAAGGAGCTCGTGCAGTTCTTTCGTGACCGGTTGATACTGACCCTGATACTTTGGCTTTACACCATTGAAGTCGTCATTTGTGCCGTTGCGCTCAGTTTTGATGTAAGCCACCTGCCCCTGGCGGTGGTGGACGAGGATCGCAGCGCCTTGAGTCGCTCGTTGATCCAGAAATTTGCGGTGAGCGAAACCTTCGACCTGAAATTTCAGGAAACCCGTGTGGCAACCGCCACTGACCTCCTGGAGAAAGGCGATGCCACCATGGTGTTGGTCGTTCCCGCCGGGTTCGAAGGTGCTCTTCTCGCTGGCAAGAGTGCTCAGCTCCAGTTGCTCCAGGACGGCACCAATTCCAACATTGCCGCCAATGCCGTCAATGATGCTCTGCAGATCGTCCAGCGCCAGGAGCGCGAAGCGCTCCCTGCTGCCGGGAAGAAGGGGGTCGCGGTACCCCTGATCCGTATCTGGTATAACCCCGATCTGACAACATCGGGTTTTATCGTGTTATCGATGATTGCTCTGGCCGGTATGATGGTGGGCGTTATTCACCCGGCCGCCTCTATTGTCCGGGAAAAGGAGCGAGGCACTATCGAGCAGCTGCTGGTGACGCCCATTTCCACCCTGGAACTGTTCCTGGCCAAGGTCACACCCACGCTGATCATGGGCGTACTGTCCATCTTTCCGAGTTTGGTGATTGTCAGAGTCTTTGATGTGCCCCTTCAGGGCAGTCTGCTTTTATTTCTGGTGCTGACCGCCATCTTTTTGCTCAGTGCGATTGCGCTGGGCGTACTGATTGCCGCCTACAGCCGGACCCTTCAGCAGGCGTTGCTGCTCTCCTTTTTCGGACTTTTCCCGCTGATGTTCCTGTCGGGCAGTTTGACGCCGGTAGAAGCCATGCCGCCTTTCCTGCAAAGCCTCTCCCTGCTGAGTCCACTGCGTTATTACATGGATATCATCGTCGGTATTTTCCTCAAAGGCGCCGGCCTGGCGGTTCTCTGGGATGAGGCTCTCGCCTTGCTGGTAATCGGTGTCACGCTGTTTATTTTCTCCCTTTGGGTCTTTCGACGCCGGGTACAATGAGATCGGTTGGGTGAGTGCCTGACGTTTGTCGCTAC
>NZ_AGTR01000034.1 GCF_000235625.1 Marinobacter manganoxydans MnI7-9 | reverse complement strand
GACCCCGGACCTGGTTCTGATGGATGTGGTTATGCCGGGCCTGAACGGCTTTCAGGCAACCCGCCAACTGACCCGCGCCCCGGAAACCGCATCCATCCCGGTCGTCATCGTAACCACCAAGGACCAGGAAACTGACCGAGTTTGGGGCACCCGACAGGGCGCCAAGGGTTACCTGGTCAAGCCGGTTAACGAAGACGACCTGATCAAAACAATCAACAGTCTGATTGCCTGATCCCCAACCGTGGAGTAAGCATGTCCGCCCAGGCCGCCCCTTTTGCCGTTCTGACGGATATCGCCGCGCGCAGCCGGTCGCTGGCTGCCGGCCTGCCGGAACAACAGCAAGCCGTTGAACTGTGGAACGGCATCGGCTTCGTTCTCGCAGGCGAACGGTACGTTGCCCCCATGGGCGAAGTCACTGAAATCCTCCACGTCCCCCGGTTTACCCATATACCGGGGGTTCGCCCGTTTTTGCTTGGCGCGGCCAATGTTCGCGGCCGCCTCCTGCCCCTGGTTGATCTTGCCGGCTTTTTCGATATTCCCCGCTCTTCCCGTAGCCAGCGGGAACGGCGCGTGCTGGTGGTAGAGCAGGGTGACATTTTCAGCGGGCTGGTAGTCGATAGTGTGCTGGGCATGCAGTATTTCGCAACTGACAGTTTCAAGGATTCGCCCGAGGGCGTGCCTGAAAACGTTCGACCGTTTGTCTCAGGCGGTTATGAACGCAACGAAGAAGTCTGGAAAGTGTTTTCGGCCGTCGATCTGCTCGAGGACGAACGATTTCTTGACGTCGCACAGTGGTAAGGGTGGTGACAATGGCAGGAACATCACCCTGACCGCCTGAAACCCGAAAAAACAAACTTGCCAATTTCTTGAAGAGGCCGGGAGCCAGAAAATGAAGAACAGAGCCGGAAGACTCAGTATGGGACAGGGAGGCAACAAGCTGGTTGCCGGCCTGATCGCCGCGCTGATCGCACTCACTATCCTGCTCGTTGTGGTGCTGTTCGTTATCAATGCAGACAGCCAGAACGATCAGGAATACATCGCCAACACCGCCGAACTGAGAGTGCTCTCTCAGGAGATTGCGAAGAACGCGACCGAGGCTGCCGGCGGTACCGCCGAGGCCTTCAACCAGCTGCGCCGCTCCCGTGACGAATTCCAGCAGCTCTGGACCAACGTAACCGAGGGTAACCCGGAAACCGGTCTGCCGCCGAGTGAACTGGCCCAGCAGAGTGGCGTTCAGGAAAACTGGAATACCGTGCGGGAAAACGCCGACAGCATCCTCTCCACCCAGGATGCGGTGCTCGGTCTCCACGAGGTTGCCCGGACTCTGAACGAAACCATTCCGCAGCTGCAGGTTGAGTACGACGATATCGTACAGATCCTGCTCGACAACGACGCACCCGCCGAACAGATCGCATTGGCGCAGCGTCAGTCACTCCTGGCGGAGCGGATTGTTCGCTCGGTTAATAACGTACTCTCCGGTGACGAAGACGCGGTTATTGCCGCAGACCGTTTCGGTCGTGACGCAAGCTTGTTCGGCCGAGTGCTCGAAGGCCAGCTGAACGGCAACCCTGCCATGGGGATCTCTCAGGTAAATGACGAAGACGCCATCTACGGTCTCGAAGCTGTCGATGAGCTGTTCCAGTTCGTCTCCCAGAACGTAGACGCAATCCTTGAAGCCTCTCCCGACCTCTTCAAGGTTCGTACTGCTGCCAGCGACATCTTCCAGAATTCCGAGATCCTGCTCTCCGAACTCTCTGTACTGGCCGAGAACTTCCGGACCCAGTCCGGCTCGCGCCTGGTCAGCCCGACCCTGGCCTTCGCGATCCTCGCCGCCATGGTTGCCATTGTTGTGTTTATCGGTCTGGCCCTGTACCGCGAAGCCCAGGCCCGACTGGCTACTACGCAAGAGCAGAACGAACAGAACCAGAACGCGATCCTGCGACTGCTGGACGAGCTGGCCGACCTGGCTGATGGTGACTTGACCACCGAGGCCACGGTAACCGAAGACTTCACCGGTGCCATCGCCGACTCCATCAACTACGCGATCGACCAGATGCGCGGACTGGTACAGGCGATTCGTGGTACTGCCGTACGGGTAGCGTCAGCGGCCCAGGAAACCCAGGCCACTGCGATGCATCTTGCCGATGCTTCCGAGCACCAGGCCCAGGAAATCGCCGGCGCCTCCGCCGCGGTGAACGAGATGGCCGTGTCCATCGACCAGGTATCCTCGAACGCTGCCGAGTCCTCCGCGGTTGCGGAGCGGTCGGTTGCGATCGCCAAGAAAGGCGCGGAAGTGGTACAGAATACCATCCGCGGCATGGACAACATCCGTGAGCAGATTCAGGAAACCTCCAAACGGATCAAGCGTCTGGGTGAATCTTCCCAGGAAATCGGTGACATCGTATCCCTGATCAACGACATCGCCGACCAGACCAACATCCTGTCCCTGAACGCGGCGATCCAGGCCTCCATGGCCGGTGACGCTGGCCGGGGCTTCGCGGTTGTTGCCGACGAAGTACAGCGACTGGCGGAACGCTCCTCTGCAGCGACCAAGCAGATTGAAGCGCTGGTCAAGACGATCCAGTCGGATACCAACGAAGCCGTTATCTCCATGGAACACACCACCGCCGAGGTGGTCCGTGGTGCACGTCTGGCTCAGGACGCGGGTATCGCCCTCGAGGAAATCGAGAACGTATCCATGTCTCTGGCGGAACTGATCCAGAACATCTCCAACGCCGCACGTCAGCAGTCTTCTTCGGCGGCGCACATTTCCAACACCATGAACGTTATCCAGGAAATCACGTCCCAGACGTCTTCCGGTACCAACGCGACTGCGAAGTCTATCGGTAACCTGGCAGAAATGGCGTCCGAGCTTCGGTCCTCCGTTGCCGGCTTCACTCTGCCGGAAGAAGACGTGGCTGATTACGAGGAAGAGGAAGACAGCGACGTTCCGGTGGTGGGCTGATTTCCGTTCCAGGGCTGTTGACGGTTTATGGCGCAAATGCATAACAACCTGTCACCTGCCGAGGGCATCTGGTCACTGCGTCGACTCCCGGATATGGACGAGGCGCAGTTCAGCCAGTGGCAAACCCTGCTGGAACACCGAACCGGGATCACCCTGTCTTCCGAGCGCCGTTCGTTTCTGGAAACGAACCTTGGCATCCGGATGCGGGAAATCGGCTGCAGCAGCTATCAGGCCTATTACGAAAAGATCGTATCCGGGCCGGATGCAATCAGGGAATGGTCAACGCTGGTGGACCGGCTCACTGTCCAGGAAACCCGGTTCTTCCGGGATCCCGACGCTTTCCGGCTGGTATCCGACTATGTCCTGACACGGCCGCGGGAACAGCTGAAAAAGCGCCCCCTGGAGGCCTGGAGTGTCGGATGTTCCACCGGGGAAGAGCCCTACACCCTGGCCATGGTGCTGAATGAATGCATGGAGCAACTGGCATTGCAGCCTCTGTTCGGTGTCACCGGCTCTGATATCAGCAAGCCGGTGATCGAGAAGGCCCGGAACGGTCAGTTCAATCCCCGCAAACTGCTGGGAATGGACGAGGAAATGAAAGCACGGTATTTCCGCCCGGCCGAGCGGAACACCGTAGAAATCGTGAACAGCATCCGCGACAGGGTGTGCTTTACCAGACTGAATGTTCTGGACCTGGATAAAGCACCCATGCACGGGATGAACATTATCTTCTGCCAGAATCTGCTGATTTATTTCCGTCGCTGGCGCCGGCGGGAAATTGTCAAGCGACTTGCAGAGCGGCTGGCGCCCGGGGGGTTGCTGGTACTGGGCCAGGGAGAGCTGACCGACTGGCAGCCTCCAGGGTTACAGAGAGTCCCCTCGGAACATGTGCTGGCGTGGATCAAACGCCAGACTGACGAAGAATAACCGGAGTGGTTATGGGCAATCACCATGACAGCATCGCCCTCGACTGGGTTCGGGGAGAGATACAGGACACGCTGACCCAGGGTCAGCATGCACTGGAAGCGTATGTCGAGAATCGTGACGACACCGCGCGCCTGCGCTTCTGCCTGAATTATCTCCATCAGGTACATGGCACCCTGCAAATGGTCGAGCTCTACGGTGCAGCCCTGCTCACCGAGGAGATGGAAAAGCTCACCCAGGCCGTACTCAACGAAACCGTTGCCAATACCGACGAAGCCGTTGAAGTCCTGATGCAGGCCATCCTGCAGTTGCCCCAGTACCTCGAGCATCTGGCCAGCAGCCAGGACGATTTCCCGATGGTGCTGCTGCCACTGCTTAACGACCTCCGGGCCGCCCGTGGCGAATCCCTGCTGTCTGATACCTCGTTGTTCAAACCGGACCTGGCCCCCTCGCGAATCAGCGTGACCGGCAAGGTCTCCCAGCGCCTGCAGGACCCCACAGTCCTGGGCCACATCCGCAAGCTGCGTCAGATGTACCAGTTTGCGCTGGCCGGTGTTATCCGGGAAGCGGATCTCGATGCCCATTTCGAGTACATGCAGAAGGTGATCCAGCGACTGATCCGCTTGTGCCAGAAGACGCCCCGGGGCGAGCTCTGGAAAGCAGCCAGTGCGTTCGTGGAAACACTGCAGGCACACGTCAATCCGGTGAATGCGGCGGTGAAATCCCTGCTTCGGGAACTGGACAGTGAAATCCGCCGACTGACCGATGAGCATGCGGATATCCTTCAGCAACCAGCGCCGGAAGCGCTGCTCAAACACCTGCTTTACTATGTCGCCCGTGCCCGGGATCTGGATTCGCCCCAGGTAAGTGCCTTGCGGGATGCCTACCAGCTGAACCAGGCACTGCCTTCGGAAGACGACGTTGATGCCGCCCGAACCCGTGTCTCCGGCCCGGGTCGGGATGCCATTCATTCGGTTGTCGGCGCGCTCAATGAAGAGCTGGCGAAACTGAAGGATCAGCTGGATCTGTTTGTCCGCTCAGAGCTCCGCCAGAACAGTGAGCTTGACGACCTGTTGCCGGGTCTGCGCCAAGTGGCCAATACCCTGGCTGTACTGGGTCTGGGCATACCGCGGAAAGTGATCACCGAGCAGGTCGAACTGGTTGAGAAACTCAGCGCCCAGGCCGAGCTGGTTGACGATGGCACGCTGATGGATATCGCCGGCGCACTGCTTTACGTCGAAGCCAGTCTCGCCGGCCTGGACAGCGAAGGTCAGCAGGAGTCGTCCGCTGACGAAACCTCCGATACACCGATTAACCTTGGCTCCCGGGAACTGGGCGAGGCCAGCGGCGCGTTGCTGCGAGAATCACGGAACACTCTGGAGCAGGTGAAATCCGCCATCGTCAATTTCATTGCCTCGCAATGGGATACCCGGGAAATCGAGCATGTCCCCGGCCTGCTGCACAGCATTCGCGGCGGCCTCAGCCTGATTCCGCTGGACCGGGTTGCAAGCATGCTGGCCTCGGCAGAGCGCTACATCAGCGATGTGCTGCTGGACGGCAAGCAGGTTCCTGACTGGAAGCAGCTCGACATCCTGGCCGATGCGGTTACCAGCATCGAGTATTACCTGGAGCGCCTCGCTGAGGGGATTGGTGAAAACGATTCGATTCTGCGGGTGGCCGAGGACAGTCTCGCTTCCCTCGGCTTCCCGGTCGGGGCTGAGCCCACCTGGACTGAAACCACGGCCCATGAAGAGACCGTCGCTGAACCGTCTTACGAGCAGGACGAAGCCAGCGTTTCGACCGCCCCGGAAGAGGCCAAAAGCTCGGATTCGGAGCTCCTGGACGACGAAATTCTTGGCATTTTCGTTGAGGAAGCCGAAGAGGTTCTCGAGACCATTCATGAATTCTATCCCCGTCTGCGCCAGAATCACGACGACCGTGAGGCTCTGACCGAAGTTCGTCGTGCTTTCCATACGCTCAAGGGCAGCGGACGACTTGTGGGCGCGACCAGTATCGGCGAGCTGGCATGGTCTGTGGAAAACCTGCTGAATCGGGTGATCGATCAGACCATTCGCCCCACCGAAGACATGTTCACCCTGGTGGACGAGGTCAATGCCCGCATTCCGTCACTGATCCGTGAATTCAAGGACGGCCAGACCGCAGGCGACGTGGAGGAGCTCATCAACCGGGCCGAGGCCATGGCAACCACCCGTCGCACCGACGACGATGCCGTGACGGCGCAGGACATTCCCGAGGTCGAAGACACCGTCGCCGACTCGGGAGAAGAAGAGCAGGAA
Source organism: Marinobacter manganoxydans MnI7-9 (assembly GCF_000235625.1). GTDB lineage: Bacteria > Pseudomonadota > Gammaproteobacteria > Pseudomonadales > Oleiphilaceae > Marinobacter > Marinobacter manganoxydans. The sequence continues at coordinate 154,868 of NZ_AGTR01000034.1, read as the reverse complement.
ACCCCGGAATCCATCGTTGAAGAAGCCACCGTTGAGGCCGTGTCGGATGAGTCCGCCGATGACGATGACCTGATTGACGATGAAATACTTGAAATATTCGTCGAAGAAGCCGGTGAGGTGCTGGACACCATTCGCGAATACCTGCCAATGCTTTTGCGCCAGCACGATGACCGCAGCGCTCTGTCAGAAGTTCGCCGTGCCTTCCACACGCTGAAAGGCAGTGGCCGTATGGTCGGCGCGCTGGTTGTTGGCGAATTGGCCTGGTCCGTGGAAAACATGCTGAACCGCGTTATCGACGGCAGCATCTTCATGAACGATGACATCGCCAGTCTTCTGGAGGATGTCACTGCCAGCCTGCCGGCCCTGGTCGACGATTTCGAGAAGCGCCGTGCGGCTTCCTTCGATACCGCCAACCTCGAAGCCCGCGCCAACGCCCTGGCCAGCGGTGAGATTCCCGATGCCAGCATGATGCCGGCGGCCGAATCGGACGGCTCCGAAACCGTAGCGGAAGATGAGATCACCGCTGCAGGCGCAGAGATCGAGACGACTGAAGAGGATGCGGTCGACCCGGTATTGCTGGATATTTTTGAAAGTGAAACCGAGACCCATCTGCAGACGCTGAAGGATTTCCTGTCAGCAGCCGGAGACAAGACCACGGTTACCTACACCGATGATCTTTCCCGGGCCCTGCATACACTCAAAGGCAGCGCCCATACCGCCGGCATCGCACCCATTGCTGCTGTAATCACACCACTGGAACGCTTCGTCAAGGAATCCCGGGCACAGAACAAGCGGGCCAACCGCGACGTGCTCTCGCTGATCGAATCCGCCTGCGATTTCCTGACCCAGGGCCTGGCCCAGATCCGTGAAAATCCACAGGCCTCGCTGCCTGGCACCGAAGCCTTCCTCGAGAAGCTGGACCAACTGACCGAAGAGACACTCCGCGGCCACAGCGAGGAAGCTCCGCGCCAGCATCCGCAGCAGGCTCCGTCACGGCTGGTTCAGCTGTTCCTGAACGAAGGCCTCGACATTGTTCTGGATGCTGACCGGATTCTCGACCACTGGGCGGACAACCCCGGCGAGATGGAGTCGTTGAACCCGTTGCGTTCCGAGCTGGAGCAGTTGACCTCCGGCGCCTCCGAAGCAGGGCTCGGCGACGTCGCCGCGCTCTCAAGCGCGTTGAAAGACACCTACGACGAGGCCGCCAGACACGATGAAGCGCCGGACGAAACCTTTTTCGAGACCGTTCGGGCAGCTCACGAACAGCTGATCAACATGATGGATCAAGTGGCTGCCGGGCTTGCCACGGAATCCAGCGACGACATGGTTACCGCGCTCGAAAACCTGAAACGGGCCCCGAGCACAGAAAACCAGGAACCCGACGCCTTCGAGCAGGAATTCACCGGTGAACTCGAGGAAATCGATCTCAGCTTTGAGATGGATGAAACCGAAGTACCGGCAAATGAAGAACCAGCGGCGGCCGAACAACCGCCGCTCCCGGAAATGTCGGAATCCGATGATGACATGGACGAAGAGCTTGCGGAGATCTTCCTGGAAGAGGCCCGCGACCTCATCGACAGCACCGCCGAAGCGCTGCAGAGCTGGAGCGAAAATACCGGAAACCTGGATATCCTTCGGTTGCTGCAGCGGGATCTGCATACCCTTAAGGGTGGTGCACGCCTGGCCGACATTCCTGCCGTAGGCGATCTTTCCCACGAGTTGGAAAACCTGTTTGAGGGACTGACCGAGCAGCGGCTATCGATCAATGATGAGCTCTCAGATCTGCTGTTCCGCTGCCACGATCGGCTTGCGGGCATGGTCGAGAACCTTGAAGCCAAGGAGCCACCGCGCCCTGCGCCGGATCTGATTGGCGAAATCCAGGCGTACATCGACAGCGCCACCGGAACACGCCCGGTCACCAATGTTGCGAGCCCTGAAGAAGAAGCAGAACCGGATTTCAACGACGAAGAGCAGGCCCCGCTCCCGGAAGTCGAGGAACCCGTCGATTCCGATTCAGAAACCGCGGAAACCGGCGAGGCGGAAGACGGCGTTGCCGATCTCTCGCACCTGGATCCGGAGCTGGTCGGCATTTTCCTGGAAGAAGCCTACGACCTGATCAACTCTACCGGCAGCGCCCTGCACACCTGGACCGAAGACCCGTCGGACCGGAGCATTGCCGCGGAACTGCAACGGGATGTCCACACGCTCAAGGGTGGCGCCCGGATGGCTGGCGTTGAGGCCATTGGCGACCTGACCCACGTTCTCGAAGACCTGTTCGAAAAGGTTGCAGAGGGCCAGCTGGAAGCCAGCGACGCCATGAACGACCTCTTGTTCGCCTGCCATGACCGGCTGGCGCAAATGGTTGAGCAGGTGGCGACGCAGAAGCCTTGCCCACCGGCGGAGGAGCTGGTCGCTCGCGTCCAGTCCATCCTTCGGGGCGAGTCGGCGCCGTCCGAGGAGTCAGCAGAGGCCCCCGACCTCAGCGAGACTCTGACACAGGCCAGCGATGATGACCTGATCGGCATCTTCCTGGACGAAGGCCTGGAAATCTACGACGCCATCAGTGAGTGTCTTGACCAGTGGCGCGAGGAACCGGAGGAACTGACCGGACTGACCCAGCTGCAGCAGGAACTGCAAACCCTCAAGGGTGGTGCACGACTTTCTGACGTCGATCCGATTGCCAACCTGGCAGAAGCCTGGTCCGACGCTCTGGATCCCCTCATCTCCGGGTCCAATAACCAGAAGACGTTGCTGAAGCTCAGCGACCGGGCATTGGGCAGCCTGAAGACCATGCTCAACAGCCTGGAACAGGGCAGCAAGCCCGAGCCGGATGCGGACCTGATCGAGGACTTCCGGGTGGCCCACGAAGTGGCCGCCGAAGAGACCGCTGCTCCCCGAGAAGAGTCCCAACAGGAAGCAATCGATCCGGAAGTACTGGAAATCTTCCTGGAGGAAGCCGGTGAAATCATGGATCAGCTGGAGCAGCTGCTCGATGACTGGCGCAAGGAGCCGGCAAACCACACCTTCAACCAGGAAGCCCAGCGTGCATTGCATACGTTGAAAGGCGGCGCTCGCCTCTCCCAACTGACTCAGCTTGGGGACAGCGCCCACGCCTTTGAGACACGTCTGATCGACCTTGGCGGCAATGCCCCGGATGAGTCCCAGTGGCAGGCCATCACCGAAGATCACGACGCCATCATCGCCCTGGTTGCCGACATCCGTAAGGGCTATGAGTCCGGCATGGGTGTGCCTTCGGCAAAGGCCGAACAGCCTGCGCCAGCCCCGGCCGCGCCGGAACCGAAAAAGCCTGAAGAGCCAACGCCTCCCGCCCAGGCAGAAAAACCGGTAGCACCGGCACCGAAGCCCGGGAAATCGCCGGCCAAGGTTCGCAAACAGGCGGCCGAGGCACAGCGGGCGGCCCAGGAGACCATTCGGGTGTCCGCACCGCTTTTGGATGAGCTGGTCAACCTGGCGGGTGAAACCAGTATTACCCGTGGCCGGCTTGAGCAGCAGACCAGCGATTTTGGCCATACCCTGGACGAAATGGCCGCAACCATCGAGCGTCTGCGTGAGCAGCTACGCCGGATGGAAATCGAGACCGAAGCCCAGATCCTGTTCAGTGCCGAGAAAGAACACGGACCGGATTACGGCGACGACTTCGACCCGCTGGAGATGGACCGCTACTCCTCCATCCAGCAGCTGTCCCGGGCTCTGACCGAGTCCTCCTCGGACCTTGCAGACCTGCGGGAAACCCTGTCTGACCGGGTACGGGACACCGAAACCCTGCTTGTGCAGCAGTCCCGGATCAACACGGAACTCCAGGAGGGTCTGATGAAGACCCGGATGATTCCGTTCGCCTCCATGGTGCCGCGTCTGCGGCGCATCGTTCGCCAGATCAGCGGCGAACTGGGCAAGAAAGTCGACTTTGATGTCCGCAACGCCGAAGGCGAAATGGACAGGAGCATCCTGGAGCGCATGATCGCACCCCTGGAACACATGCTCCGGAACGCCCTGGACCACGGCATCGAAAGCCCGGCGGACCGTAAGCAAGCCGGTAAGCCGGAGACCGGCGAAGTCACACTGTCACTGACCCGCGAAGGTGGCGACGTTGTCCTGAGGATGATCGACGATGGCGCCGGCATTCCCTCTTCGATCATTCGCGACAAGGCGATCCGTCAGGGCATGCTGCGGGAAGACGAGGATCTGTCCGAGCGGGAAATCCTGCAGTTTATCCTGCAACCCGGCTTCTCCACCGCCCAACAAGTGACCCAGATTTCCGGCCGCGGCGTGGGCATGGACGTCGTTGCCAGCGAGATCAAACAGCTTGGCGGCAGCCTCGACATCGATTCCGCCGTTGGCCGCGGAACCACCTTTACGGTTCGCCTGCCGTTCACGGTTTCCGTCAACCGGGCGCTGATGGTGTCCACCGGCGAGGATTTCTACGCGATCCCGCTGAACACCATCGAGGGTATTGTCCGGGTCAGCACCTACGAGCTTGAGGAATACTACAAGCCGGACGCGCCGATGTACGAATACGCCGGCCAGGAATACCGGCTCCAATATTTGGGCAGCCTGCTGAACAGCGATCACCATCCGAAGCTGCAGGGGCAGGCCCTGCCGCTGCCGGTGATTCTGGTGCGCGGCGCTGAGCAGCCCATGGCCCTGCAGGTGGACAACCTGATGGGCAGCCGGGAGATCGTTGTTAAATCCCTTGGCCCGCAGTTCAGTTCGGTGCGCGGTGTGTCCGGTGCCACCATCCTGGGTGACGGGAACGTGGTGGTGATTCTCGACCTGCCTGCGATGATCCGTTCCGACATCCTGTCCGAGCGCCAGCGCCTGGCCAATCTCGAGAAAGCCCGGGAGTCTGCACGGTACGAGGAGCAGGCTACCGTGGTCATGGTGGTGGACGACTCGGTTACCGTACGGAAGGTTACCTCACGACTGCTGGAGCGCAACGGCATGGAAGTCATCACTGCCAAAGACGGCCTGGACGCGGTCGCACAATTGCAGGATCACAAACCGGACATCATCCTGCTGGATATCGAAATGCCGAGGATGGATGGTTTCGAGGTTGCCAGCTTCGTGCGCCACGACGACAGCCTGCGGGAAATTCCGATCTGCATGATCACCTCACGGACCGGCGAGAAACACCGAGAACGCGCGCTGGCTATTGGTGTGAACGAGTATCTCGGCAAGCCGTTCCAGGAAACCGAGTTGCTTGAGACTATTGAGCGGCTGACCGGACGTCAGTGATGGCCGGCCAGACTGGCCGGCCAAGGGTCGGGATCGTCTCGGATGTGGTTCTGCAGCGACACCGACTGCAGGCCGCGACATCAAAGTTCGGTCTGGAGGTGCGTTTTTCCGGGGATCCCGAGCGTTTGCTGGGCTACCCGGAGTTCCCGGATGCCAGCCTCTGGCTGGTTACCCTCGAAGACGAGGCAGATCACCCGTTACTGTTCGATCACCTGCTTGAAAATACCGACGCACCGGTACTGTTCGGATTGGATGAAGCACCCAAGCCGGGAAGTACCGAGTATTTTCGCTGGGAACGACGTTTACTGGGCAAACTTGAGCAGCAACTGGGACATCTGGAAGAGCTGGACTCAGAAGCCACTCTGACAGAACTGGAGCAGGAAACGCCGGCACCAGCACCATCGCCGGGACTTCCTCACTGGATAACGCCTGCCGTACCCGGTTCGGTGGCCGAGGAAGTCTGGATTCTGGGCGCTTCACTGGGAGGGCCGGCGGCGGTTAAGACGTTTCTGGACCACCTGCCGCCGAATCTGCCCGTGGGCTTCATCTACGCCCAGCACATAGATGGTAACTTCACAGAGGTTCTTACGCGGGTACTGGGTCGCCACGCCCATTACCACCTCAAGCGAGCCGAGGAAGGTTATCGGGTCAAGAATGGTGATGTGGTGCTGATGCCGGTGGAGCACGAATGGAAGCTGAAAGAGCACGGAGCCCTCACCGAAACCAGCAATGCCTGGCCGGGGCCCTATGGCCCTTCCATTGATCAGGTCCTGCTTAACGTCGCGGATCATTACGGCCAGCGCTGCCATGCTATTCTTTTTTCCGGCATGGGTAATGATGGCGCTATTGCAGCGCCTTTACTGAAAGCCTACGGTAGCCGGATCTGGGTCCAGGAGAGCACAAGCTGCGGCAACAGCTCTATGCCCGAATCCGTCGCCGCCACCGGTTGCAGCGGTTTCTGTGGCACCCCGGAGCAGCTGGCACGGGAACTGGTAAAAACCATCGAAGAATCCTGCCTGCTCAAGAGCCGGCAGAAACGGGACTCCGCCTGAGGTAACACGCAATGAATGACAACAGCCAATCCCTCTCCTGCGTCATGATTCCCATGAGCGGACGGCAACTGTTGCTGCCCAACGTCTCGATTGCGGAAGTGGTCGACTATGCCAGCGCTGATGCCGGCGCGAACACGCCGGAATGGCTGGTTGGCTACCTTGACTGGCGGGGCCTGCAACTTCCGGTGATTTCATACGACGCGGCTAACGGCGGAGCCCTCACCGTTCCGGGCGATAATCGGGGCCGCATCGTGGTCCTTAATACCATCGGCGATCACCACAAGGAAGTCCCGTTTATGGCACTGGTTACCCAGGGCATTCCCAGCCAGGCCCGTTTGGCGGAAGACCAGGTCAGGAAGCTGGAGGGTGAACCGGGGCCGGCGGATCTGATGCAGGTCGAGGTTGAAGGTGAGCATGCCTGGATCCCGAATCTGGAATTTCTGGAATCCCTGGTTGTAAAGTCCCGACACTGACCCGTGCCACTGCCGGACATGGCAGACAGCCCTGCAAATGTTATAATGTTTCAAATTTTGCAGGATTGCGACCATGTCTGCCCGTGCTATTCCCTACCGGCCTCACAACCACGATGCCTGTGTCAGTCAGGCCCTGACTGACGCCCGGACCATTTGCCAGCGGCAGAATGCCCGACTGACGCCCATCCGGGAACGGGTTCTGGAGCTGATCTGGCAATCCCACAAGCCGCTGGGCGCCTACGACGTGCTGGCGGAGCTGTCGTCCGATGGTCATAACGCTGCGCCGCCCACCGTTTACCGCGCACTGGATTTCCTTCAGCAGCATGGGCTGGTGCACCGCATCGCGTCGCTCAACGCCTTTATCGGCTGTACCCACGCGGGTGAAAGCCACACCGGTATGTTTCTGATCTGTCGCGCCTGCGGCAATGTGCTCGAACTGACCGCTCCAGAGGTGTCAACAGAGGTTCGTAAAGCCGCATCCGGCGAAGGCTTCCGGCCCGAGACCACGACGCTTGAAATTGCCGGCCTTTGCCCCCGATGCCAGTCGGAGCCCGGCCATGACTGATCCTCTGGTCAACCTGGAGAACCTCACTGTCCGGTTTGACGAACGCCCCGTGGTTGATCAGGTCAACCTGAAGATTCACCGTGGCGATATCATCACCATCATTGGTCCAAACGGGGCAGGCAAGACGACACTGATCAAGGCCGTACTCGGCATCCAGAAAGTGTCTGAGGGTCAGGTGTCCCTGAAAAAGAACCTGGTGATCGGGTACGTCCCGCAGCATCTGACGCTGGAGGCCACACTGCCTCTGAGCGTCAAGCGGTTCATGCTGCTCAGCGGCCAGTCCCTCGCGGAATGTGAGTCTGCCCTTGCCCGCACCGGCGTCGGACACCTGCTGCATGCCTCCGTGCACCACCTCTCCGGGGGAGAGAAGCAGAGGCTGTTGCTGGCCCGGGCCCTGGCCCGCAAACCGGACCTTCTGGTCCTTGATGAGCCCGCCCAGGGCGTCGACATCAATGGCCAGGCGTCATTGTATGATCTGATACGCCAGCTAAGGGATGACCTGAACTGCGGTGTTATCATGATCTCCCACGACCTGCACCTCGTCATGGCAGCAACCGACAAGGTTATCTGCCTGAACCAGCATGTCTGCTGCAGCGGTTATCCCGAGGACATCTCCCACGACCCGGCTTTCATCGAGACATTCGGTCGCCCCGTGGCAGAGTCCCTCGCGGTCTATCATCATCACCACAACCACAGCCACGATCTGCACGGGGATGTTGTCGAGGGCAGACACACGGAATGTGACCATGCCCATCATTGACGCAATTCTGGACGATTTCTTCTGGCGCGCCCTGATCGGCGGACTCGGCGTGGCCCTGGTAGCCGGGCCATTGGGCTGTTTCGTGGTCTGGCGACGAATGGCCTATTTTGGCGATACCCTGGCACACTCGGCCTTGCTCGGCATCGCCCTGAGCTTCCTGATCAGCGTACCGCTGAACCTTGGTGTGATCATCACCTGTGTGGTGCTGGCCATGGCACTGGTACTCCTGTCACGGACCCGGACTCTGGCAACCGATACCCTGCTGGGCATACTGGCCCACAGCGCCCTGGCCATAGGGCTGGTAACCCTGAGCTTCATGCCGGATGTCCGCGTCGATCTGACTGGCCTTCTGTTCGGGGATCTGCTGGCCATGAGCCGTGAAGACCTGCTGTGGATCTACGGCGGCGCGGCACTGATCATTATCCTCCTTGCCGTGCTCTGGCAGGGGTTGCTGATGAGCACGATTCACGAAGAACTGGCCCGGGTGGAGGGTGTTGCCGTAGAGCGGCTTCGCCTGGTTCTGATGCTGATGTTCTCACTGGTCATCGCGGTAGCCATGAAAATCGTCGGCGTGCTGCTGATTACCGCACTGCTGATCATTCCTGCGGCAACCGCCAGGCGCCTGGCCCACAATCCGGAGATCATGGCGGCCATGGCCGTCGGATTCGGGTTTGTCGCGGTGAGCGGCGGTCTGAGTCTGTCCTGGCACCTGGACACACCGGCCGGCCCTTCCGTTGTTGTTACGGCTTTTGCCGTATTCCTGCTGGTCTACGGCGCAGCTGGCAAAGTCCGGACCTGAGCATTTCCCTCTCTTCACGAGCTGGACTAGAGTATAGGAGTAACGTCGGTCTGTTCTGAGGGTACAGACCCAGCCGCAAAGGACGCCCGGCATGGAAAGCTCGACTCCAGCCCGTTTCCGCAGACCGGTCTTATGGCCAGGAATCTGGATTCCCCTGCTTCTGGTCGCCGCCGGCCTGCTGGTAACCGGAATTACTGCAAACATTGAAGCGCGTCGGGCCATGGCGCTTGCCGAAGCGCGATATCACGCCCAGCATCAGGCCCTGGTGAATCATCTGCTGGCCAACGTTCCGGACCAGTCTATGGTGGGCGACCACAACCAACCCGTGTCTGCCTGGCTCCAGGCCTTGTTCAGTGACACCCTGCCGGATTCTCTCGGACTGCGCATCGACACCCTCGAACGACATACCAAGATGCCGCTGTTGGAACTGGGCACCAACGGTTCGGTGGACCCGACACGGGCGCTGCGTACCGAAGTTTCGCCAATGGATCAGAACTGGATACTCACGACCGTACCGTCGCCAGAGGGACTTGAAGCGGTCGCCCAAGCCTCCCGACGAACCGTCTGGATCGCCGGTGCAGCCCTGTCGGTGTTCGCGGCCGCCCTCACCCTGGTGCTGAACCGACGGCTACACCGGCAAACACTTCACATTCGTGGTCTGGAACAGAGAGAAATTGGTGCTGACCATCAGATCGCCAACTTTCAGGTCGAAAAATCGATACTTCGGCGGGCACTGAACGATAGTGAGCAACGGAGCCGGGATCTGGTGGCCCTGTCCGGTGCGGTCATATGGGAACTGGACGAAAGAGGCAGGATCGGTTTTGTTTCACCGCAAATCGCCGAACTTCTGGACCAGGCACCCGCTGACCTGGTCAACCAGCCCCTGGAGGAACTTGTTGCACCGGCGTCCCGGGACAATTTCCGGCGAGCTCTCGCGGCCGCCCGCAGTGACAGTTCCATTGAACGCGTTGACCTTTCCCTGGTCCATCGTGACCAGGAGACGGAGATTCCAGTAGTACTCAGGGTTCGGGCACTGAAAGACCCGGTTCACGGCCTCTCGGGCTTCAGGGTAAGCACCCTGCAGCGAATGGCGCTCTACTCGAGCGCTTTGTGACTGCCATCGCAGAGAGGGGCGTTACCGGTTTGCTTGCACCCGCAGAACCACACCCACTCTTTCTTCTCCGCCTCGTATTTGATCGGGGTTATCCCGGTCCCCTTGTGGGAACCGTCACAGAATGGCTGGCTACCACTGCGGCCACAGGCACACCAGAAGTAGTTCTTGCCCGCCTCAACCATCACAGAGAACGGTGTCTTGCTGGCGACCACCGGTTTTTCATCCGACATAACGTATTCCCCGATTCGTGACTTTACTGCACCAGTATAGTCACTCTTTCGGAAGCCCTGTGTTCAGAGCGGCCTGATGACATCGGGCAGGCGCCGGGTTTCCGTGAGTTCCATAAACTCATCGCCAAGGCGATCACTCTCGGCAATCGCCGAACGCCAGGCCCGTTCCCGGCCGGCATCGTCACCGGCATAGCGCTCGAAATCCTTCCGGTCCGGGAGCTTGCGGTCAGGCAGGGACTCCAGATAGCTTCTTGATGGCGCAACCAGCAGCACGTCCTGCAACCGGGAGGCGTCGCCCCGCCGCCAGGGCAGGGACTTGTCGAACCAGCCGGGAACCACCTTATCGGTGAAATGCGGGTAGAGCACCACGCCAGGCTGCTGGTAAGGCAGATCCAGGTGGTAGTCCAGCAAACCACCGTCTCGATAGACACCCTCGGGCGCGCCGGGGATATTGCGGACACCGGACATCACCAGGGGGATAGATGCGGAGGCCAGGAGAGCAGGCAACAGGTTATCGCGGTTAAACGCAACCTCGTGGCTGGGAAAATCCACCAGTTTGGACACAGGCGCTTTCAGGCGGGCGTCATGGATGATCCCCCGCTCCATGAACCTGCCCAGATGACGACGACTGACCATGTTGGCGCTGATCGCGCCCATAAGGCCGAGCCCCAGCCGGCCCCGGGCGTCTTCCGCCAGCATGCCAAGGCTGCGAACGACCACAACGTTCAGTCGGTACCATGGGTGGTTCAGAATGGCGTCTTCCCGCCCACCGAGCAGCTCTTCCAGAAACAGCACGCTCTTGCGGCTCACTTCCGCAGCGCTGACACCTTTGGCAAACCGCTGGGCGGTATAGAGTTCAGCCAGCCGGCCGAGCGGGGCTTTCGGGTCATCGGAGGAAGCCACCGCGGCAAAACGCCAGCTGCCGATCGACGAGCCGATCAATGATCGCTCCTGCGGAACCCTTGGCAACCAGTCACCGAAAATGGCTTTATCCAGGCCACTTATTCCCAGAGCCTTGGGGCCACCGGCAGCACCCGGAATCACGTGCACATCTTCCGGTGAAAGCGGTTTTTCCCTGAGGCGCTGCATCGCGCGCCGGCCTGCCCGGATCGTCAGAGCCGGTTCTCGGATGTGAATAGCAGTCATAGGATGGTCCCTGGGCGTGTCCCTGAATCAGTCCCGCGGAGTTTAACGAAGTGGACAAGGCGCGGCCAACTGAACAAAACTAATGGTGGTCATAAACGGCGCTGTCTGCTTCATTAAATGAACGGCCATGCTAGACTTCAAGACTGTCCCGGCACCGGACGCGGGCGGATAGGACTCAGACAGCAGGAGTATGCTGTGAATTTTTCGGTACCACCCTCCACCCTTGCCACCAACCCGACACTCGCGGTGCTGGGGTTCAAGCGCCAGTTGGTCTATCACCTGCATTTCTGGGCGTTCATCGCGGTAGCGCCCCTTGTAATGGTGCAGTGGCAGCAATCCCATTATCTGCTGTCTGCACTGTTGGTTCTCTTTGGCGCCAATGCCCTTCTGGTCATCGCTTTTCTGAGGTTCCGCGGCACTTATTTTCTGAAAGGCCGTCTGTTTCCCCTGTTCGCTGTAGTTTGTGCCGCGTATTCGACACACATCAATGGCCACGCCGGCCTCTACTGGGCCTATCCTGCCGCCACGGCCCTGTTTTTCCTGTTACCGCTCAGGGAGGCGATTGGAAGTAACATTGTTTTCGTTGTCGTTATGGCCGTCGTGTCCTTTTTACGATTTCCCGAGGCCGACTTCTGGCGGATAACCTTTTCGCTGGGCCTCACGTGCCTGTTTGCCATGATTTTCGCCTGGCTGGTGGGCAAGCTTCAGCAGGAACTCACGCGACTGGCAACCACCGATCCCCTGACCGGCTGTCTGAACCGTTCGCAACTGGCTGACATCCTCAACGGTCAGATTCAGATGCGGGAGCGGTATGAGCGGGTCTCCAGCCTGATTCTGCTGGACCTTGACTACTTCAAGACGATCAACGATCAGTGGGGTCATCTGGCCGGCGACAAGGTGCTCACGGAAATGGCACTGCGCCTGAGATCCCGCCTGCGCGAGAGCGATCAGCTGTTCCGGATTGGTGGTGAGGAGTTCATGATCGTTCTGCCGGAAACCCGCCAGAAAGATGCCGATGTGCTGGCGAATCAGCTTTTGACCAGCATCAGCGCACGGCCATTCCAGGAAGATATCAAGGTAACCGCCAGTGCCAGTGTCGCCGAGGTCAGCAAGGGTGAGACCTGGTCAGTCTGGCTGAACCGGGCGGACCAGGCGCTTTACGAAGCAAAATCCCGGGGTCGCAACCAGGTCGTCAACGCGGCCCGGCCGCTACCGGTTGTAGGCCGGGGTGCCGAGGATATGCCCGATTCCGCATCGGGCTAAGGAAAGCCCGCCCCGGGGGTTATCCCTCGCAGCGCTTGCGAAACTCCCGATAGGCACTGAAAACTTCCCAGGGGCACTCCAGATGGGGGTAGTGCCCGATATTCCTGAGGGTGACCACATCACCATCGGGCATCAGTTCCCTGTAGCGTCTGACCATGCCGGCACCCGAGACCGGATCGGCGGTACCCGAAATCAATCGCATCGGCTGCGTTGCCTTCTGCAGCGCGCCAACCCACCGGTTGCGGTGACAGCGTCGTTCTTCCATGAACTGGATCAGATGATGCAGGATGCCCCGGCCGTTGTTGTAGGTCAGCAGGTGCCAGAAATCCTCCATATCCTGTCGATCAGGCGGATTCTGGCTTCCGAATAACCGGCGGAAGTTTCGCTCGAAACTGCGTCGGGTCAGGCCTCGGCTGATCAGCCCGCCAAAGGGGCTCCCCAGCAGCTTCTGAATAAGCAGGGGATTGTGGACCTCGGGGAAAAGGGCGCCGTTGAGGAAACAGACACTCGCAATCCGGAATGGCAGCAGGTCCTCTTGCTCCCTCGCCAGAAGCTCCTGGGCAACACTGCACCCGTAGTCATGAACCAGAAGGTGCACGGACGGCAGACCCAGACCCTCAATCCAGCCCTGAAACAGATCCGCCTGGTCTTCAATGCTGTAATCGTAATCGGCGGGTTTATCGGAAAAGCCAAAGCCCAGCATGTCCAGGGCCAGCACGTTGTGCTGCTGAATCAGCATCGGCCAGAGTCGATTCCAGTCCCAGCTGGCAGTGGGAAATCCATGGATCAGCACCAGCGGTTCTCCCGAGCCTGCCATCCGGCTGAAGATGGCATGTCCCTCGAAACTGAACCACTTACCTCCATGTTGCCACCCTTCTAGGGTGCCTTCCTCGCGCCCCGCGGCGGAAACCCCACCAACGGTCGGCATCACCTCATCCATGCATTGTCCCCGACGAACATTGATAGCCTGAAACTGTAGAACAAACCGGCCGCCACTGCCATAGCCCCACCGCCCATACCATTGGGCGTGGCGGCCAAAGTGGTCTTTTCCGACGATGCCTGCGTAAAGCGTAGAGATGGCGGGCAAATTGCCTTAAGCTTTGGCCCTCGTAAGACACTGCTAACCGGAAAAGACTATGAGTAAACTCCTTGACGACCTCTCAGGGCACTTCCGTGCCATCATCGATGGCCTGGGCGAAGACCCGGATCGCGAGGGTCTGCAAGACACTCCAATGCGCGCGGCCAAGGCCATGCAGTTCCTCACGTGCGGGTACCAGCAGGACCTTGGCGACCTGGTGAACAATGCGGTATTCGAATCGGCCATGGATGAAATGGTCGTGGTTCAGGATATCGAACTCTACAGCATGTGTGAGCACCATATGCTGCCGTTCATCGGCAAGTGCCACATTGCCTACCTGCCCGCTGGCAAGGTACTGGGCCTGTCCAAGTTTGCCCGCATCGTCGACATGTACGCCCGCCGTCTGCAGATCCAGGAAAACCTGACCCGACAGATTGCCGAAGCTGTTGAGAGCGTCACGGGCGCCAAGGGCGTGGCCGTTGTCATCGAAGCCCAGCACATGTGCATGATGATGCGGGGCGTGGAGAAACAGAATTCCCGCATGAAAACCTCGATGATGCTGGGGCAGTTCCGCAAATCCCAGGCGACCCGCACAGAGTTTCTGACGCTGATCAGTAACAATCGCTGAACTATCTGACCCGAGGGAGGGCGCATGACAGACGTCAACGGGAATCACCTGGCAAAAGTCCGCATCAAGGATCTTCTTCTCAGGGCCTACATCGGCATCAAGGAAGAAGAAATCAATAATCAGCAGGACGTGTTGATCAACGTTGCGCTGACTTATGATGCGACGGAAGCCGTAAACCAGAATGAAATCTCTGCCGCCCTCAACTATCGAACCATCACGAAGCAGATCATTCACCACGTGGATGGCAATCGCTTCGCCCTGCTGGAACGCCTGACCCACGAGGTCCTGACCATTGTCATGGAACACGAGGCGGTCCAGTGGGCCGAGGTGGAAATCGACAAGCCCCACGCGCTACGCTACGCGGAGTCCGTGTCTGTCTGTCTGCAGGCACACCGTTAATCCAGCGAGGTTTCGCCAGCATCATGCCCAGTACCAGCCCGGAACAGTTGCGTGACATCCTGACCACTGTCAGGACCATCGCCCTTGTCGGCGCGAGTGAAAAGACCAGCCGGCCTTCCCATGAGGTCATGGAGTACCTGCAGTCCCAGGGCTACCGAATCCTACCGGTCAATCCCCGCCTGGCAGGTCAGACCGTGCTCGGTGAAACGGTATACGCCGACCTCCGAAGCCTTCCCGAACCGGTGGACATGGTTGACCTGTTCCTGGCGCCGGAGCGCACCGATGCGATTATCGACCAGGCCATCGATCTGAAAATCCCCGTGGTCTGGCTCCAGATTGGCGTCATCAACCATGAAGGGGCGGCGCGAGCGGAAGCCTCGGGGCTGACCGCGGTGATGGACCGTTGCCCCAAGCAGGAAATTCCCCGGCTGGGGATTGCCAGAGTTTCCGGAAACGCCTGATACCCGATCTGCATCAGGAACTGCGTCACACTTCCAGCACTCTTCTGTAACCGGTCTGTCAGGTCTGACATAATCACCGGACATAAAACAGAAGACTGGTAGAGCCATGTGGTTCCGACGTAAATCCAGCAAACAGCACCGACATTCCGTCTCGGCGCCGTCGGCGCTCGCAACTCATTCGGACTCCCCTGTTTCGACTCTCCAGCGGGTGCGCTTACCGGTGGACCTTCTCCAGCCCGGCATGCGCGTCGTGAGCCTGGACCGGCCCTGGACCCAGGTGCCGGTTCTGTTTCAGGGCTTCACCCTGACTGATGACAACCAGGCGCAGATTCTGCGGCAGTACTGTGAGTGGGTTCTGGTGGAGGATGAA
Source organism: Marinobacter manganoxydans MnI7-9 (assembly GCF_000235625.1). Taxonomy (GTDB): domain Bacteria; phylum Pseudomonadota; class Gammaproteobacteria; order Pseudomonadales; family Oleiphilaceae; genus Marinobacter; species Marinobacter manganoxydans. The sequence goes on along the minus strand of NZ_AGTR01000034.1, from coordinate 139,277 downwards.
GAATCACGCCTGAACCCGGTGCTCGATCAGATCTCGCTACTCAAGCGTCGCACCAGCGAACCGCTGCCGGAAACCTGCTCTCTCCAGCAGGAACTCCCAAGGGCACACGCAACCTGGAGCCGGACCCAGGCCTTTGTGGAAGAAGTCACCCGACAGATTGAAGCCGGCAATGACCTCAACCTCCAGAGCGCCCGCCCCATCATCCGGGAGTGCGTCGACAGCGTGAAAGCCAACGCAAGCGCCATGTTCTGGATGAGCAGGATAAAGTCCCGGGATGCCTACACCGCAGAGCATTGCCTCAGGGTGGCTATATTCTGTGTCGCCTTTGCCCGCTTCCTGGGCATGCCGGACGAAGACCTGGAGACCGTGGGCATGTGCGGTCTGCTGCACGACCTTGGCAAACTCAGGGTTCCCGACGAGATCCTCAATAAACCCGGCCCGTTGACGCCAGAAGAGCACAGCATCATGCGACAGCACACAACGCTGGGTTACGAATTGCTTTGTGCTGATGTCAATCTGGATCCGATTATCAGCGATGTCTCCCGTCACCACCATGAACGCATGGATGGTCGCGGCTATCCTGAACAGCTGGCGGAGTGGCAGATCAGCCGTTTCGCCCGTCTGGTTTCCATCGTCGACGCCTTCGATGCCATTACCAGCGACCGGTGTTACCGGGATGGGCTACCGGCCTCCGAAGCCATTCGCATCCTGTTCCGTAACCGCGGCCAACAGTTCGACGCTTCCATGGTGGAAGCCTTCATACGGATGATTGGCGTGTATCCGCCCGGCAGCCTGGTCGAGCTGTCGACGGGCGAAGTGGCCATCGTCCTGGCGACCCACCCCCGGCGCAAGCTGAAACCAAAGGTGGAGGTGCTGCTCAATGGCGACAAGCAGCCAGTCACCCCGCGTATCATCGACCTGGGAGGCACGGGTTCCGAACCTGACGAGGGTTCTCCGGAAATTGCACGGCCACTGTCCGACGGCGCCTTTGGAGTCTCGCTTCGGAACCGAATCAAGCAACTGATGGCGGTGGCCGGTAGAAATGCTTCATAATTGCGCTGGCGCTGCCGACTGCCCGGTACCACCGTTTAAAGTCACGGAGTAACCTGTGGAACAACCTGTATCACCTCCCAAACCTGTTGTCTCGGGCCTGCTGAGCCCGCTGTTTCCGGTGGTGATCTTTCTGGTTTTCCTGGGTCTGGCAGCCGGCCTGCGCTACGGGCTGGTACAGCAGGACAAACGTCAGATAGAAGCAAACCTGACCAACGAAGCCCGGGCCATGGCCAACCACCTGGAGCGGGAATTTCTGATCCACGCCGAAGCCATCCGGCGCATGGCCAAACGCCTGGAGGCAGACCCTGCCAAAACCAAACAGGAGTGGCGGCGGGATGCCCGCAACTACCTCGACGACTTCGGCGTTTACCAGGCCATTGAGTGGATTGACTCCGATTTCATTATCCGCTGGCTGGAGCCGATTACCGACAACGAAGAGGTCATCGGCTACAACGTCGCCTTCAACGAGGAACGGCGCCAGGCACTGGAACGGGCGAAACAGTCCGGCAGCTGGGATCTTTCCGGTATCATTAATTTGCGCCAGGGCGGCAAGGGCATGGTGATCTATGCACCGGTGGGTGCCGGCCCCGAGAATAATGGCTTTATAGCGGGCGTGTTCAGAATGGAAGTGCTGGCGCGCCAGCTTCTCACCGAGCGGGTTCTGGAATCCTTCCGGGTCGAGATTCGCGAGGCCGGCGAGGTGAGCTATGAACTGAACGTGTCCCAGCCGGTTAGTCGCGACTTTGCCCAGACCCAGGACGTTAATTTGCCGACCCTGGACTGGACATTGACCCTGCGCCCTTCCACTGAATGGGTGGAAAGCCAGTACAGCTATTGGCCGGGGATGACCTTTGCAACCCTTTTGCTGATGGGTCTGCTGACCAGTCTGACCACGCTGCTGGTACAGCTCATTCTCAAGCGCAACCGCGCGCTGCTGAAGACCCGCCGGGAACTGGATCAGGAAATCGCGCAGCGCACCGCCATTCAGAAAGATCTGGCGCGACTGGAATCCACCGACACCCTCACCGGCCTGGCGAACCGTCGGTTCTTCATGGAAGACCTGTCCCACACCCTGAACATTGCCGATCGCCAGATGCGCCAGGTTGCCCTGGTGATGCTGGACCTGGACCGTTTCCAGACCCTCAACGACTCCCTCGGCCACCAGTTCGGGGATGAACTGCTGATCAAGGTGTCCGAGCGGCTGAACCGCCTCAGCAATGAACGCCTGCTGGTGGCCTACTCCGGGGGCGATGAGTTCATGTTCTGCCAGCAACAGGTGGACGACATTGACGACATCATTCACCTGCTGGGCCAGATCAAACAGTGCTTCGACCAGCCCTTCGATGTTCAGGGACAGTCCCACAGCATTACCGCCACAATGGGTGTAGCGGTGTACCCGCAGAGCGGTCTGGATGCGGATACGCTGTTGCGCAATGCCGACATTGCCCTCTACCGGGCCAAGGAACAGGGCCGGAATACCTATCAGTTCTATACCGAGGGCATGCAGCAACGGGAAGTCATGCGTCTTGAACTGGACAAGGATCTGAGCCAGGCCCTGGCCAACAACGAATTCGTGCTCTTCTATCAACCCCAGCTGAACCTGAACACCGGTGAAATCCAGAGCGTCGAGGCGCTGATCCGCTGGCGCCATCCCCGCCGCGGTCTTCTGCCGCCGGTGGAGTTTATCCCGCTGGCGGAAGAGAGCGGTCGGATCACTGATATCGGGCGCTGGGTGGTCATGGCGGCCTGTCGGCAGTTGGCCGCATGGAAAGGCACTCCCCATGAGGGCCTGCGCATTGCGGTCAATCTCTCGGGCCGGGAGCTGGACGACGAGGATCTGGTGGACCACATTCGGGAAGCCCTGGCGGCGGAGAATGTGCCGGCGAATCGCCTGGAGGTCGAGCTCACCGAGGAAATCTTCATCCAGAACATCGAGCACAACCTGAATCAGCTTTCGCGTCTGCACCAGTTGGGTGTTCACCTTGCCATTGATGACTTCGGGGTGGGTTATTCGTCGCTCGGTTACCTTCGGGATTTCCCCGTTGACCTGCTGAAAATCGACCGCTCGTTTATCACGGAAGTCACGGAACGCCATGACGACGCGGTGATTACCCGGGCGGTGATCAACCTGGCTCACAACCTGGGTATTGAGGTGGTGGCCGAGGGTGTGGAAACCGAGGAGCAGCTGAGTTTCCTGAAGAATCATCGATGTAACTTTGCCCAGGGTTATCTGATCAGCCGGCCGATTCCGGTTTCCGACCTTGAGAAGGCCCTGGCTTCCGGTGTTCTGGTGGCGGGCATTACGGCCGATTCCGGATTGTAATTGCCGCGGCCCGTCCCCAAGATACGGGTAAATCCTTCAGGTGAGATTCTATGGCCGCGCAATACCTGACTCCGGAGCAGGACGATAAAATTCGCCAGTGGGAACGCTGGAACCGGAACTATTTCATTTTCGCGTTTGTGGCGCTGACCGTCATTCTGGTTTTCAGCAGTCAACTGGGGTTGTCCAGCGGTGAAAGCTGGGGCCCCCTGGGTGTTCTGATCGCTGCGCTGATCACGCCTATTATTGTTCTGCAGCTGAAGCTGGCGTGTCCGGCCTGTGGCCACAAGATTGGCTGGCAGGCGAAGCTGATGGCGCCGGATCAGTGCAAGACCTGCGGTACGTTTCTTCGCTCGCGGGATTGATAGCCGTCCTTCGATTTTCCCTCCTCAAGAAAACCTTTGACCTGTGAGTTGCTCACAGGTTTTACTCTATTCTTAATTGGTTTGGAGTTTGCCGTGCTGAGGTGGGTACGGTCCGGTTTTACACCCGCGAGAACCTGCTCAAACCGACCCGTAACCCGGACAACAACTACCAGCAGTTCGATGCCGAGGATCTTCGACGGCTTCGGTTTGCCCGTAAGGCGCGGCAGCTGGGATTTTCGTTGCCTGAGATAAGACAGATCCTGGATCAGGCGGACAATCATCATTCGCCCTGTCCGATGGTTCGGGATGTGTTTCAGCACCGGTTGGCGGAGGTTGAGCGGGAGATTCGGGAGCTGCAGCAATTGCGCAAGCGGATGACCGTTGCGCTGGCCGCCTGGCAGGACATGCCGGATGGTACGCACGATGGCCATACCATTTGCCGGTTGATCGAACACTGGGATGATCCGGCGCCCTGTTGCGGGGCAACTGAACAGAACGAGGAGTGATTCTGGATGACTGACACACCTGTTTTACAAACCACTCTCAGCATTTCCGGGGCTTCCTGCCAGGGCTGTGTGAAGAAGATTCGCAGCGCCCTGGAGCCGTTGACAGGCGATGCTGAGCTGGTTGAGGTCGATCTGGAAAAACAGACCGTGGACCTGCCGGAGGGCGTGGATGCTGATGAGGCGGCTCGGATCGTTACCGAGACCGGCTACCCGGCCGAGCCTTTCCAGGAAGACGCCGAGCCGGCCAGTTGCTGTTCTTCAGGGAATGAGGATGAGGCCGATACCGCCGACGACTCTGAAGATCAGGCAACCGAGGCAGATTCTGCTTCGACGGGTTCTGGGGCAGCATCCGGTGCGGACGGGCAGATTCATCTGGCAGTGACCGGTGCTACCTGTTCTTCCTGTGTAAACACCATTGAGAAGGCCCTGATGTCGGTCTCCGGTATCAGCCATTCCCATATGAACCTGGCGGACAATACCGCCACGGCCACGGGTGATGCCGATCCCGAGGCGCTGGTGAAGGCAATAGAAAGTGCCGGTTATGGCGCCAGCGTAATTGAGGACGAGGACGAAGCGGACGCACGTAAGCAAGAGGAAGACCGGAAGCAGTACAAGACACTGCTGATAAAGATGGCCGTGAGTCTGAGCCTGGGTCTTGGGCTGATGGTCTACGGCATGGGTTTCGACACCATGATGGTGACGGATGCCAATCAGCTCACCTGGCTGAACCTGGGCATTCTCACTCTTGGGGTAATGATCGCTACCGGACGACACTTCTACACTGGTGCTTGGAAGGCATTCCGGCACCATAACGCCAACATGGACACCCTGATTGCCCTGGGTACCGGCACCGCCTGGCTTTATTCCATTGTCGTCACCAGTATTCCCGGCGCGTTGCCGGAGATGGCTCGCCATGTCTACTTTGAGGCCTCGGCGATGATCATCGGCCTGATCAACCTGGGTCAGGCCCTGGAGCTTCGGGCCAAAGGCAAGACATCGGAGGCGGTGCGCCGGTTGCTGGACCTGCGGGCGAAAACCGCGCGGGTGATTCGGGATGGTGAAGAGCAGGACATTCCGGTAGAGGAGGTTCTCAAGGGCGACCACATCCGGGTAAGACCCGGTGAGAAACTGCCGGTCGATGGCGTGATTGCCGAAGGCTCTACTCGCATTGATGAGAGCATGCTCACCGGTGAGCCCATGCCGGTGAGCAAATCGGAAGGCGATGAGGTGTCTGCCGGCACCCTCAACACCCATGGTTCGATTGTCTACGAGGCCACCCGGGTTGGCAGTGACACCGCGCTGGCTCAAATCATCAAGCTGGTGAAAAAAGCCCAGGGCTCGAAGCCTGCCATTGGACGGCTTGCGGACAAGATTTCGTCGGTGTTCGTGCCCACCGTGATGCTGATTGCCGTCGTGGCGGCGCTGGTCTGGTACAACGTCGGGCCGGAACCGGCAGTGGTTCATATGATGGTGGCCGCCACCACGGTGCTGATCATCGCCTGCCCCTGCGCCCTGGGCCTGGCCACGCCCATGTCGGTAATGGTTGGCGTTGGCAAGGCGGCGGAATACGGCGCCCTGATCCGCCAGGGCGATGCGCTGCAGACCGCCGGTAAGCTGGACCTGGTGATACTCGATAAAACCGGCACCATCACCGAAGGTCATCCGGCAGTTACCCGGGTTCATGCCAGCGACGGTGACGAGCAACGCCTGCTGGCGCTCGCGGCGGGGCTGGAACAACACTCCGAACACCCTTTGGCCGAGGCGATTCTGGCGAAGGCCAAAGAAAAAAGCGTTCAGCTGGAGAAGCTGACCGGTTTCGAGGCCCTGAATGGTAAAGGCGTGCAAGGTGAACTCGACGGCAAGCCCGTGCGTCTGGGCAACCGCCGCTGGCTGGAAGACCAGGGCGTTACGCTGGGCGATCTGGACGATGCCGCCCACTCGATTACCCAAGAAGCCGGCACGCCCCTGTTTCTGGCATTGGGCACCGAAGCTCTGGGGGTCATTGGCGTTGCCGATGCCATCAAACCGGACTCCAAGGCTGCCATCCAGCGCCTTCACAAGGCTGGCATCAAGGTGATGATGGTCACAGGCGATGTCGACGCCACCGCAAAGGCCATCGCGAAAAAAGCCGGCATCGATGACTATCGCGCGGAAGTGCTGCCTGAAGACAAGGCCGAGGTGGTCAGTGAAATGCGCGGCAAGGGCCACACAGTCGCCATGGTCGGCGACGGCATCAACGATGCTCCGGCCCTGGCGGCGGCGGACGTCGGTTTTGCCATCGGCACCGGCACGGATGTGGCCATTGAGAGCGCCGGCATCACGCTGATGCGAGGCTCGCTCCACGGCGTGCCCGATGCCATCGAGATCTCCCGGGCCACGGTGAAAAATATTCACCAGAACCTGTTTGGCGCGTTCGTATACAACACAATGGGTATTCCGGTGGCCGCCGGCCTGCTCTACCCTGTCTGGGGAATACTGATGAGTCCGATACTGGCCGGCGCTGCCATGTCCCTGTCTTCGGTGACGGTGGTTTCGAACGCCAACCGTCTGAGGTTGTTCCGAACCAGTCACCGTCCGGAACAGAACGACAGCAACAGTGATCCGAAACAGCAACAGGAGCGGAACTGATGGAAACAATGCTGGTCAACGTCGGAGGTCTTGCCCTGATGGCAGCCATCGTCTGGTGGTTCTGGCTTTCCGGTTCTGACGACACAGGCTCAAGTAAACATCAACATCACCACTGAGGTACTTGCCATGAAAAAACACACCCTGGCTTTTGGCCTGATGGCAGCCCTGGGATTCAGCACCACGGCGCTGGCAGCCGGCGCAGCCCAGAGCATCCACGTTTACAAATCCCCGACCTGCGGCTGCTGTGATGACTGGATAGATCACCTGAAAGAAAATGGCTTCGAGGTGGAGGCGACCAACACCAACGATATGGGCAGGATCAAGGCCGACGCAGGCCTGATTGCCGGTCTTGGCAGTTGCCATACCGCATTCGTGGGTGACTACGTCATCGAGGGCCATGTGCCAGCCGAGGACATCAAGCGCCTGATCAGCGAAGCACCCCAGGCCACCGGCCTCAGCGTGCCCGGGATGCCCATGGGGTCACCCGGCATGGAAATGGGCGACCGGAAAGATCATTACAAGGTCATCCTGTTTAACGAGGCGGGACAGACCCGGATCTTTTCCGAGCACAATTAACGCCAATAACCAGGCAAGGGCCGGTATTTATCGGCCCTTGCGGCCTCCTTTTCCTCCCGCTTCCTGCCAGTCCCTGTCTGTTTTTTCTACACTCTGGTTAACCAGTGTTCTATCATTGGCGCCCAGAAACCCAGAAAAATCCGAGAGGGATACTCGTTGAGCCTTAAAACCCGCATCCTTGGCCTGGCCGCCAGTCTCATCATCGTGGCTTCCGTGGCTTCGTGGCTGGCCTACCGGGAGCTGTCCGAGAGCATCATCGAACGCTGGGGCCAACAGGTCGCGGAAATACAGGTTCGCTACGACAGCGCCCGCCTGCTGCAGTCCCTGGAGCGGGAAATCGGGTTGGCCAAACAGATGGCCAGTTCCTCCGCCCTGATCAACTGGGCCGCTAATCCGGATGACACCGCACTCCAAGCTGAAGCCATCCGCCAGATGGAGAGTTTTCGTTCCAATTTCCGGGACAACAACTACTTCGTTGCCCTCGTCAACAATGCCCACTATTACTACAACAACGAGGAAAACGAATACGCCGGTAACCAGTTCCGATATGTGCTGGATAAAGACAAGCCGGATGACGCCTGGTTTTTCCAGCTCATAGAAGAAGGTCGCGACTTCCACCTCAACGTAAATCCGGATACCGAGCTGGGTGTTACCAAACTCTGGATTGATGTGCTGATGCGCGATGAGGCCGGCGAAATTGTCGGTATGGTCGGAACCGGTCTGAGTCTGGATGCTTTTCTGCAGGATATTGTCGACATCGGTCAGGAGGGCATCACCACCCTGTTCGTGGATTACAATGGCGCCATCCAGCTCTATCGCGACCGGAACTACATCGACTTCGCCAGCATCATCAAACCCGAAGGCCAGAAGAACACCATCGACCTGCTGTTCGATGATCCCCAGGACAAGCAGCAGATTCTCGGTATGTTGCAGCTTCTCAAGAAGCCGGGCGACCAGGCCGGCCAGGTGGAAAGCGGCTTCGTGACGGTGGATGGCCGCAAGCATCTGGCCGGGGTTGCCTTCCTGCCGGCGATTGGCTGGTTTGAGATCACCCTGCTTGACCTCAATACACTCTTGCCAACCAGCTATCTGTGGCCGCTGGTGGCGGTATTCCTGGGCACACTGCTGGTCACACTGGTGCTGTTCCACCTGATTATCCAGTCCCGGATTCTCAAGCCCATCATGAGCCTGGAACACGCCGTGGAAAAAGTCCGGGAGGGCAGCTTCGATCTGCCGCGGCTGGATAAACCGGATAATGAGATCGGCTGGCTGGCGGATCATTTCGAGAAAATGACCCAGAGCCTCGGCCACTCTACCCGGGAACTCGAAGAAAAAGTCGCTCAAAGAACGGATGAGTTGAACCGACTGGCCCGCGTCGATCCCCTGACCGGCCTGAAAAACCGTCGCGGCCTGGACGAAGTGCTGGATGAGGAAATCCAGCGGGCCCGCCGCCAGGAGACCGGCTTTGGCGTGATCTGGCTGGACATTGACCATTTCAAGAGCATCAATGACAACCTGGGCCATCAGGCCGGCGATCAGATCCTGTGCCGGGTTGCCCTGTGGCTGAAAGCCGGCGTGCGCCCCTACGACCATCCGGGACGCTGGGGTGGGGACGAGTTCGTGGTCCTGTTGTCGCCCTGCGATCCAGAGACACTACACCGTATCGCCCTCCGCATCCGGGAATCCGTGGAACAGGAGAGCCGCAAAACCGGCACCCAGGTCACCGTCAGTGTTGGTGGCTACTTTGCTCTGCCGGGTGACAGCACCGATACCATTCTTCGTCAAGCGGATCGGGCGCTTTATCAGGCCAAGGATGAGGGGCGCAACCGGGTCTGTATTACCACCTCGGAAGACCCGGAGATTAACCCCGCGTAACGGGTCTGACTCATACCGCCATAACCGTTATACTCCGCCCCATCATTCATTTTTTTACCAGCCAGGTTACTTCATGCTCAATGCCGACGCCCTCAGCCAGTTGCGCCAGCTGAAATCGGATATCAAGGACAACAAGGTGGTTTTTCCCGGAACAGTCAAAGCCACCAATGGCCGCTTCGGATTTGTTGCGCTCGACGAAGGCCGGGATGTCTTCCTGCCACCCGAGGAAATGCAGAAGGTGCTGCCCGGGGACCGGGTGAATGTCACCGAGCAGGAGGTTGAGAAAGGCAAAACCCAGGGTGTTGTGGACGAACTGCTGGAAACCCGCCTGAACACCTTTGTGGGCCGTTACCTGGTGAAAGGCAAAGGCCATTTCGTGGTGCCCGAAACCCCGGGCATCAACCGCTGGATCTTCATTCCCCCCAAAGAGCGAATGAACGCCCAGCAGGACGATTACCTCTACTGTCAGATTCACAAGCATCCGATCAAGGATGGCAAGGGCCAGGCCAAGGTACTGCGGGTAATCGGCAAGGCGGGAGAACCCGGTATTGAACGCTCCTTCACCCTGGCTACCTTTGATCTGGCGGACACCTGGCCGGACGCGGTGCGTACACAGGCCGACAGCCTCAGTGAGAGTGATATCGAATCCCGGGAAGCCGGGCGGGAAGACCGCACGGACCGCCCGTATGTGACCATCGACAGCCCGGGCACCCAGGACATGGACGATGCCCTGCTGGCCGAGCCCAACGCCACCGGCTGGACCCTGTCGATTGCCATTGCCGACCCGACCGCTGTGATCGAAACCGACAGCCCCGCGGAGCAGGAGGCGTTCAATCGCGCCACCGCCATTTACTTCCCGGGCGAACCCCTGCCCATGCTGCCTGACAGCATCAGCACCCGCCTGTGCTCTCTGATGCCAGACGTGAAGCGGCTGGCTCTGGTATGTGATCTTCAGGTTAACAACGATGGCAGCCTGGGCGACTACAGCTTTCACCAGGCGGTTATCCAGTCCAAGGGCAAGCTCAGCTACGAGCTCGTCTCAAACCTGATCGAAGGTCGGGAGGACGATGAGATCAAGGCACTTCCGGACGACGTTGCCAACAGCCTGGACCAGTTGCACCAGGCAGCGACAGCACTCAGGAAATGGCGCAGTGAACATGCGCTGCTGAGCGGCGACCGGCCGGAATTCCGCCTCCGGCTCGATGAAAACAAACGCATCCGGCTGATTGAACCGTCCGTCCAGAATGAAGCCCATCGGCTGGTGGAAGAGTGCATGGTCGCCGCCAACCGCTGCGCCGCAGACTTCCTCGCCAACCAGACTGCAGGGTTGTTTATCCAGCACCCCGGGCTACGGGATGATCGCGCCGACAACATCCGGGCACTGATCGACAGCCACGCACCGCATCTGTCGGGGGTTGATGCCCATCAGGCCGAAGGTTTCCGCAAGCTGATGAAGGAAACCGACGCCCTGGAAGCCGAAGTACCGGTAAAAGCCATACTGTCCCGCCAGCTGGCCCGGGCCGAGCTGAGCTTCAAGCCCGCGCCTCACCAGGGTATGGGCCTGGACGCCTACACCACGTTTACTTCGCCACTGCGCAAGTTCTCGGACTTCTATGTCCACCGGCTGATCAAATCGGCACTGTGGGATACCCCCATGAAGGCCTTGAGCGAGGATCAGCTGGAGGCTCTGCAAGCAGCCCAGATCCGTGCCCGCCAGGCGGCAAACAGTCTGGAAGCCTGGCTCAAGAGTGACTTTGCCAAAACACTCGGCGAAGAACCCATGAGCGGTGTGATCAGCCGCACGGTGCCCGCCGGTTTCTTTGTACGGCTGGATGCCAACGGATTGGAAGGGTTCGTCAGCTGCAAGGATCTGGATGGCAAATACAGCTTTGACCCCGTTACTCTTCGCCTGATCCACAACAAGAACGGCCGAATCTTCCAGCTGGAGCAGCCGGTAACGGTAAGCTTTGCAGGCGTGGACGAAGAGCGCAGGCAGATCAATTTCAAGCTGGTGGAAGCACAGGAGATCCCGACCGGGACCGGCTCCGACGACGGTTGAAAAACCACACGGGCAGGCGCATCGTACTTACAAGGACATATTCCTTTGATGGAGGTGCGCCATGCCCATCAGCCCTGACGAATTTCTGAAAAAGTACGGTTTTGACAAGGAAGAGGAAGAGCGGGACCACAGCCTGCGCCACAACGCCATGGAGCACGCCAAGCACCTGCGCCGGCCCCATGCGGGGACGCCCCACGACTGGGAAGAGTGGGAGCGCTACAAGCAGGAACACCCGGATGAAGTGGAAGACGACTCCGACAGCTGATGCCCGGTAATTACCGGGCCAGCATCCGCTCCAGCCGTTCATCCTTCGCCTGCCACTGATCCCCCAGCCAGTTTTTCACGTTCCGGCGGTGCTCTGCATCCGTTGAGTAGTCCCGGCCTTTCAGATGCTCCGGGATATCAACGGTGTGGATTTCCATTTTGACTTCCTTGACCCGGCCACAGATAAACTCCCAGAAGGTGGGTGCTCCGTCCGGATAGGCGATGGTCACGTCCACCAGGGTCTGGATCGAATCGCCCATGGCGTCGAGCACGAAGGCGGCACCGCCAGCCTTGGGCGTCAGCAGGTGCTTGTAGGCCGACTTCTGTTTGTCGTGTTTGGCCTGGGTAAACCGGGTGCCTTCGACAAAGTTCATCACACTCACCGGGGTGTACCGGAACTTCTCACAGGCCCTGCGGGTTGACCGAAGATCCTCGCCCCGCTTCTCCGGATGTTTGATCAGGTATTCCCGGGTGTAGCGCTTCATAAACGGGAAATCCAGGCCCCACCACGCGAGGCCGATCACCGGCACCCAGATCAGCTGCTGCTTTAGGAAGAACTTGAGGAACGGCGCCCGATGGTTGAACACCCGCTGCATGGCGAAGATATCCACCCAGCTCTGGTGATTGGCCAGCACCAGGTACCAGCTTTCCCGCTGGAGGTTTTCGGCGCCTTTCACATCCCATTTTGTACCATGGGTCAGCTTCATCCAGCCGGTGTTGCAGGCAACCCAGGCTTCCGCGATCCAGATGATGACCCGAGTACACAGGACCCGGAAGCCCTGGATGGGGATGATGAGTTTGAGAATGGCCGGGATGTAGAGCAGGATGCACCAGAACAGGGTGTTGATTCCCAACAGGATAGAATTGAGTACACCGATGACGGGGGCAGGGAGAAAGCTGAGCATGGCGGTCCTGTTTCTGGTTATTGTTTCCAAATAGGGGCTAATGATAGCAACCACAGACCGCATTGGGCAGTGGCCTGAAGTGACCGGTTTGCCCACCGGTTTGGACACTTCTGCCATGGTGATTTGCGCCTCACCATGGATAATCTCGATGTCTGGCCTGCGAGACGGGACAGTAGAAGTTCGGTAATCCGTATAGTGAGCGTCAAATTCTCCATGGACATTCCCATGCCCAATCTCTTCAAATCCGCCGCTGACCGGGCGGCAGGCGTTACCCGGCAAACGGCCCTTTATGCCGGCAACGCTTTCGACCGGGTGTTCCGGGCCGCCAGTCTGGTGCAGGCCGGGCAGACGCCGTTTGAAACCCTGTATACCGATGGTCTGGTCAGCCTGCGTTACTACCCACCACTGGCCGAGGATTTCATCGAGCTGGAAGGCGAGACCATTGCGGTTGAGCGCACGGCCCATAAGACACCGATTGTGATCGTGCCGCCCCTGGCGGTGAATATGCTGATCTACGATCTGTTTCCCCAGCGCAGTCTGGTTCGGTTTCTGCGTGCCAAGGGATTTGAGGTGTATCTGATCGACTGGGGCATGCCCACGCGGGAACACAGTCACTACAACCTGCATACCTATGTGGCCGAGTTGCTGCCGGCCTACCTGAACCGGGTTCGGGAGCATAGCGGTGAACAGGAGTTGTCGCTGCATGGCTGGAGTATGGGTGGCATGTTCACGCTGTTCTATTCCGCGCTCAGCAACGATCAGCACGTGCGCAACGCCATTGTGCTGGGCTCGCCGATCGACAGTCATGCGTCGGGGATCCTGGGGCTTGTGAATCAGCGCATGGCGGATGTGGCCGGGTTTGTGCGGAAACGCACCGGGTTCCGCCTTCACGATGTGAAACCTCACTGGTTTCATACCCCCGGCTGGGCCAATACCATCGGGTTCAAGCTGACCAATCCGATTGCCAGCGTGATGAGTTACTGGGAACTGATCATCCGTCTGGGTGACCGGGAGTTTGTCACCAACCACGCCACCACGTCGGCGTTTCTGGACCGTATGGTGGCCTACCCCGGCGGGATCATTCAGGACACGGTGGTGAGGGTCTGGATCGACAATCAGCTGTCAAAAGGTGAGATCCAGATCGGTGAAGATGTTGCCAGGCTGGATAATGTGAGTGCCAACTTACTGGCCATCGCCGGGGGCGACGATACGCTGGTGACGCCGGGTGCGGCCAAGCGGGTGATGGATCATGTGAGCTCTACGGACAAGACGTTCCGGGTTGTGCCGGGTGGTCATATGGGCATTCTTGCGGGGAGTAAGGCGCCTCGTCAGAGTTGGCTGGAGTTGGCGGATTGGCTCGCTTTTCGGTCGGACTGAGTTTTTGAGTTTGGAGTTTGCCGGCAGGTGTCGGGGAGGGCTTTCCAAAACACGCTCCTTGCGGCACGTCCATGTGACGCTTGACTGTCGCCATCCATGGCGACAGACAGTTTTGGAAAGCCCTCCCCGACACCTGCCTCCTCTTACTTCAGAGGTTTTTCAGTGTTTCCTGCAGTTCTGAAAGGCTGTTGATCACTGCTGAGGGTTGAATCCCCCAGTCTTCAAATACCTTGTTCGGATCCCTCTGTACCCAGATTGCGAGTAATCCTGCAGCTCGTGCACCAATCACATCCCAGGCGTTACTGGACACAAGACACAGGGGTTTTTCCCAGGAACCGGTTGCGCGCCGGGCATAGGTGTAAACGGCAGGATCAGGTTTGAAACTCTTGATATCGTCTACCGATACCAGGCCTTCAAATTGGTCGAGCAAGTCGTTGTGCCCGAGCACTTTCTCCAGTGCTGGATAACCACCATTGGAGAATGCGAACAGCGGGTACTCGCCTCTGAGACTCTTTAACGCCGGCAACGCGTCCTCGAACGCGGGCAAAGACAGGTAAGCCGCCATCAGGGCGTTTTCGCGTTCTTCGGACAGGGTCAGTTTGTGGGTTGCCATGGCGTAGCGCAGAGCTTGGCGGGTGCAGACACCGAAATCTTCGTAGACTTTCATCAGGCCCTTGCGGAACGAGAATTCCAGCTGTTTCTCCCGCCACAACGCGGCTACGCCCTCTGCCCTGTCACCAGCGTCTTCCGCCAGCAGGCGGGACATGCCCATGGGGTCAACCAGGGTTCCGTAAACGTCGAAAGCGAGGGTCATGGTCATCGGTGGGGCTCCTCATCCGGAAGGGGGTTCGGGGTCGTATACTGCAGTCACAGTATCGAGATTTGAACGATCACTCAACACAGTCAGCGATGACGACAGTAATGACCAAAGGAGCGAAACCCACACGCCGGCTATGACTATCCTCAGGACTTTGATTGTTTTACTGGTGCTGGCCGCCACTGCCGCCTGCGCCACCAGCACTCAACTCTACAGGCCCGGGCCATCAACCCTGGGCGCCGAACCGGTGACCGACTTCGACCGCTACCTGGAATCTGTCGAAGCCTATGTCGATACCAATCTGGTGCCGGTGGACGGGTTTGAGCGGGAACAGCAGGTGCAGTGGAACCTGCCGTACCGGCTGGCACCGGCGGCAGGTTGCAGCTCCGGGGATCGTGCCGGGATCCTATTGGTTCACGGTCTGAGCGATTCGCCCTTTGTGTTCCGGGATCTGGCCCGTTACCTGGCGGATCAGTGCGTTGAAGTCCGGACCCTGTTGCTGCAGGGGCACGGCACCCGGCCCGGGGATATGGTGACGGCCAGCGCCGACGTCTGGCGCGATCAGGTGCGCAATCACTTCATTGCCCTGTCGCAGGACGTGGATCGGGCGTTTATTGGCGGTTTTTCTCTGGGCGGGGCACTGGCCACAGATTACGCGCTTTCAGAGACCGGTCCTCGACCGGCGGGTCTGATTGCGGTTGCACCGGCCTGGCAGCTTAACGGTTTGCGGGACTACCTCTGGCTGGCGCCCATCGCCGACGTGTTTGCTGATTTTGTAGAGAAGGAGCCCGAACTTAATCCGGTGAAGTACGAGTCGTTTTCCTTCAACGCCGGCAGTCAGATCGGCGACGTTATATCGGCGGCGCAAAGCCGGATAATCCAGAAGGAAAGCCTCGATATGCCTTTGTTCCTGGCCGCCACGGAGGCCGACTCGGTGATCAATCTCGAGTATCTGGTCACGCAATTCCGGGAGCGGTTTAGCAATCCCGGGAATGCCATGATGATCTTTCGGGATACCCGTAAACCCTGGCCGGTCGCTCAGGCCGATGAGCGCATCCGTTTCCTGAGCAGTTATCTGCCTGATGCCAATATCCTGGAATTCTCTCATCAGTCCCTGCTGATTGCGCCAGACAACGAACTCTACGGCCTGGGCGCGCCACTGCAGCGATGCCTGGAACCGAATAACATCTCTCTGGAGGGTTGCCGGCAGTTGCCGGAGGAAGATCTCTGGTTCAGTGCCTGGCACGACACGGAGCGTCCGGTGTATACCAGCCGGCTGACTTACAACCCCTGGTTCGACGATCTGGCAGAGGCTGTTGGAACATTCATTCAGGCAAACGAATCAGGCGAGGCGCCGTAGCGCCACCGCAGGCATCGGGTTACACTGCCATTCATGAACCCGATTGATACATTCAACCTGGATTTCCGGGCCCTCAGCACCTTTCTGGCGGTGCTTGATGAAGGCAGCGTGTCCCGCGCGGCAGTCAGGCTGGGCGTTACCCAGTCTGCGGTGAGTCACACGCTGGAACGTCTGCGCCAGGCCCTGGGCGACCCCCTGTTCGTGAAGTCCGGGCGCGGCATTGTGCCAACCCGCTACGCACTTCAGGCCGGGCCCCATATCCGCCAGATTTTGGATGACCTGCAGTCGCTGTCCTCGGGCCCGCCGTTCAGTCCCGCCACGGCAGAGTTCACCTTCACGATTGCTGCCAATGACTACCAGCGGGACCTGCTTTTGCCGGGCCTGGTGCGAACGTTGCGGCAGGAAGCTCCGGGCATCAGCCTTCAGGTGATTCCATCTGGCATTCCTCGGGCAGACCTTTTGCGGAAGGATGTCTGTGATCTGGTGATTTCTCCCCACGCGCCGGAGGCGACGGACATTATGCAGCGGGGCCTGATGGCCGATCGCATGGTGGTGTTCTATGATCCTGAACACCGGAAACCGCCAGCGGATCTGCCGGAATACCTTAAGGCAGACCACATTGCCCTGTTGTTCGCCACCGGCGAAAAACCGACTGTGGAAACCGCCATGGACACCCGTGGTCTGGTTCGTCGCAATGTGGTGACGGTCTCCAACTTCTCCGGCCTACCGGAGTTCCTCCGCGGAACAGATATGCTTGCTACGGCCCCGGAGGGCATGAGCAAACACTTACTCCGGGACTTCGCCTGGGTTCCGCTACCTTTTGATTTCAAACCCTTTACCCTGCTAATGCTGTGGCACCGCCGCAATCAGAACGATCCCGCCCACAAGTGGCTGCGCAACCAGGTGAATGCCGTTGCCGCTACCCTCAACGGTCTTAAAAGTTAATCAATTAGTTTTGCTCATAGGTTGTATGAGCTTTGCTGGCGTTATCTTCTTACCTCCTCTCACCTAGACTGCCATTACTCGGCGGTCGGCCAGGTTGGGAAAGGCTTTCCAAAACACGCTACGAGCACATCCATGTGCGCTTGTTTCGGGCCATCCTTGGCCCTCTACAGTTTTGGAAAGCCTTTCCCAACCTGACCTGTCGTTACTCTTTCGGTAACTCTCTGAAAACGCATTAGGAAACACATGCTGACTTTGACCAGTGTCTGGACAACGATACTTCTTGCCGCCGCTGTGGCCCTTGGGCCGCTGGCAACGGACATGTATCTGCCGGCACTGCCTCAGATTGGTTCAGACTTTGGCACCGGTACCGATCAGGTTCAGCTGACGCTGAGTCTGTATATGGTCGGCTTTGCCATTGCTCAGCTGGTTTGCGGTCCGTTGGCGGACCGTTTTGGTCGCAAACCGATCATGATTGGTGGTTTCGTGCTTTTTGCCATTGCCAGTATTGGCTGCGCACTGGCGACGAACATCGAAACACTGATTCTGTTCCGTTTCCTGCAGGCCCTTGGCGGTTCTGCCGGGCCGGTTCTGGGTCGGGCGGCCATTCGGGATATCTATACGCCCCGCGAAGCCGCCAAAATCCTGGCTATCCTGGCCAGTATCATGGCCCTGGCTCCGGCGGTCGCGCCGACCATCGGTGGCCTGTTGACGGCCAGCCTGGGTTGGGCTTCGGTATTCCTGGCTCTGGGTGGCTACGCCCTGGTGATGGCCGTGGTGGTTGCCTTTGGTATTCCCGAGCCCATGCGTCCGGAGCATCGCCAGTCCCTGAAAATCGGCAGCCTGCTGCGGAACTACCGCACAATTGCGAAAGACATCAGCTTCCTGGGCTACACCCTGACCAATGCCCTGATTTTCTCCGGCCTGTTCGCCTTCCTGTCGGGCTCTTCGTTCGTGCTGATTGATTTCCTGGAAGTGCCGACAGAACAGTTCGGTCTGTACTTTGCCTGCATGGTGGCCGGCTACATTGTTGGCAACCTGACCGCCGTCCGTCTCGGCCGTCGCCTGGTGCCGGACCAGATCCTTGTACGCGGCCTGATCATTGCCGTGGCTGGCGGCAGCCTGATGGCCGTGCTGGCACTGAGTGAAGTGTTCAACGTCTGGGCCGTCATTTTGCCTCAGGCCCTGTTCATGATCGGCACCGGGATGGTCCTGCCCCAGACCATGGCCGGCGCCCTGGCGAACTTCCCCACCATGGCCGGCTCCGCCTCGGCCCTGTTCGGCTTCACCCAGATGGCCGTCGCCGCTATTGCCGGCATGCTGGTCGGCCACCTGCACGATGGCACCTCACTGGTCATGGCCTTGATCATTGCCGCCTGCGCAGCACTCGCGATGGCCTGTTATCTGGTGCTGGTTCAACGTTATCCTGCGAAAGGTTTCGAACCACAATCAATAACCAGTAATTGAAGTCTAATGGCCTCAGGGGAAAAGACTCTGATGCTAGGAGGCTGATGCGGGAGGGCTTTCCAAAACTGTCTGTCGCCATGGATGGCGACAGCCAAGCGTCACAGGGACGTGCCGCAAGGAGCGTGTTTTGAAAAGCCCTCCCGCATCAGCCCAACCGCCAAAGCGAACAGGCAAAATCATCCAAAGTGGTCTACACAGAGTACGTAAGACTCTAAACCAGACACCGAGGAGCAAATACCATGAGCAGCGTTAATCTGGACGGCAATCCCATTGAACTGAGCGGCAAATTTCCCGAGACAGGCGACAACGCGCCTCCCTTTACCCTCACCAACAGCGGGCTGGAAGAAGTCAAACTCGACAACTGGGCCGGCAAACGCAAAATCCTGAACATCATCCCCAGCATCGACACCGGCGTCTGCGCCGCCTCCACCCGGAAATTCAACGAAAAGGCTGGCAGCCTGGACAACACCGTGGTCCTGGTCGTCTCCGCCGACCTGCCTTTCGCCGCCGCCCGGTTCTGCGGCGCCGAAGGCCTGAAAAACGTCGAAACCCTCTCCACCTTCCGGAACTACAGCTTCCAGCAGGACTACGGCGTTGCCATTCAGGATGGCCCCCTCGCCGGTCTCTGCGCCAGGGCGGTGGTCGTACTGGATGAGAACGACAAGGTCATCCACAGCCAGCTGGTTGATGAGATCAAGGATGAGCCGGATTACGATGCGGCGCTGAAGGTGCTGTAACGCTTCTTATCGCCCTGAGCGCCGGACATATCACCGGTTTTCGGGGCAGTTGGATGGGGGCGGGCTTCTGAAACCGTGCGGAGCCATGGATGGCGGAGCCGAGCGTACAGGGATGTATTCACAGCGTGTTTCAGAAGCCCGCCCCCAGCCGACTGCATGCTCCAAAACCAGAACCTGTTAGAATCCCCGCCCAAAGCCCGAATCCTAACCGAAGGCCCACAACACCCCGTGCAGACCACCACCCAAAACCCATCCCTGGCCCGCCAGCTCTACAGCATGACCTGGCCCATGCTCTTCGGGGTGCTGTCCCTGATGACCTTCCAGCTGGCCGACAGTGCCTTCGTGGGTCAGCTGGGTCGTGATCCGCTGGCAGCCCTGGGTTTCACCTTGCCGATGCAGCAACTGATCATCGGCCTTCAGGTGGGTCTGGGGATCGCCACCACAGCGATCGTATCCCGCACCCTGGGTGCCGGCGATGAACTGCGCGCCTTCCGGCTGGGCGGCCTGATCATTACCGTTGGCGGCAGCCTCGTTTTTGTCATCTGCGTGGCGCTTTGGTTTCTGCAGGGGCCCATCATGACCGCCCTTGGCGCGGAAGACTCACTTCTGCCGCTGATCCGGCAGTACTGGGTTCCCTGGCTGATGGCCGCCTGGACCGGAGCCTTCCTGTACTTCGGCTACAGCGTGTGCCGCTCCCACGGCGATACCAAATTGCCCGGGTACATGATGGTGGCCACGAGTCTGACCAACATCGCCCTGGACCCGCTCTACATCTTTGTTTTCGGCTGGGGACTACCCGGCGCCGCCTGGGCGACCATTACCTCGTTCGGAATCGGCTGTCTGGTGATCTATCCGAAACTTCTCAAACGCCGCTGGATCCGGTTCGACCTGCGCGAGCTTGCCCTGTGGAACGCCCTGAAACAGCTCAACGGCATTATGGCCCCCGCCATGGTGAGCCAGCTGATGCCGGCTGTCTCGGCCATGCTGGCGACGGCCCTCGTGGCCGGCTTTGGCTCCGCCGCCGTCGCCGCCTGGGGTCTGGGTACCCGCCTGGAATTTTTCTCCATTGTGGTGGTGTTGGCCCTGACCATGTCGATGCCGCCGATGATTGGCCGCATGCTGGGTGCCGGCGATATCGAGCAGATTCGTAAACTGGTACGTCTTGCGGTCCGGTTTGTGGTGGTCTGGCAACTGGCCATTGGCCTGACCTGGGTGGTCGCTTCCGGGTTGGTGTCTGAGCTGTTCTCCAGCGACAGTGATGTGCAGGAGGTTCTGGCCGGCTATCTGGTGCGGGTACCGCTCAGCTACAGCGGTCTGGGCGTATGCATGCTGATGGTGTCGGTGTGCAATGCCCTCGGCCTGGCGATGCGGGCCCTGCTGGTCTCCACCCTGCGCCTGTTCCTGTGTTTCCTGCCCCTGCTCTGGATCGGTAGCCAGATCAACGGGGTCTATGGCCTTATGAGTGGTGCGCTGGTGGGCAATCTGTTCGCCGGCGCCATGGCTTACAGCTTCTACCGGGCCGGCATGACGCGTTTGAAGGCGGAGCTCGCCTCAGGCAAAGCGTGAGCGGAAGCTCTCGGGTACCGGCACCACTTCCTTGCGGTGGTAGTTGAAGAAGACGAATCCGTATTTGGCCAGTGCCACCGGCTGGCCGCTCTCGGCCTTGGTGACCCGGAACACGAAATCCCCGCCATACTTGTTGAAGTCCATCAGACCCACTTCAAAACGCAGCATTTCCGGGAAGAAGGATTCCGACTGGTACATGGTGGCCAGGTCGGTAACGATAATGCCGGTGCCGTCTTTGCTCGCTTCCTGGATACCGTAACTGACCAGGAACTGGGCCCGGGCTTCGGAGAGCATCGAGATCAGGGCGTCGTTGCCGAGGTGGTTGGCGCCGTTGATGTCGGTGATTCTGACGGGCATTCTGGTTTCGAAGCAGAAGACGTCGTCCGGGAAGGAGAGTTTGATTCGGGCCACGGGGGTTCCTGTTTTCACTGGGTATCTTGGGGCAAATCATACGCTGTTCGACTTTAGTGTTCATCTCAAGACGCCCAGTCCCAAATCGGTTATCTTGCTATGAGACCTCCGCGCCGATGGTTTTGGTGGAGCGACGGCAGGGAAGGGCTTTCCAAAACACGCTCCTTGCGGCACGTCCATGTGACGCTTGACTGTCGCCATCCCTGGCGACAGACAGTTTTGGAAAGCCCTTCCCTGCCATCGTTCGTATCACTCCCGCGCACTGACAATAAATATTTGAAGATGGAGTTTTATGGATATTCGCCCTGCTGCCACCTTGGTTCTGGTTCGAGATACAGCCGAAGGCCTTGAAGTCCTGCTGCTGCAACGCACCTGGGACGCCGTGTTTATGCCCGGCTATTTTGTATTCCCTGGCGGGCGAGTCGAGGAAAACGAAACTCACGGGCAGGACCATATTATCGGGCCCGGAGACGCCGAGATCAGTCAGACCATGAGTGTCGATGAAGGCGGCGCGGACTATATGTTGGCGGCGGTTCGGGAGTGTTTTGAGGAGTCCGGGGTTCTGGTTGCGGTGGATAAACAGGGCAACCCGATATCCGGGGATCATCCGGCCCATGCGGATCGGAGGTCGGTGTTCGACGGCGATCTGTCTCTGGCCAGTCTGTGCAAAAAGCACGGCTTGGCGCTTCCGCTGGACAGGCTTGCCTATCTCGGCCACTGGATTACGCCGCCGGGGCCGCCGAGGCGTTTCGATACACGGTTTTTCGTGACGCCCGCTCCGGAAGGTCAATTGGCCGGGCACGACGGTATCGAAACCATCGATCATGTCTGGATCCGCCCGGAACAGGCCCTTGAGGATCATCGGAACGGCCAGCGGTTGCTGGGGTTGCCAACGATTCGGACGTTGCGGGTGCTGAACGGGTTCGAGACCACCGATGCGCTGATGCGCTATGCCCACGCCAACCCGCCCGAGCCCTACCCCAACCAGCCCTGGCCGGCGGTCAAAAAGGGTAAGCCGGTGACGCTGGAGCCGGGAGCGCCGGCCTATGATGAGGCCGCGAAGCTGGATCCGGAAGGTGAAGGCTCGACCCGGGCGGAGATTAATCCCGGAGAGGCGGTTGAGGTCGCGGCCCGTGTCACCCGGCTGACGGCGCCCAACCCGGGGATGATGACCGGGCCAGGGACCAACACTTACATTCTGGGCCATGAACGCTTCACGGTGATCGACCCCGGCCCCGCCAACGAGTCCCATATCGAGCGAATTCTGGAGGTGACCGGTGGGGTGATTGATCAGGTTGTGGTTACCCACACGCACCAGGATCATTCGCCGGCGGTTGCGGCCCTGAAAGAGCGCACCGGTTGCCGGGTGTTCGGTTGGCCGGCGCCCCCGGGTGCCGGCCAGGACCAGACCTTCCGGGCCGATGATGAACCGGAGCACGGTGATCTGATTGTGACCGAAGCCGGGCTCCTGAAGGTGCTTCATACCCCGGGTCATGCCTCGAACCATCTGTGTTTTCTGCTGGTCGACCAGAAGCTGCTGTTTTCCGGTGACCACATCATGCAGGGCTCAACGGTGGTCATTAATCCGCCGGACGGCGACATGAAGGCCTACATCGAGTCGCTCTACGAGTTGCTGGCCGAATCCATTCGCTACATTGCGCCAGCACACGGCTTTCTGATGGGGCATCCCGAAGCGGTGATCGATTTCCTGATCACCCACCGTCTGTCCCGTGAGCACAAGGTGGCCCGCGCGCTGGAAGCCCTGGCTCCTGTAGACCTGAAAGCTCTTACCGCAAAAGCCTATGACGATGTTCCGGCCGCCATCCACGGCCTTGCGGCACGGTCAGCCCTGGCGCATTTACTGAAGCTGGAGGCGGAGCACAGGGCGTTCCGGGAGGACGATCTGTGGCATGTCGTACACGACAGCTAACGCGGGAGTAACGAAAGCACACGGGATTTCGCAAAACACCCATATTTTTAATCACTTTTCCGGCGTATAACTGTTTTCGTTATAACTTGCCCGGATTTCATGAAAGTGGCATTAAACCTTTGTCACAGCAGTATTCATGACCGCCAGAGGCACTCTATCCTTGAGCGCACACTGACGAACCGTGAGGAAATATGCTGTTTGAGCGGCTTCAAAAACCGTCCCCCCGGATCCTGCTGATTGGCCTGGTCATACCCTGGCTGTCGGCACCTGTTCTGGCCGAAACCGATTCGGCAAAGGCCAGCAAAAAATCCGAAGTGCTGATCGCGGAACTGGCCGAGGACGAGAGCGTCGAGGACGTTGAGCATTCGGCCCCTCTGCAGACCAAAGGGAAGAACAATACAGCCCGTCAGCCGGCAGTCCCACAGGGCGGAGCCGGTATCGATACGCCCTCGGCCGGTTCCCGCAAGGTAGCCCCGAACATCGATCTCAAGCAGGTTGCGCCGCCACCGGAGGCACAGGTTTCAGCGCCCGGAGATACCGATGCAGATGCCGCAGAATCCGAGGTCATGGCAACCGAAGCGGTGGCCGAACCCGAGCCGGAGCCGGAGCCGGAGCCGGAGCCCGAGATTCGCGAAGGCGAGGTCTTCACGCTGCTGGACAATGATGTCCTGCCCGGCACGTCTACCCGCCTGGCCTGGACCCCCGGCATTCAGATTGCCGGGCTGTCCCAGACAACCCCGGTTCTGGTGGTCAACGGCATCAACGCCGGCCCGACGCTGTGCCTCACCGGGGCAGTTCACGGGGATGAGTTGAATGGCATCGAGATCATCCGCCAGACCATGTATGACCTGAACCCGGAGAAGCTGTCGGGCACGGTCGTGGGTGTGCCGATTGTGAACCTGCCGGGATTCCAGCAGGGCAGTCGTTACCTGCCCGATCGCCGGGACCTCAACCGGCATTTCCCGGGCAGCCCCGATGGCAGCCTGGCCGACCGGATTGCCCATTCACTGTTCGAGAACGTGATTCGCAAGTGCGACATGCTGGTGGACATCCACACCGGCTCACTGAAGCGCACCAACCTGCCGCAGCTTCGCGCCGACATGAACAACCCGGACGTGGCGGAATTCACCCGGGGCTTTGACCGCATGGCGGTGGTTCACAGCTCCGGTTCTGCGGGCATGTTGCGCACCGCTGCTGTGGAAGCCGGTATTCGCACCGTCACCCTGGAAGCCGGCGAATCCCACCGTATACAGCAGCATCAGATCGGTGCCGGCGTGAACAGCCTAACCAGCCTGATGGAGCGTCAGGGCATGATCTCCCGGATGTTCGTGTGGGGCGATCCGGAGCCTGTCTACTACGATTCCGACTGGATCCGCGCGGACCACGGCGGGATTCTGTTCAGCGAAATTGAGTTGGGGGCCAGCGTATCGGAAGGGGAGATTCTCGGTTACGTGTCCGATCCGATCACCAATGCCCAGCACCCCATCCGGTCCACCACCGATGGCCGGGTTATCGGTATGGCCGTGGACCAGGTAGTGATGGCCGGTTTTGCCGCCTACCACATTGGTACGGAGGCAGAAGTTCCCGGAGAGTAGTATGCTAGGCTTTTTTCGGGCCTCACCAACCCCACAGGAGCCTTTGTGTCTTCCGAGAACGCCGGAGTCTTGTCACGAATTCCCGGCCTGGCCTACATCGGGCTGGTTCTTACACCTCTGTTCTGGGCCGGCAACGCCGTTGTCGCCCGGGGCACGGTAGAGAACATTCCGCCGCTCTCCATGTCGTTCTGGCGCTGGGTAATCGCCCTGGCCATCCTGCTGCCTTTCGGCCTGCCGGGTATCTGGCGCCACCGCCAGGTTATCCGCCAGCGCTTCGGTTCCATGCTGGCACTGGCGACCTTCAGTGTGGGAGCCTTCAATACCCTGCTGTATCTGGCGGCCACCACAACCACCGCGACCAACATTGCCCTGATCAACGCCACCATTCCCATTTTTGTCGCTCTGCTTGCCTGGATCCTGCTCGGCGACCGGACCCGGCCGATTCAGGCGTTGGGAATCGCGCTGGCGATTACTGGCATCGTTACCGTGATTGCCCGCGGCGACCTCTCGGTGTTGACCAATCTCCAGGCCCAACCCGGCGATCTGATCATGGTGGCGGCGGTGTTCAGCTGGGGCCTGTTCTCGGTGCTACTGAGACGGCAGGCCGTACCACTGCCTGCACTAACGTTTCTGACCACCCAGATTCTCCTCGGCACACTGGTCGTCCTGCCCTTCTATCTGACGGATCTGCTGTTCTTCTCTGGTGGCTTTGAGCTGTCGCAAAGCACCGCCATGCCGTTGCTGTACTTCGCCATCTTCCCGGGGATCCTGGCCTATGGATTCTGGAACCACGGTGTGCATAAAATTGGTCCGGCCAGGGCGGCCATCTTTATGTACCTGACCCCTGTGTTTGCCTCGGTTCTGGCCGGCATTTTCCTGGCCGAATCCCTCGGGCTGTTTCATGTTATCGGCGGGGCACTGATCCTGGCCGGGCTGGTGCTGGCCACGCAGACCCGGAAACACACCCACTACCCAACCCCGGAACGCTCAGCAAAAGGAGACCCCCATGATTAAACCTGTGCCAGGAAACTCTCACCGCTTCTTTTGCCTGGTTCTGGTCCTGTTGGCCGCTGGCCTGTCGGCGCCGGCTGCAGCGGAACCCTGTGATCCCGAAGAGTCAAAGTGGGTGCCTACCCGCTATTATCCAGCCGGTGCAGCGGTCTTTCACAAAGGCAGTTGGTATGAGTCCCGCGAACTGCACGAGGGCCTGGAGCCCGGCATTACGTTCGACTGGAAAGAACTGGATTCTGTGCCGGACTGCGAGGGCCGTAAGCAACCGGTTGACCAAACCCGGACCGGAGACGGCCAGAAAGGCACCGAGGCCGGCCAATCCGTCGGCAAGAGCAAACGGGGCGAGACGTCTTCCGGCATGTGCGTAAGACCGGACCCGTGGCTATTTTCCAGAAGCTACACGGTTGGCAGCCTGGTCACCCACGGCGGTCAGATCTGGGAGGCTATCCGGGCAACCAATGGTGACATGCCCGGCATGAACAAGCCTCCTCGCTGGCAACTGGTGGAGGATCATTGTTCCCTGGAAGGCCAACAGTAACGAGGAACGGGCAACTGACTAGAGAGCCGCTTCAATGCGGCCGATGACCTCTTCCAGAACCGATCTGGCGCAGCCGATGTTCAGGCGCATAAAGCCGCTGCCCGGGTCTCCGAAGGAGAGTCCGGGATTCATGCCCACACCGGCCTTCCGAACAAAAAAGCGTTTCAGACCCGCATCGTCCAGACCCAGTTCTCGGCAATCCAGCCACATAAGATACGTGCCCTCCGGAGCAGACACCCGAACGCCGGGGAGGCGCTGGCCAACAGCCTCCACCACATAGTCCCGGCTGGCCTGCAGATAGGCCATCAGATCGTCCAGCCAGGGGGCACCATGGCGGTAGCCGGCCTCAAACCCGGCAATACTGAACGGATTGCACTGGGGCAGATGCATGGATTCAAACACGTCCTTCATTGCCTTGCGCCGGTCCGCATCGGGAATAACCAGAGCCGACAGGCCGAGGCCGGGCATGTTGAAACTCTTGCTCGGTGCGACCGCCGTTACCAGTGCATCTTCAGGACCGGCCAGCTTCGCCAGCATGGTGTGGCGGGGTTTATCCGTGAAGGTCAGGTCACAATGAATCTCGTCGGAGACCACCACCAGCCGGTGCCGGCGAGCAATATCCAGCACCGCCGTCAGTTCTTCCTCCGACCAAACCCGGCCAACCGGGTTATGGGGCGAGCACAGCAGCAGGATCCGGGCATCGGGGCGGGCTGCGCACTGCTCCAAGTGATCAAGATCCATGCGGTAGTGGCCCGGGTCTCCGGTGTCCGGATCCTCCGGCACCAAGGGGTTTTCGATCACCACCCGGCCACTGTGCCGCACCGAACTGAAAAACGGCGGATAAACCGGCGGCTGGATGATGACGCCCTCACCGGGTCCCGCGTAGGCCATGCACGCGGCGTTGATCGATGGCACCACGCCGGGCGCCATCAGTATCCACTCGCGCCGGATCTCCCAGTCATGGCGACTGGCAAACCAGTCGATCATCGACTGGTAAAGACTGTCCGGAAACAGGGTGTAGCCATAAACCGGATGTTCCGCCCGCTCCCTCAACGCACGGGTGACAGCCTCCGGTGCCGCGAAATCCATATCGGCCACCCAGACCGGGATAACATCCTCGGTGCCAAAAACCGCCTTGCGGGCATCAAACTTGACGGAACAGGTGTGTTCCCGGGAAACCGGCTGATCAAACGGGCTGGACACAGGGACTCTCCAGGGCAGATAACAACATTGGAAAACGGTATTGTGGTGGGCCCGAACGGCCATCGCAACCGTCGGCTGCCGATGTCGCCACCGTGTCCATATCCGGCTTTGGTCGAACATCGTCGATAAACACTTGCCCAAGCAGGGCGATACTTGCGAACCTAACGGTTTATCCAATAAAAACTTCCAAACATTCCCCGGAGCCTGTTCAATGATTGGCCAGATTCTGTCCACCATGTTGCCGGTGTTTCTGATCGCCGGTTGCGGCGCACTCTATGGCCGCTACCGGACGCCCGACATCCAGGGACTGAACGTTCTCAACATGGAACTGTTTGTGCCCATGCTGGTCTTCGCTGTTCTTGCTGACCAGCAGGCTCCGCTGCAGAACTACGCCCAGCTTGCACTGGCCGCCACGGTGGTTGTGCTCGGATCAGGAATTGTTCTGTATCCGCTGGCCAGGGTTCTGAAGCTGAACCTGAAGACCTTTCTGCCACCGATGATGTTTAACAATTCCGGCAATATGGGTCTTCCGCTGCTGGTACTGGCCTTCGGCGATGAGGCCCTGCCGGCGGCCATTGTGCTATTCATCGTGGAAATGCTGCTGCACTTTTCGGTGGGGCTGTACATGCTCGCCCCCCATACCTCCATCGTAAAACGCCTGAAGCTGCCCATCGTATTTGCCAGTATTGCCGGGCTCTCGGTCAATCTCGGGGGCGTGACCCTGCCGGAATGGCTGCTGGAAACCCTGAACATGCTCGGTGGTGTGAGCATACCGCTGATGCTCTTTGCCCTTGGCGTGCGCATGCTTGATATCGATTTCAGTGACTGGAAACTGGGTATGCTGGGCGCCATCGCCTGTCCCGCCAGCGGTCTGATCCTTGCATGGCCGATGATTGCGGTTCTGGATCTTCCCGGGATGCAGGTGGCGGCGCTGTGGGTATTTGCAGCCTTGCCTCCGGCCGTACTCAATTACATGGTGGCGGAACAGTATCGGCAGGAGCCACACAAGGTCGCCTCGCTGGTATTATTGAGCAATCTGGGCAGTCTTGTGGTTATGCCGGTTGTGCTCGGTCTGGTGTTTGCCGCCGGCTACGTCTGAGCATCTGCCCCACTAACCGCTCTGTTAGCCGAGGAAGGACCCGATGTCTGAAACCGTTGCGGTGGTGCGCGCCTCCCGACCCAATTTCCTGGTACTCGCACCGCTGTGTGCCGGCCTTGGCGTGGCGGTAGCCTGGCACCAGGGCGAGCCTCCGGCCCTGCTCAATACCCTGCTCGTCCTGATTGGCGCCCTGCTGGCCCATGCCGCCGTCAATCTGCTCAATGAGTACGAAGACTTTGCCTCCGGGCTGGATCTGATTACCCGTCGCACGCCATTCTCCGGCGGCAGTGGTGCCTTGCCGGAGGTTCCCACCGCCGCCCGGCAAGTCCTGCTGGCCGCCTTTGGCACACTGGGACTGGTTGTCGCAATCGGGTTGTATTTTCTCTGGCTCCGGGGCCTGCCAATGCTGGTGCTCGGCGCGGCCGGCGTGGTGCTGGTGCTCACGTATACCCGCTGGATTACCCGTTCGCCGCTGATTTGCCTGCTGGCTCCGGGGCTGGGGTTCGGACCGGTGATGATTCTGGGCAGTCTGATTGCCCTTGGGGCCCGGCTGGACGCAACGGCCCTTACCGTTTCCACCATCGGCCTGCTGCTCGTCAGTGAGTTGCTGCTGATCAATCAGATACCGGATGCCGACGCGGACCGGAAAGTCGGGCGCCGACATCTGGTGATTACTCTTGGAAAGAAAGCCGCCACCCGCCTGGTTGCGCTTTTGCTGCTGGGCAGCTTTGGGATTCTGGGCTCGGCAATCTGGATCGGCTGGTTGCCGCTGTGGACCGCTCTCGCGTTTGCGCCTCTGCCGGCAGCCATCTGGATAAGCGTCAAGCTGCCAGGCGCGCTCAACCGCCCCGAACAATTCAACACACTCCTCGGCATCAACGTCGGGGTGCTGCTGGCAACCCTGGCGCTGCTGATCTGCGGACTCAGCCTTTAAACCGGAACACACTGACCCTGGAACGCAGCTGGCCGGCAAGTACGGCCAGATCACGGCTTGCCCCGGCCACCTGCTCGGAACCGGCTGAGGTCTCCACCGTGGCATCATGGATGCGGCTGATATTGCGGTTAACTTCTTCTGCAACGGAACTCTGCTCTTCCGAGGCACTGGCGATCTGGGCATTCATGTCGTTGATGGCACCCACCTCATGACGAATCCGGGCCAGAGCAGCTTCCGCCTCGCTGGTCTTGTCCACCGTGGTGCGGGCAAGCTCCCGACTGCTTTCCATAACCTCGGTCGCCTGGCCGGCGCCCGCCTGCAGGTTTCCAATCATCTCCTGAATTTCCCGGGTGGAATCCTGGGTCCGCGATGCCAGCGACCGTACTTCGTCGGCCACGACAGCGAATCCTCGTCCATGGGTGCCGGCGCGTGCCGCCTCGATCGCAGCATTCAGCGCCAGCAGGTTGGTCTGTTCGGCGATGGCGTTGATCACCTCGATGATCTTTTCGATATTGGCGCTGTCCTGGGACACGCGCTGCACAGTCTGTGTTGCCTGCTCCAGGGTTTCCGCCAGCTCTCCGATGGAGGCCGCGGTTTCCTGCACCACGCGATTACCGCTCTCCACTTCGATGTCGGCTTTCTGGGTGGCGGTTGCCGCGCTGGCGGCAAAACCCGCCACTTCGTTCACCGTGGCGGCCATCTGGTTCACCGCCGTGGCCATCTGTTCCGCCTCGGTCGCCTGGAGACGTATCTGTCGGCTGTTGTTATCCGAAGTGCTTTCAAGTTCAGAGGAGGAAGTGGAGAGCTCTTCAGCGGCAGACCCTACTTCCCGGATAATGCCGCCCAATCGCTCCACAGTGTCCTGCAGCGCGCCCATCACGCTATCCGGGTATCGTGTCCGGAGCTCCTGGTCCAACTCACCATCGGCCAGCTGACGAATGGCCCGGGCAACGTCTTCGGGCTCACCGCCAAGAATCTTCTTCAATCGGCGAATGATCACCAGTGCCACCAGGGCACCCAGAACCACCGCGAGACCGGTGACGGCCAGGTTCAACGCATTGAATGTACTCGCTGCCTCGCGAACCTCATCCACGCCACCTGTAACCACCTCTTCCTGGTAATCAATAAAGGCATTTACCCGTTTCAACCACTCCGAGTAAGCGCCAGAGACATCGCTGAGCAGAAATGCCCGGGCCTGGTCGATCTCTCCCGCCAGGCGAAGCTCGAGGAGGTCGTCGGTCAGCGTCAGGGCCCTGCGCTGGATCTCTTTGATCGCTGCCAGGAGCTCCCTTTCCCGGCTGTTAGCGCCTTCTTCCCGGAACATCCTATCCATCGGGCCGGCGGAATCCCGATAGAACCCCTTAAGACGCTCAATGTCCGCGAGGTGCCGTTGTAGCTCCCGGTCGTTCTCAACCAGTACTGCATCGCGAATGGCTATTGCCCGGTCATGGACACTGCCCCGAAAGTTAATGGCGTAGCGCTGCTTCACGGCGGCGCCATCACCCACGTCGGTCAGGGTCCTGTCGATAAAACCGACCCGATGATTACCAACCAGACTTATGGCAATCATCAGCGACAGAATCAGACCAAAGCCAAGGGCAAGGCGTTTCGCAACGGTGAGCTGGCTAAACATCATTAGGCTCCGGGTACTTTTTATTGAATGAGGCTATGTGTTCTCCGAAAGTTGCAGTCTGGATCAATCAATGGAGAGAAACTTGCGGGTTTTTGACAATGCTTTTCATTACTGCAATCAATCTTTACATCCCGCCCCCACGCCTCTTGCAACTGGTCAGGCTTTGACCGATGGTAAAGGTCAGTTTCTCGCTGATTGCATTCACGATACGGAGGTCTTCACATGAGTGTTCTACTTCTGCTGATCAGTGCCCTGGTGCTGATCTACCTGGGTATAGGCGGCACCACAGCCGCTGCCGTCATGTCCATTGCGACCGTTGTGGGTCTGTTCCAGGATGAATGGCACCTGATCAGCATTCTTTGTGGCGGTGTACTGCTGGCGCTGGCGTTAATCCTTGTTATTCCCGGCGACTTGCGCCTCGACAAGCTCAGCCGCCCCCTGCTTGGCTGGGTGCGCAGCCGGCTGCCGAAACTCTCGGATACCGAGGCGGAAGCCCTGAAATCCGGCTCGGTGGACTGGGACGGCGAACTTTTCTCCGGCAAGCCCAAATGGAACAAGTTGCTGGACGCCAAGCCGGCGCACCTCACCAGCGAGGAACAGGCCTTCCTGGACGGCCCGGTGGAAAAGCTGTGCGCCATGCTCGACGACTGGAAAATCACCCACGAGCAATACGACCTGCCGGACAAGGTCTGGAAGTTCATCCGTGAGAACGGCTTTTTCGGCCTGGTGATTCCCAAAGAAGACGGCGGCCTGGGGTTCTCCAACACCGCCCACTCGGAAATCGTGATGAAGATTTCCACCCGGAGCGTATCGGCTGCCGTTACCGTGATGGTGCCCAACTCCCTCGGCCCGGGCGAGTTGCTGATGCACTACGGCACCGATGAGCAGAAACAGCATTATCTGCCCAGACTCGCCGGCGGCGACGAGATTCCCTGTTTCGCCCTCACCTCCCCGGTGGCCGGCTCCGACGCCGGCGCCATTCCGGACAAAGGCATCGTCTGCAAGGGCAAATGGAACGGCAAGGAAGTGCTGGGCCTGAAAGTCACCTGGAACAAGCGCTACATCACCCTGGCCCCGGTGGCGACACTGATCGGCCTGGCCATCAAGGTCTATGATCCGGACAAGCTGCTGGGCGATTCCGATGAAATCGGTGTGACCTGTGTACTGGTGCCCAAAGACACGGACGGCGTCAACGCCGGTGCCCGCCACCTGCCCATGAACACCGTATTCATGAATGGTCCCACCTGGGGCAACGACGTGTTCATTCCCATGGAACAGGTCATCGGCGGCCAGGATATGCTCGGCAAGGGCTGGACCATGCTGCTGGAGTGTCTGTCTATCGGCCGCTCCATCTCCCTGCCCGCCCTCGGCACCGGTGCCGGCAAGGTGGCCAGCCTGGCCACCGGCTCCTACGCCTACACCCGGGAACAGTTCGGCCGGACCATCAGCCAGTTTGAAGGCGTGCAGGAAGCCCTGGAGCCCATCGCAGGCTACACCTACATGATGGACGCTGCCCGGCTGCTGACCTCCGGCATGCTGGACCGTGGCGTGCGGCCCTCGGTGCCGTCCGCCGTGCTGAAATACCGCAATACCGACCTGATGCGGGAAGTCATCAACCATGCCATGGACGTGGTGGCAGGCCGCGGTGTCATCACCGGCCCCCGCAACTTCCTGGCCCGGGCCTACCAGGCGGTCCCCATCGGGATCACCGTGGAAGGCGCCAATATCCTTACCCGGAGCCTGATGATCTTCGGCCAGGGTTCCATCCGCTGCCATCCGTTCATTGTTGAGGAAATCGAAGCAGCAGGCATGGAAGACGAGGACAAGGCAGCGAAGAAATTCGACGGTATCTTCTACCGGCATCTGGCCCATACCACCCGCAACGCCCTTCGGGCCCTGCTGCTGGGACTGACCAGGGGATGGGCCGAATCGGTGCCACGGCAAGGCAACATCAAGTCCAGCTACCGACAGCTGGCGCGGTTCTCAGCAGCCTTCGCCCTGATGACTGACGTCACTCTGCTGACCGTTGGTGGAGGCCTCAAGGCCCGGCAACGCCTCTCAGGGCGCATGGCCGACTGCCTGGTGCAACTCTATTACGCCACCGCCGTCATCAAACAATGGCATGAGGAGGGTTACCCGGATGACCAGCGGCCGCTGGTAGAGTGGTGCCTACAGACCTGCCTCAGGGATCTACAGGGCTCCATGCGCGAAGCCATCATCAACTTCCCGGTTCCGGCCCTGCGCTGGCCCCTGCGACTGCTGGTGTTCCCGCTGGGTGCCACTGGCCTGAACGGCCCGGACGACAAGCTGGGCGCACAGGTCGCGGAATCCATCGTCAAGGACACCCCGGTACGCCAGCGCATCAGTCGCGGTACCTACACCACCATGGACCCGGAAGATCCGCTCGGGCGGGTGCTCAATGCCTACAAGCTGGCCAACGAGACCGCGGACATGCGCAGCCGGCTGCATGACGCCATGCGCAACCGCGATGAAGACGAACTGGGCGGCATTGACCTGTTGATGGGGCATCAGCGCAAGGAACTGGTTGACTGGGCCTGTGCCCAGGGCGTGGTCAAGGCAGACGAGTGCGACAAACTGCTGGAAGCACTGGAAGCGCTCTATGATGTGATCCGCGTCGATGCTTTCGATGCCGACGGCCTGAAAGCGCTTTCGCGCTGTGCCAAGGGCAAACGCAAGGTGGTCGAGCGCCCACCCAGAGACGAGAAATAAGGTACGGGCTGGTCGATGAGCGATCTTGCAGATTTGCGTCCCAATGAGGAGGCCGTGGAACTGGAACCGGCCTCTGACGCCACGTTGCGATTCATCGGTGCCATCCGGACCCCCTGGCGCGATCGCAAGGATTGCCCGCGCCAGGGCCGCCTTGACGGCCCGGAGTGCCAGCTGGTTCTGGACCCCGTCTGGCACAACGCGCTGGCGGGGCTCGAAGACTACGACACCATTGAGGTGCTTTACTGGCTCGACCAGAGCCGCCGGGACCTGATCCGGCAAAGCCCCAGAAGCGACGGCCAGACCTTCGGCACCTTCGCCCTGCGCTCCCCGGTGCGACCCAACCCGATTGGCACGTCCATGGTCAAACTGGTTCGTATAGAAAAAGGAACGCTGATCGTGCGCGGCCTGGACTGTCTGGACGGCACCCCGCTGCTGGACATCAAGCCAGACCGCTGCGCTTTCACCCCAAAAGCACCCGATAAAGCGAATGTTTACTGAGAGACCTCCTCCGGACGTAATCCTGAATTGATCGCTTCTGAAACCAGCCAACGCCGCAGAAGCTGAATCCCTCGTTCACGACGACGGCTGGTTTTCCATGCAAAGTAAAAAATGTCGCCCGTCATAACGGAGTGGCAGGGCAAGCGCACAAAGTCACCGGAATCCTTGCGGGTACTGAGCATGTAGTCGTTGGTCAGCGCAATTCCCTGGTGGAAGCGCGCAGCTTCCAGCGAAAGCAGCATATGGCTTGAATGCAACAAACGGCTCGATCGGGGCAGGTCCAGGCCCGCTTCACGATACCAGGCTTCCCAGTCCCCACCCTGACGGTCATAGATACTGTATGTCGACAGCAACGGATACTCCGCCACCATTGCCGGTGTTAATGACATCGACGCCGGGTCGCCGGAAACCTCCTCCAGCGACAGCTCCCGGCGTATCTTCTGCCAGTAATCCTGGCTGCATACGGGGAACAGACGCTCCTCGTAAAGCAGCTCATAGCTGAATGCGGGCGAGGTGGGCTTAACGGTAATAAAACAATCCGCCACCCGATCCGACAACACCGGATTACCACTACTCATCTCCAGCGCCAGATCCAGCTGAGGATGCAACCGCTTCAGATCCGGCAACCTTGGCACCAGCCAGCGCACGGCAAACGAACTGAACACCGACAACCGGATCCTGGCCTCCTCATGCCCCACTAATTGCTCACTGGCACGCTCGATCTGCAACAGCGCAGAACTGACCGCATCCAGATACTGGCGTCCCTGATCAGTCAACGACAGCGACCGGCCGCCGCGCGAAAAAAGCGGCTCCCCCAGGTATTTTTCCAGCTGTTTGATCTGGTGACTCACCGCACTCTGGCTCACCGCCAACTCATCGGCAGCGAGGGAAAAGCTGTTGAGACGGGCAACGGCTTCGAAGACAGGCAGAGCTTTCAGGGGTGGCAGTTTCATTATCTAATTTTCTAATGGCTATCGAATAAAGATCATTTTATCGGATATTAACACCCCCTTAGACTGCCCTCCATGTTACGGGAGCAGATCGGGTGGCTCCCTCCGAAAATGCTCGGAGCCATGGATGGCGGAGAGCAAGCGTACAGGGACGTATTCACAGCGGTTTTCGGAGGGAGCCACACGATTTGCTCTTGCACCAGAGCTTGAAGACCAAAGGAGAAAAACATGTCAGGAAAAACCGTAAACAGCGCCATCCTGCTGCTGGTGATCGGCAACGCCATGGCATTGATCTCTGACGTGTTCATCAAACTCCTGGAGCCCGGCGCGCCCGTATTTCAGTTTGCGTTTCTGCGCTGCCTGATCACCCTGGGCCTTCTGCTGCCAATGGCCGGGCAACTGGACCGGAAAAACCTGTTCGCCGGACTGAAGATCCACACCTTCCGGGCCCACATCCACCTGGCCGGCCTCCTGTGCATGGTGATCGCCCTGGGCAACCTGCCGCTGGCAACCGCCAACGCCGTCTTCTATGCCGCGCCCATCCTGGTGATGGTGCTCTCGGTATTCCTGTTCCGGGAAAAGCTGACACCCCTAAGCGTAACCGCCGTGTTCAGCGGCTTTGCCGGCATTGTGCTCATTCTACGGCCGGTGGAATTCAACTGGGCGGCCGTGGCAGCCCTTGGCTCGGCGTTTGCCCTGGCCATCAACGCCGTGCTGGTCCGGAAACTGCCGAAACAGCAGAGCACTGTCCACAAACTATTCCTGAACTACCTGCTGATTCTGCCAGCGGCTGGCGCCCTGGCCTGGTGGGAAGGCGCACAGTGGGATTCAGGCATCCTGATCGGCGCCATGGGCTCGGCCCTGTTCATTCTGGGCTACAACATCACCGTATTGCTGGCCTACCGCCAGGTAGACGCCAACCAGGTCACCAGCGCCGAGTACACCGGTCTGATCTGGGCCGTGGGGATTGGCTGGATCTGGTTCGGAGAGGTGCCCGACCTGTGGTTCCTGGCCGGCAGCCTGATGATCGTGGTGCCCCTGCTGCTCATTGGCCTGCAGCACCGGCGCAAGGAGCCTGCAAGAGGATTTAATCCAGCCCCGGAGCAACAGCAGCTCCGGAGCCAGGAAGCTTCATTCAGTGCCGGGACGATTCAATTAGCGCGTGAGTGTCGTGAATGATCCGACCAATCCGGGCCTCCGGCGGCAATCCGTCACCGTAGCCCAGTTTGAGGAGGTAATGGCCTGAATGGTTGCGATGCCAGTCACGCCGGCGGTCATGCCTGTCGCGATAGACATCGCGCTTGTGCTTCTTGCCCCAATGGCGCTTGTCACCATGGTAGCCGTGGCGATCGTAACGATTGTGGTGCTTGCGGTCCCACTTATGCTGTTTGTAGTGCCGGGGCTTGTGATGGTGCCGATCATAACGGTCGTCGCGGTAGTGGGCCTGCAGGAACTTTTTCTGTTGGCCAGGCGGCAGGGCATTGCCCCGCTCATGGTGCTTTTGCCAGCCGTGACCACGGCGGTCATCGTCGTTGGCCATCACCGGAGCCGATGCCATCAGGAATGCCGTTACCAGGCTTCCGATCAACAGTCGCTTCATGATGATTCTCCCGTTCTGCTCAGAGACAGATCTCGCATCCGGACCCAGTGCCGGATGCCTCTGAACCCAGATTATCGAAGCGGGAGCGAATGTCAGTGCCTTGGGGCCGGCTTTGCAGGATCTTTACGCAAGGCCCCGTCAGCTTGACGTTTGAATGGCCGGTAGTGTCGAATTTTCTGTCAGAAGGTGAAGAAAACGTTCAGCGCCTCAGGTGGTTCTGCAGTCCTCGAAAATATTGAGCGACGGCTTGATCGCCCCGGTCTTCACGTTCATCAGTCCCAGCATGGAGGAGAACAGGTTGTCGTGGCTCAACGGTTGCGATGCGATCCGGTTGACGCACTCGGCATCAATCCGGTTATCCATCCGGAAACCGTCTGACAACCACACAACCATGGGCACATGGGTCTGGGCCTCCGGCGCCAGCATGTAAGGAATACCGTGCAGGTAGATGCCACCCTCGCCCAGTGACTCGCCATGGTCAGAGACATACACGAGAGCAGTGTTGTAATCCGCCTGCATGGATTTCAGCATGCGCACGGTTTCTCCGAGCAAGCGATCGGTTACCAGAATACTGTCATCGTAGGCGTTGATGATGGCCTGTTGGTCACAACTCTGCAGTTCATTGCTCTGACACTCGGGCAGGAACTTTTTCTGGTCCGGTTTGCTGCGCTTGTAGTACTCGGGACCGTGACTGCCAAGCTGATGCAACACCATGAAATGGTCGTTGTTTTCTGCAACATCGAGCTGCTGATGGGCACCCTTCAGCAGCACCAGATCATCACAGTACTCGCCCTGGCAAAGGTCGGTATCCTCCGGACGGACGGTCGGAATCCGGTCACACATGCCCTTGCAGCCGGAGTTATTATCCAGCCAGGTACTGACGATGCCGGCGCGGGTCATGACATCCAGGAAGTTATCACTGTTCTTGGCCACGGCTTCATCGTAATCCGATCTGCCCAGCCACGAGAACATACAGGGCACCGACAAGGCCGTTGCGGTCCCGCAGGAGGATACGCGGGGAAAATTGACCAGTGTTCCGCCCGATTGCCGGGCCAGTTTACTGAGCTCCGGGGTGGTATCGCGCTGATAGCCATTCAGACCAAAATGGTCTGCGCGCGCAGTTTCACCAAGAACGAAAACCACCAGATTGGGTTTGGCGCGATCGGAAACCGGGAGAGAAACCGTCGCATCCAGCCCCACCTGCTGGTATTCCTGGGGAAACTGCGCCGCAGCCACCTTGCTACCCAGCGATGCCAGGGCAGCAACACTGTTCACCGGCACCACAAGATCCTTGATGTCGCGGTGATTACGGAACGTTGAAGCCATCTCCTGATAGCTGGTCAACGCCAGTACCAGAATCAGAGCGATATCAACAATGATCGGGGCCAACCAGTGAGTGACCCTTTTCAGGCCCGCCGGCCAGCTCACGCGTGCCAGGAAGAGCAGCACAACCGGAATCACAAAGAAGAGCGCCATGTGCACAAGCAGTCCGAGGCTCAGCAGGCCGCGAGCCTCCTGCACATCGGTTTCGAACACGTTCTGCAGCATGTGCTTGTCGATCAGCACGCCATACGCGTTCATGAAATACCCACTGAGCGCTGCACTTAAAAACAGAAACACCAGTACCGGCTTCAGGATAAATCGTGCCGAAAACAGGCTGATCAGGAGATGGTTGACCAGCAGCAACAAAAACGCGAGTTTGAACATCAGCATCGGCTGATCAAAGCCGACGTATCGATCAAGGGCGGTGTAGAAAGGAACGTTATACAGAGCGGTAAGTGCAAAGGCGCTGATCAACACCAGCCAATGCGGTTTGATTGCAGGCCATTGAAACCGACCGGTTCCGCTATGCACAAACGGCTGCGCGTGAAGAGTGGGTTTTGAGGACAAGCCCATGGGATTTTCCGGGATAAGTGTGATTCAAGGTCTGGTGAGTGTGCTCCCCGAACCTTAAAGCAAACTTAAACGGACTTAGCTCAACTCATCACGCAGGTGGGATTCGATGGCAAAGGTGTGCTGGCAATCCGCACCCATTGCCCTCAGGGACTCTGCAAGGCGCAAGAGATAATCGGCATTCGGGCCACTGGGGCCTGAGGCAGAGGCGATCTGGCGGGCAATATCCGCGTCCGGCGCGTGGCCCAGGAAGGCTTCGTTGTCTTCGGTGGCAATGTAAACCAGGCCGTCGGCATGGCTGCCATCGTCGAAGGTGAGCGTGATGCTCAGGCGCAGATAGCCGTTCTTTTCACGGACATCCAGGTGCTCGAACACTTTGGGTGACACCCTGAACGCCATGCCCTTGCAGACAGCATTTGGCTTTTCTACCAGGGTAACCACGCGGCCGGGGGCCTCCGGCGTGCCCCGATGATCGTGGGAACCCTGCCAGAACCGCCTTTCCCACCCTCGAATCGACGCCGGGCGCTGCTCCAGAAAGGGGAAATCCACCTTGTAGATCAGCGAGCCGTAACCAAACAGCCACACCGACTCCACGCCGGAGAAATCGTATCGTTTGCGATTGTGCTCAATGGTATTGGCAGACATCAGACACCCTGCAGCGAAAACCTGTCCCGCGATACTCTAGGTGGAGGCAATGAAACCCGCAATGCCCGTCAACACGATTTCAGCCGCCATAGCAGAGAGGATCAGACCGCTGATCTTGGACATGATGTTCAGGCCGGTCTTGCCCAGCACCTTCTCCAGGTAGCCGGACAGGTGCAGCAGCACCGCGAGGATCAGCAGGCTGGATACCAATCCCAGGAGTCCGCCTGCCACTTCGGATACCCGGTTAAGCTCGGCGCCATACACCATGATTGCACCAATGGTGGCCGGGCCAATCATCACCGGAATAGCCAGTGGCACAACGGCAATGTCATCACGGTCCTCATCAGGCAGCCCGGTGGCGTGATTCCGGGTACCACTGGTCACCAGGCTGATGGCGGTCAGAAACAGCAGGCAACCGGCACCGATCCGGAACGAATTCAGGGTAATGCCGATGGCGCTGAACAACAGCGGGCCGGCAAAGAACAGAATCACGCCCA
This sequence comes from Marinobacter manganoxydans MnI7-9, assembly GCF_000235625.1. Taxonomy (GTDB): domain Bacteria; phylum Pseudomonadota; class Gammaproteobacteria; order Pseudomonadales; family Oleiphilaceae; genus Marinobacter; species Marinobacter manganoxydans. The sequence goes on along the minus strand of NZ_AGTR01000034.1, from coordinate 99,293 downwards.
TCAGAAAGGCCGAAACGCAGGCACGGCGGATGATCGATGTTTTCTCGGTTGCTGGCAGGCCCCTGGTCAGCGCCAGGAACATGGTCACTACGAAAAAAGGCGCCAGCAGGAACAGGAAGCGAATGGTGCTGCTGATGTAAGTCGAGAAAAACGTTTCAATCATTCCGTGTCGTCCGGGTGCCATCGAAAGCCCGCAAGCATAGCTTGCTATGCGGCACTCCGCCGTAAGGAAGTGAACGTATGGATAAGCTCAACCACAACCGGACGGGTGGATTCGGTTAAGTCGATAGTTCTTCCAGATAGGTTTCGCCGTCGCCGTACAGGGAGGCGAACTCCTCCTCGGGCACCACGGTCACGGCAATCTCCGGTTCATGTCCACCACCCCCCAGCAGGACGCCCCGCATCGGGGTGATATCGGAAAAGTCCCTGCCCCAGCCGAGGGTAATGTGTTCCAGGTCCGGCCTCAGGGCATTGGTAGGATCCAGCTCCAGCCAGCCGAAATCCGGCACGAACACAGCCACCCACGCATGGGTAGCATCGGCTCCAACAAGGCGCTCCTTGCCCTCGGGCGGATGGGTCAGGATATACCCGCTCATGTAACGGGCCGCCAGCCCAACCGAACGCAGGCAGGCAATCATGATGTGGGAGAAATCCTGGCAGACCCCGCGACGGGCCTTGAACGCCTGCTCAACCGGGGTGAAGGTTTCCGTTGCAGTCGCATCGAAGCGAAAGTCGCGATGAATCATCCGCATCAGGGCATCAGCCGCCTCTACCAGCGCGCGCCCCGGAAGGAACGCCTCCCGGGCATAGGCGGCGTACTGGGAATCAATGGGCACATTGGTGGAGACAAACCGGAACGCCGTAGCCTGAAGATGGTCCGCCGGGAACTTCCTGTCGGCACGGTACCGCAGGCTATCGCGGACGGTTTCCCAGGGAACTTTTGCCGCGGCTGCCGAGGGTTTCGGACGCTCACGAAGCTCCACCCAGAATTCGCTGATGATCCGTAAGTACTCATGTTCCGCGGTAAAATCAATCTTGGTAATCCGATTGCCGAAACTGTCCAGGAACGAGCTTCGCACCGGGGGTTCCGGTGCAATCGCCAGATGATGTTCCAGATTCCGCTGCCAGGGCAGGGCCCGCGGTGTCAGTCTCAGCAAATGGTGGGACTCCCCCACCACCTGATCGTACTGGTAGAGGGTCTCATGACGCACATGGTAACGGACAAATGTCATGACAGGTGCCTCAATCCGGGTTCACAGACCGGTCGGAATACCGGGTGTGAATAAAACACTGCCGCTGAATTTCATCAGACACACGATAGGCCTCCGACCGGATGTCACACAATAGCTCCGCCAGGGCTTCACAGGCTTTGTCCGGGCGCTTGCGCTCAAACGGATGCAAATCAAGCGCTCGCAGCCGCTGCAGCGATTCGTTCAGATCCGGCGGAAACAGCTGGCCGGTTTTACGCCCCATTTCCGGCAGGTCCTTCTGCAGCTGGCGCAGCTGGAACATCACCGAATGAGGGTTGCTTGCGTCTATCACCAGGGTATGGAGTACCCCCAGAAGCTCTGGTGTCCGACGGTACCGGGTGCGGTAGGTGACTTCCGAGTTGGCCACTTCCAGCAGCCACTCGAGCATGGCATGGCGGCTGAACCGGTCGCTGAACAGGGGCACGCAAATCAGCGTACAGAGATTGGCCAGTCGCTCCAGGCGCCGGCCGATCACCAGGAAAACCCAGCTGGCATCCCGCGTAATGTCATCCATCGCAAAGCCCGCCAGGGAGATGCAATCAAGCAACACCAGGTTCAGTGCCCGAATCGACCGGTCTGGCGTGGTTGGCGCCGGGCTCAGGGGCTTGCCCACCCGATTGAGCGTGTGCCAGTTGTCGGAAGACAGACGGTCCCGGACCTGGCTGGCGTTGAACAGCAGGGCATCAAGAATCGACGCGATTGAACCCGGAAATTGCAGGTCACTCACCGCTCTCAACAAGGCGTCGGGAAGCGGCTCGGGGACCGCATCTTCTTCAGGCTCCGGAAGGGTCCCGAATTGTTCGGCTGCCTGTTGCAGCCCGAGCAGGGCTTCTTCGCTGGCCTGGTCGTGGCCCGACAGACGGTTGAACGCCGCCCGCAATAAACGGGCAGTTCCCTCCGCCCGCTCCGAGTGCCGGCCCATCCAGAACAGGTTTTCCCCCACCCGGGAGGGCGTGTCCCGCTCGCCGTCGAGCAGGTCAGACACCTGCAGCCGTCTCTTGATCAGTGACTTGGAGGGAGCCGTGTAGCGAGCCTGTACCCAGGTGTCCTTCGACAGCCCTCCCCGTTGCATGGAGATGACTTCCACACCCGCATCCATGGCGACCCGGGTCAGCCCACCGGGCATGACCCGCCAGCCGGAAGGCGTGGCCGCCGCAAACAGCCGCAGGCCGATGGACCGGGTGGCCAGCGGCTGCTCCGGATCCCCCTTCCAGACCGGCGCCTGGGAAAGATGGACGAGCTCCTGGCCGACAAAGGCATGGGGATGGGCATGCATCTTCTTGATCAGGGCGTCCCGCTCTGCACCTTTCACCTGGTAACCGAACACCGGCTCCATTCGCATGCTCGCGAAGGCCGGTTTAATGACCAGCTCGTCCAGGTGCTCAATGACATAATCCAGAGCCGGTTTCTCACCACACCACCAGGACGCCACCGACGGCATAGCCAGAGGCGAGCCCAGTAATTTCTTCGAAATCTCCGGCAAAAACCCGAATAACGCCGCACTCTCAAGCACCCCGGAACCCAGGGCATTTGCCATCAGCACCTTGCCTGCCCGCACCGCTCCCAGAAGCCCGGGAATCCCCAGCACGGAATCGGCGCGAAGCTCCAGCGGATCACAGAAGCCATCGTCCAGCCGGCGATAAATGGCGTGTACCCGCCGCAGGCCCTGAAGCGTTTTCAGGTACACCGTGTCATCTCGCACGGTAAGATCCTGGCCCTCGACCAGCGGCAAACCCAGGTAACGGGCCAGGAACACATGTTCGAAATAAGTTTCGTTGAAACGGCCCGGGGTCAGCAGAACGCAAAGCGGTGACTCGGTTCCGGCTGGCGACATGCCCGCCAGACTGTTCTGGAAACCCTGGAAGAATTCCGAAAGGTTGGTTACCGGCAGGTTGTGGAATGGCGCCGGGAACGCCCGGGAAATCACCAGCCGGTTCTGAAGGGCGTAACCGGCGCCGGAGGGCGCCTGGGTACGGTCTGCCATTACCCACCAACCGCCGTCTGGTGCGCGCGCCAGATCCACGGCATACAGGTGCAGGAACCGGCCCCCGGCAGGCTGAATCCCCTGGCAGGGCCACTGGAAACCCGCCTGCCCGTAGACCAGGGCCGGAGGCATAAGACCTTCTTTTAACAGCGACTGCTCGCCGTATAGATCGGCCAGAACGCTGTCCAGGAGCTCTGCACGCTGGGCGACGGCTTTCGAGAGCCATTGCCATTCATCGGCGCCCAACACCAGCGGCAGCAGATCCACCTCCCAGGGTCGGGTATCGCCGCGGGGGTCTTCATAGACGTTGTAGGTTACGCCATCTTCGGCGATGGCATTGGAAACCGCCTGAGCCCTGAGGTTGAGACCAGCGACAGACTCAAGGTTCAGCTGCTGCAACAACGGACGCCAGTGCGACTTGGGCCCGGAACCCCCGGTGCCAAGCTCATCAAACCGGTCCGGCACCGGATGGTACTGGCGGAGGATGTCAGTAACTGCTTGCTGCTTCGCCACCTTGAATTCAGGCTCCGTTAGTCAGTGAGCTGGAAGCATAGCCGCTTTCTACTCTCCGGAGCCAGCATCAAACCACATGTCCAGGCATCTTATTTGTGATATCGCAGATCCAGGGTAAACGGAAACTCCCGATGCTCCGGAACCGGCCGCAGGGGCTGTTGCCCCGAGCTGTGTCCCATCCGGAAGAAGCGCGCCATGCGGCGGCCTTCCGCTTCGAACGAGTTCACCGGCAAAGTCTCGAAATTCCGGCCACCGGGATGGGTCACGTGATATTCACAGCCGCCCAGGCTGCGTTCATTCCAGGTGTCCACGATATCAAACACCAAAGGCCCATCCACACCAATGGTCGGGTGCATGCACTGGGATGGCTGCCAGGCCCGGTACCGGACGCCGGCGACCGATTCACCCACCATCCCTGTTGGCTGAAGCGGCAACGGCACCTGATTGCAGGTGATCTGGTAACGATCCGGGGCAGCGCCGCGTACCTTCACCTGCAAACGCTCCAGGGAAGAATCCACGTAGCGGGCGGTGCCGCCGATAGCGCCGTGTTCCCCGGTCACATGCCAGGGCTCCAGAGCCGAACGCAGCTCAAGGGTTATGCCCTTGACCTTGTAATCGCCGATCCGGGGGAACCGGAACTCGAAATGGGGCGCGAACCACTCGCTCTCGAGCGGGTAACCCTGGGCCTTCATATCGTCGATGACGTCCTCGAAGTCCTGCCAGACATAGTGAGGTAGTAGGAACCGGTCGTGCAGCTCGGTTCCCCAGCGAACCAGCCCGCTGGGTTTGTAGGGCTGCTCCCAGAATCGGGCCACCAGCGCCCGCAGCAGCAATTGCTGGGTCAGGCTCATGCGGGCATGGGGTGGCATCTCGAAGGCCCGCAACTCGAGCAGACCATGACGCCCACCCGGGCCGTCCGGGGAATAGAGCTTGTCGATACAGAACTCGGCCCTGTGGGTATTGCCGGTGACGTCCGTAAGCAGGTCCCGGAGCAAGCGGTCCACCACCCAGGGCGCGACTTTTTTGCCCACAGGGCATAACCGCTCCATCTCCCGGAACGCCAGTTCCATTTCGAACACGTGATCGTTGCGGGCTTCGTCGATTCTCGGCGCCTGGGAGCTGGGACCGATAAACAGGCCGGAGAACAGGTAGGACAGGCTGGGGTGGTTATGCCAGTAACTGATGAGGCTGCGTAACAGGTCCGGACGTCGCAGGAAGGGCGAATCCTCTGCCTTCTGGGCGCCCAGCACAAAATGGTTGCCGCCACCGGTGCCGGTATGACGGCCGTCCATCATAAACTTCTCGGAGGTGAGCCGGCATTCGTAGGCGTCGGCGTACAGGGATTCGGTCTGCTCCACCATTTCGTCCCAGGTCCGGACCGGCTGCACATTCACTTCGATCACCCCCGGGTCCGGGGTGATCCGGAAATGGGTGATCCGGTGGTCCGAGGGTGGCTCGTAGCCCTCCAGCAATACCGGTTGTTGGAGAGTTGCAGCGGTTTTCTCGATGGCTGACACCAATGCCAGATAGGGCTCAAGCTCCTCCAGCGGCGGCATGAAAATACGGAGAATGCCATCCCGGGGCTCCACACACAGGGCCGTTCGGACAATCTCCGGTGCCGACTTGCCTTTTGCGGGAGGCTCCCGCTCCGGCGACGACTGGCCGACCTGGCCACGGCTGTTCCATTGCCGGATCTCCTCGCTGGCAGGCAACGAGCCACGGGGCGCAAAGGGGTCCTGCTCGTGTATCCAGGGGTAATCGGCTTCTTCCACCCAGGGCTGGCCATCCAGAGGCAGCCGGTGCCCCATGGGGGAGCCGCCCGGAATCAGGTAACAGCGTTCACTGCGAAGGAACCACGGGCCGGTTTCCCAGGCCTGTTCCTTTTCCGACACACGCAGTGGCAGCACGTAGCCGACGGGCTCATCCAGTCCCCGGCTGAAAATCTGCTGAAGCTGCTTGCGCTCCAAGGCATTCTCGAGTTTCGCATCGAAAGGATCGACGTTGACCGGTAGACGTCGTTCCCGCCACAAGTAATAAAAGGCATCCTCGAACCCCGGGAACAGCTGTTTTTCATCAACACCAAGCTCTTTCGCCAGGGCCGACAAAAACCTGTGGGCATCTTCCGGGCTTGCGTTGCCTTCGATGCGCTCATCCGCCAGCCAGCGCTCGTCCCGCCAGATCGGCTCGCCATCCTTGCGCCAGTAACAGTTCAGGGACCATCGGGGCAGCGGCTCCCCCGGATACCACTTTCCCTGGCCGAAATGAACCAACCCGCCAGCGCCATAGCGATCCCGCATCCGGTGATAGAGCTCGATGGCCTTCTTGCGCTTGGTGGGGCCCATGGCCTCGGTGTTCCACTCCGGCTCGTCCCGGTCGTGATTCGCCACGAAGGTGGGTTCACCGCCCTGGGTCAGACGCACATCCAGTTCTGTCAGACGCTGGTCCACGTCATGGCCCAGCCCAACGATGCGTTGCCACTGGGCCTCGGTATAGGGTTTGGTCACCCGAGGTGCTTCCCAGATGCGCTGAACGCTCATCTGGTGCTCGAACTCGACCCCGCACTCCTCAACCATGCCGGTAATTGGCGCCGCCGAGGACGGATCCGGGCTGCAGGCCAGCGGGATATGCCCTTCTCCGGCAAACAGGCCGGACGTCGGATCCAGCCCCACCCAACCGGCGCCCGGCAGGAAGACTTCGCACCAGGCGTGCAAATCGGTGAAGTCTTCCTCAGCGCCCGAAGGGCCATCCAGTGCTTTCTGGTCTGCCTTGAGCTGAATCAGGTAGCCGGACACAAAGCGCGCCGCCAGCCCCAGATGCCGGAGCGTCTGCACCAGCAACCAGGTCGAATCCCGACAGGAGCCGGAGCCCTTTTTCAGGGTTTCCTCCGGGGTCTGGACGCCCGGCTCCATCCGGATCAGGTAATCAATACGGTCAGCAAGGCTCTGGTTCACACCCACCAGGAAATCCACGCTGGGAGTTTCCTTGCGGTCTATGGTGGCCATCCACTTACGGAATTCCGGTGTTTCCGGTAGTTTCTGTAAATAAGGCGCCAGCTCTGCCGTCTGCCACTCCTCGTATTCAAACGGAATGGTCTCTGCCCGGGGTTCCAGAAAGAAATCGAACGGGTTGATCACGGCCATCTCGGCAACCAGATCCACAGTGATCTTCAGTTCTTCGGTTTTCTCCGGAAACACCAGGCGGGCCAGATAATTGGCCTGGGGGTCCTGTTGCCAGTTCAGGAAATAACCCTCTGGTTCCACCTTCAGCGAGTAGCTGAGGATGCGCGTCCGCCCGTGCGGACACGGACGCAATCGAACTATTTGCGGGCCCAGGCTGATCGGGCGCTCATAGCGATAGTGGGTGGTATGGCTCAGGGCAACGTGAATCGACATGGAACCTATCTCACAGGCGAATAAAATTGGGAGTTTCAGGCTGTCTCGTAGACAGGAAACCACGTCTCTGCAATATCGTCGTGAAGCTCACCGATTTCTAACTGCAGTTTTTCCAGGAACAGGATCACGTCCTCCTTGCGGATCAGTGCATCCACGTCCCCATCCCGGGTGTGACGTACCGCCTGCAACGCGGTGCGGAGCGGAATCTCGTTCCTTGGCAGACGGTCGAGAGCGCCCGCGACTTCGCTGAGGCTGTGCAGCACCGATCGCGGGAACGGCTCATTCTGCAACAGGAAACGAATGACCAGAGGCCCGCTGACCTTCCGCCGCACATTGTGACGGTACATCTGGAAGGCACTCTGATAACGCAGGACACTGGTCCACAGCAGCCCGCCATAGGTTTCGGTGCCATCCCAGCCGTCGAGGAACTGCAGGGCGCCCACTTCAATCTGCCGGGTGGCCATGTCCGCCCGCTCCAGGTTGCGGCCTACCCGGATGAAGTCATACCCCTCATCGTGACTCATGCAACCGGCCAGCAAACCATTGAGCATCTGGCAGCGACCCACGATTTCGTTGAGGAATTCGTACCTCGCCCGCTTACCAACCCCCTGATCTATGTTCTCCAGGATGTACCGGTACAGCTCGTTGATCACCTCCCAGGCGTCGGTTGGAATCTGGTCCCGGGTGGTGCGCACGTTCTCCCGGGCGGCCTTGATGCAGGAGGCAATGGAGCTCGGGTTGTAGCCATCCGCCATCAGAAACTTCACACAGTTGCGCTCATCGGCCTTCTGATGATGCTGGTCAAACAGCGCCCCCATGCCCGTCACGGCCACCAGTCCCTTCCAGGAAAGCTGGGTTTCCCGGGGCATGTCCAACGCCAGTGAATTAAAGGCCATGATCATCCGGGCGTTGTTCTCGGCCCGCTCAAGGTATCTGGCCATCCAGTACAGTCGTTCCGCTACACGTGACAGCACATCAATTCTCCTCGTCCACGATCCAGGTATCCTTGCTTCCACCGCCCTGGGACGAATTCACCACCAGGGAGCCTTTTCGCATCGCCACCCGCGTAAGCCCGCCAGCCGTAACGTAGGTTCTCACGCCCTGCAGCACAAAAGGCCGAAGATCCAGGTGTCGGGGCGCCAGGCCCTCGTCGCACAAAGTTGGGGCCACAGAGAGACTCAATGTGGGTTGGGCGATGTAGTTGCGCGGGTTCTTCTTGATCAGGCGCGCGAACTCGGTGCGCTGCTTCTTGGTGGAATGGGGCCCCACCAGCATGCCATAGCCCCCGGACTCGTTCGCGGGCTTGACCACCAACTCGTCGAGATGCTCAAGGACATACTCCTGATCCTGCTTGTTCACACACATGTAGGTGGGCACGTTCGGGATGATCGGCTCCTCATCCAGGTAGTAACGGATCATGTCCGGCACGAAGGCGTAGATCACCTTGTCGTCGGCCACGCCGGCACCCGGTGCATTGGCGAGGCCAACCTTGCCATTGCGCCAGGCTCGCATCAGACCGGGCACGCCCAGAGTGGAATCGGAACGGAATACCTCCGGGTCCAGGAAATCGTCGTCAATGCGGCGATAAATCACATCCACGCGCTCCAGGCCCTCGACAGTACGCATGTAGACACAATCATCTTCGCCAACCACCAGGTCGGCCCCTTCTACCAGCTCGGCGCCCATGCGCTGAGCCAGGAAGGAATGTTCAAAATAGGCGGAGTTGAAAATACCTGGCGTGAGCACCGCAATTTTCGGGTGGTCCTGAGGCCGGGGCGAAATCGACGCCAGCATGTCGAACAGCTGGTTGGTGTAGTCATCGACCGGCAGAATGCTGGTTTTGTCGAACAGCTCCGGGAACACCCGTTTGGTCAACTGACGGTTCTCCAGCATGTAGGAAACACCCGAGGGGACCCGCAGGTTGTCCTCGAGAACATAAACCTTGCCGTCCTTGTCACGCACCAGATCCGATCCGCAGATGTGCGCCCAAACTCCCAGTGGCGGCGTGAATCCGCGACACTGCTCGCGGAAGTTCTTGGAGTTGGCGAACACGTACTTGGGAATCACCTTGTCCTTGACGATGTTCTGGTCGTTATAGATGTCGTTGATGAACATGTTGAGCGCCGTCAGGCGCTGCGCCAGGCCCTGCTCGATGGTTTCCCACTCCCGGAGCGAGATCACCCTCGGAATGATGTCGAAGGGCCAGGCCCGGTCGATGTTCTCGCCCTCGCTGTAAATGGTAAAGCTGATCCCCATCTCCAGTATCGCCAGTTCGGCAGCCTGCTGGCGCGCCTGGATTTCCTCGGAACCAAGGTTGCCCAGGTAGTCGGTAATCGCCGTGGCCGCCGGCCGGGGCTTGCCCTTGGCCGCAATCAGCTCATCGAAGAAGTCGTTGGGATCGTAGTTTTTCCAGTCTATCGATTTGTTCTTTTTCATTTGGGGTCCTTTCGTTAACCACCGTGAGCTATTCGGTGTACCAGACGGAGCTTCTCCACCACCGGAGCCGCAAGCACGAAGGGGTAGGCGTCCTCATGCCCCATGCTTCGATTCAGGCTGTTGAGCGCAAGCGTCAGGGGTAACCAGTGCTTGATCAGTGCATCGAAATCGTCGGCCTGGTAGGGGTCAAACGCAGGGTCTGGTTCGCTGTTCATTACCGGGCGCTGGCGGGCATTCACCCGCATCCCGAACTGCCAGGCAGTCTCTAATGTATCCACCATATGCAGGTAGTGTGCCCAGGTCTCGGCCCAGTCTTCCCAGGCATGGCTGCTGGCGTAGGAGCTGATGTACCAGCTCTGCCAGTCACCCGGCGGGCCGTACTGGTAATACTGGTCCAGCGCCTGTTTGTAGTCTCTGGCGTCATCACCGAACATCTCCCGAACCGGCCCAAGCCACGGCCCGGACCGGACCAGGATGTCCCAGTAGTAATGACCGGATTCGTGACGGAAATGCCCCAAAACAGTGCGATAAGGCTCAGCCATCTGGCTGCGCATCCGCTCCCGTTCCACAGGATCTGCCTCGGCAATATTCATGGTGATCACGCCATTTGCGTGGCCGGTTTTTACTTTCGCGCGTTCGTCGAACATCGCCGGCTGGTCAGCCAGAAAATCAAACGCCAGCCCGTACTGGTCCTCATTACGGGGTTCGCAGGGCAGCTCAAGGCGCAACACCGAATACACCAGACGCCGCTTTTCCTTCTCCAGACGCCGCCAGAGATCGTTGTTCTTCAGAATGCTGAGATCGGGGATGGTGCGGTTCAGTCGGCAGGCGACACAGAAGGTGTGGGCGTCCGGAGAAGGGATCAGCCAGTTGCAGGCACCCTGGTTCTGATAGTTGCCACAAAGCCTGTAGAGGTCGCCCCGGGCGACGGCCGCCCAGGTGCCATCATCGTTTGGCTCGATAGCCAGCAAGTCCATGACATCCGGGGCAAAGCCCAGTCCAGACCCACAACTGGTACAACGACTGTTTTCAAAATACAGCAGGTTGGCGCATCGGCCACAGTGAAACAGCTTCATCAGGGGACATCCTTGGCCGAGAGCGGCAAGACCATCCTTTCAGTATTGGCCAAAAGGGCCAAAACGCAACCTGGACACGCCCGAAAGCTGCCCGAAAGTCCCCCGCTGCCAACCGTTAAACGGCCAGAGCCGATTCGCGCTCGCTAACCCCGGATTCTGGTGCACGAACCAGATATTGAGCCGCATCAAAGCGTCGTGTCTGCTGACGGAACTGCCAGGTGAAGCCTGGCCATAATGTGGTGTTCTTGCCGTTTTCGTTCACGTACCAGCTCTTGCAGCCGGTCTGCCAGACTGAATCACCAAGCTTTGCGTGAATGGAAGCGTTGTAACGGCTCTGGGCGTCCGGCTTCACTTCCATGCTGCTCCATTGCTGCCGGCGCATCTTTTGGAGGGCATCCAGCACGTACTGGATCTGACTTTCGATCATATACACCATGGAGCTGTGGCCGAGGCCGGTATTCGGCCCCATCAGCATGAAGAAATTCGGGAAACCGCTGATGGTGGTGCCTTTGTATGCTTCGGCGCCATCCTTCCAGGCATCCAGCAGATCCTGACCATTACGGCCAAAGATCATGCTCGCGGGAATCGGGTCCTGGGCTCGGAAACCGGTGCCGTAGATGATGCAATCCACTTGCCGCTTGTTGCCCTGACCATCGATCACGGTGTTGCCCTGCACCTCACGGATACCCTCGGTCACCACATCCACATGGTCCTGGGCCAGCGCCGGATAGTAGTTATTGGAAATCAGCACCCGTTTGCAGCCGAAATGAAAATCCGGGGTAACCTTTCTGCGCAAGGCCTTGTCCGGAATCTGGTTGCGGATATGCCGGCGGGCCTGCAGTTCACCCAACTTCAGAATACGCGGATTGCCCACAAAGCCCAGTACCCGCGCCTCAAGCGACCAGTAGATACTCTGCCTGAACGCATTGAGTGTTTGTGGGAACATCCGGAAAAGCCGCTTCTCCACTGGCCGGATGGCACGGTCCGGCTTGGGCATGATCCACGGTGGTGTGCGCTGGTACAGGTCTACCTTTGCCGCCTGCTTCGCCACCTCCGGAACAAACTGGATGGCCGAGGCACCGGTCCCGATCACCGCCACCCGCTTGCCGCGCAAATCGTAGTCGTGATCCCAGTCCTGGGAGTGGAAACGCTTGCCCGTGAAGGATTCGATCCCCTTGATCTCCGGATACGCCGGCGTGCTCAATCCCCCCATTCCGGAAACGAGGATATCGGCCCTCAAGGTAGTGAATTCCGGCAGCCCCTTATCGGTTCGATCCAACCGGTCTCCCGGCTTCACGCCTCTTTCCTGCATGTACGCCCAAAGCGTCGGACTATCACAGGTTTCAACAACCCACCGTTGGTGGGTCTCATCAAATCGCGCTCCCGCCACGTGGGTGTTCAGCCGGATGTGCTTCATCAGCCCGTATTTCTCGGCGCAATGTTTCAGATACGCCTTGATCTCGTGCTGCTGGGCATACATCCGGCTCCAGTTCGGGTTCTGCTCGAAGGAGAAGGAGTAGAGTGCAGACTGCACGTCACAGGCACACCCCGGGTAATGATTCTGGTGCCAGGTGCCGCCGATGTCGTCGCTCTGTTCAAAGATCACGAAGTCGTTGTAACCGGCTTCCTTGAGTTTGATGGCCATGCCCAGGCCGGAGAAGCCGGTGCCGATGATGGCGATCTGTGTGTTCTGTGTCATTGCTGCACTCCTGCGTTGGCCCCAGTGCCCCAGCTAAACGGGACACTAGACCTTGTCTGTTGTTATCCGGCGGGTCATCATGGCCGGTAGACACATGTATACACAGCTTGGTATACAACCGTATACTCCTGGTTCGGTGATTGGCCTCAGGTGACTGATCATTGGCCTCTGCGGCGGGCTCTGGCTGGGGGGGCTGGTCATTTGTGGGAAGGGCTTCCAAAACGCGCTCCTTGCGGCACATCCCTGTGACGCTTGGCTCTCGCCATCCATGGCGAGAGACAGTTTTGGAAGCCCTTCCCACAAACGACCGTCAGACTCACAGTGGCCCGCCCTCATACAGTCGCCTCAAGTCTGGCAGCCCACTTCCATTGTTCGGGGGCCGTGTTGGCAGGTATTCCGAAAATGCTCGGAGCCAGGGATGGCGGAGAGCAAGCGTACATGGACGTACTTGCAGCGGTTTTCGGAATACCTGCCAACGCGGCCAACCTCCAAAGCAGAGGAAAAGATGAACGGATTAACCGGCGGAAAGCTGAAACTCATCCAGGCTGCGCTTCGGCTGATTACCGAAACCCGGAGCCTGACGTCGCTGGGACTGCGGGAGCTTGCCCGGGAGGCGGGGCTGAATCCGAATACCTTTTACCGACACTTCAAGAGCCTGGATGAATTCGGCCTGCAGGTACTGGGTTACATTGCCGAGGAGATGAAAGCCGGGGTCCGGGATCTGCGGCAGATGGCGGATTCTTCCGAACAGGCGTCGCGGGATACGGTGGCGTTTGTGTACCACTACTTCCTGGCCAATCCGGCGGCAACTACGGTGGCCGTGCGGGAACTCCACGGCCCCTCCCCGATACTGCGACGGGCCCTTGAATCACAGCTTGAAGCCAGCGCCCGGGAAATGGCCGAAGACATTATCGAGCGGCAACTGGTGAGCGCCGTGCCGTCCGAGACCATTCATGAAGTCTCCCGCATGACCATCCGCTACATCCTGTTCCGGGCCATGGATTACATCGAGAAACCCGCCCAGCGCGAAACCATCCAGACCGAAACCGAACATTTCATCAACCGGCAGTTCCGGGGTGCGATGCTTGATCACCTGTCGCAAACGGAAGTCGAACGCCTCGCCCTGAGGCAGGGCTGATATACCTCCGATAAATCCGCTTTCCGGGCAGATCTGGCAACCTGCACTAGTATGTAGATAACCAGAACAAGTGATCAATCGGGAAATCCGGAGGCAAACCAATAATGAAAATCGGTATCCCCAAGGAAATCTTTGAGGACGAGCGGCGAGTGGCCGCCACGCCACCTTCTGTTCACAAGTTAATCGGACTTGGTTATGACGTGATCGTGGAAGGCGGCGCCGGCGAGGCGGCGAACTACTCCGATGCCGCCTATGAAAAAGTGGGCGCAGCCATCGCAGCCGATACCAGCTCACTGTGGAAAGAAGCCGACTTTATCCTCAAGGTCCGCGCGCCCATGGAAAATCCGGCACTGGGCAAACACGAAGCGGATCTGATGAAGGAGGGCGCGTTTCTGGTCAGCTACATCTGGCCAGCCCAGAACCCGGAATTGCTGGAAAAGCTGGCCGCCAGAAAGATCACGTCTTTCGCCATCGACAGCCTGCCCCGCATCAGCCGCGCCCAGAAGATGGACGCACTCAGCGCCATGGCCAACATCGCCGGCTATCGGGCGGTGATCGAGGCGGCGAACCACTTCGGGCGTTTCTTTACCGGGCAGGTTACCGCTGCTGGCAAGGTGCCACCCGCGAAAATCATGGTCATCGGTGCCGGGGTGGCTGGCCTGGCAGCCATTGGCGCGGCCAACAGCATGGGCGCTATCGTGCGGGCCTTTGATACCCGGCTGGAAGTAAAGGAACAGGTCGAGAGCATGGGCGCCGAGTTCCTGGAACTGGATTTCGGTGACGAGGAAGGCAGCGGCAGCGGTGGTTACGCCAAGCAGATGAGTGACGAGTTCATCAAGGCGGAGATGGCGCTGTTTGCAGAGCAGGCGGAAGAGGTGGATATCATCATCACCACCGCCCTGATTCCCGGCAAACCGGCACCGAAACTGATCACCGCCGACATGGTAAAATCCATGAAGCCCGGCAGCGTGATCGTGGATCTGGCCTCAGAGCGAGGGGGTAACTGCGAACTGACCGAACCGGGCAAAGTCGCCCATCAACACGGCGTTACCCTGATCGGCTACACCGACCTGCCCAGCCGGATGGCCAAGGTGGCCAGTGATCTGTACGCCACCAACCTGGTGCATCTGCTCACCGAGCTGACACCCGAGAAAGACGGCACGCCGCTGGTGAACATGGAAGACGAAGTCATCCGCGGCCTGACGGTGGTTCACGAGGACGAAATAACCTGGCCGCCGCCACAACCGGAATCGCCGGTCAGCCCCAAGCCCGCACCGGGCACCGAGGAGCCTTCAGCCGAAGCAAAAGCGGCCGCCAAGAAGGACGCGGACCGTCGCAGCCTGATCGGCAAAGGCGTTCTTCTGGTGGTGACGGCCCTGGCGCTCTACGGAGTGGGCGCCCACGCGCCGGAAAGCTTCCTGCAACACTTCACTGTGTTCGTACTGGCCTGCTTTATTGGCTGGCAGGTGATCTGGAACGTAACCCCTTCCCTGCATACCCCCCTGATGAGCGTTACCAACGCCATCAGCGGCATCATCGTTATCGGCGCCATTCTGCATCTGGCCCAGGCGGAGAATATTGCCGTTGGCATCATGGCGTTTGTGGCGGTGCTGATTGCCAGCATCAACGTGGGCGGTGGCTTCCGGGTCACCCATCGCATGCTCAAAATGTTCCGCAAGTAGGAGACGCCCGATATGAGCACAGGACTGGTGAGCGTGGCCTACGTGGTCGCAAGTATCTTGTTTATTCTCAGCCTTGGTGGCCTTAGCCACCAGACATCGGCACGACGGGGCAATCTCTACGGCGTCGCCGGTATTATCATCGCCGTGGGAGCAACTCTGGCCAGCGTTGACGGCGGCATCGTCTCGATCCTGGTGGCCGTGTTGCTGGGTGCCGGCATCGGCATTGCTATCGCCAACAAGGTGGAAATGACCCAGATGCCACAACTGGTCGCCCTGCTCCACAGTTTCGTGGGTCTGGCGGCGGTATTGGTAGGTTTTTCCGGTTATATCGAGCCGTTGATTGCCACCTCCGGTACCGAGCACACCATCAAACTGGTGGAGGTGTTTGTCGGCATTTTTATAGGTGCCATTACCTTCACCGGTTCACTGGTGGCCTGCGGCAAACTGGACGGCCGAATCGACAGCAAGGCGCTGACCCTGCCCGGACGGCACCTGATGAACCTGACAGCGATCATTGTCTGCGTCTTGCTCGGGGCCTGGTTCCTGGGCACCGAGAGCATGGCACTGGGGATCGTTGCCCTGATCCTGATGACCGCCATTGCCTCGGTCCTCGGCATTCACCTGATCATGGCTATTGGCGGCGCCGACATGCCGGTGGTGGTTTCGATGCTTAACAGTTACTCCGGGTGGGCCGCCGCTTCCATCGGTTTCATGTTGGGCAATGATCTGCTGATTGTCGTTGGTGCCCTGGTGGGCAGCAGCGGTGCCATCCTCAGCTACATCATGTGCAAGGCCATGAACCGCTCGTTCATCAGCGTGATCCTCGGTGGCTTCGGCCAGACCAGCAGCAGTTCGGCGGCCGCGGATGCCGATCAAACGGTGCACGAATCCAGTGCCGATGATGTCTGCGAGGAGTTGCGCAACGCCCAGTCGGTGATCATTGTGCCCGGTTACGGCATGGCGGTGGCCCAGGCCCAGAACGGCGTCAGCGAAATGACCAAGATCCTTCGGGACCGTGGCGTAAACGTGCGCTTTGGCATCCATCCGGTGGCTGGTCGTCTGCCAGGACACATGAACGTACTATTGGCGGAAGCCCATGTCCCTTATGACATCGTGCTGGAAATGGACGAAATCAACGATGACTTCCCGGATACCGACGTGGTGCTGGTCATCGGCGCCAACGACACCGTGAACCCGGCCGCCGCCGAAGACCCGGGCAGTCCGATTGCCGGCATGCCGGTGCTGGAGGTCTGGAAGGCTGGACAGGTTGTCGTGCTCAAGCGAGGCATGGCCACCGGCTATTCCGGCGTAGAGAACCCGCTGTTCTTCAAGGACAACACGCGCATGTTGTTCGGCGATGCCAAGGACAGCATCGACAAGCTGGTAGGAGGTTTGCGGGGCTGAAGGCAGCCCCGCGCCTGATCTGTTGCCAGTTTATTCCGTGGTGTTGTAGACGTAAGACGAGACTGTGCCGTCCTGGTTGAATCGAACAACCAGGTCGGTGGTTTCTGCATCACCGAAGGCAGACCACTTGTACTTGCCATAGGTCCAGGTGCGTTTGCCGTCTTCGATCCCGGTGCGCCACGGCTCGCCGAACATCTCCTGGATATCGGCCCGCGTGGTTTCACCAATCTGGATCTGGTCCACATTGTGGGTGGCGAAGTCTTTGCCGACAGTCGCACAGCCCACCATGGCTACCATCACCAGAGCCACACACAGCGTTTTAACCGAACCAATCATCGACATACCAATCCCTCATTTTCGGGTGAGTTTCACCCATCATAACGTGTCTCTGTTCAGACGCGATTACCAAGACGACAGGTTTCCGGGAACAAAAAAGCCGCAGGCCGGGAGGCGCTGCGGCAGGTCGATCGTCCGATCGAAGGGGATAATCAATACAGTTTGGCGAGGGACTTCTTGGCGAAGGATTCGACTTCGTTCAACCGGCCTTCTTTCACCTTGATCAGCCATTCGGGATCCTGCAGAAGTGCCCGACCAACGGCAATCAGCTCGAACTCGTGGTTATTCATCCGCTCCACCAGCTCATCGATCCCGGCTTTCTCAACCGCTTCCTGCTTGCTGGCAAAGGTGCCGCTGATGAAATCTTCGGTCAGCCCGACACTGCCCACGGACATGGTCGGCTTGCCGGAAAGCTTCTGGGTCCAGCCTGCGAGGTTCAGATCCGAGCCTTCAAACTCCGGCTCCCAGAACCGGCGGGTAGATGCGTGGAAAATGTCCACACCGGCTTCCACCAGTGGCTTCAGGAACCGTTCGAGTTCCTCAGGGCTGTTCACCAGTTTGGCTTCGTAATCCTGCTGCTTCCACTGGGAGAACCGCAGCATGATCGGGAAATCAGGCCCGACGCGATGGCGCACCGCCTCAACGATTTCGACCACAAAGCGCAGGCGGTTTTCCATAGAGCCGCCGTATTCATCGTCCCGCTGGTTGGTGCCTTCCCACAGGAACTGGTCCAGCAGGTAGCCATGGGCACCGTGGATCTCGACACCATCAAAACCGAGGGCTTTGGCATCCTGGGCGGCATCGGCAAAGGCGGTGACCACGTCCTCAATATCCTCTTTGGTCATGGCTTTGCCGTTGGGCTTGCCAGGGCCAAACAGACCGGATGGGCTGTAACCGGGCACCGAAGGATCCGGAGGTGTGCCTTCCTTGCGTACGGCGCCAACGTGCCAGAGTTGCGGGAAAATGGCTCCACCGGCTTCGTGCACGGCATCAACAACGTTTTTCCAGCCTTGAAGGGCGTCGGAACCATGAAATGCCGGCACATTGGGATAACCACTGGCGGCGGGGTGATTTACTGTAGTGCCTTCGGTAATGATCAGACCAACGCCGGCTTCGGCGCGGCGCTGATAATAGGCCACAACATCCTCACCCGGCACACCATCAGGCGAGAAGTTGCGGGTCATCGGTGCCATCGCCACCCGGTTACGCAGCTTGAGGTTGTGAAGTTCAAACGGTTCGAAAAGCGGGCCAAGATTCATGCTCATGGTAATGTGCAACCTTACTAGTTTGGTTTCGTTAAGCAACCATATTGAATCTGGTTTTAAAATGCAACCCTATTCAGTACACTCCCACCATGGCCAGAAAACGTTTTGATGACTCCAGTTGCTCCGTCGCCCGTGCCCTCAATGAAGTGGGTGACTGGTGGTCCCTGCTGATCGTACTACACGCCATGTATGGCACCCGCCGGTTCGTGGACTTCCAGCAGGAACTGGGCATTGCCAAGAATATCCTCTGCGATCGTCTGGCCCGGCTGGTGGATAACGAGGTGTTGCGCAAGGTGGATGTGGGCGAACACGGCTCCCGCTTTGAATACCGCTTGACTGAGAAAGGCCGGGATCTGTTCCCGGTGGTGATTGCCCTGCGCCAGTGGGGCGACAAGTGGAATCCCGCCCCGGACCAGACACCCCTGGACCTGCGCGACCGTGCCACCGGCCGCCCTATTCACACGGTGGAAGTCCAGAATGCCGATGGCAACCCCCTGAGCATCCGGGATGTGTTCGTACCGGACGAGAGTCTGCCCGAAGGCAAAAGACCTCCGCCTGACTCTCCGCAGTAATCGCGGCACCGCCCGATTTCTTGAGCTACGTCAATCTTGCGATCAAACCAGCCCCCCTGCCCGGCCAATCTTGCGCTAAATCAAGTTTCCTTTCTCCGCTGCCACTAATCTGAAGCCATCAACGATTCAGGTTAAGGAGATGGATATGTCCCGCACATTTAAACTTGGTGTTCTGGCTGCAGCGGTTATGGCTGCGGCGCCGGCTGTTCAAGCGTACGAAGCTGGTGATTTTATTGGCCGCGTTGGCGTGGTGACTGTTGATCCGGATTCCTCCAGCAGCAATTTGAACTCCAATGCTCTTGGTGAGCTTGACGGCGCCAAGGTTAGCGTTGATTCCAACACTCAGTTGGGCCTGACCGTGAGCTATATGTTCACTGATCAGATTGCTCTGGGTATTCTGGGCGCGACGCCGTTCAAGCACAACATTGAAGGTGATGGATCCATTCTGGGTGGCGCCGGCAAACTGGCCGAAACCAAGCAACTGCCGCCAACCATCACGCTGCAATACTTCCCGATGCCAAGTGGCAGCAAGTTCCAGCCTTATGTTGGCGTTGGCGTGAACTACACCAACTTCTTTGAAGAGAAAACCACCCAGACTCTGACCGATACCTATGCAACACTCGCCTCAGGCGTGGACCGCACCGACATCGAACTGGATGACAGCTTTGGCTTGGCAGCTGAGATTGGCCTGGATTACATGGTCACAGACAACATCGGTGTAAACGCCGCTATCTGGTACGCAGACATCGATACCGAGGCCACCATCAACGCCTACGCTGGCAACACTAAAGCAGACACCAGCACCATTGACGTTGATATCGACCCCTGGGTCTACATGGTAGGCCTGTCCTACAAGTTTTGATCCCCGTGCCTCCGTCAGTCGCCACGGTCTGTTGGCTGGCGGAAGGTGCGTTCTCCTGTGCGGGGCCCTCCGGCCCCGCCTTTTTTTTGTCCGCCAGAAACAGGAAGGCGGAGCACCTGCCCCGCCTTCCTGAACTGTCCTGACCTGCCTCAGGCACTCTGGCGCTGGGCTGAGCGGCTTCGCTGACCACCGCCATTCTGGCTCCGGCCACCACTGCGGCCACCTGGCTTGTCCCCAAAGCTTTTCGGCTTGCCTCCGGGCCGGCCATTGCCACCACCGTTACTACTGCGGGTACGGGCGCGGCTGGGATCGGCCTTGGCTTTCGGTTTCAGCGGCAGGTTGTTGGTAGGCTCAAAGCCTTCCACTTCCGTGCGCGGCAGCTGCTTCTTAATCAGTCTTTCGATACCGGCGAGCATTTTGCCTTCATCGGCACTGACCAGTGACAGGGCGTGACCACTTTCACCGGCACGGCCGGTGCGACCAATACGATGCACATAGTCTTCCGGCACGTTGGGCAGTTCGAAGTTCACCACCTGGGGCAGCTGCTTGATGTCCAGACCACGAGCAGCGATATCCGTTGCCACCAGCACACGCACTTCGCCAGCCTTGAAGTCCGCCAGCGCGCGGGTGCGGGCACCCTGCGACTTGTTGCCGTGAATGGCAGCAGCGGTAATACCGTCCTTCTCCAGTTTCTGGGTCAGACGGTTGGCACCGTGCTTGGTGCGGGTAAACACCAGCACCTGGTCCCAGCTGTTGTCACGCACCAGCTTGCTCAGCAGGGCGGTTTTCTGGCTCTGATCCACCGGGTAGACAGACTGCTTGATGTTTTCGGCAGAGGTGTTTCGAGCCGCCACTTCAACCTGAACCGGGTTATCCAGCAGACCTTCGGCCAGAGTCCGGATCTCGTTCGAGAAGGTGGCGGAGAACAACAGGTTCTGGCGCTTGGCTGGCAGCAGCGCAAGAATCTTGCGGATGTCGCGAATAAAGCCCATATCCAGCATGCGGTCGGCTTCGTCCAGCACCAGGATTTCCACTTCGTTGAAGCGCACAGCGTTCTGCTGATACAGGTCCATCAGGCGGCCCGGTGTTGCCACCAGCACGTCCAGGCCTTTGCGCAGCTTCATCATCTGCGGATTGATTTTCACACCACCGAAAACCACCGCGGCCTTGGTAGGAACGTATTTGCTGTAAAGATTCACGCTGTCGTGAACCTGTGCCGCCAGTTCACGGGTGGGCGTCAGGATCAGCGCGCGGGGGCCTTTGCCGGTGCGCGGGTTTTCACCCAGACGCTGCAGCAAGGGCAAGGTAAAACCGGCGGTTTTGCCGGTACCGGTCTGGGCAGCAGCCATAACGTCCCGGCCAGAAAGCACGGCGGGAATGGCCTGGGCCTGAATGGGAGACGGGGTTTCATAACCCTGGTCAGACGTGGCACGGACCAGCTGCTCGGACAAACCGAGTGAAGAAAAACTCATATTGGATCAACTCTTGATTATTCTGCCTCCACGACCACCGTTCTCGGTGAATGCGGGCAGATGCCATGAACATTCATGGAATAAAAGACGACTACGGTCACGCGCCGTTATCGGGGTGACGTCCTCTGACAGGTCGTATGGAAAGGTCGCACGGGCTTAAAGCCTTAAACTGCGGAATCCCTAGAGGCAGGATGCGGGCACATTAACAGAGGCCCGGGCAATTAGCCATAGGTGATTATAATAAGCATCCGAAGGAACCTGGATTGCATCTTCGAGTCAGACTGCCTTTACGAAACCGAACCACACAGGGATTTGTCAGAATGAGCGTCAGTATCGGCCCAGTGAGCCTGTCCATCGGCCATCTTCTCCTGGTTATCGCCTTCGGCCTGGCTCTGCTGGTTGGAGGGGTGCTGGGCCGCAAATATCGGGTGCCGGTAGCCGGATCGGTGGCCGATATCTTTGTAGTCGCGATGCTGAGCGCCCGGATCGGTTTCGTAATCAGCTATTTCGAGCATTACCAGAACGACCTGCTGGGCATCATTGATATCCGTGACGGCGGTTTCGATGTGCTCTGGGGTGTCATAGGCGCCATCATCTTCACCGGCTTTCTGATGTGGCGCAGGAGAGCACAACGCAAGCCGCTGGCTACCGCCGCGTTAACGGGCGCCCTGTTCTGGGCCGGTACCGCAGGCACCATTACACTGATCGAACAGCAGGCCCGCAGTATGCCGGACGTGGCCCTGCGCTCGCTCAATGGTGAAGTGATCAACCTGTCCCGGCTGGCTCCCGGCCAACCCCTGGTCGTGAACCTCTGGGCCACCTGGTGCCCGCCCTGTATTCGCGAAATGCCGGTGCTGGAGGAGGCCCAGCATATCTACCAGGATGTCGCCTTTGTGTTTGCCAACCAGAGGGAACAGCCGGAAACCATCCGTTCCTTTCTTGAGGAAAACCGTCTGAACCTGAACAATCTGTACCGGGACGATCAGGCTCAGCTGGCCCGGGCGGTGGGCAGCAATGGCTTACCAACCACGCTTTTCTACAATGCCCAGGGCCAATTAATCGATTCCCACATGGGCGAACTGTCACGGGCAACACTGGCAAGAGGCCTGGAACAGATCCGTACACCCGAGGAATGAACCTGGCTCGATTTCCCGATAGTGGCCTGAGTTTTATCTATTGAGTGGCCGCTTTGGCAAAATTCCCCAATGCGCCACTCACTTTATCGAGCACCTCATCGCATCCTTCGATGTCATGGCGGCCCTTCAGGTATTGCGGATCGTTGTACCCCAGCCATACCTCACCGTTGGCATCCTCCCAGATCAGGGCTTTCTGGGGCAGGTCAATGGCCACACTCTGAGCGCACTGCATCAGTGGCGTGCCGACTTTGGGGTTGCCGAAAATAACCACTTCGGTCGGACGCAACGCCAGCCCGGCTTTTTCCGCGCCCTGCTGATGATTAACCCGGGCCATGACCGTCATGCCTTTCTCCTTCAGCACAGACTCGAGTTTGTCCGCCGTCGCTTTGACATCGTGACTGCTTTTCACCGCGATCAGTCCATCTGCGGCATGAGTGAGCGTGGCGAACAACAGGGTTGATGCCACGAGAACCAGTCTGAGAGTGCAGCGCATAGTATCCTCCTGAGCCTTTGCTGAAGATTTCAGGATAGAACAGCAGCGGGCCTCACGCATGCAAACGCTTCAGTAGATCGCTGCCGCACCTTCTGGCCTGCTCTTGAAGCGCTTGTGCAGCCACAGATACTGATCGGGCTGCTCACGAACGGTGGCCTCAATAAACCGGTTCCAGACTTTGGCGTCCTGTTCCGGATGTTCGCCGAAGGACTCCTGAATCGGAGAGAACACCACCCGGTAACTGCCATCGGGCATTCGCAGGTGACTCACACAGATAACGGCGGCGCCGGATTCCCGGGCAATGTAGCTCGGCGACGTAATACAGCCGGCACTGACCCCGAAAAAGGGCACAAACACCTCCGACTTGTTGCCGAAATCCTGATCACAGGCGAACCAGACCTGCCCCCCTTCCTTAAGAAACGACAACATGGGTCTGATCTGACGCTTGGTGAAGGGCCGGATACCAAAATGGCGTCGGCGGCCGCGTTCGATCATACGGTCGATCACCGGGTTGTTGTTGGGGCGATACATGTAACCCGGCTTCTCGAGCTTGCAGGCAATCAAGGGCAGTGCAAAATCAAAAATACTGTAGTGACCACCGATCAGCAACACACCCTTACCGCGTCGTTTCGCTTCTTCGAGGTGCTCGGTGCCATATACCGAGGCGCTTTCGCAATAGGGAGTCATATCCCGCCACCAGGCATGAACGCTTTCCAGAACGCCACGCGCCGAGGCCACAAAGGCATCCTCAACCAGTTGGCGACGGGTTGCTTCATCCAGATCCGGCATGCAGGCGGCGAGATTGGCGTCCGCAACCCTGGCCCGGGATCGCATTTTTCTGGAAAGCAGCCTCCCCAGCCAGCGACCAAAGCGCTGCTTCAGTCCCATGGGAAGAAATGAGAAAAGCCAGAGCAGGAAGACCAGAGCCCAGGCCCCCCAAAAAGCGGGATGCCAGAGAGCGCGTTTTCTACTTTTTCTACCGGAGGCCATACAACGATCGCCTGTGATCTGTAGTAAGGAAGGGGACGCTCAGCCTGACACATTCTCCGCTGGCGGGATACTTGAGATCCTCATGGGCCTTGTTGGCCCAAAAGGGGATCCAATTCCGGAATTCAGGAGTATGGTTTACAGGAGATACGCGTTTATACGTAGAAATCATCCTAAAAGACAGGAAATTCCTCGCTATGTCCCGATGGAAGTTCGCCCCCGGCATTCTTATCCTGCCGCTCGTATTCGCCGGCTGCAGTGAAAATAGCAGCCAACAGACGACAACACAGCCGACAGCAGAGCTCAAACCACCGTCGGAAACCGGGACACTCAAAGTCGCCACCCGCAATGGCTCCACCACCTATTACCTGGATCGCCACGAAAATCCTGTCGGTCCCGAGCATGCGCTGATCAGCGCCTACGCCGAGAGTCGGGGCTGGCAGGTAGAATGGACCATGCTTGATTCCACCAGCGACGTTCTGGCGGCGTTGGAATCTGGCAACACCCATCTGGCCGCAGCGGGACTGACGCACCTCGCCTCCCGCGATGAGCGCTTTGTAAGAGGCCCGGCTCACACCGAGATTACCGAACAACTCGTCTGCCATCGCGACGCTCGGCCCATGCCCCGCAAACCTGAGGACATTCCCGGCACTGATATTGTCGTAACCGCCGGCTCCAGCTACGTTGAAACCCTGAACAAGCTCAATGAGCAACACCCGGGCATCGGGTTTCGGGAAGATGCAGACCGCACCACAGAAGTGATTCTCTCGGATGTCGCGGAACAGGACGTCGGCTGCACCGTGGCCGATTCCAACATTGTTCAGGTAATGCGCCGGCACTTCCCGCATCTGGAAGTGGCAATGACGCTCACAGAAGGCCGGAATCTGGGCTGGTACCTGCCCATGGGCTCGGAAGATCTTGGCTCGGATGCCCACGAGTGGATGAACAGCGTGGATGGCGATGAGGCCATCGGCCTGATGGAAAACCGCTACTATTCCTACATCGGTGATTTCGATTTTGTCGATCTGCGGGCACTGAACCGTCGGATTGAGGATCGGCTACCCGAGTTCATTGATGAATTCCGGGAAGCCGAGGCCAAAACCGGGATGCCCGCAGACCTTCTGGCCGCCCTGTCTTACCAGGAGTCCCATTGGGACCCGGCAGCAAAATCTCCCACCGGCGTCCGGGGCATCATGATGCTGACCCGACGAACCGCCGAATCACTGGGTGTGACCAACCGGCTGGACCCGGAGGCTGCCATTGATGGCGGAGCACGTTACCTGGCCGACCGGCACCGCCGCCTGCCAGAGACTATTCCTGAGCCGGACCGCACCTTCCTGGCGCTGGCAAGCTACAACATCGGCCGGGGCCATCTGCTGGATGCCCGTGCGCTGGCCCGGACCCTGAACAAGAATCCGGACTCCTGGCAGGAAATGACCGAGGTTTTACCCCTCAAGGCTGACAAGCGATACTACCCCAGCACCCGTTACGGGTACGCCCGTGGCTACGAGCCCGTGCACTACGTGCAGCGCATCCGCAACTACCGGGACGTCATACGTTCGGCCTTTGAATGATCAGGTCCCAAACAGGGCCGAGCGCAAAGGCCGCAGGAAACCACCGGATTCTTTCTGACTGGCGTGGGTCCGCTTGCCGTCGAATTCCAGGTAGCCATCCTCAATTGGCTCAAAGCGCAGGATTTTCACATCTTCCAGGTAATTCTGGGACGACTTCCAGGGCCCATGGGTACCCTGGCGGGGGAGACGATCAGCCGCACGATTGATATAGCCGGCATTGAGGGACCCCAGGACGGTGTCGTCGCCGCGACTGTTCTCAGTGTCCCGGGCCACCACGGTACGATAGCCACGCTTGTCCATCAGGTTCATCAGCCGGCACAGGTACTCGGCGGCAATGTCCACCTTCAGGGTCCAGGAAATGTTGGTGTAACCGAAGATCATGCCGGCGTTGGGCACGCCCTCCACCATCACGTTCTTGTAGATAATCTTGTCTTTCATCACGACTTCCTGGCCGTCCACGGTCGGCCGGATTCCACCCAGCATCTGGATATCCAGACCTGTTGCCGGGATGATGATATCTGCTTCCAGTTCCTCGCCCGATTTCAGGCGGATGCCGGTTTCCGTGAAGCGGTCAATATGATCGGTGGCAATGGACGCCTTGCCCGCTTTCATGGCCTGGAAAAGGTCCCCGTCTTTTACCACACACAGGCGCTGGTCCCAGGGATTGTAATCCGGCGTGAAGTGCCGCATATCGGCGGTGTCCCCAACCTTGCGTTTGATAATGCCCAGGAACAGCCGGCGCATGAACTTCGGGCTCCTTCTGGAGCGCAAGTAAAGAAAACGGGAAATGGAAATATTCCGGGCCCGGGTCAGCCGATAGGCGGTTCT
The DNA here is from genome assembly GCF_000235625.1 of Marinobacter manganoxydans MnI7-9. Taxonomy (GTDB): domain Bacteria; phylum Pseudomonadota; class Gammaproteobacteria; order Pseudomonadales; family Oleiphilaceae; genus Marinobacter; species Marinobacter manganoxydans. The sequence goes on along the minus strand of NZ_AGTR01000034.1, from coordinate 73,194 downwards.
CTCGGGCAGAATTTTCTGCAGGGCCAGAGACACCTTGTCGGTTGAAGGCAGAGGCATCAGATAGGTGGGTGAGCGCTGCAGCATGGTGACATGAGCGGCCTGCTCTGCCATCGTCGGCACCAGGGTAATGGCAGTTGCGCCGCTGCCAATAACCACCACCTTCTTGCCCGCGTAGTCGAGATCTTCCGGCCAGTGCTGCGGGTGTACGATCTGGCCGCGGAAATCATTTTCACCCAGGAAGTCCGGCTTGTAGCCCTGATCATAATTGTAGTAGCCGGTACAGCCGACCATGAAGTTGGCGGTGTAGTATTCTGTTTCGCCGGTGGCTTCGTTCAGGGCCGAGAGCTTCCAGCATTTGTCGACGCCCGACCAGTCCGCCGTTTTGACGGCCAGGCCAAAGCGAATGTGGCGCTCAACGTCGTGTTCCCTCGCGGTCTCCGCCACATAATTCTTGATCGATGCGCCGTCGGCCAGCACCTTGCCGCCTGTCCAGGGGCGGAAATTGTAGCCGAAGGTAAACATGTCCGAATCCGAGCGGATTCCCGGGTAACGGAACAGATCCCAGGTGCCACCCAGGGACTGCCGACGTTCGAGGATGGCAAACGACTTGCCGGGGCATTCACGCTTAAGATGGCATGCCATGCCAATGCCGGAAACGCCGGCACCGATGATCAGTACATCGAAATGCTGGTTACTCATTGCCTGTCCTCTCGGATTCCAGTCCGCTTTTTATAATCAATGGCCTGCAATCAAGATAGCTCAGGCTGCGCTGGTCGGGAATTGGCCAAAGTGGTCCCTGCCCCTGGTTGTTTCAGTCAGTCTCGAGATGCGAAACCGCCGACCCGCAACGCCGTTCAACTTCCGGGCGTGAAATCGGGGTATTTCTTCTGCAGCCGATAGAGCCGGATGATGGTGATGATGTTGGTGACCAGCACCATGCCTTCTGCCAGGGTTCCACCCACGGAACCGATAACGATGTTGTTGAGCATCCAGGCCAGGGCAGCAAACCCGAGCACGATTCGCAGGGGAATACCCCTGAGCATGAACATGCCCACGGTGCCGAAAACGGCGGCGGCGAGGGGGAATACATCGGTGATGGATTTCCAGGTCGCCCAGGCAACGACCAGGTTTACCGCCAGCATGCCCAGCATAATAGGCCAGTTGCCCTGGTACTTGCGCGCCAAAGTAATGCGCACAATCACCAGAACGGTCAGTGCCGAGGCGGTCCAGCTCTCGAAGAACGCGAACATCAAGGCAAACGCAACGTTGGCGGAGATCAGCAGCACCATCAACCGGTCGTCATTCTTGTTCGCGAAGCCGGCAATGCAGAAACCCAGGGCTACAAGACCGCACACCTGGCCCAGAACCTCGGCGAGGGTCATGTCTGCGATCAGATCAATCATCCTTTACCGGCCTGTTGCTCGTCGCCATATCGGTAATCCCCTCTGCCCGCAAAAGGTTTCAGCCTGCCACAATCAGGGCCTTTGAGCCATCAAGCTCCCTGTGCCAAAGTGCTCACGTCATTCAGCAAGGACCACCCAAGACCATGAAAACCGTATTCTCTCCCCTGCACAGCCGCCGAGATGTCAAAACCGAACTGGACGGCGGACTGCTGATCGAGCCCCACGAGAAGCCTTCCCGTGCCGAAACCATCCTGGCACGAGTGAAAGAACAGGCGCTGGGAGAGATTCTGGAACCGGAAGAATATGGCCTGGAGCCCGTCAAACGGGTACACACCGCCGATTACGTGGCGTTCCTGAAAACCTGCTGGCAGGAATGGTTGGCTGCCGGCAAACCGGGTGAAGCCATCCCGGCGGTCTGGGCGGGTCGCGGCATGCGCCATCGGCTGCCCAGGGACATCGACGGCCGGCTGGGCTATTACAGCTTCGCGGCGGAGACGTCGATCTCGGATGGTACCTGGGAAGCCGCCCGGGCATCCGCCAATGTGGCTCTGACCGCCCAGAAACTGGTGGCCAAAGGCGAGCGCGCCGCCTTCGGCCTGTGCCGGCCACCCGGTCATCACGCCCATGCCGATGTGTTCGGAGGCTACTGCTTTTTCAACAATGCCGCCATCGTGGCCCAGGCCTTTCGTGACCAGGGCTATGGCAAGGTCGCCGTGCTGGATGTGGACTTCCACCACGGCAACGGCACCCAGGCGATTTTCTACGATCGCAACGACGTTCTGACCATCAGCCTGCATGGCGATCCCGACCTGGTTTTCCCGCATTTTCTCGGTTTTGAAGATGAGACCGGCGAGGGCGCCGGCGAAGGCTACAACCTGAATATGGTCTACCCGCCCAACACCCCCTACAGCGTCTGGAGTCAGGGACTGGAAAACGCCTGCGAGCGAATCCAGACATTCAAACCGGACGCTCTGGTGGTTGCCCTCGGTGTCGATACCTTCGAAGAGGACCCGATCTCGTTCTTCAAGCTGATCTCCAGCGACTATCTGACACTGGGCGCACGTCTTGCCCGGCTTGGACTACCAACGGTCTTTACCATGGAGGGCGGGTATGACGTCGATGCCATCGGCGTCAATGCGGTGAATGTGATGCAGGGATTCGACCGGACTGCGGGCTGAATCAGCCCTTGAAGCCCTTGCCGAGGATGTAGACTTCCCGGGAGCGTGAGCGGGAGGAATCCGGCTTGCGCACCACAACCTTGTCGAAGACAGCACGTACCGATTTCAGGTACTCGTCGTACCCTTCGCCCTGAAAAACCTTGGCCAGGAAGCTGCCTTTGGGCTTGAGTACCTGGCTTGCCATGTCCAGGGCCAGTTCCACCAGGTACATGGAGGCGGCCTGGTCGGCAACGGTCACGCCGCTGATGTTCGGCGCCATGTCGGAAATCACCACGTCCACCGGGTCACCACCCAGGGTGGCCATGATCGACTCGAATACGTCGTTTTCGGTGAAATCACCCTGGATGAAATCCACGCCGGCAATGGCATCCATGGGCAGGATGTCGGAGGCAATCACGCGGCCTTTGTGGCCCACCAGTTTGGCCGCCACCTGGGACCAGCCACCGGGCGCCGAGCCCAGATCCACAACCACCATGTTGGGATGGATCAAACGGTCCTTCTTGTTGATTTCAAGAAGCTTGTAACTGGCGCGGGAGCGGTAGCCATCTACCTGCGCCTGTTTCACGAAGGGGTCGTTGACGTGCTCTTCAAGCCAGCGGTTACTGCTTTTGGATCGGGCCATGGGGTCTCTTCACAACGGGAAAGCCAGGCGCCAATTGTACGTGCCGCGCCGGGCGGCGGCAAAATCCTGACAACCGGGACGGCCACACGTACAATCCTGCCTGAATTCTGTGATTTTTCAGAACCCACCACGCCCACCTGACGGGAGACCGCCTTCGTGAATCTGGCCGACATCAAAAAGCTGCACCAGAAAAAGTACCGGCAGTCGTTTGGCCACTATCTGGTTGAGGGCGAACACCTGGTTCTTGAGCTGCAGAAAGCCACCGACGGCCAACCTGCTCTGAAGGCTTCGGAACTTTACGTCACCGGGGCCTATGAGCACTGGCAGAGCCCGTTCAGAACCCATGTCATCAGCGATCGCCAGATGGCACAGCTCGCCGACACCCGAACACCCCAGGGGATTCTGGCGGTGGTGCCCATGCCGAAGCGCCCGGCGGAACCTGTGCCCGGCGAGAAAGCGATTTATCTGCACGAGGTTCAGGACCCCGGTAACCTGGGAACCATACTGCGCACTCTGGCCTGGTTCGGCGGTTTCCGGTGCCTGCTAAGCCCGGGCAGTGTCGACCCCTTCAACCCGAAGGTGGTGCGTGCCAGCATGGGGGCGCTCTTTCACGTCCCTCTCGAAACCGACGTTGCTCTGACAAGCCTTGTCGACCGATACCAGAGCCTTGCCTGCCTCGACCTCAATGGCGGTTCGATGGCATCCCGTGGCTTCAGGGAACACGACTGTTATCTGTTCGGCAACGAAGCCCGGGGTGTGCCGCGGGAGGCCCTCGATCAATTGAAGGCGGTGCCGTACAGCATTCAAGGCCAGGGGCAGATCGAGTCCCTGAACCTGGCCTCGGCGGTGAATATGTGCACCTACGAATTAATGCGGGACCTTTAGACTGCAAACCCCATGCTCTGAGCACTTTCCCCAATCGTTCTGGCGGAAACCGCCATTGCCTGTGCCTTGCCAATTGAGCACGATCAGAGTCTGATCCCGAGACCGGACTGATGACTATGGAACGCTATCTCCAGCCCACCGCCTTTTTTGACTATGACCATCCCCGGCTGCAGGCCTGGATCGAGTCAGAGCTGGAGGGAGTTCCTGATGAGCCGGTGGAGCAGATCAAGGCGCTCTATCTCGCTGTTCGTGACAGCATCAGCTACAACCCCTACGTGTTCCGGACCGATGCCAACACGTTCAGTGCCAGCTACGCTCTGGAAAGCGGCGAAACCTACTGCATTCCCAAGGCGGTTCTCCTGGGCGCGGCAGCTCGCTCGATTGGCGTTCCCAGCCGCCTCGGCCTGGCCGATGTACGCAACCATCTCTCAAGCCCGAAACTGATCGAATGGCTGCGGTCGGACATTTTCCGTATGCACGGGTATATCGAGCTGTTCCTGAACGGCCAATGGGTCAAGGCGACGCCGGCGTTCAATCGGCAACTGTGCGAGCTGATGAAGGTGGAGCCGCTGGAATTCGATGGGGTGCACGATTCCATGTTCCAGGAGTACACCGAGGATGGCCACGCGCACATGGAGTATGTGAACGACCATGGCCTGTTCGACGACGTGCCTCATGAGTTTATCGTCTCTGGTGTCCGGGCGGCCTACAGTCATCTCTTTGCCGAGGAAGAGGAGCCTGAAGCTCCGAAAGGCAGTCTGGTGCAGGACATATCGAGCCCCTAAAGCCTGCTCGAATCCAGGAGGACCTTATTCTCTCCTCGCTACCGTGTCTGCTCTCTGCCCTGCCAGCGCCCCAGTTATCGCATCCAGCACGGCATCAGAATCGGGCACTGTTTTCCCGGTATCAGTCTCACCAACGCGGCTGAAGCGCCTAAAATCAATGGCGCTCCAATTCTTCGAGTCCATAATGCGCTGCACCCGCTCAACATTGTCACGGGTTGCAGGTTCCAGCTTGTAGCGGAAAACATAGTCCGGTGACATATCCCCGAAATCCCGGCCATGGTGATAATCATGCAGCAGGAGCAAGGCAAGCCCACCACCCATGAAATGCCGGCCCAGGCTGACCAGCAACTCCCCCTGCCGGATACTTTCCAGGGCCTCAGGTTCCCAGTCTACGCCGCCCACCAACAGATCTTTGCCCGGCGTCCGGCCGGCATTTCGAGCGGCTTCAATCGCGCCCAGTGCCATGCCATCACTCGCGCTCCAGATTGAGACAGTATTCGGATAGCGCTTCAGCAGGACCTCCGTTTTTTCACGGGCCAGCGTGCCGCTCCAGTTGGCGTACACCAGTTGCATAAGCTCGCTGCGCTGCTGGACCGCAGCCGCCAGCAGCCCTCCATTCCTGTCCTTGGTGGCAGACGAATCAAGGGTTCCCGAGAGGGCGACCATGGGAATACTGGGGCCGGAGGCCAGCCCCAATTGTTCGGCCTGTTTGCCCAGCAGCGTTACCAGAGAACGGCCGGCGGCAATATTGTCCGGCGAAAGATGGCCGAGCCAGCCCGACAAGACGCTTCGGGGCATACCGATGCTGGCTCGAGCAGCGTCAGGCACATCGGTATTGAAGGTAAACGTCTTTACACCGGCCCCATCCGCGAGCCTGAGCATGGATTCGGTAACATGCTCCTTGCACATGAACAGCAGGTAGTCCGGCTTATCTTCACGGCTCAGCACGTCCTTCGCCATGCGAAGGTAGCTGAATCGATGACTCTCCCGATCGTATTGAACCTCCAGGTCAACCTCGAGATCCTCCGCCACCGCTTCCATGAAACCGGCCACCAGTTGCCAGAAACGGGAATCATCCGGCGACAGAAAAACAACGCTGGGCCTTGGGCCGGCGTTCGCCATAGGAACTGAAAGCAGGAGCAGGAAACTGATCAGAAAGCGGGCTGGATAAGACCTCATGGAACGAATCACCCTCTGGACGACCTGGCAGAGTTGGCTTTTAAGGGGCCTAAGCTACCGACCTGTCGTGTAACACACAAGCGGAGATCCGTAACCAATGTCTCAGTTCAGAGGGGAATGTTCAGCGGCCGGAGCGGGGTCTTCAAACTCAACGTAGAGCTGACCGGCCAATTGTTCGTAGAGCCCGGCTTCTTTGAGGCTCTTCATCCGAGCCGAGAGCTTGCCCAGGAACTGCCGGTTGGCTTCGGTGTTGTGGCAGGTAAGCCGATCGTAACTTTCAAGAAGGGGCGTCTTCGGATCGTAGCTGAGCTCGTCCATGAAAGGCCTGACATCCGGAACCGCAGCAATCATGGCGCCGAATCTCTGGTGCTCGAGCATGGCCAGGTTCTGGGCATCGCTCTTCGACCAGATCACATTAACGTCGTGGCCCTCCAGCACTCCGTCCAGATAGGTCTCATGACCAATAACCGCACCCACGGTTTTCCCCTCCACTTGCGACAGGGAACTGATGGGATCTGCGTCCTGCGGGGTGAACAGGTAATAGGTGAATTTGCCGAGTGGAAAACTGGCAATAACCGCGTCGTCGCCCAGTCGACGCTCCAGGACCTCGGTGAAGGAATAGATGCAGTCTGCGCCATGCTGCTCGAATACCATCATGGCCCGTTTGTAGGGAAAGAACTGCTCGGTCACAGGCACATCAAGGCCTTCCAGGGCCCTGTGCAGGATTCTCTGGTAAACACCATCCCGGTTTTCGGTCAGCAGGCTGGTGATATCTGGAACCGCGATCCGGATCACCGGATCGGCCACAGCAGGCGTACTCAGTATGACTGCGGCAAACAGGAGTACCCGAAATCCAGAGAGGTAGCGTTTCATGACTCGCGCATCAGTCCATGACGACAAATAAATGACTATTTTTCATACAGGTTCCGCAGTATGGCAATGTCGTTTTCTATACGCCAGAAAAACCTTGTTAAATATGGGGATTTGAAAAAAAGGCACCGGATTGCTCCGGTGCCTTTCTCTCTCATCAGGCGGCATTGAGTCGATTACGCCGCTTCGTCTTCGCTCTCGTCCACAGAATTGCGGATCAGGAAGTCAAAGGCGCTGAGAGCGGCTTTGGAACCTTCGCCCATGGAGATCACGATCTGCTTGTAAGGCACGGTCGTCGCATCACCCGCTGCAAAAACGCCCGGAATGGAGGTTTCGTTGCGGTCGTTGACGATGATCTCGCCGTGCTGGCTCAGTTCGATGTCACCCTTCAGCCATTCGGTGTTGGGCACCAGGCCGATCTGTACAAACACACCTTCCAGGGAGATGTGGTGCTGCTCACCAGAGGTGCGGTCGGTGTAATTCAGACCGTTGACCTTGCCATTCTCCCCGGTAATCTCGGTGGTCTGTCCGGACGTGATGATCTCCACGTTCTTCAGACTCCGCAGTTTCTTCTGCAACACCTCATCAGCGCGCATCTCGGCACCGAATTCGATCAGGGTTACATGGCCCACGATACCGGCCAGATCGATGGCTGCTTCGACACCGGAGTTACCGCCACCGATTACCGCCACGCGCTTGCCCTTGAACAGGGGGCCGTCGCAGTGCGGGCAGTAGGCCACACCCTTGTTGCGGTACTCTTCCTCTCCCGGAACGCCCATCTGGCGCCAGCGGGCACCGGTGGACAGCACCAGGCTGCGAGCTTTGAGAGTGGCACCGTTTTCGAGCCTTACCTGGTGGAGCATGCCAGGGCGTGACGCCGGGATCAGCTTCTCGGCGCGCTGCATGTTCATGATATCCACGTCGTATTCCTTGACGTTTTGCTCCATGGCCGCCACCAGTTTCGGACCCTCGGTGTAGGGTACGGAAATCAGGTTCTCAATGCCCATGGTGTCAGCTACCTGGCCACCGAAACGCTCGGCCGCGATGCCGGTGGAAATGCCCTTCCGCGCAGCGTAGATAGCAGCAGAAGCGCCAGCCGGGCCGCCACCAATGATCAGGACCTCAAAGGCGTCTTTCTGATTGATTTTCTCGGCGTCTTTCTCGCTGGAGCTGGTGTCCAGCTTGGCAACAATTTCTTCCAGGGTCATACGGCCCTGGCCCCAGGGCTCACCGTTCATGTAAACGCTGGGAACCGCCATGACTTCGCGCTGCTCCACTTCATCCTGGAACAGGGCCCCATCGATCGAGGTGTTCGTGATGTTCGGGTTCAACACGCTCATCAGGTTCAGGGCCTGAACCACGTCCGGGCAGTTCTGGCACGACAGGGAGAAGTAGGTTTCAAACTCGAACCGGCCTTCCAGAGACTGGATCTGCTCGATCACATCCTGGGACGCCTTGGAGGGATGACCACCCACCTGCAGCAGGGCCAGCACCAGGGAAGTAAACTCGTGGCCCATGGGGATGCCCGCAAAGCGAACGCCAGTATCGGTGCCTACTCGGTTGATGGCGAAGGACGGACGACGCACGTCATTCGATTCTTCAGTGCGGAGACTGATCTTGGAAGACATCGGCTCCAGCTCTTCCAGCAGCTCCCGGAGTTCCTGGGACTTCTTGCTGTCGTCATAGGCCGCAACCAGCTCAATCGGCTGCTGCAGCTTGTCCATGTAGGCCTTGAGCTGTTCCTTGATATTGGCATCCAACATAGTCTGACTTCTCCTTTAAATTTCGGAACTAAGTATTTGAATCAAATACGGTGGTTAAGTTGAGTTGGTGCAACAATACGGCCCCGCCACTCAATGCTCAAATTAATTGACCCAAACTGTTTGATAGGGCTTTGCTATACCTCCAGATTCACCGCTGCTCGGGGCTTGACCAATAGCGCATATCCACCGAAAGCCTGCCGCAGTATGATGTTGTCATATCGTCGCAACATCATTCTCTGGTATCCAGAATAGGCAAAGCATGTTTCTAGACCGTTTCCACTCCGTCCAGGACGGACACGTCGTAATTTCCGCCCTGCAGGCAAGCCAGTTCGCCAAGGAAATCGCGGGGGATTTCAATCCCATCCACGACCCGGATGCCCGCCGTTTCTGCGTTCCAGGAGACCTGCTTTTCGCCATTGTGCTCGCCCGGTTCGGGCTGTCGGAGAACATGACCTTCCGGTTCCGCAGCCTGCTTGGAGAGAATGTGCCGCTCAAGTTCGTTGAAACCGAAAACACCATTGACGTCTGTGACGACGCCGGCAAAGTCTATATCGAGGTGGCCCGCAGCGGCGCGACAACCCGGGATGAGGAGTTGATCGAGACCATCACCCGTGCCTATGTGGCGGCCTCCGGCAAGAACTTCCCCCATACCCTGAAACCTTTGATGGAGTCTAACGGGGTGATGTTCAATCCTGATCGCCCCATGGTGATGTACGAGAGCATGAGCCTGGCCCTGGAGAATCTGGATCTGCCCTCGCCCGGGCTGGAATTGCACAACGCCACCCTGGAGGCAGCCGGTAAACGGGGTAACGTTCTTCTGGAATACCGTCTGACCGCCGATCACAAACCAGTGGGCGAAGTGACCAAACGGCTCGTATTAAGTGGTCTGCGGCCCTACTGTGCCGAGGCGATGGCCGGCGTAATTGAAGAGTTCTATCGCCTCAAGGCCCGGGGTGCCGACTATTTCAACAAGGACAACAGCGGAGACCATAGCAATGCCAATTCAGCCGGGTGATACCCTGCCAGACATCGAACTTCAGGTAATGGGCGAAAAAGGCCCTGAGAAAGTCCGTACCAGTGAACTCTTTGCCGGCAAGAAAGCCGTTCTGTTTGCTGTACCCGGCGCGTTTACCCCCACCTGTTCAGCCGCCCATTTACCCGGTTTTGTGGTAAATGCGGACAAACTGCGGGCCAAGGGCATCGACAGCATCGTTTGCACGTCAGTAAACGACGCGTTTGTAATGGACGCCTGGGGCAAGGCCCACAACGCCGAAGAAATCGTCATGCTGGCCGATGGCGTGGCAGAGTTCGCCAAGGCTCTGGATCTGACCCAGGATCGGACTGCGAACGGCATGGGCATTCGTAGCCAGCGCTACGCCATGATCGTGAACGACGGCAAGGTCGAGCTGCTGAATATCGACGCCCAGGGATTGGACCAGACCAGCGCCGAAACCATCCTAGAGGCTCTTTGAACCTCACTTTTTCATCAGACATAAAAAACCCCGGATTTTCCGGGGTTTTTTGTAACCAAGCTTTCCGTCAGGAGAGCTTAGATCTTGCCAACCAGGTCCAGTGACGGAGTCAGCGTTTCTTCGCCTTCCTTCCACTTGGCCGGGCATACTTCGCCAGGGTTCTTGCGAACGTACTGAGCGGCTTTCACTTTGCGCATCAGGTCGTCTGCGTCACGGCCGATACCTTCAGCAGTGATTTCCATGGCCTGGATAACGCCGTCCGGATCGATCAGGAAGGTAGCGCGGTCTGCCAGGCCCTGACCTTCGCGCATCACACCAAAGTTGTTGGTGATGGTGCCGTTCTGGTCGCCAACCATGTAGTAGTTAATCTTACCGATGGTCTCGGAGCTGCTGTGCCATGCCTTGTGGGTGAAGTGCGTGTCGGTAGACACGGAGAATACTTCAACGCCCAGCTTTTGCAGCTCTTCGTACTTGTCAGCCACGTCGCCCAGCTCGGTCGGGCACACGAAGGTAAAGTCGGCCGGGTAGAAGAAAAATACCGCCCACTTGCCTTTCACGTCTGCTTCGCTGATTTCAACGAACTCGCCGTTTTTGAAGGCGGTAGCGTTGAACGGTTTGATCTCGCTGTTAATGATGCCCATTAAAGAACTCCTTGTTGATGGATTCATGAGTTAATGACTTTGTGGCGCCTACAGTACGGATATCGGCGGTGCGGATAAAATTGATAATTCCCAAGCCAGGGATAGAAAAAACCTATCCCTGGCTTCTGAAGGGAATTTTTCCGCCACCCCGTTTATGGGGTCTTAGCCAGCCAGTTCAATCTTTCCAAAGTCCAGAATATTTTCTTTCGGTGACGCTTTAATGGCAGCCACTTCTGCTCGCTTGTTCGCCAGGATATAGACGAGGCAGCCAAAATACAGCGCAATCACCAGGGCGCCAACCCACTGAATCCGCAAGAAATCCAGCTGGAACAGCATGGTCAGACCAACCATCGCCAGGAAATTGAACACCACATAGTTCACCCGCCCGAGGCGCTGAGCAGTGAGATTGAGGTTGTCGGTATAGAGCCGGATCAATGAATCCAGCGAGTTCACCACCATCAACACACCCACCGAAATCATGGCGAGATTGGTGAATGCCGCAATCTGCAGGCCTTCCGCGTGGTAGTGGTAAAGCACGGTAAACCAGACACCAATGGCGATGGACGGTACCACCAGCATGGCAATCAACAGCTGCCAGGTACGGATACCGCTCACAAAACGCGCGGTAAACTGGCCAATCATGATGCTCCAGGCAAACCACCAGAACAGGTAGAACTCGTGGTAGTCGTTGATCGGCAGGGCAAACTGGTGGATGTTGGCGAAGTACTCGCCGATCAATCCGGCGGTGCCAAAGAAGTCTGCCGGTGAGCCCGCACCCATAACGAACGCCCGGAACCACATGCCCACGATCAGGGCAATAAACAACAGGCTCGAGCCCAGACTGAGGATGCGCACATATTTGATCTTGGAGCTGGAATAGACCGCCAGCGCAATCGAGGCAAATACAATGAAGTAGAACGCTGGCACCACCGATTCGCCATCACCGAGCATGGGCAGGTACCAGGGCAGATTCACCAGCAGCAGATAGGCGGTAAACGCACAGGTGCCGATGATCACCACGTTGTTTACGACCTTCACCAACGGAATCTCAAAGAACTGCACCCGCGGCTCAATGATCGCGAAGTAAAAACAGGTCAGGAAATAGAAGCCCCAGATCAGGAACGCCCAGAACCCGAACTCGATAGCCAGGGGGTTGGCAAAGCCGTACTCAGGGTTCGCAGACAGATCGCCATAGCCACCGAACTCGGTCAGCGGGAACATGATCAGCCCCACATCCAGACCGGAGGTGAACAGGATGGCGATAAAGGTGAAGGTGCGGACGGGCGTCACGCCGATGCACTGGATGTCCCACCATTTGTACAGGATCAGCACAATGGCGGCGAAGGTGAAGATCAGACCTGCGGATAACCAGAGTGTCATAAGGTCCTCCGGTTACTTTGTTTCTTTGCAATGAACAGCATGGGTGTTCCTCCTCTACTTTGTAAGCGCTGCTTCTTTCGAATCGGACACAAACCCAGGACTTGCCTATCGGGCGCCCGAAAACGGCAGAACACCGTCGCGCTGATAGGGAAATCCTGAGGGCTTGCAAAACCCCGGGCGCGTTGCACGCCCGGGTGGGATGACGACGCGCTATGCGAGCGCGCGCTTTGCCTGTCCCGGTCGCTGACGTGTCTGCCACTGGTCGTCCATCACCACAGGCGCGTCAGAAGGTTGCAGGGGCTCCCTGCCCCGGATCAGATCGGCTGCCCGCTCGGCCACCATGATGGTGGGCGAATTCAGGTTGCCATTGGGTATGGTCGGGAAGATGGACGAATCCACCACCCTGAGATTCCGGATACCGTGAACCCGCGTCTCCGGGTCCACCACCGCCAGCTCGTCGGTGCCCATCTTGCAGGAGCAGGACGGGTGGTAGGCGCTCTCCACCGCCTGGCGGACAAACGCATCAATTTCCTCGTCGGTCTGGACCTCGGCACCGGGCTGGATCTCCGCTCCGCGGTACTCGTCCATGGCCGGCTGGTTGATGATTTCCCGGGTCAGGCGCACACAGTCCCGGAAGCCCTCCCGGTCTGCCTCGTGCTGCAGATAATTGAAGCGGATGGTCGGTGCCTGTTTCGGGTCGGCCGATTGCACATGCACAAAGCCCCGACTTTTCGGCTTGTTGTGACCAATGTGCAGCTGGAATCCGTCTCCGTTGAAGGCTTCTTTACCGTCATAGCGCATGGCTGCCGGTAAGAAGTGATATTGCAGGTCGGGCCACTCGACGCCGGCCTTGGACCGGATGAAGCCACAGGACTCGAAGTGATTGGTGGCGCCCAGACCATCCTTGCGGAGAATCCAGCGAACACCGATCTTCAGCTTGTTCCACCAGTCCAGCTTGCCGTTGAGCGACACCGGCTGCTTGCAGCGGTACTGAAAGTAAAACTCCAGGTGGTCCTGCAGGTTCTCACCAACGCCCGGTAGCTCGTGCTTTACCTCGATACCAGCCTTTTCCAGTACCTCACGCTTGCCAATACCAGACAGCTGGAGCAGGTGGGGTGAACCGATAGAGCCCGCTGACAGGATGACTTCCTCGGCGGCTTTCGCCTCGTGCACCTTGCCGCCCTGCTCGTAACGGACACCGGTGGCGGTTTTGCCATCGAGCAACACCTTATGCACCAGGGCATGGGTGACCACAGTCAGGTTATCGCGCTCCATGGCCGGACGCAGATAGGCGTTCGCAGTGGACCAGCGACGACCGTTCTTCACGGTCATGTGCATGGCGCCGAAGCCTTCCTGCTGGGTACCGTTGTAATCATCGGTCTCAAAGTAACCGGCATCGGAACCCGCCCTGATAAAGGCCTTGTAGAGCGGATTCTGCATGTTATTGCCGTTATTGACACCGAGCGGGCCCTTATCGCCCCGGTAGTCGTTGCCGCCAAAGGCCCAGGTTTCGGCCTTCCTGAAATAGGGCAGGACGTTGCGGTAATGCCAGCCAGTAGCGCCCTCGGAATCCCATTCGTCAAAATCCCGGGCGTGGCCACGGACATAGACCATGCCATTGATGGAGGAAGACCCCCCCAGCACCTTGCCCCGTGGGCAGTGCATGCGACGGTTGTCCAGGAACGGCTCCGGCTCGGTCTCGAACTGCCAGGCGTATTTCTTGGTGTTCATGGGAATGGAAAGGGCGGTGGGCATCTGGATGAAGATGCTCTTGTCGCTGCCGCCGGTTTCCAGCAGCAGCACCCGGTGGCGCGCGTCCTCGGTCAGGCGGTTGGCCAGTACACAACCGGCGGAACCCGCACCCACAATGATGTAGTCGTATCGATTTTCTGTCATACGCGTTCTCCTGTGTGGCCTGCGACTAAAAGGGTGCGTCCAAATCTTCCATGCCCACATACACCGATTTGATCTGGGTGTAGTGCGCAATGGTCTCGCGCCCGTTTTCCCGGCCGATGCCGGAGAGTTTGTAACCACCCACCGGCATTTCCGCCGGGGAGGCACCGTAGCTATTGATCCAGCAGATGCCGGCCTGGATCTGGTGAATCACCCGGTGGGCCCGACGGATATCGTTGGTGAACACGCCAGCGGCCAGACCCGTATCCGTGTTATTCGCGCGGGCAATCACCTCGTCCTCATCGCGGAAAGTGAGGACCGACATCACCGGCCCGAAAATCTCTTCCTTTACGATGGTCATATCATCGGTGCAGTCGGTGAAGATGGTGGGTTCCACAAAATAGCCGCCTTTGGAATCCTCCGGCTCGAAGGCCCGACCGCCGTGGCTGAGAGTCGCGCCTTCGGACAGACCTTTGGCGATGTAATCGAGCACCAGATCCCGGTGTTTTGCGGAGATGAGCGCGCCGAAATTGGTGTCCGGATTCATCGGGTCGCCGGGCTTGATATTGTTGCGGGTGCGTTCCAGCAGACGTTCGATAAAGCGCGGGTACAGATCTTCATGAACAAACACCCGGGTGCCGTTGGTGCAGATCTCACCCTGGGTGTAGAAGTTGCCGACCATGGCGGCGGAAATGGCGTTCTCAAGATCCGCATCGTCAAAGATGATCAGCGGGGATTTTCCGCCGAGTTCCATGGTGACGTCTTTCAGGGTGGAAGATGCCGCGGCCATAACTTTCTTCCCGGTGGCCACTTCGCCGGTGAAGGAGACCTTGGCAATCTCGGGGTGGTGGGTCAGCCACTGGCCCACTTCGGCGGCGCCCTGCACCACGTTGAATACGCCCGCCGGCACACCCGCTTCGGTAAAGATTTCCGCCAGCTTCACCGCACCCATGGGGGTTTCCTCGGATGGCTTGAAAATCATGGCGTTACCGCAGGCCAGAGCCGGCGCGGATTTCCAGCAGGCGATCTGGATCGGGTAGTTCCAGGCGCCAATGCCGGCGCAGATGCCCAGGGGCTCCCGGCGGGTGTAGTAAAAATCACCGCCCAGGTCCTGTTGGTTACCTTCGATGGAGGGTGCCAGGCCGGCAAAGAACTCAACCGCATCGGCACCGGTGACCACATCCACGGCTTCTGCTTCCTGCCAGGGCTTGCCAGTATCGCGCACCTCTGCGGCAGCCAATTCATCATTACGCTCTCTCAGAAGCGCAACCGCCCGCAGCAGAATCCGGCTGCGCTCAATGGCAGTCATGGCAGACCACTCGGCAAAACCGGCGCGGGCACTTTCAACGGCGGCCTGCTGCACGGATTCATCCGCCACTTCCACTTCGTAGATAACCTGACCCGTGGCCGGATTCACCACAGGGAAGGTTTCGCCGGTGCTGTTGGCCAGGAAACGGCCATGGACGAAATTCTGAACAACAGGAAGAGATGCAGACATAGTCGGTAATTAACCTCGGTTCGGTGTCTTCAGGCCTTGTGGGCCGTTCGAATCAATCCCGGCTCAGGCGGTTGCCTGCGCCAGTGTCTCGTGGACAAATTTCTTGCAGAGCCGCTCGCCGGCTTCAAAGCTCTCCGCCGGGTCCAGGCTCAGGGCACTGCGCAACCAGAACCCATCGATCATTGCCGCGGTTTGCCGGGCGGCCTCAGTCGCTGCGTCAGGTTCAAGCACCTGTGCGAAGGAATATCGCAGGTTGCTGTACAGCCGGGCGTTGTTGATCTGCTGCAGTCGCTTAAGCCCCGGCTCATGCATCGACCGGGCCCAAAAGCTCAGCCAGGTCTTGGCCGCCAGCGCAGAGCGCTGAAACTCGGAAAAGTTCGACTCGATAATGCAATTGAGCCGCTGTTCCGGGGAGCGGTCGGTCTTGGCCATACGCTCCCGGAGTTCCTTGCCCAGTTGATCAAGCAGATAACGCAGGGCCGCTTCAATCAGCCCCTGCTTGCCACCGAAGTAATGGCTGATAATCCCGGAGGACATCCCCGCGCGTTTGCTGATGCTCACAATGGTGGTGTTCTGCATTCCGAGCTCTGCAATCGAATGCATGGTGGCTTCAATCAGCTGCTGCTTGCGTGTGTCTTTGACCCCAACTTTTGGCATGGCGGCTTCGGTTACTCGTCTTGATTCCGGTGTTGAAAGCAGCACCAATCAGCCCTGCTTTTTGTTAATTGAACGTTCAATTAATAAAAATCTTACAGAAGCGAGGCGGGAAATTCAAACCTGATCAGAAAGCAGGGAGCCTCCGCGCCACTCTGATATGGCGCGGTTGTGATGGCAGGAAGGGCAAGCGAATATCAGCTTTGGCGACGGTAATCCGGGTCTGTCCAGCACACGGGAAGCGCTTCACCAGAGGGAAACGCGAGTTCGGCTTTTTTAAACAATTCAGGATCCTGCGCCTCCTCTCCGTAATGAAGGCTGCCTCGCACCTGCTGGCTATGGGGATCAAACAGCGCCTGTGTATCCAGAACTTCGATCAGGTGCCCGGTTGCTTTTTCAGCGACGAACATAGAGGCCTCCTTGGGAATGAATGTCTCCTTTCAACGTAGCAGATGGGCCGCTATCGAGACAGTCGCGCACCGGAGATGGCATGCGCCGGCGGCAAGGCTGGGGCCCGCCAGCGAAATCAAGCTGGACCGGGCGCTGTTACAGGACATCGAGTCCAGCGACAACGCCAAAATAATTGTGGAGACCGCCATCAAAATGGGCCAGGGCCTTGGCTATCAGGTGGTTGCCGAAGGCATCGAAACGGAACATACGGCCCGACTCATTAAATCGCTGGGTGCAGAAATGATGCAAGGCTACTGGATCTGCCCGCCAAGGGCGCTTGAGGAACTGAAGGCTTGGATGGAGGCCGAAAACGAAGTAAACCGGCTGATCGCGGAAACCTGAATTGCTTTCTTCAGGTCATACCGAAATATCGGCGAGTCATCCGAACTACTAGCGGAGACAGGAGAAGGATGGCGATCAGGTTGGGGATCGCCATCAGTCCATTTGCAATGTCACAAAGCCCCCAAATAAGCTCGAGCTTCATAACCGCGCCAATCGGCAAAAGCAGGCAGAACAGACGACGGTATTTCAGGATAGCGGCCTCGCCAAACAGATAGCCCGTCCCACGGTCTCCGTAGTAACTCCAGCCAAGCACGCTGGAAAAGGAAAAGAACAGCAGCGAGACAGTGACTGCCAGTTTGCCGAGGTCCGGCACCGCAGAGTTAAATGCCATGGTAGTCAGCTCCGAACCGCTGACCCCAGTCTGCCAGACACCTGTCGTAATTATTACCAGAGCTGTGATGGTGCAGACAATGAGAGTGTCAAACAGAGGGCCATTCATCGCTACCAGACCAGCACGGACCGGCTCTGCGGTGCGTGCTGCGGCCATCGCCATAGGCGTCGTTCCCAGTCCCGCCTCGTTACTGAAAACGCCTCGGGCAACACCAAACTGGATCGCCGCCATCACACTGGCACCGGTAAAACCACCAACGGCAGCCGTGCCACTGAAGGCATCGGAGACAATCAACGCAAATGCCCGGGGAACAGCGTCTGCATTGATTACCAGCACCACGAGCGCACTACCGACATAAACCAGAAACATCAGTGGAACCAGTCGGGACACTACCAGCCCGATGCGTTTGACGCCGCCCACGATCACCAGCCACACCAACCCCGCATAGACAAGCCCGATGGCAAGCTTTACCGAGAACACACTGTTGTCGGTGGCGGTGTAGCCAATAATATCCCGGAGCGAGAACTCGAGAGTATCGGCAACAGAATTGGCCTCCACCATGTTGCCGGTGCCAAAAGCCGCCAGGATCGCACAGAAGGCAAACATCTTGGCCATCGGCTTCCAGCGGGGCCCCAGGCCCAGTTCAATGTAGTACATGGGACCACCAACATAACCACGCTCCGGATCATGATGGCGAAAAGCCAGAGCCAGGGTGGTACTGGCGTAAACCGTCGCCATGCCAACCAGAGCGGTCACCCACATCCACAAAACCGCACCCGGCCCGCCCAGAGCTATGGCCGTGGCCACACCGGCTATATTGCCGTTGCCGATCGCCGCCGACAGCGCCAGCGTCAGCGCGCCAAACTGACTGAGGTCACCCTCCTTTTGCTGTTCCGCATCCGCGCCACTGGCAATCTTCAGGGACAGCCACATGCGAAACAACTGGATAAAGCGCAGACGAATGGTCAGATACAGGCCGGTACCTACCAGCAGAGCAATGGTCACGGGCCCCCAAACCCAACCGCCAATACCGTCCACAAGCTCTTGCACATCCCCTCCAACAATTCTGCCGCTCCGATAGCGTAGCGCAAAATGTGCGTGCGGGCAGATGGGAGCAGAGTTCCTCAGACCCAGCGACGGACCTTAGCCCTGTATCTGGCGTAGGAGTCGCCAAACCTGGCACGCATGAATCGTTCTTCCGGGATAATCTGAAAACGATTCATGTAGGCAATAAACGCGGGGAGAAAGAACAAAGCGGCAAAACTGCCGAGGTACAGCCCCCACCCGAGCAGAGTCAGCAGAAATCCGAGATACATCGGATTTCTGCTGAATCGATAGACCCCCGAGACCACAAGGTTTTCGGATTGCTCCGGTACCCTCGGGTCCACCGTGGTTCCTGCGTTCCTGAAGGCCAGAACACCAAGGATAGCGACGAGAACGCCCAGCAAAGCGATACTCGAAGACAGCCAGACAACACCGGATACAGTAAACCGGAACACGGGAACACCAGCCGAAACTGCCCACATACCAGACACCGTAACCAATACCAGAACCACCGGGGGAACCTTCAGTTCAAGTGCGTTCATACAAATGGCCCTGTTCCTCACTAAGCTTCAAAGCATGTCCCAGAGACCTATAGTAACTCCGGAAAGCATCATTGATCCGTTGCCGTTCCGCGCCCACCGGGTACAGACCCAGTTTTGCCTCTTCAGATTCCCGGGTTCCGCTCACCAGAAAGGCGTTCTTCACGTTTGCATCCTGCACAAACGCTTCAAACGCCCGGGCGCAAAGCTCTTCAGGCAAGCTGAAATATTGAATCCCTGCCGCTTTGTCCGCCCTCACCGAACACCGGAAGAGCTCGCTGGGCTCTGCGCCTTTTTCGTCCAGCAGAATCGCCTTGAAACAGGCCTGCAGTCGATCGTTCAGCGGATGCCGCACAGCGTCGTCACGGCCAAGCCAGAGCTTCGAAGCAAACTGGCCTCTCTGGGCCTCGCCGAAAAGTTTCTCGCCGATGTAATGATCGAAGGCGTGAAACCACTCGTGGGCGATGCTGCCGGGCCCGGCATTTTTGGCCAGTGAGAAGCTGCGCGTGGCCGGCGTGTAGTGGGCCGACACACCGGGCCGCCCACCAATGCCATATTGAAGAGCCAGGGTGCCACGCAGGGAAACCAGCGACTCGGTGCCGCCAAGAATGGTCATCAGGTCGCACAGGGCATCGTAGAACAGCGACGCACTGCGCTGTTTTTCCGGCTCGGTGACCCAGCGGCCAAGCTCGATGGTACGAAACTGGAAACGACGGCGGACGTCGAGAAAGGTAACCGGCGCTCCGGCTCGATGGTCCGGGCCCCGACGGTAAAAGGTTTTAGCCATGGGGCTATTGTACGATGAAACTCCGGCCTGTCTTTCAGGCACCGAGAGAAACATTATTTGGCGGGATTGACCGGTTTTATGTGAATTATGACCGTCTGATTTTCCGCCGGCTTGTGCCACACTGCCAGAATCAATAACGACAATATCCGGACCGAGTGTTTGCCATGACCGACACCCAGACCCATTACCGCACCTGTAACATCTGTGAAGCCATGTGTGGCCTCGAAATCCAGCATCGGGGTAGCGAGATCCTGTCCATCAAGGGTGACAGCAACGACCCGTTCAGCCACGGCCATATCTGCCCGAAAGCCGTTGCACTGCAGGATTTCTACAATGACAAGGACCGCCTGAAAGCACCCATGAAGCGCACCGCGGACGGCTGGCAGGAGATCAGCTGGGAAGCAGCCTTCGAGGAAATCGCCTCGCGGTTTCGCGGCATCCAGCAGGAACACGGGCAGGATGCCGTTGGGGTGTATCTGGGTAATCCAAACGCCCATAACTTCGGCAACGCCATCATGCTGCCGCGGTTCTTCAAGGCGCTGGGCACCAATAACCGCTACAGCTCCGCCTCGGCGGACCAGTTACCACACCACGTGGCCTCCAATTACATGCTGGGTGCCGGCATGCTGATTCCGGTGCCGGACATCGACCATACGGATTTCATGCTGATCATTGGTGCCAACCCGATTGTTTCCAACGGCAGCCTGATGACCGCCCCCGGCGTCGGCAAACGCCTGAAGGCCATCCAGCAACGTGGCGGCAAGGTGGTGGTGGTTGATCCACGGCGCACCGAGACCGCGAGAAAGGCCGACCAGCACCTGTTTATCCGCCCGGAAACCGATGCCCTGTTCATGCTGGCCATGGTTCACACCCTGTTTGAGGAACAATTGGTTACCCTTGGTCATCTGGACGACCGGATCGACGGGCTGGAGCAACTGGCCGAGGCCGTCAAACCCTATAGCCCGGAAACCGTGGCGGCAGCCTGTGGTATGACCGCTAACGCCATCCGCGAACTGGCCCGGGAGATGTCAGCTGCGAAGAGCGCCGTTTGCTACAGCCGCATGGGCGCCTCGACGCAGTCGTTCGGCGGCCTCTGCCAGTGGCTCAACAATGTACTGAACATTCTCACCGGCAACTTCGATAGCCGCGGTGGCGCCATGTTCCCCCAGCCAGCCTTTGATCTTGTCAGGGACAAAAAGGGCAAGCCGAGTTCCTATGGCCGTTACGAGTCCCGGGTGCGAAAACTGCCCTACTTCAACAACGAATTCCCGGTCGCTACCCTGGCTGATGAGATCCTGACCCCGGGCGAGGGCCAGATCCGCGCGATGATCACCATCGCCGGCAATCCGGTGCTTTCGGCGCCCGGCGGAGCCCGACTGGAAGACGCCTTCGATGCCCTGGATTTCATGGTGTCGGTGGATATCTACCTGAACGAAACCACCCGCCATGCCGACATCATCCTGCCGGCCACAACCGGGCTGGAAGTGCCCCACTTCGATGTGTTCTTCAACTCTTTCGCCGTTCGCAATACCGCGAAATTCTCGGAACCGATGTTCGAAAAAGCGCCGAACCAGAAACACGACTGGGAAATTCTGCGGGATCTCGCCCTGCAGTTAACAGGCCTGGAAGACGATGGCATTACGCCGGAGACCATGCTGGATCTGGGCCTGAAACACGGCGCCTACGGAAAAGAGGGCATGAGTCTGGAGACCCTGAAAGCCAACCCTCATGGTGTGGATCTGGGACCACTGCAGCCCTGCCTGGCGCAGCGCGTCCAGACCGAGGACGGCAAGATCCGCATTGCCCCCGAGCTATACCTGAAGGATCTGAAACGCCTGGATGCCTCGGGCCTGTTGCAGGCAGATGAGAACAGCGACTATCCGTTCACGCTGATCAGCCGCCGCCTGCCCCGCAGCCACAACACCTGGACCCAGAACTCCCACCGGCTGGTAAAAGGCAAGAACCCGTGCACTTTGCAGATGAACGCGTCAGATGCCCTCAAAATCGGGCTTGAAGACGGACAACTGGCCACGGTTACTTCGGCTTCCGGGAGCATCAACCTGCCGGTGGAAATCGACGACGATATGTTCGAGGGTGTGATCAGCATGCCCCAGGGCTGGGGCCATAACCGGCCGGACACCGCCATGTCGATCGCCGAGGGACAACCCGGCGTGAGCATGAACGACGTCACTGATTCCGGGCGCATTGACGCACTGACGGGCAATGCTGCATTCAATGGTACCCGGGTGGCGGTGAAGGCCGCATAAAGATGCCGGGCAGCTAGCCCGTGCAGCCTTATCGATAACTCCTGATCAGAGTCGTCAATTGTGACTGAAAGTCCGGCTTTTGCATGATTGCATCAACCTGATTGATCACATCGTTAGCGGATGGATGCTGGCGCGAAACTCCAAGATGGAAAGGGATCATGGAGTTTGGAATAAAATCGACCTTGCGAATCTTCAGGTTTTCGGTGTAGCCCAGCTTCCCTGCAATAAAACGGGCGTCTTCAGCGGGCTGCACCAGAAAATCCCCGGCTTCCCGGAACATCAGGAGATGCATCATCGTCTCACTGTCCCGACCGGGAACACGCTCCAGATAGCCTGGTATATTGTTCTCTTCCCATTGAGAGCCCTTTTCGACGATTACCTTCAAATCGGACAAGTCAGCAAAGCTGGAGGCCGATTCGATCAGGTCTTTATTGGGGTTTTCAGCCGAGTAAACCAGGTGGCCAAAATCCTGAATGAAAAGCGGCCCCGCTGAAAAGACTGCGTAGTTCTGTCGCTCCTTCGACGGATAGGTGAGGAGGCCATCGTTCAGCCCCAACCTGAGGTTGTACTGCGCCCTCGACCACGGCATCACCGCGCTCGCCATATCGTAGTCGGGGATAAAACTGAAAGTTAACCGTACCACTTCCGGAAATAGCCCGGCTGCCTTTTCATCCTGAGAGAAACTGTAAGGTTTTGAATTGTCGGCAAACGCGAACTTCAGTTTGCGCTCTGCCACAGCGACAGCCGGCAAAGCCAGCAACACCATTGAACAAACGAGACAGAGCGGCGCGATAAAGGCTTTCAAACTGCGTTTGTTCACCAAAGTCACCTCTGAAGAAATTCATGCCAGGTCTGAAAGTTATACGCCCTGCCCGGCTCACAGATTCATGCGGACACAGGGCGTATAGCTTCGGCTGCTCAGCCGAATTTACCACTCCAGCTGCGCACCCGTCTGGTACTCAATCACCCGGGTTTCAAAAAAGTTTTTTTCTTTTCGCAGGGTAGCCTGTTCGTCCAGCCACGGCGACACGTTCTTCGCGCCCGGGAACGGCTCTTCAAGGCCGACGGTGCGGGCACGGCGGTTGGCCACGAAGCGGAACTGTTCGCTGTGATATTCGGCGGAGTAGCCGAGTATCGGGTCCCGCAGGATGTAATCCGCATAGGCCCTCTCGGCGGCTTCGGATTCGTCCCACATCTCGCGCACGGCCTTCGGGTCGAAGGTGATGTTTTCCTCCTCGACGATCTGATTCACCACCTTCAGGCCGAATGAGAAGTGCATGGCCTCGTCCCGCAGGATGTACTGCAGCTGTTCCCCTGTGCCGCGCATCAGGCCCCGGCGTTGGAGGGCGAAGATGGGGCTGAAGCCGTTATAGAACCAGGTGCCCTCGAACACGGCCGCAAAGAACAGGTAGGACATGATGAATTCCTGCAGGTCGTCCTTGTTGCGCAGGTTCATGTCCGGGCGCATGGCCGCATCCAGGCGGCGGTTGGCAATCTGGATCTTGCCGTTGATGGCGGGCACCACGCGGTAGCGGTTGTAGATCTCGCTCTGGTCCAGGTTGAGGGTTTCGATGCAGTGCTGGTAGGCCCAGGTGTGCATGGCCTCCTCATACACCTGCCGGGCCTGGTAGATCTGCAGCTCCGGCGCGCTCATCTTTTCCATCACCGCCAGGCCGATGTTGCGCATGGCGAGGATGTCGGAAGTAGTGAGGTAGGCCAGCACGTTCTCGTACACATGTTTTTCCGGCGCGGTCAGCCGGTGGTGGTAGTCATGAACGTCCTGGGCCATGTTCACGTCCAGGGGGGTCCAGTGGTTTTTGTTGGCGTTCATGAAGTACTCCCAGGCCCAGGGGTACTTGAACGGTGCCAGCTGGTTAATGTCGGTTTCGCCGTTGATGACGCGTTTGTCGTCCACGTTCACCGGTGCCGGGGCGCCGGGATGCGCCGCCCTGGATTCAGTTTTTGGTTCGTCGTCCCAATCAAGCATGGTTTTTGCCTCGAAATCGTTAAGTGAGCAGTTACTGACAGGCTTCGCAGTCGGGATCGTCGATGCTGCAAACCTGGGGCTGGGGCGCGGCAACCGGAGCGGTTTTTTCAGCGCCGGTGGCACCCAGGGAGCGCAGGTAGTAGGTGGTTTTCAGCCCACGTTCCCAGGCCAGCTGGTACAGGGCATCCAGCTTTTTGCCGCTGGGCTCGGCCATGTACAGGTTCAGGCTCTGGGCCTGGTCTAGCCATTTCTGGCGCCGGGCGGCGGCTTCCACCAGCCACCTTGCGTCGATCTCAAAGGCAGTGGCGTATCGCGCTTTCAATTCGTTGGGGATGCGGTCGATCTGCTGCACGCTGCCGTCGAAGTATTTGAGATCGTTCACCATCACGTTGTCCCACAGGCCTTCGGCCTTGAGGTCTCGGACCAGGGAGGGGTTGACCACGGTGAACTCGCCGGAGAGGTTCGATTTCACGAACAGGTTCTGGTACGCCGGCTCGATGGACTGGGACACACCCACGATGTTGGAAATCGTGGCAGTCGGAGCGATCGCCATCACGTTGCTGTTGCGCATGCCGTTTTTTGCGATCAGTTCGCGCACGGGAGACCAGTCCAGCCGGGCGTTGGTATTCACGGACAGGTCCCCTTCCCGGCGGTTTTCCTTGAGCAGGTTGATGGAGTCGATCGGCAGGATGCCCTGCTGCCAGAGTGAGCCCTCATAGCTCTCATAGGCGCCTCGCTCACCCGCCAGCGAAGCCGAGGCGCGGATGGCGAAGTAGCTGAGTTGCTCCATGGCAAGGTCAGCGAACTCAATCGCTTCCGAGCTGGAATATGGCAGGCCCAATTGATAGAGCGCGTCCTGGAAACCCATGAAGCCGAGACCGACCGGGCGATGCCTGAGGTTGGAATTGCGGGCCTGGGGCACGGCGTAATAGTTGATGTCGATAACGTTATCGAGCATGCGCACGGCGGTGTTCACCGTCTGTTCCAGGCGCTGCACGTCCAGCTCGCCGTTGGCAATGTGGGCCGCCAGGTTCACGGAGCCGAGGTTGCATACGGCGATCTCTTCGGCACTGGTGTTCAGGGTGATTTCCGTGCACAGGTTAGAGCTGTGCACCACGCCCCGGTGCTGCTGGGGCGAACGCAGGTTGCACGGATCCTTGAAGGTGATCCAGGGGTGGCCGGTTTCAAACAGCACGGTGAGCATCTTGCGCCAGAGCTGCTTGGCCGGGATCTTCCTGAACAGGTTGATCTTGCCCTGCTCCGCCAGTGCCTCGTAATACTCATAGCGTTCACGGAAAGCATTGCCGTAAAGATCGTGCAGATCGGAGGCATCGCTGGGGGAGAACAGCGTCCAGTCGCGGTCTTCGCGCATGCGTTCGATCAGCAGGTCCGGTACCCAGTTGGCGGTGTTCATATCGTGGGTGCGGCGGCGTTCATCACCGGTGTTCTTGCGCAGCTCCAGGAACTCCTCGATGTCCAGGTGCCAGCTTTCCAGGTAGGCACACACTGCGCCTTTACGCTTGCCACCCTGGTTGACCGCCACGGCGGTGTCGTTGACTACTTTCAGGAAGGGCACCACGCCCTGGCTCTGGCCGTTGGTGCCCTTGATGTGAGCGCCGAGCGCCCGCACCGGGGTCCAGTCGTTGCCCAGACCGCCGGCCCATTTCGACAGCATGGCGTTATCGCGGATGGCCCCGTAGATGTCTTCAAGATCGTCGCCCACCGTCGTCAGGTAACAGGAGGACAGCTGAGAATGGCGGGTACCGCTGTTGAACAGCGTGGGTGTGGACGCCATGTAGTCAAACGACGACAACAGGTTGTAGAACTCGATGGCCCGCGCATTCGGGTCGTCTTCGCGCAAGGCCAGGCCCATGGCAACACGCATGAAGAATACCTGGGGCAATTCCAGGCGGGCCTTGTTCCAGTGCAGGAAGTAACGGTCGTACAGGGTTTGCAGACCCAGGAAGCCGAACTGCAGATCCCGTTTCGGCTGAAGGGCGGCACCCAGGCGCTCCAGATCAAAGGCGGCCAGAGCGTCATCCAGCAATTCGTACCGGATTCCCGCTTCGACAAAGGCGCTCAGTGCCTGTGGATAAATCTCAGCCAATGGCAGACTGATGGGCAGGCCCAACGCGGCGGCATTCTCCAGACGCAGCTGTTCCAGCAGTAGACGAGCGGTGACCGCGCTGTAGTCCGGCTCCCGCTCAATCCGGCTGCGGGCCGTCATGATCAAAGCCGACAGCACGTCTTCCTCGGCGATGCCGTCGTAGAGGTTGGTCAGGGCATCGTCCACCAGGGAATCACCGTCGATGCCCTCCAACCCTGTGGCGGCCTGTTCCACCTGCAGTTTCATCAGGCCCAGATCCAGCGGAGCAATCTCGCCACTGGTCTTTTTCACCGTCAGATGGGGGTGCGCCTCAACCGGCGCATGGCGGGCGCGCTCGCGGGCATGCTCTTCCCGATACAGGACGTAGGCGCGGGCCACCTTCTGTTCTTCGGCCCGCATCAGGGCCAGTTCCACCTGATCCTGGATGTCTTCGATATGCACCTTGCCACCGGCCTTCAGGCGACGGCCAATCGCCTGGATAACCTGGTCGGTCACCCGGTGTACCGCGTCATTGATACGCGCGGAACCGGCGGCGGTGTCGCCCTCAACTGCGAGGAAGGCTTTGGTTACGGCGATGCTGATCTTGGATGGGTCAAAGCCGACAAGCGTGCCGTTGCGCTTGATGACCTGAAGGGATTCGGTGTCCGTGTGCGAGGTTGGCCGGGGTTCGGCCAGGGCTGAGGCAGACATGCAGTGTTCTCCTGAATACGCGTTGAGTTCCTTTCACCATCGCGTACGCAGGGGCACACCTCGCCATGGGAATGGCTGGGCATAACCGGTCTGCTCACCCTGGGTCGCGAAGGTGCAGTTGCGAGCCGTAAGGCTCCTTCATCCCTGGCAGGTCTTCGGACTCAGGGGCGTGAATCGTTCGATTCGGCCTCGTGTGGCGACTTCCCGGCTTTCGCCAGTGTCTTGATGCCACGCTTGTTCCCCAATACCGCTGCGCGTCAGTTCCGGAGTCTCACCGGATTCCCGATACCAGAATGGCTGAGATGATCACACGTTGACCGAGTTGGTTACGCGCTGATCACTACATCTGGTATTTGACCAAGGATAGAAACACTATATACAGGTCCACTTTTCAGGACAAGGCACTTTCCGGTAAAAGATCTGTCTGCAACGGAAACACCCTGACAAGAGGAGAGGCACTATGGAGAAGGTCGGATACAAAAGAATCTGGGGCCCGCTCCTCATTTCCATGCTGCTGTCTGCACCGGTCAGTTCGCAAGAGAGTACATTGACACCCTTCTCCCAGATGCAGTCCCTGAACGATGGCTGGGAACCCCTGGAATTTCCCAAGATCGATCAGCTCAGCCGCTATGAACTGACAACCGAAGACGGTCAGCAGGTCGTGCGGGCGACCACGGACGGCGGAGCGTCGGGACTGATCGCCCGGGTCAGACTGGAGCCAACCGATTCGCTGATTCTGCAATGGCGCTGGAAGGTCTCGAATGTCTTTGAAAACGGGGATGCCCGGGAAAAGTCC
This sequence comes from Marinobacter manganoxydans MnI7-9, assembly GCF_000235625.1. Taxonomy (GTDB): domain Bacteria; phylum Pseudomonadota; class Gammaproteobacteria; order Pseudomonadales; family Oleiphilaceae; genus Marinobacter; species Marinobacter manganoxydans. Next base: position 45,631 of record NZ_AGTR01000034.1, on the reverse strand, counting down.
GGGGACGATTACCCGGCCAGAATCTATGTGGCGTTCGAGTTCCAGCCCGAGAAGGCGGGGCTTTTCGAGCGCGCCAAACGCAAAACCGTCGAGGTGTTATTCGGTGAGTCCCTGCCGGGCAATGCCCTCAACTACATCTGGGCCAATACTCTCCCGAAGGGCGAGATTGTGCCCAACCCGTACACCGAGAAAAACATGATGATTGCCGTTAATTCCGGATCAGAACAGGTCGGCGAATGGGTCACGGTGGAGCGGGATATCATGGCCGATTATCGGGAAGCGTTTGGCGAGGAACCACCACCGGTCGTGGGCATTGCCATCATGTCGGATTCGGACAACACCGGTGAGAAGGCCACGGCCTGGTATGGGGACATCTTTCTTAACCCGGGTTCCTGAGCCCTGAACACTACTAACGGTATTGTTCAGGAAATCCGGGGATCACAAAGCTTTCGCCAAGGTTTCGTATCGGCGGCACTTCACCCTTTTCAGCCAGACGGGTGTAAGCATCATCGAACTCTTCCCGCAGGATCGCTGCCCGGGGATTGGCCAGCGAGAACAGCCAGGTCAGATTCCTCAAACGGATCGCCGATTCACGGATTTTCTCGTCTCTGGGCATGGTCAGGGTTTCCACAACCGGATCCCGATGGCCAAACAGGTAACGGCCTCGGCCAAGCTTGAGCATTTCCAGAGCAGCCCGATAGTTTGGAGCCTGGGTGACATCAATCGAACCTTCCGCCTCCAGCCAGTACAAGAGCCCTCCATAGGTGTACCCGCCTATCGTGATGACGGTCTTGCCCTGCAGTTGATCAAAATGTGTAAGTGGTTCGGTTCCCTCCAGATACCAGGCACTGAGCTGGGTCGCGAGGGGAGTGACCCAGGTCTCCAGAACTTCACCGTTAAGGGCGGGAACGTTAGCCGAACCTGGCCAAACGTCAATTCTACCGTTGCGCAGGTACAGGTATACCCGGCTAATGGGCAAGAAGAGAAATTCCGGCTCGTAACCCGCTTCCACAGCGATCTTCCGGGTAAGCTCTATAAAGCTGCCAGCAGGGCGGCCATCGCTGGCCTGATAGGTAATGGGGGGAAATTCCACATAGGCAATGCGCAGAGTCTTGTTCACGGATTCCGAAGCGGCAAGGGCGGCGGACGTAAATAATAGACCTGCCAGCAATATCCAAAGCCGGACAACAATCAAATGCATGACTTCAGTGAGTCGGGAAGAATGGACCGGGCAGTTTCTGGGCATGGAATCCGTATTGTTCGGGACTGTTTAGCCAAAGATTAACAGACCCGGGAAGATCTGCACTGACACCGCCCGCAAAAATCCGGACAGAATGTCAAATATAGTTAAGAACCATATACAGACCGACACCGCCCATTACCAGCATGTAGGGAAACGCCATCACCACCATCTTGCCGTAAGACAACCGAACCAGCGGCGCTATGGCAGACGTCAGCAGGAACAGGAAAGCCGCCTGGCCATTGGGAGTCGCAACGCTGGGAAGGTTGGTACCGGTGTTGATGGCAACTGCCAACTTCTGGAAATGCTCGTAGCTGATGGCCCCTGCATCCAGAGCCTGTTTGACTTCACTGATATACACAGTCGCTACGAAGACGTTATCGCTGATCATTGAGAGCACGCCGTTGGCAATGAAGAACATGCCAGGCTGACGGGCTTCAGGAAGCGACAGCACGTAATCAATAATCGGCTTGAACAGGTGCTGTTCGTGGATCACCGCAACCACCGCGAAAAACACCACCAGCAGCGACGTAAACGGCAGGGATTCCTGGAAGGCCTTGCCAATCTGGTGCTCGTCGGTAACGCCGGTGAAGGAGGTAATCAGGATGATGACCAGCAGGCCAATCAGGCCGACCTCGGCGAGATGGAAAGCCAGGCCCACCACCAGAATTGCAGCCGCAAAGGCCTGTACCCAGAGCGCGGCCTGATCAGCCTTGGTACGCTTGGTCCGCTCGTTCTCCGCAAACTCTTCCAGCACCTGACGCACAGGCTTGGGCAAACGCCCGCCGTAGCCGAACCAACGCAGCTTCTCCAGGGCCCAGCAGGTAAATAAACCAGCCGCCAATACCGGCAAACTCACTGGCGCCATGTGCAGGAAGAAACCGGCAAAGTCCCAACCCACGACTTTGGCAATCAACAGATTCTGGGGCTCACCCACCATGGTGGCAACGCCGCCCAAGGCGGTACCGATAGCACCATGCATCAACAGGCTTCGCAAGAACGCCCGGAAATTTTCCAGATCTTCACGGTGCAGCTCGATTACTTCGTCATCGCTGCCGGCGTTGTGATCCTTGTGCTGGTAGCCTTTGCCGGAGGCCACCTTGTGGTAAACCGCATAAAACCCGACCGCCACGCTGATAATAACCGCAGTAACCGTCAGAGCATCGAGGAAGGCCGAAAGCAGTGCTGCTGCGCTACAAAACAGCAACGATAACGCCGACTTGGAACGCACACCCACCAGAATCTGGGTGAAAGTCACCAGCAGCAGCTCCTTCATGAAGTAGATGCCCGCCACCATGAACATCAGTAGCAATATCACCGGGAAGTTGGTGAGCACTTCCAGATAGACCGCATCCGGCGTGGTCAGGCCAATCAGCAACGCCTCCACTGCCAGCAGGCCACCTGGAAGGAGCGGGTAACATTTCAGTGCCATGGCCAGGGTAAAGATAAATTCGGCAATCAGAAGCCAGCCGGCCGTGCCCGGCCCCAGGGTCCACATGACAATCGGGTTGGCGATGAGAAACAGCAGGATGACCTGCTTGTACCAGACGGGCGCCTTGCCAAGGAAGTTGTGGGTAAAGCCGGAGATAACGGTATTGGGCATTACGGAAATCTTCTGAGAAAACGGGTTATTGGTATTATGTGCCAGCAGGCCCGCATCCTCCTTGATATTTGCGTACCGGGGTATGGGCCAAAGGTACAAAATGAAGACCGATTTTGGTCTTACTAACAAGCAAATGGGGAATGGGCGCTGATCAACACAGATATCTTCGTAGTATTACTTGATCAACAAAGATGTAGCGCGCGTATTTTAACCGATTTGCGTGGCTGTGAGGTCGCTTTGTGAAAAAAATACACAAATGTTCTGGGGGAAGGACACTGATAGGGTCTGTTGAGAAAATGGGTCGGAGCCGGCGCGTCCCTGCGCCGGGAGGATAATGCAATCAGAACCGGTAAGTAACGGAACCGGTCACTTCACGACGGGTGCCATACGTACCGGAGCTGTCGAAAGCCGTTGCTACATACTGTTCGTCCAGCAGGTTCTGGGCATGCAGCCCCAGCGACACCTGGCCAATGTCGTAGGTAATCGCAGCATCCACCAGGGTGACATCCGGTACTTCCAGGGCAGAATTATCCGCATTGAACGCCGCGCCAAAACTCTCGCCGATGTAACGCACGCCGGCGCCCAGACCCAGGCCATGCAGCACGCCGCCCCGGAAATTGTATTTACCCCACAGCGCCGCTTCATGCTCCGGGGTGTATTCCAGCGGTTCGCCCTCTTCCACCGGATTGCTGGCGCTGGTGATCTCGGCATCGGTATAGCTATAGCTGGCGATCACATCCAGCCCATGGAACAGACGGGTGCGCGCTTCCATCTCAAGGCCCTGTGAGTTGGCCTCGCCCTTCTGCTCATTGGCGAAGGTCGATGGGTTGGTGGTCAGGTAGTCTTCCCGGGTCAGGTCGAACCAGGCCAGTGTCACCAGCGTGTCCGTATTGGGCTGGTACTTTACGCCCACCTCATATTGGTGTGCGGTTTCGGGCTCGAACGGGTTGCCGGCCGCATCGGTACCTGTGGTGGGGAGAAACGACTCCATGTAGCTCACATAAGGGGCAAAGCCATTCGCGAACTGGTAACTGGCACCGGCACGACCAGTGAAGGCCTCGTCTTCCCGGCTAGCTGTGGCGCCGGTGAGATTATTGAGTGTCTCGGAACGGGCCACGTCATACCGGCCGCCAAGGGAAACCGTCCAACGATCTACCCGGATCTGATCCTGAAGGTAAATGCCGGTCTGTTTGAGTTGTCCGTCCTCGTCTTTAAACAACGGGGCATCAGGGACAGGCGCCCCATAGACAGGATCATAGATGTCCAGGTTACTGGCGGCCCCAAAGAACTGCCGGGATGACACATCGATATCCTGATGGTCCAGGCCGACCAATACCGTGTGCTCTGCCGCGCCCGCCTGAGCGGTCAACTGCAGCTGGTTATCCATGACCAGTCCGTCAATGCGACCGAAACTGTCAAAGCGCGACCGGGTAATGGTTCTCTGATCCGCCAGCAAACCGGTGGTGTAGATGGTCTGGTCGTCAACATCGTTACGGTAGTCCCGGACATTCTGACGCAGAACTATCTGGTCATTGATGCGGTGCTCAAACTCGTAACCAATGGCACTCTCGCGACGCTCATAGGCATCGTACCCTGGCTCGCCGGTAAACCGGTTGTCAGGAATCGGGCCATTTGGGTTTGGCTCCAACGTGCCCTGCAACGGGTAACGTTGAGATGGCTGGGTATCGTCGTACTGCCAGTGCGCCAATACCGTCAGTCGGGTGGCGTCCGTGGGCTGCCAGGTCAGGCTGGGGGCCAGGTACTTTCGGTCGTCGTTGACAAAATCCACCTGGGTTTCGCTGTCGCGAACCAGGCCTACCAGGCGAACCGCGAGGGTATCACTGTCATTCACCGCCCCACTGATATCAAAATGGCCCTGGACCAGATCGTTGGTACCAGACTCAACGCGCACTTCTCTGCGGGTATCGAAAGTAGGACGCTTGGACACATAGTTGACCAACCCACCCGGACCGGCTTGTCCGTACAGAACGGAAGAAGGCCCCTTGAGCACATCAATGCGCTCGGCGCCATAGGGCTCCAGGCTGTAACCGGCGGCAAACCCGGGGTTCGCCAGTTTCAGGTTGTCACGAAACAAGCCACTGGTGGCCACATCGAAGCCGCGTATTCTCAGAAACGTGGTGCGCGGCTCGAAACCAAAGGTCTCGCCTCGGGCGCCGGCTGTATAACGCAGAACTTCGCCCAGGTTGGCCGCGTTCTGGTCCTCGATCTGATCCGCTGTGACTGTGGAAATGGACTGGGGCGTTTCAACCACGTTGGTGGTTGTTTTCGTGCCGGTAACGGTCGCCTCTGCGGTGTAGCCATCACTCGGTGCGGTGCCGCTCGGTTCGGCGGCATCTGCCGATACTTCAATGGCATCCAGCTCGGTAATATTCGCTTCCTGCGCGTACAGTATCGGGCTTGCCAGAACCCCGGCTACGGCCACGGCCAGGCTGGACGGGAGTATGCACTGGCGATTATCACGTAACGAATTCATTGATCAGCTCCAAACAACGCGCTTTACAGGCTAAACTGTAATGCGAATTATTGTCGTTTATATCCGATATTTGGTATTCAGGAAGACAAAAAATCTATGCGGAGTGCTATTTTTTTTGGTCAAGGGTGCGTTGTCGGGGAGAAAATCCGAATTCCCGGCGAAACGCCGTCGAAAAATTGGTCGCGTGGGTGTAACCCACCCTGTTCGCGCTCTGTTCAACACTGAAGCCTTGCTCCAGATAATGCTTTGCCAACCGAAGTCGGCATTTTCTGAGATAGTCGAACACCGGCACGCCGTACATCGCCCGGAATTTCACTCGCAAGCCGCTTGGGCTCATGGCAGCCATCTGTGCGAGGTCCTTTAGGGTGTGGTCATGGTCCGGGGTGAACTCCAGATGCTGCCTTACGAGCTCAAGTCGCTGACGTTGCTGGACCGGAACCACCGGAGCATCCGGGGATTCATGCTCGTCGCCTGCCAGACCCAATCCGGCAAGCTGCAGCGCGAGGCCCTCCAAAACCAGGCTTTTCTGGGCGACGGTCATCGTGAGGCGTGCATGGGTCCGCAGCAACTCCTCGAACGGGTGGGGCACACTCCATTGACGCAGGGGAACCCTGGGAAGAATGGTCAGGTCTTGTAAGCTGGAGGAGACGTGGTCCAATGTTGCGCCGCGTGGGTCGAAAGCGAGTGCCACAATTTGCAGATGCTCTTGCTCAGGCTGGTGCGCCCGTAACGGATAGTCCGGGTGCAGCTGCATGCTGACAGCATTACCCGATGACAGAACGTGTTCGACCGACCCGAGGGTAAGCTCAACGGTGCCATCCAGAACGACCAGCACAAGCAACGGCGCATGACCAGAAGAGACTGATTCATACGCCTGGAGCACCTGAAGCGAAGAAAACGTAAACCGAAAACCCGAAGCCAGGCTGTACTCGGCAATCTCACCCCGGGCAACGATACGGTCATCACTTCCGGTGTCGCCCTGGATGGCCGGAAACCGAAATTCTATGTCGTAAAGCTGCCCGAAACGTTCGAAATCTGCCTGACTGAATGTGTGCAACCTGCCCACTCCACGCCTATCCAACCTGGTCTGCTAACTGTGCCTGTGTTTGTCCGGTTACGAGGTCAATGGAGCGTCCGTACCATAGTTGCCCGTTTCGGTGGAACGAAAGGTAAGGAGGGCCAGTTCAGGTAGTCAGCAAAAAAGTCTGCGTGCCGTGAAGGATCTATAAGCACAGAAACGCAGTCGTGGATATCACAGCAACCGTCGATGGGGGCGGCATGGTCCGGGTGCTGAAGGCTCTCCAGTGCCCGGAGAATCACCGCGTCCATACCGGCCCGCTCACCGCGATCGGAAAGGGCCCGGGAGACCAGTATGGCTGAGAGAGTCAGTTCGATGTGCATGCAGGATTCATCCCGCGGCCCGTGCAGGCAAGCAAGATCGAAGGCGCTGCCAGCCAGCGAGATAACATCCCGCCACTGCCCCTGCTCACTGCAGTCGTGGGCATTCTCCATCCAGAACAGCCAGAGGTCTTTGCGTTCTTCCAGCGGCAGGTCCGCGAACTGTTGGCGGTGATTGGGACACAGGAATTCCATCACGTTCTCCTTGTTTATTCACGATAATGATAATAATTATCATTATCGTGAAATACAAGAAAACGTTTATTCTGTGATCGAGGCCTTGCTGGCCTGCGGGGCTATTCTACAGTGACGCTCTTGGCCAGGTTCCGCGGCTGGTCCACATCGGTACCCTTCAACACGGCCACATGGTAGGACAGCAGCTGCAGTGGCACGGTGTACACGATCGGCGCGGTAATCGGATGCACGGACGGAATCTGCATCACGTGCAGGCCCTCTTCCGCTTTGACGTCGGCCTTTTTATCAGCAAAGACAAACAGTTCACCGCCGCGGGCCCGGACCTCTTCCAGGTTGGATTTCAGCTTCTCAACCAGGTCATTGTTGGGAGCGACAGTGACCACTGGCATTTCGCTGTCGACCAGGGCCAGGGGGCCGTGCTTGAGCTCGCCGGCAGGATAGGCCTCGGCGTGGATGTAGGAGATTTCCTTGAGCTTGAGGGCACCTTCAAGAGCCACCGGGAACTGGGAACCGCGCCCCAGGAACAGGCTGTGGTTCTTATCCATGAATGCCTTGGACATCTCGGCGATCTCGCCATCCAGGGCCAGCACATCGCTGACTTGGCCAGGCACGAGGTGAAGAGCCTCGACGATTTCAGCTTCCTGCTCCTCGGGCAGCCCATTATGACGGGCCAGGGCCAGGGTAAAGATCAGCAAAGCCGTGAGCTGGGTGGTGAACGCCTTGGTAGAGGCCACGCCGATTTCCGGTCCCGCCTGGGTCATGATCACCAGGTCGGATTCGCGAACCAGGGAGCTGCCCGGCACGTTACAGATGGCCAATGCTGCCCGGAAACCTGCTTTTTTCGCCTGACGCAGGGCCGCCAGGGTATCGGCGGTTTCGCCGGACTGGGAAATACAGAGGAACAGGGTGTCCTGCTGGATCACGTGTTTGCGATAGCGGAATTCGGAAGCCACCTCCACGGAACAGGCAACGCCCGCCAGTTCCTCAATCCAGTAACGGGCCACCATACCGGCATGGTAACTGGTGCCGCAGGCAATGATCTGGACGTGGCGAACGTTCTCCAAGAGGTTGGCGGCCTCAGTACCCAAGGCCTGCTCCAGCACCCGCGTCTTGGTAACCCGACCTTCCATCGTGGCCTTGATCACTTTCGGCTGCTCGTAGATTTCCTTGAGCATGAAGTGACGGTACTCGCCCTTATCCGCCGAGTCGGTGCCGTGCTCAAAGCGGGTTACCTCCCGCTCGACGGGGCTGCCATCGCGATCGAGTATGGCAATGGCGTCCTTTCGGATATCGGCGATATCGCCTTCTTCCAGGAACATGAACCGGTCGGTCACTGGCAGCAGCGCCAGCTGGTCAGACGCGATGAAGTTTTCGCCAATACCCACACCAATGACCAGGGGGCTGCCCTCACGGCATACCACGAGGTGCTCCGGTTCGTCGGCGTGTACCACCGCCAGGGCATAGGCTCCACGCAAACGGGCGATCGCCGAACGCACGGAATCATGGAGATTACCCAGTGTGCGGTAGTGTTTCTCAATCAGGTGCGCGACGACTTCGGTATCGGTCTGGGACGTAAACTCGAAACCGTCAGCCCGCAATTCTTCACGCAGCTCCTGATAGTTTTCGATGATCCCGTTGTGGACAATAGCCAGCCGGTCGCCGGACATGTGCGGATGGGCGTTGATCTGAGAGGGCTCGCCATGGGTTGCCCAGCGGGTATGGGCAATGCCCAGGTGGCCCGCGAGAGGGTTTGCTTCCATGGCATCGCTGAGTGCGGCAACTTTACCCACTTCCCGAGCGCGCTGGACACTGTGGTCGCCACCGATTACAGCCATACCGGCCGAATCATATCCCCGGTATTCCAGACGGCGCAGACCCTCAAGAAGGATACCCTGAACGTCCCTTTCCGAAACCGCGCCTACAATTCCACACATGCTGTTCTACCTGTCTGTTGATCGTTTGTATCAGTGTTTCTTCGGCTTTTCCCAACCGGCGATATTGCGCTGCCGGCCCCGTGCGACAGCCAACTCGTGGTCGGCAACGTCGCGAGTTATGGTCGATCCTGCGCCAATGGTGGCCTCGGCCGCAACGGTAACCGGGGCGACCAGCGAACAATTAGAACCTACGAAAACACCATCGCCGAGCACCGTCCGGTACTTGTTCACACCATCATAATTACAGGTGATGGTTCCTGCACCCACATTCACATTACGGCCCAGTGAGGCATCACCCACATAGCTGAGATGGTTGATCTTGCTGCCCTCACCCACAATGGCCTTTTTGGTTTCCACGAAGTTGCCCACTTTGGTGTTGGCCGCCAGTTCCGTGCCCGGCCGGATACGTGCAAACGGCCCGATTTGGGCGCTGGCGCCAATTACGGCCCCTTCAATCACGCTGTTGGCCTTGATCTCCGCGCCATCTGCAATGGTGGCGTCCTTGATGACGCAACCGGGGCCAATGGATACATTACTGCCAAGGCTGACCTTGCCCTCGAATACCACGTTCACATCAATCCAGAGGTCATTGCCGATACTCAGCTCGCCACGGACATCTATCCGGGAGGGGTCCGCGAGTGTCGCTCCTTCTGTCATCAGCCGGTCAGCCTGCTGGCGCTGGAACCAGCGTTCCAGTTCAGCCAGTTGCAGGCGATTGTTGACTCCCTGGACTTCATAGGGATTCTCCGGCTGGGACACCGCAATACGGAGACCCTGTTCCACCGCCATGGCAATGATGTCGGTCAGATAATATTCGCCCTGGGCGTTGCTGTTGGAGAGCGTCGGCAACCAGGTTTTCAGGTGTTTCGCCGACACCGCAAGTATCCCGGTGTTCACTTCGCGGATCTGCTGCTGCTCGGGAGAGGCGTCTTTCTGCTCGACGATCGACTGCACGTCGCCATCAGCACTCCGGACAATCCGTCCGTATCCCTGGGGATTGTCCATGGTGACGGTCAACAAACCCAGGGTGTGGTCATCAAGTGTCCCAACCAATCCGTCGAGCGTCTCATGACGAGTCAGAGGCACATCGCCGTAAAGCACAAGAACACGGGCGTCATCGGGAAGATCCGGCAGGGCCTGAGCCACAGCATGGCCGGTACCCAACTGCTCACTCTGGGTGACCCAGTTTACCGAGGCCTCATCGGTGGTTTCCCGAACCTTGTCAGCACCATGACCTATGACCGTATGGATCCTCTCGGCGCCAAGCTGTTTGGCGGTGTCGATCACGTGATGAAGCATAGGGCGGCCGGCAATCGGATGCAGCACCTTTGGCAGTGCGGATTTCATTCTGGAACCCTGGCCAGCGGCCAGAATGACGACGTGTAGCGGGCTCATGGAAAAGTCAGGCTCCCGGAGTGTTTACTCTCTGAATGCTGAAAATAAAAAAACCGCACCCTTCAGGGCCGGACGGCCAACGCAACACGTTGGTCTTCCAGCCGCTCAGGATGCGGCTTCGGTGTTCGGCAAACCCGAAACGGAAATGCTTAGCGCATTTTGTTACGCAGCTGCTGGATGGTACGAAGCTGGGCAACAGCCTCGGCCAGCTCTGCAGCGGCACGGGAGTACTCGAATTCACCAGTCTTGTTGGCAAGTGCTTTCTCGGCTTCTTTCTGAGCTTCGAGCGCGGCTGCTTCGTCCACATCCTTTGCACGAACAGCGGTATCCGCCAACAAAGTCACCAGATTGGGCTGGACTTCCAGATACCCGCCGGACACGTAAAGAATTTCTTCCTCACCGCCCTGCTTGATAATCCGAATAGGGCCCGGCTTCAGCTGGGTCAGCAGTGGGGTGTGACCCGGGGCAATACCCAGGTCACCTTCAGAGCCCGCTGCGATCAGCATTTCCACCAATCCGGAATAGATCTTTGTTTCGGCACTTACCACATCACAATGCACGGTCATACCCATGTCAGTTGCCTCTTTGATCGATCCGGAAACAAATGCGTCGGCTCAGATTAGCTCTTTGCCTTGCTCTTCATTTCCTTCGCTTTCTCGACCGCTTCCTCAATGGTACCAACCATGTAGAACGCCTGCTCGGGCAGTTCATCATAGTCGCCATTCAGGATGCCCTTAAAGCTGCTGATGGTTTCCTTGAGGGAAACGTACTTACCGGGGGAACCGGTGAATACTTCAGCAACGTGGAACGGCTGGGACAGAAAACGCTCGATCTTACGGGCACGGGCTACAGTCAGCTTGTCTTCTTCTGACAGTTCATCCATACCCAGGATGGCGATGATGTCTTTCAGCTCCTTGTAGCGCTGCAGGTTGGTCTGCACGCCACGGGCCACTTCGTAATGCTCCTGACCGATGATCAGCGGATCCAGCTGACGAGAGGTGGAATCCAGCGGATCGATCGCCGGGTAGATACCCTTGGAAGCGATGTCACGGCTCAGTACAACGGTAGCATCCAGGTGCGAGAAGGTGGTTGCAGGCGACGGGTCAGTCAAGTCATCCGCCGGTACGTATACCGCCTGGATGGACGTGATGGAACCGTTCTTGGTGGAGGTAATACGCTCCTGCAGCTGACCCATCTCTTCAGCCAGAGTCGGCTGGTAACCTACCGCAGACGGCATACGGCCGAGCAGTGCGGATACTTCGGTACCTGCCAGGGTGTAACGGTAGATGTTGTCGACGAACAACAGTACGTCACGACCTTCGTCCCGGAACTTCTCGGCCATGGTGAGACCGGTCAGGGCCACACGCAGACGGTTTCCAGGGGGCTCATTCATCTGGCCGTAAACCATGGCAACCTTATCGAGAACGTTGGACTCCTTCATTTCGTAGTAGAAGTCGTTACCTTCCCGGGTCCGCTCACCAACACCTGCGAATACGGAGAGACCGGAGTGCTCTTTCGCGATGTTGTTGATCAGCTCCATCATGTTTACGGTTTTACCAACACCGGCACCACCGAACAGGCCAACCTTACCACCCTTGGCGAACGGGCAGATCAGGTCGATAACCTTGATGCCGGTTTCCAGCAGGTCCGCAGACGCTGCCTGATCGGCATAGCCCGGTGCCTTACGGTGAATCGCCCAACGCTCTTCTTCGCCGATCTCGCCGGCTTCGTCGATGGGACGACCCAGAACGTCCATGATACGGCCCAGAGTCTGGGTACCAACCGGTACCGAAATCGGGTTGCCGGTGTTTTCTGCTTTCAGGCCACGCTTCAGGCCTTCGGTGCTGCCCATGGCGATGGTACGAACAATGCCGTCACCCAGCTGCTGCTGGACTTCCAGAGTTGTTTCGCCACCTTCAAGCAGCAGTGCGTCATATACTTTGGGTACGGAGTCACGTGGGAATTCCACGTCGATAACCGCGCCAATGATCTGAACGATTTGTCCGCTACTCATGCTCGGTTCCTCGTTATCTTGATAGTCAATAAAACCAGTTGGATTGTGGGTCGGATCAGACCGAAGCGGCGCCGCTCACAATCTCCGATATCTCTTGGGTAATGGCTGCCTGACGCGCCTTGTTATAAGCCAGCTGAAGCTCGTCGATAATGCTACCGGCGTTATCAGTTGCGCTCTTCATGGCGATCATCCGGGCTGCCTGTTCACATGCCAGATTTTCTACCACACCCTGGTACACCTGGGATTCAATAAAACGTGGCAGAAGGCCATCGAGGATCTGCCTGGCATCGGGCTCGTAGAGATAATCCCACTGGTTCTTGATCTCTTCTTCGTCTTCGCTCTCAGGCAGGGGCAGAAGCTGCTCCACCTTCGGGCTTTGGGTCATGGTGTTGACGAACTCGTTGCTGACCACATAAAGACGGTCGATCTTGCCTTCCGAGAACGCATCCAGCATAACCTTGACGTTGCCGATGAGTTTTTCAGAGCTCGGGCTGTCCCCCAGATGGGTCAGCGCCGCGACGACATTGCCGCCGTAGCTCCGGAAAAAGGAAGCCCCTTTCTGCCCGATGGCGCACAGATCGGTTTCCACTCCTTTTTCTTTCCACGCTTTCATTTCACGGACAAGCGCTTTGAACAGGTTGATGTTCAGACCACCACAGAGGCCACGATCAGTTGACACCACAATGTAGCCCACGCGCTTGACCTCGCGCTCGACCATAAACGGGTGCTTGTACTGAGCATTCGCCTTGGCAATGTGCCCGATCACCTGACGCATCTTGTCGGCATACGGGCGAGTTGCCTGCATGCGTTCCTGAGCCTTACGCATTTTACTCGCAGCCACCATTTCCATGGCGCTGGTGATTTTCTGCGTGCTCTTGATGCTTGAAATCTGGTTACGTATTTCTTTGCCGACGGCCATAACTCACTGCCTTCTCAAGTTAGACACTCGTTGCTACGAAAAGCGGCCCGCGACAATTGCCGCAGGCCCGTTTTCTTACCAGCTCTGAGTGGTCTTGAATTTCTCAAGTGCAGCTTTGAGGCCGGCAGCGATTTCGTCGTTGTAATCGCCTTTCTCGTTGATCTTGTCGAGGAGGTCTTTCTGCTCGGAGCGCATCCAGTCGAGCATCTGCGCTTCAAACTTCACTACCTTGTCGACATCAACGTCGTCCAGGAAGCCTTCGTTGGCTGCGAACAGAACCGTACCCATTTCAGCCACAGACATCGGGCTGTACTGGTTCTGCTTCATGAGTTCCGTTACACGCTGACCGTGCTCAAGCTGCTGACGGGTTGCTTCGTCGAGGTCGGAAGCAAACTGTGCGAAAGCGGCCAGTTCACGATACTGGGCCAGAGCCAGACGGATGTTACCGCCGAGCTTCTTCATGATCTTGGTCTGGGCCGAACCACCTACCCGGGATACGGAGATACCGGCGTTCATCGCCGGACGGATACCGGAGTTGAACAGGTTGGTTTCCAGGAAGATCTGACCGTCGGTAATGGAGATTACGTTGGTCGGTACGAACGCGGATACGTCACCAGCCTGGGTTTCAATGATCGGCAGAGCGGTCAGGGAACCGGTCTGGCCTTTCACTTCACCGTTGGTCAGCTGCTCAACGTAATCAGCGTTAACACGGGACGCACGCTCCAGCAGACGGGAGTGCAGGTAGAATACGTCACCCGGGTATGCTTCACGGCCCGGCGGACGACGCAGCAGCAGGGAGATCTGGCGGTAAGCCACAGCCTGCTTGGACAGATCATCATAGATGATCAGGGCGTCTTCACCACGGTCACGGAAGTATTCACCCATGGAGGTACCGGAGTACGGAGCCAGGAACTGCATCGCTGCAGGATCGGCGGCACCGGCGGCAACCACGATGGTGTGATCCATGGCACCGTGCTCTTCCAGCTTGCGCACAACGGCGGCAATGGAAGACTGCTTCTGACCGACGGCAACGTAGATACACTTGATGCCGGTGTCTTTCTGGTTAATGATCGCGTCGATGGCGACAGCGGTCTTACCGATCTGACGGTCACCGATGATCAGCTCACGCTGGCCGCGACCGATCGGCACCATGGTGTCGATTGCCTTCAGGCCAGTCTGAACCGGCTCATCAACGGACTGACGAGCGATAACACCCGGTGCAACCTTTTCGACCGGAGAGGTCAGGTCGGTACCGAGGTCGCCCTTGCCGTCGATGGGGTTACCCAGAGCGTCGACCACACGGCCCATCAGTTCCGGACCAACCGGTACTTCCAGGATGCGGCCGGTGCAACGAACTTTCTGGCCTTCAGCCAGATCTTCGTAGTCACCCAGCACAACCGCACCAACGGAATCACGCTCCAGGTTCAGAGCCATGCCGAACGTGCCGTTGGCAAATTCAATCATCTCGCCGTACATAACGTCGGCCAGACCGTGGATCAGCACGATACCGTCGGATACCGACAGGATCGTACCTTCGTTCTTTGCTTCGGAAGAGATGTCGAGTTTCTCGATTCTCTTCTTGATGATGTCACTGATCTCGGATGGATTCAGTTGCTGCATGCCAATATCCTCAAACCTTGTGCTGAAATCAGGAGCCCAGAGCGTCGGCCAGCTTGGTCAGCTTTCCGCGTACAGATGCGTCAATGACCAGATCGCCGGTGCGAATAATCACGCCGCCAATCAGAGACTTGTCCAATGACGCTGCGAGTGACACTTGCCGCTCGAGTTTCTTCGAAAGTGCCTGGGCGAGCTTCTGTTGCTGTTCGTCCGTCAGCTCGAAAGCCGCGGTAACTTCGATATCAACAGTGCGCTCCAGATCAGCCCGGTACGTGTTGAAGAGCGCTGCAATCTCAGGAAGAAGAGTCAGCCGGCGGTTTTCAGCCAGTACAGCGAAAAAGTTGCGGACCTGATCGGTGACGCCATCTTCAGCGACCTCCAGAATCAGTTCAGCCTTCTTCTGCTCTTCCAGACCCGGATTCGCGAGAAGCTGTCGAATGTCTTTGTTCGCGGTGACCTGCCCGGCGATCGTCAGCACCTTGGACCACTCAGCCAGCTGTTCATGCTCCTGAGCGGCACTAAATGCTGCCTTTGCGTAGGGACGGGCCAGCGTTCTCAGTTCTGCCATGATGAACCTCGTCGTTTAAAGTTCTGCCGCCAGTTTTTCCAACATCTCGTTGTGCTTGGAGGCATCGACAGAGGTTTCCAGGATCTTCTCGGCACCGGCAACGGCAATGCTGGCAATTTCTGCACGCAAAGCGTCACGAGCCTGATTCCGCTCCTGTTCAATTTCGGCCTTGGCCTGCTCAATCAGCTTCTGGCCTTCCTTGCGGGCGTCATCCTTGGATGCTTCCACAATCTGGGCCGCGCGCTTGTTGGCCTGTTCAATCAGACCAGCAGCTTGCTGCTTGGCTTCACGCAGTTCCTGAGCTGACTTTTCCTGAGCCAGTTCCAGATCGCGCGCAGCGCGGTCTGAGGCAGCCAGTCCGTCAGCGATCTTCTTTTGACGCTCCTGCAGTGCGGCCATGATTGGCGGCCACACGTACTTCATGCAGAAGACGACAAAGATAAAGAACGCGATGGCTTGACCAATCATCGTCAAATTAATGTTCACGTCTTCACCTCTCGCCTGTTTTGTTAAGAATCATCTGACCGGGGCAAAACCCCGGCTCTGGCGACTCGATTAACCGGCGATCTGGCCGACAAACGGGTTGGCGAAAGTGAAGAACAGTGCGATACCAACACCGATCATGGTTACGGCGTCCAGCAGACCTGCAACGATGAACATTTTAACCTGCAGCATCGGGGTCATTTCCGGCTGACGCGCAGCGCCTTCCAGGAACTTGCCACCGAGGATACCAAAGCCAATCGCAGTACCCAGGGCACCCAGGCCAATCAGCAGTGCAACGGCAATAGCGGTCATTCCAACTACAGTTTCCATGATAACTCCCAGTTTTCAGTTAGGTTTTTCAGTTTAAGGGTTTAGGGTTTAGAACTACGGCTTAATGGTGTCCGATCAGTGACTGTCTTCGTGAGCCATGCTCAGGTACACGATCGTCAACATCATAAAGATGAATGCCTGCAGGGTGATAACCAGAATGTGGAAAATCGCCCAGGGTACAGACAGTGCCCACTGTGCCCAGAACGGCAGCAGTGCAATCAGGATAAAGATCAGCTCGCCTGCGTACAGGTTACCGAACAGACGCAGCGCCAGTGAGATCGGCTTGGCGATCAGGCTCACGCCTTCCAGCAGGAAGTTGATCGGGACAAGCAAAATCTTCAGGAACAGGTTGTCTGAAGAGAAGGGGTGCAGGGTCAGCTCACCAACGAAGCCACCCACGCCCTTCACTTTCAGGCTGTAATAGATGATCAGAGCGAATACGGACAGGGACATGCCCAGAGTTACGTTTACATCCGTAGTCGGAACGACCTTCATGTATTCCAGACCCATCAGGTGGAACAGCTGGGGCAGGAAGTCCACGGGCACCAGGTCCATCAGGTTCATCAGGAATACCCAGCAGAAGATGGTCAGCGACAGCGGCGCAATCACCTTGTTCTTGCCGTGGAAGGTTTCCTTGACGCTCTGATCGACAAACTCAACCATCACTTCAACAAAGTTCTGGAGCCCGCCGGGCTGGTCTGAGGTGGCGCGCTTGGCGGCCAAGCGGAAAATAAACAGGAACAGGGCACCGAGGGCGACTGCCCAGCCCAGTGAATCGATGTGCAGAGCCCAGAAGCCCATGTCGGATGCTTCCCTGCCGGTGTGAGCCAGCGTCCAGGTTGCATCTTGAAGTACGGTACCGTCGGCACGCTCATAGCCTGCCGGAAGTTTACCGTAGGTGAGGTTCTGGAGGTGATGCTGGATATATTCGGATGCACTTCCTGCCATAACGGTTTCCCAGGTCCAGTTAGCTTTGCTGCGTATTGCTGCCCGCCAGAAGCGGTGTCAACCAGTTGGTGACCAGCATGATCGCAAATGTTAAAAAAAGTGCCGCAATATCAAGCGGCTGAATCCATTTGAACACCATCGTGAAGAGGATGGCGCACAGGATGAGCTTGCCGGCCTCACCCTGATAAAAAGACGTCATGATCTTCTTGGCAGACCGCGCGCCGGCGTAGCGGAATGCCTTGAGCGCAAAATAACCATGGGGGATCAGAAAGATAAGTCCACCCAGCAGCGCTGAATAACCGGAAACCTCGCCTCGCAAGAGAAACGCCAGGCTGACGAAGACAAGTACCACACTCTCTATAACAAACCATCGTGCGATGGGTGGACGGCCAATGCCGCCTGAAGCTGCCTTCGTCATGTTCGTTCCGGAAGTACGGTGCTTTTCGGCCGATGTCGTTTAAAAAGTAAGCAAATACACCGACACGAGCGCCGCAGATTATATGTGTTCAATGTGCACGAATCAACAAAACCGGGAACCGGCTGATCCGTCAAAAGCGGCGTAATAACTGGGTTTTGGCAATTTTCGTCACAAATAGACGGCCGTTCAGTTTTTCACCACTACATGTTGTGTACGTAACCAGATACGAACTTTCGTAGGGGGGTCGGACGACGCACAAAACCCCGACGATTTTATTTGATGTGGCCCAGTATGCCGTCGAGTTCGTCAAGGGAACTGTACTCGATCACCAGCTTGCCTTTGCCACGCTGGCCATGATCGATCGACACTCGTGCACCCAATCGCTCCGCCAGATCATCCTGAAGCGCGCGAATGTTGGGGTCCACCACTCCCTTTTTCCGGGATTTGCTGTCCGGTGTTTCCTGTTGCACCCGCCGAACCAGGGCTTCAGTTTGGCGAACCGACAGGGATTTGGCCACCACCTGTTTGGCCACCTGCATCTGCAGTTCTGGCGCCAGGGTCAGCATTGCCCGGCCGTGGCCCATTTCCAGATCGCCATGCTCGAGCATAATACGAACGTCTTCGGACAAACCGATCAGTCGAAGCAGGTTGGTAATAGTCGTACGGGATTTGCCCACGGCTTCGGCCACCTGGGCCTGGGTCAGGCCAAACTCGTCCTGCAGGCGCTGAAGAGCGAAAGCTTCCTCAATAGGATTGAGGTTCTCACGCTGGATGTTCTCGATCAGCGCCATGGCGATGGCGGCTTCATCGGGGACATCCCGGATGATGGCAGGGATGCTGTCCAGGCCGGCCATCTGGGTGGCCCGCCAGCGGCGCTCACCGGCGATCAGCTCGTAACGTCCTTCAGCGATGGGACGAACCACCACCGGCTGCATCACGCCTTGTTGGCGGATGGAATCCGCCAGTTCCTGCAGGGCGGCGGGGTCCATGTCGCGCCGGGGCTGGTACCGGCCGCGCTGGATCAGATCAATGGGAACTTCGCGGAGCTCACCGTCGTGGTCTTTCAGCTCCTGGTCAAGATTGACCTTGGAGCCCGCCAGCAGGGCGCCCAGTCCGCGTTCACCCAAACCTCGTTTCTTCGCCGCCATGGTGTCAGTCATTCTTCCCGTTGAATATCGTTGTGCTTAAGTGAGTGACAGGACGGTATGTTACACCGCAACCGGCGCGGATGTCTTTTTTGAACCGTGGCGGCGTACCATTTCGCCGGCCAGGGCCAGGTAGGCGATCGCACCCTTGGAGGCGCGGTCGTATTTCAGGGCCGGAACCCCATAGCTGGGGGCCTCGGCCAGACGGACATTGCGGGGAATCACTGCACGATACACCTTGTCGCCAAAGTACTCGCTCAGCTGGCCGGAAACGTCCAGGGTAAGGCTGTTGCGAGGGTCGTACATGGTGCGCAGAATGCCTTCCACCTGCAGATTCGGATTGACCGTTTCCTGAATCTGCTCAACGGTGTTCATCAGCGCCGCTAACCCCTCAAGGGCGTAGTACTCGCACTGCATTGGAATCAGCACAGAGTCTGCCGCCGACAGGGCATTCACCGTCAACAGGCTGAGCGATGGCGGGCAATCGATGAGGATGTAATCGTAATTATCACGAACGGTGTTCAACGCCAGTCTCAGGCGGTGTTCGCGACCAATCTCGTTCATCAGTTCCACTTCGGCCGCCGTCAGGTCACCGTTGGCCGGAAGGATATCGAAGCCGGAAGCCTCGGCGGGAATGATCACCTCGGCGGCGCTGGCGCGCTTGGTCAGCATGTCGTAGCCAGACAGTTCCAGAGCGTTTTTATCCACACCGCTGCCCATGGTGGCGTTGCCCTGGGGATCCATATCCACCAGCAGCACCCGACGCTTGGTGGCGGCCAGGGAGGCAGCAAGGTTGACGCAGGTGGTGGTTTTGCCCACACCGCCTTTCTGATTGGTCACTGCAATCACGCGCGCCATGTCCTGCCTCCTTGTTTATGGGTTACCGGTTCAGAAATCGGACTGCCAAACTACCGGGAATTCACGGTCCGGGCGATCACCAGCAGATGGCGGTCGCCATCGGCGCCCGGTACGTCCAGGGAATGGCTGGATGTTACCTGCCAGCCAGCCGGAAGGGCAGACACTTCATCATCCGGAAACTGACCTTTCATGGCAAGGAACTCACCCTCATTTGCCAACAGATCACCGCACCAGCTCACCAGATTCTCGAGCGCGGTAAATGCTCGGCTGCTGATCTGGCTGAAGGGTTCCGGAGGATTGCAATCTTCCGCGCGCCCGTGGACAACCTCGACATTTTTCAGGCCGAGCTCCAGCACACACTGGTTGAGAAAGCGGGTCTTCTTGCCGTTGCTGTCGAGCAGGGTAAAGCGTTTTTCGGGCAGGGCAATCGCCAGGGGAATACCGGGCAGGCCGCCGCCGGCGCCCACATCCAGAAGATGGTCCGTCGTTACCCACGGCAGAATGCTCAGGCTGTCGAGCAGTTGCCGGGACACCATCACACGCTCATCACGCACAGCCGTGAGGTTGTAAGCCCGGTTCCACTTGTTAAGCAGGCCCAGAAAAGCCAGCAGCTTTTCCTGCCGATCCTCATCCAGGGACAGGCCCATCGTGGCCAGTCCATCCCGGAGTTGGCCGTGCCAGAGTGACTTGGTCATGGGCGCGGATCAGGCCGACTGTTTGCGCAGCAGGTCGCGCTTTTTCAGGTGCACCAGGATCTGGCTCACCGCCGCCGGGGTCACACCCTGGATACGTGAGGCCTGAGCCACGGTTTCCGGTCGCACGGTCTTGAGCTTCTGCTTGATCTCGTTGGACAGGCCGCCGATGACGTCATAATCCAGATCCACCGGCAGGGCGGTGTTCTCGTTTTTCCGGAGCCGCTCGATCTCGTCCGTCTGACGGGAAATATAACCCTCGTACTTGATCTCGATTTCCACCTGATCCGCGACCACCGGATCTTCGGCTTTCTCGGCACCGATCTCGGCAATGTGGCTGTAGACAATCTCGGGCCGGCGCAGCAGCTCTGCCAGGGACTGATCACGGGTCATCGGCTGCTTGAGAAAGCCGTTGGCGCGCTCACCGGCCTCGGTATTCGGGTGAATCCGGGTGGCCTCGAGGCGGCTACGCTCGGTGGCGATCGCCTCGCGCTTGTCATTGAACTTCTGCCAGCGCTCATCATTAACCAGGCCGAGCTTGCGACCGGTTTCAGTCAGACGCAGATCGGCGTTGTCCTCGCGCAGGATCAGGCGATACTCGGCGCGGCTGGTAAACATGCGATAGGGCTCGGACGTGCCCATGGTGATCAGGTCATCCACCAGCACACCCAGGTAAGCCTCGTCCCGACGCGGGTACCACTCGTCTTTTTCCTGCGACCGCAGGGCAGCGTTGATCCCGGCCAGCAGGCCCTGGGCGCCCGCTTCTTCATAGCCGGTGGTGCCGTTGATCTGGCCGGCAAAATACAGGCCCTGGATAAACTTGGTTTCCAGGGTATGGCGCAGGTCCTGCGGATTCAGGTAGTCGTATTCGATGGCGTAACCCGGCCGGGTGATATGGGCATTTTCAAAACCGGGAATCGAACGCACCGCCGCCAACTGGATATCAAACGGCAGGCTGGTGGAAATCCCGTTCGGGTAGAGCTCGTTGGTGGTCAGGCCTTCCGGTTCTACAAAGATCTGGTGCGAATCCTTGTCAGCAAAGCGGTTTACCTTATCCTCAATCGACGGGCAGTAGCGGGGGCCCACACCTTCGATGCTGCCGGCAAACATCGGCGAACGGTCGAAACCGCTGCGGATAATATCGTGGGTCTGTTCGGTAGTCCGGGTCACGTAGCAGCACACCTGTTCCGGGTGCTGGCTACGGCTGCCGATAAAGGACATCACCGGGGTGGGGTCGTCCCCCCACTGCTCCTGCATTACCGAGAAATCCACAGACCTGGCGTCGATGCGAGGCGGCGTGCCGGTTTTCAGGCGACCAACGTTGAACGGCAGTTCCCGCAAGCGCTGTGCCAGGGCATTGGCCGGCGCATCACCGGCACGGCCGCCGGCATGGTGCTGCATACCAATGTGAATAACGCCGCCCAGGAAAGTACCGGTGGTAAGCACCACGGTCCTGGCGTTGAAGCGAATACCGGTCTGGGTCACGACACCGGTCACCTGGTCGTTTTCCACAATCAGATCGTCCGCCGCCTGCTGGAACAGTGTCAGGTTCGGCTGGCTTTCCAGGGTATGGCGGATGGCGGCTTTGTAAAGCACACGGTCAGCCTGGGCACGGGTGGCGCGCACGGCCGGTCCCTTGCGACTGTTAAGGACCCGGAACTGGATGCCAGCCTTGTCCGTGGCCTCGGCCATGGCACCACCAAGCGCATCGATTTCTTTCACCAGATGGCTTTTACCAATACCGCCGATGGCCGGGTTGCAGGACATCTGGCCCAGGGTCTCAATGTTGTGGGTCAGCAGCAGGGTCTGGGAACCCATGCGCGCAGCCGCCAGCGCGGCCTCGGTACCGGCATGGCCACCACCAATGACAATGACATCGAAACGGGTCGGAAAATCCACAGCTCACCTCGGAAATCGGGGGATAAAATCGGGCGGCGAGTATAACGCTTCACCCGGGAAATTGCAGTCAGGATGTGCAAATTTTAACCAGAGACGAACCACGTTGAAAGCGGCAGTGGCCTGGTCAGGGCTCAAAGGGGACTTTTCCGAGCGTTAAATGGATAGTGGAAAACCGAAACCTACGGCTTTTCATGGGTTTGGATCACTCTTCTCAGAAAAGTTTTCAAGAAAGTTATCCACATGAAAGACTACTTATTAACCACCCTAAAAAAACACCTAAATTATTGTTTTATATAATTTTACAGAAAGTAATCCAGAGGCTTTCCGTAGGTTGTCCAACTAATTATCCACAGAACTGCCGGCTGTTTTTCGTCGAAGCCGCCAGACCACCAGCAACACCAACCCGTTCAGGAGCGAGAGCAGGAGGAAAAACCCCGGAATGCTTACCTCCAACACACCAAGCACCACAATTCCGGCCAGGGCACTCACCACCATGAACAACGCATTAATGACATTCAGCGCAGCAATAATACGGGCACGTTTGGTCCGTGGCGTTTCGTGCTGGATAAAGGCGTACAGAGGCACGATGAAAAGACCGCCGCAAATCCCGATACCGACCAGATCCATCAAAACCCTCAGATAGACAGGATCGGTCAACAGGGTCCACCAGGTGGAGGCCATGGGATCATCCGGCACCGCAAAATACAGGTCTATTCCGAACAGGCTCAGCCCCAGGGCGCCCCAGGGCACGGGTGACAGGGTAATGCGGTGTTTGGTGAGTCGCTCGCACATCATGGAGCCGATAGAAATGCCGATCGTGAACATGGCCAATAACAGGGTCACCACGGTCTCGTCACCCAGGAGGTTGGTGCGGGCAAAATTGGGAAACTGGGTCAGATAGGCGGCTCCGAGGAACCAGAACCAGGAGATCGTCAGCACCGCCAGCAACACCTGCCGGCGCTCTGCCGCCAGAGCCATCAGTTTCCAGGTTTCGAGCACCGGGCGAAAACGGACATTGACACCGGAACCATCGGATTCGGTCACCGGAACCTGACGCGCCGCCAGATAGCCGAACACCGCCATGACAAAAACGGCAACCGCCGTCAGCCGGGCGGCCATCTCAAAGCCCATCAAAAGCCCCGCCGCAATGGTGCCCAGAAGAATCGCCACAAACGTGCCCATACCAACCAGGCCATTGCCGCCCACCAGCTCATCGTCCGCCAACACCTGGGGCAGGATCGCGTATTTCACCGGACCGAAGAACGTGGACTGGGTACCCATCAGGAACAGCAGAACCAGCAACAACTCGTACCAGCCGAACCACAGTCCGAGTGCGGCAACGGCCATGATGACAATTTCCGCCAGCTTCACATTCCGGATAATCCGGGATTTTTCGTAACGATCCGCCATCTCGCCGGCAATACCCGAAAACAGGAAAAACGGCAGTATGAAGAGGAAAGCGGCCAGGTTAACCACCACATTCACCGACAACCCCATCAGACCGCCGGCACTGTAGGTGATCAGCAGCAGCAGCGCGTTCTTGAACAGATTGTCGTTGAAGGCGCCAGAGAACTGGGTCAGATAAAACGGCAGGAACCGGCGTTGGCCAAGCAAACGGAACTGACTTTTCGATGGCATCAAGAAACCCTGTTTTGGTGCGTTGCCGGCATTGCGACCGAAAATCTGCCGGGATCCGGTGCGGTAGCGTAGAAAGCGGCAATCATGTTCATTTATTTGACGGGGTTAAGCATAGTTAAACGCTTGATTTTTGGCCGTCTGGTACGCAATTCGCTTGGTCTCCTTGTTCAGACACTATTTTATCAGGCCAGGATGGCTGGATTATTGGCACTATAAAGGTTCCTGACCATGAGCAGCGTAGTCCGACTTCCAAGGCGCATCTATCGCGGAGCCGAAATATCCAGGACTCCCAATATCATCGACGACTATGATTTCAGTTCTGTTTACCAGCCGATCCTGAGCCCAACCCATCGAAAACTGGTTGGCTACGAGGCATTGGTCCGGGTCAGAAAGAACAATGAAAGCATCTCTCCGTTTACGCTTTTCGAACAGGCCGAAAAAAACAACCAGACACCGGAGCTGGATCGGCACCTGTTGCAGCTTCACCTGGACAACTTTGCGGCCAGCTCCCAGGCCGTCTGGCTGTTCCTGAATATCAATCCCGGCACCTGCATCCATCCGGAAGCTTCCCTCGAGAAGCTTGCTCTGCAATGCAAGCGTAGCGGAATCGATCCCGAGAAAGTGGTTCTGGAACTGGTCGAAACCGCATCCGACAACCCGGCCGCACTTCTGGAATTCATCCTCAAGGCCAAAGCACACGGCTTTCAGATCGCTATCGACGATTTCGGTATGGGCGATTCCAATTTTGAGCGCCTGTGGCGCATCAATCCGCTCATTGTGAAACTCGACCGGAGCCTATTGGTAAACGCCGAGAACAACAGTCGCGCCCGAATGCTGCTGGAGAGTCTGGTAAAGATGATCCGCGAAAGCGGCAGCCTCGTGCTTTTGGAAGGGATCGAGAACCACACCCAGGCTCACATTGCCCTGCAAACGGAGGCCGATCTTCTGCAGGGCTTCCTGTTCGCAAGGCCGTCCAACCTGAAACAACACGAGCCGGAGCTGACCGAACAGGCGCTAAAACGCATCATTGCCGATTCCAGCGAGTCATCAGCCCAGGACATACGGGATCAGGAGAGTTATTTCCGCCTTCTGCGTTTCGAAATTCTCGAAGCCTGCCATTCCCTGAGCCGGGAGTTGCCGTTCAGCACCGCCTGCAACAAGCTGTTGGAAGTGGATGGCGTGAAACGCTGCTTCCTGCTCAATCCACAGGGCATCCAGCAAGGCAACCTTGCCCGCGCCAATCCGGACATTCATCGCGGAAAGTTCAATCCGCTGTATCATTCCGCCGGCGCTCAATGGACCCACCGGGAGTACTTCCGGAATGCCCTGGAACGGCCCCAGCACATCAGCAGCTGTCGGCCCTACGTCGGTCTGCCGGATGCAAAACGTACCGTCACCCTCTCAACAATGCTGCCGGGGCAACAGGTCTTCTGCGTCGACATACACCCGGATGAGATGTTTGGCGGCCAGCTGGAGTTCCCGGCCACCCTGTAATCACCCGGTCAGTCAGAAATCGTCGGCGCGTTTCTGTGGCGCGGCGGCCAATCCAGTGCCACCCGCCTGTCCGGACGCCTGACGTTCCAGTTCTTTTTCCACCGCATTGGAAGACTTGGCAAACCGGGCCAACAGGTTGTAGAGCACCGGAATGATGAACAGGGTCAGCGTAGTGGCGAAGACCAGCCCGCCCAGAATGACCATACCAATCGACTCCCGGCTCTCGGCTCCGGCGCCAGTGGCAATCACCAGGGGCACGGCACCGAAAATCGTCGATATGGTGGTCATCAGTACCGGACGGAAACGCAGACAGGCGCCTTCGAGAATCGCTTCCCGCACCTCGTAACCCTTGTCCCGGAGCTGATTGGCGAACTCCACGATCAGTATCCCGTTCTTCGCCATCAACCCCAGCAACATGATGATGCCGATCTGGCTGTAGATGTTCAGACTGATACCCGTCCACCAGAGCGCCAGGAGAGCCCCGGTTACCGCCAGCGGCACCGACAACATGATGATCAGCGGATGGATCCAGCTTTCAAACTGCGCTGCCAACACCAGGAACACGATGACGAAAGCCAGCGCAAAGGTAACGTAGATTGCCGCCGAGGATTCCTGGAATTCCCGGCTCAGGCCTTTGTAACTAATGCGGGCTTCCGGCGGCAAGTTATCCACAGCCAGATTGTTCAGGTAGGTCAATGCCGAACCCAGGTCGTAACCATCCGCCATAGACGCACTGATCACCACAGCGGGCAGGCGGTCGATGCGGCGGAGGTCCGGGTTGGCGCCGATCTCCTGCACGGAAACCAGTGCCTGCAATGGGATCAGGTTACCGCCTTCCCGGGGCCGCAGGAAAATCTGGCCGAGGTCTTCGGGCGTTGCCCGGTTGGCATCTTCCGCCTGAATGATTACATCGTATTCGCGGCCTCGATCGATGTAAGTCGTTACCTGCCGGGAAGCCAGCATGGTCTGCAAGGTGAGGCCCACGTCTTCTACCGTGATATCCAGATCCGCGGCCCGTTCCCGGTCGATGTTCACCCGAAGTTCCGGCCGGGTCAGCTCGAAATCAGTATCCAGGTTCTGGAGATTCGGGTTTTCCTTGGCGCGCTCCACGATCTCCTGGCTCCAGGCCTGAACCGACTCATAGTCCGGACCAGCCACCACGAACTCGATCGCCTGGCTGAAACCCCTTTGGCCCAGACCCGCCGGATTGACGGCCACGGTCCGGATGCCGGACACATCAGCCAACTTCCTGCGGATTTCGCTGGTCACCTCCTGCTGCTTGATATCCCGCTCTTCCCAGGGTACCAGGCCCATGATCATGAACGCGTTGTCCTCTTCATTGCGGAATCCGACGATAGCAAGCAAACGGTTGGCTATCCCCTCGTCCAGATACGGGAGCAGTGTTTCTTCCACCTGCCGAACGTAGTGGTCGGTGTATTCCACCGTTGAGCCACGGGGCGCGCTGGTGGGCATGATAATCACGGCACGGTCTTCGGTAGGCGCCAGCTCCTGAGGCAATTTCGGATACACCACGGCGGCAATGACCAGCCCGACAAGTCCAAGGCCCAGTAACAAGCCCGGCTGCCTCAGGGAAAACTCCAACAGCCTGCGGTAACCATTGGTCAGGCCATTCAGGACCTTTTCACTGGCGGCCCAGAAACGATGACCCTCTGCCGATTCCGGGCTGTGCCTGAGCCACTTGGAGCACAGCATCGGTGCCAGTGTCAGGGCAACAAGACTGGAAAACACTACCGCTGCAGCCAGGGTGAACCCGAATTCCGCGAACAAACGACCGATATTGCCGCCCATGAACGAGATGGGCACAAACACCGCCACCAGGGTCAGGGTGGTGGCAATAACCGCAAAGGCGACCTGCTTCGCGCCCCGGTAGGCGGCAAGCAAAGGCGGCTCACCCTCGTCGATCCGGCGCTGGATGTTTTCCAGCATCACGATGGCGTCGTCCACCACCAGGCCGATAGCCAGAATCACCGCCAGCAGGGTCAGTACGTTGATGGAAAAACCGAGAAAGCCCAGGCCGATAAACGCACCAATCACCGCCACCGGAATGGTGACCGCCGGGATCAGGGTGGCGCGCCAGGAACGCAGGAACAGGAAAATCACCAGGATAACCAGGGACACCGCGATAGCGAGCGTGGTGACCACTTCCTTGATCGAAGCCCGGATAAAAATGGATTCGTCGTAGCTTTCCGCGATTGTCACTTCCGGCGGCAGGGTCTCGCGGATTTTCTCCAGCTCGGCGCGAACCGCATCGGAAACCGCCACGGTATTGGCCTTGGACTGACGGATGATGCCCATACCTATCGCGGTCTGGCCGTTGGCGCGCAGGCGGCTGACATCCGACTCCACGCCCATCTGGACATTGGCCACTTCCCCGAGCCGCAACAGATCATTGCCATCCCGGCGAATCACCAGCTCGCGGAACTCTTCCACATTCGACAGCCGGCCTTCGGCACGAACCGTGAAGTTGCGCGTGGACGAGTCCACCGATCCGGCCGGCAGCTCCACGTTGTTGGCGCGCAGGGCCCGTTCCACTTCCGCCACGGTGATATCCCGGGCGGCAAGCCGTTCGCGGTCCAGCCACCCCCGGATGGCATACCGCCGTTCGCCACCGATACGCACATCGGCAACACCGTCGAGCACCGACAGCCGATCCGCCAGTACCCGGTCGGCAAAGTCACTGAGCTCGGCACTGTCCCAGACATCACTGCGCAGGGTCACCCACATCATCGGGCGTGCATCGGAATCCGCCTTGCGCACCACCGGTGGATCGGCTTCGTCTGGCAGCTGGTTCGCCACCCGGGACACCGCATCGCGGACATCATTGGCGGCAATATCCACATCGCGCGCCGTGGTAAATTCAATACTGGTTCGGGACTCGCCCTGCTCGGTGGATGATTCGATCGACCGAATACCCTCAATGCCACTGATGGCACCCTCGATCACCTGGGTAATCTGGGTATCCACCACCTCGGCCGCCGCGCCGGTGTAGTCGGTGGAGATGGAAACAACGGGTGGGTCAATATCCGGGTACTCGCGCACCGGCAGGCCCATCAGGGCTGCCAGACCGAACACAACGATCAGAAGACTGAGGACCGTAGCGAACACCGGCCGCTTGATGGAGACGTCAGAGAGGACCACCGGTTACGACTCCCTGGCCGTAATAAAACGATTCTCGGGAATGGCTTTGTCGTCTTCCAATACCCGAACCCGGTCCCCACTGCTGAGCCGGTCCTGACCGGTCACGATCACCGGGTCTTCCTGGCTCAAACCGTTCGAAACTTCCACAAAACCGGGCATGCGCGAGCCCAGGCTCACCGAAACACGCCGGGCCACACCGTCTTCAGCCACAAACACATATTGTTCATCACCCCGGATCATCACCGCCTGCTCGGGGATTACCAGCGCCTGCCGTTGCCGGAGTGTAAGCGTCGCAGACATGAACTGTCCCGGCCGGAGCAAACCATCCGGGTTATCGATCAGTGCCCGGACAGGCAGCGAACGGCTCAACTCACTGACCCTGGAACCCAACTCCACCAGCTGACCGGAAAAGGTCTGGTCCGGATAGGCCGGCGATGCGCCCCTTACCTCTTGCCCGAGACTCACCTGCCCCAGGAAACGCTCCGGGATCGAAAAGCCCAGTTCCATACGGTCGGTGGTATCCAGAGTAGTCACCGAGGTCCCGGCAGTAATATAGGCGCCGACGCTGATGTCACTCAGCCCGACCACACCGGCGAACGGCGCCTCGATCCGGTGGTTTTCCAGACGAACTTGAGCTGACTGGCGCTGAGCCTCGGCGACATCGACTGACGTTCTCAGTTGATCCACCTGGGACTGGGAAATGCTGTTGTTCGAACGCAACCGCTGTGCCCTTTCAAGCTGTCGGCGGGCATCCGCCAGTTGCGCCTCGATCACCTGCAGGTCTGCCCGGGCCTGGCGATCATCAAGCCGCAACAGGACGTCGCCCTGCCCCACCCGGCGGCCGGTTTCCAGATTCAATTCCACCACCCGGCCACTGACTTCCGTGGTCAGTTCCACCGCGTTCAGGGCTTTGAGACTGCCAACGGCGTTGACCACATCCCGTACTGCCTCCATCTGCGGAAGCATGGTGTTAACGGCGCTGGCGGGGCGTTCTCGGCCGCTCTGGGCGGCGGTCCCATCATCGAAGTTCTGATACACAAAGGCGCCGCCGATAGCGACAGCCACCAGTACCAACGCAATCAACCACTGTTTCCACATAGGATTTCCAGGTATTTCGGGGTCAGGTTAGTCGTCTGTTACTTTTTCTGGATGACCAGAACCACCTCGCCCACGTCGATTCCCCACTTGCTCATGGTGGTCTGATTGATCAACGTGTCGGGCGTAATCAGGTACATCCAGTCATCCATGCGTACGTCCAGGGTACCGTCGCCATAGGCCACCTGGAGCACATAATTCATGTGAATTGCATTGCCACTCCAACGCATGGTTCCGGGTTCAACCACGTCACCGGCGTCAGCATGGTAGCCGTCTTCCGCGGGAGTCAGGGTCCAGACGCGGGTCTGCACTTCGCCGTCATCGAAACGGAACACCTCATCCAGGGTGCCTACGCCCTCGTCATCCCATGATGCGCTGATATCCGCATCAAAGGTGCGAATCACCTCACCGGAAAAATTCTTGACCACCCCCCGGGCGGAAAGTTCGCCGGTAAAGAACTCTTCAGGGACCAGCTCTGGCGTGCGGTCGGCGTAGTCCTCGAGCGAGGGACTGGCACAGCCACTGAGCAGCAGTGCCGAAAACAATACCCAGAGTATAGGTGTCGACAGGCGTTTCGATATCTCAGTAAACAGGCTTTGCATGACTTTTACACTCTCTGAACAGGAATATGTGGGGGTCCTCGGCGCAAGGAAATACGCCGAAACCCTCTTTAGCGATCATTACCCGGAATCCACGATCTCAGCTACGTCATCTCGGCCAATTGTCCATTCTGACAGTCTGCCCGGTGCTTTTCGTCAATGGCAGTGCCCGGGTATTGGCGTAAAACACAAGGCAACGAACGGTGGTTGCCCACCCAAGATTGTTGAGAAAGACACAGAGGATTCCGCTATGCCGGTTTACAAAGCACCCCTGCGCGACATGAAATTCCTGCTGAACGAGGTGTTCGATTACCCGGGTCATTACGCCACCCTGACCAGCGGTGAAAACGCCACGCCCGATATCGTGGACGCGATACTCGGCGAATGCGGAAAGTTTTGTGAAGAGGTGCTGAGCCCACTTTACCTCTCTGGCGACGAAGAAGGCTGCAAACTGGACAACGGTGAAGTCACCACACCCGCCGGTTACCGGGACGCCTACCAGCAATACGCCATGGGGGGCTGGCAGGGACTCTCAGCGCCCGAGGAATACGGCGGCCAGGGCCTTCCCGCGTCCATGGGACTGCTGAAACAGGAAATGATGGGTACCGCCAACTGGCCTTTCTCCATGTATCCGGGGCTGTCCCTGGGGGCCATGAACACGATTTTCCTTCATGGTACGGAAGACCAGAAACAGACCTACCTTGCGCCACTGACGGAGGGCCGCTGGGCCGGCACCATGTGCCTGACCGAACCCCAGTGTGGCACCGATCTGGGCCAGGTAAAGACCAAAGCCGAACCCCAGGCCGACGGCAGCTACCGGCTTACCGGAACCAAGATCTTCATCTCCTCTGGCGACCACGACCTGACCGAGAACATTGTCCACATTGTACTGGCCCGTCTGCCCGACGCCCCCAAGGGCACCCGGGGTATCAGCCTTTTTATCGTACCCAAGTTCCTGCCCGACAGTAACGGCGATGTCGGTGAGCGCAACGGTGTCGTCTGCGGCAGCCTGGAAAAGAAAATGGGCATCAAGGCCTCGGCAACCTGTGTACTGAATTTCGATGGCGCCACCGGTTTTCTCATTGGTCCCGAGAATGAAGGGCTCAATTGCATGTTCACTTTCATGAACACCGCCCGCATCGGCACTGCAATTCAGGGCGTCGGGCCGGCGGAGCTGTCTTATCAGTGGGCGTTGGCCTATGCAAAAGATCGGCGCTCCATGCGGGCACTCTCAGGAAAGAAAGAGCCGGACCAGGTCGCCGACAGCCTGATCCATCATGCTGATGTGCGCCGGATGTTACTGACCCAGAAGGCCATCGCCGAAGGCGGTCGGGCCATGCTGTATTACTCGGCCCGGCTGGCCGATCACATGGTCGAGGGATTCACCGAAGGTGACGATAAAAAGGCGGAAAAGTACGATGACAAACTCGGCTTCCTGACGCCAATTCTGAAGGGCTTTCTCACTGAACTCGGCTGCGAAGCGGCCAACCTGGGGGTCCAGGTTTTTGGCGGCCACGGTTACATCCGCGAACACGGCATGGAACAGATTGTCCGGGATACCCGCATCGCCACCCTGTACGAGGGCACCACCGGTATCCAGGCGCTGGACCTGCTGGGACGAAAAGTATTGCTGACGACCCAGGGAGGCGCGGTGCGCGAGTTCACCCTGAACATTGCCAATTTTGCCCGTAAGCATCTCACCGATAAACGGCTACGGCCCTGGGCTCTGGAACTGCTCAAGCTGACCGGGCAATGGAACCTGCTGACCGTCCGTATCATGCTCGCGGCGCGCAAGGATCGCGATGTGGTGAGTTCCGCATCCTACGATTTCCTGATGTATAGCGGCTACGTCACCATGGCCTATATCTGGCTGCGTCAGGCTGCGGTGGCTGTGGATAAACTCGCTAACGGTGGTGAGGAATCCACCGGCTTTTACCAGGCCAAGCTCGCCACCACCGAGTTCTATTTTGAACGTTTGCTGCCCCGGGCCCAGAGCCACGCCACCAGCATGCTCAGCCCCAGCAAAAACCTGATGCAGCTCGACGCCGAAGATCTGGCCTTCACCGGGTAGGGTATCCGGTACACCTTATCCCCGGGCCTCGGCCCGGGTTTTTTTGCCCTTGAAATACGTCCGCCTGAACCCATCTACCAGGTGCATTTCCGCATCGGAGTTATTAACTCACTGAATTAAATAGAAATGTTCTGATCTCTCGAATAAAAGTAAGGAGGTTCGAATATGGAGACTCGTACTGACGACTTTTATCCCACCCGCCTGGAACGCCCCACCAAAAGCTTTGAACGACAGGATCCCGTGGTGCACAGCAGCGGCTCGGACCGTTCCGACGGACCACTGAGTGAGACTGAGCTGGCACGGTATGAGCGCGACGGTTTTCTGGTCTTCGACAGTTTTCTCGACCAGGCCACGGTGCGCCAGTTCCGGGAGGATTTGCGGGGCTATGAGGACGATGAAAGCATTCTGCGCTCGGAAGGCACCATTACTGAACCCGGCAAGCAGGAGATCCGCTCGATTTTTGGCATTCACGAACTGTCGGACCGATTCGACCGGCTGACCCGGGATCCCTGGATTCTGGCCATGGTGCGTCAGCTTCTGGGCAGTGAAGCCTACATCCACCAGTCCCGGATCAATTTCAAACCCGGTTTCCACGGCAAGGGTTTTGACTGGCATTCCGATTTCGAGACCTGGCACTCCGAGGACGGCATGCCACGGATGCGGGCAGTCAGCTTTTCCATCGCCCTCACCGACAACACGCCTTTCAACGGCCCTCTGATGCTCATTCCCGGTTCCCACAAGACCTTTGTGCCCTGCGTTGGCCGCACACCGGAGGACAACTACCAGTCGTCGCTGAAAAAACAGGAACTTGGTGTTCCCAACAATCGGGACCTGGCAGCCATGGCGGATGACTACGGTATCAAAGCGCCAACCGGCCCTGCCGGCTCGCTGATCATCTTCGAGTGCAACACGCTCCACGCCTCCAATGCCAATATGTCGCCCTGGCCGCGCAGCAACCTGTTTTTCGTCTATAACAGTGTGGAAAACCAGCTCCAGGCCCCATTCTGCGGCAACAAACCGCGCCCGGATTTCCTGGGCAACCGCAACAGCACTGAGGCATTGGTGCCAGTCACCTCCGAGGAACGCCGGAAGACCGGTTAGCGCTATTTACCGATACAGAAGCTGCTAAAGATCTTGCCCAGTAACTCATCAGGCGTCAGATGCCCGGTGATCTCGCCCAGGCTATCCTGGGCGGCACGAAGGTCTTCAGCCAGAAGCTCGCCGGCACCGAAACCCTCCAGCTGGCTCTGGCCCTGGATCAGCAGGGCCTGGGCGCGCTCCAGGGCATCAAGATGGCGGCGCCGGGCGAGGAAACCACCTTCTGTGGTGCTGGCAAACCCCATGCATTGTTTGAGATGGTCCCGGAGGATTTCCAGGCCTTCCGCAGACTTTGCTGCCAAACGGATCACCGGCGCGCTCTGGTGGTCTTCGGCACTGATACCGACCGTTTCACCAGAGAGGTCCACCTTATTCCGTATCACCGTCACCGGGGCGTTGGCCGGTAGCTGGTCGATGAAATCCGGCCAGATTTCATGGGGACTGGTTTTATCGGTGGTAGTCGCATCCACCATCAGAAGAATGCGATCGGCCTGACGGATTTCCTCCCAGGCCCGGGCAATACCGATCTGTTCCACTTCGTCCGGGCTGTCCCGCAGGCCGGCAGTATCGATAATGTGCAGGGGCATCCCATCGATGTGGATATGCTCCCGCAGGACATCACGGGTTGTGCCCTCAATCGCCGTAACAATGGCCGCTTCGCGACCGGCCAGGGCATTGAGGAGACTCGACTTGCCGGCATTAGGCCTTCCGCCGATCACCACTTTCATGCCGTCACGAAGAATCGTTCCCTGCTGGGCTTCGGCCAGGATTTTCCCGAGCCGCTCCAGGAGGTTTTGAAGGTCACTGGCCACCTTGCCGTCGGCCAGGAAGTCGATTTCCTCCTCGGGAAAATCGATCGCCGCCTCCACGTAGATCCGCAGATGAGTGACCGCCTCCACCAGATCCTCGATCTGCCTGGAGAACACACCCTGCATCGAACGAACCGCGCAGCGGGCCGCCTGTTCCGAACTGCTTTCAATCAGGTCGGCAATCGCTTCGGCCTGGGCCAGGTCCAGTTTGTCGTTCAGAAACGCCCGCTCGGAAAACTCGCCGGGCCGGGCGAGCCTTGCACCCTGGCTGCACACCTCACGGAGCAGAAGATCGAGAATCACCGTACCACCGTGCCCCTGAAGCTCGAACACATCTTCGCCGGTAAACGAGTGGGGGTTGGGGAAAAACAGGCCGATGCCCTCGTCTATTAACTCGCCATGGCTGTCATGGAAGGGGCCGTAATGGGCATATCGCGGTTTCGGCTCAAACCCCAGCATCTTTTTTGCAATGGCGAGGGACTTGGGCCCAGAGATACGAACAATGCCAACTCCGGCCTGTCCCGGTGCGGTGGCGATGGCTGCGATGGTGTCAGAAATCTGGCTCATGCTTTTTCCACAGGCTGAAAACAACAAAGGCTCCATACAGGAGCCTTTGCCGGGTCGGTTCGGGCACCGGTCAGTGCTTCTTGCCGGCCATTTCTGCTTCGATCTTGCGGGTAATGTACCACTGCTGGGCAATGGACAGAATATTGTTCACCAGCCAGTACAGAACCAGACCTGCCGGGAACCACAGGAAGAAGACCGTAAAGATCAACGGCATCATCTTCATGATCTTGGCCTGCATCGGATCCGGTGGCGTCGGGTTCAGACTCATCTGCAGGAACATGCTGGCACCCATCAGAATCGGCAGGATGAAGTACGGGTCCATGACCGACAGATCCTGAATCCACAGCATGAATGGCGCGTGGCGAAGCTGAACACTCTCGAACAGAACCCAGTACAGGGAGATGAACACCGGCATCTGCACCAGTATGGGCAGACAGCCACCCAGCGGATTGATCTTCTCCCGCTTGTACAACGCCATCATTTCCTGGGACATGCGCTGCCGGTCGTCTCCGTACAGTTCTTTCAGCCGGGTCAGCTGAGGCGCAACGGCCCGCATCTTGGCCATGGACTTGTAGCTGGTAGCGGACAGATGGAAAAACACCGCCTTGACCAGAACCGTCAGCAGGATGATGGACACGCCCCAGTTGCCAACCAGGCTATGGAACCAGTCCAGAATGATGAACAGCGGCAGCGAAATGAAGAACAACCAGCCGAAATCAACGGTACGGTCGAGGTTCGGAGCCATGCCTTCAAGGCGTTCAATGATCTTCGGCCCAACGTAGGCCCGGGCACCGATCTCTGCGGTTTCGCCCGGCGCCACACTGGTAGCCGGATAAACAAAGCCCATTACATAGTTCGGGCCACGGCGCGTGGTCTGGTACTGGGCGGGAATATCGCGCTCCGGTACCCATGCCGACAGGAAGTAGTGCTGCAGGAAGGCCAGCCAGCCGTTGGTAACCGACTGATTGATCTGGTTTTCCTGGAGGTCTCCGAAATCAAACTTCTCGTAGGGATCTTCCGGGGAGCTGATGACCAGACCCAGGAAGGCCTGGATACCCATGCTGGTCTGGGAGGTCGGGTCCGGGGACTGATCCCGGACGATCTTGCCGGTGAAATTGGCCTGCCATTCTTCACTCGACTGGTTTTCAACCAGATATTTGACGCCAATTTCGTAGCTGTTGCGTTCAAATTCATAACGCTTGGTGATCTGGACGCCATTATCAGAGGTGTAAGTCAGATCTACCTGAAGCTGGTTGTCGCCTTC
The DNA here is from genome assembly GCF_000235625.1 of Marinobacter manganoxydans MnI7-9. GTDB lineage: Bacteria > Pseudomonadota > Gammaproteobacteria > Pseudomonadales > Oleiphilaceae > Marinobacter > Marinobacter manganoxydans. The sequence continues at coordinate 9,687 of NZ_AGTR01000034.1, read as the reverse complement.
CGCCAGTTCATAGCTTGCAGCGTCAGCACTGTAGACCGGAGCCGAACCGTTTTTGCGACTATCCGGGCCATCACGACCAATCAGCCCACTTTCGAGAACGTACAGGCGATTCTGCGTGTTGTTCAGGAGCGTCAACGGCTTTTCGCTGTTCAGGGTATCGTCGTAATCAAGCAGCCGTGCTTTTACCAGGTTACCGCTGACCCGATCGATCTGCAGATCGTAGACATCGGTGCGAACTGTGATGAATTGATCGCTGACCGCGGTGGTGGTTTCGGTTGAGCTGATGACAGCCTGACCAGTCTCCGGAGTGGTGAACTCGCCATGACCATCAACCTGAGCGGAGCTGTCCTCCGGAAGCACCATATTGTCGGAATTGCCCATGTTGCCAGCGGTTTGCGAAGGCTGGGATTCAGCGACCTGAGCCGTCTCGGGCGGCTGATGGTAGTCCTCATTCCAGGCAAGCACCATCAGATAACTGACAATAGCCAGGCCGGCAAATAATACGATGCGTTGAATATCCATAGAGTTACTGTCTGGTCTGGGTTGTTGTATGGGAGTGATCAGCGTGTACGCAGGCTGTTGCGGTTTCCGGAGCCCGGGGTTCTGCCGTTCCCGGTACAGGATCATAACCGCCTTCCGCCCAGGGATGACACCTTAACAGACGCCGGATTGCGAGAAATAATCCTTTAAGCGCGCCATGGTGGTTAATGGCTTCAACGGCGTATTGTGAGCAGGTGGGGTAGTGGCGGCAGTGACTGGCCATCAGCGGGCTGATTGCATACTGGTAGAAGCGGATGGGCAGAAGCAGAAGCTTGCGCATTAACCCGTTCCTCGATTGGCAGATTCCGATGATGCTGCCCGGGATGGCTGAGATTGAGCGTACTTTTTCCTGAGACGTCGCCAGAGGTCATCCATGGATGCCCGAACCGAGTGGTTGTCCAGGGAAACCAGCCCCTGGCGTCCCAGAACCACAAGATCCAGGCCGGGCAGGTCCGTCTGGTGACGGAAACTTTCCCTGACCTGGCGCTTTACCCGGTTTCTCTGGACTGCAAGCTTCAGGTTTTTCTTCGAGAAGATCAAACCGATCCTGGCGTGACCGAGATTATTCGGTGTAGCCAGGATCAGAAAATTCCGGTGTGGAACTTTCAGCTGCACGTCGTTGAAGACTTTGCCGTAATCAGCAGGTCGCAAGAGACGATGTGATTTCGGGAAACTCAAAGCCTTCATGAGGCAATCAGAGCTTACGCGGACAGACGTGCGCGGCCCTTGGCACGACGACGGGAAATAACCTTGCGACCGTTGGCAGTGGCCATACGGGCACGGAAACCGTGAACGCGCTTACGCTTCAGGACGCTTGGTTGAAACGTTCTTTTCATGGTGATGATCTCACAATTCGTAAGTTGGAAATTCAGTAACTGGCTGGAAAATGAACAGCCAAAACAGGAGCGGCATTCTATGCAAATACCGGTGGGAATTCAATGCTTATTGCTAGGGGGTTGTGCGCATGCCCGAAATTTGGAATCGGCCAGGTCAGCTAATAAATTCAGTAAGTCTTTTTAGAATTCTTTTAAGGATTAATTATTACTGTTATTAGTACCGCAAGTTTCTGTGGATAAGCGAAGAAAATATCAGAAAAACAGTTTGTTGGGCGGTTTATAAGGGTATTGATAAGGCACCCTGAGATCTGTGGACGGTGGCAGGGTGAAATGTGGGTAAGTCGTTTTCGAAGCGAGGTTCAAAGTTATCCCCGGTTGCATCCCGTGGTTCCTAACAGGGTTAAACCCGGGCTGTACACACAGGGCTGTGGGTAACTTTCATTGTAGGAATTTTCTGTACACAAGGTTGTAGGTAAGTTCGTAAAAAACTGAAATATAAAGAAATAAATTTCCACAGGCTGTTCATGAACTGGCTTTAGCCCTTTCACTGGAGGGCCGGTCGGGTTAGAATTCGGGGTCATCTCACAGGACAGGAAGTCCCTTGTCCGTTCAGAGACATTTCAGGGTTATCGGGAGCAGGCTGTCGTGCCAAACAGTATGTGGCATCAATGTCTTGAAGTACTCCGGGACGAGTTTCCCGCACAACAGTTCAATACCTGGCTCAGGCCCCTGCAGTCCGATCACCGGGAGGGGCAGCTGATGCTGTTCGCCCCAAACCGTTTTGTCATGGATTGGGTAAACGAAAAGTACCTGCGACGTATCGAAGAGGTGCTCAAGGATCTGAACGGTGGGCAGGCGCCCCGGGTCAATATGAAAGTGGGTTCCGCACCCCGTGAAGGCGAACCGGTCAAACGGTCGGAAGCACCTGCCCGCGTCAACGGTCAGGTTCAGGAAGAGGCCGGCAGCCGGGTAACCGAAGAAGAAAAAGGCGTGGCCGCTACCGTTGCATCCACACCATCCGTGCGGCCGAAGAGTGACACCCAGCGGCGTCCGGTTCAGGTTGAAGGTGACATCAAACACCAGAGCTTCCTCAACGAGGGGTTCACCTTCGAAACCTTTGTGGAAGGCAAATCCAACCAGCTCGCCCGTGCCGCATCCATGCAGGTGGCCGAGAACCCGGGTGGCGCCTACAACCCTCTGTTTTTGTACGGCGGGGTTGGTCTTGGTAAAACACACCTGATGCATGCGATCGGCAACGAAATTGTCCGTCGTAACCCCAAGGCGAAGGTGGCCTATCTCCGTTCGGAGCGTTTTGTTGCCGATATGGTGAAGGCATTGCAGCTTAACGCCATCAACGAGTTCAAGCGCTATTACCGTTCAGTGGACGCGCTGTTGATTGATGATATCCAGTTCTTCGCCCGCAAGGAGCGTTCCCAGGAAGAGTTTTTCCATACCTTTAATGCGTTGTTGGAAGGCGGGCAGCAGGTAATCGTTACCTGCGATCGGTTTCCGAAAGAAATTGTGGATATGGAAGAGCGACTCAAATCGCGGTTTGGCTGGGGCCTGACGGTGATGGTAGAGCCGCCGGAACTGGAAACGCGGGTTGCCATTCTGATGAAAAAGGCCGATCAGGCCAATGTTAAGCTTAGCAGCGAAGCGGCCTTTTTTATTGCCCAGAAGATTCGTTCAAACGTTCGGGAGCTCGAAGGCGCGCTTCGTCTGGTGATAGCGAATGCTCACTTCACCGGCTCTGAAATCACTCCGCCGTTTATCCGGGAGAGCCTGAAAGACCTGTTGGCGCTGCACGAGAAACAGGTGAGCATCGACAACATTCAGCGCACGGTGGCGGAATATTACAAGATCAAGGTGGCCGATCTGCTATCCAAGCGCCGGACTCGAACGGTGACCCGGCCAAGGCAGGTCGCCATGGCGTTGTCGAAGGAGCTGACCAATCACAGCTTGCCGGAGATTGGTGATGCCTTTGGCGGGCGTGACCACACCACCGTATTGCATGCGTGCAAGAAAATCGTGGAGTTGCAGGAGACTGATCCGGGCATCCGCGAGGATTATCAGAATTTTATGAGACTGCTGACCACCTGATGCCGGGCGTTGGCGAACAACATTCACCCTTCCAACATAAAGAAAGCTGAGTGCCATGAAACTGACGATCAGCCGTGAATCCCTGCTTACCCCGCTGCAAAGCATTGCTGGCGTGGTGGAAAAGAAACAGACCATGCCCGTGCTCTCCAACGTCTTGCTGGTGGCCGAGGACAATACCCTGACCCTGACCGGTACCAATATGGAAGTGGAACTGGTGGCGCGGGTAACACCGGTGCATGTAGATCAGCCCGGCCGGATTACCGTTCCGGCCCGCAAGCTGTCGGATATCTCCCGGGCCCTGGGGGACGAGGCGCCGATGGAGCTGTCGCTTGAAGGCGATCGGTTGCACCTGCGGTGTGGCGCCAGCCACTTTACCCTGTCGACCCTGCCGGCGGAGCACTTTCCGAACGTGGAAGACGAAGACGAGAGCTTCCGTCTGGAATTGCCCCAGAAAGAACTCGGCCGGATGCTCGATGCCACGGCGTTCGCCATGGCTCAGCAGGACGTTCGCTATTACCTGAACGGACTGTTGCTGGAAGTGGACAAGGACCATGTGCGGACGGTAGCTACCGACGGCCATCGATTGGCCATGGCACATCTGGAACTGGCCACCAACTGCCCGGAGCTGCGTCAGGTTATTGTTCCGCGCAAAGGGGTACTGGAACTGGCCCGGTTGCTCGATGATGTGGAAACACCGGTGACCCTGGTTATTGGCGATAACCACCTGCGAGCGACGGTGGGGTCTTATACCTTCACCTCGAAACTGATTGAAGGCAAATTCCCCGACTACAATCGCGTGATTCCGCGCGGGGGCGACAAGATCGTCCTGGCGGACCGCGCCACCTTGAAGAACACCCTGCAACGGGCGGGCATCCTGTCCCACGAAAACATCCGCGGCGTGCGCCTGAACCTGGCATCCAATGAACTCCAGGTATTTGCCAACAACCCGGATCAGGAACAGGCCGAAGACGCGCTGCCGGTGGACTATCAGGGCGAATCCCTGCAAATCGGTTTTAATGTAGGCTATCTGGTGGATGTCATGAACGCGCTGGATGAGGACCAGGTAAAAATAACCCTGTCGAATCCGAACAGCAGTGCGTTGATAGAGGCGCAAAACGATAACCGTTGCCTCTATGTTGTCATGCCCATGAGGCTGTAGGAGGAGATGAGATTGATGAGTACCGTAACGAATGGAATCAAAGGCGCCTTCAGGATTGGCCAGACTGTGTCGGTACTCGGGCGCACCGGGATCAACTGGCTTCGGGGGGATCGCCCTCCAACGCCGCGCTTGCTGAGGCAGACGTTTGAATCCCTCGGTGCAACCTACATCAAACTGGGACAGTTCATTGCCAGCTCCCCGACGTTTTTCCCTAAGGAGTATGTGGAGGAGTTCCAGCACTGCCTGGACAGAACACCCAACCTGCCCTTTGGTGTGATCAAGAGAATTATCCGCGAAGAGCTTGGCCGGCCCCTGGAGGAAGTCTATTCGGAAATCGATCCGGTGGCCCTGGCGTCGGCATCGATTGCCCAGGTTCACGCCGCGCGTCTGGTCTCCGGTGAAGAAGTGGTGATCAAGGTTCAGAAGCCGGGTGTGGAAAACATTCTCTTAACCGATCTTAACTTCCTGTACCTGTCTGCCCGTATTCTGGAAATTCTGGCGCCAAAACTGTCCTGGACCTCCATGTCCGGTATCGTCGAGGAAATCCAGCGGACCATGATGGAAGAGTGCGATTTCATCAAGGAAGCGAGCAACCTGAAGGTGTTCCGGGAGTTTCTGCACGATACCCATAATGAAGATGCGGCAGTACCGAGGGTGTTCGAACACTGCAGCACCCGGCGGATCCTGACCATGGAGCGGTTCCACGGTGTGTCCCTGACCGATCTGGAAAGTATCCGCGGTTACGCCCGTGATCCGGAGCGTACCCTGATCACCGCCATGAACACCTGGTTTTCCAGTTTGACCCAATGTGAGTTTTTCCACGCGGATGTGCACGCCGGCAACCTGATGGTTCTCAAGGACGGTCGGGTTGGTTTTATTGACTTCGGAATTGTTGGTCGTATCAAGCCGGATACCTGGCAGGCGGTGAGCGATTTTATTTCAGCCGTTATGGTTGGGAATTTCGAGGGAATGGCCGACGCGATGATCCGCATCGGTATTACCCGCCAGACGGTTCGGGTAGATGATCTGGCCAGCGATTTGAGACGGCTCTACCAGCAGATGGACCGAATGGTGCCCGACGAGGTTCCCTATGAGGCGGAGCAGGCAGAAGACGATGTTAATCATATCCTGATGGATATGGTTAAGATCGGCGAAAGCCATGGCCTGCATTTTCCAAGGGAATTCGCTTTGCTACTGAAACAGTTCCTGTATTTCGATCGCTATGTTCACATCCTTGCACCAGAAATGGATGTGTTCATGGACGAACGGTTGAACATGCTCCACTGAGGCTGTCGCCTTGAGCGATTGGCTTTTGTACACTAGGGCAGCGTTACCGACGGGAAGGTAACGCTGCCTTTTTCGTTAAAGGGTTTTGTGTTGTTTCCTGCCCTCGTCCCCTTCGAGTCTGCTTTTCTATGGCGCTTGTAAAATTCCAGACTGAGAACTTCCGCAACCTGTCGTCGGCGCCGGTCAGCTTTTCATCGTCGTTTAATCTGCTTTACGGAGAAAATGGAAGCGGCAAAACAAGCGTGCTGGAAGCCATCGGTTATCTGGGATTGGGCCGTTCGTTTCGGGTGAACAGACACCAGGCAGTGGTTAGTCATGGCGAACAACGGCTGACAGTGTTTGGTGGTCTCGATCATGGGTTGGACTCACGCAGGCATGGCAGCGAGACCGATCTGGTGCATCGCCTGGGAATATCCCGGGATGTGGGTCAGAAGGAAACGATGTTACGGGTGGATGGTGAGGCGGTCAGGAGTCTTTCTGCCCTTGCCAAGCATCTGCCGGTATCTGTGATCGATCCTGGTGTTTTTGATGTGGTGGCAGGTGGACCCGGCAAGCGGCGTCAGTTTCTGGACTGGTTAGTGTTCCACGTGGAACCTTCCTTTGGATCTCTCTGGCAACAATGCCAGAGAGTGACATCACAGCGGAATCAAACGCTAAGAAATGGTAGACTAGACGAAGCTTTGTTGCGTGTCTGGGATCATCAGTACGCTACCCTGAGTGAGCGCATTACTGAGGCCCGTGCCGGCACCTTTGGCCGGTTCAAGTTGGCTTTTGAAAAGCTGGTTCGGGAAGTAGAGGTACCCTGGACCGAAGGTCTGAAGCTCGAGTATTACCCGGGCTGGGATGTCAGTCGGCCGCTGGCAGAATTACTGGTAGACCATCGGGATCAGGAGCGAAAAGTCGGGCACACATTGTATGGTCCGAATCGCGCAGACATCCGGTTGAAGTTTCAGGGCAGGCCTGTTGCCGAAACGTTCTCCCGGGGCCAGCAGAAAACCCTGGTGATTTTGATGAAGATTGCCCAAGGCATGGTGTTGAGTGCCATGGGCAAGCAGGTGACCTTTTTGCTCGACGATATTAACGCCGAGTTGGATGAGGGCCATCGCGCCATGCTGGCTATCAGGTTACAGGCATTACGTTGTCAGGTGTTTATCACGTCGATTGAGCGTCCTATGGTGGATCAGCTCTGGCCCGAGGGTAATGCACCGGATTACAGATTGTTCCACGTGGAACATGGCAAATTGACGGAAGAATAAGACCGGTGCGAAGAGCAAAGAATGCTCCGGCCTATCACGCTTCAGGAGTTTCCGAATGAGTGAATCGAACTATAATTCCTCCAGTATCAAAGTCTTGAAAGGGCTGGATGCGGTGCGAAAGCGGCCAGGCATGTACATCGGGGATACCGATGATGGCACTGGCCTGCACCACATGGTTTTTGAATTGGTGGATAACTCCATCGACGAAGCGCTTGCGGGCTACTGCTCAGAGATTGGTGTGATTATCCACCCGGACGAATCGGTAACCGTGAAAGACAACGGACGTGGCATCCCGGTGGACCTCCACGAAGAGGAAGGCGTTTCGGCTGCGGAAGTTATCATGACCGTGCTGCACGCCGGCGGTAAGTTCGACGATAACTCCTACAAGGTGTCCGGCGGTCTTCACGGCGTGGGCGTCTCGGTCGTGAACGCATTGTCCTCTACCCTCACCCTGACCATTCGTAGAGACAACAAGGTTTACGAGCAGACCTACACCCACGGTGTTCCCAATGCACCTCTGGCAGCCGTCGGCGAGACCGACGCATCGGGTACCAAGGTGCATTTCATTCCCTCGCCGGAAACCTTTACCCACATTGAATTCCACTACGACATTCTCGCCAAGCGTCTGCGTGAGCTCGCGTTCCTGAACAGTGGCGTGCGCATTCGTCTGACCGACGAGCGCTCTGGCAAGGAAGAAGTCTTCGAGTACGAAGGTGGCTTGCGCGCCTTTGTCGAGCATCTGAATTCCAACAAGACCCCGATCAACCGCGTTTTCCATTTTAATCGCGAGCGCGAAGACGGTATCGCGGTGGAAGTGTCCATGCAGTGGAACGATGCTTTTCAGGAGAACATCTACTGCTTCACCAACAACATCCCCCAGCGCGATGGCGGCACACACCTGGCGGGCTTCCGGGCGGCCCTGACCCGTTCCCTCAATAACTATATCGAGCAGGAAGGTCTGGGCAAGAAGGCGAAAGTTGCGACCTCCGGTGACGATGCCCGGGAAGGCCTGACTGCCATCATCAGCGTTAAGGTTCCGGACCCGAAGTTCTCCTCACAGACCAAGGACAAGCTGGTCTCCTCCGAGGTGAAGACTGCGGTTGAGCAGGAGCTGTACCAGAGTTTTGCGGAGTACCTGCAGGAGCAGCCGAACGAAGCCAAGCTCATCGTCAACAAAATGCTGGAAGCCGCCAGGGCTCGTGAAGCCGCTCGAAAGGCGCGTGACATGACTCGCCGCAAAGGCGCCCTGGATATCGCTGGTCTGCCCGGCAAACTGGCGGACTGCCAGGAGAAGGACCCCGCCCTTTCCGAACTTTACATTGTGGAGGGTGACTCGGCCGGTGGTAGCGCCAAACAGGGCCGTGACCGCAAGACCCAGGCAATCCTTCCGCTGAAAGGTAAGATCCTGAACGTGGAAAAAGCCCGCTTTGACAAGATGCTGTCCTCTGCAGAAGTGGGCACCCTGATCACGGCTCTGGGCTGTGGTATCGGCCGGGAAGAATTCAATCCCGATAAACTGCGTTACCACTCCATTATCATCATGACCGATGCGGACGTGGACGGTTCCCACATCCGGACGCTGCTGCTGACCTTCCTGTTCCGTCAGATGCGCGAAATCATCGAGCGTGGCCATGTCTTTATCGCCATGCCGCCGCTTTACAAGGTCAAGCGTGGCAAGCAGGAGCAGTACCTGAAGGACGAGAAGGCCAAGGAAGCTTACCTCACCCAGACCGCTCTGGAAGGTGCCCAGCTCTATGTGAACCCGGAAGCCCCGGCGATCAAGGATTCCGCTCTGGAAACCATGGTCAAGGACTACCAGGCGGTCATGAACATGATTGGGCGACTGTCCCGGGCCTACCCGGCCAAGGTGCTGGAGCAGATGCTCCAGAACGTCACGCTCAAGCCTGAGCATCTGAAGGAAGAAGCTTCCGTGGCTCGCTGGGTTGCGCGTCTCGGCGATGGCCTGGACCTGGATACCCGCACCGGTACCAAATACACCTTCTCGGTCACCAAGGATACCGAGCGGGCGCTGTACCTGCCGAAGGTAACCATCTACGTGCATGGCATTCCCTACGAGCATGTATTCAGCCATGAGTTCTTTGAATCATCCTCGTACGCAGCGATCGCCCGCATGGGTGAAACCCTGGATGGCCTCATTGAAGACGGCGCCTATATCCAACGTGGCGAGCGTAAGCAGCCGGTGCTGTCGTTCGAAGGTGCCCTGGACTGGTTGATGAAAGAGGCCCAGCGTGGTCTGAATATCCAGCGCTATAAGGGTCTTGGCGAGATGAATCCAGAGCAGTTGTGGGAAACCACCATGGATCCGGAGACCCGCCGAATGATGAAAGTGACGATCGAAGACGCCATTGCGGCAGACCAGATCTTCACAACCCTGATGGGCGACGATGTCGAACCGCGTCGTAACTTCATTCAGACCAATGCCCTGGAAGTGACCAACCTGGACGTCTGATCACAACCGTCCAAAAAGGCACAAAAAAAAAAAGCGCGA
>NZ_AGTR01000035.1 GCF_000235625.1 Marinobacter manganoxydans MnI7-9 | reverse complement strand
GATCCGGCCTGGATAAAATACTGAATTACACCAGTGTCCTGGCAGCTTGGCCGATCAAGCTTGTCTGCGGCATCTTGGTTTTCGGCCATCACGTCGAAAATCTCAATTGCCATGGGATTGGTTTCTTTGGCGCGCAACTCGGCCTGTTTATCTTTCACGTCGGTTGGCAGACGTTTTCCGATGTAGGCCGTGAATTTCGCAAGAATGTCGGTTAAAGACTGAACTTCAGCTTCTTTCTCCACGCTTCTATCCTCTTCTTACAGTGTTCCGATTTCGCCTTATGGAGTAACCGGATGGGTTGTAAGGTGATCATAGAATGTGGAAACTGGCTTAAGGTTCACAAAAAGTAAAAACACTTGTTCGTAAAGGTTAATAATGACGGCTGACGATTCGATGCGGTTTTTTGTAAGCCTTGCACAGAAACGCTCCATATCCGGGGCGGCTCAGGAGCTGGATCTATCTCCTCCAGCGGCTACCAAACGCTTGGCTCAGATAGAAGATCAGATAGGAGTGAAGCTGGTTAATCGGACAACCAGGCGCATTTCATTGACACCAGAAGGTGAGATTTATCTTGAATATGCCCAAAGCATCCTTTCCAAGATAGAGGAAATGCAGGATGTCATACGAAACCAGTCAGGAGCACCGGCCGGCCAGTTGAATATCCATGCACCGCTTGGTTTTGGTAGAAAATACATCGCCCCGCTTGTATCTGAGTTTGTCACCACATATCCGAATTTGGCAGTTCGGCTAACTTTAAGCGACAAGCATGTATCACCACCTGACGACGCAACTGATATAGCAATTCGCTTTGGCGACGTTCCAGACTCACGGTTAATTGCTCGGAAGATAGCTCCGAACAGACGTTTTATTAGTGCAAGTCCAAAATATCTCGATAGAGTTGGGCGTCCAGTCGTGCCTCAGGATCTGAGTAACCATCAGGCGATTGCGCTACGTCAAAATGATGAAACGGCCAGCCTCTGGCGTTTAACGAAAGATGATCAAACTCAAGCGATTCGAGTGCCGGTGAAGTTAAGCACAAATGACGGGCATGTCGCTCTTCAATGGGCAATTGAGGGACATGGCTTGTTGATGCGAGCCCAGTGGGACCTTGCTAAGCATTTGAGAAGCGGTGAGCTGGAATTGGTGCTTCCAGAGTATGAAACGCCTGCTGCCGACATTTACGCTGTCTACCTACAGAAAGCGCGGCTCGCAACACGAATCTCATTGTTTCTTGATTATCTTGAGGAGTCATTTCTCACTAAAACATCGACGAGTGACTATTGGTGAATGCCAGCGCTCGATTCGAAAAGCTCATGAAATTGGACGCACACGGGGCCACCCCGTTTCCATGGAATTTCTAAAACGGTGGTGGACTTACCCCGCAACTACTGACTTCCCATAACCCCAAGCAGAGGCCATTCCATTGCGTTACGCGAATATTCGCTTTGCGACCTTCACTTGGGTTAGTCAGAGTTGAATGATCACGCTGCGCAAGGGCAAGAAATTTGTTTTATCCCCTTAGAGGGTTGGCAGACAAACGTGAAAAATTCCCCAGAAACACGCCCAAGCCATTGAAATAAGAAATCTTTAGGTCAAATTATTTATTCAGTTCCATCCTCAACGCTCGGCCGAGCTTTGGACGCTCCCTGAGAGGCAAGTTCAGCCAGTTTCAAATCAAATAGCTGCTGCCCCACCGGTCGCTTCAGATCCAGCGTGTAGTCCCCGAAGCGATTGATATGACGGGTTCGGTACGGCGATAACGCTTTCAGAACATCCTCTGTGATGGCAATCCCTTCTGCGGCCATGTCGCGCAATACCCGGCTGAGGGCTTCGACGTTGTGCAGGATCAGCATATTCGCCACCAGGTGGTTGTACTTCACCACTTTTTGCTGCTCATGCCGGAGGTTGGCGGCAATGATGCCCGAGCCACCAAAGAAGCTCCATTTTGCAAACCCGTTAAACTGCTCGTTCTTGTTGGTTGCGGCGTGAATGGTCTGGCGCAGCTCCACGTCGTCGATGTAATTGAGCAGGAAGCCGGTGCGCACGACCTTTCCCAGCTCCCGGAAGGCGAAATACAGCTTGTTCTTGCGACTGTAGGTTCCCAACCGTCTCAGAATGGTTGATGCCGTGATTTTACCCAACTTGATGGACACGGCCACGCGCAACATATCCGGCAGATGCCGTTCAATCCGTGCCCAGTCGATATGGCCGTTGAACAGTTCTTCGATATGGGCGTAGCGAAATCGCCGGTCAGGCCGGTAAAAGTTCAGATCCTTGAGGTTCCGGATACGCGGCATCAGCTTGATGCCCAGTAGGTACGACAGTCCGAACACAGGATAGCTCTGGGCCTGCGTATCACCGTGTAAGGAATCCGGCTGAATATCGCTCTGGTTTTTCAGCAGTCCGTCGAGGATGTACACCGCTTCGTGAACGCCACAGGGGATGAAATGACTGAACAGCGCGATGTAGGTGTCCGAGACGTGGTAGTAACCGATGCCGCCGTAGCCGCCATAGCGTATGTGGTACTCGCTGAGCAGGTTTTGCTCGTAAAGATTCCATTTGGTGCCATCGGCGGCGGCCCGCCGCCCTGTGCCCCAGTATCCGGGCAGTTCGTATTTCTTATACGCGTTGATGACCTTGACGATAGCGCGGTCCAGCCTGTCTTCGGTCACGTGGTTAAGGTTGAGCCAGGCTATCTGGCGGCGGTTCAGCTGTTTAATAGAGTCGGCGGTCTGGGAGGGCCCCAGATTGCAGCCGTAGCAGAAAAGCGTCGCGATGAAGCGTAACCGGGGGTCTTCAACGCGCCCCTCATAGCCTGACAGTGGCCCGAATTCCCGGTGTAGCCCAAGCCAACGCTCTGCATCCACCAGAACGTCGACGATGCTGCGGGTGCCAAGCCGACGTGTGATGTCGTCATCAAGGGCCTGCCAATTCGTCGGCAGTCCCTGCTTCTGATTCCGCTTGATGACAATGCGGCCGTCTTCAATGGTGGCGTGTGTGTTGTCCGGGAAGGCGGCGTCCACCGAGCGGCTCACCTGAGTCAGCTGATCCTTGAGGTGGCTAATCAGCGCCTTCGGTTCCATGGGGAGCTCCACTTCCAACCCGTACTGGTCAATTTCCTGTTCGTAACCCGACCAGCTCACCAGTTGATCCCGATGGTCGTCGAACCGATCTCCGTGAACAACCGCCAGGTCCGCTGACTTCAGTTCCTGTTTCACCAGATTCAAAACGGCCAATTCAAAATATTTACGGTGAACCGTCAGGCTGTCCGGACGGATGAAAATCAGACGTCGCCACTTATCGAGCGTCCACTTTGTCTGCTGAATGTTTTCGACCAGATCCGGCGCATGGACGCGCAAATCCAGCGTCTCGGCTTTCAGCGAACGGGTTTTTCGGAGCAGCTCAATCAGTTGAATCGACAAGGTGTCGCTGGAGGTGCTTTGAAACGTCAGTATGTCCAGGCAGTTGTACAGCAGGCTGCGTTTGGCTCGAAACGGTCGCAACATGAAAGGCAGGTAGTTATTGCCCGCGTAGGCCAGATGTTCCTCGCATTCGTCCAGCCACTCCTGGCGCTTGTCTCCGACCACGGCCTGAAGTGACTGCCACGGGTTTGGCTCGGCTTCCATGGCGGTCAGCACGTCTTTAAAGCAGGACACGAGTCGATCCGTGCGCTGGGTCTGCTCCATTTGATAGGTCAGCAGGTTTTGCTGGGCGGTGGTTTCCAGTTGCCTCATCAGCTTGATCAGAAGCTCGGCCGTATCGTCCAGTGCCTGGGCATACTGTTGCCGGATCAGGACGACCGCCAGGGCATAGCGTTTGCGTGCGGGGATGCGGGCCATTCTCGCCACGTCCAGCGCTCTTGCTTCATTGGCGAACTGCCGCCGTTTGGTCACGGGAATGGATTGGACACTCGGTAATCGCTCGACGATATCCCTGAGCCACTTGAGGTGTTGCAGGTAGGACCGGATCTCTTTGTTGGTCGGCTTGCGAATTTCTCGCTTCAGACGCTGCCAACCGCTGATCTCAATCCCCGGTGGTGAGACCAGCAAGTCGTTGACCAGTGCCTTTGTGTCGTCGGTCAGTTCGCTGACGATGGATCGGTAACAGCGGTCGTTCACGGTGGCCCGGGCATCCTTGGCAAGCCGCAAAAGCACTGTGAAGCCGGGAATCTCAAAACGGTGACGCACCAGCTCTTCGAGGAGGATGTTGATAACATCAGCCAGCACCTCGCGGGACTCGGCGGCATATATGGCTTGATTTGCGAGCCAGAGGCGGTCTTCATCGTTCAAGACTCGGCTGCCGACATAGGCCCGAATCCAATTGATGTGGCGATCACGGGCACTGGATTGATCATACTGCCTCTGCTGGATCTTGGTCGGTCGTTTTTGAAGGCCGAGGCGTTTAGCGATGTAGCCACTCAAGTCGGAAGGCAAATCAACCGTCGCGCAGAAAAAGCCCTGTTTCTGATAAGCTTTCAGGTGCAACAGCAAAAAGAAGCGTTGTTGAAGTTGTTTAGCACGTCGACGAGCCCAGCGTTGCTCGTTAGGTGCGGGCGTGTAAACGGTATCAAGTTCGTGTTGTGGGATACCCGACCGAAACCGTGGATAAGCCGTATCCTGGATCGCACTCATGATCGACTCAATCCCATGTCTGCCCGGTGGCCGGGTCCGTGATCAGTGTCTCCACCCAGCAGGCTTTGTCGGATGCTATACGGTGTATCTCATCGATCAGGTCGTCCATCGTTTCGTCCAGATGCTCATCCGACGTTGCAGGCACCTCGATGCGGTAGTGTCCATCGGTCTGGTGTTCCACCTCGAACGGTTTCAGGCAATGGGCTTCGATCACCGTGCGGGCCTGGTAGTGTTTACGGCTGCGCGGGCGCTGTGGCTCCAGAGTAAGCTGGACGGTCAAGGCCCGTAAGCGCGGTTGGGATGCGCTAGCCAGGCGCGGCTGGCCAACCGGTGACGCCATTTCGGTTGGAATCTGCATCAGGGCCTGCTCGAACGGTGACTTGGCTTCGATGTAACGCAAGGCGGTTTGGGTATCCCGCCAACCGACGTATTCCATCAGCGCTTTGATTTCCCAGCCTGAAGCGCTGGCCCAGGTGGCAAACCCGCGTCGTAGTGAATGGCTGCTGAACGCTTCCACGGCATCAATGCCCGCGTCAGACAAGAGCTGGCGCAGCAGCGGCACGACGCTGTTCGGGTGCAATGACACGTCCGACAGGTTCCCCCAGCGATCAATCGCCCTGAACAGGGCTCCGCTGGGTTGATTCAGAAAATCCAGCCAATCCTGACAGGCCTCGACCGGACAACACTGCCTCAGAGCGGGCACTTTATACAGACGCCCTTCGGCCTGACGATCCCCCTTACTTCTCCGCAGGTACAGGGACATACCGGCACCGGGGGCCAGCGTGATGTCTTCAATGGTTAACCGACAGAGTTCATCACTGCGAAAGGCGCGCCAGAACCCGAGCAGGACCATGGCCCGGTTACGCAACCAGACCCCGAGACGCCGTGAATCGTGCTGACGGGCCTGCGCGATCTGTCGGGACAGCCACTGATCCAGTTGCTGGAGCTGGGTGATGGCCAGGGGCTTGGCCTGTTTTTGCCGGTACGGATGCTCTTCGCGAATGCCCTTCAATACCGTGCGTACCAACGGGGCTTTGGTTGGGTCTGGGAACCCCTGATCCCGATGCCAGCGAGCCAGCGCCGCCAGGCGCTGCTTCAGGGTAGCGGCCGACAGCCGTTCGGCATGATCGGCCAGATAGCGAGCGACACTATCGGCGGTTGCCGGTAAAAACCCGCCCCAGGTCACCTCAAAATGCTCGACGGCGGATCGGTAGCTGCGTCGGGTGTTGTCGCGGGTCGCCGCCCGAACGTACCGATCAATCGTCATTGGGCCCACCCGCCTCGTTCGATGTCGGCAATGCCGCTATTGCTTCTGTTAACCAGCGCTCGACCGACTCGCACACAGCATCGTTGTCCGCGCTTGAAACCATCTTTGTGAACGTCTTGGCCATGGCATCGCGCACCTGTTGATCGAATGGATCGTCGGGATTGGCGATCAGTGAGCCAGACAGCCTGTCCAGCGTAGACCCCGTGGCTGCTCTATCCTGACGGCCTTGAACCCAGCTTTGCGCCTCAGCCAATGAACCGAACTGCTTGTGCTCCACCCAGAGGAAACTGTTTGGAATCGCGATTGATCGTCCGTCTTTGAGGTAGGCCCTGATCTCCGCGTCAACGTCCGGCAAATAGGCGTCCTCGCTTTGCAGACATTCAAGGGCCGCACGAAAGCTTGGTAATGGGGCGGGAAACCGGTTGCGAAAATCAAACGCCCGGAAGGCAAACACCTGATCCAGTGGATCGGCTTGTGTGTGCATGTGTGACCTCCTGCTGCGTGGCCTTCGTCCGGGGCCATATCGTACCGGTCGTGAGTCAGTATAGCCGCTGAAACGGGCATCACAATGGATAACGCTGGATTATCACATGTTTATTTTATTCTGCTTATCAACTATATTTCTAACTTATATAGTATGTAATTACGTATTACGTAACACAGTAAGAAATAAGCATGAGGACACCATCATGGCCCGAGGCGGCATCACCCAACCCCTGGTCGAGGACGCCCGCAAACGTCTTCTGGCTCGCAATGTTCGCCCCTCTATCGACGCCATACGCGCCGAATTGGGCAACACCGGCTCAAAGACCACCATCAGCAACCATCTGAAAGCGATTGAGGCGCGAGAAAGCACTCGTCTGGATGATGAGGCGCTTCTGAGTAACCACGTTACCGAGTTGGTCGGCCGACTCGCCAGGCAATTACGCCAGGACGCGCAGGAGACCATCGAACAGGCTGAACAACACCACAAGGCCGAGATCGCCAGCTTGCAGGAGACCCTCAAGGCACAGACCGCTGAGATCCGGCAACACCAGGCGCAGAACGAATCGCTGACTCAGGAGCGGGATGCGTTACAGGCCGACGTCCGCTGGCTTCAGAAGGCGCTCTCGACACTCGAAGGCGATAACCGCGCACAGGCCCAACGCATTGAAAGTCTGACTGAGCAGGTTCAGGACAAGCAGCGCCAGGTAGACTCGCTGGAAGAAAAGCACGGACATGCCCGCGAGGCACTAGAGCACTATCGCGGCTCCGTGCAAGAGCAGCGCGAGCAGGATCAGCGGCGGCATGAGCAGCAGATCCAGCAAGTCCAGGAAGAGCAACGCCATCTGCAACAAGCCCTGGCCGTGAAACGCGACGAGCAGGCCCAGGCCACCCGGGAGATTACCCGGCTGTTCACGGAGGTGACTGAAGTTCGAAAGCAGTCGGATCAGTTGACGCAGCAACTTGGCGAGCGGGAGCGCGAAAATCGTCGTCTGGCCGACAAAACGGTGCGGCTAGAACAGCAAGCCGCAGCGTTACGCCAACGGAAGACTGCCCTTGAAAAGCAGCAGCGCGTGAACGACCAACTGAAAGCGAGGGTTCAGCAGCTTGAAACCGAGCTGAGCGTGAAGAATGAGCTGTTGGATCGTTTGAGCGCTGGCAACGATTCCGACGAGACGATTAGAGGGTTGGCAGACAAACGTGAAAAAAAGTCCCAAAATAGCCACAAAGCGTTGAAAAAATAGTTTATGTTGCCTGCGCCATAGGAAGGGAGCTTCATCAGGTGTTCACTTCCAGCATATCAGTGAAGGCAGCTTGTACGATTCCTATTCCCAGGTGTAGTGGGTGATGGTGTAAAATGAGGGACCAGTTTTCCCAGTGCGGCGCAGGCGTGAACCTGAAGATGCTCGCCGAGCTATTTTGGCCCTATGAAAACGGGCGGTATTTACTCCTGATATTGACTATTTTATGTTCAGACACGGCGTTTCCGGATGGATCAGCAGAAGCCGGTGAATTGCTTGTTATCAGAAAACAGATTTTTCGCAGGGTCGACTAACTTTGAGAAAACCGGAACAAGACTTCACCAAGGTCAGTAAATTTTTAAGCTATGTGCTTCGACATAAGCCCGAGGCTATTAACCTAACGCTTGATGATAAAGGATGGGCATCGGTTGCCGATATTATCGAGAAAGCCAAACCACAAATCACACTCACACCTGCACTTATCAGACAGGTCGTCATCGATAATGAAAAAAAACGTTTTTCACTTTCTTATGATAACCAATATATTCGTGCTAACCAAGGTCACTCAATTAAAGTAGATTTACAACTCATTCCGGAAAAACCACCAGCAGTACTTTATCATGGAACTGCTACTCGGTTTTTAGATTCAATAAAACGGGAGGGATTAAAACCAGGGAAGCGACATCACGTACACTTGTCATCAGATATCGAAACAGCTACTGCGGTTGGGAAGCGCTATGGCAAGCCTTCTATTATAGAAATCCCTGCTAGCGCTATGCACCAGCAGGGATTTAAGTTCTTCCTATCCAAGAATAAAGTCTGGTTAACAGAATATGTACCAGCCAATTTCTTAACGGTTATTGTTTAGAGAGCCTTCTTTCTCCGGCAAGACTTCCCACGAATCAGCTATAATTTCATAACAGCCATCACTATCAAAATAGATCATATAGTGATTAAGAATCCATGAATCTCGGTGATCACTTGACGTCGATTCAATTAGTTCGTCGATCCATGTAGATTCTGAAAGCTTGACCAGTTTGTCGTAAGCATTTTCTATTTTCCACGCAGGACAATGCATTTCGGCAACATGGGAATGCGCTCTAACTTTTTCGAAACGCAGACCAGTATTATAGATAATGCCATCCCTGTCGTAGTCAAAATAAAGACAGAGAATGCCGCCAGGGAACTCTAGCCGAACACCTGATACTGAGGATGTTGAGGGTTCCGGTAATGTATAGCATTCAGCAGTGCTGACCATATTAGTTACCACCACTTCGCCTTACAGTTGGTATCCCCTGATCGGGTCCACCTCACTATTACGGTTAAGTTGCCCGGTCAGCCTTGCTTCGTAAGCTGTAAAATTACAGGAGGACTATGCCTGTTTTAAATAACCTCAAACATCGATTTCGGATACAAATAGTCCTCATCTGTGTCATCAACTATTCTGTAATATTCATCATCTTGCTCTACGACATCGTAAATCTTATTCAACGTTAAGCTGATCATTTCTCCCTCGAACTCTCCTTCGACGAAGCTTCCATCTGGCTTCTCATCTAAGTAAGGTTTTATAGAGACGCATCGTACTTTTAATCCAGCCATGTCTTTACCTTAAATTCAACTTTACCTACACCATGAGCTTCATACCAATGGACTTCTGCTCTCCTGACATTTCCAGACGTCGTAACCACATCTGCATCGCCTGATCGCTTCAACCAATTTTTAGCTTTGCCTCCATACTGTTCAACCAGTCGCCCGACCTCTCTAATTCCACGCCCATCTGCTATTTTTCTGATATTCGTAACTTTAGAACCTTCGGCTAAATGACTAGCTCCTCGAACAGAAATACGTGTCGCGGCCGAACCGACTGATTTACCAACTTGGAATGTTCCCTTTGTAACATTCGCACCCTTCAATCCCATCTTCATTGAAGAGCCAAGAAGCTTGATACCTGTCACCCCAAAGGTTCCAGAACCAGAACGATTGATCGAGTCGGAGGTTTCCTCCATCGTCGCGACTTCAAGGCCTATTCCCAAAGCTTCCCAAGCCATCACCGCGAGTATTGGCACAACCGGAAACGCCAGTTCTCCATCGGGGTCTGCATAGCTGTACGGATTGTTATTCCCGTACGCATAGCGGTTGAAAGAGTGGATGTTTGTTTCGTGCCATTTAACGGGATCGATTCCCGTGAATCGCCCAATCGACGAGGTATACCAACGTGCTTTGTGATCAGCCAGGCCTGTCTCCTCGTCCAGCCAGTTACCGGTATAACCACGTTCGTCGGTGTTAGTCGTCAGCTTGAATCCCCAAGGGTCATAAGCCTGCTGCCACACCACAGCTCCAGTACTGTCCGTCGCCGCGA
>NZ_AGTR01000036.1 GCF_000235625.1 Marinobacter manganoxydans MnI7-9 | reverse complement strand
TCAGAAAAGACCTGGATCAGGGCAGCCAGATCTCAAACACACCACCACCGAGGCTTCCACCGTTGTGGAGTTTTATCGACCCACTTCGCTTTCCCTCACTGTGCAGTCTGGCAACGGATGAGGCGAAGAACAGCCCGAGGCTGGTACTGCCACTCTTGAAATCAAGGGATTTGAAGTTGAGTGTTCCCGTGTGCTGCATGCTGTCGGGATAGCCCTTGCCATCGTCTTCAACACCGATCACCAGATAACCGTCTCTCTCACCAGCGGTAAGCCGGATTCTGCTGCGGGTATAGCGGATGGCATTGTTGATGGTGTTATTGAGTACACCGGTCAACAGATCCTCGTCGAAAAAGCCGTTTATGTCCTCAGCGTCCACGGAAACATCAATGCCGAGCCCTTGCAGAAGAGGGTTGTGTCTGGCCAGGTGTTCCGAGAGGAAATCCGGCACAAAGTGCTCCTCAATGTGTGCCGAGAGGTTGTTCTCGCCAAGCCGGTAGATACCAAGGAGTTGCACCAGATCGTTGTGCATCCGTTCGGCTTCGTACTGCAAGGTATTGAAGCGGGAAGATTCCCCGAGGCTTTCCTCGTGCTCGCTGCGAAGCTCGTCGAGGGAATTAAGGAGCATGCCAAGCGAGTTCTTCATATCGTGAACGGCTGAGGCAAGCACCATGGAAAAATCGATATTCTGGTCTTTCATACCATCAGCCCCTTCAGTTTTCGTTGTAAGGCGATATAGCGCCGATGTTGGCGGTGTTGCTCCGGCAGTCCTGCCAGGCGATCCAGGCAAGTCTGGCAGCGTTTGAGGAGCTCAGCGTTACCGGGACTGTTGTCATTCTCCTTCATCAGCACCTGAACCAAGTTAAGGTTCAGGGCAGCGTGGTCCGGGACGATTTCCAGAGCCTTTGAAAAGATCTCCACGGCTTCTTGCAGGTTCCCGGCTTCGAACGCTTTTATGCCATCCCGGTTGAGGGTTCGGGCTTTGATTTTCTGCCGGAACCCTACGGGCTCATCAAGGAGGCTTTCAATCTTCTGAAGTATGTCAGGCTCATTGCTGAACCGCTCTGACATCTCTCGTAATAGCGCTTTGGCGTCGCTTTCATGTCCGAGTCGAAACAGGGTCTTGGCGTAATCAAGACCCGTTGCGGCATCCAGGGCTGCGGCATTGTCGAGTTCCGGTCTGATCCTCTCGAGGATTTTGGTCGCCTCTTTGTCCTGACCCTGTCCCGCATAAACCCGGCACTGGACGATCTGGCTCCGCAGACTGATACCTTCCTCGGCCTCGAATCGTTTTTCCATCTTCTTGAGAACGGTCAGTGCTTCCCTGGCTTTTTCTTTGCCATCTTCTTCAAGATTGCCCTCGCTGAGGTCGGAAAGTGTCTGGCCCAAGGCGAGGTAATGCTCTGAATTGTCGTGAATCGAGTGGGTGCCAAGCTCTACTGTGCGCTGCCAGGCCTCGGATGATGTTTCGAGATCCTGGTTGGAGCCGGCCAGCTGTGCCAGATGCTTTTGCCGAAGTAGGGCATTGGGGGAATGCTCTATGGCTTTCTCCAGTACCTGCTGTGCCTGTGTCGGCCGGCCCTGCCGTTCGAACCCCTCTGCCAGAAGGTCATAGGCCTCCATGTAGTCCGGATGATTTGCAATAACCTCTCGCAGGCCGTCTACCGCCTGGTCGAAGCTTCGATTGGCGAGCAGGACTTTGCAGCGTCCGAGCCTTGCCCAGGACAATTCCCGTTGCGCAAGGACGTCATCGTAGATTTTGAGCGCGTGCGCCAGGTCCCCGAGCTGGAAATACAGGTCGCCCAGGGTTTTCATTAACCAGGTCTTGTAACGTGGCTGCCGGGGCAGCATTTGGAGACAGAGCGAAATGGCTTCCGGGTAGTTTTCCCGGTCGATTTCCCGATTGATGGGCATGAGTGTGTTGCGCTGGCTGATCAGGGCGCTAAGACGTTTCTCGAGTACAGCCCGGTTGATGGGCTTGGTCAGATAGGCATCGGGCTGGTACTCCCTCGCCCCCATGACCATTTCCTTGGAAGTCTCCGCTGTTACCATGAGGAACAGGGATGAGCGCTTCAGTAATTTTTTATACCGGAGGTCCTCGAGGATATGCTGGCCATTCTTGCCCTCTCCCAGGTTGAAGTCGCACAACACGACATCCACGTGATTGTAGGTACAGTGCTGGATGGCCTGACTGGCATTGGAGACCAGCTCGATAGAGTCAGCGCCACAACTGCGCAACATCTGGCGAATGGACAACCGGAAATTTTCGAAGTCATCGATCACGAGATAGTTGAGTTTGCCGAAAGGATTGGCGTCCGCTTTGGTGTCGGTCATGAGCGCTTCTGTTTCAGTAGCTTGTTAACCAGTGCCCTCAGTGCAGCCGGTTTCACCGGTTTGTAGAGAATCTGGTAGCCCCGGTTGATGGCATCCTCCCGAACTTCAGGCGCCATATAACCGGTGATGAGTATGCCCGGGATGTTGGCATTAAGAGCACCGCGAATGCTGTCCATGGCATCGAGGCCGTTCTTGTTATCATCTAGCTGATAATCGGCAAGTATAATATCAGGCCGATTCCCTTCCAGTTTTTCCATGGCGTCTTCCAGGCTTTCGGCGGCCGTTACGTCACATTTCCAGTTCCCAAGCAACGCGACCATGCCCTGCAGGATAGCCGGATCGTTATCGATGCACAGGAAATGCAGGCCTCCGAGGTTGGATACCCTGCGTGAGCCCGATGCGGGCTTGGCAGCGGTGGTCTCGTTCTGTTCCGGAGCCGCTGTTGGCACGGTGATACCGAAGACACTGCCTCGGCCCTGGACGGAATGGACGCTGACCGGGTGGTTCAGCATGCCGCTGATACGGTCAACGATGGCGAGACCGAGCCCCAGGCCCTTTTTATCCCGGCCATGCTGAAACCGACGAAATTCCTCGAAAATGTGTGCCAGCTGGTCCTCGGGTATACCGGGACCGGTATCCCAGACTTCTATACGAATATAGCCTTTCAGACGCCGGCACCCGAGCAGAATCTTGCCTTCCGGCGTGTAACGTATGGCGTTGGACAGGAAATTCTGGACCACACGACGCAGCAATTTGGAATCGGATCGGATCCAGGCCGTGCTGGGCACAACGTGCAGCTCCAGGTTCTGGTCCTTGGCGATTGCTGAAAAGTCGGTTGCCAGGTGGCGCATGATCTCGTTCACGGGGAAGACCCCGATATCGGGCTCCAACGCACCCGCGTCCAGCTTTGAAATATCCAGCAGGGTGCTGATGATTTCCTCGGCAGCCCCGAGAGAGCTGTCGATGTGGTCCACGAGATCTTTCATCTCGCCGTCATCTGCTTTCCCGGCGAGAGCAGAGGTAAACAGTCTGGCTGCGTTCAGGGGCTGGAGAAGGTCGTGGCTGGCAGAGGCTAGGAAGCGTGTCTTGCTCTGGTTCGCCTGTTCTGCCACCGATTTGGCCTTCAGCATCTGCTCATTGATGACCTGAAGCTCCTGGGTGCGCTCCTTGACCCGCTGCTCGAGGTAGATGTTGGTCTCCTTGAGGGCCTGCTCGGTTCTGCGCATGGCCGTGATGTCCTGGAACGTGGTGACATAGCCACCACCAGGTATCGGGCTGCCATCGATGCGTAACACCGTACCATCCGGTCTCTGGCGCTCGTAGGACATCGGCCGTCCCTCCCGCATGCTCGTGCAGCGATCGACGACGATCTCATCAATCCGGCGGGCAGATAGATTGGCATTGGTAAGGTTATAGCGCATCAGATCTTCAACAGGCCGACCGACCCTGACGAAGCCCTTCGGGTAGGTGAACAGTTCCAGATATCGGTGGTTCCAGACCACCAGTTGCTGCTGGTGGTTAACCACAGACACGCCCAGACTGATATTTTCAATCGCTGACTGGAGCAACTCCCGGCTGAAGGTCATGGCCTGGGACGCTTCGTCGACGATGCTGACCACATCCTCGATCTGCATGTCCCGGCCGGTGAGGGTCGATTCCAGGACCACCCTGGCGGTGGAGGCGCCGATCACCGAGGCCAGTTGGCGCTCGATGTATTTCATCAGGTGCGCCGATGCCGGGCGGTGCGGGTGCAAACGGATGGCGTTGCGGCGTTCGTAATTCCGGAAAATGGTTTCCGAGCGTTCTTCACCCATGAACCGGTCGGTTAGCGCCTGGAGGTCGGATGTCAGTATTTCGCCCTGCCAGCTCTGATGCTGCGCGGTCTCCGCTTTGGGCTGCGGATCGTGGAAGAAGGAGGCAATCTGGATCTTCTCTCGGACACGTTGACGGGTCAGCATCGAAAGTACGATGTACACCAAAGTGTTGATGCCGAGGCTCCAGATAATGCCGTGACTGGTCTGGTCCAGCTCGGACCCGAACAGGGCAGTGGGGCGCGTCCAGTTCAGTCCCCAGATTCCCTGCTCAATCAGTGTGTCGTTGACCCAACCGGTGGTGGCCAGTGCCGGCAGTAGCAGGGTGTAACACCACATCAGGAAACCAAGGCCAAGGCCCCAGACGGCGCCCATGTAATTGCCCCGGCGCCAGATAATGCCGCCTACCAGCGCCGGCCCGAACTGCGCCGCTGCCGCAAATGACAGCAGGCCGAAGGCCGTCAGGCTGTAGTCTTCGCCGGCCATCCGATAAAAACCATAGGCGGTGAGCAGCACCACAAAGATAGCGACCCGGCGGATACTCAGGAGCAGGTAGCTGAGGTCCGTGCGCCGGTTCATGCCTGGTCGGAAAAATTTCAGCAGGGCCGGCATGATGATCTCGTTGCTGACCATGGTGGCAATCGCCACTGAGCACACGATTACCATGGCCGCAGCCGCTGACCCGCCACCGAGGAACGCCAGTATGGCCAGCCATTCCTCGCCTGCCATGATCGGCAGCTGCAGTATCAGGATGTCAGGATTTCCAGCAGAGGCCTCGGGCGACAGCAGGCCCGCAGCGGCAATAGGAAGCACAAAGGCGCTGGCTACGATCAGGTAGATCGGCATAGCCCAGCGGGCAATCTCGAAGTCCCGATGATCGGTATTTTCAACCACCATGACATGAAATTGCCGGGGCAGGCAGATGATCGCGAGCATGGCAATGAGTGTCTGGGTAATGAATGCCGGCGCTTCGATACCATCGGTGGTCAGGGTGCCGATCAGGTCGGCGTCCCGAGCCCGTTCAAACAGATCGCCAAACCCGCCATAGAGCCCGTAGCCAACGAACAGCCCCACAGCGACGAAAGCCACGAGCTTGATCAGTGATTCGAAGGCCACGGCCTGGATCATGCCCCGATGATGCTCGGTGGATTCCAGGTGTCGGGTACCGAACAGAACGGTAAAGACCGCCAGGGCAAGGGTGATGTACCACGCGGAGTCACTCCAGGCCGCCGTGCTCAGCTCTTCATAGCCTGTTCCGGTAGCCGAGAGCACGTTGAAGCCCATTGCAATGGCTTTCAGTTGCAACGCAATGTAGGGAACACTGCCGATCAGGGCAAAGGTTGCAATCATTGCGGCCAGGAGCTGGGATTTGCCATACCGGGAGGCGATGAAGTCGGCAATGGAGGTACTGTTATTGCGCTTGCTGATATAGATGATCCGGCGCAGCAAGGGCGCACCGAACACGAAGACCAGCAAGGGCCCGAGGTAGATGGGGAGAAACCCCAGACCCTCCTGGGTGGCGCGTCCAACGGCGCCGTAGAAAGTCCAGGAGGTGAAGTAGACTGCCAGGGAGAGTGCGTATATGTGCGTGCGTGCCAGGCGCCTGCGATATAACCCGGGGTGTTTGTCGCCGGCCCAGGCGATCACGAACAGGATCGAGATGTAGGTGATGGAAATGAGGACCAGCAGCCAGGCACTAATCATGGTTACGCGTTCCCGACAGTATCAGCAGGTTGGTGCATCACGCTAACGAGTTATCACTCGGCGCAGACGGTTTCATACAGGGGGTCTCCGGGCTCGAGCAGTTTAAGGTTATCCACTCGCGGGCTTCCGTCAGATCCCAGAGGTACCAGTTCCCGGGTCGCACAGTTAATGATGTGAACGCGATGAGAAACCGCGTCTGTCAT
Organism: Marinobacter manganoxydans MnI7-9; assembly: GCF_000235625.1. GTDB lineage: Bacteria > Pseudomonadota > Gammaproteobacteria > Pseudomonadales > Oleiphilaceae > Marinobacter > Marinobacter manganoxydans. Next base: position 75,661 of record NZ_AGTR01000036.1, on the reverse strand, counting down.
CTTCTGCTCGAAGCGATAGAGGGTAAACCGGACGATGTCTTCGCTGCTGGTATCACGGCTGATACTTTTGGTGTCGACCGTGGAAAATGCGGTGACGTAAGGGAGCACGAAGGTCCATGGGCGCCACAGGATGCCGTCGGATTCGGTGCTCACAACCACCGCTTCGTCCGGCAGACGTGCTTCTTTCTGGTCGAACCAGCTGTATTCCATGTAAATGAGATAGCCGAGCATGCCCGCGCCGGCAAAAACGGGGATGATCCACTTCGGGGCTTTGTTTCGAGTGGCGGCGCGAATACCCAGTGCAATACCAGCAGCGCCAAGGCCGCAAACTACAGTAGCGACAAATGTCCAGAACATATTATGACTTCCTCAAAAAAGAACGGGCTTCCTCATTGAGGAAGCCCGTTCAGTATCAACCTGTCAGTTCATCGAACAAATCAGGCTGAGATGTTGCTTAGTGGTCTTGAGCCTGACCGGCACCACGTGGGTAACGGACGCTTTCAACCAGTTCCTGAATCTCAACGGGCGGTTCTTCAGTTGCGTTGGATACAATGAAGGCTACCGCAAAGTTGACGATTGCACCAACCGCGCCGATTGACAGCGGGGAGATGCCCAGCACCCAGTTTTCAGGAGTGTCTGGCAGGTTAGCTGTACCCGGGATGAACAGCCAGCCCTTGTACACGAAGATGTATACCAGGGTGAACGTCAGACCGCTCAGCATACCAGCGATGGCACCGGTATTGTTCACGCGCTTGGAGAAGATGCCCATCATCAGCGCCGGGAACAGGGATGCTGCCGCGATACCGAAGGCCAGGGCAACGACCTGTGCCGCAAAGCCTGGAGGGTTCGCCCCAAGGTAGGTGGCAACAACGATCGCAACGGCCATCGATATCCGTGCTGCGAGCAGCTCGCCTTTCTCCGAAATCGCCGGATTAATGGAACCCTTGATCAGGTCGTGACTGACCGCCGAGGAGATCGCCAGCAACAGACCGGCCGCTGTGGACAGTGCTGCTGCGAGACCACCCGCTGCGATCAGACCGATGACCCAGCCTGGCAGGTTGGCGATTTCCGGGTTGGCCAGTACCAGGATATCCCGGTTAACGACCAGCTCATTGCCGTTCCAGCCGCGGGCTTCAGCCGTAGGCGCGAAGGCTTCGCTGTCGTTGTAAAGCTGGATACGGCCGTCTTCGTTCTTGTCGGTGAACTGGATAAGACCAGTTACTTCCCACTCCTTGATCCAGTTCGGACGCTCATCGTACTGGATGGGCTCCGCTGAGGTGCCGTCCGGGTAGATGGTGGTCATCAGGTTCAAGCGAGCCATGGAAGCAACCGCCGGCGCAGTCAGGTACAGCAGGGCGATGAATACCAGAGCCCAGCCTGCGGACCAGCGTGCGTCAGCCACCTTGGGTACGGTGAAGAAGCGGATGATAACGTGTGGCAGGCCTGCAGTACCGATCATCAGCGACAGGGTAAACAGAACCATGTTCAGTTTGTTGTCGATATCGGCGGTGTACTCATTGAAGCCGAGGTCGGTGATAACCTGGTTCAGCTTGCTGAGGATCGGCATGCCGGAATCCACGTGAGTCGAGAACAGACCCAGACCTGGAATCGGATTACCGGTCAGTTGCAGGGAGATGAACACCGCAGGAATGGTGTAGGCAACAATCAGTACGCAGTACTGTGCCACCTGGGTGTAGGTGATACCCTTCATGCCACCCATTACTGCGTAGACGAATACCACAACAGCCGCGATCATCAGGCCAACGGTGGAATCAACTTCGAGGAAGCGGGAGAAGGCAACACCGGCACCAGCCATCTGGCCGATAACGTAGGTTACAGACGCCACGATCAGGCAGATAACCGCTACGAGGCGGGCATTCTTGCTGTAGAAACGGTCGCCGATAAACTCGGGAACCGTAAACTTGCCAAACTTCCGCAGGTACGGAGCCAGCAGCATGGCCAGCAGAACGTAACCGCCAGTCCAGCCCATAAGGAAGGTGGAGTTGGCGTAGCCACCGGCAGCAATCAGACCTGCCATGGAGATAAACGATGCCGCGGACATCCAGTCGGCGCCGATTGCTGCGCCGTTGGTGATCGGATGAACACCGCCGCCGGCAACGTAGAAGTCACTCGTGCTTCCGGCCTTGGCCCAGATAGCAATTGCGATGTAGAGGAGGAATGAGCCCCCTACGAAAATGATGTTAATGGCAAATTGGCTCATTCGTTCTTACTCCTCGTGCACGCCGAATTTTTCATCGATCTTGTTCATGCGCCACGCGTAGTGGAAGATCAGAGCGATGAACGTGAGGATGGAACCTTGCTGGGCAAACCAGAAGCCCAGATCAGTACCACCAATCGGAATACCGGCAAGCATCGGACGGAGCAGAATTGCAAAGCCGTAAGATACCAGGGCCCAGACTATCAGGCTCCCGAATATCAGGCGCAGATTCGCCTTCCAGTACGCTTCAGCATCGTAGCTATGACCTGCTGACATAGGATCACTCCTGTTTTGTTGTTGTGGAGGTTGGGTGGGTTTTTGGTGAGGCACTTCTGTTAGAGAATTTATTATTCATATAAGTACTTCTCCGACTAGTTGTCCCTACTGACTTTACTGGTCAAGCGATTTATAGATATTGGCAAAAGGTCTAATTCTCAGTAATTTGGCGTGACGTCGGTCTATAAATGCGATGTTCCGCCAGGCATCGATTCAGAAACGATGCATGTTTTGCAGGCGCCGATGATAATGGAGCTTGTCGTAAAGCCCTTTGAGTGTTTTTACCCCTTCCGACCGCGCCTTATTAAGTGCGACCAGGGTAAGCTCGGCTGTAGCGAGAGCATCGGAAGCGGCGTGGTGACGTTCGCTGACTTCAAGGCCGAAATAATCGGCCCAGTTGTCGAGTCCTTTGCCACCGGTCTTGGTGTTTGGAAAAAATGCAGGCATCAGGTCGGCCACGTCCATCCAGGTATGAGGCTGGGTATAGCCAAGCTGCGCCTTCAGGGTCTTTTCCAGAAATTTCTGATCGAACGCCGAGTGGTAGGCCAGGATCGGGTCGCCGTTCATCCACTCAAGAAGATAGAGAAGGGCATCCTCGATTTCGTGCCCCTGGGTCAGCGCCTCGGGCCCGATCCCGTGAATGAGCACGGTTTCGCGGATGTCGAGCTCCGGACGCCTGAGGATCAGGTCGAACTGGTCGCCCAGATGGATAATGCCGCCGCGGATGGCGACGGCCCCGATAGCGATCACCTCGTCCTTGGAGGGGTTCAGTCCCGTGGTTTCAAGATCCAGCACGATCAGACGGCAGTCCGTAAGCAACTGTTCTCCTGGCGTTTTCGGGTTGGGCAGATTGCCAGGATCGTGGCTGCCGATTTTTCCGCCCCGGCGATGCTCAATCCATTGTTTGATCTGTTCCAGCATGTCTCGCGCCTGAAGGTCAGAGTTGGTAGGTAACTTCGAGTTTCTGTTGCAACCGCTGCGCCTGCCTGAAAGATTCCCGCAGGATTCGACGGTCGAGTGGGTTCAGATCGTCGGGATCGATGTAGTTGGTGAGCTCCTCTCCCTTTGCCAGCATTTCCTGGTGGGCCCGCATGCGGATCGCCTGGATCAGGCTATAACCTTCCTTCCAGGCGTTGGCATCTTTCGGATCGAAGACGCCCTTTTTCGCCAGCTCATCCATGCGCTCCAGCGTGTTCGCTGTCTCAACGCCATTCGCCAGGGCGAAAACCCGCACTGCCTCAACAAACGGCGCCAGGCCCTGACGCTTGAGGTCCAGTGAGTGCTTGTTGCCCTCGGATATATAGCGGAAATTGCGGAACATGGTGAGCGGCGGCTTCCGCTGGAACGCATTCCCGGCAAGCATTTTCTGGAACAGGGCGTTTTTCCGGATCCGCGTGAGGATCTTGTCCAGAAGATCGTTCAGCGGCTCGGTTGGACCGTAGATAGCCCTCATATCAAGAAAAATTGAGGAATACACCAGGTTCTGGGGCGTGGAGGCATCAATGAACCGGATAAACCAGTCGTCCCACTCCTTGTCACTCAAGCAGAGTTTCGGGTTGCTGGCCATGATGTTGCCCTTGCACAGGGTGAAGCCACATTCGGCCAGTTCGTCGTTTACCTTTCGCGCAAAGGGCAACAGCTTTTCCCGGACCTGTTCGGCGGTCATCCCTTCCGGCGTCTGGAACAGTATGCCGTTGTCCTGGTCGGTCAGCAGGGTCTGCTCCTGGCGGCCCTCGCTGCCAAACGTCAGCCAGGAGAAGGGAATGCCCGGGTCGTTCTTCTTGATGTTCAGTTCCAGGACCCGTCTGACGGTTACATCATTGAGCGTGGTGATGATCTTGACCACCTGCCCGGAGTCGGCGCCGTGGGCGAGCATCGCATCCACCAGGCGTGATACGTCTGTTCGCAGGCTGACCAGGGTGCGCAGGTGGGTGGCCGTGCCAATGGTGCGGGCAAGGTTTACCAGGTCCACGCGCTGCAGGGAGAACAGGTCTCGTTCCGAAACCACGCCAATCAGTTTACGGTCATCGTCGATGACGCAAAGATGCGCAAAATGATGCTCCGCCATCAGCATGGCAGCTTCGAACGCATCCGCATGGGAGGGAAGGCAGCAGGGATTCTTGGTCATTACCTGCTGTATGGGTGTATCCAGGGGGCCGGTGCCCTCGGCGATCATGGTGCGAAGGTCCCGCAGTGTGAAAATGCCGGTCGGGATACGGTTTTCATCGGTAACGATAATGCTGCCGACGTTGTTTTCGTGCATTCGGGCCACGGCTTTACGCACCGGCAGATCGGGCGAGCAGACAATCGGATTGCGCAGGGCATAGCGTTCAAGTGGCGTATCGAGGGACGTGCTGGACCCGATTGAGGCCATGGCACTTGACTGTATGCGCCGGTTCACCTGATCGAGCAGGCTGCTGACGCCCCGCAGGCAAAAATCCCGGAAAGGTTCGCTTTCAGCAAAGAGTGTAACGAACGCTGTCTGCCCGATGCTGAGGCAGAAGGTGTCGCCGTCTGCCCGATGCAGGGTTCTGGTTGGCCGTTCGCCGATCATGGCGGCGAGGGGAAAGCACTCGCCTTGGCTGATCTCGAAGGTCGTTTCCGTGCGGTCTTCTTTGTCGTTGTGGCGCTCGCCACGAATCCGCCCCTGTTTGACCACGTAAAATCGTTTAACGACATCCTGATCCGGAGACAGCACGATATCGCCATCGGCGTAGAACTGGATGGAGGCGTTCTCCGCGAAATGCGCAAGATGGGAGTCATCCATGCTGGAGAAAGGCGCGTGTTCCCGCAAAAACGTCATGATGGCGCGGATGTTCTGCGGGCGGTCATTTTCCTGGTGCGCTGAGGCCATGTCCGTCGTCACTCGCTGGTTATTATTGTCCGTCTGAAGTGTAGTGTAGCCAAAGCATCTGTTGCCCTACGATTTTGGTCGCAATAAGTCTGACATAGATCAGTTTTCTTTAAGGCCGGTTACCCAGGTGGTAAAGTCGGTCTCTGAAACAGGTCATTAATTGTAACGCCATGACTACCAAAGAAGAGCGCCTCAGCTTCCTTGAGGAAATGAAAGACGTCCGGCGTATCCGCAAGCCCAACCGGGCCGAGGTGACAACGCCCCGGGAACTGACGCCAGGTCATCTGGAACGTCAGCGGGCGGCTGTTGAAAAGCCCGCGCGGGACACCAATCCCCTGACTTCCGACATGGTAGAGCCGCTTACGGCCCACGATATCCTGAGCTGGCAGCGGCCAGGCATCCAGCACGGCGTATTTCGAAAGCTCCGGCTGGGCCAGTATCCGATCGAAGCGCGCCTTGATCTGCACCGTATGACCGTTGAGCAGTCCCGTCGCGAAGTCTTCAGGTTCATCGGTGATTGCGTGCGCTATGGCCTGCGGTCGGTCATCATTCTTCATGGCAAGGGCGAGCGTAATCCTGATGGTATCGCCCAGTTGAAAAGCTACCTCGCCAAATGGTTGCCGGAGCTGGACGATGTCCTGGCCTTTCATTCGGCCCAGAAACACCATGGTGGTACGGGGGCTGTTTATGTCATGGTGCGAAAGAGTGACCGGGATAAGCAGCATAATCGTGAACTCCACGGCAGCCGTTAGGGCTGCCAATCCCAGGTATTCCTTAATAAGAGCCGCGGTGGCGGCTGAACGGAGGTTATCGTCGTGAAAAAAGCTGTATTGGTTGTATTCGCCGTACTGGCACTGGCGGGCTGTAAGGATCGAGTTATCTGGAACGACAACGGCAAGGTTGAAGAGGCCACAACGGATCGGGAGGTCTGGGACTCAAACGGCAAGATGGAGTCCGGCGAACGCAAGATCTGGGTTAACAAGGATGGCGAAGAAGTCGTCAGATAGGACTCTGGTATCTGCCATAGGGGTAGCGACAATAATAAATCCGGAAACAACACCGGATGCAGGTAAAGGAGAGGGTTGGGATGGCCGTGAGCCTGACAGTCAATGGCGACGAGCGGTCGCTGAACATTGAAGGGGATACGCCTCTTCTATGGGTATTGCGTGATGAGCTGGGGCTCAAGGGAACTAAATTCGGTTGCGGCGCGGGCCTCTGTGGTGCCTGCACAGTTCACCTGAACGGGCAGCCTGTGCGCTCCTGCTCGACACCGGTCGAAATGGCCGCGGGTGGTGATGTGGTTACGATTGAAGGCCTGGGGGAGGGAAGTCGTCTTCATGCACTGCAGGATGCCTGGATAGAACACGGCGTTCCTCAATGCGGCTACTGCCAGTCGGGCCAGATCATGAGTGCGGCCCACCTTCTGGCCAGCAATCCGGCGCCTTCACGTGAGGAAATTGTCGCGGCCATGACAGGCAATCTTTGCCGATGCGGCACCTACTCGCGGATCATTGCAGCCGTGGAATCCGTCGTCGCTGATACGTCAGACGGCGCTCAGGGGGGGGGCGCATAACATGGCGATGAATCGACGAAATTTCCTCAAGGTCAGTGCCGGTGCCTCCGGCAGCCTCATGGTTTCAATAACGTTGCCGGGCTGCGCGGGAATCCAGACGGGGTATGAGTCGGACACGGGCGAATGGCGTCCCGATGCCTGGCTGGAACTGACTGCCGATGATGAAGTCTTCTTCACCCTGGCCCGGGTCGAAATGGGGCAAGGCACCTACACCGGCTTGACCACTTTGATTGCCGAAGAGCTGGAAATCCAGCCGGAGCGGATCACCCCACGCTTTGCACCGGTGGCGCCGGAGTATCGAAATCCTCTGTACAAGCTGCAACTGACAGGCGGTAGCACCAGTGTTGCGACCAGTTGGGAGCCGCTTCGAACGGCCGGAGCGGAAGCCCGGCAAATGCTGGTTATGGCGGCAGCACGTGTATGGAACGTCGAAGCAACCGAATGTCGCGCCAGTGAAGGCAGGGTGGTGCACCCGAACGGTATCGACTCCATGGCCTATGGCCAGTTGGTTGAGTTGGCCGCCAAAGAAGTGCTGCGTGGTGACATAGCGCTCAAGCCGCAGAGCGAATGGAAATACATTGGCAAGCAGCGAGGCAAACTCGATGCCCGGGCGAAGTCCACGGGAACCGCAGTTTACGGGATTGATGTCGATCTTCCGGACATGGTGTACGGCGTTGTTTCACGGCCTCCCCGGAGCGGCGGCCGGGTCCGGGACTTCAACGCTGATCAGGTCCGTGCAATGACGGGTGTGCTTGATGTATTTGAGATCGAGCGTGGCGTGGCCGTTGTTGCCGACAAATACTGGCGTGCCCGGAAGGCTCAGGACGCGCTCAAGATAGACTGGGATTTTTCGGATGCCGTGTCTCTGTCTACGGGCGACGTGTTCGACTCCTACCGCGCCGCCGCCGATGACGATCCCGGAGAGTCCGAGCGTAGTGAGGGCAGTTTTGCCAGTGCCATGGAGGAGGGCGACCGGGTAGTGGAAGCGGAATATGCCCAGCCCTACCTGGCCCACGCGACATTGGAGCCCATGAATGCCACGGCCTGGTACCGAGAGGACGGCATGGAAGTGTGGGCCCCTACACAGGCGCCGGACCTTGGCCGGATTGCAGCAGCCCGGGTGACCAATCTTGGCCCCGACGATATCACTATCAATACGACCTTTCTCGGCGGCGGTTTTGGCCGTCGACTGACTCAGGACTATATCGAAGAGGCGGCGGCAGTGGCCTACCGGGTCGGACGGCCGGTTAAGGTCATCTGGTCCCGTGAAGAGGACACCCGCCACGATCTTTATCGCCCGGCCATGCTGCACCGTATGAAAGCCAGCCTGTCTGGTGCTGAGCTGACGGGCTGGCATCACCAGATTGTTGGTCCTCAGATCCTGGACTGGTATGTCCGCAATGCGGCCCCTGCCCAGTATCCCTGGGCGCCAAAATTCATGTACGACACTTTGGGCAGTGTCGGCCTGATGGCCGAAGGCATTGCGACGCCGAAGGATTTCTCCGCAATCGAGGGTGCCATCGAGTATCCGTACCGGGTGTCCAACGTTGATATCCGTCATACCCACACCGATCCCGGCATTCCGATTACCTGGTGGCGTTCGGTAGGTTTCTCCCACAACGGGTTTGCCGTCGAAACCTTCATGGACGAACTTGCCCATGAGGCAGGTGAGGATCCATACCAGTTCCGTCGTCGCCTGATTGGCCACGAGCCGAGGCACCTTGAAGTGCTTGACCGGGTTGTCAGGCTGGCCGACTGGCAGTCGCCGGTGCCAGAGGGTCGGGCCCGGGGGCTCGCCCTGTTCCGGAGTTTCGGAACGTACGTTGCCCAGGTGGTGGAAGCCGGAATCGAGAATGGTGCGATCCGGGTATACAAGGTCACCTGCTCGGTGGACTGTGGCCAGGTCGTAAACCCCCGTATCGTGGAGGACCAGATCGAGGGCGGTATCCTGTTTGGGCTGACCGCGGCACTTTATGGAGAAATCACGCTGGAGAATGGCGAGGTCCAGCAGAGCAACTTCCACGACTATCCCCTAATGAGGCAGTACGAGCGTCCTGAGGTACTGGTGGATATTGTTGCAAGCAGCGAGTCGCCGACTGGAGTCGGCGAGCCGGGCGTGCCGCCGGTGATCCCGGCCTTGGGAAATGCGCTGTTTGCGCTCAATGGAAAGCGGCAGCGTAGCCTGCCATTGAGAGCCAATGCCTGATTCAAGCGTTGCCTATTCGGTCGCTACTGGCCGCCAGACCGTATTAGAGAGAATGTCTCGCTGGCTGGCGGAAGGCCAGAGAGCCTGGCTTTGCACCATAGTGGACACCTGGGGCTCCTCGCCGCGTCCGGTCGGCTCCTGGCTGGCGATTGCAGAATCCGGTCATTGGAGCGGGTCGGTGTCCGGTGGCTGTCTGGAAGAGGATCTGCTCCGGCGCACAGCGGAAGACGGGCCGGACCATCCGGTTTTCGTTGATTATGGAATTACCGACGATGACCGGGATCATTTCCAGCTGCCTTGCGGTGGCCGGATACGGCTTCTGATTGAACCCTACCGGGGCCAGGTGGGTCTCGATCACGTTCAGGCATTGGCGGCTGCCTTGCGCGATCGCGAATCGGTGGTTCGTCGCGTGCCGATAAACGGGGCTGCGACGCTGGAGCATTCTGTCTCCCGGGCCGGTAACGCGGTCCACTTCGACGGTGAACAGCTTCTTCATGCTTTGCAGCCCGAGTGCCGGCTGTTGCTGATCGGTGCCGGCGAAGTCGCCCGTTACGTTTTTGAATTCGCGACCGCGGCGGATTTTGCTGTCACCCTCTGTGAGCCGAGGGAGGCCTTCGCCGACGGCTGGAGTTTTGAAGGGATTCCCCTGGACCGGCGCCTGCCCGATGATCTGATTTCGACACAGTTTGGCGACGCCTGGTCCGGTATTCTGGCCCTCGCCCATGATCCGCGCGTCGATGATATGGGGTTGCTTGCAGCTCTTCACTCCAGTGCCTTTTACATAGGCGCAATGGGGTCGAAAAGAACTTCGGAAGCCCGGCGGGAACGATTGGCATCTCTGGGGCTTGAAAAAGAGGCACTCGAACGCCTGCGAGCTCCCATTGGTGTTGATATTCCGAGCAAGACACCGGCAGAAATTGCTGTCTCCATTGTCGCCGATCTGATTGCCGCACGGCATCATTTGCGAGGAGCTGGTTCGTCCCTATAATGGCGCCCATGGGAGTGTCCCAAGCGCTCTGAAACCCGGGAGAGAACTCGTGTTTGATGTAACCCGATACGCCGTCGCCGCGGATGCGATTGTGGAAGCCGGTCGATTCCTGTACCAGCAGGGTTGGTCGCCCGCAACCAGCAGTAACTATTCTGCCCGCATTGATGCCGAACACATCGCCATTACTGTTTCAGGCCGTCACAAGGGACAGCTGGGGGCGGGTGATGTCATGGTGGTCGATCTGGCCGGCCGGCCGGTACAGAGCGACTGTCGCTCCTCTGCAGAAACAAGGCTGCATACGGTGCTGTATGAGGTCTTTCCCGAGGTGGGCGCGGTTCTGCACACCCACTCGGTGAAGGCAACGGTGCTCAGTCGTCTGCTTGAGCCCGGCCAGCCACTGGCGCTGGAAGGCTATGAGCTGCAGAAGGCGTTTACCGGCGTTGAGACCCACGAATCAGTCCTGACGGTTCCGGTGTTCGACAACACCCAGGACATCGACGCGTTGGCGGAGCAAACTCGCGAATGGTTCCGGGAGCATCCGGAACAGCCAGGCTACCTGATTCGTGGCCATGGCCTGTACACCTGGGGCAAAACCATGGCCGATTGCCTGCGCCATGTCGAGGCCTTTGAATTCCTGTTTGAATGTGAGCTTGAAACCATGAGGGTTCGCCCATGACTACCCTGAGTATTTTCGACCAGAGCCAGCCCGAAAAGGCACGCAAAGTGACCGGGAATCCTGAAGAAATACGGGAGCTTCTGGCCCGGCACGGTGTGCGCTATGAGCAGTGGCCAACGAAAGATCTGCCGGCTGACGCCTCCCAGGAAGACATCCTTGAGGCCTACAGCGAGGAAGTCTCGAAACTGAAGCACGAATGTGGTTTTCAGACCGCGGATGTGATCAGCCTGAACCCGGACAATCCGCAGAAAGACGCGTTCCGGCAAAAGTTCCTGGATGAGCACACCCACAGTGAAGACGAAGTTCGTTTCTTTGTCCGTGGCCAGGGCCTGTTTTACCTGCACTTCGGCAACGAGGTTTTCGCCGTGCTGTGCCAGAAAAACGATCTGATCAGTGTGCCCGATGGCACTCGCCACTGGTTTGATATGGGCCCGGAACCTGCGTTTACCTGCATTCGCCTGTTCACCAACCCCGAGGGCTGGGTGGCGGACTTTACCGGTGAAGACATCGCCGGTCGCCTGCCTCGCTATGAGGCGCTGGCAGGAGCGGCCGAATGATCCGGGTTGTGCTCACGGATATCGAAGGCACCACCAGCTCTATTTCGTTTGTGCACGATGTCCTGTTTCCCTATGCCAGCGAGCACCTGCCGCGTTTTGTCCGTGACCAGCATCAGGACAGCTCGGCTGTGTCTGAGCAACTGGACGCAGTGGCCGAGGTTTCAGGCGTTGCGCGTGAGGATGTCGAAGGGCTGATCCAAGTGCTTGAAACCTGGATCAGGGAAGACCGCAAGGAAACCTCTCTTAAGACGCTGCAGGGCATGGTCTGGGAGCAGGGCTATCAGCAGGGAGAGCTGAAAGGGCACATCTATGCTGACGCAGCCGACTACCTTCAACGCTGGCATGATCGGGGGCTGCGTTTGTTCGTATATTCATCAGGTTCGGTGAAAGCCCAGAAGCTGATTTTCGGTTTTACCACGGAAGGCGATTTTACGCCGTTTTTCTCGGGCTATTTCGATACCCGCATCGGTGGCAAGAAAGAGACCGTTTCATACCGGAATATTCTGTCTGAGTTGGGCGTCGAGGCCTGCACGGTGCTGTTCCTGTCTGATGTGGAAGCCGAACTGGAGGCAGCCGAGGAAGCCGGCATGCAAACTGCCTGGCTTGTTCGCGAGGGAGATCTGCCGGAAACCGAACGTTTCGTTGCCCGTGATTTTGCGGAGGTTGATGCCCTGCTGCAAAAGCGCTAGGCCCAGGGCTTTTTAACGCCATCGCAGGAGGAATGAATGCCCGGAACCGGAATTTGCAGAATCTTTGCGCCGGTTCTCGCCGTGCTTCTTGCCGGTTGCGACCCGTTCTCGGATGCGCGTCCCATGATGGACGAGTATGTGGAGCGGGTGGCCCGCGTGTTGGAAGCCGATCCCGAGTTTTCTGACATTCCCTCCGCCAGCCAGCTTCCCCGCCGCCGTGACCGTGTGCTGACCATGCCCGAACTGGACATGGGAATGCTCGATTTTCTATCGCTCTACGGCTGTGAACTCCAGTACGTTGTTGGTGAGAAAAACTCGGTGATGGGGCGGGTTATGCAACCCCTGAACCGCCTTCGTTATGAAATCCGGTTTATCGAAGCGGCCAGGGACTGTCTGCCGGATATAGAAGATGAAGAATTTGCCGAAGAGCTTGCCGGTGGTATCGACAGCAAGCTTGAATCCCTGCCCATTGCTATCTGGAATGCCACCTGGGGCGTCGAAGAAATCGAAAAACTGTTTACCCTGGCCAAGGGTGACTATCCCGTCGCGCCAGAGGGCAATCCGGTGTCTGATCTCGCCCTTGATATCGACAGCCTGAACGCAGCAGTGGCCCGTTTGTACTCTGAAGATCTGGCGGTTTCCCTCGACTTTGCCGGCGACGTTCATCAGCGCTGGCAGGCAGAATACCGCGCCGGTCAGTTGATCAACAGCGCGCTTCTTCTGACTGCAAGGCTGAAGGACGGGACGGCATTGCTCAGGCAGAGAATTGAGGGCAAGCCTCTGTGTATTAACGGCCAGCCGAACAACCAGTCGGATATTGTTCAGAGTATGTTTTTCAGTGTTTATATCGAAAAGATCCAACCCTATATGAGCACTGTGACCCAGGGACGGGTGGCGCTCATCGAGCCGTTCGAGCAGTTGGCGGAAATGCAGCGGGCGGTCATGCCAGAAAGTTTCGCCGGCTGGTATGAGCGGCATCTCTCACAGAGCGCCGAGGCCAGCCTGTGGCGGGAACTGGACGTGGCCATGATGGCCCACACCAAAGCCTGGCAGGAATTACTGGGCCAGTGCGGATTGCGCCCGGGAGCCTGACCCTCATTCAGCGCTGGCTTTCCGGCGTCACCCTCAGAATCTCTTCCACCGTTGTCTGGCCGGCGGCCACTTTCTGTGCACCACTCAAGCGCAGGGATTTCATGCCTTCCTTGTAGGCATCCAGCCTGAGCTGCTCCAGCTCGCAATGATCGGTGATCTGTCGTAGCAATGCGCCAGACAGCGTCATAATTTCATAAACCCCTGCGCGGCCAAGATACCCTGTGTTCCGGCATTCCAGGCAACCCACGGGCTGATAGAACTGCTTTGGAACCGGCGATTTCCAGGGCCGGGTGAGGGTCTGCCACGCCTGTTCGTCCGCGGGCCCGGGCGCCTTGCAATGGAGGCACAGAGTTCGGGCAAGCCGTTGTGCCATCACGCCCAGTACCGTTGCCCGAATCAGGTAAGGCGGAATGCCCAGTTCCATCATTCGGGTGATCGCACTCGGGGCGTCATTGGTATGCAGGGTCGATAGCACCAGGTGGCCTGTCAGGGCAGCCTGCACGGCCATTTCCGCCGTTTCCAGGTCGCGGATCTCGCCGATCATGATGATATCCGGGTCCTGACGCAGCAGCGCCCTTACGCCGGCTGCAAAGGTCAGGTCGATATTGGTCTGAACCTGCATCTGGTTGAACGCCGGCTCCACCATTTCGATGGGATCCTCGATGGTGCAGACGTTTAGCTCGGGCGATGCAATCTGTTTCAGGGTCGAATACAGGGTCGTGGTCTTGCCGGAACCAGTGGGCCCGGTGACAAGGACGATGCCGTGTGGGCGGGATGTGATTTCCTGCCAGCGCTGGCGGTCTTCCTTGCCGAATCCCAGTTGCTCGTAGGACTTCAAAAGCACGTCTGGATCAAAGATCCGCATGACCATCTTTTCGCCAAAGGCAGTCGGCATGGTGGCCAGACGCAGTTCCACCTCCCGGTTGTCGGGTTTGCGGGTCTTGATACGACCGTCCTGGGGGCGGCGTTTTTCCGCCACATTCAGGCGACCGAGGATCTTGAGGCGACTGGTCACCGCCACGCCCACATGCTCGGGGAACTCATAAACGTTGTGCAGAACGCCGTCGATCCGGAACCGGACCTGGGTGACCGTGCGGCGGGGCTCTATGTGAATATCCGAGGCGCGCTGGTCGAAGGCGTACTGGAGCAACCAATCGACAATCTTGACGACGTGCTGGTCATTGGCGTCCGGATGTTCGCTGGCGCCAAGATCGAGCAGCTGCTCGAAATTCTGGTTGCCGGCAACACCCGGGCCCTGGCTGCCGCTGGCCTTGCTGACGGAATTGGCGAGCTGGTAGAACTCCACGGTGTACCGGCGGATATCCTCGGGATTGGCGACAACGCGCCGGATATCCTTGCGAACGGCCTGTTGAAGGTTCTGCACCCAATCGCTCTTGAAAGGTTCTGCGCTGGCGATCAGCACCTCATCGGCGCCGATCTCAACGGCCAGGATGCCATGGCGCTGCGCAAAGGCGTAAGACATCACCCGGGCAATGGCGGGTGTGTCGATCTTGAGGGGATCAATATGGTAATAGGGTTGCCCCGCCCAGTCGGCCAGCCAGTGAGTCAGCCGATCCAGATCCAGGGTACGACCGCTCTTCTGGCTGGTCAGCGCGGCAATCGCCACCAGTTCCAGCGGGTGGCGCCTGCCTTTCTGTCCGTCGCCGGTTGCCGCGCCCAGGTTGGCCGACAACACCCGCTCTGCGTCTTCCTGGCTGATTTCCCCGCTGGTAACAAGCGCGGTGCAAACATCTCTCAGGGTCAGGGTACTTCTGGGCGGCGCGGGTGGCCGCTGCACCGTTCCGGAGTTGCTTGTGTCAGCCATAGAGGGTCAGTTCCAGGTCTTCAGGGTGTGTTTCCGTCTGCCACCGGCCGGTTCACCTTCAGGTGAATCATGGCAACAGTGAACAACAGGAAGGTCAGTACCGTCAAAATGACCGGCCCCGGGGCGCCTTCGCTCAGCCATGCCGAAACAACGGCCTGAGTGAAGTAGAAGATCACCACGAAGGACATCCAGATATAGCCCCGATTGTGACCGCGAAAGACCGTGACCGCAAAGGGCAGAAGCGGGACCAGTTTCACCGCCAGCATCAGGGGTATTGAAACACCCTCGACGGGAGCCGGGTAGAACGTGGTAATCAGCAGGGTGGCAAGCACGCCGATGTAAAGGGCGATCGTCGCCCGCACAGTGATGCGGGCCTTCGGGTTGTTCAGCATAGTGTGTTCCGGAGTCGGTAAGTGTAAAGCAAAGTACGTCCTGCGCCCGGTCGCGTATCAGTCAGCGAGTTTCAGCGCCAGTCGCGCCAGACGTTCGCCGAAGGCCTGGCACAGGGCTTTCTCATGCGTGCTCAGGGGTTGCTGTTCGCCGGTTCCGGCCCAGTGGGTAGGGCCGTAGGGTGTGCCACCGGTGTCCGTTTCGCCGAGACTCTTCTCCGAGTAGGGGAGACCACAGACCACCATGCCATGATGCAGCAGCGGCATCATCATGGTCATGAGAGTCGTTTCCTGCCCGCCATGGAGGCTGCCGGTAGAGGTAAACGCGCCCGCCGGTTTGCCTTCCAGGGTTCCGCTCAGCCAGAGGTCGCCGGTCGTGTCGAGGAAATGCTTCAGGGGCGCTGCCATGTTGCCGAAGCGGGTGGGGCTGCCGATGGCAAGGCCGGCGCAATTTGCGAGATCGGATTTGCTGGCGTAGGGCGCTCCAGAGTCCGGAACTGCGGGCAGGGATGCTTCCGTGTCCGGTGAAACCGGTGGTACCGCCCGCAACCTCGCTTCCATGCCTGTTACCCGCGCCACACCACGACCAATCTGGCTGGCCAGCTCCGCAGTCTGGCCTGTGCGGCTGTAAAATAGCACGAGAACATAGGGCAATTGATCGGACATCTTCAGAGATCCTTCTGATCTGGCTGGAGGAGATTGTTGGGCGTTACAGGATCGAGAGAACGTTTTCCGGTGGCCGGCCAAGTGCTGCTTTGCCGTTGGCGGTCACAATCGGTCGTTCAATCAGTTTCGGTGTTGCTACCATCGCGGCGATGAGTTGTTCGTCGCTCAGGTCGGGGCTGTTCAGGCCCTGTTCTTTATACTCTTTTTCTTTCGTGCGCATCAGTTCGCGGGGGCGAAGATCCAGTGCGTTCAGGATATCCTTGAGCTCCTGCTCTGTCGGTGGTGTTTCCAGGTAGCGTATAATCTCTGGCTCAATTCCCCGTTCGGTAAGCAGTTCAAGGGTTTGGCGGGATTTCGAGCAGCGAGGGTTGTGGAAAATCCGGGTGGGTTCTGTCATCTTCGTGCCTGATTGTCTGAATGGAGTCCACGATTTCTGTGGCCGGTAGTCTAACAGGAGGTTTTCCAGTGCAGTACCCTGATTCTGTCCGTAGGCGTTCCGGCCTGCATGTTCTGGCCGTGGCGCTGCTCATTCTGGCGATGTCCGGCTGCCAGAAAATCGAGCTTGAGCGGGCAGAAGGCACAAAACTGAACTGGGACACCTTGCGCGGCCAGTGGGTGTTGGTTAACTACTGGGCGGAATGGTGCAAACCGTGCCTCGAAGAAATTCCCGAGCTCAATGAGCTGGACAAGGCGCCCGACATTACCGTACTAGCCGTCAATTTTGATGGGGTGCGGGGCGACGCATTGGTCGAACTGGGCGAGCGTATGGGGATTGAATTTACCATGCTGGCGGACGATCCAGGGCCGGGGTTCGGCTGGAAGTTACCGGTCGCGCTGCCTGCCACTTTTCTGGTTAATCCGGGCGGCGATCTGGTCGAGACCCGTTTTGGACCCCAGACCGAAGAAGAACTCCGGGCCGTGATCGGCGGTTGAGCCGGCCGCCCCAACTGAATTACACAGCAGGAATAACCTGACGTTATGTCGCAGACTTTTGTACACCTCCGCGTCCATTCCGAATACTCCATGGTGGATGGCCTGGTCAGGGTTAAACCGCTGATAAAGCGCGTTGCCGAGCTGGGCATGCCGGCTGTTGGCCTTACCGAGCAATCCAACATGTGCTCGCTGGTTCGCTTTTACAAGGCGGCCATGGGCGCGGGCGTCAAACCCATCATTGGCGCCGATCTGTGGCTGGAAAATCCCGACGAGCCCGAGAATCCGTTCCGCATCACGCTGTTGGCGCGAGATAACGACGGTTATCTCAACCTCACCGAAATCATTTCCCTGGGGTATACCGAGGGGCAGCGGTTTGGCAAGCCGATCATCCAGCGCAAATGGCTTGAGGCTCGGCCGAACGGTTTGATTGCGCTCTCTGGTTCGAGAATGGGCGATGTGGGCAAGGCTTTGATGGCGGGCAAAACGGAATTGGCCCGCGAGCGCGCCCGTTACTGGATGGATTTGTACCCGGATAGCTACTACCTCGAGTTACAGCGCACCGGTCGTCCAGGAGACGAAGACTGCCTGCACCTGAGTGTTGAGCTGGCCGGTGCTCTTGGCCTTCCGGTGGTTGCCACTAACGATGTGCACTTCCTGGAGGCGGAAGACTTTGAGGCTCACGAGGCCAGGGTCTGTATCGGTGAGAGTCGTACCCTGGATGATCCGCGCCGTGATCGCCGCTTCAGTGACCAGCAGTACCTGCGCAGCGCCGATGAGATGATCGAGCTGTTCAGCGACATTCCAGAAGCAATCGAGAACACCGTGGAGATTGCCCGGCGCTGCTCGGTGAAGGTTCGGATGGGTGAGTATTTCCTGCCCAATTACCCGATTCCCGATGGCATGACCATGGACGACTATTTCCGGAAGGTCTCCGAGGAGGGGCTGGAAGAGCGGCTGGCCAAGACCCTCAGCAAGGACGATCCGGAATACGATGCCAAACGCGAGGCCTACTACAAGCGCCTGAACTTCGAGCTGGATATCATCATCCAGATGGGGTTCCCGGGCTACTTTCTGATCGTGATGGACTTCATCAAGTGGGCCAAGAACAACGGTGTGCCCGTGGGGCCGGGCCGGGGTTCCGGTGCCGGCTCGCTGGTGGCCTACGCCCAGCTGATCACTGACCTGGATCCACTAGAATATGACCTGCTGTTCGAGCGGTTCCTGAACCCGGAACGGGTTTCCATGCCCGACTTTGACGTCGACTTTTGCATGGAGGGTCGGGACCGGGTGATCGAATACACCGCCCAGAAATACGGGCGTGAGGCGGTGTCGCAGATCATTACCTTCGGCACCATGGCCGCGAAGGCGGTTGTGCGGGATGTTGCTCGGGTGCAGGGCAAATCCTATGGCCTGGCCGACAAGCTGTCCAAAATGATCCCGTTCGAGCCGGGCATGACCCTGGAGAAGGCTCTGGAGCAGGAGCCACAGCTGGTCGAGTTTCTCGAGAACGACGAGGAAGCCCAGGAAATCTGGGAAATGGCCCTGAAGCTCGAGGGCGTGTGCAGGAACGCCGGTAAACACGCCGGCGGCGTGGTGATCGCGCCTACCAAGATCACCGATTTTTCGCCCCTGTACTGCGACGACGAGGGCGGAAGCCTGGTGACCCAGTTTGACAAGGGCGACGTGGAAGACGCCGGCCTGGTGAAGTTCGACTTCCTGGGCCTGCGGACGCTTACGATCATCAAGTGGGCGCTGAACATGATCAATCCGCGCCGGGAAAAGAAGGGCATGCAGCCGCTCGACATTAACGAGATTCCGCTGGATGACGTGCCCTCGTTCGACATGCTCAAGAAAGCGGAAACCACGGCGGTGTTCCAGCTGGAATCCCGGGGCATGAAAGACCTGATTCGCCGTCTCCAACCGGACTCCCTCGAAGACATGATCGCCCTCGTGGCCCTGTTCCGGCCGGGGCCGCTGCAATCGGGCATGGTGGACGACTTTATCGACCGTAAGCACGGCCGCCAACCCATGTCCTTCCCGCATCCGGATTACCAGTATGAAGGCCTGAAGCCGGTTCTGGAGCCCACCTACGGGGTTATCCTGTACCAGGAGCAGGTCATGCAGATCGCCCAGGTGATGGCCGGTTATACCCTTGGTAATGCGGACATGCTGCGGCGCGCCATGGGTAAGAAAAAGCCCGAGGAAATGGCCAAGCAGAAGCAGTTTTTCCTGGATGGCTGTGAGCAGAACGGGATCAACACGACCCTGGCCGAAAACATCTTTGACCTGGTAGAGAAGTTTGCCGGCTACGGCTTCAACAAATCCCACTCCGCCGCCTATGCACTGGTGTCCTACCAGACACTCTGGCTGAAAGCCCATTACCCGGCAGAATTCATGGCCGCGGTACTGACTGCCGATATGCAGAACACCGACAAGGTGGTCACGCTGGTAGAAGAGTGCCGGAACATGAAACTGGATCTTCTGGTGCCAGACGTCAGCCGTTCGGAATACACCTTTACCGTCAACGACGAAGGCCAGATTGTGTATGGCCTCGGTGCTATCAAAGGCCTGGGCGAGGGCCCGATTCAGAGCATCGTGGAAGGTCGTGGCGATGGCGAGCCCTATCAGGATATTTTCGATTTTTGCCGACGCATTGACCTGAAAAAGGTCAACAAGCGCGCCATGGAAGCGCTGATCCGGTGCGGCGCCATGGACAAGCTTGGCGCCAGCCGGGCTCAGTTGATGGCCAGCATCGATAAGGCCGTGCAGCAGGCCGGCCAGCAATCCCGTAACGAGTCCGTCGGCATGATGGATATGTTCGGCGAAATGCTCGAGGCCGGTGATGGTGGCGATCCCTACGAGGACGTGGCCGGCATGCGCGAGTGGCCCGAAAAACAGCGGCTGAAAGGGGAGAAAGATACCCTGGGGCTTTACCTCACCGGCCACCCGTTTGATGAATACGAGAAAGAGGTTCGGCGGTTTGTCCGGTCCTCCATCGCCGATCTGAAGCCGAACAAGTCACCCCAGCGCGTCGCCGGGTTGGTGGTTGCCCAGCGCACCATGAAAACCCGCACCGGTTCCACCATGTGTTTCATTACGCTGGATGACAGGAGCGCGCGGATAGAGGCGACCCTGTTCTCGGAAGCCTTCTTTGAAAATCGGGAGCTGTTGCAATCTGACCAGGTGATTGTGGTGGAAGGTCAGGTGAGCCACGACGACTATTCCGGCCAGACGAAGATGCGGGTGAGCTCGGTGATGGATGTCGCGAGCGCTCGTCAGCAGTTTAGCCGTGGGTTGAAGCTCAACCTGCACGCCGATCAGCTGCAGAACGGACTGCTGGACAAACTGGACACCACCCTGAGGCCGTTCCGCTGTGATGGCAGTCCGGTCTGGATTGAGTACAGCAGCCCCGAGGCGTCCACCCGGATCGAGCTGGGTGAATCCTGGCGGGTGCAGCCGGATGACAACCTGCTACTGGAGCTCCGTTACCTCGTAGGCGACCAGTCGGTAGAACTGGTCTATGATTGAGTAAGCTGAAAATTAAAAGTTTGTCAGATAGCGGACTCATACCAATGTCCGCTTTAGCCACTGACCGGGCGCTGCTATCTTTGTGTAAATTCTGGTTTGGCGGAGCATTTTCCCGCCTGGCAAAAAATGATGGAACATCATGAACCCTAACTATCTGGATTTCGAACAGCCAATCGCCGACCTGGAAGCCAAGATTGAAGAGCTTCGGATGGTTGGCAATGACACCGACATCAATATCACCGACGAGATCACCCGGCTGAAGAAAAAGAGCGTCAGCCTCACAGAGAGCATTTTCTCCGATCTCAAACCCTGGGACGTTGCCCGACTGGCTCGCCATCCCCGCAGGCCCTACACCCTGGACTACATCGAATCCATGTTTGAGGATTTCGATGAACTGCACGGCGATCGCCGTTATGCAGACGACCTGGCGATCGTAGGGGGTACTGCCCGGCTGGACGACAAGCCGGTAATGGTGATTGGTCACCAGAAGGGCCGGGAAGTGCGGGACAAGGTAAAGCGCAACTTTGGTATGCCGCGCCCTGAGGGCTATCGCAAGGCCCTGCGCCTGATGGAAATGGCCGAGCGGTTCAAGATGCCCATTCTCACGTTCATCGACACGCCGGGTGCCTATCCCGGCATTGGTGCGGAAGAGCGTGGGCAGAGTGAGGCCATTGCCTTCAACCTGGCCGTGATGTCCCGCCTCAAGACACCCATTATCTCCACGGTGATCGGTGAGGGCGGTTCCGGTGGCGCGCTGGCCATCGGTGTCTGTGACCAGCTGAACATGCTGCAGTATTCCACCTACGCGGTGATTTCCCCAGAGGGCTGTGCGTCGATCCTCTGGAAAAGTGCCGAATACGCTGCCCAGGCGGCGGAGGCCATGGGTGTTACGGCTGACCGGCTTAAAGATCTGGGGCTGGCGGATAACGTGGTAACCGAGCCCCTCGGCGGTGCTCACCGCAACCCTGAAAAAATGTCGGAATCCCTCAAAGAGGTTCTGGCGAAAGGCGTCGCTGAGCTCAGCCGCCTGCCACTGGATGAGCTGGTATCCCGCCGCTACGAGCGGCTGACCCGCTATGACACCGGGCGCTGAGCCCGGTTCCGGATTCCACTGGCCGGAGGCCCTGTGTGCCCCGGTCAGAGAACTCCCCGATCACGCCCGTCTTTGGGTCGCCCTGAGCGGTGGCCTCGATTCCACCCTGTTATTGCACCTGGCAGCCCACTGCCATGGCTGTTCCGGCGCTGTCCGGGCGATCCATATCAATCATCAGCTTCAACCCAATGCATCGGATACCGAGTCGTTTTGTCGCGGTGAATGTGAGCGACTTGGCGTGCCGCTTGTGGTTGAGCGGGTAACCGTCGATGGTGGTCGTAGCTCGGGTGCGGGTATAGAGGAAGCTGCCCGCAAGGCCCGCTATGCCGCCCTCGAGGCGCTGGTCGGGAAGGGCGACCTGGTCTTGATGGCTCACCATGGGGATGACCAGGCGGAAACCGTTCTGTTCCGGATGCTCAGGGGCAGCGGTGTGGCCGGGCTCGCGGGCATGCCGGCCAGTCGTGAGCTGGGCACCGCGACCCTCGTCCGGCCCCTGCTAGGGTTTGAGAGGGCCGAACTCGAGCGCTGGGCCCGGGTCGCTGGCCTGTCATGGGTTGATGACCCCAGCAATACCGACCAGCGATTTGACCGGAATTTCCTCCGTCACACTGTGTTGCCGCTCTTGCGGGATCGCTGGCCGGGGTTGAATCGCAGGCTGCGGCACACGGCGGAATCCTGTGGCGAGAGTGAAGCGCTGAACCGCAAGCTGGCCGCTTTGCAGTGGCAGGCAATCGGCGGCGACCGGGACCGTCTCCCCGTTGATGGCCTGAAAACACTGCCTCTGGCGGAGCAGAAGAATCTGGTCCGTTGGTGGGCACGGGAACGCGGGTTTCATGCGCCCACCCCTGGTGACTGGCAGCAGGTCATTCGGGACCTGCTGTTTGCCGCAGAGGATCGGGAGCCGGAGTTCCGGTCCGACGGTTTCAGTCTGCGACGTTTCCAGGGTGATCTTTGCCTGGTTCCCGACCGCGGCCCTTTACCGGACGCTCCGGTCAATCTCGAGCCGGGGGAGGGCGTGGCGTGGGGAGAGTGGTCCCTCAGGTTGGAATCTGTCGTTACCCCGGAACAGTCGTTGCCGCCAATACGGATATTTACGAGGCAGGGTGGCGAGCGGGTCCGTTTCCGTCCCGATGGGCCGTCCCGTTCGCTCAAGAAATGGCTGCAGGAAGTCGGCGTTCCACCCTGGGAAAGGGCCCGTCTGCCGCTGGTTTTCGCGGGTTCAGAGGGCGCAGCAGAGCTCATTGCCATTGGCGATTTATGGTGTTCTGAACAATACTCGGGAGGCGCCCATGCCGCCGGTTGGCGGCTGGTCGTAGAGCGGGAATGTGATTGAGTCAATGGGGCCTTTCTGGTAGTCTGGCGTCCCATCTTGAGATGACAATCTCCCCCCTTCACCGAACCAGACAATCACGGAATCTGCATGACGCGTTATATTTTCGTCACCGGCGGTGTCGTGTCCTCCTTGGGGAAAGGTATCGCATCAGCCTCTCTGGCTGCGATCCTCGAGGCACGCGGCCTGAAGGTCACTATTCTCAAGCTGGACCCGTACATCAACGTGGACCCCGGCACCATGAGCCCGTTCCAGCACGGTGAGGTTTTTGTCACCGAGGATGGCGCGGAAACAGACCTCGATCTGGGCCACTACGAGCGCTTCATCCGCTCCCCGATGAGCAAGCGCAACAACTTCACCACCGGTCGGGTGTACGAGGAAGTAATCCGCAAGGAGCGCCGTGGCGACTACCTGGGCGGAACTGTGCAGGTAATCCCCCATATCACTGACGAGATCAAGCGCCGGGTCGTTGAAGGTGCTGCTGGCGCCGACGTAGCGCTGATCGAGATTGGTGGCACGGTAGGCGATATTGAATCCTTGCCGTTCCTCGAAGCCTGCCGCCAACTGAAGGTTGAAGTCGGTCCCCAGCGTGCACTTTTCATGCACCTGACCCTGGTTCCGTACATTGCCACTGCGGGTGAGATCAAGACCAAACCCACCCAGCACTCGGTCAAGGAAATGCGCTCTATCGGTCTGCAGCCGGATATCCTGCTGTGCCGCTCCGAGCACGAGGTGGACGCCAGTTCACGACGCAAGATTGCCCTGTTCACCAACGTCGAAGAGCGGGCCGTTATTCCTCTCCAGGATGCCAAATCCATTTACGCCATTCCGCGCATGCTCTATGAGCATGGCCTGGATCAGCTCGTTATCGAACGATTCGGCCTGGATGCACGTCCTGCGGACCTCAGTGAGTGGGACAACGTTGTTGAATCACTGATGAATCCCGAGCAGGAAGTGACCATTGCCATGGTTGGCAAGTACATGGAGCTTCTCGACGCGTAC
Source organism: Marinobacter manganoxydans MnI7-9 (assembly GCF_000235625.1). GTDB lineage: Bacteria > Pseudomonadota > Gammaproteobacteria > Pseudomonadales > Oleiphilaceae > Marinobacter > Marinobacter manganoxydans. The sequence continues at coordinate 51,766 of NZ_AGTR01000036.1, read as the reverse complement.
AAGTCGCTGATCGAATCCCTGCTGCACGCCGGCATCAAGACCCGCACCAAGGTCAATATCAACTACATCGATTCCGAAGACATCGAGCGTGATGGCACCGGTGCGCTGGCCAGTGCCGACGCGATTCTGGTGCCGGGCGGTTTCGGTGAGCGCGGCGTGGAAGGCAAGATCCGCACGGTTCAGTATGCCCGTGAGAACAAGGTGCCTTACCTTGGCATCTGCCTGGGTATGCAGGTTGCTGTAATTGAATACGCGCGGAACGTGGCCGGTCTGACCGACGCTCACAGCACAGAATTCCGCGAGCACACGCCGGAGCCGGTGGTGGGCCTGATCACCGAATGGCTGGATTCCACCGGAGAGCGCGAAGAGCGTACGGAAGAATCTGATCTTGGCGGGACCATGCGTCTCGGCGCCCAGGATTGCGTGCTTACCGAAGGTTCCACCATTGCCAACTGCTATGGCAAGAAAACCATTCGCGAGCGTCATCGCCATCGTTACGAGGTCAACAACCACTTCCTGCCAAAGTTGGAAGAGGCCGGTCTACAGATCTCAGGTCGTTCGACCGATGGTCGTCTGGTCGAAGTGGTTGAAGCGCCGGATCATCCCTGGTTTGTCGCCTGTCAGTTCCATCCGGAATTTACCTCCACACCCAGGGACGGCCACCCGCTGTTCAAAGGCTTTGTTGAGGCAGCACTGGCCTGCAAGAAAGGATCCTGAGCATGGCGCAGAACACTGTAAACGTTTCGGGAATCGACGTCGCCAACGACAAGCCGTTTGTGCTCTTTGGTGGCATGAACGTCCTCGAGTCGCCGGAGCTGGCCATGGAGGTTGCCGAGGCCTACGTTGAGGCCACAGGTAAACTCGGCATTCCCTACGTTTTCAAGGCGTCGTTTGATAAGGCCAACCGTTCGTCGGTGAATTCGTTTCGTGGTCCAGGCCTTGAGAAAGGGCTGCAGATTCTGGCGGACATCAAAAGCAAGTTTGGTGTTCCCATTATTTCGGACGTCCACGAGCCGGCCCAGGCCGCTCCCACAGCGCAGGTATGCGACATCATCCAGCTGCCGGCTTTCCTGAGCCGCCAGACGGACCTGGTGGTCGCCATGGCGAAAACCGGTGCGGTGATCAACATCAAGAAGGCCCAGTTCCTGGCTCCCCAGGAAATGAAGCACATCATCACCAAGTGCGAGGAAGCCGGCAATGACAAGGTGATCCTGTGTGAGCGGGGCAGCAGCTTCGGCTACAACAACCTGGTTGTCGACATGCTGGGCTTTGGCATCATGAAAGCCATGAACGTACCGGTGATGTTCGATGTGACCCACTCCCTGCAAATGCCCGGCGGACGCGCGGATTCGGCCGGTGGCCGACGTGCCCAGGTGACTGACCTGGCGCTGGCGGGTATGTCCCAGGGGTTGGCCGGATTGTTCCTTGAGGCCCATCCGGACCCGGACAAAGCCAAGTGCGATGGCCCCTGTGCTTTGCGGCTGAGCCAGCTTGAGCCCTTCCTGCAGCGGGTGAAAGCTGTGGATGATCTGGTAAAAAGCTTTAAACCTATCGACACCGCCTGATTGGCGGTGTTGGCGTTTTACGCGGACTATGGGAGCGAGCGGGAACGGCCCTGCGAAAATGTAGAGGGCCGTTCCCTCTCGCTCTGACTCCCGAATTTGAACATGAACTTGGAGACAGAGAAGAATGACCAAGATTGCCAACATCAAGGGCCGTGAGGTTCTGGATTCCCGCGGTAACCCGACAGTAGAAGCCGACGTTATCCTGGAAGACGGCACCGTCGGCAGCGCCTGCGCGCCTTCTGGTGCCTCCACGGGTTCCCGGGAAGCCCTGGAACTGCGTGATGGTGATGCATCCCGTTACCTTGGCAAGGGTGTTCTGAAGGCTGTGGAAGCCGTGAACAGCAAGATCCGTGATGCACTGGTAGGCAAAGATGCAGCTGATCAGCGTGCCCTGGATCAGATCATGCTGGACCTCGACGGTACCGAGAACAAGGCCAACCTGGGCGCCAACGCCATCCTGGCAGTTTCCCTGGCGGCGGCCAAGGCTGCAGCTATCTCCCTGGGCAAGCCGCTGTATGCGCACATTGCAGACATCAACGGCACCTCTGGCCAGTTCTCCATGCCGGTGCCGATGATGAACATTCTGAACGGTGGTGAGCACGCGGATAACAACGTTGATATCCAGGAGTTCATGGTTCAGCCGGTTTCCGCCAAGAGCTTCTCTGAAGCCCTGCGTGTTGGCGCGGAGATTTTTCACAGCCTGAAAAAAGTGCTTAAGGCCCAGGGCCTGAACACAGCGGTCGGTGATGAGGGTGGTTTTGCTCCCAACCTGCCCTCCAACGAAGCGGCGCTGGCGGTTATCCAGGAAGCGGTCGAGAAGGCCGGTTACAAGCTTGGTACCGATGTGACCCTCGCCCTGGACTGTGCGTCTTCCGAATTCTACAAGGATGGCCAGTACCAGCTGTCCGGCGAAGGCAAGAGCTTCGATTCCGAGGGTTTTGCCGATTACCTGGCAGGTCTGTGTGAGCGATACCCGATTGTCTCCATTGAAGACGGCATGGACGAGAGCGACTGGGATGGCTGGAAGGTGCTGACCGACAAACTGGGCGCCAAGGTTCAACTGGTCGGTGACGACCTGTTTGTGACCAACACCAAAATCCTGAAGCAGGGTATCGAGAAGGGCGTGGGTAACTCCATCCTGATCAAGTTCAACCAGATCGGCAGCCTGAGCGAAACCCTCGATGCCATCAAGATGGCCCAGGATGCCGGTTTCACTGCCGTGATTTCACATCGTTCCGGTGAAACCGAGGACACCACCATTGCCGATCTGGCGGTGGCGACCTGCGCCGGCCAGATCAAGACCGGTTCCCTGTGCCGTTCGGATCGTGTTGCCAAGTACAACCAGCTGCTGCGCATCGAAGAAGCGCTGGACGGTAAGGCGCCTTACCGCGGCCTGAGCGAAATCAAAGGGCAGGGCTGATCGACTGATCCCACCGGTTCTGGCAGAGTGTCTGGCCGGTAATTGGCGAAAAACTGTTAAGGCCATCGTGTTCTGGGCGAAATTCCGGACATGATGGCCTTTTTGTACAGGCAGTTAGAAGAATTTGTTGCTAATCTACTCTAAGGTCTATACTCAACGTCCGGCGTTGGTATTTTGATTGATTGAATTTTGAACGGAATCGGCAATGAAGTTGCTCTGGACCTTAATGGTGGTTGTGATTCTCCTGCTGCAGGTGCGCCTGTGGGTCGGGGAGGGCAGCTTTGCGCAGGTATGGGCTCTGGAGCAGTCCATTGCCGAGCAACGTGAAGAAAATGCCGAGCTAGCTACCCGCAATGAACGTCTCTATGCGGAAGTCAGGAATCTGCGTAACGAGCAGGGCGCCGTTGAAGAACGGGCCAGAATGAACCTCGGCCTGATAAGAGACGACGAGACCTTTTTCCTGGTTGTTGAAAACTGATTGTCTATGCCTGCTCCGAGACTCTGGCTGATTGTTCCTGCCGCCGGCATCGGCCAGCGTATGCAGGCTGAGCAACCGAAACAGTACCTTCGGCTTGGCGAGCGTTTCATTCTCGACATCACCCTTTCCCGACTCATGGATTCCGCGCCTTTTTCCGGCTGCATGGTGCCATTGCACCCGGCCGACCATTGGTGGCCGGATACCGAAGCCAGCGGCGATAGCCGAATCCAGACCTGTACCGGCGGTTCCGAAAGAGCTGGTTCGGTGTTGTCGGCGCTGCACGCCATGGCGGAACAGGTGAAAGATGACGACTGGGTTCTGGTGCACGATGCGGCGAGGCCCTGCCTTGATACCCGGGATCTTTCCAATCTGATTGACCGGCTCTACAGCCATCCGGTTGGGGGGCTGCTTGCCTCGCCGGTTGCCGACACTTTAAAGAAAGCCGGTACTGCTGAACTCCCGGAAGTGATTGAGACCGTTGATCGCACGGGGTTGTGGCGGGCTCTGACGCCCCAGATGTTTCGCTATCGTGTTCTTGTTGATTCTCTGGAGGCAGCTCTTGCCCGAGAGCTTCCGGTGACCGATGAGTCCTCCGCGGTGGAGTTTTCCGGTAACATGCCGGTGCTGGTTGAAGGGCGGCCGGACAATATCAAGATCACCGTGCCCGCCGATCTGGCACTGGCAGGCTTCATTCTGAGCCAATTCTGAACTTTCGGAGTGTTCCGGAGCACATTATGCGTATTGGTCAGGGCTTCGATGTCCACGCCTTCTGCGAAGGCGACTCTGTGATTATTGGCGGCGTAAGCATTCCGCATTCCCACGGGCTCAAGGCCCATTCTGATGGTGATGTCCTGCTGCATGCGTTGGCAGATGCATTGCTGGGCGCTGCCGCGCTTGGCGACATCGGGCATTTCTTCCCGGACACCAGTGACGAGTGGGCAGGGGCCGACAGCAGGGACCTTTTGCGTCGGGTTGTGAACCGGGTCCGGGACGAGGGCTTCTCCGTCGTTAACGTGGATACCACAATCATTGCCCAGGCCCCCAAGATGGCACCCCATATCGATGCCATCCGTTTGAACATTGCCGAAGATCTGGGCGTGCCGGCCAGTCGTGTCAGCGTGAAAGCCACCACCACGGAAAAGCTGGGTTTTACGGGGCGCGGGGAAGGCATTGCCTGCCAGGCGATCTGCCTGCTTGAACCGGTGGAATCTTGAGCAACTGGCGCCTTGACTGGCCAACCTCCGGCGGCGGTCGTATTGCCTCTGGCCGCCTGAAAACCGCCCCGGGCGATTTCATTGTCGACGAATTGCTGGAGCTGCCGGAAAGCGACCCGGCTGTCGAGGGAGAGGTAATCGCAGGCAGTGGCGAGCATCTTTGTTTGAAACTGGAGAAAGTGGGTGATAACACAGAGTATGTTGCCCGCGAATTGGCCAGGATCGCCGGGTGTCGTCACTTTGATGTCGGTTTCTGTGGGCTCAAGGATAGGCATGCTGTGACCCGCCAGTGGTTCAGTCTGTACCGTCCCGGAAACGAGGATCAGGACACCGCTCTGATCCGGGAGATTGGCCTACGCTGGCCGGTTCTGGCGGCTTCGCGGCAGGCGCGGAAATTGCGGCGCGGGGAGCACAGGGGTAATGGCTTCACGATTACCCTGAGGGCCGTCTCCGGTGAGCACCAGGTTATTGACCGAGCGCTGGAGCGTCTGGGCGATATTGGGGCTCCAAACTACTTTGGCCCCCAACGGTTTGGCAATGATGGCGCTAACCTTGACCGAGCGGTGCATCTTGATCCCGCTACCCTGAACCGACGTGGCCGGTCCGGTGGAAAAGGCCGGGGTGGCAAAAAGCGAGCTGGCAGCGACGGCTCGAAAAACGTATTGTATTTTTCGGCAGCGCGCTCCTGGCTGTTCAATGAGGTGCTGGCAGCTCGGGTAGACGATGGCAGCTGGGCCGAGGCAGGAGCGACAGGTCCACTGTGGGGTGACGGCGGCACCACCGCTTGCGGGCCCCTGGAAACCTTCGAGCGAGGCATTGTCGCGCAAACCCCGGAGTTGGCCGCCCTGTTTTCGGTCACCCGGATGAAACCGGAGCGAAGGCCATTGGCGGTAAAACCGGAGAGCCTCTCCTGGCAGTGGGTCGCTGAAGACTGTCTGGAGCTGGCGTTTTTTCTTTCGCCCGGCCAGTACGCGACAACGATTTTGAGTGATATTTTCGAGCTTGAGGACATGAGCCTCGGCCGACACAACGAACAACAAGGCTAGCGGAGAACACTGTGCGTATTCTGTTGTCGAATGATGACGGCGTTCATTCACCGGGGCTTATAGCCCTGTTTGATGGCTTAAAAGGACTGGGTGAGCTTGAGGTCGTGGCGCCTGACCGGGATCACAGCGGCGCCAGTAACGCCCTGACGCTCAATCGCCCCCTGACGGTTGAGGAACATCCCAACGGTTTTCGTTCGGTCGATGGAACACCGACCGACTGCGTCCATCTGGCGGTGAACGGATTGTTCCGTGAGCCGTTCGACAGGGTGGTGTCGGGTATCAACACCCACGCCAACCTAGGCGACGACATTATCTACTCCGGTACCGTTGCTGCGGCAACCGAGGGTCGCCACCTCGGACTTCCCGCCATTGCCGTCTCCCTTGTCAACGATGGCCACTTTCACTACGAGACCGCCGCCCGGGTTGTCCGGGTGCTGCTCGAGAACGAGCGTCCCCTGGTGCTGGGGCCTCGCTCCATTCTCAACGTGAATGTCCCGGATGTTCCCTGGGAGGAACTGGCTGGCATTCGGGTGACGCGCCTCGGCCACCGGGAACGGGCAGAGGGTGCCGTCCCGATGACCTGTCCTCGCGGCAAAGAGCGTTACTGGATCGGGGCGGCAGGTGTCGGCGGTGACGCCGGTCCCGGCACTGATTTCAATGCCGTACGTGAAGGTTATGTCTCGGTTACCCCGGTTCACATCGACATGACCCGGCATGAGGCGCTCTCACGGCTCCGGGATTGGGTCGATACCCTGGAGGTTTCGCTGGAGGGGCGGGGATGACAGCGCAGCTCGAAGGCATCGGGATGACCTCCCGACGCACCCGGATGCGACTGGTTCAGCGCCTCAGGGAAGCCGGCATCGAGTCGGACCGGGTACTTGAGATTATGGGAGAGGTGCCACGGCACATTTTCCTGGATGAGGCGCTTTCCCATAGGGCCTACGAAGATACATCGCTACCGATTGGCTACGGCCAAACCTTGTCACAGCCCTACATAGTGGCCCGCATGACTGAATTGATGCTGGCCTACGGGCCCTCACGGGTCCTGGAGCTTGGCACCGGGTCCGGTTACCAGACCTCGGTGCTTTCCCGCTTGTTCGCCGAAATCTACAGCGTCGAGCGGATCAAGGCGCTTCAGGACAGGGCCCGGGACCGGTTGCGACAACTGAACGCCAGAAACGTGTTCCTGAAACATGCTGATGGTGGCATGGGCTGGCCTGAACGTGGCCCTTTCGACGGCATTATCGTGACCGCAGCACCCATTGAAGTTCCAGCCGAATTGCTCGCCCAACTGGCAGACGGTGGCGTGTTGATTGCCCCTGTCGGTGAGGAGAACCAGGTGCTGGTGCAGGTAACCCGGCGTGGAGATCGCTTTGATCACAAGGAGCTGGAACCGGTCCGGTTTGTGCCGCTTCTGGGCGGGGTTGTCCGATAATCATGGTCGACTCTTCAGAAAGTAAACCAAACCCGGACAACGATATTGCACGCAGCCACCACCCTGCAGCCGTGTTTCTTCGGGGAATCGCCATGGGCGCCGCTGATATCGTTCCAGGGGTTTCCGGTGGCACAATTGCCTTCATCACCGGTATCTATTTCCGCCTCCTGGAAGCTATCAACGCGGTTCCCGGAGCAGTTTTCCATGACTTGATTCGAGGCCGGTTCAGTCGGTTCTGGCACGCCTGTGACGGAACTTTTCTGGTCGCCTTGCTGGCGGGCGTCCTGACCAGTATTGCTACCCTGGCATCTGGGATCAGCTATATGCTGGTGGCCTACCCGATCCTGATCTGGAGCTTTTTCTTTGGATTGATCGTCGCTTCGGTGTGGCATGTCGGGCGCCAGGTGCGACACTACAAGCCCGCACTGCTGGTTCCGTTGTTGTTCGGCATTGTTATCGCGTGGTGGATAACCACCCTGTCTGCCAGCGAAGTCGCGCCTTCCACTCTGGCGTTCTTTGGTGCCGGAGCGCTGGCCATCTGCGCCATGATTCTTCCTGGCATCTCGGGCAGCTTTATCCTGGTGATTATTGGTATGTATGCGCCCGTGCTCGCCGCGATCAAATCGTTGGACGCGGGCATTCTGCTTCTGTTTATGGCAGGTTGCGTGGTGGGTCTTTTATCCATCGCCCGCCTGATCACCTGGGCGTTCCACCATTTTCATGATCTCGTGCTCGCCTTGCTCACCGGCTTCATGATCGGAGCGCTCAACAAGGTTTGGCCCTGGAAGGAGACTCTCAGTTGGCGTATCAACAGCTCCGGTGAACAAGTTCCCCTGAATGAGACGAGTATCTGGCCCTCTACCTTTGCAGAGCAGGCCGGCCAGGATCCCCAGGTGCTATTTGCCCTGCTCATGGCGGCGGCCGGTTTTGCCCTCGTTCTGCTGGTGGAGTGGCTCGGTTCCCGGCATGGAGAGGTCGCACCATCGAGGTGATTTGAGGCGACTGTGTGCGAAGAGTGTTACCTAACGCACAAAACGGATGTTTCTGGAGGTAACAAGGGAGGTCGGTTAGTAACTTGGCTTCGCGAGAAAAATGTGCAATATATTAGCAAGTTACTATAAAAACTTTAGAAACTGCTTCGACAACCGACAGCGGTTATACGGATTTTTCATAACTGGGTCAGTTTTATTCCTGTGAGATTCATGCGTGGGCTCATCAATGCCGTTTCACCGGCGTCCCCGCGGTTCCCGTCCGGTGCCTCAGAGCCTGATCGCCCCGCGAAAAAGGTGCTGGCCAGCCGCCTTGCACTCCTGCCCCTCATGGCCCTGCTGCTACTTTCCGGCTGTAACACGCCGGCACTCTACCAGGATGACATTTACAATCCCCCGGTCTATTGGGGCCGCCACGTCGTCAAACCCGGCGAAACCCTTTACAGCATAGCCTGGCGGTATGGTCGGGACTACCGCGAGCTTGGCGACGCCAATGGCATTGGTCCGCCCTGGAATCTCAAAGCGGGTCAGGTGATTCGTCTGGATCTTCGCGGAAGTGTAACCTCGGGCAGTCAGACTACAGCTGCCAAAAAGCCGTCTGGATCGCAACCGCCGAGAACGGCGAGTCGTGCTTCGCCTCCAAAACAGACAGCCGCCACGGCACCCAAACCTGCGGTGACGAGAGCGGCGAACAAGGGCGCGCCGCTCGCTTCCCAGACCCAGACCGTGGCCCGGATTGAATGGCGCTGGCCTCACGTTGGCACTGTAATTGCTGGATATTCAACATCCGGAAAAGTCAATAAAGGTATTGATATTGCCGGGCAAGCCGGGGATGCTGTAAGAGCTGCGGCCACCGGGAATGTGGTCTATGCCGGCAACGGGTTGCTTGGATACGGCAACCTGATTATCGTGAATCACAACGAGCACTATTTAAGTGCTTACGCTCACAACCGGAAGATTCTGGTGCAGGAAGGGGAGGATGTGAAAGCCGGGCAGGTGATCGCAGAGCTCGGTAGCAGTGGCGCTGAACGACCCATGTTGCATTTTGAGATTCGTAAAAATGGCAATCCGGTTGACCCAGTCCATTATCTGCCGCCGCGCTAATGAATGACGCAGTCAGCAGGCTGCCCTGATCGCACACCCTGGCACTGACAAAACACCGCGTTCGCAAGAAAAACAAGAACGGTAAAGGCCATGACAGGCCGACCAACAAAATGTCCTGAAGAAAAAAGTGTGAAGACAAAGACGTCCGCAATAACAAGAAGTATCGGGCGAACATCCAGGATTATTGAGAGGCGGGGCAAGACAAATGTCAGCAGAGCAAGAAGACATCATCATTGATCGTGTATCGGACATGGACGATGCCGAGGATCAGTTGTTAGCAGAAGAGAAAGTTGAAAAAGAGCCCACCGAAGAAGTGGCCGAAGTAGAAGAGGACATCCCCACCCAGGGACGTTATTTCACCAGTCAAAAGCAGCTGGATGCCACTCAGCTGTATCTCAACGAAATTGGTTTTTCCCCCCTGCTTACGCCGGAAGAAGAGGTCTATTTTGCCCGTCTGGCACGCAAGGGAGAGGAGTCCGGCCGCAAACGGATGATCGAGAGCAACCTTCGCCTTGTGGTGAAGATCGCACGACGTTACGTGAACCGCGGGCTGACCCTGCTGGACCTGATCGAAGAGGGCAACCTTGGCCTGATCAGGGCGGTGGAAAAGTTTGATCCGGAGCGGGGTTTCCGATTCTCCACCTACGCCACCTGGTGGATTCGCCAGACCATTGAGCGGGCCATCATGAACCAGACCCGCACCATCCGTCTTCCGATTCATGTGGTCAAGGAACTCAATCTGTATCTCCGTGCAGCGCGGGAACTGACCCAGAAACTGGATCATGAGCCCTCGGCGGAGGAAATCGCCAGAATGGTCGATAAGCCCGTGGCCGACGTTAAGCGGATGTTGGGTCTCAATGAGCGCGTCGCTTCCATGGACACTCCCATTGGTGCCGGTGGCGAAAAGTCGCTTCTGGATACCGTAGCGGATGAAGGGGCTTCGGATCCGGCGGATCTCCTGCAGGACAACAATATGTGTTCCTGCCTGGAGAAGTGGATTGACCAGCTTAGCGACAAGCAGCAGGAAGTTCTGTCACGCCGTTTTGGTCTGCGGGGCTACCCGGTGAGCACGCTGGAGGAAGTCGGCCAGGAGATTGGTCTGACCCGTGAGCGAGTAAGACAGATCCAGGTCGAGGCGCTTCGTCGTCTTCGTGAGATCCTGGAGAAGGAAGGCCTGTCCGGCAACCTGCTGTTCAAGTAACGTCTTTCTTTTCTTTCGATCCAAAGCCGGCCAGGGAATCCCTGGCCGGCTTTTTTGTGTTTCAGGATCGCCCCAAATGAGAACCAGGGCGCGTCCCGCCCGCCAGCGCCGTTGATAGAATGCCGTGACCGGGCGGGGATAAGGGTGTCGAAACCCGGTGCACGAATGAAACACGTCAATAATAACGATCGAAAAGGAAAGGACTATGAAGAAGGCTCTTACAACCGGTTTTGCGTCTCTGACGCTGACGGCCCTGCTGTCTGCTCCAGCCGCCGCACTCACCGTGGAAGGTGTTGATGTTCCGGATACCTATTCCGCCATGGATACCGAACTCACGCTTAATGGCGCAGGTACCCGTTCCAAATGGTTCATGGACCTGTATGTCGGCGGTCTGTACGTTCCCGAGACCATCGACGATGGTGAGGCCGTGATTAACGCAAATGAGCCCCAGGCCATCACTCTGCACATCATCTCCGGCATGATTACCAGCGAACGCATGACAGAGGCCACCCTGGAAGGTTTTGAGGCCTCCACCGACGGCGATATGGCTTCTATCCAGGAGGATGTTGACCAGTTTATGGCGGTCTTCCAGGAAGAAATCACCGAGGGTGACGTTTTCGATCTGGTGTACCTGCCGGGCGAAGGCGTGCGGGTCCTCAAGAACGGCGAGCAAAAGGACACGGTTGGCGATCTGGCCTTTAAAAAGGCCCTGTTCGGAATCTGGCTGTCCGATAAGCCGGCGCAGAAGGATCTGAAGGAGAAAATGCTGGGTCAGCGCTAACCGCGGCTTGGCGTCTGAAACAAAAAGCCGGCAAGATGCCGGCTTTTTTACGCCCCGGATTCAGAGATAGTCCCGTTTCTGCTTGAACTCGCAAAGGTCCTCAATGATACAGGCGCCGCATTTCGGTTTCCGGGCGGTACAGGTATAGCGCCCGTGCAGAATGAGCCAGTGGTGCGCGTCCAGCAGGAATTCTTTTGGCACCAGGCGCATCAACCGGTTCTCCACCTCCAGAACGTTCTTGCCGGGCGCAATGCCGGTGCGGTTCGACACGCGATAGATGTGAGTGTCCACCGCCATGGCCATGTGGCCGAAGGCGGTGTTCAAGACCACGTTTGCGGTTTTGCGACCGACCCCGGGCAACGCCTCCAGATCCTCCCGCCGCTCCGGCACCTGGCCGCCGTGTTTCTCAATCAGGATTCGACAGGTCTTGATCACGTTCTCGGCCTTGCTGTTAAACAGGCCAATGGTCTTGATGTACTCCTTCAGGCCATCGACTCCCAGGGCCAGGATGGCCTCTGGGGTGTTGGCGACCGGGAACAGCTTGTCAGTAGCCTTGTTGACACCCACATCCGTGGCCTGGGCCGAAAGAATAACGGCAATCAGCAGCTCGAACGGGCTGGAATAGTTCAGCTCGGTAGTCGGGTTGGGGTTGGCCTCCCTGAGGCGGGTGAAGATCTCAATGCGTTTCTGTTTGTTCATCAGCTCTCAGTCTTGTGCAAGTGCGGACTCAGGATACGTTCCCGGTAACCCGGACCCGCTTGCTGCCTGCTGCTACAGGCGCTGGTTCATGTGCCTTGCGGCGCTCTTCCAGATGGTTGTCGATACCATTTTTGAGCGCGATCAGCAGTCCTAGCCCGATAAAGGCGCCGGGCGGAAGAATCATGAACAGCATATCCGGGTAGTTGTCGAAGGGGCGGATCACCCAATCGGCAGCAACGGGGCCCAGCAGCAGGTGCATGTCCACAAACAGAGTGCCCTGTCCGATGAGTTCCCGAAGGCCGCCCAGAACCACCAGCACCGCCAGAAAGCCAAGGCCCATCATCGCGCCATCCAGCAGTGCCGGAAGTGGTGGATTTCTGGAAGCAAAAGCGTCAGCCCGGCCGAGGATGGCGCAGTTGGTGACGATCAGTGGAATGAAGATGCCAAGAATCAGATACAGCTCATAGGTAAAGGCCTGCATGAGCAATTCCGCGCAGGTTACGAATGAAGCGATGATCATGACGAATGCGGGCAGGCGCACAGACTCGCTTACGAAATTGCGAATCAGTGACACGGCAAGATTGGACCCCATGAGCACCATGAGTGTAGCCAGCCCCAGCCCGATGGCATTAACAACGGTACTGGTCACGGCCAGAAGCGGGCAGAGCCCAAGCACCTGGACGAGGGCCGGGTTGTTGTCCCAGAGCCCGTCGCGGATGATTTCGCTCGATGATTTGGTTGCCATGATCAGGAATGCTCCGTGTTGGACGATTCGCCGGCAATCGCTTCAGGGTTCAGGATCTTGTCTCTCGGTGACGGCTCTTCGTTGAGCCGCTCCCGGATAATCTGACGGTTTTCCCGAAAATAGATCAGCGCTTTCTGAACCGCTTTCACTACAGCCCTTGGCGTGATGGTCGCGCCTGTGAACTGATCGAATTCTCCACCATTCTTTTTAACGTTCCACTCCCGGTGCGGCGGTTTGCCCAGCGAGCGGCCATCGAAACTCTTGATCCAGTCGGATTTGCGGGTTTCGATCTGGTCTCCCAGCCCCGGCGTTTCCTTGTGACTGGTTACCCTCACTCCGAGAATGGTCCCCGTCATGTCCACTCCCACGAGGAGTTGAATCTTGCCGGAATACCCGTCGGGTGCCACCACGGGCATTATCATGCCAATGGGCTGCTCGTTCTGTCGAGCTACCCAGACGTTCAGAGGGCCGGGCTGTGCCAGGCGCTCACTGGCAGGCAACTGTACCGTATCCCTGAGCAGGTCGTTGTTGTGCCGGCTTTCGGGAATGATTTCATACAGGGCCTGGGCCTCTGCGCGGGCGGCCTGTTCACGAATCCGCTCTTCCGTGGCCACCTGGGTTACGGCAATGGTGCCGCCGGTGATCACGGCGAACAGGCCGAGCCCGATGGCGCTGCGGCGGATGGACTTTGCAACTGCAGCCATGATTACCCCTGGCTCCCCGGTACACCCCGACGGGCCTTGTGGTGGCCGTAAGTGCGTGGAGGTGTGTAATGATCAATGAAAGGAACGGCAAAATTCATCAGCAGAACGCTGAACGCCACGGCGTCGGGATAATTGCCCCAGGTGCGGATCAGGTAGATCAGAATGCCAATTCCCGCTCCATAGATGAGTTTCCCCTGGTGGCTCGTAGCTGCTGACACCGGGTCGGTAGCGATAAAAAAGGCGCCGAGCATGGTCCCGCCTGCAAGCAGATGCAGGGATAGTGGTGCATAGAGGTCGGCATTGTTGCCAAAGGCCAGGCTCATTACGATCATCCCACCAAGAAATCCTGTCGGAATGTGCCAGGTAATGATCCGCAGGGCGATGAGCAGAAGGCCTCCTGCCAGAAATGCCGCATTGACCCATTCCCAGCCTCTGGCGATACCCTCACCAAACGTTGGGTGGTTCAGCACCTCGGTTGCTGTGTGGGTGGTGATCTTGTGTTTGTACTCGTCAAGAGGCGTTGCCATTGTCCAGCCATCGACCGCTGTTTGCTGGCCAGAGGCTATGGTTGCCAGGGTCTCGCCAAAGCCCGGAGCACCGTCCCAGAGCATGGCGGGCTCTGCCCAGTTCGTTGTCATCGCAACCGGAAAAGACACCAGAACCAGGGCGTAACCAACCATGGCAGGGTTGAAAGGATTTGAGCCCAGCCCGCCATAGAGTTGTTTGGCCACAACGATAGCCGAGATCACTGCGACCGCAGATACCCACCAGGGCGCAAACTGGGGCAGCGACAGAGCCAACAGAAGGCCGGTGACGGCGGCGGTATTGTCTTTGATGAAGAAGGCAACCGGCTTTTTTCTGAGCTTGAGCAGGGCAGCTTCAGAGGCGATCGCCAGGGCAATACAGAAGACCACGTTGATCAGGTTGCCCCAGCCGAAGAATAGCGTCTGGGCCAACAGGCCAGGCAAGGCCGCAATAAGCACCCATAACATCACGCGGGATGTTGGCCGGGCCTTGTGGGCGTGTGGCGATGACTGCTGAACAAATGCCATGGATGTGTTGCCTGATCTCGTTTAGTGGGTTGTCTGGGATTCAGTCGGACCGGCGGCCAGCTTTTCTCTGGCCTCAGACAGCGCCTCTTCCGCTCTTTGCACCCGATCGTGATTCTTGGCCACGGCCCTCTCCAGCTTCTCGACGTTGTCTGCCTGCTGGGCTTTGGCGTCATCAAGCATGCCTTGCATGGTTTCCAGCTTGGACCTGGCCTGCTCCAGCTGCTTCTCAAGGGCCTCGATGTCGGGCTTTTCTTCGGTCGGCGGTGCACTGGGGGCAGGCGACTGGGACGCTTGTGCCTTTGCTTTCTTACGGGCCAGGGCCTGCTCCACAAGCGCCGACTTGGCGGCACGTTCGTCAACAGCCTGACCTTCGGCGGCCGCTTTCTCCGCCTCTGCCTGTTTTTTCGCGGCTGCTTCGGCTGCGGCCTGCGCCCGCTCCTTGCGCCTCAGTTCTTTCTCCTGTTGCTCGCGCTCGAGGCGTTCCTGGCGTGCCTCGAAGCGTTCCCGGGCCCGGTCGGCTTTCAACTGTTCTGCCTGTTGGGCACGGATTTCACCCTTGGCGAACCGATAGTACTGAACCAGCGGAATCGAACTCGGGCAAACATAGGAACAGGCGCCACATTCTATGCAGTCAAACAGGTTCAGGTGCTCCGCCTTTTCAAATTCGGTGGCCTTGGCGTGCCAGAAAAGTTGCTGCGGCAACAGCTCCATGGGGCAGGCTTCGGCGCACTGGCCACACCGGATGCAGGGTTGTTCCGGTGGTGGTGCCGGCAGTTCAGCTGCCGTTGCCGCAATCACGCAGTTGGTGGTCTTGATGACCGGTACCGCTTCGGTCGTGAGTGTGTAACCCATCATGGGGCCGCCAAGCACCAGGCGGCTGACCGCATCCTGGTTAACACCAGCCTGCCCGAGCAGATGCTCAATCGGTGTGCCAATAAGCGTTTCGAAGTTGCCCGGTTCCCGAACGGCTTCCCCCGTGATGGTAACGATTCGGGAAATCAGCGGCGTACCCTCCAGGACCGCATTTGCCACGGCAACGGCGGTTCCGATGTTCTGGCACATCACGCCGATATCAGCGGGAATTCCGCCGCTGGGCACTTCCATGCCGGTCAGTATCTGGATCAGCTGTTTCTCGCCACCTGAGGGATACTTGGTGGGAACAACCGCAATTTCGGTCTGGGTGCCTTCGGTGGCTTTTCGCAGCGCGGCAATGGCTTCGGGTTTGTTGTCCTCAATACCGATCACGCAACGCTCGGGGCGCAGAATCCACGCCATGATTTTCAGCCCGGCAACCACCTCGTCGGCCTTTTCCCGCATGGTCATGTCATCAGCGGTGATATAGGGCTCGCATTCTGCGCCGTTCAGAATGAGCGTGCTGACCTTGCGATCCCTTGGTGGCCGGAGTTTGATATTGGTGGGAAAGCCGGCTCCACCCATACCGGAAATACCGGCATCACGGATAATTTGCAGAACCTCGTCGCGCTCCAGAGAACGATAATCCGCCACTGGACTGCGCTGGCACCATTGGTCCTCGCCATCCGGTTTCAGGGTGATGCACCGGTCCGCCATACCTGAGGGATGGGGGACAGGGAAG
The DNA here is from genome assembly GCF_000235625.1 of Marinobacter manganoxydans MnI7-9. GTDB lineage: Bacteria > Pseudomonadota > Gammaproteobacteria > Pseudomonadales > Oleiphilaceae > Marinobacter > Marinobacter manganoxydans. Next base: position 35,739 of record NZ_AGTR01000036.1, on the reverse strand, counting down.
TCGGCGATGCTCTCGATCACTCCGGATGTCGGTGCATGAACGGGAACGCCCATGCCGGTTTTAACGTCGGCAATTTTCTGGCCCTTCAAGACCCGCTCGCCGACCTCAACAATGGCCTCCGCCGGATCACCGATGTGCTGCTGAAGTGGCAGAACCAACTGGGCAGGCATGCCGGCATCGCGAATCGGACGCGCGGTTGAGATGTCTTTGTGTTCCGGAGGATGGATGCCGCCGGAGAAATCCCAGAGTTGAGTCATCAGGCGCTGGCTCCCTGGCGATCGGTGGCAATGAGTCCGGATTTGGGCGGTGTCCAGGTCCAGGTGCGAATATCCGGTTCCACTGTCACCATGTCGATGCAATCCACCGGGCAGGGATCAACGCACAGATCACAGCCGGTGCATTCGCTCTCAATCACCGTGTGCATGTGTTTGGCGGCGCCGAGAATGGCATCCACGGGGCAGGCCTGGATGCACTTGGTGCAACCGATACACTCGTCTTCGCGAATCACCGCAAACCGTTTGACATGCTCAACGCCATGCTCGGCATCCAATGGTTCCGGCTCCACATCCAGAAGGTCTGCCAGCGCCTTGATAGTGGACTCGCCACCTGGCGGACACTTGTTGATGGGGCCACCTTCGGCAATGGATTCGGCATAGGGCCGACAGCCGGGATAGCCGCACTGGCCGCACTGGGTCTGGGGTAGAAGGGCATCGATCTGGTCGACCAGGGGGTTGACTTCCACCTTGAATCGTTCGGCGGCAAATCCGAGCAGGCCGCCGAAAACAACGGCAAGGGCCAGAAGAACCACAACGGCAACAAGAACGCTTGTCCACATAACCTGTTACTCCTAATCCTGCCAGCCGGTCAAACGCTGACCAGGCCGCCAAAGCCCAGGAAAGCCAGAGCCATCAGCCCGGCCGTAACCAGACCGATGGCAGCACCGCGAAAGGCAACTGGCACGTCGGCCACGGCGATGCGCTCACGCATGGCCGCGAACAGCACCAGAACCATGGAAAAGCCCGCTGCTGCGCCAAATCCATACAGAACCGACTCAACAAAGTTGTTGTTCTTGTTGATGTTCAGAAGGGCAACGCCGAGCACCGCGCAGTTCGTGGTGATCAGCGGAAGGAAAATACCCAGCACCCGATAAAGCAACGGGCTTGTCTTGCGAACCACCATCTCGGTGAACTGGACCACCACGGCAATCACCAGAATGAACGTGATGGTTCTCAGAAACGCCAGATCCAGCGGTTCAAGCAGGTAAGTGTAGGCAAGGTAGCTGCACACCGATGCCAGGGTCAGCACGAACGTGGTAGCCAGGGACATACCCATGGCCGTTTCCAGCTTGCCGGATACGCCCATGAACGGGCACAGGCCCAGGAACTGAACCAGTACAAAATTGTTCACCAGAATGGTGCTGACCAGAATCAGCAGATATTCGGTCATTTACCTTGCTCCCTTGGACCCCTGCCAGCGTTGCCCGGCCGCCCTTACATAATCCGCATGCCGGGGGTGGCGCCGGAATCCGGGGACAGGATAAAGATATCCTTGCCACCGGGGCCTGCTGCCAGAACCATGCCCTCGGACATCCCGAACTTCATTTTCCGCGGTTTGAGGTTGGCCACCATGACAGTCAGGCGCCCCTCGAGATCTTCCGGCCTGTAAGCAGACTTGATACCAGCAAACACGTTGCGGTCGCCGTGCCCCACGTCAAGGGTAAGGCGAAGAAGTTTGTCGGCACCTTCCACGTGCTCGGCTTTGACAATTTTAACGACGCGAAGATCCACTTTCGCGAAATCGCCAAATTCTATTTCATCCGCGATGGGCTCAAGATTGGAAGCAGGTGCCGGTTTGCCGGTCGCTGCAGGCAACTCTTCCTTGGAGGCATCCAGCATTTTCTCGATCTGGGCCATGTCGACACGGTTCATCAACGGCTTGAACTTGTTGATGCCATGGTTCTCGAGGCGTTCTGCGCGTTTGTTCCAGTCCAGCGGCGCATTCAGGAACGCCTCGGAGGCCTTGGCGGTTTCCGGTAGTACCGGTGCCAGGTAGGTCATCAGCAGGTGGAACATGTTGATGGCGTTGGTGCAGATAGCCTGCAGATTTTCATCCTGGCCTTCCTGCTTGGCGATCACCCAGGGCTGCTCGTCATTGACGTACTGGTTGGCAATGTCGGCGAGTTCCATGATCCGGCGCATCGCGCGGCCGAATTCGCGGGCCTCATAGAATTCCTCGATTTCCTGGCCGGCTTCGATGAATTCCTTCAGTTTGGCATGTTCGGTGACCTGACCAAGCTGACCGTCGAAACGCTTGGTGATGAAGCCGGCACTGCGGCTGGCGATGTTCACCACCTTGCCCACCAGGTCCGAATTAACCCGGGCGGAAAAGTCCTCCAGGTTCAAGTCCATGTCATCCACGCTGCCGGTCAGCTTGGCGGCAAAGTAGTAGCGCAGGTATTCCGGGTTCAGATGGTCCAGGTAGGTGCGGGCCATGATAAACGTACCGCGGGACTTGGACATCTTCTTGCCGTTGACGGTTACAAAGCCGTGGGCCCAGACGGCCGTCGGCGTGCGGAAGCCGGCATCGTGAAGCATGGAAGGCCAGAACAGCGCGTGGAAGTTGATGATGTCCTTGCCGATGAAATGGTAGACCTCGGCCTCGGAATCCGCTTTCCAGAAGTGCTCGAAATCGATGCCTTCACGGTTGCACAGGTTCTTGAAACTGGCCAGGTAGCCGATCGGCGCGTCCAGCCACACGTAGAAGTACTTGCCGGGAGCGTCCGGAATTTCGAAACCGAAGTAGGGGGCATCACGGCTGATGTCCCATTCCTGGAGGCCTGCGTCCAGCCATTCCGCCAGCTTGTTGGCGACCTGGGGCTGCAGCGTGCCGCTGCGGGTCCACTTGGCGAGAAAGTCATGGAAATCCGGCAGCTTGAAGAAATAGTGCTCGGACTCTTTCTCGATAGGCGTGGCGCCGGAGACCGCCGAGCGCGGGTTGATCAGCTCGGCAGGTGTGTAGGTGGCGCCACAGGCCTCGCAGTTATCACCGTACTGGTCCTCGGTCTTGCACTTCGGGCAGGTGCCCTTGATGAACCGGTCCGCCAGGAACATGTTCTTTTCCGGGTCGTAGGACTGGGTGATCTTGCGCGTGGCAATGTGCCCGTTTTCCTGCAACTGACGGTAGATGTACTCCGAGAACTGGCGGTTCTCTTCGGAATGCGTGGTGTAATAGTTGTCAAAGCGGATGTGGAACCCGGCGAAATCTTCCTGGTGCTCCTCACGGATCCGGTCGATCAGCTGCTCGGACGTAATACCCTCCCGCTCGGCGCGGAGCATAATGGCGGTGCCATGGGCATCGTCGGCGCAAACGTAGAAACAATTCTGGCCCCGCATCTTCTGGTAGCGTACCCAGATATCGGTCTGAATGTATTCCAGCAGGTGCCCGAGATGGATAGGGCCGTTGGCGTACGGCAGGGCGCTGGTAACCAGAATATCGCGCTGTTGCTTGCTCGCTTGCGTCATGGTGATGTCCGAACCTTATGTTGACACGGGTTGGAAAGACAAAACGGGGACTGGCGGCTGTCTGGATTGATTGCCCCAGGTAAAGATCCCATATGGTCAGAAACGGGCACAGATGATACCTTCCGAGCAGATAATTTTCACCCGAATCACCTGTTTCCGTGCTTAAAATCGAGCATGAGCTTATTCCGGAGAACCCGATGACACAGATTTCTGAGCAGGCCCTGCAATCAGCGGTTCGCGAGTACCGTGATCCTTACCTCAACAAGGACCTCTACCAACTGGGTGCCGTAAAATCCCTGAACGCCGACGAGCGCGGAAACGTCACCCTCATGGTCGAGCTGCCATACCCCTCGAAAGGCATTGCAGGTGCCCTCAAGCAGCTTGTCGGTAATGCTCTGGAAGACGTCGACGGTGTCGAGAAGGTAGACGTCCACGTGGGCCAGAAAATCCACTCCTACAAAGTCCAGAAAGACCTGCCCTCAGTACCCGGCGTGAAAAACATCATCGCTGTCGCGTCGGGCAAGGGTGGCGTCGGTAAATCCACCACCGCCGTCAACCTGGCTTTGGCACTCCAGGCCGAAGGCGCACGGGTTGGCATCCTCGACGCCGACATCTACGGCCCCAGCATCGGCATGATGCTCGGCGTGCCCGAAGGCAAACGCCCGGACACCCGCGAAAACAAATACTTCGTCCCCATGGATGCCCACGGCCTCCAGGCCAACTCCATGGCTTTTGTCGTTACCGAGAAAACCCCCATGGTCTGGCGCGGCCCCATGGTCAGTGGCGCCGTGATGCAATTGCTCCAGCAGACCCTCTGGAATGAACTCGACTACCTCATCGTCGACATGCCCCCCGGCACCGGCGACATCCAGCTCACCCTGGCCCAGAAAGTCCCGGTAACCGGCGCGGTCATCGTCACCACACCCCAGGACATCGCTTTGCTGGACGGCAAGAAAGGCATCGAAATGTTCCGCAAAGTCGACATCCCCGTGTTGGGCGTTGTCGAAAACATGAGCGTCCACATCTGCAGCAACTGCGGCCACGAAGAGCCTCTCTTCGGCCACGGCGGCGGCGAACGCATTGCCCAGGAATACGACACAACGCTCCTCGGCCAGCTGCCCCTGCACATGACCATCCGCGAACAAACCGATGGCGGCACCCCCTCGGTGATCGCCGAACCGGATTCCGAAGTGGCCCGTCGTTACCGGGATATCGCGAGAAGGGTAGGGGCTGAACTGTCCACTCGGGAGCGGAACCTTTCCGGTTCGATCTCAAGCGTTTCAGTGACGGAGCACTGACAACGTCTCAAGGTTTGCGGCGTTTCACTCCGATGTTAGTTCGCGGTCTTAGGGGCAGCCTTCCAAAAATGTCGAAGGCCATGGATGGCCTTCGCCAAGCGCACATGGATGTGCTCGTAGCGGTTTTTGGAAGGCTGCTCCTATGAGCGCAGCCCGCCAATTCTGAGGTCCGAGCACCCAGCTGCAGCCCCCAGAAGTAAAGACTCGACAGCCTTCGACAGACCCCAAGGGAAAAGGTAAACTACGCCCCAATTTTCCCAGTGGATACGAGACTTCGCCAATGAGCATCAAATCCGACAAGTGGATTCGCCGGATGTCCGAACAACACGGCATGATCGAACCGTTCGAAAGCGGACAGGTTCGTGAAACCGAAAAAGGCCGCGTGATCTCCTACGGCACCTCCAGCTACGGCTACGACGTACGCTGCAGCAACGAATTCAAAATCTTCACCAACGTCCACTCCGCCACCGTGGACCCGAAGAACTTCGACGAAAACAGCTTCGTCAACTACACCGGCGACGTCTGCATCATCCCGCCGAACTCCTTTGCACTGGCCCGCACCGTTGAATACTTCCGCATTCCACGAAGCGTCCTGACCATCTGCCTGGGCAAGTCCACCTATGCGCGTTGCGGCATCATCGTCAACGTCACCCCGCTGGAACCAGAATGGGAAGGCCAGGTTACGCTGGAATTTTCCAACACCACCAACCTGCCGGCGAAGATCTACGCCAACGAAGGCGTCGCCCAGATGCTCTTCTTTGAATCCGACGAGATCTGTGAAACCAGCTACAAAGACCGGGGTGGCAAATATCTTGGCCAGACCGGCGTGACCCTGCCCAGGACATGAACGCCAACCAGTTCCTGAAAGCCGTTTCACAACTGCAGGGATGGCGCGAATGCGCCTTCCTGCTCGCTCTGGCTGAGCGCTCATTCCCGAACTACGCCCTGTTTGCCGATGCCATGGGCCTGAAGACCGGTGCCAAAATGCGCCAGCTTCTCGATCTTGGCTGGGACTTGCTCCAAAAAGACGTCTCCGAATCGGCGATCCCGCAGTTGCTCGCCAAACTGGAAACCCTGTCGCCGGACGTGGACGCCTACGACGCCTACGGTGTTTACCCGGCCTTCGACTTCTGTCAGCTACTGGAGCAGGCGCTGCTGAACCGCCTGAACCCCTCCAAACACCGCGCTACCGATGCGTCACAGATGGCGACCGGAACCGTGATGAACTTTATTGAGCTGTCCGAAGGGGAAGACCTCGAGGAAGACGAGCTCGTCCGTCTGCTTGATCATCACCCGTTGATGAAAGAAGACAAAACCTTCCAGCGGGACCTGATCCTGGAGCTGAAGCGCCAACGCACGCCAACCGATCAGTTCGTGGCCCGTCTCCGGGAGGATGCAGCCAACGAGGGCGTCAGTAACCTTGGCATTTCGCTCACCGAATAAACGTTGGGGAGCGAGCAAGCTACACTTTCGGTATTACCCGTTGTATTCAGAATAGGTCAGATGGATTTTATCCCATGAAACTCTCTGCTTTTGGTCGCAAGTTCACCGCCGATGCCGGTATCACGTCCCTCATGGATGACCTGGGTAACGCCATGGCATCCGGCGACGACATGATCATGATGGGCGGGGGAAATCCCGGGCATATTCCCGAGATCCAGCAGAGAGTACAGGAAATTCTCGCGGATATGAGTCGTAACGAGGGCGATGTTCGCCGTCTGGTCGGCATCTACGATCCGCCTCAGGGGGAAAAGCAGTTTATCGCCTCGCTCGCCGAGCTGCTCAACCGCGAATATGGCTGGGGCCTGAAACCTGAGAATATCGCCCTGACCAACGGCAGCCAGGCGGCCTTCTTCATGTTGTTCAACATGTTTGGCGGAGACTACGGCGACGGTAACCGCAAGCATATTCTTTTGCCGCTTGCGCCCGAGTACATCGGCTACGCTGACGCTGGCATTGAACCGGGCCTGTTCCATGCGGTGCAGCCGGACATCTCGTTCACCGACGCCCACGAGTTCAAATACCGGGTGGATTTTGATGCCGTAGAGGTTACCGGTGAGACCGGCGCTATCTGTGTGTCACGTCCCACCAATCCGACCGGTAACGTCGTTACTGACGAAGAGCTTGCCCGGCTTGAAGAGCTCGCCCGCCAACACGACATACCACTGATCGTCGATGGCGCGTATGGCACACCATTTCCGAGCTTGCTGTTCGTTGATGCAACACCCACCTGGAACGACCAGATCATCCTCTGCCTGAGCCTCTCGAAGCTTGGTTTGCCGGCAGCGCGGACCGGAATCGTGATTGCCGCCGAGCCGGTGATCAAGGCGTTGTCAGGCATTAATGCCATTATGAACCTGGCCACGGGCAGTTTTGGCGCCATGCTGGCCGAGCCTCTGGTTCGTTCCGGCGAAATATTGTCCCTGAGCAGAGATGTGGTTTGCCCGTTCTACAAGGCGAAGATGGAACGGGCGGTATCCGCGTTCCGGGAGGCCATGGGAGAGGACAGCTGCCGCTGGTATGTGCACAAGCCCGAGGGCGCCATGTTCCTGTGGCTCTGGTTCCCGGATCTGCCGATCTCCAGCCTTGAGCTGTATCAGCGGTTGAAGAGCCGAGGGGTTCTGGTCGTTTCCGGACACTATTTCTTTCCCGGATTACCGGAAGATGGCTGGAGGCACCGGCATGAGTGTCTGCGCGTGACCTACTCCCAGGACGACGACCGGGTTGCCGAGGGCCTCCGGATCATTGCCGATGAGGTCAAGGCCGTGTGGCGCGAGGCCGGGCGTGAGGTCTAGCGCTCGAACTCTGCTTCCTTGAGTTTCAATTCGTAGGTGCTGCCGTCCGGCTCAACCTGCCTGAGGCGGACTAGCAGGAAATTCTGCTCCGGCGAGAACCACATCAGCGTCTGGCGCTTGGAATCCTCGCGAACCTTCTCCGCCTTCAGGGTGGCGCTCTGTTTGTTGCCGGTGCTCATATTCTCGCCATTGATCACCGCGAAGCGATCGGTGTCGATAGAGTTACCGTCGAGCACCCGATAGGTCATTTCCCGCTTGCCATTCTTGATGTCCTGGTGCAGCTGAAGCTGGTAGCCCAGCGGATCCAGCAGGCCTTCTTCCAGCGCCAGTTCGAAGGGCTTTCCCTTGTATTCCCCGGTTGCGACGCCTGCGGACCAGTCGAAGTCGATAGAGTTCTTGCGGTCGCTGATCAGGAAACCGGATAAGCGGTATCGGTATCGCATGGGTATGACGTGCCCGTCCTCCCAGCGGAATACCAGCGATTCATCGATGCTGACAATGAACGAGTCGACATCCGTGCGGTACAGCCAGACATCGTTGCCCTGGGAGGAGAGTGTGCGTTTTGCGGTGCCATTGAGGGAGAGACCCTTCTCCATGGCTGCGGTATAGCTGGCCTCGAAGGGGGTGAGGTCCGCTTCGGTCTCGGCATGCAGCGTGACCGGTCCGGCGAGAATGCCGAGACAGGCCAGCAGTGCGGCGCAACCAAATCTGATGAGACGTCGTGAAAGCATCTTGTTAAACCCGAACAATTACCGTCATCAATGGCGACAGTGTAGCTGCTCGGGCAGGATGCGGGGATGACAATTCGTTCAGGCGATGCCTCAGTTGTCCGGCAGGCGCATCGGAGCGTTCAAGGGTTCGCCGTCGAACAACACATAATCGCTACCCAGTTGAATCCGGCCCTCACAGAACCAGCGCACAACAATGGGGTAGAGGATGTGTTCCTTGGCCTGTACCTTCTCCGCGAGGCTTTCTGGCGTGTCATCGGAAACAATCGCCACTTCTGCCTGGGCAATCACGGGGCCGCCATCCAGCTCTTCGGTAACGAAGTGGATGGAAACGCCATGTACGGTATCGCCCGCTTCCAGTGCACGACGGTGAGTATTCAGCCCGGTGTACTTCGGCAACAGGGACGGGTGAATGTTCAGCATCTTACCCCGGAATGCCCGAACAAAATCCGTGGTCAGAATGCGCATGAAGCCTGCCAGGACAATCAGATCCGGATTGTATCGGAGGATTTCCGCCATCAGGGAGGCATCAAACTCATCCCGGGATTCGAAATTCTTGTGGTTTACCACAAAGGTCTCGATATTGGCCTGGGCCGCGCGCTCAAGGGCAAACGCGCCGGGCTGGTTGCAGCCAACGGCAATTATCTGCCCGGGAAAATCCCGCCCCCGGCTGGCGTCAATCAGTGCCTGAAGGTTGGTGCCGCTTCCGGAGGCGAGCACCAGGATTTTCGGTAACGGGGTCTGATCTGCCTTCATGCCGACAGCAGCCCCGGTGCATAGCGAACGCAGGCATCTGCCTGTTCGTCATCGGCACGTTCGATCAGGCCTACCTGCCAGGCATGTTCGCCCAGTGCTTTCAGGGTATCCAGGGCCAGCTCCTTCTGGTTGGCAGGCACGCAGACAATCATGCCGATACCACAGTTAAAGGTGCGGTACATCTCTTCACTGGCAACGCCGCCGTTGTCCTTGAGCCACTGGAATACCGGGGGCAATGACCAGCTGTTCGTATCGATGGCAGCGATGGTGCCGTTCGGCAGCACCCTGGGAATATTTTCCGGCAGGCCACCACCAGTGATGTGGGAGAGGGCACGAACGTCGACTTCGCGAATCAGCTGCAGAAGATTCTTTACGTAGATTCGAGTCGGTGCCATCAAGGCGTTGGCCAGGGTGGTATCGCCCATTGGCTGCTCGAGGTCAGCGTTGCTGACTTCCAGAATTTTCCGGATCAGGGAGTAGCCGTTGGAGTGAGGGCCGGAAGAGCCCAGGGCAATCAGCACGTCTCCGGCCTGGACGCGGCCGCCGTCAATAATCTCGCTGCGTTCGGCAACGCCTACGCAGAAGCCAGCCAGATCGTAGTCGTCGCCTTCGTACATGCCCGGCATTTCAGCGGTTTCACCGCCGACCAGCGCACAGCCAGCCTGCTCGCAGCCCTCGCCGATTCCGGCAACCACCTGAGTGGCAACGTCTACGTTCAGCTTGCCGGTCGCGTAGTAGTCGAGGAAGAAAAGCGGTTCAGCGCCGCCGACAACCAGATCGTTCACGCACATGGCGACCAGGTCGATGCCGATGCTGTCGTGCTTGTCCAGTTGCATGGCCAGTCTGAGCTTTGTGCCCACTCCGTCGGTGCCGGAAACCAGAACCGGTTCGTTATATCCGGCGGGGATGGAGACCATGGCGCCGAAGCCGCCGAGACCGCCAAGAACCTCGGGGCGGCGGGTGCGCGCGGCGGTGTCCTTGATTCGGCTGACGAGTTCATTGCCGGCATCAATATCTACGCCAGCATCGCGGTAGGTCAGGGAGGGCTTCTGTTCGCTCATGGTGTACTTAACCGTTGGCCAGTGGGTCAGGCGGCGGATTTTAACAGGTGCGGTGTGGCGCTCCAAATGTATATTGCTTTTCCGAAATCCGGGGCCGCTACTCACACCCTGGGGCATGGTGTATCCTATGCGCCATTCATGCGAATTGCAGGGTGTTTCATGTCAGTATCAGGGCAAAAGCCGGCACACAGGTCTTTATCCGGGACGTGGGTAGTTGCGTTGTTCACCGTTCTGCTGTCTGGGTTTTCCGCCCAGGCGAGTGCCGTGACGGTTTCCGGTCTCTATTCGGCAAAGGTGCCAGTGGAAGGGTCCTCGTCGGGTCAACTCGCCCAGGGATATGCAGACGGGCTGAGCCAGGTACTGGTAAGGGTTTCCGGTACCCGAGACGTACTGGCGATGGAGGGCGTTGAAGCCCTGCTGTCCGATGCCGAGTCGTTACTTCTTTCCTATCAGGTTGCCCGTGGCGAGTCCGGCCAGAGTGTTCTGAGCATGTCCTTCGGAGCGGTTGGCGTGAATCGCGCGCTGGCTGCAATTGATGCGCCGGTGTGGGGTGCCAACAGACCGCTCACGCTGGCCTGGATTGCTGCCGAGGATCGTGGCTCGAGAACACTCGTAACACGGCCCGGGGCCGGCTCTGGTCAGGAAGACGCAGGAGCCTGGAGGGCTGCGTTCGATGAGGCGGCCAGAAAGCGTGGCTTGCCCGTGGCGCTGCCCCCGTCAGATTTCAGCTCTGACCGCGAATTGCTCTCGGATATCTGGGGGCAGTTTATTGGTCGGGTGAAGTCTGCATCCGGGAATCTGGACCATGATGTGCTCGCTTTGGTGCGGGTCAGCCGTGCTGGCGGGCAATGGCGTGCCGGCTGGGTCTTCGATGGTATGGCCATGAATGCCGGGGAAGAGTCGGTAACCGCCGATACCCCGGAAGCGCTGGCGGAGGCGACGATAAACCGCTGGGCGGAGTTATACGCCAGCCGATACGCGGTTGCTGCGTCGGAAGTGGGCGATTCGCCCCAGGTGGACATTGTGCTGCGTGGCGTTACGTCGCTTGAAGACTATGCCGGCGCCAATAAGGTGCTGGAAGGACTGACCCCCGTGGTTAGCGTTGGTGCCCATCGGGTACGGGACGAGCAACTGACCCTGCGGGTGGCTTTCTCCGGTGAGCTGGACCAGCTGCGGGAGTACATCGCCCTGGATCCGCGCTTCGTTCCAATGGAGGCCGACGTTCCGGCAGAACCTCCGGTTACCGCCCGCACAGCAGAGGACCAGGTGGCGTCGTCTGGGCCGAACCCGCAAGAGGCGCTCGAGAGCGAGGTATCGCAGCCGGCTGGCCCGGATCAGCAAACCTCTGCGGAGGCGTCTGAAGAGACTGCCCTGTTTACCTATCAGCCGGTGCCCGTCGATGAGGAAGATGCCAGGGAGGCGTTCGAATCCCTGTACCAGGTTCTGTATTATCGTTGGCAACCGTCTTCTGTCATCGGGAGCGATGGCGGCGAATAAGGTGTAACCGGAGGGAGTCTTTTGAATTTGCACCGCTGGCGCTGGATTCCCAATGCCCTGACGTTCCTGCGCATTCTTCTGATCGCTCCCTTCGCGGGAGCGTTACTGATCGGAGATTATCGCCGGGCGTTGCTGATATTCTTTCTGGCCGCCGGCACAGACGCGGTTGACGGCTTCCTTGCCCGCCATTTCAATTGGCGTTCCAGGCTTGGTGCAATTGCAGATCCTCTCGCCGACAAGGCCTTGTTGATCACCGCGTACCTGATGCTTACTCTCACCGAGGTTCTGCCCGTGTGGCTGTTTCTGCTGGTGTTGGGGCGTGATCTGCTGATTGTGGTCGGCGCTCTGGCCTACCACTACAAGGTTGGTCGATACGATATGGAGCCCAGCATTCCCGGCAAGATCAATACGTTTATCCAGATTCTTGTAGCCCTGGCCATCATCGTGCTTCTGGCGGACCTGCCGATGCAGCCCTGGGTGGTGGATGCCGGCATTATCCTGGTGGCTGTTTCCACCGTGTTCAGCGGGGCGCATTACCTGTTTGTGTGGGGCTTGCGGGCCTGGAGGGCTACCCGGCCATGACCGCATCCCAGTTGGTGCTCGGGGTCAAGCTGCGTGACGACGCCCGATTCGACAATTTCCATGGCGACCGGAACACGAGCGCAGCCCAGCGTCTTGAAAGCGTTTGTCAGCAACCTGATGATATGCCTGTCGTTGTTCTGTGCGGTGATGCCGATACCGGCAAGAGCCATCTTCTACAGGCAGTGTGCCACCTGGGCGAAAAGCAGGGCAGGGCAGCGGTGTGTATCAGCATCGCAGAGCTAGAGCCTTTTGGTCCCGATGCCTTGTCGGGGCTTGAGACCCATGAGATCGTCTGTCTTGACGATGTCGACCGCATCGCAGGCCAGCGGGTCTGGGAAGAGGCCATTTTTCATCTCTATAACCGGATTCTCGATCGAGGCGGCCTCTTGCTGGTGAGTCTGGCCGATTTGCCGGCCAGTTTGCCCTTTGAGTTGCCGGATCTGGTCTCCAGATTCAGTCACGGGCTGATCATCCAGTTGGGTATTTACCGGGATGAGGATCGCCTGACCATTCTCAGGGCCCGTGCCGAGAAACGTGGCCTGGTGATGGCGGATGATGTGGCCAGCTATATAATGCGCCGGGCGCCCCGAAGGCTCGGTGATTTGCTGGGGATTCTGGATATACTGGATGAAAATTCACTTCAGGCACAGCGGCGGCTTACTATTCCGTTTGTGAAGACAGTGATGGGGTGGTGAGTTGGAATGGGTTCATCGCAGGGCAGAAATCGATAACGGATTCATCAAGGGAGAGGCAATATGAGACGGGTGGTATTCAACCAGAAAGGCGGTGTCGGCAAGTCCAGTATCACGTGCAATCTCGCAGCTATCAGCGCCGCTCGTGGAAAGCGCACCCTGGTCGTGGATCTTGATCCGCAGGGAAACTCCACCCATTATCTGCTGGGCAAGCCTGCGAGCGAGCTCAAGGACACCGTTGCGGATATGCTGGAGCAGACGGTGGCCTTTACCGTGTTCAATCGCCGTCCGGACGAATTTGTCCATGCCTCACCGTTCAAGAACCTGTTTGTGATGCCCTCCAGCCCGGAGCTGGATTTTCTCGAGCGCAAGCTGGAGGCCAAGCACAAGATATACAAGCTGAGGGAAGCCCTGAAAAAACTGGGTGAATCCTTCGATGCGATCTACATCGATACCGCGCCGGCGCTCAATTTCTATACCCGGTCTGCCCTGATTGCAGCCCAGCGCTGCCTGATACCCTTCGACTGTGACGATTTTTCCCGTCAGGCGCTGTACAACATCCTCAACGAGATTCGTGATCTGCAGGAAGATCACAACGAGGATCTTGTTGTCGAAGGGATTGTTGCCAACCAGTTCCAGCCGCGGGCCAGCCTGCCCAAGCAGCTGGTCAGGGAGCTTACCGAGGAGGGCTTGCCGGTTCTGCCTGTGCGTCTCTCAAGTTCCGTGAAGATGAAAGAGTCCCACCAGAGCCGGCAGCCCCTGATTCACATGGCACCCAAGCACCCGCTGACGCGCCAGTACGAGGACCTGTTCCGGGTTCTGCATGGCGAAACCGTGGAGCTTGAGCCGCTTAACGATTGAAGCGAGACTGATATGACCGAATCCGGTAACCCGGTCGGGCAGGTTGCGGACTGCCTTCTGAACATTGAGATGGAGTTGCGGCAGCTGGGGCTCTGGGAGTCAGAGCCGCCACCGGACGAGGCGTTCCAGAGTGCGCAGCCCTTTTGCATCGATACGCTGGAATTTACCCAGTGGCTGCAATTTGTTTTTGTGGAAAGAATGAAGATCATTATCGAAAATGACCACCCGTTGCCCTCGGCCTCCGGCATAGCGCCGATGGCCGAAGAGCATTTCCGGGGGCGACCGGAGTCCGGTAGCAGGCTGGTTCGGGAGCTGGAGGTGATCGACCGCCTGCTTAGCGGGGAGTGATCAGTCCAGTCTCATTGACAGGTCGACAGCCTTCAAATCCTTGGTCAGCGCGCCAATCGAGATGAAGTCCACGCCGGTTTCGGCGATCGGCACCAAGGTGTCGGCATTGATTCCCCCGGATGCTTCCAGCTTTGCTTTGCCACCCGTGGTAGCGACCGCGGTCCGCATGTCTTCAAGTGAGAACTCATCCAGCATGATGATGTCTGCACCCGCTAGAAGGGCCTGCTCCAGCTCGTCAAGGTTCTCGGTTTCCACCTCCACCGGTTTGCCCGGTGCAATCCGGTGGGCGGCTTCAATGGCCAGGGCAATGGAGCCGCAGGCGGCAATGTGATTTTCCTTGATCAGGAAGGCATCCCACAGCCCGATCCGGTGATTGAAGCAGCCGCCACAGGTTACAGCGTATTTCTGGGCCAGGCGCAGACCGGGCAGGGTTTTACGGGTATCCAGCAGTCGAACACCGGTGTGTGCAACCCGGGCGGCATAGCCTGCGCAGGCGGTCGCAACGCCAGACAGGGACTGGAGCCAGTTCAGAGCCGCGCGTTCGGAGCTTAGCAGGCTTCGTGCCGAACCCTGCATGGTAAACAACACCTGATCCGGTGACACGGTCTCTCCATCGGCCACCTGCCAGTTCAGCTCAACGGCCGGATCCACCTGTCGGAAAACCTCGTCCACCCACTCCCTGCCCGCGATGGTGGCGGTTTCCCGCGTAATTGCCCGCCCTGTTGCCTGTTTGTCGGCTGGTATCAGTCTGGCCGTAATGTCGCCATCGCCGATGTCCTCCCGCAGACTCTGGGCAACATTTTCAATTCTGGCCTGGCGGAGGAGTTCAGGGGCAATCATAGGGCAAAAAGTCCGGTGCAGTGGGTTGACGGCGTTTCAGGCTGTCAATTCTAAAGCGCCGCCGGTGAATCGCCAAACTCTTGGGGCTGGGCTGCTAAACTGTGATGCACGTCAGGTCTACACAAAAGGTGACAAATTCTGACACAACCTGACGTGGGCAGCTCGTATCATGTGAAGTGGAGAAATAAACAGGCAATTGTGTAATACAAGGCGGAGCAGCGAGATGGTGCACGATAACAAGGTTGTCAGCTTTTCAGGCCGGAAACCGCCCGCCCGGTTTTCTTTGCCTGCGTCCCTCGTGCGCCTGCGTGACGCATCGGGTCAGTCCCTCAAGTCCGTTCTTGCCAGTTTTTTCGATCGTGCCGATGATGCCCTGTTTGAACTCGCGGACAGAGCCGGCTCCAACCTCGACCAGACCGCCTACTTTGATGCCATGCGGGAGCTCAGGCTTCGTCGCAAAGCCATGGTGGTCTCGATCCTCCAGTATGTCAGCCAGGCCTTCAATGAAATCGGCAGGTTCCAGCCCCAGCAAAGTGCCAGGTCGCTGGATGAAGTTGACGAGGACTCTCTCAGCCTCGTTGACCATTCCCAGCTTGAGCAGCAGGTGGCAGTCGACAATCTCATAAATAAACTCCGGAACCGTTATACCGAACAGATCCGTCTGCTTACCGTCCGGGTGGGGCATCTGGTGCCGGGTATCGAGCTGAAAGACGCACAAATGCCGCTGAGCCCGGAAATCATCTGTGGTGGTGTTGCCGAGGCCTGTGCCGACCTCGACATTGATATCCGGGCCAAGCTGGTGGTTCTGAAGCTGTTTGATCGCCTGCTTGCCGATACCCTCGGTGATTTCTACAAAGAAGCCAATCGCACCTTGATCAGTGAAGGCGTAATGCCTGACATGAAACGACCGCCCACCGGCAAGGTGCCCTCCCGCTCCGGTCAACGTGGGTCAGGAGAGAGTTCAGTGCCGACCAGTGCCAGCGGTCAGGCGGATTCTGCCAGCGAGAGTCAGGGTATGTCTCAATCACAGGCCACTTTCTCGGAGCTCAGCGCGCTG
The DNA here is from genome assembly GCF_000235625.1 of Marinobacter manganoxydans MnI7-9. Classification (GTDB taxonomy): domain Bacteria; phylum Pseudomonadota; class Gammaproteobacteria; order Pseudomonadales; family Oleiphilaceae; genus Marinobacter; species Marinobacter manganoxydans. Next base: position 19,703 of record NZ_AGTR01000036.1, on the reverse strand, counting down.
TTGCATCGCGGTGAGTCCAATGCTGTCACTGGCGGATCCTCGGTCGGCGAAAGCTACATTGATACCGACAGGCTTATGGCCCGTTTGACTGAAGCGCAGTCGAGCAGCAGGCAATGGGGTGAAGGTACCGTTGTACCTCTGAACGAGCAGCTTCAACCCATCCTGCGTTCCGGCGATGGCAACAGCCTGAGCGTTGGGCAGGTCGACAGTGACGTGATCAATCTGGTTTCCATGCTGTTCGACTTTATTCTGGAAGATCGCCAACTGCATCCGGTGATGAAAGCATTGATCGGGCGCCTGCAGATTCCGGTGCTGAAAGTGGCGCTTAGTGACAAGAACTTTTTCAACCGGGGCGGTCACCCGGTTCGAAAACTGCTTAACGAGCTGGCACTCTCGGCCATTGGCTGGACCGAGAAGAAGGCCGGGCAAAGAGACCCGCTTCGGGACAAAATCGAATCGGTGGTAGATCGGGTTCTGACAGAGTTCACTACCAACGTCTCCCTGTTCGAGGAGTTGCTCAAAGATTTCAGCCACTTCATGGATCTCGATCGCCGGCGTCGTGAGCTCGTCGAGCAACGTCTTCGGGATGCTGAAGAAGGGCGGGCTCGACAGGAGCGGGCGTCCCAGGCGGCGGAAGGCTTGGTTAAGGAGCTGACAGAGCAGCGGGACGTGCCCGAACCGGTTGCCGGCCTCCTGAGCGAAGCCTGGACCCGGTACCTGCAATGGGTTGTCCTCCGGGAGGGCGAGGAAAGCGACCGGTGGCAGCACGCCCGGAACCTGACCGAGCAGTTGGTCTGGAGTGTGGATCCGCGCCCGGTCACTGATACCACCAGGTCAGATCTGCTGAGGGCAATACCGGCCATTGTGGACGACCTTCGCAAGGCACTGCAGGATATTTCCTGGGACCCGTTTGCCACCGATGCGGCGATTCGCGACCTTGAACTTGCCCATGTGGATGTTTTCCAGCGATTGGTGACGGCTCCGTCCAGGCCGGAATCACCTTCGGAACCAGAGGATCTGCTCGTTCCGGAGCCCGCTGCTGAGCAGCCCGTCGAGCCCCCTGAGCCGGCGGCCGAAGACGCTGTCAAAGCAACGCCCTCGCCGGCCGAGCCTGAAGTGCCTGTTTCTGTGGTCAGCGAGGCTGCCTCCCAGGCGGACGCTGAAACGCAGACTGCTTCAGTATCTCCAGAGTGGCTGTCAAAGGCCGAAAGCCTGCGTGTGGGTTCCTGGATTGAACTTACCCGCGACGAAACCCGGGTGCGCTGTAAGCTTGCGGCCTTTATCAAGGCCACTGGCAAATATATCTTTGTGAATCGCAGTGGCGCGAAGGTGGCAGAGTATCTGCGTCAGGAACTGGCCGCCGACATGGAATTCGGGAAAATCAGCATGCTGGATGATGGTCTGATCTTCGACCGGGCACTGGAGTCGATCATCGACAACCTGCGCAGCAGCCGCAAGGACTGATTCGTAGCAACCGTGGCAACTTTGTGATTCAATCAGAGGCTGTAATGCTCTGAAACTTTTGGAATTACTTTGCCCGATTCAGACGTTTTTTCCGAACGCCCTTCCGCCTCCGGTACCGATGGAAATTCGCTTCGCGAAACCGGGCAGATTTCCTTCGCCCGCTGGACCCCTTCGCCGAATTTCGGGCCTCGTCCGGATGGAGCGGGCATCTCTCTTCTGGTCGTCCACAATATCAGCCTGCCTCCGGGCCAGTTTGGTGGCCGCGAAATAGAAGACTTCTTCTGCAACCAACTCGACCATTCTGCGCACCCCTACTTCAAGACTATCGAGGGCGTCCAGGTGTCTGCGCACCTGCTGATTCGCCGCGATGGCGCGCTGGTGCAGTTTGTCAGCCTGCTTGATCGGGCCTGGCATGCCGGCCGATCGTGTTTTGAAGGGCAGGAGGAATGCAATGATTTTTCCATCGGGATTGAGCTGGAAGGGACCGACGACACCCCTTACACCACCGAGCAATATCGCATGCTGGCGAAAGTGGCGGACCTGATTATGACGGCCTGGCCGGATATCACGGCCAATCGGATTACCGGGCACTGCGACATTGCGCCCGGCAGGAAGAGCGATCCCGGCCCGGCTTTTGACTGGCGGTATTTCCGGTCAGCCCTGGAAATAGTCCGAGGATCGGGGAGGAACGTCTGAATGGTATTTGTTGTGTTTCTTCTGGCCTACATGGTACGTAGGCGTCTGGATTCCCTGGACATGCTGTCTGGCGATGAGGTCTGGCGCCGTTGGTTCCGCTACGGCAGCCGGGTCAGGGCGGGCCATGAATCGGGGATAGCAACCGGGCTGGCACTGGTCCTGTTGCCGGCCCTGATACTGGGGCTTGCGGAATACCTGCTGGTGTCTTCTGGCTGGAGAATGGCGGCTTACCCGCTGGAGTTCCTGGTGCTGGTCGTCCTTATGGGAACGCCGGGCTGGCGACAGGTACTGCGGGCCTATGCGGAGGCGTGGCATCGGGGAGACATGCAGTCGGCCTGGCATCATGTGAAAGACCTTCTTCCGGCCGATGAACGGGGAGCCGCAGTGTCTCCCGAGGCCATGCACCTCTCCCTGTCCAAGGCACTGATGGTTTCGGTGTTCCAGCGCTTTTTTCTGGTGGCTTTCTGGTATGTGGTTGGCGGTATCGGTCTCGCGGTCCTGGCGCGTGGGCTGGTAGCGCTCGCCGAGCAATGGCCGCAGGCGCCGGCCAGGCCCAGGTTTGCAAAAATGTCCGACCTTGCCGGCTGGATTCCTGCCAGGCTTTTGTCGTTAACGTTCGGAATTGCCGGAGATCTGGCCGGCTGGCTGCGTGAAACTCGCCAGACTCTGACCGGAATCTCCAAAAAAGCGGGCGAGGTACTCATGATTTCGGCCAACGGGTCGTTAACCGGGTATGCACTGGATCCAGCGAGGTTTTCCCGGATTCACCCGGATGAGTGGACAGCGTTTGGGGGAAGGAGTCTGCGAGCGGTAAGGGATCTGCTGAACAGAAGCATGCTGGTATGGATATGCATACTCGCCCTGCTGGTTATTTCCGGCGTCGTTTAGCCCGGATTTTATAAAACATTGCAGTTTAACAACAAATAAAGCTTAAGTTTTTAAGACTTTAGGCGACAATAGAAGAAAAGAATTAACGTTCAGTGGTTATTTGCCAGCACGAGGGTCCCTGTGAAGCAACTCATTAATCCTGCCATTGCCCTGATGAACCGGCTGCCGATGGTCTACAAGTTCAGTCTCATCAGCATTCTGTTCCTTTTACCAATTGGCGGGCTGTCCTGGCTTGCCATTTCCGAGCTGAATCGCTCGGTTCAGACCATGACCCGGGGTGTCGAGGGGCTGGAGCAACTCCAGCAAGTGGATCGGCTGGTGGATGCGGCGATGGATTATCGAGACTATCGCTCACCGGCGATCATCAAGGATGAGAGTGCCATTACCGCAGTTTCCGAAGAAGCGGCCACTGAGATTGACAGCCTGCTGGCGGCTCTGACCGCAGAAGAGCGCTCGTTTGATACGACTGGCTCCTGGGCCGATCAGGTTGAAGGCCTTCGCCAGGAGTGGGAAGCATTGCGGGCCGATGACAATTACCAGGGCAGCTTCGATCCTCAGTTCAAGTATTATCAGGAATTCGTCCAGAAGGCACAGGCGCTGCTTTCGGCCACCATTGAAATCTCTGGTTTGGGGCAGGGGGCCTCAAGAGAAAACCAGTTGATTCTGGGCCTGGTCCAGGACTCTCTCCCGGCTGCACGCACCGTGATCGGTCGGGCAAAATCCTACGGAATCTTCGCACTGGTCGAGGGGCAGGTAGGTTACGCCCTGAGCGAAACCCTGAACGAAATCTATGACCAGTTGACCAATCGCACCTCCTTGCTTTCACCGGCTTTGGCTCTTGCTTCTGAAGCATCGCCGGCCCTCGCCAATCAGGCAGGCAACGCCATTCAACGGGTTGACGAGAGTTTGATGGTGGTTCGGGATCATCTGGATCTGAACGTGATAACGCCCATGCGTCTGGAAATGCCCTGGACCGAATACGACGATCTGATGTCCGGGCAGTTGGCCCACTACGACGACGTCAAGACGGCTGCCTTCAGCGTGGTCGACTCGAACCTGCGCGCACGGCTCGAGAGTGAGATCAACCAGCGTCGCCTGATTGTGGTTGCCCTGATCGCCGTGCTGCTTGTGGTTGTCTATCTCTACATCGGCTTCTTCATGTCCGTACGTACCGCCATCAACCGCTTCAGCGAAGCCGCACGGAACGTTGCCGCCGGCGACATGACCACGCACATCAGTTTGCGCAACCGCGATGAGCTGGGCGAGTTGACGACGGAATTCAATAACATGACCGACCGGATTGCCGAGCTGATCCGCTCTGTCAGCCGGACGACGGCGGACGTAGACCAGCAGGCCACCCGGGTCAATGACACCGCTGCGGCCAATAGCGAAGCGGTTGCGCGTCAGATGGAAGAAAGCGGCCAGATCAATGAAGCCATGAACCAGATGGTTGAGGCGGTTCATGAAGTCACCGAAAGCGCGCACCGGGTTGCGGACAGCGCGAGCAATGCCGAACAGGACACAGAAACCGGCCGGGGCGTGGTGGCCGACACGGTTGAAACCATCAACAAGCTGGCGGGTGAAATCTCAGGCGCGGTGGAAGTGATCAACCGGGTCAGCAAGGACAGTGACAACATCAGTCAGGTGCTGGTCGAGATCAAGGCCATCGCCGAGCAGACCAACCTGCTCGCCCTGAACGCCGCGATCGAGGCGGCCCGAGCCGGGGAGCAGGGGCGAGGATTCGCGGTGGTTGCCGATGAGGTTCGCTCGCTGTCACAGCGCACGCACAAATCGACGGAAGAAATCGAAGGCATGATTTCCCGTCTCCAGAGCGGAGTCAAAGACGCGGTGTCGGCCATGACCAACAGCCGGGACGTGACCGAGGCAACGGTGCAGAAGTCTGGAGAGGTGACAGAAGCCCTGGACAGAATCGCCAAGGGCATCTCCGTGATCGTGGATATGAGTCACCAGATCGCCCAGGCCGCCGAAGAGCAGTCTGCCGTCGCGAAAAACGTGAACTCGAACGTTGAGCAGATTGGCGAGCTGGGCCATAAAACAGCCGCCAATGCTGAAGAAACCCTGGGTTCTTCCAGAGAAATGTCGCAACTGACAGCGTCGCTTCAGCGTCTGGTGGAAGCGTTCAAGGTCTGACCAGCGGACCTTTGCGCGCGATCAGGCGCATAAAAAATCCGGCCCTTAGAGGCCGGATTTTTTTTGTTCCCAGAGAATCTCTTCGCCACCCTCGCGCCGGGCGAGTACGCGGGCGATGACAAACAACAGATCCGAGAGACGGTTCAGGTAGTGTCGGGAAGCGGTTTTGATGGAGTCCTCATGGCCGAGGGCGACGACAACCCGCTCTGCACGACGGCAGACCGCCCGGGCAAGGTGACATTGGGCGGCGCCGGGGCTGCCGCCGGGCAGGACAAAATTCTTCAGCGGTGGCAGGCCTTCGTTGTGCCGGTCCAGGGTGCCTTCCAGCCATTCGATGTGCTCGTCACCGATGACACGGCTGCCGGGGATGGCAAATTCGCCCCCCAGGTCAAACAGATGGTGCTGAATGCGGCGCAGGCTCTCCACCAGTTCGTCGTCGCTGTTCAGGGTTTCGATTAGCAACCCGATATGGCAGTTGAGTTCATCAGCGGTGCCCATGGCTTCAACTCGCTGGGCATTCTTGGCAATCCGGTTGCCATCGGCCAGGCCCGTGGAGCCATCGTCTCCGGTGCGGGTGTAAATCTTGGAAAGGCGGTTGCCCATCAGTCTGCTCCTGTTAATGTGACGACAGTTGTTGTACCCGTTCGGTCAGCATTTGGTTCACCGGCGTGTCGATACCGAGTTCTTTTCCGAGTTTTGCCAGATACCCGTTGATAAAGTCTATCTCGGTTTGGCGTTTCCGGAGAACATCGGCACGCATCGACGATGTGTTGCCGGCGGTGTTTTGAGCGACCTGTTCAATGCGTTGGCGCAGGGAATCCGGTGTTTCCGTAATCTGGACGGCGGCGCTCATCAGCTCTGACAATTCCCGGCAAAGTTCCTCGATGGTGTCCTGATATAGCCCTGCAGACAGGATGTCGCCATTGGGGCAGTTCAGGATCGCGGTGTAGGGATTGATGCCCGCATTGATGATCAGTTTCTGCCAGAGTCGCTGGAGGATGGCCGGCTCCCGATGAATGGCCAGGCCGGAGTCTTCCAGCATGGCGACCGCGCGGTCCACCGAGAATCTGGCCTGGTCCGTCAGCGGACCCACCCAGGTATCGCCGGTACCGGCATGGACGAGAAGCCCCGGTTCAGGTCGATTTGCGCCCTCGGTGGTGCTGGCGGCCAGGATCGGGCGCTCCGGCCACCGCTCGGCGACAGATTGCTGGCTGCCCAGTCCGTTCTGGAAAAGCAGGATGGGGGTGTCAAAGGGTAATTGGTCGATCACGCCTGCCACGGCGCTCAGGGTATCACCGGCCTTGGTTGTTACCAGCATCAGGTCCGGCGTGTCGCCGGTCCTGAGGAAGGGAATCTGTATGGAGGATTCCGGCCCCTCAAAGGGCCGGAAACGGTAATCGAGGCTTGAGTCGGTGGTCTCGCCCGGTCTGGCCACGAAGGCAACGCAACCGTTGGGTAGCATTGCGCCCCAGAGCCTGCCCAGAGAGCCTGCACCGAGAATACCGATCATGCCGGTTACATGGCCTCGATATCGGCCCTTTGCTGGCTCAGGCGGGCCTGGCTGCTTTGGGCGTCCCGGAGTTTTTCCTGTTCCTTCTCGACCACCTCGGCTGGAGCCTTGGCCGTGAACTTCTCGTTACCCAGTTTACCCTCCAGGCGACCGATCTCTTTCTGCAGGCGTTCCAGCTCCTTGTCCAGACGCTTGAGTTCGGCATCCTTGTCAATCAGGCCGGCCATGGGGACCAGTACTTCCATGTCTCCCACCAGTTGAGTGGCAGACATGGGGGCTTTGTCACCCTCAAACCAGTCCAGGCTCTCCAGCTTGGCCAGGGAGCTCAGGAACTGGCGATTGTCATTCATGCGGCGCTGATCCTCGGCGTCTTTGCCGCGCAGCAATACCGGAATCTTCTTCGCCGGCGAGATGTTCATTTCGCCCCGGATGTTCCGCACGGCAACGATCACGCCCTTGAGCCATTCAATATCAGCGGTAACCGCTGAATCCTGCTTGGTTGCATCCGGTTGCGGGTAGGCCTGCAGCATGATGCTGTCGCCAGTCTTGCCGGCCAGGGGCGCGATCCGCTGCCAGATTTCCTCGGTGATAAACGGCATCATCGGGTGCGCCAGGCGCAGAACGGATTCCAGTACGCGCACCAGGGTGCGACGGGTGCCACGTTTGGCTTCGGCACTGGCGTCTTCATCACTGAGCACAGGCTTGGACAGTTCCAGATACCAGTCGCAGTATTCGTTCCAGATGAACTCATAGAGCGCGTAGGCCGCCAGATCGAAGCGGTACTGGTCCAGGTGACGGATCACGTCCTGCTCGCAGCTTTGCAGCTCGCTGATGATCCAGCGGTCTGCCAGAGACAGTTCCACGGGCTCGTCATTCACACCACAGTCTTCGCCTTCGGTGTTCATCAACACGTAGCGGGCTGCGTTCCAGAGCTTGTTACAGAAGTTGCGGTAGCCTTCCAGGCGCTTCATGTCCCAGTTGATGTCGCGGCCGGTCGTTGCCATGGCGGCAAGGGTGAAGCGCAGGGCATCGGTGCCGTGGGCGGTGATACCCTCCGGGAATTCCTTTTTGGTGCGCTTGCCGATTTTCTCTGCCAGCTTGGGCTGCATCAGGTTGCCGGTTCGTTTCTCCAGCAGGTCATCCAGGCTGATGCCGTCGATCATGTCCAGCGGGTCGATCACGTTGCCCTTGGACTTGGACATCTTGTCGCCGTGCTCATCACGGATAAGGCCGGTGACATAGACGGTATGGAAGGGTACCTGGGGGCTGCCGTCTTCGTTCTTCATGAAGTGCATGGTCATCATGATCATCCGGGCGACCCAGAAGAAGATGATGTCGAAGCCGGTGACCAGCACGTCGGTCGGATGGAAGGTTTTCAGGCGCTCGGTGATCTCTGGCCAACCCAGGGTGCCGAACGTCCACAGGGCAGAGCTGAACCACGTATCAAGAACGTCTTCATCCTGCTCGAGGGCGACATTGGCGTCCAGGTTGTGCTTCTGGCGCACTTCATCTTCGCTGCGGCCCACGTAGATATTGCCGTCGGCGTCGTACCAGGCCGGAATGCGGTGGCCCCACCACAGCTGGCGCGAGATACACCAATCCTGAATATCGCGCATCCAGGCAAAGTACATGTTCTCGTACTGCTTGGGTACGAACTGGATACGACCGTCTTCCACCGCTTCAATGGCCGGCTTGGCCAGGGTCTTGGCATCGGCAAACCATTGGTCGGTGAGCATGGGCTCGATAATCAGGCCCGACCGGTCACCGCGGGGGACGCTGAGTACGTGATCCTCGATGTTCTCGACCAGCCCCTCGGCTTCCATATCGGCAACGATTTGCTTGCGCGCCGCCTCGCGGGTCAGACCAGCGTAGGCACCCGGCATGGTGCCATCGAGTTCGGTGTTTTCGGTGCCGTCGGCATTGAACACCTCGGCCACGTCCCGGATGTTGGCGTCCTGGGTCATGACGTTAATCATCGGCAGGTTGTTGCGCTTGCCCACGGCATAGTCGTTGAAGTCGTGGGCCGGCGTGATCTTCACGCAACCGGAGCCTTTCTCCGGATCGGCATGATGGTCGGCAACGATGGGAATACGGCGGTTCACCAGCGGCAGCATCACGTGCTTGCCAATCAGGTGCTGATAACGCTCGTCTTCCGGATGCACGGCCACGGCCGTATCACCGAGCATGGTTTCCGGCCGGGTGGTGGCAACGATCAGGTAATCCTTGCCATCCTGGGTTTGCGCGCCGTCAGCCAGCGGGTAACGCAGGTGCCAGAAAAAGCCTTTTTCTTCCTTGTTTTCCACTTCCAGATCGGAGATGGCGGTGTGCAGTTTCGGGTCCCAGTTCACCAGCCGCTTGCCGCGATAGACAAGTCCCTCGTCGTACAGGCGGATAAACACTTCCTGAACGGCTTTGTAGAAGCCGTCGTCCATGGTGAAGCGTTCGTTGTCCCAGTCCACGGAATTGCCAAGGCGGCGGATCTGGCGGGTTATGGTGCCCCCGGAGTGCTCTTTCCAGTCCCAGATGCGCTTGATGAATTCTTCCCGGCCCAGATCGTGGCGGGTCTTGTCCTCTTCCGCAGCGAGTTTGCGCTCAACCACCATCTGGGTGGCAATGCCGGCGTGGTCGGTACCAACCGTCCACAGTGCGTTTCGGCCCTGCATGCGCTTGAAGCGGGTGAGGGTGTCCATGATGGTGTGCTGGAACGCGTGGCCCATGTGCAGGCTGCCGGTTACGTTGGGCGGCGGGATCGCGATGCTGTAGGACTGGCCTTCACCGCTGGGGCGGAAGTACCCTTTGGATTCCCAGTTTTCGTACCACTGGCGCTCGATGTTTTCTGGCTGGTAGGTTTTTTCCATGGGGTTCTGCAGTGACCGTTGGTTGATTCACAAGGGAAAATTGAGACGCACGATTATACATGGTCGCCCTGTTTGCGGCGAACCTAACGCTTCCTCTGATCATGCACCCGGGGTTCAATCCCCAGTGCCCGCAATTGCTTGAAGTGTGACCGCGCCTGATTAAGAACATTCGGGTCGTTATGGGCAACCAGGGCCAGTCGCTTGAACCGGTCGGCATCCGCCGGCAAGGTTGCGGAGAGAATGATCACGGTATCCCAATCCTCTGGCGCCGGCGGGCAAAGCAGAATGCCAACGGGATCGGAGCAGGTTGTGGCAGAGTCCGGAACAACGCTATGGGGGATGAATGCGTCCGGGCTGAAGTTCCAGAGCAGGTCGTCCAGCTCTTCTGCGTGTTGCATGGTATCGCACACGACGCACACGCGGTCGCCCTGCTGCCAGGCTTTGTCCACGAGTTTGGCAGCGTGGAGATTGCGGGCGGCGGGCGTATTCTGGGCAAGGATGTGAAACCAGTAGCGCTGGTTCCGGTCTTCCTGTCCGGAGTGGCCGGCAGCTGGGCTGCCGGTCTCCGAAGAGCTGGAGGGCTTACTTTCCTGCATGGGACATCAGGTAGTCGACCAGCATGGGCACCGGGCGACCGGATGAGCCCTTGGCTTTGCCGGAGTGCCAGGCGGTGCCGGCGATGTCCAGGTGCGCCCAGCGATAGTCCTTGGCAAAGCGGGAAAGGAAACAGGCCGCTGTTATGGTCCCTGCAGGGCGGCCACCGATGTTGGCCATGTCGGCAAAGTTGCTGTCGAGCTGGCTCTGGTATTCGTCCCAGAGCGGCAGGCGCCATGCCCGGTCACCGGCACGCTCGCCGGCGGCAAGAAGCTCGTTGGCAAGTTCATCGTTGTTGGCCAGCAGGCCGGTGGCGTGATTGCCAAGTGCAATGATGCAGGCGCCGGTCAGGGTCGCCAGATCGATGACGGCGGCCGGGTCAAACTTCTTCACGTAGGTGAGGGCATCGCACAATACCAGGCGCCCCTCGGCGTCGGTGTTGAGGATTTCAACAGTCATGCCGGAGAGCGTGGTCACTATGTCGCCAGGGCGGGAAGCGCCGCCATCCGGCATGTTCTCTGCTGCGGCAATCACAGCCACCACGTTGATCTTGGGTTGGGTTTCGGCGAGCACTTTCATGGCGCCGAAGACACTGGCGGAGCCGCCCATGTCGTACTTCATTTCATCCATGCCCTCGCCGGGCTTGAGGCTGATACCGCCGGTGTCGAAGGTGATACCTTTGCCCACAAGTACGTGGGGCTTGTCCTTGGCCTTGCCACCACGGTATTCCATCACGATCAGTCGCGGCGGTTGGGTGCTGCCTTTGCCCACGGCCAGGATGGTGTTCATGCCCATCTTTTCCATCTGCTTTTCGTCAAGCACTTCGGTCTTGATGCAGTCGTAATCCTTGGCCAGCTTCTTGGCTTGCTGAGCCAGCCATTCCGGGTGGCAGATGTTGGGCGGCGTGTTGCCCAGATCCCGGGTGAGATTCATACCACGGCCGGTGGCCAGACCGAGGTTGAAGGCGTCCTTGAGGGCCTTGCCGGCACTGGAGGCATGCACAACAGCTTTGTTGACCTTCCGGGCGGCGGGCTTTTCGCTTTTGAAGTCGCTGAAGGTGTAAAGCTGATCTTCAAGGGTCCGGCCAATCAGGCTGAGACGGGCTGTTTCAGAACTCACAGCTTCTTCGCCGGTTACAGGGGTATCTGCGAGAGCGATCGCGACGCTTTTGGACGGGCCGTCCTTGAGCGCGGTCATCATCGCGATCAACGCTTTACGGTAGTTGGCGGGGCTGCGATCCGCATCCTTGCCAGTGCCAACCACAAGCAGGCGAGTCCAGGGCTGATCGGTCAGGGGAATGGTCAGCGTCGTGGCATTCTTGCCGGACAGATCACCGGCCTTCTGGAGTGTCTTGATCATCCCGCCCAGAGCCTCATCGGCCTGATTCGTTGAATCGGGCCAGGTGCCTTTCTCAGGCAAGCCAACTACGAGACAGTCTGCTTTGGTGCTGGCGATGGCTTTACTGCTCAGGCTGAAATTCATGGCAACTCCTGTTGATTGTTCACGAGGCTCCCGCCGGCGGCGGGAATCGTTCTTGATTGTGATCTAGTCTAGCATTGGGGCTTGCGGGGAAATTATCAAGCGATTGGCGCCGCTTCCGTGCCTGTCTGTGCCTTCATGCCGGTGTAATACCGCTACTCTGTCATTCGGCACGAAGGTTACATAGAATACGCGCAGTTCCCAGCGACCTCCACGTTTCAGCGGATACCGCCAGAGAGACCGATTTGAGCATCATTTTCCGTTACCTCATACGCCAGATCATGATCAGCATGGTTGCCGTTTCGGGCATCCTGCTGCTGGTGTTCATGAGCGGCCGTTTCCTGAAATATCTCGACAGTGCGGCCCAGGGCAGCATTTCGGCCGGTGTGCTGCTGGAGATCATGGCCTTCCGGTTTCCGGGTTTTCTTGAGCTGATTCTGCCCCTCGGGCTGTTCATCGGCATCCTGCTCGCCTATGGGCGTATGTATCTCGAAAGCGAAATGACGGTCCTGTCCGCTTGTGGGGTGAGTGACAAGGCACTGTTGGGAAAAACGCTTCTGGGCAGTCTGCCAGTGATGATCATTGTCGGTGCCATGAGTCTTTACGTGTCGCCCTGGGGAATGAATCAGGTTCAGGAAATTCTGAACGAACAACGAAAGGCAACCGAATTTGAAATGCTTGCGCCCGGGCGCTTCCAGGATTTTTCCTCTGGCGGACGGGTGACCTATACCGAGGCTTTGAGTGAAGACAAGCGCCAGTTGCAGGGCGTTTTTATCGCCGAATACGCACCGGACGGGCGTGGTCTGACGATCATAACCGCAGATTCAGGCTCCCAGCTGATCGATCCGGAAACCGGCAGCCGTTTTCTCATACTGGAAAACGGCGGTCGCTTTGAGGGCGCCGCGGGCCAGCTAAATTACAATGTGATCGATTTCGAAGCCTACGGTCTGAAGATTGAGGGCGGCGAGGCTGGCACCAAGCAGCGGGAAGAGGGCGCCAGTACCTGGAGCCTGATGCAGTCAGACCGCCTGGAAGATCGTGCGTTGCTGCACTGGCGATTTTCGCTGCCGCTCATCGTGCCAATCGTAACGTTGCTGGCAGTGAGGCTGAGCCGCGTGAATCCACGCCAGGGCCGGTTCTTTCATCTGTTACCGGCAATGCTTGTCTACATAACTTATCTGGGCCTACTCATTGTAGCCCGGGACTGGCTGGCGGCCGGCAAGGTCCCGGAATGGCTGGGCATGCTCTGGGTCCACGCGTTGTTCCTCGGCTTTGGGCTATGGCTTCAATTCGGGCCAGCGTGGTTGTACCGCCGGCGCCTGATTCGGGATGGGGGTGCTCGTGCGCAAGATTGACGGGTATGTAATGCGCTCGGTTGGCGGCGCGATGTTCCTCGTGATGATGGTGGTGTTGTCCCTTGATCTCATTTTTGCGTTCATCGCCGAACTGGATGACATCCGCAACAACTACCAGATCCTGGACGCACTCTGGTATGTCTTTCTGACCCTGCCAAGACGAATCTACGATTATCTGCCGCTGGGTGCCTTCATGGGTTGCCTGGTGGGCCTGGGTTCTATGGCCAGTTCCTCGGAGTTGACGGTTGTACGGGCTGCCGGCGTATCGCTCAAGCGTATTGTCTGGTCCGCAATGAAGCCGGCGCTGGTTATCGTGGTTCTGGGTGTATTGATAGGCGAATATCTGGCTCCGCCTGCCGAGCGTGTGGCCCAGAGTTACAAGGCGGTGGCATTGGGCGCCGGTAGCAACGTGGCGTCGGCTTCGGGGGTCTGGCACAAGGAAGGGGATTCATACATCCATCTCAATGCCGTGCAACCGAATGGCGTCCTGCATGGGGTGTCGCGTTTCCAGTTTGATGATGATCGGCAGCTGCTGGCCGCAAGTTTTGCGGAGCGAGCGATTTATCAGGGCGACCACTGGTTGCTGGAGAATGTTCGCACCACGAGCTTCGAGGATGATCGGACAGTACGGGTTGACGACCGGACCCTGCGCTGGGAAACCGGCCTCTCGCCCGGCGTTCTCAGCGTGTTGATCGTGAAGCCCGAGAATCTTTCGATGACCGGACTCTACACATACGCCACCTATCTTGGCGAGCAAAGCCTCAACGCCTCCCGCTATTGGCTGGCGTTCTGGAAGAAGGCGCTCATGCCTCTGGGAACGGCGGTCATGGTGCTGGTGGCAATATCCTTCATCTTTGGGCCATTGCGCTCGGTCACCATGGGATTCCGGGTTTTTACCGGGCTGTTGGTGGGGCTTCTGTTCAAATATATGCAGGATTTTCTTGGGCCAATGAGCCTTGTATACGGGTTCAACCCAATGCTTGCGGTGCTGGTGCCCATCGCGGTAAGCGCCGTGGCTGGTGGCATCCTGATGCGGCGGGCTGGTTGACCAGCCCTGCTATTCCGGCGGCTAAACCATTACTTTTTGGTCGCTTCTTTGGGTATGGATACAACCACGCTGTCAGAGAGGCGGTCGGTAATTGATAGACCATTGATCGGATAGAACAGCGCAACAATAGCCGGGATACCCAGAAACAGGGTGGCAGCTCCGAGGTAGTAGCTTCCTAGAAGTGTCAGGAAGATCACAGCCGCCGCCGTCACGTAACGCCTGAGCGCCTTGCTCCAGCTCACCGAAGTACCATCAATGTTTTCAATTCGAATCCGCCAGACCTGCATCCCCAGGGTCTGGCCAATGCGCGTCCAGAAATAGGCAAAGAACAGGTAAAGGATCAGGAACAACGTGAACGTCAGCCCCGGGTCCCCGGAAAGCTGGCCTGCCTCGGCCATCTGTTCGTACCTGTCCCAGCCGGTGATCCAGCCAGCCACCATGGTGTATCCCCAGGTAGCGACAAGCAGCACGGCAATGCTGATCAAACCGTCGTAAATAATGGCAAGGGCACGTTTGAGGGCGGTGGCTGGTGGGAATAGTTCCTCGGCGTCATGGAAGCGTCGGGGCATGGAATCTCCTGTGATGTTTCACGTTTTTCCTGTTCTCGGCGTGTGCTAGAGTAGCGGATTTGCACAAGCATGTAAGTATCCGTATTCAATCGCGGACCGGGCGGCATTTCCGCCGGGTTTCTGGAAAGGTATCAAAGGGCTATGAAAACCGCAGAGTTGCGACAGGCATTCCTCGATTATTTCAAGCAGCAAGGTCACACCATTGTTCCAAGTAGTTCGCTGGTACCTGCGGACGACCCCACATTGTTGTTTACGAATGCGGGAATGAACCAGTTCAAGGACCTGTTCCTGGGTCGTGAAGAGCGCGACTACACCCGGGCAACCTCGTCCCAGAAATGTGTCCGCGCTGGCGGCAAGCACAACGACCTCGAAAACGTCGGTTACACCGCCCGTCACCACACCTTCTTCGAGATGCTGGGCAACTTCAGCTTCGGTGATTACTTCAAGCGGGAAGCCATCAACTACGCCTGGACATTCCTGACCGGCGAGAACTGGCTGAACCTGCCTCAGGAGAAACTCTGGGTTACCGTTTACGCGGAAGATGACGAAGCCTTCGACATCTGGAACAAGGAAATCGGCGTGCCGGCAGACCGTATCGTCCGTATCGGCGATAACAAAGGCGGCCGTTACGCCTCAGACAACTTCTGGCAGATGGGGGACACCGGTCCCTGCGGTCCCTGCACCGAAATCTTCTACGATCACGGCCCGGATGTTGCTGGTGGTCCCCCCGGATCACCGGAAGAGGACGGTGACCGCTACATCGAAATCTGGAACGTGGTGTTCATGCAGTACAACCGCACCGCTGACGGTGAGATGTTGAAGCTGCCCAAGCCGTCTGTTGACACTGGCATGGGTCTGGAGCGCATCACGGCGGTTCTGCAGGGTGTTCACAGCAACTATGAAATTGATCTGTTCCAGGATTTGCTGGCAGCCGCCTCACAGATTCTGGGCGGTGCCGCAACCACGGAAGCATCTTTGCGTGTGGTCGCGGACCACATCCGTTCCTGCGCCTTCCTGATCGCGGACGGCGTCATGCCCTCAAACGAGGGGCGCGGTTTTGTGCTGCGCCGTATCATTCGCCGCGCGGCACGCCATGGCAACAAGCTGGGTGCAACCGGGCCGTTTTTCTACAAACTCACCGGTGCACTGTGCGAGCTGATGGGCGAGGCCTTCCCGCAGCTGGTCAGCAGCCGCAAACAGATTGAAAAGGTTCTGCTGCAGGAAGAGGAGCAGTTTGCCAAGACGCTGGACAAGGGTTTGCGTCTGCTTGAGCAGGACATTGCCGAACTCAAGGGTGCCGAGATTCCGGGCGAGACAATCTTCACGCTTTATGACACCTATGGTTTCCCGGTCGACCTGACCAACGACATCGCTCGCGAACGAGGCCTGACGCTGGATTACGAAGGTTATGAGAAGGCGATGGAAGGTCAGCGCGAGCGCGCCCGGGCAGCCAGCAAATTCGGCATCGACTACAACGCCGCGGGCCTACAGCTCGAGGGCAAGACCGAGTTCACCGGTTACGAGCACATTGACGGCCACGAGAAAATCCGTGCAGTCATCGTGAACGGCGAGGAAAAGACCGCCGAAGCCGGTGATGAGGCCGTTGTGGTGCTCGAACGTACGCCGTTCTATGCCGAGTCTGGTGGCCAGGTCGGCGATACTGGTCTGCTGACCTGGAGCGGCGGCCGGTTCAAGGTAACGGATACCCGCAAGGAGGGGGATAACCACCTGCACCTTGGCACCCTGATCGAGGGCGAGCTGTTTCCGGGGCTGGAAGTCGATGCGCGGATTGATCACGCCCGTCGCGAGCGAACCAAGCGTAACCACTCCGCTACGCACCTACTGCACGCGGCCCTGCGCAAGGTACTGGGTGAGCACGTTAGCCAGAAAGGTTCACTGGTGGACCCGGATAAACTGCGTTTCGATTTCTCCCATTTCGAGGCCGTTACTCCGGAGCAGCTTCGCGAGATTGAGCGCCAGGTGAACGAGCAGATCCTGGAAAACAGCCCGGTCCAGACCGAAATTACCGACATGGAAAAGGCCCAGGAAAAGGGTGCCATGGCGCTGTTCGGGGAAAAGTACGGGGATGTGGTTCGGGTACTCAGCATGGGTACCGACAATTACTCCGTTGAACTGTGTGGTGGTACGCACGTTTCCCGTACCGGGGACATTGGCCTTTTCCGTATTACCTCTGAAAGTGGCATCTCATCCGGCGTCCGTCGTATCGAAGCCGTTACCGGCATGGGCGCGCTGGACTGGATCGACGGCACCGAGCGTACCCTTCGCGAGGCGGCCCGTCTGGTGAAAGGCTCCCGCGAGTCGGTCATTGAAAAGGTCCAGCAGACGATTGACCGCAACCGTCAGCTTGAGAAGGAAGTGGGCGCGCTGAAGGCAAAACTTGCTTCCTCGGCCGGTACCGATCTGGCCAGCACCGCTGTCGACGTCGGCGGGCTCAAGGTGGTGGCTTCCGAGTTGGAAGGTGCTGACCGCAAGGCCCTGATGGAGACGGCTGATCAGCTGAAGAACAAGCTGGGCGAGGGCGTTGTGGTTCTGGCCAGCGTGGAAGATGGCAAGGTGACTCTGGTTGCCGGTGTTACAAAATCGGCCACGGGCCGGATCAAGGCCGGGGACCTCATGAAGCATCTGGCCGCGCAGGTCGATGGCAAGGGCGGGGGGCGACCCGACATGGCTCAGGGTGGTGGCAACGATCCATCCAAGCTGGAGGATGCCCTGGCGGGTGTTGCCGGCTGGGTCGAGAAAAATATCGCTTAAGCAACTGTTTTTGTCGGCGGGCTGGGGTTTATAATCCCGCCCGTTTCTTCTTAGTGGCGGAGTGTCACTCCGCTGTGAGTCCCCGTTTCGGATATTGGGAAAATAATGGCTCTGTTGGTTCAGAAATTTGGTGGCACATCGGTTGGAACAACCGAGCGTATTGAAGCGGTAGCCGAGAAGGTGAGCCGTTTTCGGAAGGAAGGTCATGATGTTGTTGTCGTGGTTTCCGCCATGAGCGGTGAAACCAACCGGCTGATCGCCCTGGCCAACAACATCATGGAGGAGCCGACACCGCGTGAGATGGATGTGCTGGTATCCACTGGTGAGCAGGTAACCATTGCGCTCCTGTCCATGGCGCTGCAGAAGCTCGGTTGTGAAGCACGGTCCTACACCGGTTCTCAGGTGCGCATCCTGACCGACAGCAGCCATACCAAGGCGCGGATCAAACAGATCGATGAGCAGCGCATGCGCGAAGATCTGGATGCTGGTCGAGTGGTTGTGGTTGCCGGATTCCAGGGCATAGACGAGAGTGGAAACATCACTACGCTCGGGCGTGGCGGCTCCGATACCACAGCGGTGGCTCTGGCGGCAGCGCTCAGGGCAGACGAATGCCAGATCTACACTGACGTTGACGGTGTCTACACAACCGACCCAAGGGTTGTCGACACTGCGCGCAGGCTTGAACGGATTACGTTCGAGGAAATGCTTGAAATGGCGAGTCTGGGTTCGAAAGTGCTCCAGATCCGCTCTGTAGAATTTGCAGGTAAATACAACGTTCCATTAAGGGTTCTTTCCAGCTTCCAGGAAGGCGAGGGCACCCTGATTACTCTTGAGGATGAAAAAGCCATGGAACAACCGGTTGTTTCCGGCATCGCTTTTAACCGTGATGAAGCCAAACTGACCATTGCCGGCGTACCGGATACCCCGGGCAGCGCGCTGCGTATTCTGAAGCCGGTGAGTGACGCCAATATCGAAGTGGATATGATCGTGCAGAACGTGGGTGAGGATAACCGCACAGCCTTCACGTTCACCGTCCATCGCAATGATTTCAAGCGTGCGAAAGAAGTGCTTCAGCGTGTTGCAGACGAACTGGGTGCTCGTGAAGTGGCCGGTGACAGCAAGATTGCCAAAGTCAGTATCGTGGGTGTCGGTATGCGTTCTCACGCTGGTGTGGCCACTCAGATGTTCGAGGCGCTGTCCAACGAGGGAATCAATATCCAGATGATCTCCACATCAGAAATCAAGATTTCCGTGGTGATCGACGAGAAATACCTTGAGCTTGCGGTTCGCGCACTTCACAGTGCATTTGAACTGGACAAGCCCGCGGTATCGGAAGAGGCCTGAAAACCGCAGATAAAAGGTCGGTCTGCGGGGCCTCCGAAAAAAGGGCGTCATATACTGAGCCTATGACAAACGTGCACCGTATAAGGGAATGTGCGTCTACAGATCAGTAAGTGATCCCACTATAAAAGCAATAAATAGATCAAAAAACCATTTATCGGAACAGGTAGCTCTGGATAGGGAGTAAGGGATATGTTGATTTTGACTCGCCGCGTGGGCGAAACTCTGATGGTCGGCGACGATATCACCGTCACCGTCCTGGGAGTGAAAGGCAATCAGGTGCGCATTGGCGTCAATGCCCCGAAAGAAGTCGCGGTACACCGTGAAGAAATCTACCAGCGGATTCAGTCGGAAAAAGGCTCTGAAGAGCCCGAGCCCGGCAACAGCTGAGAGTCAGAAAGCCGTTCAAGGGAAACCTGAACGGCTTTTTTGATGGTGTGGGGAAACGGGCCCGAAAAATCTCGTGTCAACCCTATGAAAACAGAAAAATTATGGTAGTATACGCCCCGTTCTCAAGGAGAGGTGGGTGAGTGGCTGAAACCAGTTCCCTGCTAAGGAACCGTACGAGCAATCGTACCGAGGGTTCGAATCCCTCCCTCTCCGCCATTTCCTTTTTGAGGAAAGAGAGACAGGTTGAAGTAGCACTCAACCACAGCAAGTGATCAATGTGCGGCTGTAGCTCAGCTGGATAGAGTACCTGGCTACGAACCAGGCGGTCGGAGGTTCGAATCCTCCCAGCCGCGCCATCGATCAACCTGCCACAAGTTTTAAGCGGCTGTAGCTCAGCTGGATAGAGTACCTGGCTACGAACCAGGCGGTCGGAGGTTCGAATCCTCCCAGCCGCGCCATATTAGGATCAAGACGCCTCAGTTTGTGAACCTCACAGGCTGAGGCGTTTTGCTTTGTATAGCTGGGAGGATTTGAACCGATAAGAGGTTCGACCGAAACCCACGCAGTGGGTTGAGGAACGCCGGAGCC
>NZ_AGTR01000037.1 GCF_000235625.1 Marinobacter manganoxydans MnI7-9 | reverse complement strand
CTTGTTATTCCTGTTCACTATTGGCTGGAGCAGGAACAACGGCAATTGGCGAAAGGTCGATATCTGGCCCGGTACAGTCCGTCGATGGAACCGATTAAATGTCATTTCTGTGACGTCTCTATGACAGTCGAACCGGTTGTCGGGGCTTTCCCGACTCTGTGGCGTGTGCCACCTTTCCGGGATTGACCCGCAACGACCTTTGCGCTGGATTCCATTTGAGCGCGAAAAGAAGGCCTGGGTGTGGTAAAAAACACTCTTTCAGGGACAGATTATGATGAATTGTGACCGCCCATGCTGATTATCCCCGCCGAAAACGCCATCAACTGGAAACGTCCGCCCTGGGTAACCCTTGGCCTGATCATGGCCTGTCTGCTGGTTTTTCTGTTCTATCAGGGGGGTGACAGCCGCAAACTCGAGCAGGCCGTTGAACAATACCTGGCCGCCGATCTTTACGAGCTGGAGGCACCGGCCTACGAGGATTACCTGCAGCGGCAAATCCAGTTCCAGGGCGAAGAAAGCCGGGTCTACGAGCTCCAGCAGTTTCAGCAACTCCGGCAAGAGAACGAGAACTTCTGGCTGGCCATCAACCTGATGATGGACCGGGAGTTCTACCAGTACCTGCTGCAAAATCGCGATGTCATCTGGGCGCCGGCGGAAAGGGCGCACTGGCAGGAACAGCGCAGCGCCATCGAGCAGGAATACCTCCAGAAACTCAGTGCCAACCAGCTTGGTCTGGTGCCGGCGGATCTTTCGCTGTATACCCTGATTACCTACCAGTTTCTACACGGCGGCTGGGGCCACATCATCGGCAACCTGATCTTCCTGTTCCTGCTCGGATTTACCGTTGAGAAAGCCCTTGGGCCAGGCCGGTACCTGATTGCCTACCTGGTATGCGGGGCCCTTTCCGGCCTGATGTTTACCGCGGTTTCTGCAGGTAGCTATGTGCCTCTCGTGGGTGCCTCGGGCTCGATCTCCGGCCTGATGGGCATGTATGTGGCCATCTACGGGCTACAGAAAATCCGTTTCTTCTACTTTCTCGGTGTCTACTTCAACTATTTCCGTGCTCCGGCTATTGCCCTGCTGCCCGTATGGGTGGGCAAGGAAATCTACGATTACTGGTACGCCGGTGCCACCGGCATCGCCTACATGGCCCACGCTGGCGGCCTGATCGCCGGCGCAGGCCTGGTCTGGCTGCTGGGCAAGAGCTGGCTGCAGGTGCGCGAGGAATTCTTCGAGCCGGAAGAGGAAGAGCAGGATGCCCGGTTCACCACCGGTTATGCCCAGGCCATGGCCAGCCTCGGCCGGATGGAGTTCGATCTGGCCCGCCGCCAGTTCGAAGCCTTGCGTGAGCATTATCCGGAGCGGCCCATCCTGCTGGAACATCTCTACCACCTGGCCAAACTCCGGCCAGACCTGCCGCAATACCGCGACCGTGCCAGGGAGCTGATGAATGATGCCCTTGGCCGTCGCCAGCCGGAGCAGACGATTGCCATCTGGCAGGAGTATCTGGCTAAAGGGGAACCTCACCATCCATTAACGGCGGAAGATCATAACCGGGTGCTGTTCAGCAGCCTGAAACAGCATGACCTCAAAGCAGCGGAGAAAGCCTTTGAACGGCTCAGAAGCACCGGTGACGAACTGCTCACTACTGAAGCCTGCCGGCTACTGGCTGAAGAATTTGAGAAACGCCAGATGACGCCCAAGGCCCGCCACTATCAGCAGGTTCTGGAAGCCGCGCATTTTTGAGGACTTATCCGCAGATATTGATCATCACGAGCGATTGAGAGGTTAAAACAAGTACCACCACGTGGGTAGGTTGTTATTATTTATAGGTATTTTGGTCTGTTATATGCCGTTTACCGGGTGGTCAGAACTCTCGGCTGACTTTCATCAAGGTTGGTACGGTTTGAAGCACCCTAGACTCGCACAGCTTCATCCGCTTCTGTTTGTCAGCAACCCGTTAGCCAGCACACAAGGTACAATACCGATGAAAAAACGATCACTGCTCTCCAGTTCGCGCCCGGAAACTGTCGCTGCCGGTTTTGCCGCTCGGCATTTTATTGGTCTCGACAGCGACTCCGGTGGCGTCGCAAAGCATTACCGATGCGCTGACCTCCGGCACAGCGTCGGCTGATATCCGTTATCGCTACGAGTTTGTCGACCAGGACAATCCGCTTGATAATGCCCAAGCCTCCACTATCCGCACACGCCTGGGTTACCGCACTGCTTAGTATCAGGGGTTTGAGTTATTCATGGAGGCTGAGAACGTCACTGCGGTAGGTGATGAGAACTACAACAGCACCGTCAACGGCACCGTTGACCACTCGGTGGTGGCAGACCCTACAGAAACCGAGGTCAACCAGGCCTACCTGCGCTATCGCGGTCTGGCGGATACGACCTTGACCTACGGCCGTCAGCGTCTTGCGCTGGACAACCATCGCTTTATCGGCAACGTTGGCTGGCGTCAGAATGAGCAGACCTTTGACGGGTTCACCGCCATTAACACCTCGCTTCGGGATACACGGATAACCGCAGGCTATTTGTATAATGCCAATCGAATTTTTTCAGATGCGAGTCCGGTGGGTGATTTCCGCATGCGTGCTCCAGTGCTCAATGTTCAGTATGAGGGGCTGGCCGCAGGCACGGTGACGGGTTACGGCTACCTGCTGGACTTTACCGATTTACCGTCTTTGTCTACGCAGACCCTTGGCTTGCGTTTCGATGGAGGAACGGTCATTACCGAGGGGGCTAAGGCCGTTTACACACTTGAGTATGCGCGCCAGAGCGACTACGGGGACAACCCCCAAAGTTTTGATGTGGACTACTGGCTCCTGGACGCAGGACTGGCAGCCTTGGGAGTGACGTTTAAGGCGGGTGTGGGAACCCTCGGCTCCGATGACGGCAATGCGTTCCAGACACCGTTGGCGACGCTTCACGCCATGAACGGCTGGACCGATCAGTTCCTGGTAACCCCGGTGGACGGCCTGCAGGATATCCATGCGTCTGTTGCGACCTCGGTCAACGGGGTCAAGCTGATGGTGGTCTATCGGGACTTCAGTAGTGATAGGAATAGCGTTGATTATGGCAGCGAACTCGGTCTTCGGGCGACGTATACCATTGATGAGAACCGTAGTGTGGGCGCCAAGTTCGCCAGTTTCTCGGCCGATGACTTTGGTGTCGATACGGACAAGGCCTGGTTGTGGGCTGGAGTGAAGTTCTGATCCGCCATAATTGGTGTTAACTTCAGGCCAGAAAACGATCCCCAGGGGGCGTTTTCTGGTTTTCCGTTCCCACCCGCTCATTATGGAGCTACGCGGGTTTACCTCTCCGTCAGATACTCAGCCAAAGCCTTAATATCCCCCTCTGACAAAGTCGCGGCGATCCCAATCATGGGCGTGCTTTGCTTCTCGGGATCCATGTCCTGAAACCGCTTCAAGGCAATCTCAAGATACTCCGCCGGCTGCCCCGCAAGCCGCGGCATATCACGAAAGCCCTGAGCGTCTTTTTGATGGCACGCCGCACACCGCCCAGCAAATAGCTTTCCGCCTGTTTCTGCCAGGGCCGGGTCGCTACCGGTCCGGGGTTTGGCAGTCTGCTGGCTGTAGTAAACCGCGATGTTAATCCGCTCTTCCAGCGAAAGCGTCTTCGCCAGTTTCGACATCACATAGTCTTCGCGGGTGCCGGTCCGGAACTTTTCAAACTGGTTGAAGAGGTATAGCGGATGCTGTGCCGCGAGATTCGGAATGTAATCCCGCTTGCTATTGCCATCCTCGCCATGGCAATAACCACAGAATCGAATGCGCTCGTGCCCCGCCTCGTAGCTGGCCTGCCGTTTCTCGTCATCCGCCATGATGGCGTTAAGCTGGTCCATTGCATCGTCTGTCGAACCCGCAAGTGCGAGGGAGGAGGTTGTCAGGCCAAGCGCCAACACCAGATTCCTCAGGCGAGAACTACGAATCATAAGCCACCTACTGCTACGGGAAGGGCAAAGAATAGTCGACCGTTCAGACCTCAGCCTTGCCAAATATCAAAAATCGGAACAGCTCATCAGAGCGCGGTTTGTGAGGCAGGTCCGGTGTCTCTCTTGAGCTGTCCGTGGTTCCCCCATCCTGGGGTACCGGTTTCCGTTGATTGTCGCTTCCGAATCCACTCACTCCGACACGCTGAAGCGGGCCTTTGGCCCCTTCAGGGGTTCCCGGTTCTCCGCCTGCCTGAGATAAGTCGCAATCTGCTCCTGTAGTGGGTGACTAGCGCATCGCTTCTGGATAAATGTCAGGAAGGCGGTTGCCTTTTCCCACTGGGACAACCCGTTGGCCAGGGTCTGTGCCACCAGCAGGTAGGCCGGTGCCAGCTGTTCGCTGTCCGGGAAACGCTTGTGGAAATCCTGCAGTACCCGTAACGCCGGCTTGAATTGGCCCCTGTGGTACAGGGCCCGGGCGCAGCGCACTGACAGGTCCGGATCCTCCAGTTTGAACCCGGGTTCTGCCTGCTGGAGCGTGTTCAGCACACCGGCAATGCCTTCTCCGTCGTTGCGATCGGCCAGCCAGCCCAGAATGCGCGGGTGGTAACGGTAGAGTTCGTCGGTGTCCTGGCGGGCCGTCAGTAGCTGGTACAGCTGGCCGATTCTCAGGGCGTGATCACGATCTCGCTTCAACGCCTCCTTCAACATGCTCTGCACCCGATCGTAGTTGCCGTCTTTCAGGTTCATGTCGATATCGGCATCGAAGCGGGCGCTACGGTCGCGCTGATGGGTGTCCTGCCCGGCGGTGTCATCCTGGATATCCGAGGCAAAACCCAGCTCTTCCTGGTACTGGAACAGCAGGTAGCCCAGCATGTGGAACAGGATCAGGGTGAAGGTACTGTTCAGGAAACCGGCCAGGGGTTGGGCAACCCAGAACGGAAAATGATTCACCGCGAAGTCCTGGGCCGCGCCCGAGGCGAGGGTTAGCAGGATCAGGTAGCCGTAGAGCAGGAAATAGGGGGTGCCAATTCGCGAGATCAGCACCGCCAGATTCATCGGATTTACCGCCGCGCCCACCGAACGCTCCATGGCCAGAACCATGATGCTGGCCGGCAGTGCGAGAATCACGAACGCCAGCGCCAGCAGCATCAGGATGGGGCCGCCGAGCATGGCGGCAGCGCCAACCAGCCCGCCCATCAGCACGAAGACCAGCAACTGCAGGATGACGATATCGAACCCGCTGCCGGTGAAGGCGACGGACACGGCGGGCGGTTTCAGATGGCCTTCAGCGGTGTGGTTGATCACCGCATAGGTGTACTTGAACAAGGCCAGGGCGAGCACCAGCCAGATCAGAATGCCGATCAGGTTGGCGGGGGCTACCACCGGCACCAGGGTACAGATGGCGATCACGATCAGCGGATCGGTATGGAACGGGTAGCGGAAGAAAGCGCCGAGTCGCTGCCAGAACGGGACCACTTCGGTGGCGGCGCCCAGGTATCGCATAGCCTTGCTGCAGTGCGGACACAGGGCCCGACGCTGTCGGGTATCGGCGTCGGGCATGCAGCGGCTGCAGTAGTGAATCTGGCACTCCCCACAGTGCCATTTGGCAGGGTCGCCGGGGTGATAGTGGCAATCG
The DNA here is from genome assembly GCF_000235625.1 of Marinobacter manganoxydans MnI7-9. Classification (GTDB taxonomy): domain Bacteria; phylum Pseudomonadota; class Gammaproteobacteria; order Pseudomonadales; family Oleiphilaceae; genus Marinobacter; species Marinobacter manganoxydans. The sequence goes on along the minus strand of NZ_AGTR01000037.1, from coordinate 84,269 downwards.
TGTTTCACAGGTGCTTGTGTCCTGGTCCATCAGAAAATCGTTGAGTCATGATGACAGATGTCGGTTTTGATCGCAGCAAACCAGTTAACAGGTAGACTATTGTGAATTCCCGGGCGTATCCAACCGGGCACATTTCATTATCCGGAGGTTGCTTGGAACACCCCCAGAATAGCGTAACCGGTATCGACACCCGTGAAACCCGGCAGCAATACACCTGGCGGGATATCTTTGGACTTGCGCTCAAGCACAAGCCAAGACTGGTGCGTGCCAATCTGCTGGCTATCATGGCAACCGTGATGAGTGTGCCGGTGCCACTGCTGCTGCCGGTTCTGGTGGATGAAGTGCTGCTGGACGAGCCTGGCCCGGTGTTACCGGTAATGGATTCTTTCCTGCCGGGGAGCTGGGAAACACCGGTGGTCTATATCGGCCTGATGGTTGTGGTGGCATTTCTGCTTCGTGTGGCGGCACTGTCGTTCAACGTTTTGCAGTCCCGGGAATTTTCCAAGGTTTCCAAGGATGTGGTGTTCCGCATCCGGTCCCGCCTGCTCGGGCGTTTGCAACGGGTGGCCATGTCCGAGTACGAGACTCGCGGCTCGGGCGGAATCAGCAGTCACTTTATTACCGATCTGGATACCGTAGACCAGTTTCTGGGTACCACCATCAGCCGTTTTCTGGTGGCGAGCCTGACAGTGCTGGGTACCGCTGGGGTCCTGCTCTGGGTGCACTGGGAGTTGGGCCTACTCATTCTGCTGTTCAATCCGCTGGTCATCTTCGCCACGATTCTGATCGGCAAGCGGGTCAAGGAGTTGAAGCGCCGGGAGAACAGCGCTTACGAAGAGTTCCAGGGCGACCTGACCGAAACCCTGGATGCGATTCACCAACTGCGGGCGGCTAATCGGGAAAAGCATTACCTTCGCCAGCTGATCGACCGCGCCCGCAACGTGCGGGACCACGCGATCCAGTTCGAATGGCGCAGCGATGCAGCCAGCCGGGCCAGTTTTGCCCTGTTCCAGTTCGGCGTCGACGCGTTCCGGGCCGCCGCGATGGTAACCGTGCTGTTCAGCGACCTGAGCATCGGCATGATGTTCGCCATTTTCGGCTACCTCTGGTTCATGCTGACGCCGGTTCAGGAAATGCTCAACATGCAGTACGCCTGGTTCGCCGCCAATGCGGCGCTCGGGCGTATCAACCGGTTAATGGATCTGAAAGAAGAGCCCCGCTATCCGGCGCTGGAGAACCCGTTCCGCGACCGTCATACCGTGGGGCTTACCCTGCGCAATATCCACTTCGCTTATGGCGAGGAGCAGGTGCTCCGGGGCATCAATCTGGAGTTGGCGCCCGGCGAAAAAGTGGCTCTGGTGGGCGCCAGCGGTGGCGGCAAGTCGACCCTTATTCAGGTCATCCTCGGCATGTACACACCGCAGCAGGGCGAGGTGCTGATTGATGGAGTGCCTGTTGAGCGCATTGGCTTGCCCTGCCTCCGTGAACATGTCGCGACCGTGCTTCAGCACCCGGCGCTGTTCAACGACACCGTTCGCCAGAACCTGACCCTTGGCCGGGACAAGCCCGATGCCGCGCTCTGGGATGCCCTGCGAATCGCCCAATTGGACGGCACGGTTGCGGCAATGCACGACCAGCTTGATACCGTTATCGGCCGACAGGGCGTGCGCCTGTCGGGCGGACAGCGTCAACGCCTGGCGATTGCCCGGATGATCCTGTCAGAGCCTTCAGTGGTGATCCTGGATGAGGCCACCTCGGCTCTGGATGCGGAAACCGAGTTTCAGCTCCATCGGGACCTCGAAGCTTTCCTCAAACAGCGCACAACGCTGATCATTGCCCATCGCCTCAGCGCCGTTAAACAGGCAGATCGTGCCTGTGTTTTCGAAGATGGCCGGATTATTGAAGAGGGTCACCACGACGAGCTCATTGCCAGGGAAGGGCTATACGCCCAACTTTATGGCGAGCGCCAGATGTAATCCTGTCCCTAAAGTTTACTTCTCATTACAACAAAAAAAGATCTGTCGCTTTTTGCGTCCGTAAAAGATTGGAAATGCAAGTTCTAGGGGCTAAACGTTGCGTAATGCACCTATAGCCCGGTTTCAAACTTCTCTGCAAACTTGCGCCGATCTTTCACGGACAGGAAAAGTGAACAGGAAAACGACAAGTATTCTGCTTTTCGCCGCAGCTTTCCTGCTGGCACTCGCGCTCCCGGTGATGCCGTCGCTGCTGAACAACAGCGGGTTTTACGGGATGGCGATCAATGAGCCGGGAGAAAACCTGATCGGCTACCAGCCTCCGCAGGAAGGGCTTGCCGTTATTTTCTTTGGTTATCGCCAGTGCGGAACCGTTTGCCCGGTCCAATTGGTCAACCTGTTGGATTTGAGTCAGCGCTTGAAGGACGCGCCAGTGGAGTTCCTGTTTGTCACCCTCGACCCGGAAAACGATACGCCCGATACACTGCAACAGACGACGGAAAGCCTTGGGGCGGCATTCAAGTCCCACAGGCCTGAAACTCACCAGTCTGCTCAAAAACTGGCTTCAGCTTACAACGATTTTGCCGTTAAACAGGGTGGTGCACCGAATGACTCGATTGCCCACAGTGCAAGGCTGCATGTGGTGACACCAGACTTCCGGAGAAGACTGGTTTACGCCTCACCGGATCTGAATCTTGACTTGGTTGAACAGGATCTTCGCCGCTTACTGAAAGAAAATAAGAGTGAGAGTGCCATATGACTACAGCGGTAAAAAGTCAATCCTACGAAGTTGAAATCCGGGAACGCACCGATCGCCAGGTGTTGTTTATTCTTCTGGCTCATATCCCGGTGGTTGGCCTGTTGGTCCCGATGGGCTACGGGGCGACAACCTTTGCGCTGGTCGCGTCTTTACTGGTAGGCGGCATTGCGGCGGCCGGTTATTTCACCATGCGGGGAACCCGGGCCCTGTCCTCGTTGTTCGCGGTCTGCCTGATGCTGTTCTCGGCCATCATGATCCAGGCCCAGATGGGGCGCATTGAAATGCATTTCCACATCTTTGCCGCCCTGGCTCTGGTTATCATTTATCGGGACTGGCTGCCCGTGGTGGTCGCGGCAGGCACCATTGCCGTTCATCACCTGGCGCTGACGGGCCTGCAGCTGAGCGGTGCATCCTTTGGCAACATGGCGTTGATGATCTTCAATTATGACTGCAGCTGGTCGATCGCGTTTCTGCACGCAGCGTTCGTGGTTTTCGAGGCGGCGATTCTGGTTTTCTTCGCAATCCGAATGGGCGCGGAGCAGAGGCAGTCCATTCAGATTATCGAGATTATCCGCGGGTTCGATTCCGATAACGACCTCACGGCCCGTCTCGACGATGCAGACAAGAGCGTGACGGCTGGGTCGTTCAATAACATGCTCGAGCGGTTTGTCGAGTTGATCGCCAAGCTCCGTGAGCTGTCAGAACAGCTGCGCTCAAACGCCGATGACATGACCAGTGTCAGTGACACGACCACGCAGATTGCCAGCGAGCAGCAGGTGCAGACCGATCAGGCAGCCACGGCTACCAATGAAATGTCCGCCAGTATCCAGGAAGTCGCCAGTAACGCGCAGTTGGCGTCCGATGCGGCCAGCAATGCTTCTGGCGCTGCCAACCGGGGCGGTGAAGCCATGGCTAACGCCTCAAAACTGACTGAGGCAACCGATGAGGCGCTGGAGAGCAGTGCTAAAAGGGTCGATGAGCTGGGCGAAAAAATCGAATCCATTTCCTCAGTCGTTGGCTCGATCAATGCGATCTCCGAGCAGACCAATCTGCTGGCCCTGAACGCCGCCATCGAAGCCGCGAGGGCCGGAGACCATGGCCGTGGATTTTCAGTGGTAGCGGATGAAGTAAGGGCGCTTTCCCTTCGCACCCAGGAGTTTACCGATCAGATTCGGACGACAGTGGGCGAATTGAGTGAAATCTCCGAAGCCACCAAGGCATCCATGGAAATGGGGCGTACACGCTCTTCCGAATCCACCCGGGCAATGCGGGAAACCGGCGAGGCAATCCGTGAGGTTGAAGCAGCCATCGGCGAGGTTTCGCGAATGAATTACCAGATCGCATCGGCCTCGGAAGAGCAGGCAGCCACGTCGCTTCAGATCAATGAGAACATCCATTCCATCGCCAACCGGAACAACGATGTGGTATCCGAGGCGGAGCGGGTCAGAACCATGGCTTCAGACCTTGAGGCGGTCACCGAAAAACTGAATGAACTGGTGAAGCTGTATCGCATCTAAACCTTCCAGGAACTGATGTCGGAGAGTCGTCCGGCTCTCCGACGTTGGTCTGATATTCACCGCGCTGATGCCGAACATTCACCGGCCCGCGGTTGAACTCTCGTTAATTGCTGCAATAGTTAAAGGTGACTTCATGCTGTGGAGTCCTTTCATCAGGCTATTGCCCGGTATGGGATTGCTTTCCCGGTCGATGCGTTGCTGAAAGGGCTTCGAAAGAGCCTTCCGGACTACGCGGATAACGACGAAAAAGGAGGCACCACATGTCGAACGAAAGTCTCAGTAAAGACAGTCTGAATACCCTTTCCAGCCTGGATGCTGGCGGTAAAACCTTTCATTACTACAGCCTGCCCAAGGCTGCGGACACCCTCGGCGACCTGAATCGCCTGCCGTTTTCGCTCAAAGTGCTGATGGAAAACCTTCTGCGCAATGAGGATGGCACCACCGTGGACAGAAGCCACATTGATGCCATGGTGCAGTGGATGAAGGATCGCTGTTCCGACACTGAAATCCAGTTCCGGCCTGCCCGCGTGTTAATGCAGGATTTCACCGGCGTGCCCGGCGTCGTCGACCTGGCTGCCATGCGTGAGGCGGTCAAGGCAGCCGGTAAGGATCCGGCGATGATCAACCCGCTGTCGCCGGTGGACCTGGTGATCGACCACTCTGTGATGGTGGACAATTTTGGCGACGCCTCTGCGTTCAAGGACAACGTTACCATCGAGATGGAGCGCAACCAGGAACGTTACGAATTTCTGCGTTGGGGCCAGCAGGCCTTCGACAACTTCCGTGTGGTGCCGCCGGGCACGGGTATCTGCCACCAGGTGAACCTGGAGTACCTCGGCAAGACCGTCTGGCAGAAGGACCAGGACGGCAAGACCATCGCGTACCCGGACACCCTCGTGGGCACAGACTCCCATACCACTATGATCAACGGCCTGGGCATTCTTGGCTGGGGCGTTGGCGGCATCGAAGCGGAAGCCGCCATGCTGGGCCAGCCCGTCTCCATGCTGATTCCGGAAGTGGTGGGCTTCAAGGTCACCGGCAAGCTTCGTGAGGGCATCACCGCAACAGATCTGGTGCTCACCGTCACCGAAATGCTGCGCAAGAAAGGCGTGGTGGGCAAGTTCGTGGAGTTCTATGGCGACGGCCTGAAGGACATGCCGGTGGCAGACCGGGCCACCATCGCCAACATGGCCCCGGAATACGGCGCCACCTGCGGGTTCTTCCCGGTAGATGAGCAGACCATCAAATACATGCGCCTGACCGGCCGTGAGGAAGAACAGCTGGAGCTGGTGGAAGCCTACGCCAAGGCCCAGGGCTTGTGGCGTGAGCCCGGCCATGAGCCGGTGTACACCGACAACCTGGAACTCGACATGGGCGAAGTTGAGGCCAGCCTTGCCGGCCCCAAACGCCCGCAGGATCGTGTTGCCCTGAAAAACATGAAGTCGTCCTTTGAGCTTTTGATGGAAACCGCTGAAGGGCCGGCTGAGAACCGTGAGGCGAATCTTGAGTCTGAGGGCGGCCAGACTGCCGTAGGCGTCGATGACAGCTACGAGCACCATGCCAGCCAGCCCCTTGAGATGAATGGCGAGAAAAGCCGGCTCGATCCGGGCGCCGTGGTCATTGCGGCGATCACGTCCTGCACCAACACCTCAAATCCGAGCGTTATGATGGCCGCAGGCCTGATCGCCCAGAAAGCGGTCCAGAAGGGACTGAGTACCAAGCCCTGGGTCAAGACATCGCTGGCGCCGGGTTCCAAAGTCGTCACTGACTATCTGAAAGTGGGTGGCTTCCAGGACGATCTGGACAAACTCGGCTTCAACCTCGTCGGCTATGGCTGCACAACCTGCATCGGCAACTCCGGGCCTCTGCCGGACGCGGTAGAGAAAGCCATCAGTGATGGTGACCTGACCGTGGCCTCTGTGCTCTCCGGCAACCGGAACTTCGAAGGCCGGGTGCATCCGCTGGTGAAAACCAACTGGCTGGCATCGCCGCCTCTGGTGGTTGCCTATGCGCTGGCCGGCAACGTGCGCCTGGATCTCTCAAAAGATCCGTTGGGCAACGACAAGGATGGCAACCCGGTGTACCTGAAGGACCTCTGGCCGAGCCAGCAGGAGATCGCTGAAGCGGTGGAGAAAGTGAAGACCGATATGTTCCGTAAGGAATACGCGGAAGTCTTCGACGGCGACGCCACCTGGAAGTCCATCAAGGTGCCGGAAAGCAAGGTGTACGAGTGGTCTGATAAATCCACCTACATCCAGCATCCGCCGTTCTTCGAAGGGCTCAAGGAAGAACCGGACGCGATCGACGATATCAAGGATGCCAACATACTGGCACTGCTGGGCGATTCGGTGACTACCGACCACATCTCACCGGCCGGTTCCTTCAAGCCGGACACCCCTGCCGGACAATACCTGCAGGAGCACGGTGTTGAGCCCAAAGACTTCAACTCTTATGGCTCTCGCCGGGGTAACCACGAAGTCATGATGCGCGGCACCTTTGCCAATGTGCGCATCAGGAACGAAATGCTCGACGGCGTGGAAGGCGGTTACACCAAATTCGTGCCCACGGGCGAACAGATGGCGATTTACGATGCCGCCATGAAGTATCAGGAGAAAGGCACGCCGTTGGTGGTCATTGCCGGCAAGGAATACGGTACCGGCTCCAGCCGCGACTGGGCGGCCAAGGGTACCCGTCTGCTCGGTGTAAAAGCTGTGGTGGCTGAATCCTACGAGCGCATCCACCGCTCCAACCTGATCGGTATGGGCGTAATGCCACTTCAGTTCCCGGATGGCACGGACCGCAAGAGCCTCAAGCTCACCGGTGAGGAGACCATCAGCATCGAAGGCCTGTCGGGCGAGATCAAGCCGGGTCAGACCCTCAAGATGACGGTGAAGTACAAGGACGGATCCACGGAGACCTGCGAGCTGAAATCTCGCATCGATACCGCCAACGAGGCCGTCTACTTCAAGCATGGCGGCATCCTCCATTACGTGGTGCGGGAGATGTTGCGCACTGCCTGAGTGGACAGGGTGAAATGGCATAGCGGGCGGCCGCTATGCCGAATTCAAGAGATCAATGAGAGAAACGAGAGAGACATTATGACCGATCAACCGTTTCTGACCGACGTGAAAACCCTCAGAGAGCGGGCCCGTAAGCACATCGAAGAAGGGGCGCTTACCGAGGGCTACGGTGCCAACCGCGACAATGTCGTGAAAATCCTGAATGAGGCGCTGGCAACCGAAATTGTCTGCACCCTGCGTTACAAGAGCCATTACTTCCGTGCCGATGGCATCAACGCCAATGTCGCTGCCCAAGAGTTCCTGGAGCATGCAGACCAGGAACAGCAGCACGCCGATTGGCTGGCCGAACGTATCGTGCAGTTGGGTGGGAAACCGAACTTCTCGCCCGAAGGTCTTTTAACGAGGTCCCACGCCGAGTTCGTTGAGGGCGATACATTACGGGAAATGGTAGTGGAAGATTTGGTGGCGGAGCGGATTGCCATCGACAGCTACCGCGAAATTGCCCGTTATCTGGGAGATCAGGACCCGACATCACGGCGGATTATCGAGGAAATCCTGGCTCAGGAAGAGGAGCACGCCGACGATATGGCGGGCTTACTTGAAGGTCTGGATAGCTAAGCCGCCTGACCGTAGACAGTAAAAGTGCTGCCTTTCAGGCAGCGCTTTTATTGCCGGTTTAGGCGACTGGCAAACTCAACCAGAAACAGGCGCCATGCCCTTCCTCTGAGTCAAACCCCACATCTATGCCTTCACTTGCTCCAACGGCAGTCCCAGCCAGAAAGTTGAGCCCCTTCCTTCCCGTGACTCGAATCCGACATCTCCTCCCATCTGTGTCATGATTTCTTTCGTGATGGCCAGACCGAGACCTGTTCCCCGTTTGCCACGTGTGTCGGAACTGTCTGCCTGAGCGAATTTCTGGAAAATTCTGCCGCGGAAATTATCAGGAATGCCAGGTCCCTGATCAGTAACGAGGATACGGACAAGATCATGTTCGACCTCGGTGCATACCAAAACCTCACCTTCAGGGGGCGAGAACTTGATGGCGTTAGACAGCAAATTGGTAAATGCCTGGCCCAAGCGCGAGCGATCGATTTTCGCCATGCAGTTGGGGCTACTGTCTTCGATCTGCACAGAAACGCCGCTGTCCAGGGCGTAGGTTTTGAGACGTTCTGCCGACTCCTCAATGACGGGGCCAAGTTCCTGTATACGCAGGTTCATGGTCATCTTGCCGGAAACAAGTTTTTCCATGTCTAACAGGTCGTCCACCAGTTGTTTCAGCTGCTCGGCATTACGATGGGCGATAGACACCATACGCTCAGCCTGTGAGGGAAGCGCGCCCAAAGTTCCGCTTTCGACCAGGCCAAGAGAACCCGATATGGAGGTCAGCGGCGTACGGAGTTCATGGCTTACCGTTGAGATGAACTCGCTTTTCATCCGGTCGACTTTTTTGCGCTCGGAAATATCTTCTATGAGGGTCCAGATCAGCGGTTGGCCAGAGGGGTTGCTGATTCTCATACCGCGGACGATGGCAGGATAGGTTGAACCATCCGCGCGCACGATCTCGACTTCATAAGGCCCGAAACGTCTTTCGCTCTGAAGTTCGGCGATGATTTGCTGTCGATGGTTTTCGAAGTCCGGGGGCAGAAGCTCAAAATAGTCCATTGCCATCAATTGGTCACGGCTGTATTGGGTAGGACTTAGCAGAGCCTCGTTCACGTCAAGAAACGCTCCTGATACATAGTCATTCAGCGCTATGCCAATGGGCGACAGTTCGTAGAGTCTCCGGAGCTGAACTTCGCTTTCCTGAAGGGCCAGTTCGGTTTGTTTTGCCTCATCAATGTCAGCAATATAACCTTGCCACATGGTGCTGCCGTCTGGCATCCGTTCCGGTGATGACTTGCCCTCTACCCAGCGCCAGCCGGATTTGCCATCTGTTACCCGGTAGTGACTGTGCCAGAGCGTCAAGGACTCCTCAGATCTCTCAATACTGGCTGCTACCTTGGGCAAATCATCGGGATGGATCTTGGTGAAGCAGATCGAGGCATCTTCATGTGCCTCCTCTGCTGTAACACCGTAGATGTCCGTGATGCCGGGACTTGTGTAGGGAAACGAAACACGGCCATCCGGCCACTGTTGATACTGATAGAGCATGCCCGGCGTCTGTTCTACCAGTTTGGTGAGCATCTGCACACTGAGCTGCCTCTCAATGAGGGCTCCAACCCAGCGTGCCAGGAGAGTCACGAACTTGATTTCAGTATCCGAGAAGTCCTGTTCCCTCGGTTCTGGCGAAGAAAAGTTGAGGGTTCCGTACAAACGGTCTTTGATGAAAATGGGCGCAGCCAGGTAGCTCTCAAGCCCGAACTTGTCGTAGCACCGGTGATCGCGATAGCTCGATCTGGCCATGTGTGCAATGGCCAGGCTTTCCCGCGAACCGAGGAGCATTGAACAATAGGTGTCTTTCAGTGGAAAGCTGGCATTCTGCTCCAGTCCGGCATCCTCGGGGGCGACGAACCACCGGATGGAATAAACGTTACTATGGATCTCGCTGACTATTCCGAGAGGCAGCTTCAGGTAGTCAGACCCGAGCCGAAGGGCTTTTTCGATGCGAATGTCATCATTGGTTTCGGTGTCCAGGGCCAGATCATTGAGAATGGCCAGCGCTTCGTTCTGATGCTGGATCTTGCTCAGGTTGCTCATTTCCTCTGTGATATCGGCGTGGGTGCCATACATCATCAGTGGTTCGCCGTTCAGGGTCCATTCAAATACCTGGCCGCGATCATGCACCCAAACCCAATGGCCGTTCTTATGCTTCATCCGACACCGGTAGTCGTACTCGGACAATTCACCGGCAAAATGAGCTTTTAGCAATCGCTCTGATTCAGGCAGATCATCCGGATGTGCGAAGGCTAACCATGTCTCGATACTGACAGGCTCCAGCTCATCAAGCGTGTAGCCGCAAATGTTGGCCCAGCGCTCGTTGAAAACGGTTTCCCCGGTTTGTACGTTCCACTCCCAGGTGCCAATTCTCGTACCTTCAATAATAGCCCGTGACCTTCGCTCGCTGTGTTTGAGTTCCCGGTAGAACTCGGTTGCCGCCTGCATGTTGATTTCGCGCTCGACACAGTCGGCCATTTCACGAAGAAGGGATTGGTCCTCCTTATCGAAGGAGCGCGGAGTCGGGTCAATCAGGCAGAGCGTCCCCAATCTGAAGCCTTCGCTGTTGTGGAGGGGGGCACCTGCGTAGAACCGTATATTCGGGGCCTCGGTAACCAGCGGATTATCGGCAAAGCGAGGATCCTCCATGGTGTCTTCGATGATCAGGATGCCCGAGTCGTGAATGGCGTGACCGCAGAAGGATACGTCGCGGGACGTTTCCGAAGCTGCGAGCCCCTGGCAGGACTTGAACCATTGCCGGTTTTTGTCCACCAGGCTAACCAGCGCAATGGGAACCCGGAATGCCTTGCGGGCCATACGGGTGTAACGATCAAACCGCTCTTCAGGCTCCGTATCGAGCAGGCCCGTACGTTCAAGCGCCGCCTGGCGCTCAGTCTCCTCGGGGGGGATTTCTGGCGCTTTCATTAACCTTATTCCTACTGACCATGTTTTGGGGTAGCTCAACCCAGAAATTGGCTCCGTTGTCGTAAAAATAGCCGACTTCACAGTTCATGAGCTTTGCCAACTCCCGGCAGATCGCGAGGCCAAGCCCCGTCCCGGCTTTGGACCTGGCGGAGCCAGAATCGGCCTGGGCGAATCGCTGGAACAACCTGGGCAGGAAGCTCTCCGGAACGCCTGGGCCTTCATCTGATACGGTAATTCGAACCATGCCAGATGAGGTTGATTCTGACGAGATCCTTACAGAGCCTCCTACGGGAGAAAACTTGATGGCATTGCTGATGAAATTATCCAATATTTGTCTAAGTCTGGTTGGATCAGCGGTGACGAATTTCTCTGTGCAATGTCCAAGCGTCAGAGGAATGCGGTAGTGGCTCGCCATGGCCCGATTTCCATCGCAGGCATCCCTTATAGCTGTTGCAGGATCAACTGTCTCCAGATCGATGGGCATCTGCCCTGCCATGGCTTTGTTGAAGTCCAGCAGGTCGGATATCAGCCGTTGCAACTGTTCGCTATTCCGAAAAGCAACGTCGACCATCGAGTCAGCTTTATCTGGCAGTTTCCCCGCTGCGCCTGAGCGCAGCAGTTTCAGTGCGCCGTTTATCGAGGTCAAAGGCGTGCGCAGCTCATGGCTTACGTTCGAGACAAAGTCGTCTTTCATGATGTCCAGCGCCTCGCGTTCCTTCATCAGCTTGTTAAAGGCGCGGGCTACGTTTCTGACCTCTGGCGGGCCTTTAAGAGACAATCGGTTTGCCGCAAAACCCTCCGTCGCCATTTCCCGTATCCTGAGCGACATTCTCTCCAATGGAAGCGTTGTTGCCCGGGCGAGTAGCCAAGCTATGGCTGCCAGTGCCAGAAGAGCCACGGCACTGGCAGCAAGGAACTTGTCGAAAGAGGCCCGTGCCGGTTGTGTTGCCTGTTGGTAGGGCACTGCTCTTAGAAACATCCAGCCCACGCGGTCAAGATGTTGCGTAGCGTAGATCCACTTTTTTCCAGAATGGTCGGAAACAACGCCTGAGGTCTGGCCGGACAATGCCGCATCAATAATCAGATCCTCGCCTGGTGGCGGCAGATCGGGCATCGGATTGGCGACGGAGAGCGTATCCACCTGCATGAAATGGCCGGTGTCGATGACCTTGAACAGGGCGCCAAAAGAGGCATCTTCCTGCTTCGGTATGATCCCGGCCTCGGCCAGGTTGATGATTCCTCCGGCGAAACCAAGTAAATCCCCATCGTCACTACTGATAGGGTAAAGAAAAGATAGGAGCAGAAGCCCGGTTGTCCTGCCAATAATTGGCCGGCTGATGACGGGTTCCCGGGTTTTGTAGGCCTCGCGAAAGTGCTGCCGGTCAGCGTAAGAGGTGCCTATACGATTGGGTACGTAAACGTTTTCGGCGATTGCCACGCTGTCTTCGTCGAAGACCAACAGGCCTGCCTCGAAGTACTCGGATAAAGCCGATTGCCGACCGAGCAGAGCTTCGATGCGATCTTTTGAGAGTCGGTTTTTACCATCCGTCAGAGTAGCGGCGAAAGCGCCCAGAGCCTGTATGCGCACCTGGAGATCCTGATCGACTCGATTGGCGATTGACTCGGCGTCCAGAAGCTGGCGCTGGGTGAGAACGTTTTCGAAATCCCGGATCAGCTCGTTGTAGGCTGTCGCTGAAAGAACGACGACAGTCAAAAAGCTACTCAAGACAGCAATAAGGGCAACGCGGCTGCCAATAGAAAGATTCCTCAAATTCAGCCCTTCAGGTCGTAGCGGTAGCAGTTGAAACGTGTTTTCATTACCGAGAGAGTAATTGAATTTGCCGGCGTGGCAAATAGTCCACCAGGAGTATTGATGTGGCCTTGGAGTCGACAGGCAAGATTTCTTCACGGCTGGAAGTGCTCAGGCAAAGATTTCTTGAGCGGGCCAAAGAAGATATTCAGCAATTGCGAACATTGGCAGAGAAAACCCGGCGTGGTGAGTTCTCTGCCGACGGATTGTTGTTTTGCTATCAAAGCCTGCACAAGTTGTCCGGTTCGGCGGGGACATTCGGCCTTCCAGAGCTAGGTGAAGCTGCCAAGGCACTGGAAAAGGAGTTAAAAGGTCAAGCTGAGAGTCTTGGCGCTCTCGACGACGTCCTCAGCCATCCTATCGACATTCCCGACGGATTTGCAGATGGAATAGACGCGCTCGCAGAGCTTGTTGAAGTCAAGAGTCAGGCGGTTGACCAGGATAGTAGCTTTACCGAGGAGCCCACGACCTACAAGGGTAGCCAGGGCATGCAGGTGAGCGTTCTGCTCGTGGAAAAGGGGGAAGAACGCCTCGCGATGCTGGAGAAGGAGATGGCTCCGTATGGCTTTTCCTTCACCCGTGTAGATTGTAATGATGCCGGCGCACTTGGCAACGCATTGGCTGAGGTCCGCGGAGCAGCGGCCATTTTGTGTCGGGAATCGGCTCTTTCAGATGTTATGTCCATACGGAACACGTCTTTTGAGGAAAGCTCTCGTCGTCGCCTGCCGGTAATCTGCCTTGGCAGCGATAATTCTTTCCAGAACCGCTACAGAGTGGCCGAGACCGGAGCGTATGCATTCTTCCCGGATCCGGTGGACATACCTGAACTTGCCGAAAGGATTGAGTCGCTTGCCATTGAACGCAGCGCCAATGTACAGGGGCGGGTGCTGATCGTCGAAGACGATGCCGAGCTGGCCGAACACTATTGTCTGGTGTTGCAGGCGGCCGGTATTGAGGCGCAAGCAGTGTCAGAGCCTTTTCACCTGACGTCCAGCCTTGCAGATTTTGTGCCGGACATCGTCCTGATGGATGTTCAGATCGGCGACTATTCCGGTGTCACGCTCGCCCGGCTGATTCGGTTCGAGCCACGGTGGTTGAGCCTGCCAATCATTTATCTCTCTTCTGAGGATGATCGCGAAAACCAGCTGGAGGCTTTGTCCAAGGGCGCGGATGAATTCCTGATGAAGCCGGTCTCGGATAGTTATCTGGTCCGGTCGGTGCGCATTCGTTGTTACCGGGCCCGTCAGCTTTCCGAGCTTATGAACCGGGATAGCTTGACCGGTCTTCTGAAACATTCATTGATCAAGGAAGAGGTTGAAAAAGAACTGGCAAGATGTCGTAGGAGTGGTCACCGGTCCTGTGTTGTTATGCTTGATCTCGATCATTTCAAGACGGTAAACGATACTTGGGGCCACTCGCAGGGTGATATCGTGATTCGCACCCTTGCCAACCTTCTGAGAAATCGGTTGCGCGAGACTGATATGATCGGTCGTTACGGAGGCGAGGAGTTTCTGGTGGTTTTACCTGAGTGTGATGTTTCTGCGGCCAAAGACCTGATTCGTGGAATTGGTGAAAGCTTTTCCGAACTTTCTTTCGTGGCGGGAGAGTCCAGCTTTCAGGTTACTTTCAGCGCAGGCATTGCCGCGATTAATGATTTTACCAACGGTGAGGATGCCCTGAATGCCGCCGATCAGGCGCTTTATGAGCGCAAACGCGGTGGCCGTGACGGGGTGACCGTTTACTCTTCCAAATAATGTCCGTTGTACGCTTAGGGTGGTCATTTGAAAGCGCTGATTCTTGAAGACGATGATCTCATTGCAGAGTTGCTGGAAACTGTCGTCGCGGGCCTATACTCGGGTGTGTCTGTTGTGCTCGCCGATACTCTCGGTGAAGCGCTCAGGCAGGTAAAAAATAACCGGTTTGACCTTTACATTGCGGACAGAAATCTGCCGGATGGATCGGGGCTGGAACTTGTCAGGCAGGTGCGTCAACTGGATCGTGATGTTCCCATTGTGATGGTTTCCGGCCGCTCTGATCGGGAGTCTGTGTTGCAGGCGGCTCATTACGGGATCGACGGTTACATGACCAAACCCTTCGATGTGGCGAACCTCCACGAACGGCTTGGAAAGCTACTGAAAGTCGATCAGACCTCTGAAGCGCCGGACCTCAAGACATTGCTCCGTGATTCACTGGAGGAAGTGATTCAGTTGCCCTCCGATGTGGACCCTTCGGACATTCTTGAATTAATCGGTCGCCAGGGAGATCTTTCCGCGGCGCAGCTGGCTGAGCGCTGGCGAGAAGAGGCCAGCCTCACCGCCCGTTTGCTGGATGTGGCCAACAGCAGCTCATTCAGGCGTTCCGGCAAGCCCGTTGAAACTCTGAGAGATGCTATCGGGTCTCTGGGCGTACCTCTTGCACTGAACCAGGCTTTGGCGTTGTCGCTGGATGTATCCAACAAGCTGCAGCATGAGCCGCTACGCGAGCTTTCAAAAACCTACCACGAATGCGCCTTGCAGGTGGCAAAAGAGGCCCAGCGATTGGCGATCAGCCTGAAGAAACAACCCCTCCCGCTTCAAAAAGCCGGGTTGCTAAGCCGCCTGGGCGAGCTCGCTGTTCTCAAGGTACTCAACCAGTATGCTGCAGCCGGAGGTGAAATCGGAACGGCAGAGGCGGAAAAGGTTCTGGAGGAGTGGGCACAGGCTTATGGAAACCGGCTCAAGGTTCAATGGCGCTTGCCGCTGGGGGTCCGGGAGCTGATCGGTGCCGTCCATTTTCTGCCCAACGATTGCACCCGTGAGGAACGGCTGATTATGCGTGCTGCCTCTCTTTTGGCTTCAGGCGAGCAGGACTCCGAGGAATGCCGCAGGCTGATTAGACGCATTGGTATGGAAACCGAAGAAACAGAGCGGGAGAAAAGTAATGGAGAGTAAACAACAAAACTTGCCTCAGAAGATTCTGTATGTTGAGGATGATCCGGATATTCGGGCAGTCGCGGAAATTGCTCTGGAGGATGTCGGCGGCTTTTTAACGGCGATTTGCGAGTCCGGCGCTGAGGCTGTGGAGAGAGCCCCAGAATTCGAGCCGGAACTGATTTTGCTGGACGTTATGATGCCGGGAATGGATGGTCCTACGACGTTGCAGGCACTGCGTGAGCTTGATGGGATGGAGACAGTGCCAGTCATCTTTATGACCGCCAGGCTACAGAAATCCGAAATCGAGGAATATCAGGCGTTGGGAGCGCTCGGTGTCATACCGAAGCCCTTTGACCCCATGAACCTTTCAGAACAGATTGCTCAGATTCTGGCAGATGCGGTGGGGCGAGATTTCCGGTAGTCTGGCCAGCCTGAGCCCTGTTTAGACTGATGAGGTAGTCATGTCATCCTCCCCATCCCGGGACGAATTGAAAGCCAAGCTGAATCTTGAGACTTCTCGCATCCGCTGGCACGATCTGCAGACCTACTTTGCGAGGGGGCAGGTCGTCAGGGTGTCGCCGGACCTGGATCTGCTTGAAGTGGCGACTGAGTTGGCGGCGGATAACAAAGCCCGTTTCGAACAGTGGATGAACGATGGACGCGTTGGTGAGGTTGCGCCGGACACCGCGCAGGATTGGTATGATCGCAATGCGGAACTCTGGGCGGTCGTCATCGCACCCTGGGTTCTCGTGCAGGACAGGTCAGGGCATGTTCTGCACTGACAGAATGGCATCATGAAGCTCCACTATTTCCACGGCCGTAGCCCGCTTCGGGATCTCGTCATGGTGAAAGACGGCCAACGCATCGAGCTACACATCCGGCCAGCAGGCGGCGGTCATTGGGGCCTGGTAGCTCTGGCTGGCCCTGACCGGGGGCGCCCGGATGGGCAGTTCTGCCGTGGGCCCTGGCCAACCCAGGCCCGGGCTGAATCGGTTCTCAGAAGCGTCGCCGGCACCATGATGGGAAAAGGCTACGAGCCGAAGCCCGGAGATTATGCGGTCTGGTCCGTTACCGCCCAACGTCTTGCCCGCACCATCGGCGTTCCGCAGGGTGAACAGGCCAGCCCGGATGCCGACCCCGACCAGTTCAAACCCCTGACCTGATAACCCCCTTTTCGTTTCGAGGACGCCATGCTGACTGGAGCCTTGCTCATTCTTGCTCCCCTGTTCCTGGGTTTTGCCATCGCCCTGGAAAACCGCCGGGCCATGACGGTGATCCATTACATGGTGGAGGCACTGGTTTACTTCATCCTGTTGCTGCTGGGCCTGGGGCTTGGCCAGATGGAGGGCCTGGCGGCGCAACTAGGTGGCATGGCGACTCAGGTACTGGCACTGGTGCTGGTGCTTTTCGTCGCCAACATGTTTGGGCTCTGGATGTTCCACCGCTGGCAGCCAATGTCCATCGAGCGGGTCGAGGGCAGTGTCAGCCCCGGATACCGCCGGCTTTTTCTGGCTGGCCTGAAACCGCTGGTGGCGGTTATTGCCGGGCTGCTTGCCGGCTACTACCTGTTGCCGGACATGCCCATGGCGGAACAGCTGGCGACCTGGTCCCTGATGTTGCTGCTGTTTCTGATCGGCCTGCAGTTGCGCAATGCCGGGCTTTCGCTGCGCAAACTTCTGATGAATCGTCAGGGGCTCGGTATCGCGCTGGCTCTGACGCTCAGTTCCCTGGTGGCCGGTGCCCTGTTGATACCCTGGCTTGGGTTGCCCTGGCACGACGCCCTGGCGGTTGCCTCCGGGTTTGGCTGGTACTCGCTGTCCGGCATTGTCATCGGCGAAGCCCTTGGCCCTGCCTGGGGCGGCGTGGCCTTCCTCAATGATGTGCTCAGGGAGATTGTTGCGTTGGCAATCATCCCCTTGTTGATTGCCAACAGGCCGGCCATGGCTATTGGTTATGGTGGCGCTACCGCCATGGACTTCACCCTGCCGGTTATCCGCAGCAGTGGCGGGCTGACCTGTGTTCCGGTGGCGATCGCCTCCGGTTTCTTGCTGTCTTTTCTCTCGCCGGTGCTGATGGGGGTGTTCCTGTCTTTGGGATAAATTGACGCGGTGCAAGGCAAGTTGCGGTTTTACGGGTAGTATGTGAAGCAGTAAACTGTCGTTTATTGACAAATGTTAATGTCTTTGCCCGGTCCGGAGCCTGATGCAACGCCGTGAATTCCTTGGTCTATCGATAGCAGCCGGACTGTCCGCGGCGGGATTGCCGGGTTGCAGTGATTCCGGCCCGCTGAGGTTCGGTATCCACCCCTGGATCGGCTACGAGCCGCTGTACCTTGCCCGTGATTTCAACTGGTTGCCGGATACGGTTGCGCTGGTGCCGGGCACGTCTGCCAAAGACTCCATGGAGGGCCTTATTTCAGGGGCGCTTGATGGGGCGGCGCTGACTCTGGATGAAACCATACGGGTCCGGTCGAGTGGGCTGGAACTGGTTGTGGTTGCCGTCGCTGATGTGTCCGCCGGCGCCGATGTACTGATGGTCAAGCCATCGATCACGGAATTGACAGCCCTCAAGGGGCAGCGTATTGCGGTGGAGCTGAACGGCGTCTCGGGCGTTATGCTGTTTAAAATCCTTGAGGTAGCGGGGCTCGGTCGCAGCGACGTGATAAAAGTGGATTTGCCGGTAAGCCAGCATGCACAAGCCTGGTCCCGCGGTGAAGTGGATGCTTCGGTATGCTACGAGCCAACAGCGTCACTCATAGAGAACGCCGGAGGCGTCAGACTCTTCGATAGTAGCGACATTCCGGAAACCATCTTCGATGTGCTGGTGGTGACCCGGAAAGCGGCAGAGAGCAATTCCAGAGCGGTTCGCGACCTGTTGACCGGACATTTTACCGGCCTGCAGCACCTGGTGCGGAGCATGCACGACTCAATGTACCGGATTGCCACCCGTCAGGGGATCAGTCCGGACGAGGTTCGCATGGCACTGGCCAGCGTTATGCTGCCGGATCTGGCCGCGAACCAGCGTTATCTCAGAGCAGCCGGACCCATCGAAACCATGGCCGGATCCCTGTCTCGCCTTATGCTGGCAGAGGGGATGATTGACCAGAATCCTGGCATCCAGCGCATGTCAGATCCTTCGTTTCTGCCAGCGAGGGTCTCTTGAATATTCGCCGGTTTGTTGCCTGTCTTTGTTTTCTGTTTGCCACGGAATTTGTGGCGATGGCATCAGCCAGTGCCGATGAAACACTGACTATGGGTGTATTCGCCTATCGGCCGGACAGTGTGCTTCAGGAACGTTACCAGCCTCTGACGGACTACTTGTCCAGGGAAACCGGCATATCCGTAAGGCTGGAGGTTCTCAATCAGGAGAATATGAGCCGGGCGATCGCCGCCAACCGGCTCGATTTTTTTCTTACCAATCCCAGCCATTTTCTACTGATCCGAAGCGAACGCAGTCTGACCGGCGTTCTGGCGACTCTGGTCAGGCGCTCCGGCCAGTCTTCGACCGGCAGTCTTGGTGGCGTGATCTTTACCAGGGCCGAGCGCGACGACATTGAACAGCTTGCCGATATCCGTGATAAAACCATTGCCTCGCCCGGTGTCCATTTCCTCGGGGGCTACCAGACCCAGGTTCTCGAGCTGATGGATGCCGGTATTGATATCCGCAGAGTGAATCTGATCCGGTTTATGGGCACCCACGACCGAGTGGTTCGTTCGGTTCTCTCCGGAGATGCCGATGTTGGCTTTATCCGAACCAGCATTCTGGAGCAGATGGCGCAGGAAGACCCTGATCTGTTTACCAAGGTAAAGGTTCTGAACCGTCAGCGGCTGGCGGGTTTCCCCTACGTTGTTTCAACCCGTCTATACCCGGAATGGCCCCTGGTGGCGCTGCCCCATGTCAACGAGCGGGCCGTCCGTCGTATCGCGTCGGCGCTTTTTGCCATTGAGCCGGAAGACGAGGTGGCGCGGTCAGTCGGCATTTCGGGTTTTTCGCCGCCTGCAGACTACCAGTCGGTTGAGTACCTGGCTCGCACTCTGCGGGTGCCGCCCTACGACCAGGTGCCCCAACTTACCTGGGTGGATGCGTTGCACCAGTATCGGCTCTGGGTCTTTACCATTCTGGTGTTGCTCATGTTGCTGGTGGCATCGTCGCTCTGGCTGGGCAAGAGCAAGCGGCAGCTGGCCGCGGAACAGAGGCGTCTGCGCCAGCTTATCCGGGGTTGGCCACAAGCTGCATTGCTGATCCGGGGTGGGCTTTTCATCGACACCAACCGGGCTTCTGTCGACCTGCTCAGATACACCTCCAGTGAATCACTGGTCGGCAAGGATCTGGCGGTCTTTTCGCCGGAATTCCAGCCAGACGGGCAGATCTCCCGACAGAAAATGGCGCCCATGCTGGCCCGGGTTTCGGCGGGTCAGGTGGAACAGTGCGAATGGGTTCTGAATCGCTCTGACGGCAGGGAGATCTGGGTGGAGCTTACCATGGCGCCCGTCCACACCGAGGACGAACCAGAAGCTCTGATTCTTTGCTCCCTGTATGAGATCACTCTCCGGAAACACGCGGAACAGCGGCAGCGGCTGGCGGCGAGCGTCTTCGAATACGCCCGCGAGGCTATTTTCATTACTGATAATCACGGCATCGTGATTGATGCCAACGATGCGTATCTGGCGATAACCGGCCGGCCCCGCAATCGGGCAATAGGAAGACTGCCACCCCTACCGGTGGAGGAAGGCAGTGGTATTTTCGCCAGTGCCCGGTCTCAGGGCTTCTGGTCCGGAGAGTTTTCCAGCAGACGCAATGATGGCGAGCCGATTACCTTGTCGGTAACACTGAGCAGTGTTCGTGGCGATCATGGCGAAGTCTCGCATTTTGTCGGTATTTTCAGTGACATCAGTCGGCTTAAAGAGCAGGAAAGAAAGCTCCGGATCATGGCCCATTACGATGCCCTGACCGGAATGCCTAACCGGGTTCTGTTTGCCGACCGATTGCAGCAAGGCATGGCTCTTACCCGGCGTCAGAGCGGCAAACTGGCGGTGGTTTATATTGATCTGGACGAGTTCAAGCCGGTAAACGATGCCTTCGGTCATGAGGCGGGTGACCAGTTGCTTGTCGAGGTGGCCGCCCGTATGCGTTCGGAACTCCGGCAAGAGGATACTCTGGCGAGGCTCGGTGGTGATGAGTTTGCGGCCATCGTGATGAATGTTCAGGACGACGCATCTCTTGAGACCCTGTTGGTACGTCTTTTGGCGCGGGTGGCAGAACCTGTCTGGGTTGCCGATCACAGCGTCGAAGTTTCAGCCAGTATCGGCTACACGCTGTTCCCGCAGGCAGAGGATCTGGACGGCGACCAGCTCCTGCGCCAGGCCGACCAGGCCATGTATCAGGCCAAGCACCGGGGCCGCAATCGCTATGTCCGATTCTCTGATCCATCTTCCTGATAGCAGCTGTTGAACCACTCTATTCCGAGCTGTCCGCGGCTGTCAGCGTTCTCAGGCGAGGGATTTCCTGACATCAATCTTGTAGGTTTCCGGATCAACGGCTCGCAGAATCCGGTCCTGTGTGCCCGGTTTCGCGAGATCGAGGGTATCTACTGTGATCGGCATGCGGAATTTGGTGTGGTACATAACGCGCACAGTCGGCAGCCTCTGGTCACTTTCATTGGCTTCAACCACGACGCCAAGGCGACCACTTTCCAGAAGCACCAGCGAACCCACCGGGTAAAGGCCCAGGCACCGGATAAACTGTTTGACCAGACTGGGATCGAGGTGAGTGCCGCTCCACTCCAGAAGCTTCTTCAGACCCTGTGTTGGTGTCATGCCCTTGTGATAGACCCGGTCTGCGGTGATGGCATCGTATACATCGCTGATCGCCACCATGCGACCGTATTCCGAGATCTCATCACCCTTCAGACCCTCTGGATAGCCTGTGCCGTCGAGGCGTTCGTGGTGCTGGGCCGCCGTGATGACGGTGAGCTCGCCAATGCCCTCTGTGGTAGCCAGAATGTCCCGTGAATGGCGGGCGTGGAGTTTCATCACTTCAAACTCCTCGGGGGTCAGGCGGCCGGGTTTGTGCAGTATCTCGTCGGGTGTGAGGATTTTGCCCAGGTCGTGGAGAAGTGCGCCTACAATGGTCTGATGCAGGACATCGGAGGACAGGCCACGATGGTTTCCGAACAGGGACATCAACACACTCAGATTTACCGAGTGTTCCAGAAGATAATTGTCCTTTTCCCGGATGCGCCCCAGGCAGCTTAGTGCGTTGGCATTCCTGAGCACGGAGTTTTGCAGTTCGTCCGCCAACTGATGGATGGGGGCCACATCAATGGCGCCGCCAACCTTGGCGTGATTCATGAACTCGCCCACCAGCCCCTGGGCCTGGCTGTGGACTTGCTGGGCGATGACCATTTCTTCGGCAAGTGGTACATAGGGCCGCAGGCCGGGCGTCAGTTCACCCGCCTTTTGCAGAGCCGACTCGTTCCGACGATCCACCTCGGCGGCGGATTCCGAGTCCTGGGTATCGAGCCCCTTCGAGGCATCGATATAGACGAACTCCACGCCCATACGGCGGATTTTCTCGATGGTTTCCTCTTTTTTGATCACACCGCGCTTGCGCTGGGTGTTGTGGGGAATCCAGTCGTTGTTCAGGTCGGTTATGTACATGCCGATCTTGAGTGCTGAAATGGGGACGCGTTTGATCATTCGCCGGGGAAAAACGTCCTCAGGCTGTTTGCGTAAGTCTTACCAATCACCTCGTCAAGGGGCAGTTCTTTCACCTCGGCGATTTTCTCGGCCACAAACGGCAGGTAGAACGGTGCGTTTTCCTTGCCGCGGTAGGGTACCGGGGTAAGGAAGGGGGAATCGGTTTCCAGAAGGATCTGGTCAATCGGAGCCATACGCACGATGTCGCGTACATTCTCGGCCTTGTTGAATGTCGTGATGCCGTTAAAGCCCAGGCACCAACCCTGATCCAGGGCATACCGGGCAAGTCCCGGGCCGGACGTGAAGCTGTGGATCACGCCACGGCGTTTGAGTGTGTCCTCAAACTCGGCAAGGATCTCGATGGTGTCCTCGTCGGCCTCCCGACTGTGGATGACCACAGGCCGATCAGTGTCGCAGGCGATCTGAAGCTGACGCCGGAACACCTCGCGCTGAACATCTCGGTCGGCGTTGTCGTAAAAATAGTCCAGCCCGATCTCGCCCACCGCAACGATCTTCTCGTCCCGGGCGTGGGCACGGATTTCGGCTTCCACGTCATCAGAATAGCTTTCAGCATCGTGGGGGTGGATCCCCTGAGTACCATAAACCCAAGGCGCAACCTGGCTGAGTTCGCGTACTCTGGCAAGGTTGTCCGGGGACACCGCAATGGTGATCACTTTCTCGATATTGACCCCTTTTGCCTGCTCCAGGGTTTCCTCAAGCGGGCGGTCCTTGAGGTAATCCAGGTGACAGTGGGTTTCGATGATCGGGTGATCGAATACGGGAATCTCGCGACGTTTTTTACTCATTGCCGGGTACTACACTCCATCGCAACCTGTATTCGGGCTGCTATTCTGTGAATTCAATCTCACAAGTTTACCAGTTTGTACGATTGTTGATCTGTATTACATTCATAGGGACTTGCACGGAGCATTGGATGAAATTGTCGGCGTTTGCCAGTAGTTTTCTTTTCGACCCCGGAAAGCCTCGGTTCCGGGATTACCCGACGTTGCTGGACAGTGATGAAACGGAACTGCCCGGCCTTGAGGCCAGTCTGGAACAGATCGGGGAATACCAGCGCCGGCTCTGGGCCAACCAGTCCAGGGCGGTTCTATTGGTTACCCATGGCCCGGACACCAGCGGAAAAGACAGCCTGATCCGTACTCTGGCAACCTACGCTGACCCCGCTGGTTTCCATGCCTGGTCCTTCAGCCGGCCCAGGGGGGCCGAAACCCGCCATGACTTTCTCTGGCGGGTCACGCCGTTTCTGCCCGGCTTTGGTGAGATGGTCGCCTTCAATCGCAGCCATCATGAGGCTGTGATCGCAGAACGGGTCTGGCCGGTTCATGAAGCAGACAGCTATAACTGGGAAAACCGTTACCGCTCCATCCGGAACTTCGAGAATCATCTCGTGGAAGAGGGCACCACGGTGATCAAGATCTGGCTAAACCTGTCTGAGGATGAGCATCGCCAGCGGCTGCTCAAACGTCTGGACAAGCCGCGCAAGCGCTGGAAGTTTGATCGGTCCGATATCGATGGCTGGGAAAAACGCAAAGAGTACGAAGCGTTTGCCGAGGAAGCCATTGCCGCGACCCATACAGAGCAGGCACCCTGGTTTATCGTGCCGGGCGATCGGAAGCCCCAGGCGCGCCCGATTGTCGCAGCCATACTGGCTGAGCAATTGCAGAAACTGGCGCCGGAATATCCGAAAGAAGATGAAAGCGTTTTAAAAGAGTACCGGCGTCTTCTGGCGAAGACCGGCGTGGAGTAAACATGAGGGAGGAATGCATGCACATTGCTGTTGTTGGTGGCGGCGTGGTGGGAATGACCACCGCCTATGAACTGAATCGCCGGGGCCACCAGGTGACTGTGCTGGAACGTCATTCAATGGCCGGCAACGAGACCAGCAAGGCCAACGCGGCCCAGCGATCCTATGGGGTGGTGTACCCCTGGGCCGATCCCGCGATTGTATTCAAGGCCATCCCCTGGATCCTCAAGCAGGATGGCCCCCTGAAGCTACGCTTTCCGCCGTCTGTGGAAACACTCAAGTTCATGTTCGCCACGCTCCGTTACGCCTGGTCGCCAGGGCTGTTCGGGTTGAATCGCCGCGCCATGTTGCGCCTCGGTATCCACAGCCGGGAGCGATTCATGGCGCTTGAGAAGGAGCTTGATCTGTCCTTCGATGGCGACCACCAGGGTCTGCTGCACCTGGCGAGCACACCGGAAGCGTTGGAAGGCTACCGGACGACCCATGAACTGCTGAACGAACTGGGCATCCCTTCCCGTTTGCTCACACCCGAACAGGTGCGCGACGCCGAGCCCTGCATGGTTGGCAATGGTCCGCTTTATGGCGCCCTGAGCTATGACACCGACGGAACCGGCGATTGTCACAAGTTTTCCCAGGAACTTGCTAAAGCCTGCCAGGCAAAGGGGATAGTGGTTCGTTACAACGTGGAAGCGGAAAAGCTGATTGCCGATGACCAGAGGGTCAGCGCAATTTCAGTCAGAAACAGCGATGGAGTCATGGAAGCCCTGGAAGTGGATGCCGTGGTGATCAGCGCCGGCTGCTGGTCCAACCACCTAGTTCAGCCCCTGGGCCTCGAACTGCCCATCTATCCGGTAAAAGGTTACAGCCTGACGGTCCCCATGAAGGACCCGGAACGAGGCCCCGCTTCCACCATTCACGATGACAACTACAAAGTGGTTTCTACTCGTCTGGGCAATCGATTACGCGCCACAGGGTTTGTCGAGCTAGCGGATTTCAACAGAGACATTCCGGAGGCGAGGCTGGCCACGATCCGAAAATCGGTGGAGTCCCGGTTCCCCGGCTGCGCCGATCTCGACGCCGCGGAAACCTGGACCGGCTTCCGCCCCATGACCCCGGATGGCCCTGCGATTATCGGCCGCGGTCCCCGAGACAACCTCTACCTCAACACTGGCCACGGCACCTTCGGCTGGACCCTGTCCGCGGGCAGTGCCGATGTCATCGCCCAGGTAATCGAAGGCGAGGAGCCGTCCGTTTGCCTGGATGCCTTCCGCCCAGGAAGATTCCAGGAGTAGGCTCAATACCCCGGTGCGCGCAAAAGGCCCGAGAGCAGGGCGGATAGCCCCTCCCGGGATCGTCGAAAACATGGATGTTTTCGTCGAGCGTACATGGACGTATTCACAGCGTATCCCGGGAGGGGCTATCCGTCCTGCTCCGCCTCGGAATTCGAGCGCGACTGAGATCTGCAATCCACAGCGCGCTCAATGTTCGAACACAGCGTATGAACAAACCCGATATCCCGATCAGACAACAAGGGCAAACGCTCGAAAACCCACTGGGACAGTTTTCCCTCAGGCGGTGTGTCCAGTTCCGGTAGCAAGGTTTCGAGTCGTCCACGAAGCGCGCCAAGACGATGTTCACCTGCGGGCTCAATCTGGCTCTCCGTAGCTACCGATAGCCCGGACATTTCCCAGGCATAGAGCATCACCGACTGGGCAAGGTTCAGGGAGGGGTAGGTGACCTTCATGGGGATGCCGGTTAACAGATCGCAGAGAGCCAGCTCTTCATTGGACAGCCCGCGATCTTCCCGGCCAAACACCAGTGCTGCGGTTGCCACGGACGCACCCTTCGTGGCCAGAACCTTCCGCAGATCTGAGGGGCCGTGCCAATCCTGGCGCTGATGCCGGGTCTTGGCGGAGGTCCCCATCAGCAGGTCTACGGAGTTTCTTACCGCAGCCAGATCGGGGAAAATGCGCGCATTGTCCAGGATATGGTCGCTGCCATGGGCCAGCCAGTGGGCTTCCGGGCGGGTGTGCAGATCGGAATTGACCAACCACAGTTCGCCGAAGCCCATAGTGCACAACGCACGGGCGGCTGCACCGACGTTTTCCGGAACCTTGGGTTCAACAAGTACAAAGGCCAGTTGCATGACGTTACCTCCGGCGGCGAGTTTACACCACGGCGCGGAATCTTTTTACCAGCATTGGCAGCAGCTGAACGACTGGCTGGTACAGCATTCCGAGTTCTGGCAACCGGCGCCGTTCATGACGCCGGAGCCTGCCTGGGCGCGTCGTTATCCGGAACTGGCCGCCATGCTGGCGGAACTAACCGATGGGGAATGCCAGCAACTGGATGGCAGCCCGGTTGAGTTGGCGGCTCGGGTTGCCTCATGGTTGCCGTCCCTCGACCGTTACGCCGACATGGTTCAACTGCCGGAGCTGTTATCGGCACCCGAAAAGGCATCAGAGGCGACTCTCCCGGAAATCCGGGCCACGGATATGCCCGGTCGGAAACGCCTGCAGTCGGGCGCCTTTACGGCGGCACTGACACCGCTGGAACACCCCGCCCTGGACTGGTGTTGTGGTAAGGGCCATCTGTCCAGGACGCTGGCGCCGTTTTGCCCCAGTGAGATACAGGGTTTCGAGTGGAATCCGGAGCTGGTGCGCGATGGCAACCGACTGGCACAACAGTTCGGAGATCCCGTGTCGATCCGCTGCCAGGATGTTATGGCAGAGGATTTGTCGCTTCCCAGCCGTCACCACGGTGTTGCACTGCATGCTTGTGGCGATCTGCACCGGCAGTTGCTGCAGCGAGGCAGTGAAGCCGGGTTGCCAAGATTGAGCGTCTCGCCCTGCTGCTACCACCTCACCGAGATGGAACACTACCGGCCGCTTTCACAGCGGGCGGCGGATCACCCAAAAGCGCTGCAGCCGAGCCGTAACGATCTTCGGCTTGCGGTTCAGGAAACCGTGACGGCACCGGCCCGGGTGAGGGAACAGACCCGCCTTGTCAGCCAGTGGCGCCTGGGATTTGATGGTCTGCAGCGGCAACTTCGTGGGTGTGATGAGTATCTGCCGGTTCCTTCGAATCCGCCCCGCCTTTTGAACAAAGGCTTTCCCGCCTTTTGCCGTTGGGCGGCGGCAAAAAAACAGCTGCGATTACCCGATACGGTGGACTTTGATCACTGGCAGGCGTTTGGCGTGCAACGGCTGGCCGAGGTTCGCCGCCATGAGCTGGTCAGGCATCTGTTCCGGCGCCCTCTGGAACTCTGGATGGTGTTGGATTACGCGCTTTTTCTGGAAGAACAGGGGTACAGGGTCAGGCTGGGGCATTTCTGCGACCGTTCACTGACACCCCGCAACCTCCTGCTTGATGCGGTCAGGGTTTCCGGTACTCAACCCGTTCAACACAGCCATCCCTGAAATACACATAGGTCAGCTCATAGAGCGCGCCGTAATAGCGGGTCTGGTAGATCCAGACTTCCTGGGGGCTGGTGTAGGTCTCAGGAGGGTTGCCGAAAGCACGGCGCACGTTGTCACGGGTCATGCCTCGCACCACCTGCTCACGAACCAGATAACGACGCAAATCGGTAGAGTTGATAAAACGGCATGTGCCGGCCTCTTTTTCTTGTTCTGACTCTTCGGTCTGCTCTTCTGGATCAGGGGACTCCTGCACCGGGAGGTTCTGATTGAAACTGCCGCCAATGCGGTTATCCCGTAGCTCAAGCGATTCAGCATCCTCGCCGCAGGGCTGGTCCGAGAACACCGTATTGCCGTCTTTTTCGCAGCGAAAAACCTGGGACTGCGCCGGCACTGCCAGAACAGAGAGCGTGAAGATCAGTGCCATGGCTCTGAGCATCGGTTCCTCGCATTTTTGCAGAAACAAAAAAAGGCGCCCGAAGGCGCCTTTTCAAACCACTCAGGTAAAACCTTAAATTAACGGCGAACCTGAATGCGCGCTTCAACCCGGCGGTTGGCAGCTCGGCCGTCCGCTGTGTTGTTGGATGCGATCGGCTGCTCCTCACCGTAACCTACGGCTTCCACTCGTGCCGGATCAACACCCAGAGGCCCGGTCAGACGGCCAGCAACTGCTTCAGCGCGACGCTGGGACAGGAACTGGTTGTAGTCGGCAGCGCCACGGCTGTCGGTATGACCGGCGATTTCCACGATGGTTTCGGGGTTTTCCTGCATAAAGTCAGCGACGCGACGGATCTCCGCATCGTAGGCATTGCCGATGACCGAACTGTTGCTCGGGAACTGGACTTCAATGGTGAAGGTTTCGATGGTCTCGGTTACACCTTCACAACCTGTCTCATCAACCTCTGCGCCTGCGGTCGTATTTGGGCACAGATCCTGGCTGTTGACCACGCCGTCATTATCGCTGTCCAGCTCACATCCACGGCTGTTTACTTCCGCACCGCGCGGTGTGTCCGGGCACTGGTCACGACTGTCGGCCACGCCGTCGCGATCCGAATCCGGCTCGCAGCCATTGCTGTCAACGGTTGCGCCTGCCGGGGTGCCGGGGCACTGGTCCCGCGAATCCGGCACGCCATCACCATCTGCATCTGCCGGGCGCAGAGGCGCCGGCGCTGCTTGCGCCACGGTGCGGGTAAACGCAAAACTGATGCCCAGAGAGACCTGAGTGTCGAAGGTGCTTTCATCAATGCCGTGGAATTCACGGAGGTCACCGCGCAGTGATACGGCGTCGCTGATGTTGTAGCGGAAGCCGGTACCCACGTTCACTCGGGTTTCGTCATGGTTGCTGCCCGCGGTGCGAACGCCACTGTTGTCCGAACCAAAGTCTGCATGGCCTGCGCCCAGAGAAACGTATGGGTTCCAGGCTTCGTCCGGCCCTGCAAAGTAATACGTACCGTCAACCCGAACTTCATCAAATTCCGATTCGCCCGGCACGTATTTGCGGTCTGCATCGGCACGTGAGTAAAGCGCCTCCACCGACCAGTGGGGACGGAAGCGGTATTCCACACCAACGCCGAAGGTGCCGGTTTCGCTCAGATCGCGCTTGTCGTCAAACAGCTGAAAACCTGCAAACGGGTTGATGTAAACGGTTTCCTGACGATCGGCCATGGCCGGGGTTGCCAGGGTAGCGGCCAGTACAGCCGCGGAAATCGGACGCATGACGTTCATGCAGAACCTCCTGTTCGTTATCGTTGTGGTACCGCACTTCCTCATGAAAAGTGCTTGTATACCCGGAATTTAGGCCAGTAGGCCAAAAAAACAAAAAATGATACGGATTGTTACGTCCGCAATTGTACCCAGCTGACCTTTACGACCCCGAGGTCGTTTCAGGCCAGAGCGGAAAAATACAGATGCGCGCTCTTTTTACTGAAGTTAAGCACCTCGCCGTTGTCGAAATGTACCTCGAAAGAATTCTCATCTTCGGCGACCACCGAGCCAGGACCAAAGATCGCGTGGCCAAGACGTTTTTGATGCCAGAGTGGTTCCGTTGAGTTTTCGGATGTTGCCGCCTGGCCCTCAAGGGTGACGCTCTCCCGGTCTGCGTAACGCTGGCTGACCGGTGTCAGGGGGGCAGTTAACCGAATGGTTGATGTTTCTGCCGGAGATCGATCATCCAGCCAGCGACCGAATTCCTCGGCAAGCTCAAAGCAGCACTCTTCCACGAAACGGCTTGGGCCCAGATCGCCGTCCAGGTGCGGTTGCTTGCTGGCCGGTCGGGTGATCAGGTGCAGCTGCTGGCGTGTGCGTGTCATGGCCACATACAGCAGCCGTCGCTCGCTTTCCAGAAATGCTCTGGCATTGTCCTGGGGGCGGGGGCTGTACGGCAGGTATTTCTCCTGTAGTCCGGGAATGATAACTGTTGGCCATTCCAGACCCTTGGTGCGGTGAATCGTTGAGAGCAGCACCCCACCCTGCTGTTTTTCTCCCGCCTGTTGTTTGAGGGTTTTCAGGTGTTCCAAGGCGCCTTCAGCTGTGACATCAAGGCTTTTAAGGTACTGCCGGAATCCTTGTATCGTATCGATCCGTTCCTCGGCACTCTCATGCGTCAGCGCCAGGCTGCGGATGCCCTCGTAAAGATCAGTGTGCTCGGCATAGACGCTGATCAGTCCTGCAACCGGACCTCCGTAGCTGCGCAGTTGGGCAAGCACTTCGCCGAGTTTCCGGAGCTTGCGGGCGGCCATGGGCGCCAGCGCGTCGAAGTCCATCGCCAGCAGACGCTCGTGCCAGCCACTGGAAAATCCTGCCAGGAAACGCGCCAACTGCTCCAGCTCCGGCTCTTTCAGACCCACATGAGGAAAGCGCAACAACTGCCGTGCCAGCTCCAGGCGATCCTCGTCCGGCAGGTTTTCCAGTTTCCCGGTCACCACCATCAGAAGGGCAGTGATCGCCTGAACTTCCCGGCTGAACAGCGCGCCCTTGCCGGCATCAATCCGGTAGGGAATCTGACGAGCCAGCAACTTCAGCTCGATAGGGACACTCTGACTCCAGACCCGGAACAGTATGGCCGTGCCTGCCAGAGCCGGTTCCGGTTGGCCCTGAAGAATTTGAAGCACGGCATCGGCATCGCTTTCCGACCGATGCAGGGTGATCTCCGTGCCGGGTGTGGAAGCGTGGGAATGGCAAAGCACATCCTTGCGACCGGTGTTGTGGCAGATCAGATGGTTGGCGAGCAAAGCGACGCGATGGCCGTACCGGAAGGTATAGCTGAGCGTCTGCTCCAGCGGGCTTTCGAACTCATCGCTGAACCGCTTGAGAATAAACTCGGGCTTTGCGCCCCGGAACTCGTAGATCGTCTGGTCCGGGTCGCCAACAACCGTCACCCGGGCCCGGTCTCCAGCCACGTAGCGCAGCAGCAGGTGCTGGATTTCATTGGTGTCCTGGTACTCATCCACCAGAATCAGATCCATCTTGTTGCCCACCAGCCGCTGCAACGGCGGATTCTGGTGAATCGCCATCACCGGCTCGTACAGCATGTCGGCATAACTGATCCGGCCCTGGCTTTTACGCCACTGCTCGAAGCTGTGGAACAGATCAATGAGGTACTTGTGCTTGTCCGAATACCCCAACTCCTCAAACACGATCTCCGCCGGTGACAGCGTTGTCTTTACCAGATCAATAAACCCCGTCGCCGTCTCGACAAAATCCTTCTTGTTGCGCCGTATCTCATCCGCCAGATCCTCCGGCGCCAGCCGCCGGGTTAACTGCCAGGCCTGAAAACTGATCTCCTGCTCGGTCAGAATCTTGTCTGAAAACCCCGGCAGATAGCCCTCCCGCACAAACCGTTTGTACAGCCGCAAGCCCATGGCGTGATAGGTCCGGATCTCCGGCAACGCCAGCCCACTCTGAGCACACACCTCCTGCAGCTTGCGCTCGAAATCCACCCGGGCGCTGCGGTTGAACATCAACACCAGCACCCGGTCCGGATCATGCCCCTGTTCCAGCAGATACCGAATCCGCCACGCCAGCGTCGACGTCTTGCCACTGCCTGCCACGGCGGTAATCACCGAATGCTCATAGCCCGCGGTGATAATCGCCCGCTGCTCATCGGTGAGGAAATCCGGAAGGTTGGTGGTCTCAGGAATTTGGGGTTCGGTCGGCATGGCCGGTATTGTAACGGCCTGCTGGTAGAGCGGATACCGCTCCCGCATAATTGCGATCAAAACATGAGAGCGAAAGGGTCTTAAACATGGAAATGTCCGAATCGGTAAACGTACTTGGCGAAAAACTCGAAACCTGCGGCAAAGACCCGATCACCGGCTTTTACCGCGATGGCTGCTGCAACGTCGGCCCGGATGATTTTGGCCTGCACGCCGTCTGCGCCGTGGTAACCGACGAATTCCTCGAATTCTCCAAAGCCCAGGGCAACGACCTCAGCACCCCCAGGCCTGAATTCGGCTTCGAAGGCCTGAAAGCGGGCGATAGCTGGTGCCTGTGTGCCGGCCGGTGGCAGGAAGCCTTTGAAGCCGGCTGTGCCCCCAGGGTCCGACTGCGGGCTACCCATCGGGCTGCCCTTGAAAAATGCGCCCTGGACGACCTCAAGTCTCATGGTGCCGACCTTAGCTGATGAGCCATTCCGGATCCGATGCCAAAGCGGATCCGTCCGCATGGCGTGCCCTGCAGGACAGCCTCACCGCCAACGGTGAACGCCGACTGGTTCTGCTTGAGGGTGATCGGGAACAGAACCTCAGGTGGCTTTCCGGTCTGTTACCCGGGTTGGAAATACAGAGCGGCCTATGGACGGGACCAGCGGATCATAGCCCCGATACCCGGCTGACCCGGGTCACGCCTCCCGGGGCTCGAAAGTGGCTCGGGTGTGAAGTCTCGCTTATCGTCTGGGATGGCTGGCACGGCAATCCTCCGGATGCCTTTGCCGCGCTCTCGGGTGCGCTCACCGCTGGTGGCCTGCTGTTCTGGCTGATGCCGCCGCTGGCAGAGTGGTCCCGCTTTGCGGATCCCGATTACCCGAGAACCGGTCTGGAGCATGGTCCGAACCATCCGTTTGCTGCCCGCATGGCCGACCTGCTTGCCGACGATGATGCGGTCATCCGGGTGTCGCCCGACCGTCCGGAATCACGGCCGCCGGTTCCACCCCTGCCTGAGAAACGCTTTCGAATCGCCGCCACCCGGGATCAGGAACAATTGGTTCAGCGCCTCGTCCGTTTTGGCCTGGGCCGACGGCGCCGGCCGCTGGTAGTGACGGCGGACCGGGGCCGTGGCAAATCTGCGGCGATGGGCATGGCTGCAGCCGAATTGTTGCGCCAAGGCAGGCAGGACATCGTGGTTACCGCGCCCTCGGAGCAGAATGTGGAGACCCTCTTTCGCCACGCCCGTGAGTCTCTCGGGGACGAATTGGCCGAAGCCAGCCCGGGGATACTCGCCTCCCGAACCGGTGGCCGCCTGAGGTTTATGCCGGTGCGTGACTTGCTGGCTTTGCGGCCGGAAGCCGAAGTGGTCCTGGTGGATGAGGCAGCAGCGATTCCGGCGCCGCTGCTGAAATCGGCTCTGCTCGGCTGGCCGAGAGTGGCGTTCGCCACCACGGTCCATGGTTACGAAGGGGCCGGCCGGGGCTTTGCCATTCGTTTTCGGCAGGTCCTTGATCAATCAACGCCCCAGTGGCAGTCGGTAACGTTGAGCGAGCCGGTACGCTGGGCCCTGAACGATCCGCTGGAAGCCCTGATCACCCGACTCTTTCTGCTGGCTGCCGACGGTGGTCGCTTGCCCGGGAAAACTGAATACAGCGCCGGGGAGCTGGTCATCGAACCCTGGGAGCCGGCAGCGGCAAGTGACGGAGCCCTGTCCCGCGCCTTTGGGTTGCTGGTGGATGCCCATTACCGGACCAGCCCCGCTGATCTGAGGCAGTGGCTGGATGACCCGGCCGCCCGTAGCTGGCGCGCGCGAATTGGCGATCAGACGGTTGGTGTGCTCTGGTGCGCGCTCGAAGGTGGCCTTCCGGCTGAGCTGGCAGAGCAGGTCAGTCTGGGTACCCGGCGAATACGGGGCCATCTGCTGCCGCAATCGTTGGCCAGCCACAGCGGCTATCCCGAGGCCGCGGTCCTGCGGGGTCTGAGGGTTGTCCGCATTGCAGTATCAGACGAGGTCAGACGCGCGGGCATTGGCCAATGCATGGTGCAGGCTGCCAGGGCGTATGCCGCCGAGCAGGATGTTGATTACCTCGGAACCAGCTTCGGTGGCAGCGCTGACCTGCTCGCGTTTTGGCAGACCTGCGGTCTGCATGTTGTCAGGGTTGGCTTGCAGCAGGAAGCATCCAGTGGCGAATACCCACTGCAGATGGTGGCCGGCTTTTCGCAGGCTGGTCGCGACCTGGAAGAACGCATCCGCAACCGCCTGGCCGATCATTGGCTTACTCTCTTGCCCGGCAACTGGCAGGGGCTGGAGCCAACATTGCTGGCCGGGATAACCGCCGATCTGCCCACCGGGCCGACGCTGGACAAGGATGATTTGCGGGATCTCCGCAATTTCGCCAATGGGCATCGTGGCTTTCAGGTTACTGTCCCGGTATTGCGGAAGCTGAGTCAGGTGCCGGGGATCATGGCGTGGCTGAAAAGCCATGAGGCGCTTGCGGTCTGGTGCCAGGGTGTTCTTCAGGGGCGGCCCTGGTCCGCGCTGCAGGCGGACAGGCTTTGCCTGGGCCAGAGAGAAGGCGAAGATCGTCTGCGACAGGTGGTGCGTGATCTTTTGAAGGATGGCCCGGGTTTGTGACTCGCTCGATTTAATTTCCGCCGGTGTCTGCCCAGAATGGGCTCTCGTATCCTTTCAACGAGATCCACAGAGACTGTTTGTTATGGCCAAGGGAACCGGCGCCTTCCGTTTTTTGCTGATATTACTTCCGCTTGTTGTTTTCCTGTCCGCCTGCGCCTCCCCGAACCAACCGGTTGCTCTGAGCCCCGAGGCCCTGGCCGAGGCGGATGCACTGCTGGTTTCAGCCGCCGGGAATGGTGAAAAGCGGCGCGTGCAGCTGTTGTTGTCGGCCGGCGCCGATGTGAACACCAGTGACCAGTACGGGTATACCCCCGTGATGCGGGCGGCGGAAAACGGCCATCTGTCGGTGGTGAAGGTATTGGTGGCAGCCGGTGCCAACGTCAACGTGAGTCAGGGGGGCGAATCCCTGCTGATGAAAATCGTGGCCAACGGGGATTTGCTGACGGCGGAGAGGCTGGTGGCGGCCGGAGCCGACGTCAATTACGAGGCGAGCGATGGCCAAACGGCACTTGACGTTGCCCGCGCCACCAACAATCGGGATCTGGAAATGTTGCTGGTGCAGGCGGGCGCCGAGTTCTAGCGCCGACCGGCTTACTCCAGGCCCATCGGATCCGTCTCGTCATCCCACTCCGGGGTGAAATGAGCCGCAACCACGTCTTCCGGCACATCGGCCACGCTCGGGTAACTCCATTTTGGCTGACGGTCCTTGTCGATAGCCAGAGCCCGGATTCCCTCTGCCAGATCAGGCCGGCGGATGCATTCGGAAACCATCGCCAGTTCCATGCGGAAGGCGTCCTTCAGGGACATTTGCTGCGCTTTCTGTAACTGGGTCCAGACCAGCCATGCAGAGACCGGGCATCCGTTTCTGAGCGTGTTCATACACGCATGCCACCAGTCGCAGTCAACCTCCGCTGCAAGCAGTTGATCAACGATGTCCGGAAGTTCATCGCCGGCGCTCAGCCTGGCAATCCGCTGTTCGTGCCGGGCGAGGTGACTGGGTGGCAGTGTCCGGTAATCCGGTGTCTGGATCTGGTTGAGTAACCTGAACAGTCGATTGTCATCGGCGGCGGTTTGGCCGGTCCAGCGTTCCGAGGCCAGTCGGTCAAGCAGGCGATCCCGGTCCTCCGGCAGGATGGCCATGTCGGCGAGACCAACCCGCAGCGTATCGCTGACGTTCAAACGGGCGCCGGTCAGCCCCATGAACAGCCCCAGCCTTCCTGGCAGCCGTTTCAGAAACCAGCTGGCACCCACATCCGGAAACAGCCCGATCGTGATCTCGGGCATTGCCAGCGTGACATCGGGTGTAACCAGCCGATACCGGCAGCCTGAGAACACACCAAGACCGCCGCCCATCACCACGCCGTGGGCTATACCCAGCACCGGCTTTGGGAAGCGATGGATGTTGTAATCCATCCGGTATTCCCGGCTGAAAAACCGTACCGGTTTCTCCGGCTCTTGCCCATCGAGAATTGCATCATAGAGTTCGCGGATATCACCGCCGGCGCAAAAGGCTCTCTCACCGGCGCCCTGAATGACCACGATGCAGATTCGGTCATCATTGGCCCAGCGGTCCAGGATGTCCTGGATCTGCTCGATCATGTGTTCGGAAAGCGCGTTGAGAGTGCCCGGGGAGTTCAGTGTCAGAACACCCATGTGCCCTTCGCGGCATGCAAGTTCCTCGGCCTCTACAGACATTGGCGTTTTCTCCGGAGAATTAAATCAATCTTGGATACGGAATCGAACGTACTTTCACCCTAATAGCCAGAACAGGAAAGAGGACAAACGTCGAAAAGATGTCCTTGACCTATCGCATTTGAGGTTGCCCCGCTCTGTGCTATAAGTGCAAGTCAGTTTAGTGCCCGGCCTCCGAACCGGCCTTAAAATCTGGAAAATGACGATGAGAGGGTAATAACAATGAATCTGAAACACTACGCTGTTGCGGGAATTTTTGCGCTTGGCGCTGCTGTGCCTGCTGTAGTTTCTGCTGGCGACCCTGAAGCTGGCAAAGCCAAGGCGGCTGTTTGTGCTGCTTGCCATGGCCAGAATGGTATCGCCCAGATTCCGACCTATCCGAATCTGGCGGGCCAGAACGAGCAGTATCTGGTCTCTGCCCTGAAAGCCTACAAGAACAAGCAGCGGTCCGGCGGCCAGGCGGCCATCATGCAGGGCCAGGCCACTGGCCTGAGTGACACCGATATCGCCAATCTGGCGGCCTACTATGCCAGTCTGCCCGCGGACGGCGGCAAGTAAGATCCCGCTGTGTCAGCGAAGCGGCTCAGGCCGCTCCGCTGACGATGCGATAGCTCGGTTTGTAGGCAGATGATCCCGGAAGCTTCATCCGGTTCTGGGCCACAAACTGCTCCAGCATTGCCTCCAGTGGTTTGATCAGGCTCGGATCTCCGGCGATCTCGAACGGCCCTTTCTCCTGAACCTGCCGAATACCGCCTTCCTTGACGTTACCGGCAACGATGCCACTGAACGCCTTGCGCAAATTTGCAGCGATCAGGTGCACAGGCTGGTCCCGATGAAGTTCCAGCGCACGCATGTTGTCGTGATTGGGTTCGAACGGTAGCTGAAACACCGGGTCGATCTTCAGCATCCAGTTGAAATAATAGGCATCCTGCATGGCACGCCGGAACGTCTCGACCTCCTTCATTCCTTTTTTCATGGTCTGGGCCACTCGCACCGGATCGTCGATGATGATCTCGTACTTGCTCGCAGCCTCATCCCCGAGGGCATTCCGGATGAACTTGTCGATCATCTCGAAGTATTCTGCGTTTTCTTGCCGGCCAGTAAATACCACCGGGAAGGGCAGATCCGCATTGTCCGGATGCAGCAGGATTCCGAGCAGGTAGAGAATTTCCTCGGCGGTGCCTACACCGCCCGGGAATACAATCACGCCGTGACCGCAGCGGACGAAGGCTTCCAGGCGCTTTTCAATGTCCGGCATGATGACCAGTTCATTGACGATCGGGTTTGGGGCTTCTGCGCCAATGATGCCGGGTTCTGTAATCCCGATGTAGCGGCCGTTCTTGACCCGCTGCTTGGCGTGGCCAATGGTGGCGCCTTTCATGGGGCCTTTCATGGCACCCGGGCCACATCCG
This sequence comes from Marinobacter manganoxydans MnI7-9, assembly GCF_000235625.1. GTDB lineage: Bacteria > Pseudomonadota > Gammaproteobacteria > Pseudomonadales > Oleiphilaceae > Marinobacter > Marinobacter manganoxydans. Next base: position 46,938 of record NZ_AGTR01000037.1, on the reverse strand, counting down.
GTGCAGATGCTCAGGGCCCTGAGCCCCAACTGATGACCGACATCCTTGCTGTACTGGTATTCTTCATGCCCGATGGAGTGGCCACCCCAGCAGACCACGAGGTCTGGTTGTCTTCCCGCCTGCAGCACCCGGGCGTTGCGGAGAATGTGGAATACGTAATTGGTCAGGTCTTCTGGATCATCCCGGCGAAAACCGGCGGCTGTCTGAGGGATCGAATGCGAGTAGATAATGTCTCGTAAAACCGAGAACAGGTGCTCGCGGATCGCCCTCAGCATTTCGCCATCAACAAAGGCATGGCCGGGCGCATTGATCAGTTCCAGTTTGAGGCCCCGGGGCTGCGGTACCAGGCGGACATCAAAGTCGGCATGGGATTCCATCAATGCCTTGCAGTCGTCAGTCTCGATGCCCGTATTGAGAACCGCCAGCGCGCATTGGCGGAACAGCCGGTAAAGGCCGCCTTCGCTGCGGTCCTTGAGGCGGTTGACCTCATGATTGGAGAGAATTTCAAGGCTGCCCTCTGGTGAGACGAGGGCATTGATGGTGGTTTCCTGCATTAACGGTGAAACTCCTGGATGTTGCGGAAATGCCCGATTTTGAGGCACGCAGTCAAAAGGGTAGACTAAGGCCTTTCAGTACAATACGCCACCCGACAAAATTCCGATTTATGAAACTGCTTATTCGTCCCGCTCCGGAAGTTGCTATCAAGAGTAAACCCGTCCGTCGCCAGCAGATGCGTCATCTGCGCCAGAACATCCGAAAGCTGCTGGCGCGGCTTGATCCGGAGATTCGGGTTGAAGGCAGCTGGGACAGGGTAGACGTGGAGGTGCCAGACGGTCGTGGGTTGTCCGGGCCGGCCCTTGAGCTGCTTTTGCGCATACCGGGCATTTCCACGATCCAGGAAATCGGAGCGTTTCCATTTGTCAGTCTGGAAGACGTTGCCGAGAAGGCTGTTGAGGCCTTTGCGGACAGGTTGGCTGGCAAAACCTTTGCCGTCAGGGCCCGACGTCACGGTGAACACAGTTTCCGCTCTATTGATCTGGAGCGCACCGTGGGTGCCGCGCTTATGCAGGCATCGGGTGCCAGTGGGGTTGATCTGAAATCCCCACAGGTTGAGGTGCGGATTGAAGTCCAGGACGACCAGTTCCATATTGCCCATCGCAAGCACCGGGGGTTGGGCGGCTATCCGCTGGGCAGTGTCGAAAATGTGCTGACCCTGATTTCCGGGGGCTATGATTCTTCGGTGGCGGCTTACTTGATGATGCGAAGGGGTTTGCGCAATCACTTCCTGTTTTTCAACCTCGGAGGCACGGCTCACGAGGTTGGTGTGCGCCAGGTGGTGCACTACCTGTGGGATCGCTACGGTGCCTCCCACAGTGCCAAGTTTATCTCGGTGCCCTTCGAGGGTGTTGTCGCTGAAATCATGCGTTCGGTGAGTCACCGTCACTGGGGCGTGGTGCTCAAGCGTCAGATGCTGATGGCGGCAGCAGAGATTGCCCGCAAGAACAACGCCTCGGGGGTGGTGACAGGAGATGCCGTGGCCCAGGTGTCCAGCCAGACCCTGAGCAACCTCAATGTGGTGGATCGGGCCAGTGACGAGGTGGTCCTGCGCCCATTGGTGTCCATGGACAAGGAATCCATTATCCGCATCGCCAGGGAGATTGGTACCGAAGTCTACGCCCGCAACATGCCGGAATACTGTGGTGTGATTTCCCAGAAGCCGGCCACTCGTGCCAAGTTACACCGGGTAGAGGAAGATGAATCCCGGATGGATGCTTCCGTGCTTGCAAGCGCAATCGAGGCCCGGGAAGAAACGCCGGTCAATCGGTTGCTGGAAACGACCGTGACCCCTGAGGAAGTGGAAATGGTGCAGACGCCCTCCGTGGATGACGTGATTATTGATGTCCGCCACCCTTCCGAGGGGGAGCAGTCACCGCTGAAACTGACTAACAACGAAATTCTGCAGATTCCGTTCTACGAGCTGAATCAACAGCTGCCGGAGTTGCCGGCCAACCGGCAGTACCTCCTGTATTGCGATCGCGGCACCATGAGCCGCATGCATGCGGGGCACCTCAGGGCCGAGGGGCACGAAAACGTAAAGGTTTACGCGCCCGCGGCCTGAAATATCAGCCGGCCAGGCCTTTGAAGAACTGCTGGACGTTCTCGCTCAGGGCGTCCAGGTCATATCCGCCTTCCTGCACCACCAGAGTAGGCAGTCCCAGCTGGCGCACATGGGTGCTGAGCCTGCAGAAACCTTCCGATGATACCGATACCTTGGCCTGGGGATCGTTCTTGTAGATGTCGAACCCGAGGGCGAGGATTATGGCGTCCGGCTGGAACAGCTTGATCGCTGCAAGGGCGTCGTCCAGTTTCGCGAAGAAGTCATCTTCCGAGGAACCATGGGGCATCGGCATGTTGATGTTGTAGCCAAAACCTTCCCCTTCACCACGTTCGTTCTCGAAGCCGCTGACTACCGGGTAGAAGTTGGTGGTATCGCCGTGGATGGAGATGTACAGCACATCGCTGCGATCGTAGAAAATCTCCTGGATACCCTGGCCGTGGTGCATGTCGGTATCCAGGATAACGATTTTCGGGAACCGGGCCTTCATATGCTCGGCAGCAATTGCGGCGTTGTTGAGGTAACAGAAACCACCGGCGGCATCCCGGCGGGCATGGTGCCCAGGCGGACGGCACACGGCGTACGACGTTCTGTCGCCGGCGATCAGTGCATCAGCCGCACCCAACGCGCTCTGGGCAGACCAGTACGCGGCATGCCAAGTGTGTTCGCCAATCGGACAGCTGCCATCAGCCTGATAGCGGGCCGCCTCTGCGAGAATGCCAGTCAGGTGATTCGGGGAACGGACGAAAATATTCGAAATAACCTCATCGCCCCAGTCATCCATCTGCTTCCAGCGCCGATGCGCAGATTCAAGAAAGCGCAGGTAGCCCAGATCGTGGACTTTTGAAATCGGCCCCGCGCCCTGGTCTGCTGGCTGCAGCACAGAGATGCCCAGTTCCCTGAGTCCGCCCAGCATTTCACCAGTGCGGGCAGGAATTTCCTGGGGCTGGCGCATCTGTCCCCGGGTAAAGTAGGTCTGTGGAACATGCTCATCCTGTGCGGGATGGAAAAATGCCTTCATTGTTCGGTCTCCTGGGTGGCTGATCCCCCGAGTATAGGCACACTCAGGCGATGATCAAAAGCCTGCCCTTGACTTTACAGGTTGGGATACAACATCCACTATGAAAGACATAAAACACTGACGCAACCAGATTACCTTTACTGCGCCCCACTCGGGGCGGAGCCAATCACAGAAGAGGAGCCGAGATGATCGAGTCACCCCTGCTGGAAAAGCTGACCGGCTATATCGGTGGTCGCTGGACTGACAATGAACATGGCAACACCTTCGATGTCTATAACCCGGCAACGGGTAAGGTGATCGCCCAGGTCGCATCCATGTCGGAAGACGAAGTGAACGCCGCCGTTGCCTCCGGCAAGTCGGCACTGCGACTGACCAGTCCCTACAGCATCGAGACCCGCCGGAAGTGGCTGGAAGACATCCGGGATGCGCTCAAGGCCAACAAGGAGGAAGTCGGTCGGATCCTGTGCATGGAGCATGGCAAGCCGCTGCAGGAGGCCCAGGGTGAAGTGGATTACGCCGCCGGGTTCTTCGATTACTGCTCCAAGCACATCCAGGCCCTGGATGCCCATACCATTCCGGAAAAGCCGAAAGACTGCACCTGGACGGTTCACTACCGGCCCATTGGTGTCACCGGCCTGATCACGCCCTGGAACTTCCCCATTGGCATGATCGCGAAGAAGCTCTCCGCTGCGCTGGCGGCAGGCTGCCCCTCGGTGATCAAACCGGCCAGTGAAACCCCGCTGACCATGATCGCCCTGTTCAGCCTGATGGATAAGCACACCGACATACCCGACGGCATGGTGAACCTGGTGATGGGTAAAGCCAGCGTGATCGGCAAGGTTCTCTGCGAGAGCCCCGACGTGCCCATGCTCAGCTTTACCGGTTCCACCGAAGTGGGCCGCAAGCTCATTGTCGATACGGCGGATCAGGTCAAGAAACTGGCCCTGGAGCTGGGCGGCAATGCGCCGTTCATCGTGTTTGATGACGCCGACCTGGATGCCGCGGCAGATAACCTCATAGCCAACAAATTCCGGGGTGGCGGCCAGACCTGTGTCTGTGCCAACCGGATCTTTGTGCACGAGAAAGTGGCCGATGCCTTCGGTGAAAAACTGGCCGAGCGGGTCAACAAGATGACCGTCGGCGACGGCATCAACGGCGACGTGGACCTTGGCCCCCTGATCAACCAGGCCGGCTACGACAAGGTCAAACGTCACGTACAGGATGCCCTCGAAAAAGGCGCTACCCTGGTTGCCGGCAAGAAACCGGAAGATCTGGGTAACGACCTGTTCTTCCCGCCGACCGTCGTGCACGGCGTAAACCGGGATATGTACTGCTACCAGGAAGAAACCTTCGGCCCGCTGGTGCCCATGGCCCTGTTCCGCACGGAAGAGGAAGTCATCGAAGCCGGTAACGACACCGAGTTCGGTCTCGCCTCCTACGTGTTCACCAACGATGCCGAACGCGCCCAGCGCGTGGCTGCTGGCCTTCGTTTCGGCCACTGCGGCTGGAACACCGGCACCGGCCCGACACCGGAAGCGCCGTTTGGTGGCATGAAAGCCTCTGGTATTGGTCGTGAAGGCGGCCTGGAAGGTCTGTTCGAGTTTGTTGAAGCGCAGACTGTACCAAGGGGTTTTTAACAGAGAAGCCATCTCCAAAGCGAGATAAGCGCGGGGGCGGGGCTCTGTTCAGGACTGTCTGTGGCCAGGGATGGCCACAGCCAAGCGCACATGGATGTGCTCGTAGCGTGTCCTGAACAGAGCCCCGCCCTCGTGCTTTTCCCCTCAAGAAAAGGGCTAACCCAAGCCCAAAAGAAATCCCGCATTTCTCCTGTTATACTCTCAGACCTGTTTATTTAACCAGTAGCGAACCGATTCTTTATGGACGTCTCCCACATCATCGATCCGTTGAACGATGCCCAGCGTGAAGCTGTTACCGCTCAGAACGATCACCTTTTGGTTCTGGCAGGTGCAGGAAGTGGTAAAACCCGTGTTCTGGTGCACCGGATCGCCTGGTTGATGACCGTGGATCGGGTGCCGCCCACTGGCATCCTGGCGGTTACGTTTACCAACAAGGCCGCCAAGGAGATGCGTTATCGCATTGAGCAGATGATGGACATTCCGGCTCGCGGCCTCTGGTTCGGCACCTTTCATGGCATCGCGCACCGTCTGCTGCGCTCGCACTGGAAAGACGCCGGCTTGCCGGAGAACTTCCAGGTTCTGGACAGCGACGACCAGCTGCGGCTGATCAAGCGGGTGATGCGGGAAAACCAGATTGATGAGAGCAAGTGGCCGCCGAAGCAGGCCCAGTGGTTTATCAGTAGCCAGAAGGACGAAGGGCTGCGGGCGGATCATATCCAGGAGAATCCGGGCGACCATTTCCTGTCGATCATGCTGAAGATCTATCGTCAGTACGAAAAACTCTGCCAGCAGGGTGGTCTGGTGGATTTTGGCGAGTTGTTGCTGCGATCCCATGAACTGTGGCTGCATCGCCCGGAGCTGCTGGCCCATTACCAGAGCCGGTTCCAGCATATCCTGGTGGACGAGTTTCAGGACACCAACACCATTCAATACGCCTGGCTGCAGGTGCTGGCCAGCAATCGCGTGCCAATGACGGTGGTGGGGGACGACGATCAGTCTATCTACGGCTGGCGGGGCGCCAAGGTCGAAAACATCCAGCAGTACCAGCGGGATTTCCCCAATGCCCGGTTGGTGCGTCTGGAGCAGAATTACCGCTCCACCCAGATGATCCTGAAGGCGGCCAACGCGGTGATCGCCAACAACCAGGGCCGGCTGGGCAAGGAGCTCTGGACCGACGGTCCGGAAGGCGAACCGATCAGCCTGTACGCGGCGTTCAACGAGCAGGACGAAGCCAACTACATTGCCGACAGCATCTCTGCCTGGGTGCAGGACGGCAATCTGCGCAGTGAATCCGCGATTCTCTATCGCTCCAACGCCCAGTCCCGGGTGCTGGAAGAATCGCTGATGCGCCAGGGGATCCCATATCGGGTCTATGGAGGTCTGCGTTTCTATGACCGCCAGGAAATCCGAAACGCCCTGGCGTACCTGAGGCTGGTCCAGTATCGCCGCGACGATGCAGCATTTGAGCGAGTGGTGAACGTGCCGCCCCGTGGCATAGGCGCAAAAAGTCTCGCTGAACTTCGGGAATACGCCACCGAGCAAAGCATCTCCCTGTGGGAATCCGCCGAGCGGCTGCTGGACGCCGGACAGGTGAAAGGCCGGGCCAAAACCGGGCTGCAGTCTTTCATTGCCATTATCGAAGGTCTCTCCGAAATGGTCGGCGATGCGTCTTTGCATGGCCTGATGAAGCAGACCATCGAAAACAGCGGACTGAAGGACTATCACGCCAGCGAGAAAGGCGAGAAAGGCCAGGCTCGGGTGGAAAACCTGGAGGAACTGGTGAATGCCCTGTCTGATTACGAAGTGGAGGATGGCGTGGACGCGCTGTCGGAATTCATTGCCCAGGCGGCTCTGGATGCCGGTGAATCTCAGGCCGAAGACCATGAAGATAGTGTTCAGTTGATGACATTGCACTCCGCCAAGGGCCTGGAATTCCCACTCGTGTTCCTGGCCGGCGTGGAAGAGGGTCTGTTCCCCCATGGCATGTCTCTGGAAGAGCCAGGCCGTATGGAAGAAGAGCGCCGACTGGCCTACGTGGGCATAACCCGGGCCATGAAGAAGCTGGTGCTCACTTACGCCGAATCCCGGCGTTTGTACGGTCAGGAGAAGTTTAATGCGTTGTCCCGGTTTGTGCGGGAGATTCCGGGCGACTGTCTGCAGGAAGTGCGGCTGCGCAACACAGTGACCCGCCCCGCTATGGTGGCGCGTCCGAATGAGAGCATGTTCAGCCAGGATTCGGCCCAGCAATCCGGTTTCAGCCTGGGTCAGCGGGTGCGCCATCCCAAGTTTGGCGAGGGCATCGTGATGAATTCGGAGGGCACCGGGCACCATACTCGGGTGCAGGTGAACTTTGATGAGGGCGCCAAGTGGCTTGTTCTGGCTTATGCGCCTCTCGAGGCCTGCTAATTGTAAGCAGGCCTACATCAGAACTGCGTAAATCACACCCGCCAGAACAATCCGATAGATAACGTACGGCCACATGCCTACCTTGTTGAGCCACTTAAGGAAGAAGTGGATTGCGGTAATGGCCATCAGGAATGAAGTCACCCCGCCAATCAGAAAACCACTCCAGTCGACGATCACATCCGAAGTTGCCACTTCCAGCAGTTTCACGGCTGATGCCAGCACGATGATGGGGATTGCCAACAGGAATGAGAACCTGGAGGCGGTTTCGCGGGTCATGCCCAGGAACAGGCCGGCGGTGATGGTTACGCCGGAACGGGAGGTGCCGGGGACGAGGGCCATGGCCTGGGCGATGCCAACCAGGACGGCGTCTTTCCAGTTCAGTTTGTCGAGGGTGCGCTGACGTTTGGGCAACCAGTCTGCAAGGCCGAGGAGCAGGCCGAAGAACAGGGTGGTGAAGAAGATGACTTCCACCGCCCGCAGTTCGTTGTCGATCATATCCAGCAACGCCAGGCCGGCCAGGCCCGCAGGGATGGTGCCGATGACGAGGTACCAGGCAAGGGCGCCCTGGCCAACGATTTTGCGGCGGCTGACGGAAATCAGTCCGTCCCGGGCAATACCAAAAACATCCCTCCGGAAATAGAGCACAACCGCCAGCAAGGTCCCGACGTGCACCGACAGGTCGAAGCCTACGCCTTGATCGGTCCAGCCGAACAGCGCCGGGGTGAGGATCAGGTGGGCGGAGCTGGAGATGGGTAGGAATTCGGTCAGTCCCTGGAGAAGGCCAAGGAAAAGGGCCTGGAAAACGTCCATTGCGTGGATTCCGTCAGATTCAGTACGTCAGAAATGTGGCCGCGATATTAGCAGGGTGACGGTGAGCTGAACAGGTAATGCGAGTGAGGCCGGCGCCGTGACCAAAAGCCCGACGCTGGCCGCCGCGATTTATGCCGGGAACCGATCCCGGGTCTTGTTGGCGATGCGAACAAGAACCAGCATCAGAGGTACCTCCACCAGTACCCCGACCACGGTCGCCAGCGCTGCGCCGGATTGCAGGCCGAACAGTGCGATGGCTGCGGCCACGGCCAGTTCGAAGAAGTTGCTGGCACCGATCATGGCGCCAGGCGCTGCGATACAGTGGCGTACTTTCCACAGCCTCGCCCAGCCGTAGGCCAGGAAGAAAATCAGGAAGGTCTGAACAATCAGCGGCACGGCAATCAGCACGATGTGCAGGGGGTTGTTCAGGATTACCTCGCCCTGGAAGGCGAACAGCAGTACCAGAGTGACAATCAGCGCTGCCGGGGTGACCGGGCTGAGCCGCTTCATAAAGACATCGTCGTACCACTGCTGACCGTGGCGCGAAATCAGGGCGCGACGGGTCAGGTAGCCGGCTGTTAGCGGAATCACGATGTACAGGACGACGGACAGCAGCACGGTATCCCAGGGCACCTGGATGTCGGAAATGCCCAGCAGGAAAACAACAATAGGCGCGAAGGCAAACAGCATGATGATGTCGTTAAGCGATACCTGCACCAGAGTGTAGGCGGCATCGCCTTTGGTCAGGAAGCTCCACACGAACACCATGGCGGTGCAGGGCGCCGCACCCAACAGGATCGCCCCGGCCAGGTACTCGCTGGCCAGTCCCGGCGCGATCCATGGCTCGAACACCACCATCAGAAAGAACCAGGCAATGGCAAACATGGTGAAGGGCTTGATCAGCCAGTTGACGATGGTAGTGATCGCCAGGCCTTTCGGTTCTTTCCGTACACCGACCACCGCACTGAAATCAATCTGCGCCATCATCGGGAAAATCATCGCCCAGATCAGAATGGCGATGGGGATGGAGACCTGCGCGTATTCGAAACGGGACAGGGTCTCGGGTACCACTGGTGCGAGCTGACCGAGCGCCACGCCGGCGATGATGGCCAGGGCTACCCATACCGACAGGAACTTGCCGAACAAATCCATGCCGCCGTCGGCGTCTTCAGCCCGGGTTATTTCTGTGTTGGTGCTCATCGTATTTGATGATTCCTTTACTCGTAGGGAGACTGAATCTATTATGCACAAAATTGGATATCCATAAAGCCGAATATATGGGGAAGCAGATATGAAGCGCCGCGTTTTGTTTGTCTGTACCGCCAACAGTGCCCGTTCTCTTATGGCAGAAGCCTTGCTGCGGGACATAGCCGGGGACCGGTTTGAAGTGGCCAGCGCCGGTACCGAGCCAACCGAGCCCCACCCGATGGCATTGCAGGTTCTTGAGGAAGCCGGCGTATCGACGGAAGGGCTTTCTAGCAAGCGGTTGGCAGATTTGCAGGAACAGTATTGGGATTACGTGATTACCCTCTGCGAGAAAGCTTCCAGCGAGTGCGGTGCGGTCTGCCAGCCGGCCCAGCAGATTGCCTGGGATTTTGCCGATCCGGTACCAGCAAACCGCCATTCCACTTTCGCCCTCAGGCTTAAGGAGATCAAAGAGCGAGTCGCCCTGTTCGCACTCATTCATCAGAAAGAAACTGGAGCGAAACCCGCCAGCTATGACCCGGTCACGGTGTTCAAGGCGCTGGCCGACGATTTCCGCCTTGCGGCGCTGTTAATGATCCGCAGCCAGGGGCAACTCTGTGTCTGCGAGCTTACCGAAGCCTTTGAAGCGCCCCAGCCGAAAGTCAGCCGGCATCTGGCCACGTTGCGGGATGCCGGCCTGCTGGCCACGGAGCGTCGGGGCCAGTGGATCTACTATTCCCTGAACCCGGGCATTCCGCAGTGGCTGGCCCGGGTGCTGGATGAAACCGCCAGCCATAACGGCCGATTGATAGAGAACCCGCTTGCGCGATTGCAGGCCATGGCAGACCGCCCATCTGTCCAATGTCTGTAATGTCCGCAGGGTCTAATGTACGGAACAGGTTTATCAGGAGCACAACATGAGCAAGATCAAAGTAGGCATTAATGGATTTGGCCGAATCGGTCGTCTGGCCTTGCGGGCCGCCTGGGGCTGGCCAGATATGGAGTTTGTGGCCATCAACGATCCGGGCGCCGATACCGGTACTTTGGCTCACCTGCTCAACTTTGACAGCATCCATGGTCGCTGGAGTCGGGAAGCCACTGCCGACGGAACGGATATCGTCATCGAGGGCCAGCGCATTCGCGTGACTCACAACCGGAGCATCGGTGAAACCGACTGGTCCGGCTGCGATCTGGTGATCGAGGCCAGTGGCGTGAACAAGAAGGTCAGTGCTTTGCAGGCGTACCTGGACCAGGGCGTGAAACGGGTCGTGGTCACGGCACCGGTGAAGGAGGCGGGCGCCAAGAACATTGTGGTTGGTGTGAACGATGATATTTTCGACCCGGCCAACGACCGCATTGTGACCGCCGCCTCCTGCACCACCAACTGTCTGGCACCGGTGGTGAAGGTGATTCATGAGAAGCTGGGCATCAAGCACGGCTCCATCACCACCATTCACAGCCTGACCAACACCCAGACCATTATCGATGCGCCCCACAAGGATCTGCGCCGGGCGAGAGCCTGCGGCAGTTCACTGATCCCCACCAGCACCGGTTCAGCAACGGCGATTATCGAAATATTCCCGGAACTGAAAGGGCGCCTGGATGGCCACGCCGTGCGCGTGCCGCTCACCAACGCGTCGCTGACCGATTGCGTGTTTGAAGTGGAATCGGCTACCGACAGGGACACCGTAAACCAGCTGTTGAAAGAGGCTGCCGAGGGTGAACTGAACGGTATTCTGGGCTACGAAGAGCGCCCACTGGTATCCATTGACTACAAGACCGACCCGCGTTCCTCCATCGTCGATGCCCTGTCCACCATGGTGGTCAACGGCACCCAGGTGAAAATCTACGCCTGGTACGACAACGAATGGGGCTACGCCAACCGCACCGCGGAACTGGCGCGCAGGGTGGGTGCTGCCTGATATGACGGCTGCCATCCGACAGTACCTGGTGATCACCGGCAACTACTGGGCCTTCACTCTGACCGATGGCGCCCTGCGGATGCTGGTGGTACTGCATTTCCACCAGTTGGGCTACTCGCCCCTGGAAATCGCCCTGCTGTTCATCTTCTACGAATTCTTCGGGGTGGTGACCAATCTGGTGGGCGGTTACCTGGGCGCCCGAATGGGGCTGAACCGCACCATGAACATCGGGCTGTTCCTGCAGATTGTGGCGCTGGGCATGCTGGCGGTGCCGGCGGCGATGCTCACGGTGCCCTGGGTGATGGCGGCGCAAGCATTGTCCGGCATTGCCAAGGATCTGAACAAGATGTCCGCCAAGAGCGGCATCAAGTTGCTGGTGCCGGATGAGCAGCAGGGCACCCTGTACAAGTGGGTGGCCATTCTGACGGGCTCCAAGAATACCCTCAAAGGTGTGGGCTTTTTCCTCGGTGGGGTCCTGCTGATGGCGGCCGGCTTCAAGGGTGCCGTGATTATCATGGCGGTGGCTTTGGGACTGGTCTGGCTGGCCAGCCTGTTCTTGCTGGGACAGGATCTGGGCAAGAGCAAGGCCAAACCGAAGTTCAGCGAGATCCTCTCCAAAAGCCGGGCCATCAATGTCTTGTCGGCGGCCCGGATGTTTCTGTTCGGCGCGCGGGATGTCTGGTTTGTGGTTGCTTTGCCCGTTTACCTGCACACGGTCTTTGGCTGGGACTTCTGGAAAGTGGGCGGCTTTATGGCCAGCTGGATTATCGGCTACGGCTTTATTCAGACCATTGCCCCGCGCATCACCGGCAACATGGAAGGCAAGCAGCCTGCTGTGCTCTGGGCGGCAGCACTGGCGCTGATTCCGGCAGCGATTGCCATCGGCCTGGCAGCGGGTTGGTCACCCCAGTTCGTGATTGTTGGTGGCCTGCTGTTGTTTGGCGTGCTGTTTGCCGTCAACTCGTCGCTGCACAGCTATCTCATCGTTAGCTATGCCCGCGGTGATGGGGTGTCCCTGGATGTGGGCTTCTATTACATGTCCAATGCCGCCGGCCGGTTGCTGGGAACGATTCTGTCCGGCTGGGTCTACCAGGCCTGGGGGCTGGAGGCCTGCTTGTGGATATCGTCGGGTCTGGTGGCCATGGCCGCGTTGCTGTCGGTTTTGTTGCCCCAGCGGCGGCCAGTGACGGCCTGACCGGGCTTCAGAACCGAATGGCCAGCCCTGCGGCGGCTTCCACCTGCAGGTAGCCGCTGCTGTCGAATCTGAGTTCGCAGCCGCCGGAGCAGAACGCGGAGCCGCCCGAGTTCAGGGCTGTGTAAACACCACGCAGATCGAGCCTCAGGCGCAGTTGTTCCGTCAGGAAAAACTGGTACCCGCCGCCAATGGACAGGGCGGCCCGGTGATGGGTTTCATACCGTGAATCGTCCGGCTCGAGGCGGGTAACGCCGAACACACCAGAGACAAACCCGCCATGATTCTGGCCAGCCGGGAAATACAGCCCGCCGAACTGGAGCTGGTAGATGGTCAGGTCGATGGAATCCAGGCTCGGTGCAAACAGACCATTGTCCAGTCGGGCGGAGGTGTTCTGCCGGCCGAAATAAATCTCTCCCTGTTTGCCGGGCTCTGCCAGATCAAAATTGAACACCAGTCCCTGGCTGGCGGAATCCCGGAAGTCGATCTGGTCTGAGGTGCTGGCGCCGGCGGTCTCGATATCCACCGAACTGCTCATGCGAAAACCGGCAAACGGTGCCAGACTGACCTCTGCTGCCAACGGCGGGGCAATCAGTGCAACTGCCAGTGTGAACGTAACAAGAGATCGAAGCTTCATACATCCCTGGCCTGTGTGGCTGGTTGTTGGCAGGACACTGTGCAATGGTATATCCGTTATGAACATTGGCGAGCCCTGATGAGGCTATCTTGACAGATTTGGTCCTGAAAAATCTCTGTGTTGGCACTCTCAGTAACGTGTCTTTGACGGTACCTGGTGGACAGGTTGTCTGTCTGTCCGGTCCGTCAGGCAGTGGCAAGAGTCGGCTGCTGAGAGCCGTGGCGGACCTGGAGCCCCATGGGGGCACCGTGTCTGTGGCTGATACCTGCCAGGAGGATTTGCCCGCCCACCAATGGCGAAGCCGGGTGGTGATGGTGCCGGCAGACAGCCAGTGGTGGTTTGATGAGGTTGGAGGTCACTTCCCGGATCATGTGAAGGCAGATTTGCCGTCAGCGCTGGGCTTCCCGCCCGAGGTGCTGGAGTGGTCGGTAAGCCGGTTGTCTTCCGGTGAGCGGCAGCGGCTGGCGCTCTGGCGGGCCCTGCTGCTTGAGCCTGAGGTTCTCTTACTGGACGAACCCACCGCCAACCTCGACAACGACAGCACAGAAGCGATTGAAACCTGGTTGCTTGAGGAAATCCGGAGGCGGCAGATCGCAGTGCTCTGGGTCGCCCATGATGTTGGCCAGATTCATCGGGTGGCCGATGCCCATTACCGGATTCTTGGCACCAGTCTGGAGCGCGCAGATGGAAGTGATTGATCTGGCCTGGTGGAAGTTGGGTCTGGCTGCGCTGCTGGTGCTCGCCCTGGCTGGGACGGGGTATCTGGCCCGACTGGGCATTACCCGAAACCTGTTGATCGCTGCACTTCGAACGGTGATTCAGCTGGCGCTGATCGGGCTGGTTCTGGAGGCACTGTTTGCGTCGTCCGGTTTCCAATGGATCGCCCTGATGGCCCTGGTCATGCTTCTGGTTGCCGGCCGGGAGGTTGTGGCACGTCAGGGCCGAAGACTCCAGGGCTGGTGGGCGTTCGGTATCGGCACCGGATCGATGTTCGTATCGTCCTTCTCGGTGACGGTACTGGCGCTCTCGGTAGTGATCGGCCCAGACCCCTGGTACACCCCACAGTATGCCATTCCCCTTCTGGGCATGATGCTCGGAAACACCATGACAGGCGTCAGCCTGGCGCTGGATCGTTTGAACGAATCGGTCTGGCGGCAGCGGGCCGTCATCGAGAACCGCCTGATGCTGGGCCAGACCTGGAAGCAGGCGCTGGAAGATATCCGGAGAGACGCCATGCGCAGTGGTATGATGCCATCCATCAACGCCATGGCCGCTGCCGGTATCGTCAGCCTGCCCGGTATGATGACCGGCCAGATTCTCGCAGGCAGCCCGCCGGCAGTGGCGGTGAAATACCAGATCCTGGTGATGCTGATCATCACCGTCGGCACCGGATTTGGTGCCCTGATGGCAGTTTCCTGGGGCGGGCGAAGACTGTTCGACGACCGGGAGCGCCTGCGACTGGACCGACTGGTGAAACAATGATCGACCTGCTACGACGTTACCCCCTCCCTGTGATCGTTCTGGCCCAGCTTTTCGGCACCTCGCTCTGGTTCAGTATCAACGGTGTCTGGTTGTCGCTGGCCGGCGAGCTGGGCCTGACCGAGAGTGATCTCGGGCGGCTGACATTGGCGGTGCAGGCCGGGTTTATCGCAGGCACCCTGACCATTGCGGTGACCGGCCTGGCCGACCGCTTTGGCGCGAGTCGGATCTTTGCGCTGTCGAGCCTGTTGGGGGCTCTGGTTAACGGTGGATTTATTTTCGCTGCCGGTGCGCCGCCGCTCGATTTCCTCCTGCGCTTTGCCACCGGGCTGTGTCTGGCCGGGATCTATCCCCTGGGCATGAAAATGGTCATTGCCTGGACGCCAAAGTATGCCGGGGCTGCCCTGGCCTGGCTGGTGGGCATGCTGACACTGGGAACGGCGCTGCCCCACCTGATGCGCGGAGCAACCCTGGGCATGCCCTGGGAGTGGCCGCTGATGGCGGCGTCCTGTCTTGCCGTGGCCGGAGGGCTGCTGGTGTTTCTGCTGGGTGACGGCCCGCACCTGCCTAGAAGCAGCGGGCGATTGCCCCTCAGCCAGGGGCTGGCGGCTCTGCGCATCCCGAGATTCCGGGCAGTGGCCGGTGGTTACTTCGGCCATATGTGGGAGCTCTACGCGTTCTGGACATTAACACCCCTGCTCATCGGCCGGGAGCTGCAGCGGATGGGGCAGAGTGACGCACTTATTCCCTGGTTGTCGTTTGCTGTCATTGGCATTGGTGCGGCAGGTTGCGTCGGTGGTGGCCGGCTCAGCCGAACACGGGGTAGTGAATGGGTGGCCCGGCGAGCCCTGATGGTGTCCGGGGCCTTCTGCCTGGTTTACCCCTGGCTGAACGGACTATCGCCGGCCTTGCTGATCGTTTTGCTCATTGTCTGGGGCATTGCTGTGGTTGCCGACTCACCTCAATTCTCGGCGCTGGCCTCGGCAACGGCGCCGAGGGAGTCGGTAGGCTCCTCTCTGGCGGTGATGAATGCGGTCGGGTTTGGTCTGACGCTGCCTGCCATCTGGCTGACCAGTGGGCTCTGGGGCCAGTTGAATGTCTGGGTGGTTCTCCTGCTGTTCCCTGGTCCGGTGCTCGGGCTTTGGGCGCTCTCCCGGGCTCGGCCTGAGGTTCAGGCTGGTTAGTGAGACATCGTATGACGACCTCTGGAACCACGCCGAGAATACTCCTTCTGTCTGGCTACGATGCCGCCAGTCACAGGCGCTGGCGGGAGCAGTTAGGCGCCATGTTTCCGCGTTATGAATGGCAGAGTCTTGTTCTGCCGCCCAGGTTCTTCCGCTGGCGTATCCGTGGCAATCCACTGAGCTGGCTGAACGAGCCACTCCTGCAGGAACACTGGGATCTGATCATTGCGACATCCATGGTGGATCTGGCAACCCTCCGAGGGCTGCACCCGCGTCTTGCTCACACCCCCTGCCTGCTGTACATGCATGAAAACCAGTTCGCCTTTCCGGTATCCAGCGGCCAGAACAGCAGTGCCGATCCGCAGATGGTGAACCTCTACAGTGCGCTGTCTGCCGATTGTGTGATATTCAACAGTGGCTGGAACCGGGACAGTTTTCTGGCAGGCGCCACCTCTTTCCTCCAGAAGCTGCCCGATGAAGTGCCCGAAGGACTGATCGAAACGCTGCGTGACAAGTCCCGGGTGATACCGGTGCCGATTGAGGACCGGTTGTTTGCTGATCGCCGGCCACTTATGAACCGGGCCTGCCCCCATCTGCTCTGGAACCATCGCTGGGAATACGACAAGGGGCCTGACCGTCTGCTGAAGTTCCTGCAGGTGCTGGACCAGCGTTCGATGCCGTTCAGGTTGAGTGTGGTGGGTGAGCGATTTCGCAGCTATCCGAAGGCATTTGACCGGATCCGGGAACAGTTTGGTCATTGCATCGAACACTGGGGGTTTCTGGAAAGCCGTGAAGACTACGATCATTTGCTGCGTCAGGCGGATATTGTGATCTCCACGGCTTTGCACGATTTCCAGGGGCTGTCGATGCTCGAAGCCATGGCGTCAGGTTGTGTCCCATTGGCGCCGGATCGCCTGGCCTATCGCGAGTACGTGCCGGAACTGTGTCGCTATGACAGCCATGAACAGGATGCGGAGCGAGAGGCTGAAGCTGCCGCCGACAGCCTCGAAGCCATGCTGGAAAAGGGCGCATCAGCCTGTCCGCCAGAAGGTTGGCGGGCATCCAGACTGGCCGGAGACTACCAGTTCCTGTTTCAGCACCTGATCAAAACCGGAGCAGGCAAGTCCTGATCCTGTTTCTTCCCCAAACCTGTCTCAGATCAAACCCGCCCTCTTGCGGTTGTCACCGTCGATACTAGACTCAAAGCTGTCTGCCGGCCTCACCACAGGGAGTCGTGGCCATGGAGTTTCATACCCTCGACGGCAATGAAGCGGTGTCCTCAGTGGCTTACCGCCTGAGCGAGACCATTGCCATCTATCCGATTACGCCCGCTTCAGTGATGGGCGAACACGCTGATGACTGGGCGGCCCTGGGCAAGCCCAATCTCTGGGGGCAGGTGCCAAGTGTGGTCGAAATGCAGTCCGAGGCTGGTGCCGCGGGTGCCATGCACGGGGCACTGCAGGCCGGTTCCCTGGTGACCACCTTTACCGCCTCCCAGGGACTGCTGTTGATGCTGCCCAATCTGTACAAGATTGCCGGCGAGCTGTCGCCGTTCTGCATGCACATTGCCGCCCGCAGCATTGCCACCCATGCTTTGTCCATTTTCTGCGACCATTCTGATGTGATGAGCGCCCGCGGTACCGGTTTTGCCCTGCTGGCGTCGGGATCGGTACAGGAGGCCCAGGACCTTGCGGCCATCGGCCACGCCGTCACCCTGGAAAGCCGGGTGCCGGTGATGCATTTCTTCGACGGCTTTCGCACCTCCCATGAAATCTCCAAGATTGCGGCGCTCAGTGACCAGGATTTGCAGGCGCTGGTATCGCACGACGGAGTTGAAGCACATCGCAGCCGCCGGATGACACCGGACCGGCCAGTGGTTCGCGGCACCTCCCAGAACCCGGACGCCTTCTTCCAGGCCCGGGAGGCAATCAACCCGTTCTATCAGGCGTTTCCGGACAAACTTGAAGCCGTGATGGACCGGTTTGCCGGCATTACCGGGCGCCAGTACCGGCTGTTTGATTATTTCGGCCACCCCGAGGCCGACCGGGTGGTCATCCTGATGGGTTCCGGGGCCGAATGCGCCCATGAGACGGTGGAGTGGCTGCTGGAGCAGGGCGAGAAAGTCGGGGTCCTCAAGGTGCGCCTGTTCCGGCCCTTTGCCACCGACCGTTTCCTGAGCGCTTTGCCGGATACGGTCGAGCACCTGGCAGTCCTGGACCGTACCAAGGAACCCGGAGCCCAGGGTGAGCCCCTGTTGCTGGAAGTCAGTGGCGCCTTGATGGAAGCTTACAGCCGGGGCGATCGCAAGGTGCTGCCCCGGGTGATCGGGGGGCGCTATGGTCTGTCTTCCCGGGAATTTACCCCGGCCATGGTCTGCGCCATTTTCGACCAACTGAAAGCCGAAGCGCCGAAAACCCGTTTTACCGTTGGCGTGCGGGACGATGTCAGCCATCTCTCCCTGGATGTGGACAGCGAACTGGACATTGAGTCCCCGAAAACCCGCCGGGCCCTGTTCTTCGGTCTGGGCGCTGATGGCACCGTCAGCAGCAACAAGGCCAGCATCAAGATTCTGGGCGAGGGCACGGATCTGTTTGCCCAGGGCCATTTCGTCTATGACTCCAAGAAATCCGGTGCCACCACGGTATCCCACCTGCGGTTCGGTCCGCTGCCGATCCGCTCCAGCTATCTGATCAACAGGGCCCAGTTCGTGGCCATTCATGCACCCCAGTTCCTGGAGCGTTTTGATGTGCTGGAACATGCCGCCGAGGGTGCAACGGTGCTGCTCAATGTGCCCTGGCCGAAAGAGGAGGTCTGGGACCGGCTGTCGGAAGAGGTCCAGCGGGCGCTGGTTGAGCGCAAGGCCCGACTGTTTGTGATCGATGCCGCCGAAGTGGCGGAAAAAGCGGGGCTGGAACGACGGATCAACACGGTAATGCAGGTCTGCTTCTTCGCCCTGGCGGATATCCTGCCCCGGGATGAGGCCATTGCCCACATCAAGGAATCCATTCGTAAAACCTGGGGCCGCCGCGGGCCGGAAGTGGTGCGCCGCAACGTGGAAGCGGTGGACTCGGCACTGGACAACCTGCACGAGGTACCGGTACCGGACAAGGTAACGGCCACCCGCACCCGGCCACCAAGAGTGCCGGAGGATGCGCCGGACTTTGTGCAGAAAGTCACCCGCCTGTTGCTGGAAGGGCAGGGGGACAAGCTGCCGGTCAGTGCTTTTCCGCCGGATGGTACCTGGCCAACGGGAACCAGCCAGTATGAAAAGCGAAGTATCGCCCTGGAGATCCCCATCTGGGAATCTGACCTTTGCGTGCAGTGCAACTTCTGCGCAATGATCTGCCCGCACACCGCGATCACCAGCAAGGTGTTTGAGCCCGAGACGGTCAAAGGGGCGCCAGAGGCGTTCGAGGTGGTGCCGGAAACCCACACCTCGGAGCTGGAGGGACTGGATTACCGTATTCAGGTGGCGCCTGATGACTGCACCGGCTGTGGCTTGTGTGTCGAGGTCTGCCCGGCAAAGGACCGGACCCAGCCCAAACGCAAAGCCATCAATATGCAGCCGATCGAAGCGCACCGTGAGGTAGAGGCAGAGAACCTGGCGTTTTTCCGGCAATTGCCGGATGTGCCCAGAGACCGTATCCCCCGGGACTTCAAATCCCTGCCGCTGCTGATTCCCCTGTTCGAATATTCCGGCGCCTGCTCCGGCTGCGGTGAAACACCCTACATCCGTCTGCTAACCCAGCTGGTGGGCGATCGGTTGCTGATTGCCAACGCCACCGGATGTTCCTCGATCTATGGTGGCAATCTGCCCACCACTCCGTACACAGTGAACGCCGACGGCCGTGGTCCTACCTGGAACAACTCGTTGTTTGAGGACGCGGCGGAACTGGGCCTGGGCATGCGTCTGGGGCTGGACAAGCTTGTCGGTCGGGCCTGGCAGTTACTGGAAGGGTTCCGGGAAGAACTACCTGACGGACTCTACCCGGAGCTGACCAGCGCCTGCACCACCGTTGATGAATGGGCAATGGCAGCCAGACGCACAGCCATTGAGCAGCTGCGGAACTGGCTGGCGAACAAGCAGACGCCAGAGGCCCGGGAACTGGACAGTCTGGCCGATGAGCTCTGTCCGAAGAGTGTCTGGGTAATAGGGGGCGACGGCTGGGCCTATGATATTGGTTATGGCGGTCTCGACCACGCCCTGGCCTCGGGTCAGAATGTGAAACTGTTGGTACTCGATACCGAAGTCTATTCCAACACTGGCGGGCAGCAGTCCAAGGCCACCCCCATGGGTGCGATTGCCAAGTTCGCCGCTGCCGGCAAGGCCACCCGGAAGAAGGATCTGGGCCTGCTGGCCATGAGTTATGGTCACGTTTACGTGGCCCAGATTGCCATGCAATCCCACAGCAACCACACCACCAAGGCCCTGCAGGAAGCCGAGAGCTTCGACGGCCCGGCACTGATCATCGCCCACAGCCCCTGCATTGCCCACGGTTACGACCTGGTGCACTCGCCCGCACAGCAGAAGCGGGCGGTAGACAGCTGGGCCTGGCCGCTGTACCGGTTTGATCCCCGGCGCATCCACGAAGGGCTGCCGCCCCTGCAGCTGGACTCCTTGCGTCAGAAAGTCACCATGAAAGCCTATATGCAGGAAGAGGCCCGGTTCCGGATGCTGGAGCTGCGGGATCCCCAACGCTACGAACAGCTGGTGGCGGCAGCTTCTGAGGCTGCAACTGAGCAGCGTGAGCTCTACAAGCAGCTGGCGGGGATCCACTTCGAGCCCCATGAAACTTCTGACCCTGACAACGAAAAGGGTGAACGTCATGACTGAATTGGCAACCCGTTGGCTGGGGTTGGAGCTTAGCTCGCCCCTTGTGGTCGGCGCCAGCCCCCTGACCGATGACCTGGACGCGCTGAAGGCCTGTGTTGACGCTGGCGCCGGTGCCGTGGTGATGCATTCCCTCTTCGAGGAGCAGCTTGTGGAGGAGCAGCTGGCGGCTCACCGGTTTATTGATTCGCGGATCAACATGGACGCCGAGGCCCGATCGTTTTTTCCCGAATCCGAACTCTTCGAGATGGGATCGGACAGCTACCTGCAGCGGTTGGAGCTGTTGCGACATTCACTGGGTGTGCCGGTGGTTGCCTCGCTCAACGGTATCTCGACAGGTGGCTGGACCCGGCATGCACGCGAGCTGGAAGCGGCGGGCGCCCATGCCATCGAACTGAATCTCTACGACCTGGCCTCGGATCCGGAGGAAACTGCGGAGGCACTGGAACAGAGGCAACTCTCGGTTGTGAGGTCAGTGACTGAGCAGGTGAGCATTCCGGTCAGCGTCAAGCTATCGCCTTTCTACTCGGCCTTGCCTGCGTTTGTCGCCGGTATCGAAGAGTCAGGGGCCCGGGGCGTGGTTTTGTTCAACCGGTTTTACCAGCCCGATATGGACCTGGACGAGCTGGAGTTGAGCCGGGAAGTGGTGCTTTCATCCAGCGCCGAGCTGCCCTTGCGCTTGCACGCTGCGGCCATGCTGTATGGCCAGACATCACTGGAAATGGCCGTTTCGGGTGGCGTTCACAGTGGTGATGATGCGGCAAAAGCGATTCTTTCGGGCGCTTCCGCAGTGCAGGTGGTCTCCGCATTGCTATCGGAGGGTGCCGGCGCCCTGTCGAGGATTACCCGGGAAATGAATGCTCGGCTCTCCGGAATGGGATACCGCTCGCTGGCAGAAGCACAGGGCGTTCTGTCTATGGCGAACGCCCCCAATGCCCGAACCTGGGAGCGCCTTAATTACGCCCGCCTTCTGCACGGCTGGAAATAGAGCGGTGCAGGGTCAGAGAACCTGCTCCGGCACCTCGCGGATCCGACCGTGCTCATCAATGGCAACGTAGACGAACAGACCCTCGGTGACCTTACGTGGATTCTTGGCAGTGCGGTCAAGGGTCCACACTTCCACGCTGATTTTCATGGAACTGCGGCCGATATCGACGAGT
This sequence comes from Marinobacter manganoxydans MnI7-9, assembly GCF_000235625.1. GTDB lineage: Bacteria > Pseudomonadota > Gammaproteobacteria > Pseudomonadales > Oleiphilaceae > Marinobacter > Marinobacter manganoxydans. The sequence goes on along the minus strand of NZ_AGTR01000037.1, from coordinate 25,358 downwards.
TCGCAGTAACAACCTACCTGGGACCCTACTCGCAACGGTGACAGGAACTCCATCCGGTCCATTGCCACGGTGGCGTTACGGCCCTGGGAAATCCGTCCGGCCATGGTCGCAGCGGCGAGATCCATCTGTTTTACCAGCCAGCCGGCAAAGACATCGCCATTGGCATTGGTGTCCGAGGGGAGCGGGATAATCTGCAGGGTGAGTTCGCCACGGGGCGTGGGTTTGTCATCATCTAACGCTGTCATAAAACTGCCTTCTTGCGAGCCTGGAATTGTTTTAACACGCATGGTAGCGGGCTGAAGCGGCGCTGCAAGCAAATTTGAACATTCCGGACTATATTTCAGAAGCTGTAACAAAGTTGTCACAGAGTGCCATTAGTCTGCACACATCGGTAAAACACATCCGACACAACGTCCAAACCGAATAATGGAGACTTGACGTGATGAAACTGAACAAAGCACTCGCGACTGTAGCACTGGCTGGCTCCGTTGCCGCCATGTCTGCACCGGCCATGGCCCGTGACACCATCAGCATCGTGGGTTCCTCTACCGTTTATCCGTTCGCCACGGTTGTTGCCGAGCGTTTTGGCACCAAGACCGACTTCAGCACTCCGAAGCTGGAATCCACCGGTTCTGGCGGCGGTCTCAAGTTGTTCTGTCAGGGTATTGGTACCCAGCACCCGGACATCACCAACGCGTCACGTCGCATGAAGACGTCCGAGTTCGAACTCTGCCAGAGCAACGGCGTTACAGACATCACCGAATTCCGCATTGGTTCTGACGGCATTGTGATCGCCAGCTCTAAAGAAGCTGAGAACCTCGATATCACCCTCGAGCAGCTGTTCCTGGCCCTCGGTTCCAAAGTGCCTGTTAACGGCGAGTGGGTAGCCAACCCGAACAAAAACTGGAGCGATGTTGACTCCAGCCTGCCGAACAAGCCGATTCGTGTAATGGGTCCGCCCCCGACTTCCGGCACCCGTGATTCCTTCAACGAGTTGGCTCTCGCCGCTGGTTGCGACGAGCTGCCTGAAGCTGCCAGCCTGAGCAAGGACGAGCACGCCTCCATCTGCGAAAGCGTTCGTGAAGACGGCGCCTTTATCGAAGCGGGTGAAAACGACAACCTGATCGTGCAGAAGCTGATTGGCGACACCGGCATGTACGGTGTATTCGGTTACAGCTTCCTGGAAGAAAACGCAGACCGTCTGCAGGCTGCCACTCTGAACGGTATGATCCCGACTGCCGAAGCCATTGCTGCGGATGAGTATCCGGTGGCCCGTTCGCTGTTCTTCTACGTGAAGAAAGCTCATGTTGGTGTGGTTCCGGGCATTGCGGAGTATGTCAGTGAGTTCACCAGCAACGCTGCCATGGGCCAGAACGGCTACCTGAAAGATGTGGGCCTGATCGTGCCGCCGCGGGCTGCTTTGATGGACCTGATGGACAAGGCAGAAAGCATGCCGAACCTGACCCTGGACGAGCTCAAGTAAGACCGTCGTCCGGTCAAGAATGGAGGTGCGGGTCTCGTTGGAGGCCCGCACCTTTTGCACGTTTGGACGATCCGGTGCGAGTTCAGAGCTGAATCTGTAAACTGTGCGCCAATTCGAAGTCGAATACAGGAATTTTCATGCAACCGGCTAATCTTTTATTACTGACTCTGGTGCTGGCGATCGTGGCCTATTGGCTCGGTTACGCTCGCTCCCGGTCGTTGGCGATGCCGCTGGGTGGGATCCGTCACCTCAAGTCCCTGCCTTTTTATTACGGAGCCCGAGCGGCATTGTGGAGCGGTATCCCCGCTCTTATCGTGCTTGGTCTTTGGGCGGCATTCCAGGGCAAAGTCATCCAGATGATCGTTATTGGTGGTTTGCCTGAAGGTATAATCCCGGCGACCGACGGTGAGGCGAGCCTGCTGTTGAGCAAGATCAGCAATGTGGCCAGCGGAGCCTTGCCTCCTGGCTTCGTTGAAGCACCGATAGCTGAGGCCGCCGAGCGTTTACAGGCACTGCGCACGCAGAGTCGGTTCCTGATGTCTGGTCTTGTAATCTCGGTTGCCGTGCTTGCGGGTTTTCTCGGGTGGTTGAGAATTCGCCCCCGCCTGAATGCCCGTTCCCAGGTCGAGTCCATTCTCAAGTGGGTATTTTTCGCCTGTGCGGCCCTGGCTATATTGACCACCGTCGGAATCATTTTCTCGGTGGCGTTCGAGACTTTTCGTTTCTTTGGCAAGGTCCCGTTCACCGAATTTATCTTTGGTAGTCACTGGAGCCCCCAGACCGCTCTGAGGGCCGATCAGGTGGCTTCTCAGGGCGCCTTCGGGATGATTCCCCTGTTTACAGGTACCCTTCTGATTTCTGCCATTGCCATGGTTGTGGCTGTGCCGGTGGGCTTGCTGTCGGCCATTTACCTGTCGGAATACGCGGGTAGAAAGGTGCGCGGTGTGGTCAAGCCGTTGCTGGAAATGCTGGCGGGTATTCCCACCGTGGTTTACGGCTTCTTCGCCGCTCTTACGGTCGCTCCGTTTATCAGCGATCTGGCCGCATCCATGGGTATCGAGGCATCAAGCCAGAGTGCCCTGGCCGCTGGTGCCGTTATGGGCATCATGATCATTCCGTTTGTGTCTTCCCTGTCGGATGACGTGATCAATGCCGTGCCCCAGGCCATGCGTGATGGCTCTCTTGCGCTCGGAGCCACCCAGTCCGAGACCATGAAAAAGGTGATTTTCCCGGCTGCACTGCCCGGCATCATGGGCGGTATTCTGCTGGCGGTCTCCCGGGCCATCGGTGAAACCATGATCGTGGTCATGGCCGCTGGTCTGGCTGCTAACCTGACGGCCAACCCGCTGGAAACGGTTACCACCGTAACCGTGCAGATCGTGACCCTGCTCACCGGTGACCAGGAATTCGACAGCGCCAAGACGCTGGCTGCCTTCGCATTGGGCGCCATGCTCTTCCTGGCAACCCTGTTGCTCAACGTCATTGCACTGAAAATCGTACGCAAATATCGGGAACAGTATGACTGACCAACGTTCACAGGCGGAGATTGTCCGCCAGTCGCTCAAGCGCCGCTACCGTAAGGAACGCCGTTTCCGCGCCTACGGCATCATGGCCATCGCCATTGCCCTCGGGGCCCTGTTAATCCTGTTCACCGATATCATCGGCAAGGGTTACACCGGCTTCGTGAAGACCACCATCACCATGGATGTGCAGTTGGATGGTGAGATGATGTACCTGGATGATCCCACGGACGAGCGTCAGATCAAGATGGCCGATTTTGTCGAGCCTCTGGTTCAGGCGCTGATCAAGGAGATCCCCGGAGCAACGGAGGACGACCGGAAACAGGTTCGCGAACTGATCAACCCGTACGCCTCGGTGACGCTCCGGGATGCCCTGAAGGCAAATCCCGAGTGGTTGGGTACCACCCAGACCATGACGTTTCTCACGCACACGGATGTGGATGTCTACGTCAAGCATGCAGGGGATGATGCCTACTCGATCAAGCTGAACGACCAGCAAAAAACCTGGGTCGATGAGCTTCTGGAGCGGGACGTTATCGAGACATCGTTCAATGATGTGTTCTTCAGTGGCGGCGATTCCCGTGATCCGTCCAAGGCAGGTATTCTTGGCGCCATTGTCGGTTCGCTGCTGACCATGTTCGTTACCCTGATCCTCTCGTTCCCGATTGGTGTGGCCGCGGCGATCTACCTGGAAGAATTCGCGCCCCAGAACAAATTCACCGATTTTATCGAGGTGAATATCAACAACCTGGCGGCGGTTCCTTCCATCATCTTTGGTCTGCTTGGCCTCGCGGTGTTTATCAACCTGTTCGGGATGCCACGTTCGGTTCCGGTGGTTGGTGGTCTGGTGCTGACGTTGATGACTCTGCCGACCATCATCATTTCCAGCCGGGCCGCGATCAAAAGCGTACCACCCTCGATCCGGGAGGCCGCTGAAGGTATCGGTGCATCCAAGATGCAGGTAGTTCTGCACCATGTGCTGCCGCTGGCCATGCCGGGTATGCTCACCGGTTCCATCATCGGTATGGCCCAGGCACTGGGTGAAACCGCACCGCTGCTGCTGATCGGTATGGTGGCGTTCATTGTGGACGTACCCGACGGGTTCTTCGATTCGGCGACGGTGCTGCCTGTGCAGGTGTTCCTGTGGGCGGGCAGCCCGGAGCTGGCCTTTATTGAGCGAGCGTCGGCAGCCATCATGGTGCTGCTGGCCTTCCTGATCAGTATGAACGCATTGGCCATCTGGATGCGCAAACGTCTCGAGCGCCGGTGGTAAGGAGAATCAAGATGAATAGTGTGAATACAACCATTACCAGTGAAGTTACCCAACCGGACGAGGTTGCCGTGCCAGTTCAGGAATCGAAGCCCGCTGAAACCATCATCGAGGAAGGCAAGACCGTCGGTAAGCCTTACTCGGACGACCCCAAGTTCAAGCTTCGGGATGTCGAGGTATTCTACGGGGATGCCCCCGCGATCAAGAAGATCAGCCTTGATATTGGCCGTAACGAAGTCATTGCCTTCATCGGCCCATCCGGTTGCGGCAAATCCACCTTCCTGCGCTGCCTGAATCGCATGAACGACAGCATCGATATCTGTCGTGTGAAGGGTTCCCTGCAACTGGACGACCACGACATTTACGACCCCAAGCGGGATGTGGTCGAACTGCGGGCCAGGGTCGGTATGGTATTCCAGAAGCCGAACCCTTTTCCCAAGTCCATCTACGACAACGTGGCTTACGGCCCCCGGATTCACGGGCTGGCCAACCGCAAGTCGGATCTGGACGAGATAGTGGAAAACAGTCTGCGCAAGGCCGGCCTCTGGGAAGAGGTAAAGGATCGCCTGGACGCCAACGCAACCGGCATGTCCGGCGGCCAGCAACAGCGTCTGTGTATTGCCCGTGCCATTGCCGTGAGCCCGGAAGTGGTGCTGATGGATGAGCCCTGCTCGGCCCTGGACCCTATTGCGACCGGGAAAGTGGAAGAGCTGATTGCCGAACTGTCCGAAAGCTACACGATCGTTATCGTGACCCACTCGATGCAGCAGGCGGCCCGGGTATCTCACCGTACGGCCTACTTCCACCTGGGACACCTGGTTGAAGTGAACGAGACCAACAAGGTATTCACCTCGCCGGAACATGAACTGACCGAGTCCTACATCACCGGCCGTTTTGGCTGATTCCGGACCTGAGGAATTTTGGAGAAGAACAGTATGCCTACAAAGAAGGACGACGTTTACGGGGATCACATCTCCCACAAGTTCAATGACGAACTGATGGAGCTCAAGACCGAGTTCCTCAAAATGGGCGGCATGGTTGAGGCCCAGGTCGATAATGCCATCCTCGCCCTGGTGGATGGCGATGGTCATCTGGCCGACGAAATCCGTGCCAACGACAAGAAAGTTGACCGGATGGAAGTGGAAATCGACGAGGAAGCCACCCTGATCATCGCCCGTCGCCAGCCGACGGCAAGGGATCTGCGTCTGGTGATCTCGGTCATCAAGATGGTGGCCGACCTTGAACGGGTTGGCGACGAGGCCAAGAAAATCGCCAAGCTTGCGATCAAGCTGCAGGAAGAAGGCCAGGCCCCGCGGGGCTATGTGGAAGTACGCCACATTGGCACCCACGTGCTCAGCATGCTTCACGATGCCCTGGATGCCTTTGCCCGGCTGGATTCGGAGCAGGCGCTGCGGATCATGAAGGAAGACAAGCGCGTCGATGAGGAATATCAGGCAGCGGCCCGTACTCTGCTGACGTTCATGATGGAAGATACCCGCAACATCTCACGGTGCATGTCCGTGATGTGGGTGCTTCGTGCCCTGGAGCGGGTAGGTGACCACGCGTGCAACATCGCCGAGAACGTGATTTTCATGGTCAAAGGCGAGGACGTTCGTCATACGCCGGTGGAAGAGGCTGAGAAGGTGGTCGGCCGCTGATTTTTTGCTTTGGAGGAAGCAAGCGGGCTGGTAGTGCTGTTTGGGACACGCTCAAGGCATCCATGCGCGCTTAGCTTTCGCCATCCATGGCGAAAGATAGTCCCAAACAGCACTACCAGCCCACTTGCCCGAAGCTGGGTGCTGCTCTCCAGTTCGCTTCAGTCATCTTTGGTAGTTGGTTGCAGGCGTAATGCAATAGTTTGGCCGGACGGCGTGTGGTGGGGCTTTCCGGGACTGTCTTTCGCCATGGATGGCGAAAGTCAAGCGACCAGGGACGGCTCGAGCGGGTCCCGGAAAGCTCCACCACATGCCGTCCCTCCACCCAAGCCTAAAAAATCAGGCCTGCTTCATTTTGTCGGTATACGGAGGCCAGCCCAGCGGCTTGCCACCGAGAACGTGCAGGTGGATGTGAAACACTGTCTGCCCGGAATTCTCCCCGCAGTTCATGACAACCCGATAGCCGTCGTCGGCAAACCCCTTCTCCTTGGCAATCTTCGCTGCCACCAGATACAGATGCCCCACCAGCTCCCGATCATCTTCGGTGATGTCGTTAATGGTGGCAATGGCCTTTTTCGGGATGACCAGGAAATGAACCGGCGCCTGAGGGTTTATGTCGCTGAAAGCGAGGGCGATGTCGTCTTCGTAGAGGATGTCCGCGGGAATTTCCCGGTTGATGATCTTGGTGAAAATCGTCTTTGACATGGTGGCTCCTTTTCACTTGTCCTTGGGATTGTTGTTTGGCTCTAAAGCTGATTCAGGCCCGGAATCCGGGAGGCTATCTGCCGCACCACGGCCGGCAGTTCCTCGTCGATGCCCATGGCGTAGCGGGCCACCCGGTTGCGGGCGAAGGGCAGGGCGCGGGCGGCGCCCAGGCCCAGATTGCGCAGCAGATGGACGGGCGGAATCCGGTTACTGAACAGATGGTAAAACACATCCATGGTCAGCATCATTCTGCGGTTCGCTGGTCGGCGCTGTTGCTCGTAAAGGTTCAGCCACTTCTGGGCGGCCAGATCATCATCGGCGCGCCTGGCTTCCTTGAGGACTGCCTGTAGGGCCTGGGCATCCTGGAAGCCCAGGTTCACGCCCTGGCCAGCCAGCGGGTTGATGGTGTGGGCTGAATCTCCGGCCAGGACCACTCGCCCGGCGTGGTAGTGTTTGGCGTGCTGACGGGCGATGGGAAACGAGGCCTTGCTGTCGATGTGGGTCAGCAGTGGCAGGCTTGCAGGGAACGATGACTGGATTTGTTCCATCAGGGCCCTGTCGTCCAGGCCTTTCAAGCGGGCCAGTTCCTCCGGCGAATCGTACCAGACCAGGGAGCCCCAGCTCTCGCCGGGATGGTCCGGGCCGGCGCTGTGCAGGGGCAGGAAGGCGCGTGGTCCGGAAGGGTGGAAGCCTTGCCAGGTAATGTCTTCAACCGGCCCCTGATAACGTACCGAGACGACCATCGCCTGCTGTTCATACTGGTTCCGGGTGGTGCCAATGCCGGCCAGCTCGCGAATTCGGGACTGGGCGCCATCGGCTCCGACCACCAGGGCTGCGAGCAGCTCGCGGCCATCATCAAGGGTGACCGTCGCGGTATCACCGGACTGCGCCAGTGAGGCGACACCCTGACCGTGGAACAGGGATACCTGGGGGCAGGCCTCGGCGGTTTGCCAGAGTGCCTGTTGGGTAACCGAGTTCTCGACAATATGCCCCAGGTGCTGTGCGCCAAGCTCGGTGGCGTCGAACTGGACTTCGGCCAGCTTCCGGGGCACCAGGTTCTGCAGTGGATAGCGGGTTTCATCCCATACGGCCAGTCGTTTGTAGGGCGTTGCCCGCATGTGAAGGATATGGTCCCAGGCGCCCAGGCTCTGAAGATAGCGCTCGCTGCCGGCGCTGAGGGCAGATACCCGTATATCGGGGGCGTTTTCTGGATCGAAGGCGGGCGGCGGAGCCCGGTCTACCAGGGCAACGCGGAAGCCATTCTGGCCAAGGCCAGTGGCGAGGGCAGCACCGACCATGCCGGCACCAACTACCACAATATCAAAGGCTTGAGTCATATCGGTTTCCTGTCTGATGCCCTCAGTTTACGCGATGGCGGCAGCCAGACAAGAGACCGGGATCAAGCCGGCAGGAAAAGCCTCAGTAGCCGGCCATTCCTGATACCCGTTGCTTGGCAACGTCGTCCGGCCGGCGACGGCCTTTGACCAGCCAGGCGGGCTTCTGGGCTCCGGGTTTGTTGAAGCCCTGGTTCAGTACCATCGGTTGCACGAGGTTAATGAAATCGGCGGTCTTCATGTGGACAGATTCACTGTGACTGCCCGCCGCAAAGGCAAGTTCCGACTGTTCGGTCAAGGCTTCCGCGCAGTACACGGTCATTCCGAACAGGTTGCCAAAGGGGGGCATGGCGCCTACCTCGCAATCCGGGAAGCGGTCCTGGAATTCCTGTTCGTCAGCGAGGTCAAGAAAGTCGGTGTCGAGGATGCGGGATAACCTGTCCCAGCGGATTCGCCAGGTGGCCGGCATCACCAGCATTGCCATTTTGCCATCCAGTTCGATGATCACCGTTTTGACGACACGGTCGCCGGCAATCTTGACGTGGTGGGCGAGTTCCTGGGCGGTAAATGCAGGAGGGTGGGAGAGGCACATGTATTCCACACCTGCCTCATCGAGGAATTCCTTCAACTGCTGTACCGGCATAGTGACAACCTCCTACCAGCAATGACAGCGTTCCGGAGCCTGTGTTGATCTGATTGCCTGGCCCCGATGGCCTGGTGGGGTTGGTCAACCCCGCCATTAATGGTCAGCTTAGTCGAGGTTACGCAGTTTGCGAGTAACCGGATGTATCAATGAGAAACCGATCGCGAATCTCAGTCGGTTTTAATCATATGAATATCGCGCTGGGGGAACGGAATGCTGATGCCCTCGGCGTCGAATGCTTTCTTCACTTTCTCATGCATGTCCCAGTAGAAGGGCCAGAGATCACCTGATTTGGTCCAGGCCCGAACGGTCAGATCGACGGAGCTTTCGCCCAGGGCACCAACAACGACCAGTGGTTCGGGGTCCTTCAGTGCGCGCTCGTCTTCTTCAATGAGGCGCTTGCAGATGGCCTTGGCCTTGTCGATGTCATCACCGTAGCCGATGCCGAAGCTCATGTCGCAGCGACGGGTTTCATAGGCGCTCAGGTTGGTCAGGCTGGCGTTGGCCAGTTGACCATTGGGGATCACAATCCGGCGGTTATCGAAGGTGTCGACGATGGTGTACAGGATGGAGATTTCGCGGACGGAGCCGAGGTAGCCCTGAGCATCAATCGCGTCACCAACTTTGAACGGTTTGAAGATCAGGATCAGCACGCCGCCGGCGAAGTTGGCGAGGCTGCCCTGAAGCGCAAGACCGACGGCCAGGCCGGCAGCACCGATAATGGCAATGAAGGAGGTGGTGGCAATGCCGACCATGGAGGCGACAGAGATCAGCAGCAGAATCTTGAGGATTGCTCCGATGAGGCCGCAGAGAAACTTGTTCAGGGTGGGGTCTTTTTTGCCCAGCTTGTTATCTAGAACGCCGACAAACCGGTTGATCAGCCACATGCCCACAATCAGAGTGACAATGGCCAGCACGACCTTGGGTGCGTATGTCATGACCAGAGACATGGCCTGATTCATGAGTTCCGAGGCACCGCCTTCAGCGCCAAATAGGTCTTCCATAAAGGACTCCTTGTTCGTTGGTATTTTTCATAAGTGTCGGATTAACGGACAAATTACTGCAACAACCTGATTCGTCTATTCCTTTATATAGCAGACAAATGTCAGGGCTGTGTACTGCAGGCGTAATATTCAGTCAGGGCCTTACGCAACCGAGCTCTTGTTGGCCCAGTCGAGAATGGTCTCGGGGCCTCCGCGGACAAGAATCCGGCCTTCTTTCTTGCCCAGTTGGTAGTCGTACATGGGGTCGTAATAATCCTGGAGCAGCGACTGGATCCAGGCGTTGTGGGCCGCTGTCTCTCCAGTGGCTTCCTGCTGCAGGAGTGCCTGTTCCATCAGGCCGCGCAGCTGCTGGTGTCGCTCCCCGCCCAGGCGTTTGCGGATGCGGTCAATGGCGCTCAGCAGATAATCCCGGAAATTCAGCCACCCTGCTTCGGCCCCGTCGCGGTCCACGTAATCCGAGTACATTCCCTCAACATAATCTTCACGGATGATGCCAATACGCTCTTCCATCGGTTGCTCGAGGATCAGCAACGGCGACCTGGCCATGCGCTCCTTGAGGGATTCGGGCAGGGCGCAACGGCCCACCAGGCGGCTTTCATCTTCCAGATAGACCGGACCACTGTTCAGATGGCGGGCCTTGAGCATGGCTACCGCCAGCCGATTCTCGAAATCGATTTGTGAAGGCTGCGGTGTTACCTGACGCCCGAAACTGGAGCCCCGGTGATTAGCCAGGCCTTCAAGATCCACCGGATTGGGTAACTGTTGCAGAACCCGCGTTTTGCCGGTTCCAGTGCGCCCGCTGAGAATGCGGAACTCGCCGGATTCGATCTGCGCTTCCAGACTGTCGATCAGGAATCGCCGCAATGCCTTGTAGCCGCCTTTGACCAGCGGGTAGTCAATGCCGGCCTCCCGGATCCACTGCTGAGTGAGCCGGGAGCGCAGGCCGCCCCGAAAACAGAACAGGTAGCCGTTCGGGTGGCGGGCGACAAAACGTTTCCAGGCTTCAATGCGCTGGGCCTTGATGTCACCGGACACAAGCTGGTGCCCCAATTCAATCGCCTTGTCCTGACCTTTCTCTTTGTAACAGATGCCAACCCGATGGCGCTCCTCATCGTTCATCAGGGGCGCGTTTTCGGTATTCGGAAAGCTGCCACGGCTGAACTCTACCGGTGCCCGGACGTCCATCAGCGGCACATCATTCAGGAACAGGGAAAGGTAGTCGTCGGTGTCGGGTCTGCTTGCCATTTCAGCGGTAAACCAGTTGTCAGATGGAGGCGGCAGTATAGCGGAAATGGGGTTTTTCTGCTTGTCGCCGCCTGTTTCCCGGACTGGTCACGGGTACAATGACGCCTTCCGGAAAATTGAGGTTGGGTACCCCATGTCAGTGGACAGTCTGAATCAGCACCTGCGCAAAACCCTCTCCCGAGGCCGGGTGGCCGTTTCCCGTCCTGCCGGCTGTGAGCGCATTGCCCTGTACCTCTTTGACCCGAGGGTGCTTGAGGGGCCGTTATCGCACGAAGAGGCCCAGGCGGTCGTTGCCGAACCCGCCTACTGGTCGTTCTGCTGGGCCAGCGGCCAGGTGCTCGCCAACTGGATTCTGGACAATCCCCATTGGGTTGAGGGCAAGCGCGTCCTGGATTTCGGCTCGGGATCCGGAATCGTGGCTGTCGCGGCGGCAATGGCCGGAGCCAGGGAAGCCATCGCCTGTGACATTGATCCGGCTGCGCTGGACGCGGCCAATGCGAATGCGGCTCTCAATGGTGTTTCCGTTGGCCTTTGCCCTGACTGGGCAGCCCGGCCGGACGAAATAGATGTCGTGGCCGCTGCGGATGTGCTCTACGATCCGGAAAACCGGCCGTTGCTCGGCGTTTTACGCGAGGCGGCTCCTCGGGTGCTGCTGGCGGATTCGCGGATGAAAGTGTTGGGTGACGATGCCTACCGCAAGCAGACAACGCTTGAGGCCCGGACCTGGCCGGATCTTAACGAATTCGAGGAGTTCAATCAGGTTCGTATCTACCTGGCCGAGAACAACCAGTGATGGATCAGAGGTGAGAAAAAAGAAGGTATAAAAAAATAAAGGGCAACCAAACGGTTACCCTTTCTCGGAACAGGTCGGCGCATCCTTGCGCATTTGGCAACAGCCTTGTTGCGAGATCCTTGAGCCACTCCGTGGTGCCGGCATCCGAGCCGGCTATCCGAATAGTTATCCCTTAAGCGAGGCGTCCTTGTGTCCCTACCTCTCCCCGCGATCCTTGCCGGGGTGCATCCAGTGCGTCGTCCATTTCCCTGTCATCCTTGACAACAACAATATACCAACTGGATTCTGACAAACGTGTGAACTGTGCACGCATCGCAGGAGATGTCAGCGTGGGTGTCTCCAATAAAACAAAGTTATCAGTGAGTTAGCTTTTTTCTAAAGAGTTTCTGCCACTGCCGCGCACACAACGTCGCTGCAAGATCTCACGCCTTTGTAAGAGATATCTCACAGCGACTCTGGCGAATTTCGCAAATCCGGTTTTCCGGCGTTTCGGATGCCGGGCCAGGGAAGAAGTCCGATGGCAATGCCGGCGCCGTCCGCAGCCAGATCGGCCAGGGAAAATTCCCGATAGGGCAGGGTTGCCTGGATAAGCTCAATGCCAAGGCCAAAGCCCAGCAGGGCCGGCGCAAACCAGATGGGCCGGAGCTCCGGCCAGGCCAGCCGGGTGAGGATGGTGAGCTCGAGGAAGGCGATCAGATGGTTCACCTTGTCGTTCGACGATGAAGGTATGGCATGAGGGCTGTCGGTTGTCGCCAGAAACCCGATGGCCAGAACGGAAACCACAAAGGCTGCCTGCCAGAGGGGGCGGAATTGCAGCAGGCTGGTCAGTTGTTGTTTCAATGTATCCATCGGGGAAGTCACTGAGCGTTCTCGGGCTGTGGGAATGTTGCCAACATGATATGCTTTGCGCCCCGTCATTGTCATTGAAGCGGAGGTCCTGCCAGCTATGCTCAAGGGTAATTTTTTTCGTGGACTGGGCTACCTGGGTGAGGGTTTCCGCCTGATTCGTCAGCCCGGTCTTCGGCTGTTCGTCATCATTCCACTGGTTATCAATATTCTGCTCTTCGGATTGCTGTTCTTCTTCATGGGAGAGCTGTTTGCAGGCCTGATTGCCACCGCGATGTCGTGGTTGCCGGACTGGGCGTGGCTTCAGGCACTGGATTGGTTGTTCTGGATTCTGTATGGGGCGGTCATCGTACTGATGCTCGCCTACGGCTTTGTGATCGTTGCCAATCTGATTGGTTCCCCTTTCTATGGCTATCTTGCCGAGCTGACAGAAAAGCACCTGACCGGCCAGGAGGTGAATACCGATGACAGCTGGGCATCGATCATCAAGGATATTCCCCGCGCACTCTGGCGCGAGGTTCAGAAGATCCTGTATTACCTGCCGCGGGCTATCGGTTTACTGATCATCGGTCTTATACCGGTTGTTAATCTGGTGGCTGCTGTTCTCTGGTTCCTGTTCAACAGCTGGATGATGGCGCTGCAATACGTGGACTACCCGGCAGACAACCACAAGGTCAGTTTCCCCGCACTGCGACGGTTGCTCGGCGACACCCGCCTGTCTGCCTTTGGCTTTGGCCTGCCGGTGGCGCTGGCTGCCATGGTGCCGGTGCTGAATTTGTTTGTCGTTCCGGCGGCGGTATGTGGGGCGACGGCTTACTGGGTGCGTGAGAACGGCGCCACAAGAACTTAATTGGTCTGGAGGTTTCTTGGATACATCGGAATTTGTTATTGGTCAGCGTTGGGTCAGCCACAGTGACACCGGCCTGGGGCTCGGGATCGTCACGGATATCTCCGGGCGCCGGGTGACCCTCGGGTTTCCCGCCGCCGATGAGGAGCGCACCTACGCGATTGATAACGCCCCGCTGTCCCGCATCATCTATCAGCTGGGGGAAGAGATTGAGACCTTCGATGGCGAACGGTACACCGTCCGTGCAGTTGAGGACCGGGGCGGGGTGCTCCTGTATCACGGGGACGACGGCACCGATCTGCACGAAATATCCGAGGTGAAACTCGCCGGATCCGTGAATTTTTCTGCACCGCACCAGCGGCTGTTCGCGGGCCAGTTCGATCGCAACGGTGCCTTTCGCCTGAGGTTTGCCACGCTTCAGCACATGAACCGCCTGCGGGCATCGTCAGCCCAGGGGTTGATCGGCGCCCGCACGCAGCATCTGCCACACCAGATATACATTGCCCATGAAGTTGCCCGGCGCCATGCGCCACGGGTTCTTCTGGCAGATGAGGTCGGTCTTGGCAAAACCATCGAGGCGGGGCTGATCCTCCACTATCAGCTGCACACTGGCCGGGCAAAGCGTGCCTTGATCGTGGTGCCGGATTCCCTCACCCATCAATGGCTGGTGGAAATGCTCCGCCGCTTTAATCTGCGATTTTCCATAGTGGATCAGGGTCGCTACGACGCTCTGAAAGAGCAGGAAAGCGACGTGGATGCGCTGGTAAACCATATTTTTGGCGATGAAGATGCGGTGAATCCGTTCGAGAGCGAACAGCTGGTGCTCTGCAGTCTCGACTTCCTGAAGAAAAGCCAGAAGGCGCAGGACGATGCCCTCAAGGCTCACTGGGACCTGATGATTGTTGATGAGGCCCATCATCTTGCGTGGAGCCCTGAAGAGGTTAGCCCGGAATACCGGATCGTTGAGGAACTGTCGGCGGTCAGCCGCGGCCTGCTCTTGCTGACAGCAACGCCCGAGCAGGTGGGTATCGCCAGTCACTTTGCCCGCCTGCGGCTTCTCGACCCGGCCCGTTTCCATGATCTGGAAACCTTCCGCAGAGAAGAGCAGCAGTATGAAGCCATCAACAGTGTTGTCCGGCGTCTTCAGGACGAAAGCTCCGATATCAGCGAGGGTGATCAGAAGCTGCTGCGGGAATGGTTGGGTGAAGAGCTGGACCAGCTGTTTGCCGGTGACAATCCGAGGCAATCGGTGATCGATGCCCTGCTGGACCGGCATGGTACCGGTCGCGTGCTGTTCCGTAACACCCGGGCGGCCATCCAGGGATTTCCCGAGCGCCGACCCGATCCTGCACCGTTGCCTTGTCCGGCCATGTACGAAGGGCAGGCCTCAGGTATTCAGGGGTTGGCCCCGGAGCAACTGGTGCCCGAGGAGCAGTGGCTGGCGGACGATCCCCGGGTTGAGTGGCTTGAGAAAAAGCTGGTCGGCCTGCGCCCGGCCAAAGTGGTGGTGATCTGTGCCAGTGCCCAGACCGCCATGGCCCTGGAACATTATCTCCAGCTGCGGGCGGGTATCCGCAGTGCTGCCTTCCATGAACACCTGAGCCTGATCGAGCGTGATCGCGCCGCCGCCTATTTCGCCGACACGGAGCAGGGTGCCCAGGCGCTGATCTGCTCTGAAATCGGCAGCGAAGGCCGCAATTTCCAGTTTGCCCATCATCTCGTGCTCTTCGATCTGCCTGCAAACCCGGACTTGCTCGAGCAGCGCATCGGGCGGCTGGACCGGATCGGTCAGACAGAAGCGATTGATATTCACGTGCCCTATCTCAGTGGCACCAGTCAGGAGGTGCAGTTCCGCTGGTTCCACGAGGGCCTGAACGCCTTTGCCGAGAGCTGCGCGGTGGGCGTTGCCGTTCAGGAAGCGGTGCAGGCCCAGTGGCAGCAGGCTATTGATGGCGACCTTGATGTGGCTGATGGACTCGTCGAGGCCTCTGCGGACGAAGCAACGCGCCTGAAAACGCTCTTGCAGGCTGGCCGTGATGCCTTGATCGAGCTGAATTCCTGTCGCCCTGAGGTGGCAGAGGATCTGATCGCCGCCATCGAAGACGAAGAATCCGAGGCCCGGGTTCGGGATTACATGATGGAGGCTTTTGACATCCTCGGCGTGGATGTCGAAGACCATGCCGATCACTCCGACATTCTGCGACCCGGCGAGCAATATCAGGCCGGCCATGTCGCCGAATTACCGGAAGACGGGATTACCGTGACCTGGGACCGACAGAATGCCTTGGAGCGGGAAGACCTGGCTTTCATGAGCTGGGAGCACCCGATGGTCACGGGGGTGATGGACTCGGTGACCAGCTCCGGCCTTGGCAAGGCCGCCCTCGCCAGTCTTTCCGTAAAGGCGCTGCCGCCCGGAACGCTGTTGATGGAGGCCCTGTTTACTGTGCACTGCCCGGCACCGGAAGCGCTCCAACTGACCCGCTACCTGCCGGTCTCGCCACTTCGGCTGCTGGTGGATGTCAATGGCAAGGAGCTTTCGGGCGCGTTGCCTCACGACCGGCTCAACGAGATGTGCTCGAATATCCGGCGGCGCACGGCCCAGGCCATCGTTCCGCAGATCCGGCCCCAGGTGGAAACCATGGTGGACCACGTGGAGCGGTTGTCGGAGCCTCATCTGGAGCCCCTGAAGTCTCAGGCGCTTGAGCAGTTGGAGGCCAGTTTCGGACCGGAAATCCGTCGGCTGGAAGCATTGCAAAAGGTGAATCCGGCGATTCGTGAGGAGGAAATCGACTTTTTCCGCGATCAGTTCGAAGCGGCAAAAGAGGCGATAGGGCACGCCAGTCTGGCATTGGAAGGCATTCGTGTGATCGTGACCGCATAATGCCAGGTGTGATCTCCGTAACTGGCTGACTGTGCGGCATTTGCTGGTCAGCCCTCATCTGATGCGGTACCGTAAACGTAACGGTTTATAGTCTTCGACATTCCCGAACCATGGATGACAGAGAGAACCTATGATGACTTTCATACTGTTTGTAGTGGCACTGGCTGGCCTGCTGATTGTGATGCGGCGCGAGTCTGGTGCAACGTCCGCGATTGGCGTAATGGCCGTTACCGGCCTGCTGTCGCTGATTTTTGCCTCTGGTTTGCTGGCCCTGGTTTTGTTTATTGGTGCCGCCCTAACAGCTGCTGCCGGCCTCCCCGGGTTTCGCCAAAGCTGGCTGACACCCCGCATTTTCGCGATGTTCAAGAAGGTCGCACCGAAGGTTTCCGAGACTGAGAAAGTGGCTCTCGAAGCCGGTACGGTCGGCTGGGACGGTGAACTGTTCACTGGTCGGCCTGACTGGCACAACCTGCTGATCAACCGCAATACCGGCCTGAGCGAGGAAGAACAGGCCTTCGTCGACAATCAGTGTGTCCAGGCAATTTCCATGTGTAACACCTGGGACGTGGCGGTCGAGCGGGCTGATCTGCCCGAAGAGCTGTGGGACTTCCTCAAGAAGGAAGGTTTCTTCGGGATGATCATTCCCAAGGAATACGGTGGCCTCGAATTCTCTGCCAAGGCGCAGTCTGCAGTTCTGCAAAAACTGGCATCCAACGAGACGCTCATGGTGTCTGTGGGCGTACCCAATTCCCTTGGTCCTGGCGAGCTGCTCGTCAAGTACGGCACCGAGGAGCAGAAAAACCATTACCTGCCAAGGCTTGCAGACGGTCGTGAAATTCCTTGCTTTGGTCTGACGGGCCCAAGGGCTGGTTCAGATGCGACGTCGCTTCCGGACACCGGTATCGTTTGCAAACAGAAAGTCGATGGCAAGGAAGTTGTCGGTATCCGGCTGAATTTCGAGAAGCGCTGGATCACCCTGGCGCCCATCGCAACGGTTGTTGGCCTTGCCTTCCGCATGTTCGATCCGGACGGGCTCCTGGGCGAAACCGAAGACTATGGTATTACCTGCGCACTGATCCCCAGGGACACCAAAGGCATGGAGATCGGCCGTCGTCATTGCCCGATTGGCAGCCCGTTCCTGAATGGCCCGATCAAGGGTAAAGACGTCTTCATTCCGCTGGACTACATCATCGGTGGCGTGGATATGGCCGGTCAGGGCTGGCGTATGCTGGTTGAGTGCCTGTCGGTGGGTCGCTGCATCACCCTGCCCTCCGGTGCGGCCGGTGCGGCTGCGTCGGCCGTTGGCACCGCTGGTGGTTTCACCCGTATCCGCCGTCAGTTCAATACGCCGGTTGCTGATATGGAGGGTGTGCAGGAGCCTCTGGCCCGAATCGCCGCCAAGACCTATATCTCTCAGGCAGCTGTAAACCACACTGCCAATATGATTGATAAAGGTGAGAAGCCGGCAGTGCCGTCTGCCATCCTTAAATACCACCTTACCGAGTTCCAGCGCGGTGTATTGACCGATGCCATGGACGTTCACGGTGGCAAGACCGTCACGCTTGGCCCGCGTAACTACCTGGGCATAGGCTACAGCGGTGCCGCTGTCTCGATCACTGTTGAGGGTGCCAACATCATGACCCGCAGCCTGATGATCTTCGGTCAGGGCGCCATTCGCTGCCATCCGTATGTGCTCAAGGAGCTGGCGGCCAAGGACAACGATGATATCAATGCGTTTGACGATGCGTTCTTCGGCCACGCCGGGCTGATTTTCGGCAATGCCGCCCGCGCCTTCACCCAGGCTCTGGGTCTTGGACGGGCAGATGTGCCGTTTGACAGTGCCAGTCGCAAGTACGCGCAGGCCGTGGCCCGCTTCAGTGCGGCCTTTGGTCTGTGCTCGGATGCCGCGATGACCACGCTTGGCAGCGAACTGAAAATGCGGGAGCTTATCTCTGCACGGCTGGGGGATATGCTGTCCAACCTGTACCTGGCTTCCATGGTCCTCAAGAACTGGCACGAGACTCAGCCGGTAGAGGGTGAGAAGGAAGTAATGGAGTACAGCCTGGGCATGCTGCTGCATCGCACTGAAAACGCCCTGGATGAGTTCCTCCAGAACCTGCCGAATCGTGCCGTGGCGCTGGTTCTGCGGGGCGTCACGATGCCGCTCGGCCGTCGCTGGGGTAGTCCGCAGGACGACCTTGCGCGCAAGTTGGCTCGTGCAATCTCCACAGACACGCCTATCCGCAACAAGCTGATTGCCAGCATCTGGCATACCAATGGCGAGGGTACCGTGGAGAATCCGGTGGCTCGCTACAACGGTCTGCTCAAGGACTACGACAAGGCAGAACAGCTATACCGGAAAGCGACCAAGGCCTACGCCAAGGGTGAATTGCCGATGACCGCCTTGCATCCGGAAGAGCGGTTTGAGGCGGCCCTGAAGGCTGGTATCTATACCAAGGAAGAGGCCGATTTCATGCGCCAGTATGAGACCGTTGTACTTGAGATGCTGACGGTCGATGACTTCCCGTTTGATGAGTTTGCGCGCAACAAGGAGACAGTGATTGATCACAACCCTGCCTGACAGGAGACAGCCCTGACATGTGGTTGTCGTTCGTTGCTGTGAGTGTTGGCGCCGTTATCGGCGCCAACCTTCGTTGGGCTCTGGGGTTGTGGTTGAACACGACATACCATGCCGTTCCTTACGGAACGCTGGTTGCCAACCTAAGTGGTGGTTGGCTGATCGGGCTGCTGATCGGTTACTTCAGCCATGGCACCACGCTGGCACCGGAGTGGCGGCTCTTTGCCATAACCGGATTGTGCGGTGCGCTGACCACCTTTTCGACGTTTTCACTCGAGATGTTTGCTGCAATCCAGGACGGAAAATGGGCCATGGCCATCACCGGTATTCTGGCCCACGTTGTCGGCTCCATCCTCATGACTGCACTGGGAATTTACACCTTTGGCCTGGTGAAGGGATGATGGGTACCACTACCTACACAAATTCTCGAAAATACCCTTGGCAAGCTTCGGATTCAGGAGTAGAGTGAAGGGCGTAGGAAAGATTCAGTAAAGCATTTCATGAATAAGACGTACCTCCGCAGTTAGTAGTGACCGTCCTGTTTTTGATTCCGCGAGTTCTGTATTTCCGCAAAACGCTGACCTGACACCATGAAGGTGCGAGGCGGCAGATAATATGATTGATTTCAGGAAGTTTAAGTATGTCTACTACTACCGGTACTGTTAAGTTCTTCAACGAAGCAAAAGGCTTTGGCTTTATCACTCGTGAAGGCGGCCCGGACGTTTTTGTTCACTACAGCGCTATTCAGGGCAGCGGTTTCAAAACTCTGGCAGAAGGCCAGCAGGTTGAGTTCACCGTTACCCAGGGCCAGAAAGGTCCTCAGGCGGAGAACGTTGTTGCCCTGTAATCCCTGATGGATTCGGCAATAACCGCCAAAAAGGCAGCTTCGGCTGCCTTTTTTAATGGCTGAAAAACGCCTGGCAAGGTGGCACGCTTTTGTCATTTTCCCATCATTGTGTAATCTTTACCGACCTGCTGCTCGTTTAACCGGAAGTCGAGATCTCCAGGAATCATTACATGCTCCGACTGCTCAAGGCCGCCTGGATCCTGTTCTGGGCCATACTGCTCACCCTGATTCTGTTCTTCCCGATTGTTATTGCGGCCCTTTTGGGGAAGCGAGGGGATGCGGCGTTCCACGGCACCCAGATCTATGCATGGATTATCCTGAAAGTCTGCGGTATCCGCCTCAAGGTTCGTGGCAGGGAAAACATCGAGCCCGGTCAGCGATATGTCATTCTGAGCAACCATGCCTCCTATCTTGATCCCCCGGCGCTGGTGCTCGCCCTTGGTCTGCAATATCGGTGGGTGATCAAGAAAGAGTTGCGCAAGGTGCCCCTGTTCGGATTGGCACTGGAAGCCTCGCGGAATTTGTTTATCGATCGTTCGAAAGGCAGTGATGCACTGGAGAGCATCAAGCGGGGTGTCGGCCAGCTCCCGGACGGCACCGGCATTCTGATTTTCCCGGAAGGAACCCGTTCGTGGGATGGCAAATTACTACCCTTCAAGAAGGGTGGTTTCGTCATTGCACAGGATGGCGAGCTTCCGATTCTTCCCGTCACCATCTGTGGGTCCCACCAGCGATTGCCCAAGGGAAGTGCTGCCTTCAGCAGCGGTGACATTGAAATCGTCATTCATCCCCCGATGGCGTCCGGGGCTTTGCCGCTGGATGATCTGATGACAGACGTTCGCAACAGTATTGCGTCGTCCCTCTGAAGCAGAAGAACCCGGCCGCCAGGCCGGGTTCCGGTGTTCAGCGCACGGTGTTACCGGGCGAAAATAGCCTCGTAGAAACGCATGGTTCCCTCCCAGGAACGGGTGGCGGCCTCTTCGTCATAACCTATCGGCATGCCGAACTCCTCGGCGACCTTGTCAGCGCCAGGATTGGTGAATGAGTGCAGCACGCCGGGAAAGCTCACCAGGGTGAGATCGACTTCTGCATCCTGCATCTCCTTCACCAGGCCGGCGACCTGGTCCGAGGGAACCATCTTGTCGGCACCACCGGTGTACACCTGAACCCTGGCCTTCACTGTTCCGGCTTCGGCGGTTATGGGGCTGCCAAGCGCACCGTGGTAGCTGACGACGCCGTCCAGATCCACGCCCATACGTGCCATATTCAGGACCACCGCGCCGCCGAAACAGTAGCCTTGTGCAGCAATGCGGGACGCATCAACGCTTTCATGGTTTTGCAGGATCTCCATCGCCTTCATGAAGCGCGCCTTCACCTGATCCATGTCCTTGGTCGCTTCCTGCATGAACTTCTGGGCGGTATCAGGGTGGTCCGCCAGCTTGCCGGAGCCATACATATCGAGGGCAAACGCCGTGTAGCCAGAGGTCGCAAGCCGCTCTGCCTGCTCCCGAGCGAATTCATTGTGGCCCCACCATTCGTGGACCACCAGAACACCCGGGCGCTTTTCTTCAAATTCGTCGTCCCAGGCCATATAACCGGTGAAGGTGGTTTCGCCGATCTTGTACTCGACGGTCTCAGTTTGCATTTCTGCCAGTACCTGCGTGCTTGCCAGAGTGAGTGAGAAGGTTGCCACTGCCGCTATTGTTTTCATGGTCTTCATGATCAGTCCTGCTCCTTTTGAATCCAATTGTTTTGTTTCCGAACATCCAGTTGCCAACCTGATACTACGAGTCATCCTGAAAAAGGTAGCAGATGGTGAGATGGAGGATTTCCGAGAGCTTGTCCATCATGAGCAACTGTAAACGATTTTTTCAAAAGCTTAGCTGATGGCGTCAAAGGCACAAAAAAGCCGGGAGTGTCACGCCCGGCAATCAGATGAGCAACGCTTGGATTCAAGAACAGTGGCTTAGTCCGTCCTCACTTTCAGCATCCCAGAGAAATATGTCAGTCTTGCGACAATTGGGCATTTTTTGAGCAAGTAGCAGGCGTCACGATGTGTCGCTAACTAAAGGGCTGGAATTTTTCCTGAAGAACAGAAAGGCGGAAGACCGTATCGTTCGAGTAGTTTAGCCGGAGCAATGCTCAAGCTCGTCTATCGGATCCCCCAATAGCATTGTCAGGTAGTGCCTGGCAGCGTGTTCACTCGTGCTACGGAAAAGTGAACTTTCTCCTTTAATGTGAACTTCGTACCGGAATGGCTTGAAGAAGCCACTCACCTCCTTGAAGCCTAGTTCCAATAGCTCTACACATCTCTGCTTACAGGACCAAAGGACACGGGCTTCCACACCTTCGATCGCGTTTTCCATGATTGACATATATGCCCTCGTTGAAACGACGCGCAGATAAATCTGCTTCAGAGGGCTCATCCTGAGCGCATCACCCTAAATACGGTGTTTAACGGATTTTCCTTTCAACGCGACTATTCAAGCAATCCTTTGTTTCGGGATCGTGAAAAGCACTGTGGGGAAAGAAAAAACCGGCTCCAGTCCAGGAAGCCGGACAATAAGATCAGCATCTGATCTTCGAGAGAGCAGGTAGTGTGAAGGCAGAGAATGACGATTTGGTTACGGAAATAGTGCCAGTGCAGTAGCGTTTCCAGAATCTCAAGGCCGAACGATGTCAAATGCGGAGGTGAAGCCTTCTGGGCTGGCCTGTGCGTAAACCGCTGAAGGTTGCCACCCATTCCACGTGAAGCCTGCCACCCGGACCGGAGCAAGGCTGCCACCCATCGGAGCGTAGCGACGCGGGGTTTCTCTTCTTACTCCGAAGTCTCAGTGCTCGTCAACTTTGCCTGCTGTTTTCGCATGGATTCGCCCCGCAGATTGATCTTGTAGGCGTTGTGTACGAGCCGATCCAGAATGGCGTCTGCCAGAGTGGCGTCACCGATCACGTCATGCCATTGATCCATGGGCAGTTGGCTAGTGGCGATGGTGGAGCGTCTGCCATGGCGGTCTTCCAGCACCTCCAGCAAGTCTCTTCGGTTCTCTGCGCTCAGCTTCATGAGCCCCCAGTCATCCAGGATCAGCACATCCACTTTGGCGAGGTTGGTCAGGAGCTTGGCGTACTGGCCATCTCCCTTGGCAATGGTCAGCTCCCGCAGCAGTCGGGTCAGGCGGACGTACTGGGCGGTGTAACCCTCCCGGCAGGCTTTGTGCGCCAGAGCACAGGCCAGCCAGGTTTTGCCGACCCCGGTGGGGCCGGTGATGAGCACGTTCAGATGTTCCTTCACCCATTGGCAACCGGCCAGTGACTGGACCAGCCCTTTATCCAGGCCCCGTGAGTTCCGGTAGTCCAGGTCTTCGAGAATGGCCGTGTGTCGCAGCTTGGCCCGGCGCAGCCGGCTGGTCATGCGTCGGTTATCTCGCTCGGTCATTTCCCGATCCACGAGTAGCCCGAGGCGTTCCTCGAAGCTCAGATCGGTGATGTCGGGGATGGTCGACTGATCCGCCAGGGCGGCGGCCATGCCGGCCAGTTTGAGGGCGTGGAGTTTATCCAGTGTGGGATGTTTCAACATGTCAGGTTCCTTCAGTGGTAGTAGGCGGGGCCACGGATGTTGTCGTGAGTGTCCGGTAAAGCCAGTTCCTGTTGCTCTTCCAGAGGCTGCTGATCCAGACGGTGTTTGAGGATGGATTCAATGCTCTTGTACCGGCAACTGCCCAGCATCAGGGCGCGTTGGCAGGCGGCTTCCAGCCGCGACTCGCCGTAGCTCTGCCCCAACCGGAGAATGCCCAGACAGGAGCGGTACGCCTGCTGTGGGTGTTTGCGGGCACCCAGTGCGGTGCGGATAAGCTTCTCCGTCGCCGGTCCGGTCTTGGCGGCCCAGCCGATCAGCCTTTCCGGCGACCACTCGCCCGCCTGGCGATGGGATTCGGGCATGTGCGCGGCGATGGTGGTGTGCCGTCCCTTCTGGTCGGAGCGCCGGTGGCTGGCGATCCGGTTGCCCCGGTAAAAGCATTCGATGGTGTTGTGAGTGATGCGAACCTCCACCTCTTTCTTGATCAGGGTGTAGGGCACCGAGTAGTAATGCCTGTCGATGGCGACGTGGTAGTCGATGTGGACCCGGGCCTTCTTCCACTCGGCGTAGACATACGGCTCTACCGGCAATGGCTGTAAAACCGGTTTATCCAACTGTTCGAAGTGGTCGCGCCGGCAGCCGGGTAACTTGCGGAAGGGGCGGCTGTTGAGCTTCTCCAACAGCTCACGGATGGTGGCGTTGAGTTGCCCCAGGGAGAAGTGCTGGTGATGGCGCAAGGCCGCCAGGATCCAGCGCTCAACGATCAATACACCACCCTCCACCTTGGCCTTGTCGCGGGGCTTACGGGCGCGGGTAGGAACAATGGCGACCCCATAATGGGCGGCCATGTCCTGATAGGTTGGATTGAGGTCCGGCTCGTACCGGTGAGCCTTGGTAACACCCGATTTTAAATTGTCGGGGACCACTAATTCCGGAACTCCATTCAGATACTGGAAGGCCCGGGTGTGAGAGCCGATCCAGTCCGGCAATGTCTGGCTCCAGGTGGCTTCGGCGTAGGTGTAATTGGATGCGCCCATCACCGCGACAAAGACCTGCGCCTCGTGGATCTCTCCGGTGGTGCGGTCAATGACGGGCACGGCCTGGCCGGCATAGTCCACGAACAGCTTCTCACCGGCCCGGTGGTCCTGGCGCATCACCAGGTCCAGCTTGCCCCGCCAAGCCCGGTAGTGCTCGCAGAACCAGCTGTACTGATAGCCGTCCGGGTTGGCTTGTCGGTACTCCTGCCAGAGCAGGAACAGGGTGACATTCTTGCCCGCGAGTTCGTCACGGATGTGCTGCCAGTCGGGGATGCCCCTGGCCTGTGCCGGCAGATCCGGTGGCTGCGGGAACAGCAACTGCTCCAGATGGGCCTCGTCCAGATCCGCTGGCAATGGCCAGCTCAGACCGGCCTCAACCGTGCGGCGCAGGTATTCGCTCACAGTGGGGCGGCTGACGCCGCAGACCGCCGCAATCTGGCGGTTACTCAGTTCTCTGTCCCATTTGAGACGGAGGACATCTTTGATCTTGCGCATGGATAACCTCTTCGCGGGCATCTGACCTTCTCCGGATGAAAAGGATCAGAGTACCGTTAAGTTATCCCGCGTCACGCGGCTTCGATGGGGCGAGTCAGGCAGCCTGCCAGGGTGGCAGCTTTGCCGTGGAATCAGTGGCAGCTTTCGCGTGGAATGGGTGGCAGGCTTCGTCTGGAATCAGTGGCAACCTTGGTCTGGAATACGCAGGCCTGGTCTGAACTCAGCATACCCTGCGTGTAAGGTCTCTCAAGAGTTTGGAATTTGCCGACAGCGTAGGCAATCTCAAAATCGAGGTCTCCATAAAGGCTTGCAGTCACAAAGATCTGATGAGGATCAGCCTGTACAACATCGGCAACAGCAACAGCCGTGGAACAACACGACGGAGGCGCGGGCGGCAACTCAAACTCGATACAGCTCACCTCGCCTTCCGGAACGACGGTGTTCGCGCTGAGAGAGGCTGCGTTGAACAGAAGCTGAAAGATCGTTGAATCGAGAATGAGGCCGGATGGTGAGAGAGAGAAAGGCGAAAGATGTATCGATAGAGAACAATGACCAGACGTAATCTCGACACTCGGACGGAACCGTAAACCCGCAGTGGAGG